>NZ_FNGW01000021.1 GCF_900103615.1 Romboutsia lituseburensis DSM 797 | reverse complement strand
ACTTAAGGTTCCCAGGTGTCGTATTAAAAGTTCCCTCCTGTCGCACTTAAGGTTCCCAAGTGTCGTATTAAAGTTCCCTCCTGTCGTATTTAGATTCAAATTTATTAGTAATTTCAAGGGGTTGATATATGCCTAAATACTATTAAATACTATAAATATTTTTTAAATACTAAGTAAAGACTAGTAAAGGTCATTTTTATAAAATGACATAGTCTTAAAAAAACAAAAAACTGACTTTTCTGTACTGATCTCATCTATTACAAATAAAAAAACTAGCCTAAAGTTAGACTAGTTTTTTATTTATAAGAAAGCTTTTAACTGTTCTATATTATTTTCTTCAAATTTTTTTAAGTCGTTCATTAATTCTAAAATACTTGGTTCAGCATCTTTATATTTTTTAATATTTTTTATTGCATCTATTGTCCCCATAGTTGAACCTGTAATAAGCATTTCTGCTATATGTGATGGTGATTTATCCATCATAGTTTGAATATTAAGCATTATATAACTTTGAATTTTTGTAAGAGTTCCTATTCCTTTTTCATCATATCCATTTTCATTTAATTTCTTTACAGCATTGCTATTTATTAGTTTGTACTCATTTAATTGAGATTGTAAGCATTTGTTAAATTCACTGTCTTTAGTAATAGATACTAGTTTTTGTAAGGCTTCTATGCCCATTTGAGAATTTTGATATATAAAGTTTAGTAGTTCTGCATTTTGATTCATTTAATTTATCTCCTTTGTAAAATATATTAAATTTAAAACCATATTTATAAATTAATTTTTTAATTTATACCTAATTATCAAATCTATCTACCTTAAATAATTTCATGTCTTTATTCTCTTTGCCATTATAAAGATCTGTTAACATTATTGCTCCTAATACTGCAAATAAAATGCCATTTGCTCCATACCCTAGCAAATACCATAGATTAGAATGCTTTTTATCAGGTCCTACAAATCCTAAGTTATCAGGAGTTGATGCAAAAGTTCCACAATATTTAAAATCTACTTCTATACCTTTAATATCTTTAAACATAGATTTTAATCTATTTTCTAATATCTCATATTTTTCATTTGCTAAATTTTCATTAAATATATCTGGTATAAAATCAACATCTTCTCCACCGATTATAAGCCTATTATCTACAGTAGTTCTTAAGTAGTTATATGGATCGCTATTATCTCTTATAAGTATTTGATCTTCCCACCCATCAAAATTAGCAACGGGCTTTGTAACTATGTTAAATGTAGTTGTTTTAGTTGCAAAGTTTCTATTGGTAAACAAGTTTGTATTATATCCAGTTGCAACTATTACTTTTTTAGCTTTTACTTTATATCCAAATTCAGTTATAACTTCTACATAGTTATCATGATGAACTAAATCTATAACTTCTGTATTTTCATATATTTTTGCTCCCATATCACAAGACACATCTAATAGTTGATTAGTATATTTGTATGGATCTAGTTCTGATCCACCATTTTTTGATATTATCCCAGCCTTTATATCAAAGCTATATTTATTAGTACTCTCATCAATGTATTCAACATCTAGACCATTTTCTTTTCTAAGATCATACTCTATTTTTATTCCATTTATCTCATCATTCTTTGCTGTATATAATAATGTATCTCTCTTTTTATAATCACATTTATTTCCATATGTATTTATAAACTCTTCTATTTCATCAAGTGCTTTAAGGCCTAGGTCATATGACTTCAGTGCATTTTCTAATGTTGTATATTCTTTAAGATCTGATAAGTTATCATCTAGTTCATATTGTAGAAGAGATGTAGTTACACTTGTACTTAAATGAGCTATTCTTTTCTTCTCTAAAACAACTGATTTGATATTATTTTTACTTAAATAATAAGAGGCTACGGCTCCTGTAACACCTCCACCTATTATACAAATATCTATTTCTATATTTTCGGTTAAATATGGATATTGTTTCTTGTTTTTATTTATATATGTAAATAGTGGCTTTCCTTGAACATATTGAATATTCATTTTTATCCTCCTAAACTTACTAACTTTATTTAATTAGTTTTACTCATTAAAGCTAACTTTTAAATTAAAAATTTTTAAATATCTAGTTTATTATTCTTTGTTTTTTATATATTATTTGTTATTAATCGTATTTTTAATCTAAAATTTTCATTAAAGATAAGATTATCTTTATTACAATTATGTATACAAAAAAGACTCATATTAACCTATATTTCTTTTTAATATGGATATTTAAAAGTTCCCTCCTGTCGTATTTAAAAGTTAGAAAATAAATTAAAAATGATAATTATTTTCAAAAACATATTGACATTATCAAAATGATAACTTAAAATTAAAAATGAAATTCATTATCAATATAATTTAAAGTTGGAAGGAGACATATAATGAGACTAGTATATTCATTATTATTCGTAGTTGTATTTGCACTAATTTTTACATCTAGTATCAGAAAGCATTCTAAAATTTATTACTCTATAGCAACAGCTCTAGCTAGTGCTACTATAGTTTATGAGATTTATAGATTAATAACAGATACAAAATTACAAGGATTTATAGGAGAGTTTGAAAAGGCCTTTATGAAGGGAAATGTTTCAATTGGATTTTTCATTCTTGTAATGTTTGCTGGGGCATTAAATCCTAGATGGAAGGTAACTAAAAAGTTATTAAGTATAAGAGCAGAATCTGCTATATTAGCATGTATTCTTTTAATTCCGCATGGAGTTATGTATGCTGTTCGTTTTATAAATAAAATATTAGTACATAAGCCTATAACAGTACTTTATGTAGTATATTTAATGGTTGGTCTAGTTGCTTTTGTAATGATGATACCTTTATTTATAACATCATTTAAAAATGTTAGGGCTAAAATGACAAATAAGGAATGGAAAAAGCTACAAAGATGGGCATATCCATTTTATTTATTAACTTATGTTCATATAGTTCTTGCTCTTCTTAATGATGATGAAGTAGATATTATGAAGTTAAGTATATATACAGTATTATTTGTAGGTTATTTTATTATGAAATTAATAAAGAACTCTAAGTTAAAAAATAAAAGCAGTTTAATAACTAACTAAATTTTATAAAAATTAATATATGACTAAGGCACATAATGATTATGTGCCTTATTTTTTTTAATATATAATATTATTCATGTTTTAACTTATTAAAATATCCATTTAAAATACTGCTATCTTGTGATGTATATATACCGCTTTTTCCTGCAAATACATAGCTTACTACACAAGCAATAAATATAAATCCAATATTAGCTGATCCAAACAGTTCAATTCCCATTATAAAAGATGCTATAGGAGTTTTTGTTGCTCCAGCAAATACACCTATCATTCCCAGTCCTGCTAAAAACTCAATTGGAAGTCCTACTATTGATGCTAATAAATTACCTAATGTTGCTCCAATTACAAATAGCGGAGTAACTTCTCCACCTTGAAACCCTACAGCAAGAGTAAGTGATGTTAAAAGTAATTTTATTATAAATGCGCCTTTAGGAACAGGTTGGTTAAATGCATTACTCAATAGATCTAAACTTAAACCAAGATAAATTCTAGTGCCAAGAATTAAAACTATTATAATTATTATGATACCACCTATAAAGCTCTTTAAAGATGTATTAGGTATCTTATTTGCAAAAAATTTCTTTAATGTATGAGTCAGTTCTGCAAAAAGTTTGCTCGTAAGTCCAAATAAAACAGCACATAATATAACTTTAAAAAATACATCAACTCCACTTATAGATATCCCCATATTATAATGAGTATGGTGAATCTTAAAAAGGTCTGCTATAAAGTTTCCTATATAACTTGATATCAGGCAAGGGATTATTGCTTCATATCGCATTTTTCCAAGAGTACTAACTTCAAGACCAAATACAGTTCCTGCAATAGGAGTACCAAATACAACTCCAAAACCACTACTTACACCACTTATTATAAGTATTGTATAATCCATTCCTTTTAATTTTAAAAGCTCACCTATTTTAGATGATACGCTAGCTCCTATTTGTACACCAGTACCTTCTCTCCCAGCAGATCCACCAAATAAGTGTGTTATAAATGTACCTAAAAACACTAGAGGTGCCATTCTAAAAGGAATCCTACCTTCTCCATTATTAATTCTCTCGATAATTAAATTATTTCCCTTTGATGAGTCTTTCCCATACTTAGAATACAGATAACTCACAAAAGCTCCTCCTAATGGTAGCATGTATAATAACCATTCATTCGATTCTCTAGTAGTTGTAGCCCATTGTAAACTTTTTAAGAAAAATGATATTACAACTCCAACTGCAACTCCAGATATAGATGCTAATAAAAACCATCTAACAAAAATTGTCGATACTACTTCACTTTCTTTAATGTGTTTTTTTAATTCATTCATAGTTTTCCTCCCAGTCTATTTTTCACAAAAAAATAGACTCCTACCCTTATATTTTTATAAGAGTAGGAGTCATTAGCATCTTGTGCGTTTAATGGCGAACTCCATCGCCGATTTAATTTACAAACTTATTATATTATAAATATGTAAAAATTTCAAATTAAGTTGTAAAATTTAATTACCAAAGCATATCCATCTCTGCTTTATGCTTTATATCTTCTTGTTCCTCTTTTTTATATTCAGTAATCTTATTATCTAAAGTACCCTTAAAGAATGAATATGACGTAGCCTTTATAGTTTCAACATCATCCCTGTCAAGAGTTATCATTACTGCATCTTCAAAAGCTCTATTCATATACTCATTTTTGAAGTCAATGTCCTTGAAATTCATTTTAAATCTTCTTAATGTTCCTTTGGTAAACACCATTTCATCAGGTACAAATATATCTGTTTTCTCAGGTTTAACATCTTTTGTTTTATTTAATTCAACTATGTCAATTTGATCTAAACTTATAATTTCTTGTTTTTCGCTGACTACCTCATTAGAAATTAATTTAATATCTTCTAATGTAGGATTAGGTATTTCCTTGGCTGCATCGTCTTTAGCAAAATATTTTCGTTTATCTAAATCTTTTACTATAAAATCGATAGATTCAACTTTTCTGCCAACTTTATTCTCCTTAAAATCTATCTCAAAATATCCAGTTTCATTAAGTTCTTTTATCGCTGGAAGTATAACTCTTCTTTTGAAGTCATTATATTTACTGTACTTATCATCCAACATTAATAATTCCTTAATTTCTTCTATCTTATAGTTTACAGTATCCTTTGTTCCACTCCAAAGTCTTAATAGATCATAAAATCGTTGTGCATATGAATTGTTTAATGATAACCAAATTTGAACATTAACTGGAGTATATCCCATTTTTAAATATTCTTTTAATAGCTTATATATTTTTTCAGATGCTTCTATATTAAATATCCCTAATTCGTCGTCGTACTCATATCCATTTATAAATCCATATGCTCCCCATAGATTCCCTTTTTTATTTTTCTTTTCTTCTTTAAAGTATATAGGTTTTTTTCTTAAGTCCTCTAAAACATCTAAAATTCCCTTAACAGTATTCTTTTGTTTAAACTTAATTATATCTTTAAACTCTGAATGACTAATTGAACAAGTTAGTATCCCATCTGACCTTTTTTGAAGTTTATATAGCATAGATAAAAATATTCTATTTTCAACTAAACTAAGACTATATCTAGCTTTGACTAACATGTTATTTTTCATCAATACTCGATTACTCTCTAATTCTTCTATAAGATTCACATTTAATCTCCCTTTACACCTTTGTTTTATTTATAGATTAACAAATCATTTAAATTACGTCAACAGTTTAGTTATTGTCGCTTTTAAGTCCCTAAAACGTCGTAGTAAATCCCTAATTCGTCGCTTT
>NZ_FNGW01000019.1 GCF_900103615.1 Romboutsia lituseburensis DSM 797 | reverse complement strand
AGGATTACAAAGAAATGAAATAGAAAGAGGACAAGTTATGGCTAAGCCAGGAACAGTTAAGCCTCACACTAAATTCATGGCAGAAGTATACGTTCTTAAAAAAGAAGAAGGTGGAAGACATACTCCATTCTTCGATGGATACAGACCACAATTCTACTTCAGAACAACTGACGTTACAGGAGCTTGTAAATTACCAGACGGAATAGAAATGGTAATGCCAGGAGATAACGTAACTATGCAAGTTGAGTTAATAAACTCAATAGCAATAGAAGAAGGATTAAGATTCGCAATAAGAGAAGGTGGAAGAACAGTAGCATCAGGAGTTGTTGCTTCTATAGTTGAATAGTCTTCAATTATATACGATTAATCAATAGATAAAAAGAGGGGTTTTACTCCTCTTTTTTTAACTTGAAACCTACAAAAACATTGACATGCCTATTATTTTGTGATAACTTATACAAGGTAATGATTCAGGAAGGTAATAACACTTTAACGAAAGTTGAGGCGTTATTTAACAATATATATTATTGTATAAATAAAGTTGGAGGTGTAGCAGATGAGAGTTAAAGTAACTTTAGCATGTACAGAGTGTAAGCAAAGAAACTACAACACTACTAAGAACAAAAAGAACAACCCAGACAGAATAGAATTACAAAAATATTGTAGATTCTGCAAAAAGCATACTACTCATAAAGAAACAAAATAGTTTTTTATAAGAGGATGTGAATATAGAATGTCTGCCCAAGTTAATCAAGGCGTGAAAACTAAAAAAAGATTCGGTTTAGGTTCTTTTGTAAAAGAAACAAAGCAAGAATTAAAAAGAGTTTCGTGGCCGACAAGACAAGAATTACTGAAAAACACAGGTGTAGTTTTAACTGTAGTTATTTCATCTACTATATTAGTGTGGGTTTTAGATAGTGTATTATCTGGTGCACTAGGACTGATACTAAAATAGATAAAAAGGAGAAAATAATATGTCAGAATTACAACAAGCAAGATGGTATGTTGTTCATACCTATTCAGGACATGAAAATAAAGTTAAAGCTACTATAGAAAAAGCTGTAAAGACTAGAAGTATGGAAGATTGCATTACTCAAGTGGTTGTACCAACTGAGGATGTAGTTGAAACTACTAAGACTGGAAAAGAAAAAACTAGACAACGTAAGATATTCCCAGGTTATGTTTTAGTTAAAATGGTTATTACTGATGAGTCTTGGTATGTCGTAAGAAATACTAAAGGTGTTACTGGATTCGTAGGTCCTGGGTCAAAACCAGTTCCATTAAGCGAAGATGAAGTAATAGCTATGGGCATAGAATTAACTGAACCGAAAATAGCAGCTGGTAATATCGACCTAGAAATAGGAGATACAGTAGAAGTTGCAAATGGTCCATTTGGTGGACAAGTAGGAACAGTTGAGGAAATAAACCTGGAAACTAAAGAAGTAAAAGTGTGCATAGACGCATTTGGTAAGAAAACTCTATTTGTCGTAGAGGCAGATGGCATAGAAAAAATATAATCGTTATATTATTTAATATACAAACGAATACAAGGAGGTCCGCAAATGGCTAAAAAAGTTATAGGTCAAATAAAATTACAAATACCTGCAGGGAAAGCTACACCAGCTCCACCAGTTGGACCAGCATTAGGACAACACGGTGTTAACATAATGGGATTCACAAAAGAATTCAATGCTAAGACTGCAGATCAAGCTGGAATGATAATACCAGTTGTTATAACTGTATACCAAGATAGATCATTCTCATTCATAACAAAAACTCCACCAGCTGCAGTATTATTAAAGAAAGCTGCTGGTTTAGATTCTGCATCAGGAGAACCAAACAAGAAGAAGGTTGCTACTTTATCTTCAGCTAAGATAAGAGAAATAGCAGAATTAAAAATGCCTGACTTAAACGCTGCATCAGTTGAAACTGCAATGAGTATGATAGCTGGTACTGCAAGAAGTATGGGAATAGTTGTAGAAGACTAATTTAAAATTAAATTAGACACTTCTGTATAGAAGTGGGAGGTTGAAAAAACCGAATAATACCACAAGGAGGACATTTAAAATGGCTAAAAAAGGAAAAAAATACGTAGAAGCTTTAAATAAAGTTGATAGAACTAAATTATATGATGCTACAGAAGCATTATCATTAGTAACAGAAGTTGCTACTGCTAAATTTGATGAAACAGTAGAAGCTCACATAAAATTAGGTGTTGACTCAAGACATGCTGATCAACAAGTTAGAGGAGCAGTTGTATTACCTCACGGAACTGGTAAAACTAAGAGAGTTTTAGTTTTCGCTAAGGGTGCAAAAGCTACAGAAGCTACAGAAGCTGGAGCTGACTTTGTAGGAGCTGAAGAATTAGTTCAAAAAATACAAGGTGAAAACTGGTTTGAATTCGACGTTGTAGTTGCTACTCCAGATATGATGGGTGTAGTTGGTAGATTAGGTAGAGTATTAGGACCTAAAGGATTAATGCCAAACCCTAAATCAGGAACAGTTACTTTCGATGTAGCTAAAGCTATAGACGAAATAAAAGCTGGTAAGGTTGAATACAGATTAGATAAAACTAACATAATACACGTTCCAGTTGGAAAAGTATCTTTCGGTGGAGAAAAGTTAGCTGAAAACTTTGCTGCATTAATGGATGCTATAGTTAAGGCTAAGCCAGCTGCAGCTAAAGGACAATACTTAAAGAGTGTAGCAGTTACTTCTACTATGGGACCTGGAATCAAAATAAATCCAGCAAGAATAGCAGAATAATAAAAACTGTTGACATAGATATTCAAAAATGTTAATATAACATATGTTGATATAAAAAAGAATAGATTTGCCGTAGACAGTAGGTGCTGAAAAGCTTAATATCCTACCGAGGTTTTAGATAAATTGAAATTACTAAAGCTTTTGGTGTCTACTTTTGACTCAAAAGCTTTTTTAAATGAGATTGCGGCGAATACTAAACCTATTAGGTGAAGGAGGTGCACATCGAGATGAGAAAGGCTATAGAAGTTAAATCACATGTTGTTGCTGAAATAGTTGAAAAGTTACAAAAATCATCTGCTGCTGTTGTAGTTGACTACAAAGGATTAACAGTTGAAGAGGTAACTGAATTAAGAAAGAAAATGAGAGAAGCTGGTGTTGAATACAAGGTATACAAAAACACTTTAGTTAGATTAGCTGCTAAAGAGGTTGGTATAGAACAATTCAATAACGAGTTATTAGTTGGTACTAATGCGATAGCTTTCGGATACGAAGATCCTGTTGCTCCAGCTAGAATATTAAAAGAATTTATGGATTCTCATCCAAAAATGCAATTAAAGATGGGTGTAGTTGAAGGTGAATTCTACAACGAAACTCAAATAGCTGAGTTAGCTAGCATACCATCAAGAGAAGTTCTTCTTGCTAAATTACTTGGAAGCTTAAAAGCTCCAGTATCAAACTTTGCATACTTAATAGATGCAATAGCTAAAAAAGCTGAAGAACAACAAGCTTAATTGTCAATTTAGTTAAAATTATAAAATAATTTTACATTAATATTATTAAAAAACAAGAAAAAAATGCGGAGGTGCTTAAAATGACAATAGAACAAATATTAGAAGCTATAGAAAACATGAAAGTTTTAGAATTAAATGAATTAGTTAAAGCTGCTGAAGAAAAATTCGGTGTATCTGCTTCAGCTCCAGTTATGATGGCTGGTGCAGTTGCTGGTGGAGCTGCTGAAGAAAAAACAGAATTCGACGTAGTATTAGCTAGCGCTGGATCTTCAAAAGTTGGAGTTATAAAAGCTGTTAGAGAAATAACAGGATTAGGATTAAAAGAAGCTAAAGAAGTAGTTGATAACGCTCCTAAGACAGTTAAAGAAGGAGCTTCTAAAGAAGAAGCTGAGCAAATAAAAGAAAAGTTAGAAGCTGCTGGAGCTTCAGTAGAAGTTAAGTAGTTTTTCTTTTTAAAAGATGTCCCGATGGGGCATCTTTTTTATTTTGTAAAATTATACAATAAAAAATTATATAAAATAAAAATAGTTTTTGAAAATTCTATTTGATAAAAAGTAAACTGAAATTTGATATAAAAAATATAATTCGAGAAAGAAAAAAACAATTTTAATATAAAAAACCATTTATTTTAATAAAATAAAAAAATATGTAAAAAAAAGAGAATTTAAGATTGGTATTTTGTGCATAATAAATAATGCATATTTTATAGCGTGAAGTACAAAACGTAAATAAAAAGAAATGATAATAACTTACATATTGAAAAATGCTTGACATTATGATAAAATTATTAGATGCGTTAGAATAAACTATGGTTTTATTTTTAATTATTGAGAGGTGAAAAGTGAATGCCACATCCTGTCACGATAGGTAAAAGAACTAGAATGAGCTTTTCTAAGATAAAAGAAATAGCTGATGTACCAAATCTTATAGAATTACAAGTAGATTCTTATAAGTGGTTTATCGAAGAGGGTCTAAAAGAAGTATTTGAAGATATATCTCCAATAGAGGATTACACAGGGAATCTTATATTAGAGTTTGTTGACTACTCTTTAGAGGATAAGCCTAAATATGATATAGAAGAATGTAAAGATAGAGATGCTACATATTGTGCACCTCTAAAAGTTAAAGTAAGACTTATAAACAAAGAAACTGGAGAAATCAAAGAGCAAGAAGTTTTCATGGGAGACTTCCCATTAATGACAGAAAAAGGAACTTTCATTATTAATGGTGCTGAGAGAGTTATAGTAAGTCAATTAGTTAGATCTCCTGGGGTTTACTATGCCCTAGAAAGAGACAAGACAGGTAAGAAATTAATATCATCTACTGTTATACCTAACAGAGGTGCTTGGTTAGAATATGAAACAGATTCTAATGATGTTATATCTGTCAGAGTTGATAGAACTAGAAAACAACCAGTTACAGTCTTATTAAGAGCATTAGGAATAGGAACGGATGCAGAAATCATCGAGCTTTTAGGAGAAGACGAAAGATTAGCTGCAACATTAGAAAAAGACAACACTACTTCTGTTGAAGAGGGTCTTATAGAAATATACAAAAAATTAAGACCAGGTGAACCGCCAACAGTAGAGAGTGCATCATCATTATTAAATGCATTATTCTTTGATCCAAAGAGATATGATTTAGCTAAAGTAGGTAGATATAAATTTAATAAGAAACTTGCTTTATGTTATAGAATAATGAATAAAGTATCAGCTGAAGATATAGTTAACCAAGAAACTGGTGAAGTATTTGTTAAAGCTGGTGAAAAAATAACTTACGAAACTGCTGTAGAAATACAAAATGCAGGTATAAACGTAGTTAATTTATTAGTTGATGATGAAAAGAATGTTAAAGTTATAGGGAATAATTTCGTAGATATTAAATCTCATATAAGCTTTGATATAGACGAATTAAATATAAAAGAAAAAGTTCACTATCCAACATTAAAAGAAATAATAGAAGAGTATAGTGATGAAGAAGAAATCAAAGAAGCTATAAAATCTAGAATAAAAGAGCTTATACCAAAGCATATATTACTAGACGATATAATAGCGTCTATAAACTATGAATTTAATATATTCCATGACATTGGAAATATAGACGACATAGATCACTTAGGTAACAGAAGAATAAGATCAGTTGGGGAATTATTACAAAACCAAGTGAGAATAGGTCTTTCTAGAATGGAAAGAGTTATAAAAGAAAGAATGACTGTACAAGATATGGAAGCTATAACGCCACAAGCGTTAGTTAACATAAGACCTGTATCTGCAGCTATAAAGGAATTCTTCGGAAGTTCTCAGTTATCTCAGTTCATGGATCAAACTAACCCATTATCTGAATTAACTCACAAGAGAAGATTATCAGCATTAGGACCAGGTGGACTTTCAAGAGAAAGAGCTGGATTCGAAGTGCGTGACGTTCATCATTCACACTACGGTAGAATGTGTCCGATAGAAACTCCAGAAGGACCAAACATCGGTCTTATAAACTCATTAAGTACTTACGCTAAAATAAATGAGTTTGGATTTATAGAGTCTCCTTACAGAAAAGTTGACAAAGAAGCTGGTAGAGTTACTAATGAAATTCAATACTTAACAGCTGATGAAGAAGATTTATTCATAAGAGCCCAAGCGAATGAACCATTAGAAGAAGATGGAACTTTTGTTAATAACAGAGTTGTATGTAGAACTAAAAATGGTTTAGTTGAATTGGTAGCAACTAATAAAGTTGACTTCATGGATATATCTCCAAAGCAAGTTGTATCTATAGCGACTGCTATGATACCATTCTTAGAAAATGATGATGCCAACCGTGCGCTTATGGGATCAAACATGCAACGTCAGGCCGTGCCTCTAGTTAGAAGAGAAGCACCAATCATAGGTACTGGAGTTGAGTACAGAGCTGCTAAAGATTCAGGAGCAGTTGTAGTTGCTAAGAATGATGGTATAGCTGATAGAGTAACAGCTGATGAAATAATCATCAAAAGAGAAGATGGAAATAGAGATAGATACAAATTACTTAAGTTTAAACGTTCGAATCAAGGTACTTGTATAAATCAAACTCCTATCATAAACAAAGGTGACCAAATAAAACAAGGTGATGTTATAGCAGATGGACCTTCTACTGAACTTGGAGAAGTAGCTTTAGGAAGAAACTGTTTCATAGCATTCATGACTTGGGAAGGTTACAATTATGAGGATGCCATCTTAATAAATGAAAGATTAGTTAAAGAAGATAGATTATCAACAATTCATATCGAAGAATATGAATGTGAAGCTAGAGATACTAAGCTAGGACCAGAGGAAATAACTAGAGATATACCGAACGTTGGAGAAAGTGCTATAAAGAACTTAGACGACAGAGGTATAATCAGAGTAGGTGCTGAAGTAGATTCAGGAGATATATTAGTTGGTAAAGTAACTCCAAAAGGAGAAACTGAACTTACTGCTGAAGAAAGATTACTTCGTGCTATATTCGGTGAAAAAGCTAGAGAAGTTAGAGATACTTCATTAAAAGTTCCTCATGGAGAATCTGGTATAATAGTTGACGTTAAAGTGTTCACTAGAGAAAATGGAGATGACTTATCTCCAGGAGTTAATGAATTAGTTAGATGTTATATAGCTAAAAAGAGAAAAATAACAGTTGGAGATAAAATGGCCGGACGTCATGGTAACAAAGGGGTTATATCTAGAATATTACCTGAAGAAGACATGCCGTTTATGGAAGATGGAACTCCACTTGATATAGTTCTTAATCCACAAGGTATACCATCTCGTATGAACATCGGACAGGTGCTAGAAGTTCATTTAGGACTTGCAGCTAAAACTTTAGGATGGCATGTTGCTACTTCAGTATTCGATGGAGCTAAAGAAGCAGATATAAGAAGTGCGTTAACTAAAGCTGGATACCCAGAAGATGGTAAGTTAACATTATATGATGGTAGAACAGGTGAAACATTCGATAATAGAATAACAGTAGGATACATGTACATGCTGAAACTACATCACTTGGTTGATGATAAGTTACATGCAAGAAGTACAGGACCATACTCTCTAGTAACTCAACAACCATTAGGTGGTAAAGCACAATTTGGTGGACAGAGATTCGGAGAGATGGAGGTTTGGGCTCTAGAAGCATATGGAGCTGCTCACATACTTCAAGAAATACTTACTGTTAAATCAGATGATGTTGTAGGACGTGTTAGAGCGTACGAAGCAATAGTTAAGGGTGAAAATATACCTGAGCCAGGAATACCAGAATCGTTCAAGGTTCTTATAAAAGAACTTCAAAGTTTATGCTTAGATGTAAAAGTATTAACTGAAGAAGATAAAGAAATAGATGTTAGAGAATCTTTAGATGCAGATGATACAACTGGTGAATTTGAACTTGATGTTATAGATAACATTAAAGAGTTAGAAGATAACCATATAATAGAAGAAATTGATGAAGATGTAGAAGAAACAAATGAAGATGAAGAAGATATAGAAAACATAGATTTCGAAGAAGACGTAGTTTATGATGAAATAGACTATGATGATACGGAAGACTTTGATGTATAAATTTTTTATTAAAGCAAATATCAAATAGAAGGGAGAGAACTCCTTGTTTGAATTAAACAATTTCGAGTCGATAAAAATAGCATTGGCTTCTCCAGAAAAAATAAGACAATGGTCTAGAGGAGAAGTAAAGAAGCCAGAAACTATAAACTACCGTACACTTAAACCAGAAAAAGATGGTCTATTCTGTGAAAGAATATTTGGACCTCAAAAAGACTGGGAGTGTCACTGTGGTAAATATAGAAGAGTAAGATACAAAGGTGTAGTTTGTGATAGATGTGGAGTAGAAGTTACAAAAGCTAAGGTAAGAAGAGAAAGAATGGGACATATAGAGCTAGCAGCTCCTATGTCTCATATCTGGTACTTCAAAGGGATACCAAGTAGAATGGGTCTTTTACTTGATATGTCTCCTAGATCTTTAGAAAAGATATTATACTTTGCTTCATATGTTGTAATTAATCCAGGAGAAACAGGATTAAATGCAAAGCAATTATTAACAGAAAAAGAATACAGAACTGCTGTTGAAAAGTATGGATACAATACTTTCACTGTAGGTATGGGTGCTGAAGCTGTAAAACAATTATTACAAAATATTGATTTAGAGCAAGAAAGTAAAGACTTAAGAGCTGACTTAAAAGATAGCACAGGACAAAAAAGAGTTAGAACAATAAGAAGATTAGAAGTGGTAGAAGCTTTCAAAAAGTCTGGTAATAAGCCAGAATGGATGATATTAGAGGCTATACCAGTAATACCACCAGATTTAAGACCAATGGTTCAATTAGATGGGGGAAGATTTGCAACTTCTGATTTAAATGATTTATATAGAAGAGTTATAAACAGAAATAACAGATTAAAGAGATTATTAGAACTTGGAGCTCCTGACATAATAGTAAGAAATGAAAAAAGAATGCTTCAAGAAGCGGTAGATGCTTTAATAGACAATGGTAGAAGAGGTAGACCTGTAACTGGACCTGGTAATAGACCACTTAAGTCATTATCAGATATGTTAAAAGGTAAGCAAGGACGTTTCCGTCAAAACTTACTTGGTAAACGTGTTGACTACTCAGGACGTTCGGTTATAGTTGTTGGACCAGAACTTAAATTCTATCAATGTGGTCTTCCAAAGAAAATGGCTCTTGAATTATTCAAGCCGTTTGTTATGGATAAATTAGTTAAAGAAGGATATGCACATAATATAAAGAGTGCTAAATCTATAGTAGAGAAAGTTAAGCCAGAGGTTTGGGATGTATTAGAAGACGTTATAAAGAGTCATCCAGTACTACTTAACCGTGCGCCTACTCTTCATAGACTAGGTATCCAAGCATTTGAACCAATCTTAGTTGAAGGGAAAGCTATAAAGCTTCACCCACTTGTATGTACAGCATATAATGCCGACTTCGATGGTGACCAGATGGCAGTACACGTTCCTTTATCAGTTGAAGCACAAGCAGAAGCAAGATTCTTAATGTTATCTGTTAACAATATACTTGCTCCTAAAGATGGTACTCCAATAACTACTCCTTCTCAGGATATGGTTTTAGGATGTTACTACTTAACAATAGAAGCTCAAGGTGGAGAAAAAGGAACTGGAACAATATTCAAAGACTATAATGAATTATTACTTGCTTACCAAAATCAAGCTGTAGAATTACATTCATTAGTAAAAATGAAAATAGTGCTTGAAGATGGAAGAAGTTCATTAGTTGAAAGTACAGTTGGTAGATTTATATTTAATGAAAATATACCTCAAAACTTAGGATTTGTTGACAGAAATGTAGATGAATTTGGATTAGAAATAGATTTCTTAGTCGACAAAAAAGCTTTAGGTAAAATTATAGATAAGTGTTTCAGAAGACATGGTAATTCAGATACTGCAGTAATGCTAGACCACATAAAATCTTTAGGATTTAAATATTCTACAAGAGGTGGTATAACAGTTGCTGTTGCTGATATGAAGATACCAGAAGCTAAGAAAGCTTATATATCTGCTGCTGAAGAAAAAGTTGATAAATATGAAAAAGCATATAGAAGAGGTTTAATATCTAATGAAGAAAGATATGAAAGAGTTATAGAAACTTGGACAGAAACTACTGAAAAAGTTACAGATGCTCTTATGGCAAACCTTGATAGATTAAATAATATATTCATAATGGCTCACTCTGGAGCCAGAGGTTCTAAGAACCAGATAAGACAGTTAGCTGGTATGCGTGGTCTGATGGCCAATGCATCTGGTAAAACAGTTGAAGTTCCAGTTAAATCGAACTTCCGTGAAGGTTTATCAGTAATGGAATACTTCACATCATCACATGGTGCTAGAAAGGGTCTTGCCGATACAGCACTACGTACTGCCGATTCAGGTTACTTAACAAGAAGACTTGTTGATGTCAGTCAAGATGTTATAGTAAGAGAAGTAGATTGTGGAACTTTAGATATAACTGAAGTAGCTGCTATAAAAGATGGAAATGAAGTAATAGAAGAAATATATGACAGAATAGTTGGTAGATATACTATAGATCCTATAGTACATCCACAAACTGGTGAAGTTATAGTTGAAGCTGATTCTATGATACAAGAAGATGAAGCTGATCAAATAGTAAAAGCAGGAATAGAACAAGTTGAAATAAGAACAGTTCTTAACTGTAAAACAAACCATGGAGTTTGTTCTAAGTGTTATGGTAGAAACCTTGCAACAGGTAAGGAAGTTAACATAGGTGAAGCTGTAGGTATAATAGCTGCTCAATCAATCGGGGAGCCAGGAACACAGCTTACAATGCGTACTTTCCATACAGGTGGGGTAGCCGGTGGAGATATAACTCAAGGTCTTCCAAGGGTTGAGGAATTATTCGAAGCCAGAAAACCAAAAGGTTTAGCTGTTATAACTGAAATATCAGGTAGAGTTGAAATTGATGAAACTGGTAAGAGAAAAGAAGTTGTAGTAGTGCCAGAAACAGGTGAAACTGAAACTTATGCAATACCTTACGGATCTAGAATAAGAGTAAAACAAGGTCAAATGGTTGTAGCCGGAGATCCTTTAACTCAAGGTTCTATAAATCCACATGATATAGTAAGAGTACAAGGTATAGGTGGAGTTCAAGAATATATAGTTAAAGAAGTTCAAAGAGTGTATAGAATGCAAGGGGTTGACGTTAACGATAAGCATATAGAAGTTATAGTAAGACAAATGCTATCTAAAGTTAAGGTTGAAGATCCAGGAGATACAGATTTATTACCAGGTGGATATGAAGATGTATTAACATTCAACAAGTGCAACGAAGAAGCTATAGCTCAAGGATTAAGACCAGCTGTTGCGAAGAGAACATTACTTGGTATAACTAAGGCATCTCTTGCTACAGAATCATTCTTATCAGCTGCATCATTCCAAGAAACTACAAGAGTTTTAACTGAAGCTGCTATAAAAGGTAAGGAAGATCACTTAATAGGTCTAAAAGAAAATGTTATAATAGGTAAATTAATACCAGCTGGAACAGGTATGAAGAGATATAAAAACATAGCTGTTGAAACAGTTGAAGATTAATTATATAAATACAGTTATTTATAACATAAAGAAATCTTGACAGAGATTATCTCTGGTGATAAAATGTAAAAGTGTGCAATTGAAAGTCGACTAAGAGCTTAATAGTTCTTAGTGGCTTTTAAATTGACTTTTAATAAATAGTTAAGAACTAGCAGGCACCAAACTGCAAAGAGCTAAAACCACATGAAATGTGTGTTAATAGACATTTAATTGTAAAGTAACGAAAAGTTACTATGTATACTCAATATGATAAACATATTGATGTAGTTGGCGGTCATCAAGATCGAAATTTTTAAAAAGGAGGTGCATGTCATGCCAACGATTAACCAATTAGTTCGTAAAAAAAGACAAGCAATAGAAAAGAAATCTACTGCTCCAGCATTACAAAAAGGATATGATTCTTTACACAAGAAAATAACTGATGCAAGTGCTCCACAAAAAAGAGGAGTTTGTACTTCAGTAAAAACAGTTACTCCTAAGAAACCTAACTCAGCTTTAAGAAAAGTTGCCAGAGTTAGATTAACAAATGGGATAGAAGTTTCTGCTTATATACCAGGTGAAGGCCACAACTTACAAGAGCATAGTGTTGTTCTTATAAGAGGAGGAAGAGTAAAAGACCTTCCAGGGGTTAGATACCACATACTTAGAGGTACATTAGATACTGCAGGTGTTGATAAGAGAATGCAAGCTAGATCTAAGTACGGAGCTAAGAGACCTAAAGCTGCAAAAAAATAGTAAAAACTAACAATTGATTATATGTGCGGTGCTTTAAATATATATAGATATTTATGGCATCACGGCATTTAAATTATGTCGAGTACCTATGATTTAAGATTTAATAATTAAGGAGGGAAGCAAAATGCCAAGAAAAGGTAATGTTCCAAAGAGAGAAGTATTAGCAGATCCATTATACGGAAGTAAAGTGGTTACTAAGTTAATAAACAATTTAATGATAGATGGAAAAAAAGGAAAGTCTCAAGCAATAGTTTATGATGCTTTCGCTGTAATAGCTGAAAAAACAGGTGAAGATGCTCTAGAAGTATTCAACAAAGCTATGGAAAACATAATGCCTGTATTAGAAGTTAAAGCTAGAAGAGTTGGTGGAGCTAACTACCAAGTACCAGTTGAAGTTAGACCTGAAAGAAGACAAACTTTAGGTTTAAGATGGTTAGTAAACTACACTAGAGCTCGTGGAGAAAAAGGTATGGTTGAGAAGTTATCTAAAGAGATAATGGACGCTGCTAACAACACAGGAGCTTCAGTTAAGAAGAAAGAAGATACACATAAAATGGCAGAAGCTAATAAAGCATTTGCTCATTACAGATTCTAATTAGTAGGATATAAAGATACCTTTAATAAAAAGGGATATCATAAGGAGGAGAACCATGGCTAGAAAGTTTCCTTTAGAAAGAACTAGGAATATAGGAATCATGGCTCATATAGATGCAGGAAAAACTACTACTACAGAAAGAATCCTATTCTATACAGGGCAAACTCATAAAATAGGAGAAACTCACGAAGGAGCTTCTCAAATGGACTGGATGGAGCAAGAGAAGGAGAGAGGTATAACAATAACTTCTGCTGCTACTACTGCTGCTTGGAAAGACCATAGAATAAACATAATAGATACACCAGGACACGTCGATTTCACAGTTGAGGTTGAAAGATCTCTAAGAGTTCTTGACGGTTCAGTTGCAGTATTCTGTGCTAAAGGTGGGGTTGAACCTCAATCTGAGAACGTATGGAGACAAGCTGATAACTACGGAGTACCTAGAGTGGCATTCGTAAATAAAATGGACATCATGGGTGCAGACTTCTACAATGTTGTAGCTATGATGAAAGATAGATTAGCTGCTAATGCAGTTCCAGTTCAATTACCAATAGGTAAAGAAGACTGGTTAGAAGGTGAAGTTGACCTTGTAGAAATGTGTGCTCACATATACAAAGACGACTTAGGAGTAGAAATAATAAAAACAGATATACCAGAAGATATGAAAGAGTTAGCTCAAGAGTGGAGAGAAAAGCTTGTAGAAGCTGTTGCTGAAACTGATGAAGAGTTAATGATGAAATATCTTGAAGGTGAAGAATTCACTGTTGAAGAAATAAAGACTGCTTTAAGAAAAGCTACTATAGCATGTGAACTTAACCCAGTATTCTGTGGTTCTGCTTACAAGAACAAAGGTGTTCAGTTATTATTAGATGGTGTTGTTGATTACTTACCAGCTCCAACTGATATAGCTTCTATAAAAGGTATATTAGAAGATGGTGAAGAAGCAGAAAGACATTCATCTGATGAAGAACCATTCTCAGCTTTAGCATTCAAAATAATGACTGACCCATTCGTTGGGAAGTTAGCATTCTTCAGAGTTTACTCTGGAGTAATATCAAGTGGATCTTACGTTCTAAACGCTACTAAGAATAAGAGAGAGAGATTAGGACGTATACTACAAATGCATGCTAATACTAGAGAAGAAATAACTGAAGTATATGCAGGAGACATAGCTGCAGCTGTTGGATTAAAAGATACTACTACTGGAGATACTTTATGTGATCCAGGTCATCCAATAGTACTTGAAACTATGGAATTCCCTGAGCCAGTTATATCTGTTGCTATAGAGCCTAAGTCAAAAGCTGCTCAAGAAAAAATGGGTGTTGCTCTTCAAAAATTAGTTGAAGAAGATCCAACTTTCAGAGTTAGAACTGATGAAGAAACAGGACAAACTATAATATCAGGTATGGGTGAATTACACTTAGAGATAATAGTTGATAGATTATTAAGAGAATTCAAAGTTGAAGCTAACGTTGGAGCTCCTCAGGTTGCTTATAGAGAAACTATAACTCAACCAGTTGATATAGAGTACAAATACTCTAAACAATCAGGTGGTAGAGGACAATACGGTCATGTTAAGATAAGAGTTAACCCTCAAGAACCAGGTGCTGGTTACAAGTTCGAAAACAAGACTGTTGGTGGATCTGTTCCTAAGGAATATGTTGGACCAACTGATGCAGGTATACAAGGTGCTATGGCATCTGGTGTAGTTGCTGGATTCCCAGTTGTTGACGTTGCTGTTGAATTATACGATGGTTCTTACCATGAAGTCGATTCATCAGAAATGGCATTCAAAATGGCTGGTTCAATGGCTATGAAAGAAGCTTTAAGAAAAGGAAATGCTGTACTGTTAGAGCCTTACTTCAAAGTTGAAGTTGTTACTCCAGAAGATTACATGGGAGACGTTATGGGTGGATTAAACTCTAAGAGAGGTTTAATACAAGGTATGGAAGCTAGATCTGGTGCACAAGTTATAAATGCATTCGTTCCACTTTCAGAAATGTTCGGATACTCTACTGAGTTAAGATCATCTACTCAAGGTCGTGCAACTTACACAATGATATTCGATCACTACGAGCAAGTTCCAGCTTCAGTTGCTAAGAAAATAGCTGAAGGAAAATAATAATTTTTAAATAAAATAGTATAATAAGTAAGACGGAGTAAATACTCTGTCTTACATAAATATATATAGGGAGGTATTTCAAAATGGCTAAAGCTAAATTTGAAAGAAATAAACCACACGTTAATATAGGAACAATAGGTCACGTTGACCACGGTAAAACTACATTAACAGCAGCAATAACAAAAACATTATTCGATAGATACCAATTAGGAGAAGCTGTAGACTTTGCTAACATAGATAAAGCTCCAGAAGAAAGAGAAAGAGGGATCACAATCTCTACTGCTCACGTTGAATACGAAACTCCAAACAGACACTACGCTCACGTTGACTGCCCAGGACATGCTGACTACGTTAAGAACATGATAACAGGTGCTGCTCAAATGGACGGTGCTATATTAGTTTGTTCAG
>NZ_FNGW01000020.1 GCF_900103615.1 Romboutsia lituseburensis DSM 797 | reverse complement strand
ATAACTTTGTCAACTTTTTTTCTTAAGTTGTTTTCGTTTGTGTTTGTCCGTTTCTTAAGGACAAGTAATACTATATCATCTTAATAATATATCGTCAATACTTTTTTATAAGTTTTTTTATATATTTTTTCCAACAAAACATTATTTAAGTAATATGCTTGGTTCTAGCTTATTCTATGTAATCTGCTTTTTTTTATTCAGGTAAATTATTTTTATATCTTATTACGAAATTCAGATTAAAAATAATGAGAAATTTTTATATTCCTCATTATTTTTATTATATTATAAATTTAAAAGTGATTTCATCCTATTTAAGTCAAACCCTAGTACATGTTGTCCATCTATTATAGTTACAGGAATAGACATATACCCCATACCGATTAACTCTTTTCTAGCTTCTGAATTCTTAGATATATTATGTTCTATGTACTCTATATTGTTTAATTTTAAAAATTCTTTCGCTTTTACACATTGAATACAACTGTCACTTGTGTATATTTCGATTTTAGACATTTCTATTTCTCCTTTATGATTATTACAATGCTTGTATTTTTTTTTATATTGTATTAGATTATTATTAACTCATTATTAGTATATAATTTATACTATATAACTTTTTAAGTTTATTGATTCTAATTAATAATACAAAAAAAAATATTATTATTCAATATAACTCTATATTTTAGGAGGATTTTATTATGAGTAAGAAGGTATTAATTATGTCGGCATCTACAGGTGGCGGTCATAATAGAGCAGCTAGAGCTATAAAAGAAGAATTAGAGCGAAAGACAATTGATGGAATACCTGTTAAGTGCGAAATAGTAGATAGTCTAAAACTAGTTAATACTACTATGGATAAAATAATCTCTCGTGGGTATGAAAAATCAGCAATTTATACACCTAAAGCTTATGGTCGTGTTTATAGATTTTCTGAAACAAGTTTAGTTTCTAAAAATGAATTTAAAGGCAATCTGCTTACATCTGTTATGGCTCAAAAATTTAAAAAGCTTCTTAAAGATTCTCAACCAGATTTAATTATAGGTACGCATCCATTCCCTATGATAGCATTGAGTACTTTAAAAAAATCTAGTCATACATATAAAAATTCTACTAATTTAGGAGATACATTTATTAAACATAATTCTAGTGTTAATGTGCCTCCAATGATTTCTGTATTAACAGACTATACAACACACTCTACGTGGATTCAAAACGAAATAAACTATTATATAGTTGGACATGAGTATGTAAAAGAATTATTAGTATTTGAAGGTGTAGATAGTAATAAAGTAAAAACATTTGGTATTCCAGTTGAAAAATCTTTTTTATCTCATAGAGATAAAGAAACTGTTTTAAACGAGCTAGGTTTATCGTCTGATAAACTTACAGTTTTATTGATGGGCGGTAGTTTCGGTGCCGGTAATATTAAAGAGACTTTAGACGAGTTATTAGACATTGATAGAGATTTCCAAATATTAGTTATAACTGGTAGAAATGAAAGTTTACGTGAGAAAATAGAGAAAAAGCTAGCATCTCATTCTCATGATAAAAATATCTGTGTATTAGGATATACAAATAAAATGAATGATATCTTAGCTTCTATTGATGTTCTTATAACAAAGCCAGGAGGTCTTACTACTACAGAAGCATTATTGAAAGATGTTCCTATGATAGTACCTTATTATATACCTGGCCAAGAAGAAGAGAATTTAGATTTTCTATCTAACTGTGGAGCTGCACTTAGAACTACTAAAAAATATACTTTACCTGTTTTATTAAAGGTACTAATAGATGACTCTACACGTCTAGATATGCTTAAAAAGAATATAAAATCTATAAGAAAATTCAATTCATCTCAAAACATAGCAAATTTAGTAGTTGATATTCTTTCTCCTCAAAATAACTATTAGTATTTATGTTATTTAAACTTTAAAATTATTTAATCATAAAAGGAGCTTAACTCAATTGAGTATAGCTCCTATTTTATTAAATATAATTAAGTTAATCTTTTTAATACCTTGGCTCGTAAAAATCTTCTTCATAATCATACTGATAATTTTTATAATTATTTCTAAATTCTGAGTTTCTAGACTTTGATGATTTTTTAGGCTTTTTTTTAATCAGTAAGCTCATATCGTCACTTTCACTAAATTTGCTTTTATCTTTTGAGCTTAGACTTTTTTGTCTTTTTTCCTTCATAGCCTTATGTTCTTCTAGATTCATAGTTGATTTCATATTGCACCCCTATTAAAATTTTTAAATGAATATACAACAAATTATACCCTAGTAAAAATTTTAGTTCAATAATTTTACTCTATTTTTTAACACAAAATTCTTCTATTAAACGACAAAAAAATCGAGGAAAATACCTCGATTTTTATATTTCTCTTCTTCCTTCTAGGGCTTTAGAAATAGTTACTTCATCCGCATACTCTAAGTCTCCACCTACTGGTAAACCATGAGCTATCCTAGTTACTTTTATTCCCATAGGCTTTAAAAGTCTCGCTATGTACATAGCAGTGGCTTCCCCTTCTATAGTCGGGTTAGTAGCCATTATAATTTCTCTTACATCTTGGGTTCCTAATCTTTGAATTAGTTCCTTTATTTTTATCATATCTGGCCCAATGCCATCCATAGGAGATATAACTCCATGTAAAACATGATATTGACCTTTAAACTCTCTAGTTCTTTCCATAGCAGCTACATCTCTAGGATCTTCTACTACACAAATAACTCCTGGATCTCTATTTTTATTTGAACACATGCTACAAGGATCTGTATCAGTTATATTACAACATACTGAACAATATTTAATTTCCCTTTTAGCCTCTATAATTGCTTTAGATAAAGCTTCAACATCATTATCATTCATATTAATAACATGAAAAGCTAATCTTTGAGCAGTCTTTCTTCCTACTCCAGGAAGTTTTGAAAATTCTTCTATAAGTCTTGTTATTGGACCTGTATAAACTTGCATATTATCACCTACTAGAATAATCCTGGTATATTCATTCCCCCAGTTAATTTGCTCATTTGAGATGATTGCATATCATCAACACTTCTTAAAGCTTCGTTAACAGCACTTAGCACTAAATCTTGTAACATTTCTATATCATCTGGATCAACTACTTCTGGTTTTATGTTTATATCTACTACTTCTTTCTTACCATTTACCTTAACAGTAACTGCTCCTCCACCAACTGAAGCTTCTACTTCTTTAGTTTCTAGTTCTTCTTGCATCTTTTGCATATTTTCTTGCATCTTTTGAGCCTGCTTTAATATATTGTTCATATTTCCAGGCATCATTCCGCCTCCAAAACCTTTCTTAGCCATAATTAAAATCCTCCTTAAAACTTTATTAATTCTATTTTAATATTATATCATAATAGTATTTACTATTTATCTCCATTTTCTTCAATACTATCTTTTATTTCTAGTATTCCTTCTCCTACTAATTCTTTAAGAATTTCTTCGCCTTTATCTACTTTATTATTTTTTATTTCTAAGTCTATACCTCTTACTTCTGACTCCAGTATTACCTTTATATTAAAACTTCTATTTATAGTTTCTCTAATTACCTTTTCTATATAAGAAATAGTTTTTTCTTCGCATAATTTTTTCTTTGCAAAACCATACCCATCTTTATATATTAAATATAATATATTATTATGCACGTTAAAATTATGAACATCTCCCAATAATACAGATAACGGTACTTGTTTATCAGCTTTTATAGCTTGTCTTATTTTAGCCCAAGATGCTTCTATTAATTTAACGTCTTCACTTTTTACATTTTCGTAGACTACTTCTTCTTCATAATCGTTTTTATGATTTTCAGCCTCACCACTATTATTGATAGTATTCTCTATTACCTTAGTATTAACCTTTATATTTCCACTTTCAATAGTTTTTTCTAAGTTTTCAATTCTTTTTATAAGTGCTTCTTTACTCTCATCAAACATAGGTTGAGCAATTTTCATCATAGTTATCTCTGCTAAAACTCTCGGATTAGATGAAGTCCTTATATTATCTTGTGTAGTTGATAATATATTAAGTATTCTTATTAGGTCATTTACATCTACATTATCTGATTGTAATTTTAATTGTTTTATTGTTTCTTCAGGCAAAGAAATAATTTCATCTAAATCGGTTGATACCTTACATACCATTAAATTTCTAAAATGATCTATTAAATCATTTATTAAATTTCTTATATCTTTACCCCATATTACAAACTCATTTAATGATTGCAGTGATTGCTTTGTATCTTGGTCTATAATATATTGTGCCATTTCAAATAACTGTTCTATATTTACAGTACCTAATAACTCTACAACATCTTTATATTCTATTTTATTATCTCCAAAAGATATACATTGATCTAAAATACTTAGCGCATCTCTAAGCGCTCCTTGTGAGTTTCTAGATATTAAGTTCAAAGCTTTTTCTTCTACTTCAATATCTTCCTCTCCACATATTTTTTTCATTCTTTCAGTCATATCTGAAACAGTTACTCTTTTGAAATCAAATCTTTGACATCTTGATAGTATTGTTGCTGGAATTTTATGTGGCTCTGTAGTTGCCAATATAAATATAACATATGATGGTGGCTCTTCTAACGTCTTTAATAAGGCATTAAATGCACCTTGTGATAACATATGTACCTCATCTATTATATACACTTTATACTTAGCTTTAGTTGGTGAGTATTTTACGCTTTCTCTAAGTTCTCTTATATCATCTACACTATTATTAGAAGCAGCATCTATTTCTACTACATCCATAATATTATCATTTAAAATATCTCTACAAACTTCACACTCATTACAAGGTTCTTGATTTTCACTATTAGGACAGTTTACTGCCCTTGCAAAAATTTTAGCTGTAGATGTCTTACCTGTACCCCTAGTACCACAGAATAAGTATGCATGACCTATATTATCATTTTCAATTTGATTTTTTAAAGTTCTCGTTATATGATCCTGACCTACAACATCTTCAAAGTTTTGTGGTCTATATGCTCTATATAATGCTTTATGCATTCTTTATCTCTCCTTAATAAAAATCTCTTCTATGTATTCTTTTCCAAAATATTATAATATTATAATTATCAAAGTTTTATTTAACTATTATTAATCTTTATTTTAATATAAAAAAAATCTCTTAAATTAAGAGATTCATCTTTTATATATTTAAATGCTGTACACCATCTATTGACTTAATCTCATAGGCGTTACCTAAACAGTTAGCTCAACTTAGGCACCCCCGCGGCACACAGAAGTGATCACTTACCGCTGCTTCCTTCCGGATCTGACGGGGTTCATGAGCTTCCATTGCGCAGGACCTAAGCGTCAACACCACTTATTTAGGGCAGCCCTACAAAAAATAAGCCTCTAGATGGAATTCAATCCTGCTAAAGCGGATTGCAGGTTACAGGGCACCGCTATCTCCCCATCTAGTACAGCAAAATTACAACCATATTTAATTTAACATCCTCTGGCGGAGAGAGTGGGATTCGAACCCACGATACGCTTGTGACGCATACTCACTTTCCAGGCGAGCGCCTTCGACCGACTCGACCACCTCTCCTTATTATCTTTTCCTTAAAGTCTTAAAAAATTCTTGTAATATATTAGAACATTCATCTTGTAAGACACCGAAAGAAACTTTAACGTTATTTTTTTCATAAAAATCTATTTTAAATTCATGTTGCATTTCTGTATATGAATTTTTTATATGCTTAGTTCCTATTATAAGATTCTTTATTCTAGAATTAACAACGGCACCACTACACATTATACATGGTTCCATAGTAACATATAAATCACAATCAATCAATCTCCATCCACCTAGATTTTGTGCTGCTTGTCTAATAGCTAAAATCTCAGCGTGTGCAGTACAGTCATTTAAAGTTTCAGTAAGATTATGACCTCGTCCTACTATTTCACCATCTTTAACTACAACCGCTCCAATTGGAGTTTCTTTTTTTTCATATGCTTTATATGCTTCTTTTAATGCTTCCTTCATATAGAATGATGTTTCCATACTGCCTCCTAGAACTTATAACACTTTTATATTATCATAATTTTTTTTATAATTCAACTTAAATTTTATATTACCTTATATATAATATCTACATTTTTGTTAATACTTAGTACTTATTATGATAAATAGTTGATTAATTTTTTTATATTACATATTTTAATTTCAATAAATTACCATGTTAAATATCTTAAAATAAAACATTTAATTAAAAATAAAAAAGTAGTTTATCTAGTTAGACTAGATAAACTACTTATCTAAATATAATTTATATTAAAAATTTCTTATAATTCATCTTTCTTTATAACATCTACACCCATATATGGTCTTAATGCTTCTGGAACTACTACTGATCCATCAGCTTGTTGGTAGTTTTCTAATATTGCAGCTAAACTTCTTCCTACTGCTAATCCTGATCCATTTAATGTATGAACGTATTCTGCTTTAGATTTTTTATCTCTCTTAAATCTTATACCAGCTCTTCTAGCTTGGAAATCTTCGAAGTTTGAGCAAGAAGATATTTCAACATATCTGTTGTAACTTGGCATCCATACTTCTAAGTCATATTTAAATGCTGCAGTGAATCCTAAATCTCCTGTACATATTCTTACTACTCTGTATGGTAATCCTAACATTTGTAACATTTTTTCTGCATCATTAGTTAATTTTTCTAATTCATTGTAAGATTCTTCTGGTGCAACAAATTTAACTAATTCAACTTTATTAAATTGATGTTGTCTTACTAATCCTCTAGTATCTCTACCAGCAGATCCTGCTTCTGATCTGAAACATGGAGTATATGCACAGTATTTTACAGGTAATTGTTCTAGAGATAATATTTCATCTCTGTGTATGTTAGTTACAGGTACTTCTGCAGTTGGTACTAAGAAGTAATCTACACCTTCTATTTTAAACATATCTTCTTCGAATTTAGGTAATTGTCCTGTTCCTACAAAGCTTGTTCTATTAGCCATGAAAGGTGGTAATACTTCTGTGTATCCATGTTGATCAACATGAGTATTTAAGAAGAAGTTTATTAAAGCTCTTTCAAGTCTAGCTCCTAATCCTTTGTATAAAGTAAATCTTGATCCAGTTATTTTACCAGCTGTTTCAAAATCTAATATTCCTAATCCTGTTCCTAAATCCCAGTGTGCTTTTTCTTCGAATTCAAACTTTGGTATTTCTCCCCAAGTTCTTACCTCAACGTTGTCTTCATCTGTAGTTCCTTGTGGAACATCTGGATGAGGAACATTAGGTATTCTCATTAAATTGTATTCCATTTCTGCTTCAACAGCTCTAACTTTTTCATCTATCGCCTTTATCTTATCAGATAATTCTTTTAACTCAGCTTTTGCAGCTTCTACATCTTTACCTTCTTTTATTAATTGAGGAATCTTCTTAGATTCAACATTTAATTCATTTTTCATTACTTCAACTTCTTTAAGTAACTCTCTTCTCTTATCATCTAATTCTATAACTGCTTCTAGATTGAATTCTTTTTCTCCCCTTCTATCCATAGCTTTTTTTATATCTTCTAAGTTTTCTCTTATTCTTCTAACATCTAACATTATTTTTTCCTCCTGATTTTTTTATTTTTTACTCTAATTTACCACTTTTGAGTTGTATAGAATTTATTTTTTATTTATAAAAGTTGCGCCTACTGTTATAAATATCTTTATTAGTTTAAGTTAAATAAATCTTTAATAACGTTTTTTTCAATACATGTATTATAAAAACTAAAATTATTTAATTGTTAAAAATAGTTGAAGGTAATAAAAAAAGACCCTCGTTCCCTATAAAAGGGACGAAAGTCTTGATCCGCGTTGCCACCCTAATTGATTATATATAAATATAATCCTCTCAGTCCTGTAACGTAGGTTTACGGTTAATCATTATCCGATTAACAGCTCCAGAATAGATTCAACAACCATTGTAATGAGTTCACACCAACCACTCACTCTCTGAATACAAAATGCTATTTACTAATTTCCTTCTCAGCTTTTCAACTAATTGTTTTATTTGATACTCATTATATTATATATGTTAACAACTTTCAATAGTATTATTCAAATTTTTTTATTTATTTTTTATTTTATAGTTTGTAAACCTGTTATGTCCAAGCTATTCGTATAGTATGTTGATCAATATAAAGTCATCAAAAGCTTCTTATTTTCATCAAAGCAATATAAATTTTTTACTTGTATTATGTTTTTATATGCATTTACAGACTAGTTTTGAGCGAAAATGGTATATATTTTTTTTAATATAAAAGTATTGAATATGATCTATAATATAGGTAGCTCTATTGAAATTTTAATTTCACATAAAAAAACATCCTAAAATTTTTAGGATGCTTAAAAATACAATAAAAAAGATTACGTGGCTACGTCTTACTCTCCCAGGGGGTCGCCCCCCAAGTACCATCAGCGCTAAAGAGCTTAACTTCTGTGTTCGGAATG
>NZ_FNGW01000006.1 GCF_900103615.1 Romboutsia lituseburensis DSM 797 | reverse complement strand
TATGTTATCCCGTATTAGCATACCTTTCGGTATGTTATCCGTGTGTACAGGGCAGGTTACCCACGCGTTACTCACCCGTCCGCCGCTCTCTTCCGAAGAAGATCGCTCGACTTGCATGTGTTAGGCACGCCGCCAGCGTTCATCCTGAGCCAGGATCAAACTCTCATATAAAAGTTGTCCATTGCTCAGCTAATCATTATCTGAATATCTGGCTTGGTTGTTTGTGTTTAATTCTATAAAGAATTATGTTTGTTTCTATAAATTAACCTACTGTTTAATTTTCAAAGTTCTTTTTTGTTGTCCTCTTTTCTTAAGGACAAGTAATACTATATCACCTATAATTAACATGGTCAATGCTTTTTTACAAAGTTTTTTATATTTTATTTCTTTAATCATATATTTCCCCATTTTCACAAAAAAATACAGGAATATTTTAATATCCTGTATTTTTATATACAAATATTATTTGAACTAAATTTTATTAACAAACTTAATTAAATCATAGTATAAATATAGCAACTATAGTTGTTACCGCAAGACCTATCATTACTGGTATAAAATTTCTCTTGCCTAACTCTACTGGGCTAACTCCACAAATAGCTGCTACTGCAATAAGTGACCACGGCACTATACAACCTCCACCTACCCATATAGCAGATATCTGACCTAATGCCGTAAGTGCACCTACATTAATATTTATAGCATTCCCAAATACAGCTGCTAACGATCCAGCCAAAGACATACCAGAAAATCCAGATCCATCTAACCCAGTTATTCCTCCAACAATAGTTTCAATCCCAGCTGCAGCAACTTTATTAAATGGTACTGCTTGAGATAATGCAACTCCTATATCTGATAATAATCCTTGTGATCCTTGCGGTAATACATCTCCAAATACTTTAACTATAGGAGCATCACCTAAATAGAAAAATGCCGCTATTGGAATAATTACAGCAAATACTTTTATTGCAAATGTAAAACCTTCTATTATATGTTCTGCAACCTTATCTAATGTTGTTTTAGGGTTATTCATAGTATTTATTATAATTAATAGTACACCAGCAGTACCTCCTAATAATGCAGACGCATCTCCACCTTTTAAATTAAATTTATACATTGCAACTATATCTAATATAAATCCTATAGCTACTAAAAGTACTGATATTTTTGCTTTTGGACCTATCTCCTTAGCTTCAAAATCTTTAGTTGTTGCTAATTCTTCGTCAAATACTCCATTTTTCAAATCTCGTCTTAACATATAAAAAGCAACTGATATTGTTACAATCCCCATTATCCAATATAAGATCATACCTTCTTTTATAACAGCCTCTACAGGTATACCTGCAGCTCCAGCCGTTATACTAGGCGCACCTTGAATAATAAAATCTGTAGATAGTGCTAATCCATGACCAAACAAATTCATCGCTACAGCTAATCCCATTGCAGGTAAACCTGATCTTAATGCTATTGGTAAAAATACAGCTCCTACTAATGCAGATGCTGGTGATGGCCAGAAAAACCAAGACATGAAAAACATTACAGTTCCAGCTACGAAAAATGCTGCAGTAGAACTTTTTATAGATTTAGAAAATGGCTTTACCATAAAATCAATTGCATTATTCTCTTCCAATGATTTTGATAATGCAACCATAATACCTATTATTAAAAGAACTGGACCTAGCTCTTCCAATGCTACTACAAAGGATGTAAATACTCCGGCTAAAGCACCTACCACACTTTTTTTATAAAACAAACCTAATAAAAATGTACCTATTATACAAGGTATTACACTTTCTTTTCTCATTATCATAGTAATCAATATAATGATCATGAATAAAATATAGATGTAGTGAGCTCCTGTTAATGCCAACTTTATCCCCCCTTAAGTTCTGATACAATCATTATATGAACTTTAAAGAAACTTGTTCCAGTTGCAGTGTCTATGTTATTTACTTAACTTTTTAAATTTGTTCGTAAACAAACTTAAATTATTCATTGTCTACTCTATAGACAATATTTCAAATGAAAAAAAAGATGAATATATAGTTATATCCACCTTTATTGTATGAGTCTGTTTAATTTTAATATTAAATTCTAAATCATCTTTTTAATTCATTAAATTATATTCTTCATATAATGGATATTTATTAGTTAGACTTATTACTAATTCTTTTGCCTTTTCTTCATTGTCATAAGTTAAACATAAATCTATAGCTTCAGCTATAATAACCATATCTTCTTCCTTCATTCCTCTAGTTGTAACTGCTGGTGTTCCTATTCTTACTCCACTTGTTACTATATATCCATTAGGATCATTAGGTATAGAATTTTTATTCACTGTTATATATGCTTCATCTAGTCTATGTTCAGCTTCTTTTCCTGTTATATTTTTATTCGTTAAATCTACTAATATTAAGTGATTATCACTACCTCCACTTAATAACTTAAACCCTCTCTTTGTAAGTTCTTCAGCCAAAGCCTTACAATTTTTAACTACTTGTTTTTGATATTCTTTAAATTCATCGCTTAATGATTCCTTAAAACAAACAGCCTTAGAAGCAATTATATGTTCAAGTGGTCCACCTTGTATTCCTGGGAATATCGCCTTATCTATAGCAGCAGCATATTTTTCTTTACAAAGTATAATACCTCCGCGAGGACCTCTTAATGTTTTATGAGTTGTACTTGTAACAAAGTCCGCTACTTCACATGGATTTTGATGAAGACCTGCTGCAACTAATCCTGCTATATGAGCCATATCTACCATAAGCATAGCGCCTACTTCATCAGCTATTTCTCTAAATTTTCTAAAATCTATTTCTCTAGGATAAGCACTTGCCCCTGCTACTATTAACTTTGGCTTTACTTCGTGTGCAACTTTTCTTACTTCTTCGTAATTTATAAGTCCATTTTCTTGACATATACCATATTCATGGAAATTAAAATATTTTCCTGATATATTTACAGGCGAACCGTGAGTTAAATGCCCTCCCTGTGATAAATTCATACCAAGAACAGTATCACCAGGGTTAAGGATAGCAAAATATACACCTAGATTTGCATTAGCACCTGAATGTGGTTGAACATTTGCATGCTCAGCATTAAATATTTTTTTCAATCTTTCTATAGCAATAGATTCCATTTCATCTATATGCATACATCCTCCATAATATCTTTTTTGAGGATATCCTTCAGCATATTTATTAGTTAAATGACTTCCCATAGTTTCCATAACTGGAATTGATACTATATTCTCTGAAGCTATAAGCTCTATATTTCTTTGTTGTCTTGTTAATTCTTTTTTCATACTCTCATAAATTTCTGGATCTGCTTTTTTTAAATTTTCAAACATAATAAACCCTCCTATAATAAAAGTTTATAATTTAGGAAAAATAAATTATAAAACAATAATTCTTTTTATAATTTATTCCTAAAAAAATCCCTTTAAAACTTAATTTTTTATGCTTAAGGATATTATGATACTTAATTTTCTGTTGATAACTCATGAAAGTAAGTTATATCAACAAATTGGTTTTAGGCATAAAAAACATTTTGAGCAACGGACGAAGTCGTTGGCGACATCAGCGAAGCGAATTTTTTATATAAATTAATTTTTATAATTTTTCAAAGTATTAAAGGGGAATATATTTATTAATTTAGAATATCTTTATGAAGTGGCTAATTTAAAAATTATATTTAATTTATAAATATATCAACATATATATATTCAAATTTTGTATAGTTTAATCCATATATTTTTAATTGTTTTGAATAAAGTAAATCAATATTTTTTGCAATTTAAAACTTTGTAAAATACAGGCTTGTGTTAATCTTTATTAATAATAAAAAATAATTTAATTTATTGATAACATCTAATGCAAAATTTGGTATAATCGTTATATTAATTTTTATTTGGAGGTATTTTGGATGGGTAACGAGTATAATCAAGAATACAAAAAAGATGTACTTCGATTAGCATTATTTTTAGGAGAGCTTATGCTTTCTAATGGTGCAGAAACTTATCGCGTTGAGGATAGCGTTTTGCGAGTTTGTAGGTCAAGAGGTTTTAAACATATAAATGTGTTTACTTCTCCTACTGTAATAATTATTTCCGATGAAAGATTTGATGGTCTTTCTTTTATGAAAACAATAAAAAGTAGATCGATAAACTTAAATAAAATATCATTATTGAATAATTTTTCAAGGGAATTTGTAACTAATACTGATATTTCAATTAACGATGCTATAAAGCAGTTAAAAGAATTAGGAGATGTTAGCTCTTATCCCCCTAATCTAGTCTATTTATGTACTGGATTAGCATCAGCATTCTTTGCATGCTTATTAGGTGGTAATAACATAGTTAATTTTATATTTACATCTATAACCTCAATACTTGCAGTTATTACTTATAAAAAAATAATGAAAATAAGTTCTATACCTGCGTTTTCAAGTTTAGTAGCATCTTTATTAATCGCATCGGCAGGAGTAATACTTACTCAATTAGGTTTATTGGATACTCCTAGAATGTTAATAGTAGGATCTATTATGCCATTGCTACCTGGAGTATCATTTATAAAAGGTATTCGTGATTTAATATCCGGAGATTTAATGTCTGGTGTTGCTCGTGCTTTTGATGCTGGTATGACAGCAATATCAATCGCTTGTGGCGTTGGACTGATATTAGATATTTGGCTTAGAGTTGGAGGTGTATTCTAATGACAGATATGCCAGTTTACATGCACTTTATTTATGCTGCATTGTCTACAGTTGGATTTTCAGTATTTTTTAATGCTCCAGTAGCATCATTAATTCCAGCAGGAATCACTGGTGGTGTTGGATGGGCTATATATTTCTATCTAATGACAACTACATCAAATTCAATACTTTCAAACTTCGTTGCCGCATTAGTTGTTTCTTTATTTAGTGAAATATTAGCTAGAAAATTAAGACATCCAGCAATATTATTTGTAATTCCAGGTATTATACCATTAGTTCCAGGACTTGGTATGTACAACACAATGCTATTTCTAGTTCAAAAAAATTACGATATGGCAATATCTACTGGTGCTGATGTACTGTTTGTTGGAGGTGCAATAGCATTAGGTGTTTTAGTTATAACTTCATTAGCTAGAACTATTAGTATTTTTAAGATAAAGAAAAAATTAAATTCACAGTGACTGATTACAATCATTGAAAAATTAGAGTTTATTACGCAAACAAATTCTAATTAAAATTACTAAAAAAATATTATTTCATAAAAAATAGCCCTCTCTAACAATCCTATTAGAGTTGGCTATTTTTTATTACAGATGAACAGTCAATATTATAGTTTAATTTCTGAACCACCTTTTAGTACTACTTCGGTTACAATAGGTATGTATTCTCTACTGTCTCTAAACTTACTATCATTCTTCTTTAAAATTAAAAAGGCTAGTAACATTAGAATTAATCCCATCATGCCGCTAAGCAATTCTACATTTCCATTAAATGATATTGAATCAAGTATGAAATATGTAGTAATAGTTCCAACTAATAAAAATAATAAAGGTAACATATATACTATTGCAGCTGCCTTTAATACATTAACAGTTTCCATATTAACTTTAACTCTATCCCCAACTTGTGCTCCTATAGTATTATCCACTTCAACTATAATATCTTTTTTTTCTGAAGTTGTAGCACATTTACCGCAAGATGCACAAGCAGAATGTCTTTGCATTTTTAATTTAGCTGTTTTCTTGTCCACAATGTCTACAATATAGCCTTGTTGTTCCAAAAAAATCCCCCCCATTTTTTATTTACTTGTATATTAATATATATTTTTTACAAATAACTAACCTTATTTATATGCTAATTATAATATTAACTATTTTAACTATAATATAGCTCAATTTAATTTTTAAAATTTATATAACTTACTTAGTAAACTTATTTATAGTGCTCATAAGCTCATCTATCATATTTTCTGTACCTTCTACATCTCCATTTTTTAAACTCTCAGAAACACACCCCTTTATGTGATTTTCTAAAATAATAGTTCCAACTTTATTAATAGCGGATCTTATTGCAGATATTTGGATTAATATATCTACACAGTATCTCTCATCATCCACCATTTTTTGAATTCCCTTTACTTGACCTTCTATTCTCTTAAGTCTCTTCATAAGAGCGTCTTTATCATTTTTTTCTGATAAATGCTTTTCTTCCATAGTTTCACCTCATATTTATCTGATATTAATATTATAACTTATTTTTAAAAAACCTTACATAATAGTTATAATTTTATTTAATCTTGTTATAAATTTATTGTATTTTGTTCATTCTAAAAATATAAGCTTTAAAATATTAATTTAGTTACATCAATATTTATTTAATAAGTATTTTAGAAATTTATTATATTAAAAGGAGATATTTATATGGATAATCAATCTAAAATGAATGCGAAACAAGCTTTAAATAATATGAAAATGGAGATAGCTAATGAATTAGGTTATAACTATAATTCAGAAACTAATAAGATAGAAAGCAATGCACCTCAAGGAACGTTAGAAGGTGCTGCTAAAAACGTTCTTGCTGGTGAAGAAGTCGGAGGATTAGCAACTAGAAAATTAGTTGAAATGGGAGAAGAAATATTACTAAATGAATATAACAATAAAAATTAACTTTATTAAAATGTATTAAATATTTTGCATTATCATTATAAAATAATAAAAACGTGTAGTTATTCTCTACACGTTTTTTTATATAAAAAACATTACTTATGCTCTTGAAAGTATACTTTCTCGCTATAAGAAATTAAATCATTATATTCTTCCTTGGAGTATGTATCGCTCTTTAGTGCGAATTCTGAAAGGTTTGTTTCTATCCAATGTTCATCAAACTCATTCTTGGTCTTTGCTGAAGCATAGAAAGTTCTACAGTCTGGACAAGTAAACATATTGTGAACTAATAATTTTTCAATATTTTTATAAACGGTATAGACACCAGATACTTTAAGTTGATATAAAACCATTTTTTCACATCTGGGACAGACATAATGAGATTTATTATATAAGGAATCATTATATAATAAACTAGGAAAGCTTTCATAGTCTAAACGTGCTTCTCTACAAGATTCAATCCCTCTAATTGTGCCTATCCAATCTATATCTTTTAAAAATAATCTTCTCTGTTTTAATTCCTCAATCCATCTATGATTTACTCTTTTTATTTCTTCTTCACTTGTGTTTGATATTATTTCTTTTATGTTTATAATTCGTTTATTTATATTATTTATAAATGATTTATAACTACCCTCTGTAGTAAATATATTTTCAATCATTTCTAAATTTATTTTTTCTAAGTCTGAGTAAGATATAGGAGATAGTGGTATTAAATCTAATTCAAGTTTAAACATATTTACATCTCTAGTATCCTCTATAACGTCTTCTTCACTATACTCAAATCTATAAATATTTTGTATTAGGTTATTATATATTTCATAAAAGCTAAAAATTTTCTTTTTCTTATCTTTATCATATGAATAAAATTCATTTATATCAACTAATAAGTTTCCATTCGGATAATGAATGTAATTCTTAAAATTTTCTTTAAATACTTCACTGATAGCTAATAAACTTACCATCATTTCCCACTCATTATTTAAAGTTAACATTCTAGGTCTTCTACCTACCATACAAATTAAATCTTTAGCAATTTTAGTATCAGATGATCCTTCAATATAATTTAAAATCTCACATTCAACTTCCTTGCTATATACTTGATTGCTTAATTTTATATCAACCTTATTTATATTTATTTTAAGTCCAAAGCTTACAATGCCTCCACCTAACACCTCTACCACTTGGCTAGTATAAACATTACCTTTATCTATTTCTATAATTAACTGATTTGATAATTCCTCTTCAATAAATCCTAATTTATTATTATCTTTATCATAGACAGCAATAGTACAATACTTATTTTCATTATCATACTCTTTTACTAATCTAGTTACGTCACCTTTTTTCATATTAGAAATTAATTCTTGCCTATCATCAAAGGTAACATCAATAACCTCAGTTATAAGTTCATCTGATAAATGCGAAAATAATGAATCTAGTTTAATTTTTTTCTTTTGTGAAGGCTTCGGTGTTCCTTTAATTATTCTAGCTTGCAATTCCTTTTGAGAATTTGATGTTTTTGTTATTTCTAAGACTTCTCCATAGTAATTTAGGCCTGCATTAATTCTAGGAGCCAATATATCTGTTACATCTTTATTACATTTTCCTATGTATTCATTATTTTCATTGTAAACCTCTATAATCTCTTTGCTTTGATTTTCAATTTTACTTACTAATAATAGTATCTCGTTATTTTTCATTTGATTTATAATTTCATTAACTTTATTTGATTCTTCTAATTCAATATACGTTATAAGTGAATCTATATTTTCTAAGTTAGATATATTTACTTTTTTATTTACATTGTTGTAGGCGTTATTTGACTTAGAATTATTGTTCTTGTCATGAAAATTTCGTCTTCCTAAGAGTTTTTTTATCATACCCATCAAACATCTTCCCTTCTATCCTTATATATATGTCCTAGTATATCGCATATTTATACCATATTTTACATATTTCTTGAATTTATTATTTATAATATAATTACACCTCTTACAAAAAACTAATAAAGCATTATACTCTAATTTTCCTTAAGCATAAAAAAGTACCTACTGAATTAGTAGGTACTTTTTAACTGATAAATATTTTATCAATTTATATTAATCTAAAATTATTCTTTGTCTGCTATTTCAACTTTTATACTTAATTCTTCTAATTGAGTATCTTCAGCAACAGCTGGAGCATTTGTCATAGGGCAAACAGCACTTTGGTTTTTAGGGAATGCTATAACATCTTTTATGTTAGTAGTTCCAGCTAATATCATTACAAGTCTATCAAGACCAAATGCTATACCAGCATGAGGAGGAGTTCCGTACTTGAATGCATCAAGTAAGAATCCAAACTTCTCTTGAGCTTCTTCTTCAGAGAATCCTAAAGCTTTGAACATTTTTTGTTGAACGTCAGCGTTAAATATTCTAACACTTCCTCCACCTACTTCATATCCATTTATAACTATATCATAAGCCTTAGCTCTTAAAGATGCTTTATCATCACCATTTAATCTTTCTATGTCTTCATCTAATGGAGATGTGAATGGGTGATGCTTAGCTATCATTCTTCCTGTTTCTTCATCTTCTTCAAATACAGGGAATTCAGTTACCCATAACATGTTGTAAACATTGCTATCTAATAAGTTAAGTCTTCTTGCAACTTCAAGTCTAACTTGTCCTAGAGCATCAAATACTACTGAGTTTTTGTCAGCAACAAATAGTAATAAGTCACCAGCTTCAGCATTCATTCTATCAAGTATAGCTGTCATTTCTTCTTCATTGAAGAATTTAGCTATTGGAGAAGTAACTTCTCTATTTTCGCCTATTCTCATCCAAGCAAGACCTTTAGCTTTATAAGTCTTAGCATGATCTTCTATTTTACTTAATTGTTTTTTACTTATTGCTTCACTTTGTCCTTTAACATTTATACCTCTAACACTCATACCATCTTTAGTAGCATTAGCAAATACTCCAAATCCACAGTTTGCTACTATATCAGATATATTAGTTAATTCATATCCAAATCTAGTATCAGGCTTATCTGAACCGTATCTTTCCATAGCTTCAGCATATGTCATAACTGGAAGTGGTAATTGAACATCTACATTTATAGTTTCTTTAAATATAGTTTGAACCATTTTTTCCATTATAGCCATAACATCTTCTTGTTCAACGAAAGACATTTCACAGTCTATTTGAGTAAACTCTGGTTGTCTGTCAGCTCTTAAGTCTTCATCTCTGAAACACTTAACTATTTGGAAGTATCTATCCATACCACTTACCATTAATAATTGTTTAAATAATTGTGGTGATTGTGGTAATGCATAGAATTTACCTTCGTTAACTCTACTTGGTACTAAGTAGTCTCTAGCGCCTTCTGGAGTTGGCTTTATTAAGAAAGGTGTTTCTATTTCAAAGAAATTATTTGAAGATAAGTAGTTTCTAACTATGTTAGCAACTCTACTTCTTAACATTAAAGTCTTTTGCATAGATGGCTTTCTTAAATCTAAGTATCTATACTTTAATCTTAATTCTTCTGATACATTGTCATCATCTTTTATGTATATTGGTGGTGTTTCCGATTTATTTAATAATCTAAGTTCAGTTGCGAATATTTCTATATCACCAGTTGGCATGTTAGGATTTTTAGAACTTCTTTCTGCAACCTTCCCTTTAACAGCTATAACATACTCTGATCCTAATTTTTCAGCTTTAGCGAAAGCTTCTGCATTAACATCAGTATCGAATATTATTTGACATAATCCACTTCTATCTCTTAAGTCAACGAATACTAATCCACCTAAGTTTCTTTTCTTTTGTACCCATCCCATAAGTACAACTTCTTCATCAATGTTTGATTCTCTTAAGTCCCCACAATAGTGAGTTCTTTTTAATCCGTTTAGAGTTTCCATTATCTACCCTCCAGGTCTTTATTTTAATTCGATTATACACCTATTATTTCTTAATATCAAAAATATGTCAATAAATGAGAAATAATTTATAATCTATCTAAACACAATTTAAAGTTATTTTTACCTATATTAAGTAAAAATAACTTTAAATTTCTTAATTATATATATTTATTATTTAGACTTATAAATTTTAAATTGAATTTATAATTATAGTCTATTTTTTAGCTCTGTTACTATTTCACTTAATTTTATAGTAGTTTGTTGTGATGCAGCCATGTCTTTAAGAGTTACACTATCATTAGCTAATTCATCATCACCTATAACTATAGTAAATTTAGCATTTATTTTATCAGAATACTTAAATTGAGCTTTCATACTTCTATCTAAGTGGTCTGCATCTGCACTTATATGATTAGTTCTTAGATCTTTTAATATTTTAAAGCTTTTTACTTTAGCAGCTTCTCCTAAAGTGGCTATGAATATATCTGTTGATTTAGGATTTGGTATTTCTATGTTGTTATTTTCCATCGTTAATAATAGTCTTTCAGCTCCTATAGCAAAACCTATACCACTAACACCTTTAGGTCCTCCTAATTGTTCAACAAGCCCATCATATCTTCCACCACCACAAACAGTACTTTGTGAACCTATATCATTAGATATTATTTCAAATGCAGTTTTTTTGTAGTAATCTAAACCTCTAACTATAGTTTTATCAACTACAAAGTTTATCTCCATTTCTTTTAAGTACTCTTGTAACTTTCCAAAATGATCCTTACAATCATCACATATATGATCTATCATAAATGGTACATCTTTTAAATTTTCTTGACAGTTAGGATTTTTACAATCTATAACTCTCATTGGATTTTTATCTTTTCTTTCTAAGCAAGTTTCACATAATACATCACTCTTAGCATCAAGGTATTCTTTTAACTTAGCATTATATTCAGCTCTACAAGTTGGACATCCAACAGAGTTTACACTTACTGCTAAATCTTTAAGACCAACTTCATTGAAAAATTGTACTGCTAAAGCTATAACTTCAGCATCTAATGATGGCTTATCACTACCTAAAGCTTCTATCCCAAATTGATGGAATTGTCTTTGTCTACCAGCTTGTGGTCTTTCATATCTAAAGCAAGGTGTTATATAAAATAACTTAGTTGGTTGAGTATCAGCATGTAATTTATTTTCTATAAATGCTCTAACTACACCAGCAGTACCTTCTGGCTTTAAAGTTATATCTCTTTCACCTTTATCAGTGAATGAGTACATTTCTTTTTGTACTATATCTGTAGTGTCTCCAACACTTCTTTTAAATAGCTCTGTATGTTCAAATACTGGAGTCCTCATTTCTTCATATCCAAATAGTGCACAAACTTCTCTAAATTTATTCTCAACATAATTCCATTTGTATGCATCTTTTGGAGTTATATCCTTAGTTCCTCTTGGAGCTTTAGTTAACATTTTGGTAAATCTCCTTTCTCTTTCTTTCAATCATTTCATCTACTCTATCTATATATTGTTCAACGTTCTTTACGTTTTCTACTCTTTCAATTCTATCTTCATCAACATATACAAATTTTGAAATAGACCCTGCACCTAATGCATAGTTGCTTTGCTTCTCCTCCATTATTTGTATATTGTAAATACACTCATATCCTTCTTTAGCATAACCTATGTTTTCTAAATTTCCTAACATATGTTTTTGACGATACATGTAATATGGATTTAATCCCATATTTTTAGCATATTCCATTGATAAATCTATCATTTTTATCATTTCTTCATATCTTGTAAGCTCATATTTATCTAAGTTTTCTTTTAATGAAGATGCTCTCTTAACAGCTAATGTGTGAACTGTTAAACTCTCTGGAGAAAGCTTTTTAATTTCTTCTAAAGTATTTCTAACCATCTCTAAATCTTCATCAACTAAACCTAATATAAGATCCATATTTATATTATCAAATCCAATTTCTCTTGCCATATTAAAACAATCAATAATATCTGCTACACTATGATCTCTACCTATTTTTTGTAGTGTCTCATCGTTCATAGTTTGAGGATTTATACTTATTCTACTTACATTATGCTTTTTAAGAACTTCTAGTTTTTCCCTAGTTATCGAATCTGGTCTACCTGCCTCTACCGTAAACTCTTTAATAGTACTTAAATCTAATTCTTTATATAAAGCATTAATTAAAGTATCTAAATCTTCATGTTCTAGAGCTGTAGGAGTTCCTCCTCCAATATATAAAGTTTCTATTTCTTTATTAGTATCTTTAAGTATTTTTGCCATACCTTTTATTTCTAGTATTAACTTCTCTACGTATTCTTTTCTTAAGTGTCCAAATTGCTTTAAAGGATTTGCAGGGAATGAGCAGTAATAGCATCTAGTTGGGCAAAATGGAATTCCTACATATAAAGAAATTTTATTTTTATCTATAGGATAAATAAATACTCTTTCTCTTTTAGCTATTTCTAATGCTAAATCTATTTTTTCATCCATTATAAAATACTTTTCTTTAAGAATTTCTCTTATTTCTTCATCAGATTTTTGTTCATCTAATAAAGTATGAACAATTTTAACCGGTCTAATTCCAGTAAGTATACCCCAAGGAACATAAGTATGTAGTCTATTTTGTAGTACCTTAAACATACTTCTTTTTATACACTCTTTAGTAACTTTTTTTATTTCTTGTTCACTTAGACCACCGATTTTAACATGGTCAGCAAATTCAAATTTTAATTCATAGTTTTCATAGTACTTAGTTTTAGAAATTACATTATCATTGTAAACATAAAGCACATTTTCTAACATCCTACCAAAACTTTTTTGTTCTATAAATTCGAAGGTAGTAGTAAATAATTTTATCAACTCAGCTACTTCATATTTATAATCATGTCCTTTTAAAATTACACCTATCATAATTTGCTCCTTTTTTATAGTAGTAACATGTTAACTAGGAGCAGTAAGTAATATTGTATATTATCTGCTCATATATGGATTAGTCATTTTTTCTACACCTAATGTAGAGTGAGGACCATGACCAGGATATATTACTACATTATCTTCATATTTTGATATTTTTTTAAGTGATTTTTCTATTTGCTTATAGTCACCGCCATATAAGTCCGTTCTTCCTATACTTCCAGCAAATAAAGTATCTCCTGTAAACATTTCATTTCCAACTCTTATGCACATACATCCTTTAGTATGTCCTGGAGTATGTAGAAATGTTAATTTTAAGTTTCCTAATTCTAATTTATCCTTATCTTTAACATATATATCTGCATCAAGCTCTTGAGGCCCACAATGCATCATATTACTTAGATTTTTCTTCTTGTCTAAAAGTAGTTCTTTTTCATCATGATGAGCAATTACTTTTGCATTAGTTCTTTCTTTTATGTATTTAACTGCACCTATATGATCACCATGACCATGAGTAAGTATTATATATTCTAAAATCAACCCATTGTTTTTTATATAACTTAAAACCTTTGATTCTACATTTGCACCTAAGCCTGGATCTATTACAGCACATTTTTTACTTTCATCGTCACTTAAAATATATATATTCTCACCAAAATTTGGTTCAACAAACTTCTCTATCTTCATTTTAAATCCCCCTTAGAAACTTTTATTTGATTCTAACAGTATAGTAACAGGACCATCATTAGTTAAGTCTACCATCATATGAGCACCAAACTCTCCTGTGCCCACTACTACATCTTGATCCTTAGCTTTTTTTATAAATTCTTCATATAAAGGTATCGCTACATCTGGTCTTGCAGCATTTGAAAAACTTGGTCTTTTTCCTTTTCTACAATCACCGTATAAAGTAAATTGAGATACTACTAATAGTTCTCCACCTACATCTTTTAAAGATAAATTCATTTTCTCATTTTCATCTTCAAAAATTCTTAGATTTAAAATTTTATCTATCATATAATCTACATCTTTAGATGTATCTTCATGAGTTACTCCTAACAAAACAAGTAATCCTTTACTTATTTCTCCAGTTACATTTTCATCTACTGTAACTTTAGAAGAAGATACTCTTTGAACTACTGCTCTCATATCTTACCTCCTAATTTACTACTCTATATATATCTTCTACACCTGGTATAGATTTTATTTTTTTCATTAATAGTGTTAATTCATCTATGTTGTTAACTTCAACTAATAAGTTAACACTTACTATGCTATCTTTTCCTTTTCTAGCATTTATACCATTTAAACTCACTTTATCTATTGCTACCATATGAGTTATATCATTTATTATACCTTTTCTGTCAACTGCTCTTATTTGAATTTCTGCTTCAAATTTAGACTTGTTAGCATCACTCCATGAAACTTCAAGTAATCTATTTTGGAAGAAATCACCATTGCTATTTGCATTTGGGCAGTCTGCTCTATGTATAGCAACACCTCTTCCTTTAGTAACATATCCAACAATATTATCACCTGGAAGAGGATTACAACATTTAGCAAATCTAACTAATATATTGTCTAATCCTTTTACAACTATTCCTTGAGAGTTGTTTTTTCTTTTTTTCTTATACTCTTGATCACTTAAGTTATGGTTTTTAAAATCTTCTGGCTGATTTGCTAGTTGATCTTTTTGTATTTTTTTCGCTTCTTTTTCATAAAGTTCTCTCACCTTAGAAACTACTTGCGATGCCATTATACCACCGTATCCAATTGTAGCAATTAAATCTTCTACACTTGGTTGATTGAAGGTTTTAGCAATATGTTGCATATGTTTATCTATAGATGGATCTTTTGTTGGCAAGCTATATTTCTTAAATTCTCTTTCTAATATTAAGCTTCCACGTTCTATATTTTCTTCTCTTCTTTCCTTTTTAAACCATTGTCTTATTCTACTTTTGGCATTAGGAGTTTTAACTATACTTAGCCAGTCTCTACTTGGTCCATTAGAATTAGCTGAAGTTAATATTTCAACTATATTCCCATTTTGAAGTTTGTAATCAATAGTTACTATTCTTCCATCAATTTTAGCTCCAACACATTTGTTACCTACATTAGTATGAACTCTATAAGCAAAATCTATAGGTGTTGCTCCTGCTGGAAGTTCTATAACATCTCCCCTTGGAGTAAATACATAAACTTGACTACTAAATACATCTTCTTTAAGTGCGTCTAAAAACTCTTGTGGATCTTTTAAGTCTTTTTCCCATTCCATCATTTGTCTTAGCCATTTAAGCTTTTCTTCTATATTTTGCTTACTTCCTTCAGCTGATTTACCTTCTTTATATTTCCAGTGAGCTGCTATTCCGTATTCAGCTATTCTATGCATTTCTTTAGTTCTTATTTGAATTTCTACAGGATCTCCATCTGGACCTATCACCGTTGTATGTAAACTTTGATACATATTTGGTTTAGGCATTGCTATATAGTCTTTAAATCGACCAGGGATAGGCTTCCATAATGTATGTACCATTCCAAGTACAGCATAACAATCTTTTACAGTATCTACTATTATTCTAACTGCAGTTAAGTCATAGATTTCTTCAAAACTTTTATGCTTATTATTCATCTTGCTATATATACTGTAAAAATGTTTTGGTCTACCATATACATTATATGAAATATTAACGCTTTTTAACTTTTCATCAAGCATTTCAAGTACATTTTCAATATATGCTTCCCTCTGGCTTCTTTTTTTAGCTACTTTTTCAACTAAATCATAATATCCTTCTGGATCTATATATCTTAAAGCTAAGTCTTCTAACTCCCACTTTATCATAGATATACCTAATCTATTCGCTATTCCACCATAAATCTCTAGAGTTTCTTTAGCTTTAGCCTTAGCCTTTTCAGGAGGCATAAATTTTAAAGTCCTCATATTGTGTAATCTATCAGCTAATTTTATAAGTATGACTCTTATATCTTTAGCCATTGCTAAAAACATTTTTCTTAGATTTTCAGCTTGTGTTTCCTCTTTTGATTGATACTTAATTTGTCCAAGTTTTGTTACCCCATCTACTAAGTTAGCTACTTCTTGTGAGAACTCTCTTTCTATATCTTCATATGTGTAATCCGTATCTTCAACAACATCGTGTAAAAGTCCCGCTACTATAGTTTCTATATCAAGTTCCATGTCACTAAGTATATTAGCAACAGCTATTGGATGTATAAAATAAGGTTCCCCTGATTTTCTAAACTGTCCTTCATGAGCACTTTTTCCAAAGTAATAAGCTTTTTCCACTAAACTAACATCTGCATTAGGTGCATAACTTTTTATTTTATCAATTAGTTCTTGTAATTGTTTATCATGCATAATACCACCTATTTTAAGTATGAAATTCGCATTTCTGCGTTAATTATATCTAAAATTCTCTTTTCGTTATACTAAAATAGTTGGTATGATACCAACTATTTATATGTTATTAGTATTTGATTAGAGAATTAACATTATATTGAGTTAATTTATCTCTTCCATTTAAAAACTCTAGTTCTATTAAGAATTGCATAGAAACAACTTCTCCACCTAACTTTTCTATAAGCTTAGCAGCAGCTTCCATAGTTCCTCCAGTTGCTAATAAATCATCTACTATTGCAACTCTTTGACCTGGCTTTATAGCATCTTTGTGTATTTCTAGCGTATCAGTTCCATATTCTAATCCGTAGTTATAGCTTTCTACTTCATGAGGTAATTTTCCTGGTTTTCTAACAGGAACAAATCCTATTCCCATTCCATAAGCAACAGGTGTACCCATTAAGAATCCTCTTGCCTCTGGCCCTACTATTACATCTACATTTTTATCTTTTAAATCCTTTATAAATTCATCTATTGTAAATTTAAAAGCTTCTCCATCTTGCATTAATGTTGTTATGTCTTTGAAGTTTATACCTTCTTTTGGGAAATTTTCTACTTCTCTTATTACTTTTCTTAAATCCATTTTTTGGACTCCTCCTAATAGCTTTCTTTGTATTCTTTGCTCAACTCTTTCAAATTTTTAAGTATCTTACTTTCATCTAAGTTTAGCTTTTCATTTGGTTTTGGTAATATATTTATATAAATAGATTTTATATTTAATATTTCATCATATTTAAATCCAAAATCTAGTAATGACAATTCTTTAAATACTTTTATTATCGCAAATAGCTTTAGAGGTATCATATTAAATACCTTTTTTATGTCCTTTAAATTGATTTCTATATTTTTTTGGCTTAAAGCTATTTTATATACTGAAATGAACTCTTCTCGATCTAAAACTAAGTTATTTACAATATTTTTTAAGTAAATTAAATCCGTTTGGCTATAATATTTGATAATTGAAGTTTCATTATTCGCGTTCGTGCATAAATACGAATAATCGCCTTTATTATACAAATAATCATAAAGAATAATATTATTATATCTTTTTATGTCTATTTTATCAATATTTGGAGAAAATATAAGTTGTAGTTTATCATTATTACTAGTAAAATTATTATAACTAACTTCAAATTCTCCACAAATTTCCTCATCAACTAATGATATATCTGATAGTGCATTATAAAATCCATTAACTGTATTTGCTATAATTAAGGTATTCTTAGTTATATGTTCAAATATATTTATATTTTTATTTCCATTTAAGGCTTCCTCTATATTAGATGCATTCATTTTATTGCAAATAGCATCTTCATCTACATCATTTAACTTGTATAAGTTGTCTATATCGGGAATAATTTTTTCAAATAATTCTATTGAATCCTCATTTAAGCTTGTATTTTTAGGATGTGATAACCTCATATCTTTTAATAAAAATTGGACACTACGATTGCCCATAAAATTATTTTCATCTAGTTGGAATAGTACATCTACTTTATCACCTGTATTAAATCCACCTTTTAAATATGCCATATTAAAGCCTATACAGTCATATGATTTCTCTTTTTCTATGGTAAACTTCAGATGCTGCTTGTTTTTACCTATAGCCATTATATTTTTAAGTATTGCATCTCGAACTATAAATCGAGGATTTGGATTGCTTAGCCCAAACGGTTCTAATTTATGAAGTTCTTCTACTAAGTCTAAATTTATTGCATGTTCTTCTAATTCAAACTCAACTTTTATATTTTCAATTAAATCATCTTCACTTAATTCGTATTGGGCAAACTTATTTACTTCTCTTGAAAGTTGTTCCACCTTATCAGAGTCCAACCCTAAACCTGCAGCTTGCTCATGACCACCAAATTTATTTAGTAAATCTTTACACCTAACTAGAGCATCAAATATGCTAAATCCTTTTATAGATCTTGCTGAACCAGTAGCTTCTCCATCTTCTATAGTTAATAATATTGTTGGCTTATAATACTTTTCAGTTAATTTAGATGCAACTATACCTATTATTCCATGTTGCCATCCTTCTTTAGCTATAACTAAAACTTTATCACTTTTATATCTTTCATTAGATTCTATGATAGCTTCTGCTTCTTGATACATCTTAGCTTCTATTAATTGTCTTTCATTATTTTTCTCTTCTAGTATATTAGCTATCTCTTTAGCTTTTTCAATTGACTTAGTAGTGAATAATTCTACGCCCAGCTTTGAATATCCCAGTCTACCTGATGCGTTTATTCTTGGGCCTATAGCAAATCCTATGTGTGAAGATCCTATTTTATCACTTTCTACTCCGCAAACTTTTATAAGTTCTTTTAATCCTATATTTTTGCCTTCTGACATAAGTTTTAAACCATTTTTTACAATAATTCTATTTTCGTCTACCAATGGAACTATATCACAAATTGTAGCTAGAGTTACTATTTCTAAATAATTATATAAACTAGTTTTAAATTCTTCTTTTGGTGTAAGTGCTTGAATAAGTTTGAAAGCCACACCACATCCACATAGCATGTCAAAAGGATAATTACAATCATCTTGTTTTTGATTTATAACAGCATATGCATTAGGAATTTCACTTTGGCATTCATGGTGATCTGTTATTATAACATCAATACCTAGCTCATTTGCTAAATCAACTTCTTTAACTGATGTAATACCACAGTCTACACTTATAATAAGGTCGCATCCTTGTGAATGTATGTTTTTTATAGCATCTTCATTTATTCCGTATCCTTCTTCTAATCTATTTGGTATGTAATAATTAATTGGATAATTTATAGAATCAAAGTATATACATAATATAGATGTTGAAGAAACCCCATCTACATCATAGTCTCCATATATCCATATTCTTTCTTTATTTTCAATTGCTATATTTATTCGCTCTACAGATTTTTTCATATCTTTCATTAAGAAAGGATCTCTAAGATAATCTAGCGATGGATTCATAAATATTTCGGCATCTTTTTCATTGTCTATTTTCCTATTTTTCAATATTTGACTAATTTCCGGGGAAATTTTTAGCTTATTACTCAATTCGTCTGTTTTTACACTCCCCATGTGTTTTAATGTCCATTTTTTATTAAATTTCAACCTTTTCACCTCTATTTCTTCCTATACTGCGATCTAAATATCTTAATCACTAACAATAGTCCTATTATAAAAGATATAAAGAACCCAGATAAAGCTGTAAGTCTTATCCAACTATTCCCATTTATATTTGGTGACGCTATTATTAACGATGAACCTACAACTATAGATGCTAATACCAAACTTAACGATATTTGAGTAGTTAAATCAGTTATTCTTCTTTCTAATGACTCAAATTTAACATCATCTATTTGAATTTTTATATTATTTTTTTCTATATTTCTAAGTATACCCCTCATTTGCTTTGGTAAAGTTTTAATATCTAAAATCATTTCTTCTGTAGCATGCTTTGTATTCATGAACACTCTTTGAGGATTAAATTTATTCACATAATAATATTTCATAAATTCTTTTCCTATTGATGAAACTGAAAAATCAGGATTTAATTCTCTGCCTGTTCCTTCTAAAGTTATTACAGTTTTAGCTAATGTTGCTAATTGAGAAGGAATTGATACTTTATACTTTCTAAAAAACCTAAATACTTCATTCATTATATCTCCAATACTAATTTTATCTATCGGAACATCATAATAATAATGCATTAGATATAATAAATCTTGTCTAAGTCCACTTATATCAATTTCGGTGTTTAACGCATCCATTTCCATTAAAATATAAATTACTCGATCTACATTTTTTTCTATAACAGCTATAGCTACTTCATTTAATAAATTTAAGGTTTTTTTATCTACTATACCTATCATACCAAAATCAATATATGAAATTGTATTTTCTCCTAATACAAATATATTACCTGGATGAGGATCTGCATGGAAAAATCCATGTTCGAAAATTTGTTTAAATAAAGACCTTACACCTATATCACTAATGTTTTTGGTATTCCATCCATTGCTTCTAATCTTCTTTATATCACTTAATTTAACTCCATTAATCTTTTCCATTACTAATACACGCTTAGTGCTATATTCACCGTATATTTCCGGAATGTATACTTCACTACTATCTCTAAATATTTTTCTAAATTTTATAGCATTTATAGCTTCAAAATTATAGTCCAGCTCCCTAAGTAATTGTGTTTGGAATTCTTCAACTATCTGTATTAAATCAACTTCTATATCTTTATTAAAATCTTTTAATGCTACTGCCATGGTCTTTAATATTTCTAAATCTGATTTTATTGTTTCTTCGATATTCGGTCTTTGAATTTTTACAATAACTGACTCACCAGTTTGCAACTTAGCTTCATATGCTTGTCCAATTGATGCTGCTGCTAAAGGCTTATCATTAAAATCTATAAATACTTTTTCTATATCTAATCCTACTTCATGTTTAAATATTTCTTTTGCTATATTTGTGTCATATGGCTCTACACTATCTCTAAGTTTACTTAATTCATCTATAATATCTTGATCTAATAAATCTTTTCTTGTGCTAAGAATTTGACCTAATTTTATATAAGTAGGTCCTAATTCTTCTATTGCTCTTCTTATCTTTTCACCTGTTGACATGTTCTTTATTTCATCAGATGGATTTGTTATTGGTATTCTATAAGCTACGCCCTCTATATTTAATTTTTCTACTATAAATGAAAATCCGTATTTTATTAATATATGAACTATCTCTTTATATCTTTTTAAGTTCTTGTAACTTACTCTCATTTTTATCAACTCCGCTTTATGTTATATAAATAAAATTTATAATTTTATATTATTTAAAAAAAGGGCAATATTAAGATTGCCCTTTTAATTTTACTACTATTTATGATTATTTGCAGTTTCTACATATTTTAAAGCAGAATTCACAAGATTTTCTTTTTCTTTTTCATTTAATTCTCTCACTACTTGAGCTGGAGATCCAAAAGCTAATACTCCTGATGGTATTTTTTTACCTGGAGGAACTAAACTTCCCGCACCAAGTAAAGTATATTCTCCTATTTCAGCTCCATCTAGTACTATCGATCCCATACCTATTAAAGTATTATCTCCTATTGTACATCCATGTATTAATGCTTTATGTCCAACAGTTACATTTTTTCCAACTACAGTAGGATGATCTTTACATATATGAATTACACTTCCATCTTGTATATTTGTATTTTCCCCTATTGTAACAGTATTTTCATCTGCTCTTATAACTACGTTGTACCATATATTTGCATTTTTTTCTATTGTAACTTTACCTACAACATCTGCACTTTCTGCTATAAACACAGATTCATCAATTTTTGGTTCTGTACCTTGATACCCTTTTATCATTTTATTCACCTTCTAATAATAATTTTGCCTGTATCATTATTGAACATTCTGTACGTTTCTTTTGCATTTCACAACCAAGTTCATATGGTTTCATTACATCACCATTAAAGTTAGTTGCATTTGCGTGACATCCACCTGAACAGTAGAATTTATTCCAACATTTTTTACAGTCTTCTTTACTGTACACGTGTGCATTTCTGAAGCTTTCTGTTAATTCTTCTGGGAATACTATCTCTTCATCTAATATGTTAGCCATTTTATATTCTTCATTTCCAACAAATTGATGACATGGATATATATCACCTTCTGGAGTTATTGATAAGTATTCATTACCTGCACCACATCCTGTTATTCTTTTTATTACACATGGACCTTGGTTTAAATCTATCATAAAGTGGAAGAACTTAAAGTCATCCCCTTTTACTTTCATGTCAGCATACTCAACAGCTAGCTTTTCATATTCTTCAAATACCCTAGGCATATCTTCTTCTCTAAGTGCATATGGATTAGATTCTTCACCTACAACTGGCTCTACTGAAGTAAGTTTAAATCCTTCATTTGCAAAGTGCATAACATCTTTAGAGAAATCTAGATTATCTCTTGTGAAAGTACCTCTTATGTAATAATACTTGTCCTCAGGTCTATTCTCTACTAGTTTTTTGAACTTAGGTAATATTATATCATGACTACCTTTATCATTTAATGTTGGTCTCATGTTATCATTTACTTCTTTTCTTCCATCTAAACTTAATACAACATTGTGCATATTCTCATTTATGTATTCTATCTTTTCATCATCTAATAATATTCCATTAGTTGTTATTGTAAATCTTATGTTCTTGTTATTTTCCTTTTCTACACTTCTTCCGTACTCAACTAATTGTTTAACAACATCAAAGTTCATTAAAGGCTCTCCACCAAAGAAATCTATTTCTAGGTTTCTTCTGTTTCCTGAGTTAGCTATTAAGTAGTCTATAGCTTTTTTACCAACCTCAAAGCTCATTAATTCTTTAGCTCCACCAAAATCTCCTTGGGCAGCAAAACAGTATTTACATTTTAAATTACAGTCATGAGCTACATGTAGACATAAAGCTTTTACAACCTTTTTTCTATCTACAAAGCTTGGATGAAACTGATAAGTATCTTCTGTATATAAAAGACCTTCATTTTCTAAAGTCTCTATTTCCTCATATGCTTCTATTATTTGTTCTTTTGAGTATTGTGCTCCTAGTGTATTTAATATTTCCTCTTTTGTGTTTTCTTTATAGTAATCTACTAAATTATAAGCTACTTCATCAACTACATGAACTGCCCCTCCATTTACATCTAGTACTATATTGTATCCGTTCATTGAAAACTTATGTATCATACTCATATATATGTCCTCCTAATATCAAATTGCTCCATCTATATTGACAATTTTCCCAAATTGTATTTTAACTCTATTCTTCATTATATAACTTTAATAAAGTATAGGCAAATAAAATTAAATAAGGTTGCCAATTAAGGCAACCTTATTTAATTTTATATAATTTTTTGTATTTCCTTCATTGGTATTTCTATTAATTTTTCTAAACCATTTATTTTTTCACCTGTAAATTCTAATAATGCATCTTTCTTTTCAATAATTAAATTGCCAACTTTATTAAAATCAACTTGTTCAAACATTTCTGTTACATTATTTCCTACTGAAGATACTGCTTCCCCTACTTTGTCCAATTTAACTGAACTTAATATATCTTTATTATCATCAACTAAGTTGCTAACATTTTGAACTTGTTCTCCTATAAATGAATTAGCATGTAGCATTTTATCTATTTTAAATTTTTCTATCACTATAAGCCCAGCTGATATTAATATAACTGAGCCAAGTATAGTTCCTAACTTAATTTTCATAATATCTCCTCCAAAGTGTTAATTTTATCTAGATTATATCATATTTTAAGATAATATACATGACGTTGAATATATTTAATATCTATATTTTATAATTAGTTCGTATAAACGCTAATATTATTATATTCTGAGTAACATACGAATTTATTAATGCTATAAACAAATAAACTTTTTTACTAAAAATAAAATAAGACCCCATAATTATGGAGTCTTACCTCATAGTGTATTAAAAATTTATTATCTTTCACACTCTTGGTTTGCAACTGTACAAGAAGTTTTACAAGCTGATTGGCAAGATGTTTGACATTCTCCACATCCACCTTTTGCAGCACTATTCTTTAAAGTAGCTTTAGATAAAGTTTTAATATGCTTTTTTTCCATTTCAACTACCTCCTACTTAAATTTTCCATATTGATTATATCACAAAAAATCAATATGGAAAACTTCTATTTAAAGTTTACACCTAAAACTCCGCCTATACCTCCTGATAGAGATACTAGTAATACTTTATATAGCATGTCAATTTCGAAAGCAAATTGATCTTTAGCTAAAAATACTATTAATATAAGACATACTATGTACATTAATCCAACTAACAGTCCGTATATAAGACCTTTTTCTTTTATATGTTTAGAGGCATAAAATCCTCCAAAAGCTGATGATATTGTTGTTATAAATGATGAAGCCATTGCAATGCTGCTTCCTGACACACTAGTAAATGTTAATATTAAGTTATAAATTAATAATGTTACTAAAGTTAATATGTATGCATATCCTAGTCCTTTTAGAATATGATTAGATTTTTCCATAAAAACACCTCCCCTTATACAATATATATTCAAGAGGAGGTATCTAAATTCCAAATTATTATTCTGATTTTTTCTTTGGTTCAACAGTACCTATAGCCCATTTTTCAAATGGAACTTTATTTCTGTTTGGACCTAATTCTAATACAACATGATCTTCTTCAACTTTTGCAACTGTAGCTATTATTCCACCTATAGTGCTAACTTTATCTCCAACTGCTAAAGTCTCTCTCATTTCTTTTAATTGCTTTTCTTTTTTCTTTTGAGGTCTTATTAATAAGAAGTAGAATACAGCAAATACTGCTACCCACATTAATATTCCCATTATCATCTGTTGAGTTGATCCCATGGTTTTCACTCCTTCAAATTATAGTTTATGTATTACACTACGATATAATCATTATATATTAAAACAATTATAATTAATAGTGTAAGTTGTCTAAATTATTCCTTTAATAAATATTATAAAGTTATTGATTGATTTATTCTATATATTTTAAAAAGGGACCTTAAATTAATTTATTTCTGTAATAAATTTTATTTTTATCAGCCCCTTTTATATTAAATATTACTTTGTGTATCCGTAAGCTTTGAAGAATTCTTCTTTAAAATCTAATAATCTATCTTCCATTATAGCTTCTCTTACTTGCTTCATTAAGTTTAATAAAAAGTGTAAGTTATGTGTAGTTATAAGTCTTGATGCTAATATTTCATTAGCTTTTACTAAGTGTCTTATATATGCTCTAGAGTAATTTCTACAACAGTAGCAATCACAATTTGGATCTAATGGTCCAAAATCTCTAGCATATGAAGCATTTCTAACTACAATTTTCCCAACGCTTGTCATAGCTGTACCATTTCTAGCTATACGAGTCGGAAGTACACAGTCAAACATATCTATTCCTCTTATAACACCTTCAAGTAAATCGTCAGGACTTCCTACTCCCATTAAGTATCTTGGCTTGTTTTCTGGCATTAAAGGCACTGTATAATCTAATACTTCATACATTAACTCCTTAGGTTCACCAACACTAAGTCCACCTACTGCATATCCAGGTAAATCTAGCTCTAAGATTTCTTTAGCTGATTGCTCTCTTAAGTCCTTGTACATACCACCTTGTATTATACCAAATAATGCTTGTTTTTCAGTGTTTGTATGTGCTTCTTTACATCTTTTTAACCATCTAGTAGTTCTTTCTAAAGAATTTTTAACATATTCTCTATCTGCAGGATATGGAGCACATTCATCAAATGCCATCATTATATCTGATCCTAAAGCATTTTGTATTTCCATAGCTTTTTCTGGACTTATAAAATGTTTAGATCCATCTATATGAGATCTAAAATGTACACCTTCTTCAGTTATTTTTCTAAGTGGCCCTAGACTGAATACTTGGAAACCTCCACTATCTGTAAGTATTGGTTTATCCCAGTTCATAAATTTATGAAGTCCACCAGCTTCTTTAACTAAATCATGTCCCGGTCTCATATATAAGTGATACGTATTACTTAATATTATTTGAGATCCTATTTCTTTAAGTTCTTCTGGAGTCATTGACTTTACTGTTGCTTGAGTCCCAACAGGCATAAATATAGGAGTTTCTATAACTCCATGTGGAGTGTGTAATCTACCTAGTCTAGCTCCACTTTGTTTACATGTTTTTATAAGTTCATATCTTATTGCACTCATGTTTTGTCTCCTTGTTTTAATGTTTTGATTTTTCTGCTTGTAATTTTTTCTCTCTACAAGCTTCACATTCTTCACAACTTTGTCCTTCTTCGCATTCTTCATAATGAATGCTTGTGACATTAATATTGCTATTATCGTTACTTACTAAATATTTTCGTATTGCAAATATTCCAGCTATTGCTATTACTCCAATTAAAACATCCGCCATACCTTCGCTTTTTGGAAGCAATAACATTTTTCTTGCTATGGCATATAATAAAACTTCTATTAATGCACCAGGAAGATGAAGAGATAGCATAACAACCAACTCTACACCTATTACTAGCAGTAGTATTTGACCTAATAGGTCATTAAGCTGACTATATTGTACTGGAGTCTGAAACTCTACTATATAGGCTTTCCATATCATTCTTAGGACATCGATAGTCCCTAAAAATACAGCAATTAAAACTACCATTGCTAAAATAGATTCAAATATATACGCTATTCTTAATGATAAATTATTTTTATCTAAATTTTTCATTATTTCCCCCTATTTTATAATCATAGCATCTCCAAAACTGAAAAATCTGTATCTTTCTTGTACTGCAATATCATATGCATTAAGTGTACTTTCTTTTGAGCAAAGAGCACTTACTAGCATTATTAATGTAGATTCAGGCAGATGGAAATTAGTTATAAGTTTATCTACTACTTTAAACTTATATCCTGGATAAATAAATATATTCGTCCAACCGCTACATTCATTTATAGATCCATCTTCATTACTTGCTGATTCTACTGTTCTACAACTAGTAGTACCTACGCATATAACTTTATTTCCATTAGCTTTCGCTTTATTTATTTTTTCACTTGCTTCTTTATCAACCACATAATACTCTGAATGCATCTCATGGTTTAAAACATCATCAACTTTAACAGGTCTAAAAGTACCTAAACCAACATGTAAAGTTACAAAGGCAATATCTACACCTTTTTCTTTTATTTGATTTAATAACTCTTCTGTAAAGTGTAGCCCTGCAGTTGGTGCCGCTGCTGAACCATTATGTTTAGAATATACAGTTTGATATCTTTCTCTTTCTTCTAATCTCTCTGTTATATATGGAGGTAGAGGCATATTTCCTAATTCATCTAAAACTTCTTCAAATATTCCTTCATAATGGAACTTGATTATTCTAGACCCTTCTTCTGCTAATCTAACTACTTCTCCTATAAGTTTTCCATTACCAAATGAAAACTTAGTTCCTATTTTAGCTCTTTTACCTGGCTTAACTAATGCTTGCCAAGTATCTTCTTCTGTTCTTTCTAATAGTAAAAATTCTATCTTACCTCCAGTATCTAGTTTCTCTCCGATCAATCTAGCTGGTATTACTCTAGTATTATTAAGAACTAAACAGTCTCCTGGATTTAAATAATTTATTACATCTTTAAAAATTTTATGCTCTATTTCTCCTGTTTTCTTATCTAGTACCATTAATTTAGAACTAGATCTATCTTTTATAGGAACTTGAGCAATTAATTCTTCTGGTAGGTCAAAGTAAAAGTCACTCGTCTTCAATTTTCAACTTCCTTTCCAAAATTTTATACAGTTACCATGATAACAAAAAATAAGTGTTTTTTCTATACAAATATGCTTATTTGCATACATAGTTAGAAACTCTTATTATTTGAATATTATACAAAACTTAACTTATCTATTTTATTTTATTACTTACTTGGATACGGTATATTTAAATGTTCATATGCTAATGGCATAGCAATTCTACCTCTAGGTCCTCTGTTTATAAATCCTAATTGTAATAAATATGGTTCATAAACATCTTCTATAGTATTTCTATCTTCACCTATTGAAGCCGCTAGAGTATCTAATCCAACAGGTCCACCTCTAAACTTTTCTATGATAGTCATTAATAACTTCTCATCTACATAGTCTAATCCTAAGTTATCTACGCCTAAAAGTTCTAAAGCCTTTTGTGCCACATCATCTGTTATATCTCCATCAGCTCTTACTTGTGCATAATCTCTAACTCTTTTTAATAATCTATTCGCTATTCTTGGTGTTCCTCTAGACCTTCTAGCAATCTCTGTAGCTCCGCCTACTTCTATGTTTGCTCCTAGTATCTCTGCAGATCTGATTACTATTTGAGCTAGTTCATCAACTGTATAATAATCTAGCTTGCAAATTACTCCAAATCTATCTCTTAATGGATTTGTAAGCATACCAGCTCTAGTTGTTGCACCTATTAATGTAAACTTAGGTAAGTCTAATCTTATACTTCTTGCTGAAGGTCCTTTACCTATTATTATATCCAAACAAAAATCTTCCATAGCTGGATATAAAACTTCTTCTACACTTCTATTTATACGATGTATTTCATCTATAAATAAAACATCATTTTCATTTAAATTGGTAAGTATTGCAGCCAGATCGCCTGCCCTCTCAATAGCAGGTCCTGAAGTAATTCTTAAATTAACACCCATTTCATTAGCTATTATATTTGATAATGTTGTTTTACCAAGTCCTGGAGGACCGTATAAAAGGACATGATCTAACTGTTCATTTCTTGATTTTGCTGCTTCGATAAATATTTTTAATTGTTCTTTAGCTTTTTCTTGTCCTAAATAATCATCTAGTGATTTAGGTCTTAGACTATTTTCTATATCAACATCTTCGTTTTTCATTGTAGATGTAATTATTCTATTTTCATCTTCAAAATCGAACATTTATGTTCCCCCTTCTATAAGTTTGTATTATTAATTTACCTTAAAGATTTACTCATTATATATGTTAAAGATTTCTTTATTATATCTTCTGTGTTTAATCCATCTTTTTTGCACTTATCTACTGCCTCTTTAGCTTCTTGTGAAGAATAACCAAGTGCTAATAAAGCATCTACTGCTTCATCTTTTGACACAGCTATAGGCGCCTGTGTAAGCAGTGTAGGTTCAAATTCAATATTATTTTTATCTACTTTATCTTTTAATTCTAATACTATTCTTTCTGCTGTTTTTTTACCTACACCAGGTGCTTTAGATAGCTTAACAATATCTTCACTTAATATGTAAGCACCTAACTGACCCGGAGTACCAAATGATAAAATTCCTAAGCCTACCTTAGGACCTATTTTTGAAACAGAAGTTAGTAGCTCAAACATTTGCATTTCTTCTTTTGTAGAAAATCCACAAAGGCTCATATCATCTTCTCTAACAATTAACTTAGTATATATTTTTGCCATCTTTCCCATTTGTAAATCTTTAATTGTATTTGATGATGCATTTATTTTATATCCTATATCATTATTTTCTATTACTATACTATCTAAATATATTTCTTCAATAGTTCCTTTTATATAACTATACATATTTACCCCCTATGTTTTTCAGAGTTTTCTCTAATTTATTAGCATGAGCATGACATATAGCTACAGCTAGTGCATCTGCTACGTCATCTGGTTTTGGTACTTGCTTTAAATTTAAAAATGATGTTACCATTTGTTGTACTTGAGCTTTTTGAGCTCTACCATAACCTACAACACCCTGCTTTACTTGAAGTGGAGTATATTCATAAACAGGCTTATCATTATGTGCACATGCAAGCATTGTAACTCCTCTAGCTTGAGCTACTGTTATTGCTGTTTTTACATTTTTATTAAAGAACAGCTCTTCTATTCCGACTTCATCTACATTATATTTTTTTATTATAAGATCAATGCCTTTATAAACAAGTTCTAAGCGTTTTAAAATATCCATACCTGCAGGTGTTGTAACTGCACCATAGTCTATTACTCTAAACTTAGAATTTTTATACTCTATTATCCCAAACCCAACTATAGCTATCCCTGGGTCTATGCCTAATATTATCAATTTTGTATTCCTCCTGCTAAAACTTTACCGTTCATATAAAACTTATGTTCTAATCTATTATATCACAAGTTTTTATATACAACAAAAAACAACCTCATCTAAGGGGTTGTTTTAATGTTATTAACTTCCAAACTCTTCTAATCTTGTATATGCTTCATCTTCTGAGTTTAGTATTATTCCTTTTTTAATCTCATCTTGAACTTTCTTAGGTAAAGCCCCTATACTTATATCAGTTTTTTCTACAAGTTCTTTTTTACCTTCTTTATCATATTTATACAATACTATAAATTCATCTTCTGTCTCTAAAGTATATTTGTTAAACTTAGCTGGATCTACTTTAGTATCTGCATCACCTGTTGACCCTACCTCAGACAATATAATTTCATATTTACTTAAACTTTCTACATGTCTTTCTGGATATTTTTCTTTCAAGTAGTCTCTTATTTCTGTTTCACTTTTATTAAGTAACGCTTTATCTATAGTGCCTATCATAATAGGTGCTGTATCTGAATCACTTCCATCTGTACTTTTTTTATGTACCCAAACTTCACAATCCTTACTTAATTGGAATACTTCTTTATTTTCTTTTTCTACAGTTTTTTCAATTTTCTTCTCAGCATTAGCAGTTTTATTTCCTGTATCTCTAGTTTTCACTCCTAAGTAGATTCCACCACTTAAAACAACAACCCCTAGCAATATTAATGCTGGCGCTTTCCAATTAAATGGATCTTTTCTTTCAAACATAAAAATACCTCCTTCTACATAGACTTTTATCCTTGATAAATTTTTCATAAAATTTAGGAATTTTTTAGTAGTTTTTATATTTGGATTTTTATCCCATTTTGCAAATTTTATACATATTATATGTTATCATTTAAATTTTTTATTTGGAGGTGATGTAATGAGTGCATATGTTAGATTACTATCTGATAGACTTGACTTCTTAGAGTTTAAACAAAATATACTCCTTTTAAAACAACCTCAACATAAAGCCTCTGTTTTTCATGAATTAAAATTAGAAGATTTTTTAAAAATTAGAGACTTCTCTGCTGAAATTGAAGAAAAAATTTTATCAGGAAGCAGAATAACTATATCTGATTATGAGAAGGAACTTTTTATAATTTGGCCACCAATAAAGATGTATCCTTCAGCTTCTACTCTAGTCGCTAAAGCATTGATGAGTGAGGATAACTTCAGTACTTTATTTAAATATTTCAATTGATTAATCGTATGCATTTATACTTTAAATCCACTGAGAGAATTTATTCTCTCAGTTCTTATTTGTACACCTTTTTTGTGCACCATTTAATTCATACTTAATTTTTTATAGTAAATTTTGATATAAATTTTATATTTTGGGAGATACTCATTAAAGAACAAGATATTTGTTAGGAGGTATTTTTTATGTCAAATATAAACTGTAATGTAATGAATTGTGCTCATAATGATAGTGGGGTTTGTTACGCAAATAAAATTTCTATAAATGGTAAAAAATCTCGTACTAGTACTCATACTTGTTGTGGGTCATTTTTAGATGCTGCTAATTATAGCAATCTAACTAATAATACAGAAGGAAATGGACCTTGTTCATTTGTTGGCTGTAATGTTAAAACTTGTACTCATAATGCTGGTACTGTATGTGCACTTAACAATATTGCTGTAACTTCTAGCGCTCCAAAAGCTAATTTATATTCAGAAACATATTGTTCTAGTTTTAAGTGTAAATAATTTATCAATTACATATGTTTAATATTTAATAATGTAATAAAGAGCACCAAGTATTATACTTGATGCTCTTTCTAATGTTTAATATTTAATAACAAATACTACAAGCAGTCCTTTTGCTTTCTTCTATAGTACCTGCAATTGGATTTTTCATGCCTGAACAAGTTGGATCGCTATGATACTTTTTACCTTTAGCACTCCAATATACTTTATCGGCATTAACTATATCTTTTATTTTTTTATTTTCACTTTCTATCTTTTCTTCACTAACACTTGGAGATACATTTGTTTCTTGAGTTATAACTTTTTCTTTGTTATAAGTAGTATTTTTATTATATTTAGAGTTCTTCCCTGAATTGTAACTACCTTTTTTACAGTCTACTTTTAGTCCATTTCCTGTTGAAATAACTATTATATCCTTACATTCATCACTTCTATGGACTTCTATAGATTTCTCTTTTAATAAATCCATTGTTTCTTTATGTGGATGTCCATATTTATTATCTTCTCCAACCAATATAACTGCATATTCTGGATTTGTTTTTTCTATAAATTCTCTAGTTGAACTACTATGAGACCCATGATGACCTATTTTTATTAAATCAACATCTCCTGGATTTAAATTTTTCTCAATATCAGCCTCTGCATCACCCATTAACAGTATTTTATCGTTGCCATTTGTATATGATAAAACTATAGAATTATTATTTGGATCATCTGTATTAGCTACAGACAACACCTTAAATTTTGAATCTCCTAGTTTGAATTCACTATTTAATAATGGAACACTCGGCGATAAACCTTTATCAGCGGCAGATTCTATAAAATCTCTATAGCTTTTAGTATCTGCATCTCCATTACTTACATATAAATGATTAACTTTTATAGCATCTACTACCGCATCTAATCCACCTATATGGTCTGCATGTGGATGTGTTGCAAATACATATTCTAGTTCCTTTACGCCTTGATCTTTTAGGTAATTTACTACTCTCTTTTCATCATCATTGTCTCCACCATCTATAAGTGCAGCTTTACCATCTTTAATAATCAAAATAGCATCTGAGTTACCAGTATCTATAAAGTGTATTTGTGAATCATCACTTTTATTTATTGATACATTACTATTTGATAAGTTACTTGAATTATCATCTACAGATTCACATCCAATCTGTAAATAACCAAGTACTATTATCATCATTATACATAATATATTTTTTAATTTATTGTTCATAATTTTTTTATAAAGGGTCGTTTCCTCTTTAATGTCCTTTCTGATTAATTTATTATATTTACTTATTTTTGTATAAAAAAATACTGCCTAAAACATAAATCTTAAGACTTATATTTAAAGGCAGTATTTGAGTAAATTATTCGTTTATTTCCCAGTTATGGAAGATATTTTGAACATCATCATCATCTTCAAGCATATCTACTAATTTATTCATATTCTTTAATTGAGCTTCATCAGTTAATTCTGCAGTTGTCTGAGGAATTAATTTTACATCCGCAGATATAAACTCATATCCTTTAGCTTGTAATGCATCTCTAACTGCACTAAAATCTTCTGGTGTAGTTACTACTTCATATCCATCTTCTTCAGTTATGAAATCTTCAGCTCCAGCTTCTAAAGCTACGTCCATTAATTCTTCTTCTGAAACTTCGTCATTAGCCTCTATTAATATTTGTCCTTTATTATCGAACATGAATGATACACATCCACTAGTACCTAGATTACCACCATTTTTATCGAAATAGTATCTTACATTTCCAGCAGTTCTGTTTTTGTTATCAGTTAAAGTTTCAACTATAACTGCAACTCCTCCTGGTCCATATCCTTCATAAACTATAGTTTCGTAATTTTCATTAGCTCCAGCTCCAGCACCTTTTGCTATAGCTCTGTCTATGTTGTCATTTGGCATATTGTCAGCTTTAGCTTTTTCTATTGCTGTCTTTAAGTTTGCATTGTAATCTGGGTTTCCTCCACCCTCTTTAGCTGCAACTGCTATTGCTCTAGCATGTTTAGTAAATATTTTTGCTCTTTTTGCGTCTTGTTTACCTTTTTTATTGATTATATTTCCTATACGTCCCATAATTCCACTCCTTAATACGTATAATTAGTATATATATTACTTGAGGGTAAATATTTAAAGTATGTACCCATTTGTTTAGTATATATTTAGTAATTTTATTATCACTCGTAAATTTTAGCACAAATAATTAAATTAGTAAATTAGAACTTAGGTGGTTTTGGAGCTATATGTCTTTTATGTTCACTTATTCTGTGTAATCTTTCTATAATTTCCTTATCTTTTTGAGGTACTTCGTCTAATCTTCCTTCAACTACCGCATCTATCATATCATAAGTTGTACCCATTTCTATTTCATCAGTTTGACCTTCCCAAAGTCCTGCTGACGGAGATTTATTTATAACATCTTCGTGCACCCCTAATGCCTTTGCCCATTCATATACGTCTCTCTTTGTAAGATTAGCTAGAGGTACTAAATCAACTCCTCCATCTCCATATTTAGTAAAGTATCCTGTATGTATTTCAGCTGCATTATCTGTTCCAACTACTAAGTACCCTAAATTATTAGCTACAGTATATACAGTGCTCATTCTAACTCTAGCTCTTAAATTTGCATCTGTCATTCTTAAATATTCTTCTTTATGTAAATTCTTTTCTTTTAATTTTTCTGTTACTGTATTTAGTATTAAGTTTTGAGGCTCTGTCAAATCTAAATCTAAGTATTCTATATTACATCCATTTATAACTTTTAAAGCGTCTTCTCTATCACTTGGATTACTTTTTATACTCATTATCACTCCCATAGAATTTTCAGGAAATGCTTTTTTTATAAGATAAGCAACTACTGCTGAATCTATACCTCCAGATACACCTACTACTAACCCCTTGCAGTTTGCTTCTTTAACTTTTTCTCTTAGCCATTCAACTGTCTTATCTATTTTTATATTTATATCTGTCATATTTTACTCCTCTCTCATTTTTACATTTTTTGTATAAATGTATTATATCATATAATTTTATACTTCTATAATCTAGGTTTATTTTACCTTAATTTTAAGTATTTACTCTTTATTTATACAACGTATTATAAACTATTTTTATATAAATTTTATTTAATGTTAAGGTAAAAATAATAATATTTGGTTTTATAAATATAATTTGCTATTTAGGTAAAAAATATAATGAGTAGGTGATTAATGTGAAAAATAATAAATTTGGATTTAGCTTTAAAAACTCCTTAATCGGCTTATTTACAGGCTTTATTAATGGTGTATTTGGTTCTGGAGGGGGAACTCTTCTAGTTCCAATTTTAAATAATATTGTAAAAGTAGAAGAACATAAATCTCATGCTACTGCTCTAGCTATAATCTTATTTTTAACAGGTGCAAGCTCTGCAGTATATATTTCTAAAGGTACTTATGATATAGGACTTACATTTAAGGTAGCTATTGGAAGCATCATTGGTGGTGTTATCGGAGCTAAAATTTTATGTAAAGTTACTGGTAAATTTTTAAGAATATCTTTTGGATCAATTATGATTATTGCTGCGCTAAGGATGGTGTTTTAATGTTATTTGCAATAATTGGTTTTTTCGCTGGTATAATTGGTGGTATGGGAATGGGAGGCGGAACTATTTTAATTCCAGCTTTAATTTTATTGGCAGGAATTGATCCTAGGATAGCTCAAAGTGTTAACTTACTATCCTCTATCCCAATGACTATAATAGCCCTTTTTATACATATAAAAAATAAAAACGTAGTTTTAAAACTAGTAATCCCAATAGCATTATTTGGAGTCTTAGGTGCTGTTTGTGGCTCATTTGTCGCTAACTACATATCTCCACAAATTTTAAAAAGAGTATTTGGGTTATTCTTATTGATAGTTGGCTCTATAGAAATAAAAAAAGGGGTTAGTGTGCCTAAAAATAAAAATTGCCCTAAATAAATTTGTTCTTACAGAAAATTCACTTTGCTCATAACGTTAAAGATTTCATCCGTCACTAAAAAAATGGTTAGCTAAATTTTTAGCTAACCATTTTAAATAAAAACTAAGTTTTTATCTTCATAAATTATAGCATACTTAAAGAATTATTTGACCATCTTGTTCCGATAAATAAAATTCTTCACCCAAAACTATTTCTGCTGTAGCACTTGTTATATCTACCATTCTTGATGTTAAAGAATCAACTTCACTAATTCTTGAATATACTATCATTTCTACATTATCTTCATAAATAGTATCTTTCACAAAATACCCCATATTCATTATTTCATTTTGAATTTTTCCAAGTTGATTATAATCTATCTTTATTTTAACCTCTTGATACATTACTTTCTCAATTATTTTAGCTACTTCTAATCCTACTTTTGCACCTTTAGTATATGCCCTAACTAATCCCCCTGCGCCTAATTTTATACCTCCAAAGTATCTAGTCACGACAACTACTACATCTCTTAAATCTTCTTTTTTTATTACTTCTAATGTAGGTATTCCAGCTGTTCCTTGTGGTTCTCCATCATCACTATATCTTTGTATATTCATGTTTTTTCCAACTGTATAAGCCCATACATTATGAGTTGCATCTTTGTGTTTTTTCTTTATTTCATTTACAAACTCCACTGCTTCTTCTTCTGTTTTTATAGGTTTTGCATAACCGATAAATGTTGATTTTTCTATTATAATTTCATCCGAACCAAAATCATGTAGTGTCTTATATGTACTCATTTTTTCCTCCTAGTATTTCTCTTTAGCTTGTTTCTATAATTTATGTTTAATTTGATTTAGTTATTTTATTAAATGTATTTATATAATTTATATACTTTATTATATCCAATATAACTATATAAATCAAAAAGAAAGGGCTAAGCCCTTTCCTATTCTTCTTCTATTAATTTTTTATACAGTCGCATTACCTTCAACTATTTGCTTTTTTAAGTCTTTATATTTTTTATATGATATATCTACTAACGACTTTTCTTTGCTATGAGTCAGCATATCTAATGCTTCTTTCACTTTATAGAATCCACCATCAGTAAGGTCATCATTTAGAATATATTCTGTAGTTTCGGTCTCCATAATATACCACATTACAGCATTGCATATTTCTTTTTGTCTACTTCTTGAGAAAAATTCATACATAGTATCACCAGCTGTTTCTATAACAGTAGCATCTACTCCTGCTTCTTCCTTAACTCTTAAAACTGCACTTTCATGCTGAAACTCATCTTCATTAATCTTACCTTTAGGAAGTGTCCATTCACCTCTATCATTTTTAACTATAAGCACTTTATTTGCATAAAATACTACTCCACCTGCACAACGTCTTACTATCATATCAAATTCCCTCCTAGTAACTAAATTCTTTTTTTTATGTTAACTTCTGGAGATAAACCATAGGTAAAAGTTTATTTTGTTAATTATATGTTATCTATAAAACCTTTATGTTAAATTTTAATTCTTTGATTTTTCTAAAATATCAATAGCTTCTTCATAAGCTCTTAATACATAATCTTTTTCAAATTGTTTCTTACTTTTTAACTGTCTTAACATCTTTAAACTATTAGTATTACCTATTTTCGCAAGAGCCTTAGCACAATATTGCCTAGTCTGTGCATTGGTGTCATAAAGTCCTCGTTGTAGATATTCTCTACTTTTAGGTGATTCAATCTTTCTTAGTGCTGAATAAGTGATTCTTCTTACATCTGAGTGTCTATGCCCTGTTAATGGATGTAGTAGTTGTAAAAATCTATCATCCTTAAGTTCACCAGTGGCCCAGATTAAAATCATTAAATCCTCAGCATTTCTTTCGGTAAGTATTCTTTTATAAAGTTTCCTCTTAAAATCCACCACTCTTTCTGCATTTAAACTATTCATAAAATCTAGTCTTTCTGATTTATTAAGACCTAAGAATTTATCAATAGTATCTTTAGAAAGCTCAACTTTATCTTTAAGCATAGCTTTGATTTCAAGTTTAGCTTTGATTAGTTGGTCATTGATTTCTGAAGTTGACAAATTTCTAATTTTACTAATTTGAGATACTGTTTTTGATTCTTTATATAGAAGATAGGTTATGTAATAATCTTCTAAGTTGTCTATATTATCCCAACTTATATTCATATTATTACCTACTTTTCTAATATATAGTCTTTATATATATTATAATCTTCTTCCATTAAATTTACATCAAGTGTTATTCCATTTTCCCCATATTCAAAGTTTTCAACATTATACTTTTCTTTCATTTTGCTGAATATATCACCTTTGTCATATGGTAGTAATAAAGTTACATTATACGTATTTTCCATTAATGCATCTTCTATAATACCTAGTAATTTATCCATATTTATGCCTTTTTTAGCTGATACATAAATTACATCATCATGATTTTTAGGATATATATCTAACTCTAGTCTGTCTATTTTATTGTAAACAAGTATTGTTGGTTTAGCATCTGCACCTAACTCTTTTAATACACTTTCAGTAGTCTTTTTTTGTAATTCATAACTAGAATTTGTAGCATCAATTACATGCAGTATTAAATCTGCATATTGTACTTCTTCTAATGTAGCTTTAAATGCTTCTACTAAATCATGGGGAAGTTTACTTACAAATCCAACAGTATCTACTACTAAGAATTCTTTTTTACTTGGTAAAAGAGCTTTTCTTAGAGTTACATCTAATGTTGCAAAAAGCATATCTTTTGCTAATACTTCTTTGTCTTGTTCATAATCTTTGTGTGTTTTTATCAGTTCATTTAATAAGGTAGATTTTCCTGCATTTGTATATCCTACTAATGCAACTATTGGTATATTTGATTTTAGACGCTGAGCCCTTTGAGTTTCTCTAGTCTTTTTAACCTCTCTAAGTTCGCGTCTAATATCTGCCGCTTTATTAAGTATATTTCTTTTATCTAATTCAAGCTTTTGTTCTCCTGGACCTCTAGCACCTATACCAGCACCAGTTTTACTAAGCTCTCCACCCATTCCTGTAAGTCTAGGTAATCTATATTTTAATTGAGCTAGCTCAACTTGAAGCTTTCCTTCTTTACTAAGAGCTCTCTGAGCAAATATATCTAGTATTAATGTTGTTCTATCTATAACTTTAATACCCACTACTTGTTCTATATTTCTTATATGTGCTCCTGATAATTCATCATTAAAAACTACCATTGTAGCTTCTAATGATTCACAATATGCTTTTATTTCTTCAACTTTTCCTTTTCCTACGTAAAATGCAGCATCTCTACTTTGTTTATTTTGAATTAAACTTCCTACAACTTCAGCTCCTGCTGCTTTTGCTAATTCTTTAAGTTCTTCCATTGACTCATTTATGTCTATATCATCAATTTTTCTTGCTGTAGAAGTTATATTAAGTCCTACAAGCAACGCTTTTTCTCTTTTTTCTTCCATCTTAACACCTCATTTTAATACTTATGTAAAATTTTTGTGTACTTTTTATACCTTTGTCACTATTTTTTTTATTATACCATTAATGTAAATATTTAGTATAATTATATTAGTTCTATAAAATTAGGAGGTTTTAATATGAGTGAAAATTATAAGTTTTTCAACCATAAAAATTGTGAGTACTTCCCTTGTCATAAAACTAATAAACCAGAAGAATTTAACTGTTTATTTTGCTATTGTCCATTATATGCTTTAGGTAAAAACTGCGGCGGAAATTTTAAATATAGTGAAAATGGTATTAAGGATTGTTCTAATTGTTTATTACCTCATAATAAAAACAACTATGACTATATTATGAGTAAATTCCAAGATATTATTAAAATAACTTCTAAGGAAGATTAAGGTATCATAATTTTTTAGTAGACTGTTATTTTAATATTGAGTTAGAATCAAAAAGGAGAGCATATTACTGCACTCCTTTTTTTCTTAATAATCTATATATAATATAAATTAGCATGCTAGATAAAAATATAAGAGCTAACATCATAAGACCAGCATGAAAGAAAAATGCTTCTGGCAGCATAGTTATTACAGGATCTATTTTAGGATTAAAAATCCAATAGTCATTGTCAAACATTAATTTATGAAACATTGTAAAACTATATTCAAAATTTATTATGATTGGTATTGATAGTATCACTGGTATACTAATTAATGAAATTGATGTTATCTTTAAAAAAGAAAGATTTTTATTTTTTATATTTATAATTATGCCAACTAATGAAATCACTAACGTTATATTAAAAATTTTATTTATATTTTGAAATATATCTCTTACTTCTTCAAAATGTATTTTTCCTTGTGGTGAGGATGGTATCGTAGGCATTTTAAATTCTTTCTTATCTTTACTTAAATTATAGTCTATTAAATAATCATAATTCAATCTAATTTCTTCTTCAGTTAAACCACTTAATTTTGGTATATCTAAGTTGGATATATCATAGTAATAAATTTCTTTAAAACCCACAGTAAATTTTATTACCCCAGTTATTATTAATATGCTAAAGCATACCGAAAATATTATATTTAAAATTTTTTTCATATGTTAAATACCCCTAAATTATAATTTTGAACTTAAGTACTTTTATATTTACCATTTATTTATTTTTTATATTATACGTAATATATTTTTTATTTTATAGTAATCTCTATTAATTACTTAATAACCTAGATATAATTAATCTCCCTGAAAACATTAGATTTACAGGGAGATTAAAATTTATAAATTTATACTATTTTAGTAGTGAAATCTTCTATATTCCATACATCATCAACTATATCCATATAGAATTCAGGCTCATGGCATACTAATAAAACAGTTCCCTTGAATTCTCTTATAGCTTTCTTTAATTCATCCTTTGCTTCTACGTCTAAATGGTTTGTAGGCTCATCTAGAACTAGTAAGTTTATATTTTTTAGCATTATCTTGCATATTCTAACTTTAGCAGCTTCTCCACCACTTAAAACTCTCATCTGACTTGTTATATGTTCATTTGTTAATCCACACTTAGCAAGATTCTGTCTTACTTCAAAATTACTAAGTCCAGGGAATTCTGACCAAATTTCATCCATAGGAGTATTGTAATTGTCTCTTGAACTTTCTTGTTCAAAATAACCTACATCTAAATAATCTCCTAATTTAACATTTCCTTCAAAAGGTTTTGTTATTCCTAATAAAGTTTTAAGTAATGTTGATTTACCTATACCATTCATACCTTTTAATGCTATCTTTTGGTTTCTTTCTAATATGAAATTAAGTGGTTTAGTTAATGCTTCATCATATCCTAAAACTAAGTTTTCAGTTTCGAATACAAATCTACTTGATGCTCTAGATTCCTTAAATCCAAATGTAGGCTTTATTTTTTCCTTTGGTCTTTCTAAAATTTCCATTTTATCTAATATCTTTTGTCTACTGTTTGCCATACCACGAGTAGCAACTCTTGCTTTATTTCTAGCAACAAAGTCTTCTAATTTTTTTCTTTCTTCAACCTGTTTTTCATATGCATTTTCTTCTTGACGTTTTTTTATCTCATCAAGTCTAACAAACTCATCATAGTTACCTTTATATCTATTTAACTCTCCATTTTCCATATGATATATTACATTACATGTATCATTTATGAAAGGTATATCATGAGATACTAATATAAAGCTATTTTCATATTCTTGAAGATATCTTGTTAACCAAACTATATGTTCTTCATCTAAGTAGTTTGTAGGCTCGTCTAATATTAATATAGTAGGATTTTCAAGTAATAACTTTGTTAGAAGTACTTTTGTTCTTTGACCCCCACTTAGGTCAGTAACATCTTTATCTAATCCTATTTCACCTAAACCTAGCCCATTAGCAACTTCTTGTATTTTAGCATCTATCATATAGAAACCACTATTTTCTAAAATAGTTTGTATTTCCGCTGTCTCTTCTAGAAGCTTTGTCATTTCTTCATCACTAGCTTCTCCCATTTTATCATACATACCGATCATTTCTTGTTCTAAGTCAAACATATTTTTAAATGCATCTCTTAGTATATCCCTTATACTTTTACCTTTTGTTAATACTGTATGCTGATCTAAGTAACCTACAGTCGCCCTAGATGACCACTTTATATCACCTGCATCTGGCATAAGTTTTTTAGTTATTATATTTAAAAAAGTCGATTTCCCTTCTCCATTAGCTCCAACTAGTGCTATATGTTCACCTTTTCTAAGTCTAAATGAAACATTTTCTAGTATAGTTCTTGCTCCGAAACCATGACTTACATTTTCAACTACTAGCATTTTTCCACCTCTTTATTATTTTTTGTCTACATATTCTATACTATAATATATTCTTTTTTGACTTAAATCAAGTATTCTACCTAATAAACACATAGTTAATGCTATAAGATTTTCATATTTGTTGAATGACTTTATTAATCATTGAAATTTTATACTTTCTAATGTTTATTGCATAAAAATAGAATTAAACAAAACTATGTATATTTTAACACCTTATCTGTCTAATCCTATTCATACTTTTATAAATCTATATCGTGATATATTAATTTTACATGTATATTAAGTCTTTAAAAAACATAATCATACATCCAGCTGTAGATTTTTGAGATAACGTCAATGATTTAACAGCTGTCAAATAAAACTTTGTATTTATATCATTTATATTCTTATACATATAATCTATATTTAGAGCATGCATAGAATTGTGATCTGCATATTCCTCTATGCTATCCAATATTAATGGAATATCACTTGATTTAAATCGTTTTATTTTTTTATAATTTTCTTTTACATATACCTCAAATTGTCTATGGTTATCTAATAATCTTCCTTTAGCATGTTGAGGTATAGTTAAATCCTGTATTATATGACATGCAGCTCCAAAGAAAAACATACTTTTAGAAAAATTATCTTCTTTAAAGTACTTTAAGGCTTTGTTATAATAATTAACTGCTACTGTCATAGCATTTTCCTCATAACCATATTTACCTTTTCCTTCTATAGGATTATAAAAATGATGATATGATTTAAAATCTTGATCTGCCCAAACTAGACCTTGATTCATTTGTGTTAAATATTCTTTAAAGAATCTATATTCATTTTTATATCCAGAATTTTTCAACATATCCAAAGCATTATTTTGTATAAATAAATGAACTTCACAAGTAGTATTTATTATGCTTTTTTTAATTGGATTTACTACCTTAAAAGTTCCTCTTAAGGCTGATGCATATGCATTTTCTATTTTTTTCTTCATCGTAATCACCTAATTTTTTTGTCTTAAATATTCTTCAACTCCATCTGCAACACTTTGCATTAACTTTCTTTGATAGTCTGGATTAGACATCATCTGGTCTTCATTATAATTACTTAAAAATCCCATTTCAACTAAAACAACAGGTACTTCAGACCAGTTAAATCCTGTTAAATCATTACGTTCAAATATTCCATTTACATTAATTCCTGCATTAGTCATTTGATTTTTTACTAATTTGGCACATTGACTACTAGAGTCATATATATTAGATGTATATTTGCTTTCTTTAGCTGGTATCAATATCGATGCTCCCGTTTTACCTGAGTTATCTAAACTGTCTGCATGAATTCTTATAACCATATCAGCTTTTTTATCATTAGCTAATCTTGCTCTTTCTGCATTACTTATATTAACATCATGAGTTTCTCTCGTCATCATGACATTATAACCCTTACCTTCTAGTATATGTTTTAATACTGTAGATGCTTCTAAATTTAATACATATTCTGGTTTTTTTGTTGCAATCCCTGTTGCTCCTGATGATACCCTTGCCTTAGTTTGAGATGATCCTGGAGCTACAGGTTCTGGGTTAGGATCTCCCTTTTCTTGGTGACCCGGATCTATATATATTAGAAAATTTTTTTCATTTGTTTTATTGTCCTGTTTTTTGTCATCTTTTTGCTGTATACCTTTACTAATTAAATTTGTACTTTTATAAAGATTACTAATTGGATTTGATGTTCCTATAATAATGATACCTATAGCAATTATCGTAGTTACCAATAATCTATATTTTTTCATATTGTATACCCCTTTCATACATAAATTAATAAAAAATAAATACTTATAGTATTATTTCCAATATTTATATTTTTATTTAATTTTATTCTTTAGTTTTTATTTAATAAGTAATACATATATATTTATATAGGGGGTATTGTATATATGGGTTGCGATAATAATAATACAAATTCAAAAAAACAGCCAGTTTTATGTAAATTTGGTTATGTAGATTATATAGTTCTTGCTTCAACTATAGCTATAGCTTTAGCAGAGGATTTTGATAATACTGATTTAAATATATTGGCTACTTTTTTTGCTGTATTGTCAGATGAATTAGCATTAATAGCTTCTGTACAACAATGTCCTTCTTCTGAAGATGGTGATACAAGTGAGGAAGTTTTCGTTCCACCGGTTCCTGATGTAGCTGTAACTTCATCTAGATCTAAAACAAATTTTAAAAATAATAATCCTAAAAAAAGAACTGTAATCAAAAAAATTAAAAGAAAAAAAATCAAAAAAAAATAAACACTTAGTTATCATAATTATTAAGTGTTTTACTTTTATTATTTATTTTTACATAGCTTCCATTTTAATTTTTATTTCTTCATAAATATCTAATCATTATATATATCATTTATACATATATGAACTTTATTAATAATTTTTATAGTATTGTTTATACTAATCAATCATTTTATTGATAATTAATTGATTAATTGTTTATTTTTGAAATCTACGGTTTTATTGTTTCTGTTTTCCAAGAATCAAAAACCTATTCTTGTACAACATAATATTAAGCACCAAAACTTATCAAGTATTTGACAGAAAGAAGGTGTTTTATGGGTACAAGAATTTCGACCTCTAAAAAACAAAATTTAATAAAGTTAAAAATTATCTTTATTGCTTCTTTTTTATTATATTTTTTCTCTAGCAGCTTAATTTATGCACAATCTAATTCAGATTCAGATTATTTAATTCCAATTGGTAACATAGTGCAAATTGATGCTGAATTAAAAAATGTGATAGTTAGAAATTACGTTGAAGGATCTCCTTTTACATTAGGTGATGCTATCATAGCAATTAACAAAACTCCTATAAGCGATTATAGTGACTTTTCAAAATTGTTGTCTAGCATATCTCCTTCAGATAAGGTTTCTGTTTTGGTAGGAAGAGGAACTCATAACTTTACCTTAGAAACTACTAAGTCTGAGTTAGAAAAAGTAAACATAAATGGTTTACTTTCAGGTTTTGCTACTTTAACTTATATTAATCCTAATGATAATACTTTTGGAGCTGTTGCTCACCCTATTAGTGTAGGTACTTCTCGAAAAGTTGATATAAGATTAGGTAATATATCTACAACTTCAGACTTACTTATACAAAAATCAGTTAAAGGTAGTGTTGGTTCAATTAGTGCTAAAAGAAAAGATACTATAGGTCAATTTACTACAAATACTGATTTTGGTATTAAAGGTGATATAGTAGGCTTTGATACATCTAATTTAAAATCATATAAAGTTGCCTCTTTAGATGAAATTCAATTAGGCAAAGCTCAAGTTATATTACAAACAACTTCTAATGGTTGTCAAAAATTTGATATACAAATAATAGATATACAAAAACAAAGATCACCACAATCAAAAACATTAAAGTTCAAAATAGTTGATAAAGATTTATTAGCTCAAACTGGAGGAGTTGTCCAAGGAATGAGTGGTACTCCTATAGTTCAAGGTGATAAAATAATTGGTGCTATATCTCATGCAGTTGAAAATGATCCAAGTTTTGGATATGCAGTTTTTATTCAGTGGATGACTGATAAATAATTTTAACATTTAGGGAGTAGGTTAAAATCTACTCCCTATTTATCTATATTTTGCATTTTTTTATAATTTATATTCATTGTTTATTATTTTTATTTACTTTTAGTATTGTTTACGTCTACCTTAGGAATAGTATTTATTACTCCATTATCCGGTATATTTACATAGCTATTAGGAACATCTCCTACTATTATAGTTTCACATATTGGTATTTGTGCTTTCACTTCTTTAGTTGTAGTAGTTAATGGTATAACTACTTTTACTTGTGTCTTAGCTTGCAAATAAATTGAGTGTCTTGATTGATTAATTCCTGATGATTCAAAGTTAGTTTTAAAGTCTACGGATACAGTTCCGATTGGCTCTATCGAAACTTTAAGTTGAGGCCCATATTTAGCAAGTATAGGACTTCCAAGTGCTGTTCCTATTGGTATGTAAGATGTTGTAGTTTTCACTTGTTTTAATTCATCCTGAATTTGGAGTGCTACATCTGATGCTATTTTATTCATCATTATTGTATTAGCTTGAATCATAGTTATTTTTCCATCGGAATCTAACTTAGTATTCATTAAATCAGAATAACTTATTTTATCTTTTACTATTTCTCCAACAGCCTTATTGATTGATCTATTTGCTAACTCTAAGGCCTTAGTTTCTGCAAGTACCGTTATTGTAGGCCTTAAGCTTGTATCTACATATATAAAACTTCCTATAAATACTGATAATACAAATATAGTTGAAAAAATAACTATTATTTTCTTAAAATCGTTACTTTTTGGCTCTCTAAGTTTTCTCTTCATATTATTCCCCCTTACATATCTTATGTTTCCATCATTTATTACTTGCTTTTTTATTGATATAATTATATTTTTTTATAACTTTAAACAATCACATATTTTTGCCTCTATTAGCTAAAAATAAATTATATTAATACTATTTTTAATACCATTTATTTTTTTATTTTGTTAACTATTTTTATCCATAAAAAATGTATACTATTTTTTTTTACATTGACGTATATATTAAGTGTTACATTCTATTCATTTTTATTATGTAATTAGAAAATTATGCATAGATGTGGTATAATATTACATTAAGTAAGGAGGTTAAGCTTAATGAGTAATGATAACAATGAGAATAAAAATAAAATTAGAAGAAAGAAAGTTACTTCATCTTCTACACCAAGTAGTTCAAGCACTACTCGTAAAAGTGGTACTCGACCTACGAGGCCAAATAGTAGTTCTACTTCAAATACAAGTAATTCTTCTTCGAGGCCTAGTAACGCTTCTTCTAATAAGAAAAAAAGTACTCGACCAAGCAATAAGAATGACAAGTTTAAGTTCTTAAGAGTTGCTGGTATAGTATTTTTAGTTATGCTAGTTGTTGGAACTGCAGCTGGGACAGGTTTAGTATTTGCTTCACTAAGAAATGTTGAACCAGTTACTAAAGCACTTCTAGATAAGAAAACTTATCAGACAACTACTATTAAATACTCTACAGGAGAAATTTTATCCAATGCACCTAGTGTTAATAAAAAGGAACCTGTACGCTTAGATGATATGAGTGATTATCTAAAAAAAGCTGTTATTGCCATAGAGGATGAAAGATTCTACGAGCATGGCGGTGTTGATGTCAAAGGTTTACTTCGTTCTGTTGTTAAGACCTTAACAGGAACTAAGCAAGGTGGTAGTACAATACCAATGCAGGTATCTAAAATGTTATTAACATCTAAAGAGCAAAGTATACCTCGTAAAATTAAAGATATTTACTATGCATATGAAATGAGTAAAACTTTAACCAAGGATGAAATTTTAGAAGTTTATTTAAATAACTTCTTCGTTGGTAAAGGTCTTGCTGGCGCTGAAGCTGGAGCTAGAGGATATTTTGATAAACACGCTAGTGAGCTTTCATTAGCAGAATCAGCATTACTTGCTGGATCTACTAAAAACCCTACTAGATACTCTGCTTATAAAACTGCAAAGTTAGAGGGTACTGAAGGTAAAGAAGACGTAGAAAACAAGTTATTGTTCTTTATAAATACTCCTGATGATCTACTTGATGATCCTAGTGCAATGGAATTACAAATGGTTGATAAGTTAGATTCATGGGGACTTATTCCTACAAAAGAAACTTACAAACAATTAAAATCTGGTACTATGGTTGTTAGAAAGGCTATAAATAACCCAGATGCTAAAATAAGACAAGAAACTGTTTTGGCTAAAATGTTACAAGTGGGTTCTATAACTCAAGAAGAGCATGATAAGGCTGTTGCAGAACAAATAAAAATAAAACTTCCTAAACCAAAAGATACTGTAGTATCTTCAGTTGAAGATCTTATCGAATATGAAGTTATAGATGCTTTAGTTCAACAAGGTAATACTAAGGATGAAGCTTATAATATGTTCTATAATGGAGGATTAATAATAAATACAACTATTGATCCAAGTATGCAAGATGTATTAGAGGAAGAATATAAAAATGGTTCAAACTTCCCTGGATCGAGAAACGGAGAGGGAATTCCACAACCTCAGTCTTCAATGGTTATTTTAGACTATAGAAATGGTCAGATAAAGGCTTTAGTTGGTGGTAGACATATAACAGGAAGAAAAGGTATAAATAGAGCTACTGATCCAAAACAACCTGGATCAACTATTAAACCATTATCAGTATATACTCCTGCTATAGATACATTAAAAATAACTCAATCTAATGCATTTAGTGATGCTAAAGGTGGATATAAGTTCAAACAAAATAATAAATGGAATCCTAATACAACAACTGCCGGAAGCGGTACTATGAGTTTACGTAAAGCACTTGCTTACTCATCAAATACTATTGCTATAAAAACTGCAGAGATGTTAGGTGAAACTTATGAAGACACTGTTGATGTAATGATAGATTACCTAAGAAACTTCGGAATAAGTACATTAGTTGATAGTAAAACTACTGACCCTAGTCATAATGATAGAACTTATCCAGCCTTAACATTAGGTGGTATGACAAAAGGTATATCTCCACTTGAAATGGCTGCAGCTTATGGTACTTTAGCTAATGGTGGTGTATATGTAGAACCTATAATATTCACTACTATAACTAGTTATGATGGCCAGTTAATAGTAAAAAATACTCCTGAAGAACACAAGGTTGTAGAACCTGATGTAGCATATGTTATAACTGATATGTTACAAGCTGTTATAACTGAAGGTATAGGTGGCTCTGCATCTCTTCCTAAAGATATGCCAGTTGCAGGTAAGACAGGTACAACTAATAAATCTTTAGATGTTTGGTTTGTTGGCTATACTCCATATTATGTTGGTGCAACTTATATTGGTGATGATGCTGGTAGGAGAGATCCTAATACAGGTGAAATATTAGCACGTCAAAGTGTTTCTGGTGGTAGTGGTACAGCTGCTAAATTATGGGCTAAAGTTATGAGACAGGTTCATGAAAACTTAGATACAGTTAAATTTAAAGTACCAGAAAATGTGTACTTTACTAAGATAAACTTAATAGATGGTGGTAGATCTTCTGGTGGTTCTAGCGCTGCATTTGTAGAAGGTACTGCTCCTAGCAAATATTCTTCTTATAGAAATCCAGCTCCTAAGGTAGAAAAGAAACCTGAAGAAGAAACAAACACTAATCCTGATGACGGTGGTGGAACTACTCCAACTCCTCCTGATGGTGGCGGAACTACTCCAACTCCTCCTGATGGTGGTGGAACTACTCCAACTCCTCCTGATGGTGGTGGAACTACTCCAACTCCTCCTGATGGCGGTGGAACTACTCCAACTCCTCCTGATGGTGGCGGAACTACTCCAACTCCTCCTCAGGAACCAACAGAATAAACAAAAATGGACTATCTTAAATATGATAGTCCATTTTTTTATATAATTAAAATATTTATAATAAATTTACAGTTATTTAATTTTAAGGCTTAGCTTTTGGAGTAAATACAACTGCCATTATATATCCAAAAACTATAGCTGCTGCTATACCTCCAGCTGTAGCTGTAGTACCTCCTAAAAATATACCTAAAAAACCATCTGTCTCAATGGACTTCATAACACCTTTAGCTAAAGAGTAACCAAATCCAATAATAGGTACTGTTGCTCCTGAACCACCAAATTCTACTATAGGCTCATATACGCCTAAGAATGTTAAAATAACCCCAGCAGTAACATAAGTAACCATTACATATGGAGTTTGCATTTTAAAATAATCCATAAGTACTTGTGCAATTAAGCAAATTAGGCCACCTACAAAAAATACTTTTATATAATCTAATATCATATTTTATCACTCCTCATTAACTATAACCACAGCATGGGCAACACAAGGTATAGTTTGTTTTTGTAGTGTACTTGTTGGTGATAATAAAGCTCCTGTTGATACCAACATTACTTTATTAAATTCTTTATTTTTTAGTTTATTATAAATATAACCTGCAAATATAGATGCTGAACATCCACATCCACTTCCACCACAATGAACATCTTGTTCTTCTAAATCAAATACTTCTATTCCACAATCAGTATAAACATTAGAGATATCTATACCTTTTTCTTTTAACAAGTCTTCTGTGATTTGCTTACCTAATTTACCAAGGTCTCCTGTTGCTATTAAGTCAAAGCTATTAGGATCGTCCTTAGTGTCATTAAAATATGCATAAATTGTGTCAATAGCTGCTGGAGCCATTGCTGCGCCCATATTATTACCATCATCAATACCTTTGTCTATAACTTTTCCTACAGTTAAAAACTTAACTTTAGGACCCTCTCCTTTTGAGCTTATAAGCACACTACCTGCACCTGTAACTGTCCACTGTGCTGTCATAGGCTTTTGATTTCCAAGTTCTAGAGGAAATCTAAATTGTCTCTCAGCTGTACAATAATGACTAGATGTTCCAGATAATATAAAATCAGCAAATCCACCATCTATTAGCATCGAGCTTAGACACATACCTTCTGCCATAGTAGAACACGCACCATATATTCCAAAAAACGGAATTTGAAGTTCTCTAGCCGCAAAAGAAGCTGGGAATAATTGATTTATTAAATCTCCACCTATCAAGTAGTTTATATCTTCTAATTTTTTTCCTGCTTTTTCTGCTGCTTTTTTCATAGCAGTTTGAACCATTTTACTTTCCGATAACTCCCATGATTTCTCACCATATAAATCATCATCTAATATTAAATCAAAATACTCTGACTTAGGACCTTTGCCTTCTTTAGGTCCTACTACAGATGCCGCAGATATTATAGTCGGCCCATTTTGTAATTTAACTGTTCTATTTCCTATCCTTTTAGTTGACATCTCTTCACCATCCTACTTTACAAGAGTAAAAATATAATAAAAAAATCCACATAAGATTGATGAGCCTATACCATAAACTAATACAGGTCCTGCAACTTTAAATAAATTTGCACCTACCCCTAAAACATAACCTTCTCTTTTATATTCCATGGCTGGAGACACTATAGAGTTTGCAAATCCAGTGATTGGAATAATAGATCCAGCTCCTGCTCTTTTACCTATAAGGTCATAAATACCTAAACCAGTAAGAAATGCACCTATAAATATTAAGGTTATAGATGTTGATGTTGCTGCTGCCATTTTATCAAGACCTGCTAATTTCATATATGCATCATTTATTCCTTGTCCTATAACACATATAGTTCCTCCTACTAAAAAAGCAAGAGTATAGTTTTTCAAATATTTCGGCTTTGGACTTATTTCATCTACATATTGTTTATACTTTTTTTTATCCATAGCTATCCTCCTTGTATTATTTGCCATCCTATGAATGATCCTACTACTTTTCCAATAAGCATAGATATTATTATATATTTTAAACACATTGTAGGAATTTTAAGTCTTCTAGATACTACCGGTATATAATCTAATACTTCTGTAAGACCTGAACTTAAAAAACCAACAAAAACGCCATAGGCTAATCCAAAGACAACTACTCCAATTTTGCCTAAATTAAAATGTATACTTTGGATAGATATAAATCCACCTAGTAATGTACCTACCACTAATAAACATTCATATACATTTATATATTCTTTTGTTTTACTAACTTGAGCCATTCTAGGTATAATACCAATTAATATTAATAAAGCAACTACACCTGCTCCTACCATTATTCCTGATGAAACTCCAAATAAAATTAAAAATGCTTTCACACCATACCTCATTATTTCTTTCTTAGTTGATTTTCGATTTCTTTATTCAAAGAAATCATTTTTAAGTCTAGAGGGCTAGGCTCTCCCTTAGAATACGTAGGTATAAATTTGTTAAAAAACACAGCCACACCAATACCTATTCCTATTGAATATGGTAGCTGGAAATAAGGTAAGTATAATTTAGCATCTTTAGTAATTGCATTTACCATCATAAATTGAGACTGTGCCATATTTACATCTGCATGAAAATTCATTATCCCCATTATAGATCCCATTAATACGACTATTGAAACTATAAATACTCTTAGGTATTTTGTCTTATCTACTTTTAAGTCATCAAAAAAAATTATTACATCATCTGGATTTAAAAAATTAAGACGTAAGTTTAAATGCTTATTATTAACAGCTTCTATTATTTCACCTAAATGTATTACGTCATACTTAGAAGTATTATTTTTATAATTTCTTAGGGGGATTTTTTTTATTTCATTTTCATACTCTTTTGGATATATAGAGTATATATCCTCTAAATAGATATTAGTTTTAGTAATATTAAAAGGGGTTATTTTTTTAGGTATTAAGTAAATATCTTCCATTTATAATCCCTCCTTCTTTGTTATTATTTGTTTAATACAAAAAAATAAACCATAAAATTTAATTAGATTTATACTAAGTAAATTCATGGCTTATTTTAATTTAACTAATATATGATTTTAACTTTGATAATACTTTTTTCTCTATTCTTGATACTTGAACTTGAGATATATTTAGTAATTCTCCTATTTCACTTTGAGTTTTATCTTCAAAATATCTCAACATTATTATCTGTCTTTCTCTTTTTTCTAATTTTCCCAATACCTCTTTTAAAAGTAAATTATCTATTACCTTTTCTTCTTCACTTTCACCCTTCATACTTATTTTGTCTATTAAGCATATCGGATTTCCTTCTTCTTCATGTATTACTCCATGTAAGTATTCTACTGAAAAATTTGATTCCATAGCCATTACTAAATCTTCTTTTTCTACATCAAGTTCTTTAGCTAGCTCTTCAATGCTAGGCTCTCTTCCTAACCTTTTGGTTAATATTTCACTAGTTGTTTTAGCTTTTATGGCTATTTGTTTTAAAGATCTTGATACTTTAACCATACCATCATCTCTTAGATATCTTTTAATTTCTCCTAATATCATAGGTACCGCATATGTTGAAAACTTGACATTAAACTTTGGATCAAACTTATATATGGCTTTCATTAGACCTATAGAACCTAATTGGAATAAATCATCTCTATCATAACCTATATTTAAAAATTTTGTAACAACACTTCTAACTAATCCTAAATTATTAGCTATTAAAATTTCTTTAGCCTCTTCATCCCCATGCTGTACCTTATCTATTAATTTAAGTGTCTCTTCATGGCTAAGCAATGCTCTTTTTTCTTCTTTTTTTGCAGTTATCCCCATAATAAAACCTCTATTCTTTTTGGACTTTATTTAGGTAAGTTTATTTTTTTTGTCATTACTATCTTTGTTCCATCATTTTTTATTGAACTTACCGTTACACCATCCATAAAGCTTTCCATGACAGTGAATCCCATACCTGATCTTTCAAGCTCTGGTTTTGATGTATAAAGTGGTTGCATAGCCATTTGAACATCTTCTATACCATTTCCTCTATCTTCTACTACAATTTTTACTTCATCTTCATTTTCATTTATTTCACATCTTAAGTATACAAACTTTGACTCATCTTCATCATATCCATGTATGATGGCATTTGTTACAGCTTCTGATACTGCTGTTTTTATATCTGCTAATTCATCTATTGTTGGGTCTAACTTTGCTGCAAAAGATGCAACTATAACTCTTGCTAAACTTTCATTTTCAGACTTGGCAGAAAACTTCACTTCCATTATATTACTCATAATATATTCCCCCTTACAAAGAACTTACTACTTCTTCATATGTATCGTAAATGCCTATTATCTTGTTCATACCTGATAAATTAAATATTTTTTTGACTCTTGCATTTACGTTTACTACTGATACTTTTCCACCTTCGTTGGAAACCTTTTTATATCTTCCTATAATTACACCTATACCTGATGAATCCATAAATTTGATATTTTTAAAATCAAATATTATATTTTTTACTGACTTTGACATCAATATATCATCTATTTCATCTCTAACTTCATTAGTTATATGATGATCTAGTTCTGTAGACATAAATTCTATTACTAGATTTTTGTTATCTAAAGAATATTTTATCATTGGTATGCCCCCTTACTTTATTAAAAGTTATCTTAACTCTCTTATACTTCTAAATGAATTCTAGTAAGCAACATACTTATCCTTCAGTGAAATTTAACTACTTTTGTTTTATTATGTCTACAAAGGTTTCATTATACACTACTTGTCCCCCCATATCAGATGTTCCTCCTTCTATTAAGAAGTTTGGATTACCATGTTTTTTCCACCATCCTGCATACATTTTTATAATATAATCACTTATACTATTATCTATGTTTATTTCAACGTCTATTTTGGCATATTTAGATCTCAGACTTACAACCTCATTATTTTCTATATTTAACATATTTGCCATTTTATAGTTAATATATGCCTTAGATATACATTTTTTATCCATAAAGTGTTGACTGAATAATGTTTCTGAAGAATGATTAGTCAAAATTCTAAATCTATTTTCCTGCTTTATACTATAATATTTAGGTATAGGACTTAGTCCATCATTTTTAGCTTCATTAGAATATAATTCAAATTTTTTAGAATCTGTTTCAAAATTTTTACCTTCCCATGCTATAGGATTATGTATAGTTATAAAATCTTGTTTTATTTTTTCTAAGCTTATATCTTTATAAAATTGACTTAAAGGTTTTATTATTTGGTTTAAATATTCTCTTTTGCTAACATAAGGATATTCTTTAATATTCATTTTTTTTGCTAATTCTCTAAAGAAATAGTATTCATCCATTAATTTACATTTAGGTTCAACTGCTTTTTCATTATATGTTATATATGGATTCGTCATTGAGCTAAATACAATATCTTCACTTTCTAAGGTATTTGTACAAGGTATAAACAAATCACAAGCCTTAGCTGTATCTGTCATAAACATATCAAAACATACCTTAAATTCAATTCTTGAAATAGCCTTTTCTAATTGATTTAGATTTGGTAATTGATTTAGCAAATTACTTTTTGTAATAATAGCCATCTTTAAAGGTATTTGTTGTTTATTGTCAATAGTTTCATTTATGAATTCACTTATTTCACTAACATAAAACTCTCTACTATCACAATACTTAGAGCTATTATAAGGATCTAAATTTAATACTTTGGGATATACCATATTAGCATAGTTTATGCCACCTCCACTAAATCCAATTTGACCTGTTATAGCACCTAATGCATTTATAGCCCTTATTGTATTACCTCCATTTGTATATTTTTGCATTCCTGTACCTATGTGGATACAACTATATTTATTAGTGTATAAATTGACTATTTTTTCTACCATGTCTAATGTTACACCACATTCATCTAATAAATAATTTATATCTAGTGTGTCTAAATATTTTCGATACTCATCAAATCCCTTAACATAACTTTTTATATATTTTTTATCACATAAATTTTTTTCTATTATAATTTTCGCCATAGCCATAGCTAGTGCACCATCTGTTCCTGGCTTTATTTGAACATATAAATCAGCTTTGTCTGCTGTAGATGTTTTAATTGGGTCTATAACAACTATGATGGATCCATTTTTCTTAGCTTTATTTATCATTTGCATTGTATGTATTGTAGTATATGCTGGATTTTTTCCCCAGACAAAAATACTTTTACTATTTAGCATATCTTCTATTGCATGACCTTTAACATATCCAAAATCATATTTTTGAGCTTTTATTCCTGCACTCCAGCATGGTCCACCTTTACCTCTACTACCCCCACCATAAAAGTTAAAAAATATTTCTCCTATACTTTTTAGTACTGATCCATTTCCATATTGTTCATAATACATTACAGACTGTGAAGAGTAGTTTACTTTATAGTAATTTAGCTTTTCTGCCATTATACTAATTGCTTCTTCAAAACTTATCTCTTTCCATTCTCCATTAACTTTAAGCAATGGCTGGTATATTCTATCCTTATGATTTAGTCTAGTTACGTGCGCTCTTCCTTTTTTACATATCATCCCCCTTGTGTATGGATGATTTTTGTCCCCTTCTATTTTGATAATTTTGTCATCTTTTACATATACGTTAAATTTGCAACAATCAAAACAGTCCAAAGTACATCCATGACTTAGTATTCTCATATGCTGATACCTCCATTATGTAATTATATGTATTATATCAAATTTAATTTGGTCACATGTATATTTTTTATTATAATATATTTCCTTAATCGTAAAAAATTCGCTTCGCTTAAGCCACTGGGTGGGCACTACACTTCATATTGCCAACTACTTCGTCCATTGCTCAAAAAAAGCTATCTCGCATGCGAGATAGCTTTAATTTTATATTATTTCTTTTTTCTGTTAGCTTGTTCTATGTTTATTTTGTTACCTTTTATTTTTATATCTTTCATTTTTTCTAGTACTTTCTTAGCATTTTGCTTAGGTACTTCAACGAAAGTATATTTATCATATATATCTATAGTTCCAACTAATTTACCTGGTATTCCAGCTTCACCAGCTATAGCTCCAACTATATCTTTAGCTTGAACTCTTTGATTTCTACCAACATTTATAAATAATCTTACCATTCCTTCTTGAGCTCCAGTAGTTCCTTTTGAACGACCTTCTCTTCTTTCTCTAGTACGCTCTCTTGGCTTTTCTTCGATTATTTCTTGTTTTTCTTCACCTAAAGCTAACTTTAGAAGTGCAGCTGCTACGTCCATTGAGCTGTAATCTTCTTCTGCTTCTTGGCAGAAACTTTCTATCCATTGTAATTGCTTAGCTAAATGACCTTCATCTATAACAGTCTTAACTTCTTTGAAGAATGCACTTACTTTCTTTTCTTCAACGTCTGCTATTGATGGTATATCATGTTTAACTAATTTAGTTTTAGTATATTTTTCTATATCTCTCATCTTTCTCATTTCTTTTCCAAATACGAAACTGAAAGATATACCATTTCTACCTGCTCTACCAGTTCTTCCTATTCTATGAACATAGTATTCTTCATCTTGTGGTAAATCATAGTTAAATACTGCTTCAACATCATCAACATCTATACCTCTAGCTGCAACATCTGTAGCTACTAATATATCTATTGTTCCACTTCTAAACTTATCCATTACTATATCTCTTTGAGTCTGCTTTAAATCCCCGTGTAATGCATCTGCAAAGTATCCTCTAGCTTGTAACTCACTAACTAATTCATCAGAACCTCTCTTAGTGTTGCAGAATACAACAGATAATTTAGGATTATAAACATCTACTAATCTACATAATACTTCTAATTTGTTAGCCGATCTTGTTTCTATATAATATTGCTTTATGTTTGGAACTGTAAGTTCTTTTCTAACAACCTTTATGTGCTCTGGGTTATTTTGGTATGCTTTAGTTAAATCTAGTATCCCCTTTGGCATTGTAGCTGAGAAGAATATTGTTTGTCTGTCTTCTGGAGTTTTCTCTATTATAGTTTCTATATCTTCTCTGAACCCCATATCTAACATTTCATCCGCTTCATCTAATATAACCATTTTTACATTATCCATCTTTAATGTTTTACGGTTTATATGATCTATAACACGCCCTGGAGTACCTATTACTATTTGAACTCCACCTTTTAATGATTTTATTTGTCTATCTATTGGTTGACCACCATATATAGGTAAAGTTTTTATTCCGTGCATATACTTTCCTATTTTTCTTATTTCTTTAGAAACTTGTATTGCAAGTTCTCTTGTTGGACAAAGAACTACCGCTTGTAAGCTCTTGTCTTCTGGATCTACTGTTTCTAATACTGGTATACTGAATGCTGCTGTTTTTCCCGTTCCTGTTTGTGCTTGTCCTATAACATCTTTTCCAGATAATATTACAGGTATTGATTGTGATTGTATCGGAGATGGCTCTTCAAACCCCATGTCCGCTATAGCTTTTTTTATATCGTCGTTTATTTGTAAATCTTCAAATTTCATTATATTCATATATTATTTCCTTTCCGTTATCAGTTTATCTTAACTTTTCTATTATATATTTATTTCAGATAATATGCAATTAGTATTTTGTCCCTTATATATAGAGAATATTCACGACGATATAAACTTAAATAATTTATTATGTAACAATATACATTAAGTACATTGTAGTTATATATGTAAAATAAATGAGTAACATTAATAGCCCTTGCCATCTATAAATTCTATCCTTTTTAATAGTAGGCAATATTAATACAAGTAATAATACTATCATAAAAGGAAAATCTATTTTCATTGTTTGTGATAGTATAGGTATATTATTCGGAATAGCAGATATACCTATTACCGATACAATGTTTAATATGTTAGCTCCTAATACATTTCCTACTGATATAGCATGATGTTTCTTCTTTATTGCAGTTATAGATGATACTAATTCTGGCAAAGATGTTCCTAAAGCTATTACAGTTAAGCTTATAACACCTTGAGGTATCCCTATTACTTGTGCTATTTTAACACCATTATCTACTAGCAATCTTGAACCAACTACCATCATTATTAAACCTAAAACAAAAAATATACCTATGCATATAAGCTCAGATACATTTGTATTTTCTTTTTTTCTAGAAGATTTAGATATCTTTTTATTTTCATCTGCTACACTTTTGTAATTTGTGTACATATATATAGCTAGCATTATTAAAAGCATTAGACCATCATTTTTAGTTATCTTTCCATCTAGCCCAAATACAATTAATAAAATTACAGAAATTAATAATAAAACTGATTTTGAAAAAAACATACTCTTATCTACTTTAAATGGACTTATAAGCCCTACCAATCCTAAAACCAATCCTGTATTACAAATAATCGATCCTACTGCATTACCTAAACTCATTGTTGTATGCCCTTCTAAGGATGCAAATAAAGATACTGTTAATTCAGGCAATGTTGTTGCAAAACTTACTATTGTAGCACCTAATATTAATTCAGATATATTTGTTTTTTTACCTATTATAACAGTATAGTTTATAAATATATCCGCGCCTTTAGTTATTAGTATAAAACCAAGTAAAAATAGAAATACTACTATTAACATAAATTCACCCCTTCCTTATATAAATAGATATTCAGAATATGTACATACTATGCTAAGAGTTTAATTTTTAATATTTAAATTTTTTTATTCTTTATGTTTTATATTAGCTATAACTGGGTATTTATGTACTATAAGATATTAAAATAAAAGTCAGTTATCTAAAAATCGACAATTTCATAACAAATTTTGTATACAAAATACTATTTTTATGTTATGCTTATATTGTTTAAAAAATATCTAGCTAGATTTTATATATAAATTAAAACAAATTAACTTTTTACAAAAACTAAACCTGACTTAACTAAGGAGGCTATTCACATGAATGCATGGCAAGGATTTAAAGAAGGTAGATGGACTAAAGAAATAGATGTTAGAGGGTTCATCCAAGCAAACTACACTCCATACGAAGGAAATGATTCTTTCTTAGCTGGAGCTACTGAAAACACTAAAAAATTATGGGACGAAGCTATGGCTCTTTTCAAAAAAGAAAGAGACAATGGTGGAACTCTAGATGTTGATACAAAAACTGTATCTTTAATAAATGCATATGGACCAGGATACTTAGACAAAGAATTAGAAACAATAGTTGGTTTCCAAACTGATGCTCCATTAAAAAGAGCTGTAATGCCATTCGGTGGTATAAAAATGGTTGAAAACTCTTGTAAAGCTTACGGATACGAATGTGATCCTGAAATAAGCGAAATATTCACTAAGTACAGAAAAACTCATAACCAAGGTGTATTCGATGCTTATACTGCTGAAATGAGAGCTGTTAGAAAATCTGGTATAGTAACTGGATTACCTGATGCTTACGGAAGAGGTAGAATAATAGGAGACTACAGAAGAGTTGCTTTATACGGTGTTGATAAATTAATAGAAGATAAAAACAACCAAAAAGATACTTTAGACGTTTCTACTATGGATGAAGGCGTTATAAGATTAAGAGAAGAAATAGCTGATCAAATAAAAGCTTTAAATGAATTAAAGAAAATGGCTGCTACTTACGGATTCGATATATCTAAGCCAGCTACTAACTCTAAAGAAGCTGTTCAATGGTTATACTTCGGATACTTAGGAGCTATAAAAGATCAAAACGGAGCTGCAATGTCATTAGGTAGAACTTCTACTTTCTTAGATATATACTTCGAAAGAGATTTAGCTGCTGGTACTATAACTGAAGAAGAAGTTCAAGAAATAATGGACCACTTCGTTATGAAGTTAAGAATGGTTAAATTCTTAAGAACTCCAGAATACAATGATTTATTCTCTGGTGACCCAACTTGGGTAACTGAGTCAATCGGTGGTATGGGAATAGATGGTAGAACATTAGTAACTAAGAACTCATTCAGAGTTTTAAATACTCTTTATACTCTTGGACCATCTCCAGAACCAAACTTAACTGTATTATGGTCTACTCAATTACCAGAAGGATTCAAAAACTTCTGTTCAAAAGTATCTATAGATACAAGTTCAGTTCAATATGAGAACGACGACTTAATGAGACCATACTGGGGAGATGACTACGGTATAGCTTGTTGTGTATCTGCAATGAGAATAGGTAAGCAAATGCAATTCTTCGGAGCTAGAGTAAACATGGCTAAGACTTTATTATACGCTATAAATGGTGGTGTTGATGAAAAATCATTAGCTCAAGTTGGACCTAGATTCGAGCCAATAACTTCAGAATACTTAGATTACGATGAAGTAATGGCTAAGTTTGAACCATTCACTGATTGGTTAGCTAACTTATATGTAAATACATTAAACGTAATCCACTACATGCATGATAAGTACTCTTATGAAGCATTAGAAATGGCATTACATGATAGAGACGTATACAGAACTATGGCTTGTGGTATAGCTGGATTATCAGTATGTGCTGACTCATTATCTGCTATAAAACATGCTAAAGTTAAAGCTATAAGAAATGAACAAGGAGTAGCTGTTGACTTCGAAATCGAAGGGGATTACCCAATGTACGGAAACAACGATGATAGAGTTGACCAAATAGCTTGCGACTTAGTTGAAAACTTCATGAACAAAATAAGAAAGAACAAAACTTACAGAGATTCTGTTCATACTCAATCAATATTAACAATAACTTCTAACGTAGTTTACGGTAAGAAGACTGGTAATACTCCTGATGGTAGAAGAGCTGGACAACCATTTGCTCCAGGTGCTAACCCAATGCACGGAAGAGATAACAGCGGAGCTTTAGCTTCATTATCTTCAGTTGCTAAATTACCATATGAACATTCTCAAGATGGTATATCTAACACATTCTCTATAGTACCAGGTGCTTTAGGAAAAGATATGACTGAAAGAGTTCAAAACTTATCAGCAATGATGGATGGATACTTCGGAGATGGAGCTCATCACTTAAACGTTAACGTATTTGATAGAGCTACTTTAGAAGATGCTATGGAACATCCAGAAAAATACCCTCAATTAACTATAAGAGTTTCAGGATACGCTGTAAACTTCATCAAGTTAACTAGAGAACAACAAATGGACGTTATAAACAGAACATTCCACGGAAAAATGGCTTAATTATAACATCTAATTTCTTACATCGACAGTTTATACAATTGTCACAAATCAAAGTATATAATTTTTCAGAGTGTAAGTCTCATCAACTTACACTCTTTTTTTTATAATTAACTCTCCCCTTCTCTCTTTAAATAAAATTAATTAATGCATTTAAACTATATACAATCCGATATATTGATTATAATCATATTATGTTTTAACATATATTTTCTGGGTATAATATAAATATAGTAAAGATTACATAAACGTTTGTTATAGACTTTAAATATATAATATTCTATAATATATTTATAAAGGATTTTTGTATACAGTATATTACACATAAAAATAAACTTAAATTTAAAATCAACTTATGAGGTGACTATAATGGTTAAAGGAAGAATTCATTCAATAGAAACATTTGGTACAGTAGATGGACCAGGAATAAGATTTATATTATTTATGCAAGGATGTCCATTAAGATGTAAATATTGTCATAACAGAGACACATGGGATGCTAAAGGTGGGAAAGAATACACTACAGATGAAATAATAAATCAAGCACTTAAGTATTCTTCATATATGAAATTCTCTGGTGGTGGTATAACTGCATCAGGTGGAGAAGCTACACTACAACCAGAATTCTTAACAGAATTATTTGCTAAAGCTAAGAAAAATAATATACACACTTGTTTAGATACATCAGGATTTGTTGATATAGAAACTGTAGATCCTATACTAGATAATACAGATCTTGTTTTACTTGACTTAAAACATATGGTTGAGGAAAAATCAAAAGATTTAGTTGGTGTTGGAATTGAGAAAACATTAAAACTTGCTAAACATTTAGACGAAAGAAATATACCAGTTTGGATAAGACACGTTCTTGTACCTGGGATTACAGATGATGTTGAAAACTTAGAAAAAATAGGTCAATTCGTTTCAACACTTAACAATGTAGACAGACTAGAGTTATTACCTTACCATACACTAGGTGTTCATAAGTGGGAAAACATGGGTATTGATTATCAATTAAAAGATACTCCAGATGCTACTAGTGAAGATATTGAAAAAGCTAAACAAATAATAGAAAAATTCGGTGTTAAAGTATTTAACAAATAAATTTAATTACGCCCTTTTTAAATTCATTTTGAGTTTTTAATATATAAAATAAAAAAGCCCTCAGGGGCTTTTTTATTTTATATATATATTTAATTAAAATTCTAAATCTTCTACTTCTATATTATCTATAGCATCTTGTATTAATTTTTCAACATCTAATTTACGTTCAGACATTTCTATTCTATCTAACTTAGGCTTTGTAACAGGTTTCTTTGGAGAGAATACTGTACAACAATCTTCTTCTGGTAATATAGATGTTTCAAAAGTTCCTATCTTTTGAGCTATATCTACTATTTCAGTTTTATCCATAGCTATAAGTGGTCTAAATACTGGTATGCTTACTGAAGCATTTGTACAAGTTAATCCTTGTATTGTTTGAGAAGCAACTTGTCCGATACTCTCTCCAGTTACTAAAGCATCACAATGTCTCTTTTCTGCAACTCTTTCAGCTATTTGCATCATAAATCTTCTTGATATTATTGTCATCTCTTCTTCTTTACAGCTTAAACCTATAGCTTTTTGTATTTCTAATATATTAACCTTGTGTAATCTTACTCTACCACAATACTTAGCTAATATTTTACCTAAATCCTTTACTTTCTCTTGTGACTTTTCACTTGTAAACGGATAACTGTGGAAGTGTATACATTCTAAATCCATACCTCTTTTTGCTACCATCCAAGATGCTACTGGACTATCAATTCCTCCTGATAAAAGAGACATAGCTCTACCATTAGTTCCTAAAGGTAATCCTCCATATCCAGCTACAGTATCACTATATGCCATTACATGTGTTTGTCTATATTCACATTTTATCTTAACCTCTGGATTTCTAACATCAACAGCTATTCTATCTTTTACTTGAGATACTAAGTATCCACCTATATCTAAACTCATCTCTTGAGAAGTTAGTTCAAGACTTTTATCTCCTCTTCTACTTTCAACCTTAAATGATTTAGCACCTTCTTGTATTTTTTCTTCTAACATTTGAAGTGCTAATTCTTTTAATTTATTGTAGTCTTTTTCAGCTCTAACAGCTGGACAAACACCAACTATACCAAATACTTTTTTAACTTCTTCTATTACTTCTTCATAATCATAATCTTCTAGATCTACATATATTCTTCCGAATTCTTTGTATACCTTAAAATCACCTAAAGGTTTTAATATATTTTTAATATTTTTTATTAATTTATTTTCAAATATATATCTATTCTTTCCTTTAACTCCAATTTCTCCATACTTAACGATTAATGTATTGTACAATTGTCTCACCTCTTGTTTTTATTTTATTTAAATTATTTTTAATCATTTTAACGTCTTTTCATTATCATCCTTAAATCATTTACTGATTCAACTAAAACTGGAATAACAGATTTAATATCTTCTTCAGTATTTAAATCTGATAAACTAAATCTTATAGCGCCTTCTATTTCTACAGGAGCTAAGTTCATTTCATTTAGTACATGACTTCCTTTTTTCTTTGATGAACATGCAGACCCAGTTGAAACATATATACCTTTTTGTTCTAAATAATGAAGTAAAACCTCTCCTTTTACTCCTCTGAAAGATACATTTAATATGTGACAAACTCCATCTTCTGGAGAATTTATTTTTATATCATCTATATTTCTTTCTATCTCATCTTTTAATGAGTTTTTTAATGAGTTTATCTTATCTATAGTAGAATTTAAATCTTTATTTATAATACTTACAGCTTCACCTAATCCATATATACCAGGTGTATTTTCTGTACCAGATCTTATACCTATTTCTTGACCACCACCTGTTAGTATAGGTTTTAATCTGTTATTTTCTTTTATATACATAAATCCAATTCCTTTTGGACCGTGGAACTTGTGTCCACTTACACTCATAAAATCTATATTATATCTTGATGGTTTGAAATTTATCTTAGAATACGACTGAACTGCATCTATATGTAGATAAACTTTATCATTTAAAGATTTTAAATACTTTCCTATTTCCTGAATTGGTTGTATTGATCCTACTTCATTATTTACATGCATTATACTTACTAAGCATGTAGAAGGTTTTATAGCCTGTTTAAACGCTTCTATATCTATTTTTCCAGTAGTATCTACAGGTAAATATGTTACTTCAAATCCATCTTCTTCTAAGTCTTTTAATGTATTTAAAACAGATGGGTGCTCTATAACTGTTGATATTATGTGATTTTTTCTTTTTTTATGTAAATTTGCAACCCCTCTTATTATAGCGTTATTTGCTTCAGTTCCTCCAGATGTAAAATATATTTCTTTATCCTTTGCACCTAAAGTTCTAGCTATACTTTGTCTTATATTCTTTATATTTTTTTCTACTTCAATACCTTTTCTATGTAATGAAGATGGGTTAGCATAATCCGTGCTTAATGCATATACCATTTTATCAATTACTTCTTTATATGGTTTTGTAGTCGCACTATTATCTAAATATATATCCATATACCTCACCGCTTTCTATTTAATATATAAATTTATATAAATTAATTATCAAATTTTCTTATTTTTAATAAAATCACTTTTATTTATTGTTTCCAAATTTATATCTTATTTATCAAATATAATAAAATATTTATTATAAATAAGTGTAAATATAAGGTAAATAGTTATTATAACCTTTATTTTTCAATGCTTTAGATTTTAAACTCACATCCTTTTATTATATCACTATTTGTATTTTTTTTTAATATTTAATCCCTAATATTAGTAAATATATATTTTTTTGTAATAAAAAGTCGCCTGAATCCTATCATCAACTACCCCATCCGTTACTTAAAATATAATGATAAAAAGAATGAAATTTATGAAAACGTTTATTATATACTTTTTTGTAGAATTGTAAATTTTTACAATATTTTTTGTAATAATCTATTGATTTTACTGTCGAATTTTGATATTATTTACTTATGGTTATCCCCCTGATAACCTTAGTAAAATCTCTATTCCCAATACCCCTTTAAATGAATATTTTTATTCATTTATAGCCTACTTCATGATCGGATATCGAAGTAGGTTTTATTTTTTTGTATAAATTTATAAGTTAATAATATATATAATTCGACTAATGTTGATTTTATACGCTAAAAAAATATTTTAATAGATTTTTTTGAAAACTATTGATTTTTCTGTCGAATTTTGTTATTATTAATACATGGTTATCCCCCTGATAACCTTAATTAAAATCTCTATTCCCAATACCCCTTTTGAACGGATAGACTTTATATCCATTAGTTAAGTTGTCAACGGAAGTCAACTTAACAAAAAAAAAGAGCTTCCCCGAGCTCTTTTTTTTATGCATTTTTATAAAAATTTTCTTTAAATAAATCACTATTTTTTTATTTTAACATTCACATAATAGACCTATATATATTTTTTTTGATATAATCTAATTATAATATATTAAAATGTTTTAAAGGAGGCAGTGCATATGGCTAAAAAGAAAAAAGTGGCTATAGTTTTCACAGGTGGAACTATATCTATGACTGTAGATGAAAAAGTTGGTGCAGCTATTCCAACATTATCAGGTGAACAAATAATGTCGATGGTTACCAATATTGATAAAGTTGCTGAGGTAGAAGTTCTTAATTTTGATGAAATACCAGGACCTCATATAACTCCAGAAAGAATGATGGAGTTAAAAGATTATGTAAATAATTTACTTGTAAGAGAAGATATTTCTGGAGTTGTAATAACTCACGGTACAGATAGTTTAGAAGAAACAGCTTATTTCTTAGATTTAACTATAACTAGCATAAAACCTGTAATAGTTACTGGAGCTATGAGAAGTAGTTCAGAGCTTGGATATGATGGTCCAAGTAACCTTTCTGCTGCAGTTTGTACTGCAATTTCTGATGATGCTATGGGAAAAGGTGTGTTAGTTGTTTTAAATAATGAAGTAATGTTAGCTTCAGAAGCTACAAAAACAAATACTTTAGCATTAAATACATTCCAAGCATTAGGATCAGGTCCTCTAGGTATAATAGATTGTAATGAACTAGTGTTATCTAAAAATACTGGATCAAGAACTATAATTGATACTGATATAGTAGAATCAAAAGTAGCTTTATTAAAATCAGGTGTCGGAATGGATGCTGAATTTATAAAATTTGCTACAGACAATAGTTATAAAGGAATTGTCATAGAAGCTATGGGTAGAGGTAATATACCACCTCAAATGTATCAAGGAGTTAAGTATGCTAGAGAAAACAATATACCTGTTGTTATAGTGTCTAGATGCCACTCTGGTAGAGTATTTGATAGTTATGGATATTTAGGTTCTGGTAGGGATTTAAGAAACATCGGATGTATATTCGGTGGTGACTTACCTGGTCAAAAAGCTAGAATAAAATTAATGTTAGCTTTAGGCAAAACAAATAATTTAGATGAAATAAAAGATTTCTTCGAAAAAGGAATTTATTATTAAAATAAAAAGGATGTCTAGATAATATTTATTATTTAGGCATCCTTTTTATAATACTATACTAACGAATTTTTAAAATTTCCCCAACTTAAATCTAGAATTTAATTTTAGGTTTATATTTTCCAAATCATATTTTTCACCATACAAACTTTATAATCAAGCGTCCTATCTCCATCACTAAACCTTATTTTAATAGAACTTCCTTCTTTTTGTATTATAGTACCTTCTTTAAATTTTTTATGATATATTTTATCTCCAATAGTAATTTGTTCTATCTCTTTTTTAGTAGGTGCTTTTATATCATCAATAAATCTTGATTTAGATACCTTTTTTCCATACTTATTTATAGGAGAACTTATATATAGATTTTCCTCTGCTCTAGTTATCGCTACATACATAAGTCTTCTCTCTTCTTCTATTTGTTCTATCTTTTTTTCATCATCTTCTATGTCATATGATTTTTCATGTGGTATAGTTCCCTCATTCGCACCTATTATATAAACATTTTTAAATTCTAGTCCTTTAGCACTATGCATAGTTGTAAAAATAACACCATCTGTATTTTTATTATTCTTATTATCTACTAATTCTGATTTGACTCTATCTATATGTTCTAGGTAATCCTTTATAGTTTTAAAATTAGTTGCAGAGCTTTCTAATTCATTTAAAATCTCTATTAATCCATTTGTTTTTATTTTTCTGTTTGTACAATAATCTAATATGTATCTATCATAATCTAAACTTGTCCTAATGTAAGATATAGCATTTTTAGGATTTAATGTTTTTAGATAACTTAAATCAATATCTAAATCATTTATAGTTTTTACTTGTTTAGGATGCAAATTACATTTATTTATTAGTGCATTTATAAAGTCACTTTCATCCTTTACCATATTTACATTATCCTTAGATATATATCTAAATGGTTTATTGATTATTCTTACCCAGTCTTTGTTATTTTGAGGATTTAATCCTATTCTTAGATATGCTAGTATATCTTGAGCTGCCCAATGATCATATATAGTAATTATAGAGTCTTTTACTACAAATGGTATTCTCATATCCATAAACACATCTACAAGTGCTCTAGACTGTATATTAGTACGGTATATCACAGCAAAATCCGAATACTCTACATAATCTTTTTTTATTTCTTCTAATATATCTTTAGCTATAAATACAGCTTCTTCTTCTGAATCCTCTGGTGATACATAATTTATTTGAGCTCCATTACCTTGACCACATTTTATAACCTTTTCATATCTATTTTCATTTTTTTCTATAAGCCTATTAGCAATATCTATAATTTCTTCTTTTGATCTATAGTTGATATCTAAAACAACTTTATTTGTACCTTCAAAATATTCTTCAAACTCTAATAAAAAATCTGGCCTTGATCCCCTAAATCCATAAATACTTTGATCTTCATCTCCTACTACAAATATATTATTCATAGGATTTGCTATTAATTTAAGTACTTCAAATTGCACCTTATTTATGTCTTGAAATTCATCTACAAGAATATACTTATACGCACTACGTACTCTTTGTAATGCTTGATTATTATTCAATAACAACTCATATGTTTTTATTAACATATCATCAAAATCTATTTTATTTATTTGACTTTTATACTCTTCATACATATTATAAGTTTTTATAAACTCATCACTACTAAGTATTTCTGAATCAAAATCATATTTGTCCATTAGCTCATTTTTTACAAATGATATTTCATTTATTACTTGTCCAACAGTTTCATCATCATCTGCATTTTCTATATTTAAATTTTTCATAATACCTTTTAACGCTAATCTTTTAGATTTTTCATCTAATATACTATCTAAATCATATTTAACAAAAAATCTTAAGATCCTAAAGAATACTGAGTGAAATGTTCCATATGTAACTTTATTCATTCTATAATCTTTACTTAAACTTAATGCTCTATTTTTCATTTCTACTGAAGATGCTTTTGTAAAACTTATTGCTAATATACTTGTAGGTTTTATTTCTTTATTTACTACCATATTAGCAATTCTATATGTTATAACTCTTGTTTTGCCCGACCCAGGACCTGCTAATACCATACACGGACCATTTAAATGTTCTACTGCCCGCTTTTGATTTTCATTTAATTTATCTATACTTATCATAATTACCACCTTGCAATATTATTTCATCCGTTATTTAAAACTTTTCTATTTTTAATTATAAACTTTATACTAACTATATATACGAAATATAATTATAGATAAAACTATTATAATCTATAATTAAAATAATTGAAATTTTTACTATAATTAAAGCCTTACTTTATAATACCTATCTTATACATATATCTCCATTCAGGTATCAAAATCACCCTTTCACGTAAAATCTATTGTCTAATAAAAGCATAGATGATATCCTTACAATGCAAATCACTGCTAAGCATTTAATATTTATGAATTATATTATTAAAAAAATGGATTTATTATTTTTAACCTCTATTTACTATATATTATTAAATTTATTTAGTGGTTTAAGCATTATCCTAACTTAGATATTTATATTGCTTGATATAAATATCTAAGTAGCTTTTCAAATTAAAATCAATATCAGGAGGATTTATGAGAAATTTTTCAGAAATAAAAAGTACATCTAGAGAGCAATTATTAGATAACTGGAAACTACCTGTTTTATTTACTTTTTTGACATTAGTTTTATATGGTGTTTCTATATATTTTGATGATGATATATCAAATTTTGGCATAGCAGTCACTTTAACTGTTAGTATATTAGTTGGTATATTGAGTATTTTTCTTACTAATATTTTGCTAAATATAGCAAAGTATAATGAAGTTAAAAGTATAAAGGTACCTTTAAAGAAATTTTTAAGAATTATAGGAGCAAGCATTGTGATATTTGTACCAATGTTTGTGCTAATATTTTTAGTAGTTCTAGGAGCAACACTTGCATTAGTTAGTATCACAGATAGTTTTATTCCTATAATAATTATTATAATTACAATATATTCATTTTGCTTTATAGCAGGCTTATATTTATCATTCGTAAATTATCTAATTTTAGATGATAATAAGATATTTAAATCAATTAAATATAGTTTTTTATATATGAAAGGTAATTTATTAAAAACAATATGGTTATGTATAACATTTATTCCATGGATGTTAGTAACAGTAATAACATTAGGTTTAGGATTATTATACGTAGGACCTTATTTACAACTAGTCTATACAAATTACTATTTAGAATTAAAAAATGAATTTAATGCTAAGACTGAATAATAAAAAAGTCGCTTCGCTTCTGTCGCCAACGACCTAAAAAACAGGTCCGTTGCTCAAGCCTAGCAGTTGGTATTATAACTTATTCATAAATCAGATAAGTTATAATAACTTAGTATATAAAAAGGTTAAAATCTATAATTATAGATTTTAACCTTTTTAATTTAAACTTAACTTTTTTATTATAATTTAGCACTCTGCTAATTTAGTTACCTTTTCTAATACTTCTGAAGAACTATTTTGGTCAGTCATAACTGTCAAATAATCACCTGCTATAATTTTAGTACAACCTTTAGGTAATATTTCAGTATTGCCTCTTGTTATAGCCACTACTAAGCAATTTGTAGGCCATAAAATATCCTTAATACATTTACCATCAAGCTCACTATTCATATGGACTGCAGCTTCTAATAAAGTTTTCTTACCATTTCCTTTATATTTATTTTCTCCTTTAGATAAAAGCCTTTCTAATAAACTTTCATATATAGGATGAACTTTTAATATATCTGATGTAATTTGTGCAACTACTACTACTATAGAAAGTGATAATAAGTGCTCTAAAGAACCTGTCATTTCAGAAATTAATATAATTGCAGTTATAGGTGCTTTTACAGTTGCAGCGAAATGCCCTGCCATCGCTAATACTATAAAGTTTATAATATAGCTATCTGGTACACCTAGATAAGATATAGCTATAATTCCAACTACATTTCCAACTAATGCTCCTAATGTAAGTAAAGGGAAAAATATTCCACCAGGAACTCCTGAACCAAAACATATAAATGTAAATAAAAATTTAACCACTATAAACACAAATAAAATATTTATAGCAACTCCACCACTTTTTAAGCTCATTATAAGCTCATGTCCACCACCTAATAATATTGGTGATATTAAACCCACTATACCTGTCATTATAAAAGGTATTATTGTTTTAACTTCTGTACTTAGCTTACTATTTTTGAAAATACTTTGAGTTTTTAAAATTCCATTATTGAATATAAATCCACTAATACCTATTACTATACCTAATATTATAAGTACCCAATAGTATTTTAATGGTATTGGTGTCAATGCTCCAAAGTGTAATGATGGTATTAAACCGAAGAATTGTTTTGATACAAAATCAGCAGTTAAAGATGCTATCATTGCTGATAATAATACTAATGGAGAGAAGTTCTTATGAGCTTCTTCTAAAGCAAACATTACACCTGATAATGGCGCATTAAAAGCGGCAGATAAACCTGCACTGGCTCCACTTGTTATTAAATATTTTTCTTCATTTTCTAGTTTTTTTAGATTTTTCGATACGCCTTCTCCTATACAAGCACCCATTTGAACTGATGGACCTTCTCTACCAACTGATAGCCCAGCCCCTAGACAAATAAGTCCTCCTATGAATTTATGAATTAAGACTCTAAACCAATTTACTTCTAAGCGCCTAGTTAATATGCCTTCCACTTGAGGTATACCACTTCCACTTATCATTGGTTCTCTTTTGATTTGTTTTGATACTATATAGCCTAATATAATTAATACGATAAATATTATTGGTATATATACTAGATTTTCTTTTCCTCTAGAATATACTTCGATAAATACATGACTTAACTTAGATGCAATAAATCTATGTAGTACTATAATTAAGCCTACTAGAATTCCAACTAAAAAAGAATCTCTTACTAGTCTGTATTTAGAATTTTGAGCTCTTTCTAGCATATTGTAAGCTCTTTCTCTACTGCTTCTCACGTAGAACATCTCCTTTCAACTTATGGAAAATCCATAAAAAAAAACTACCGATAAATCGATAGTCTTTCACTGGCGGAGAAGGAGGGATTCGAACCCTCGCACCGGTTTAATCCAGCCTAATCCCTTAGCAGGGGATCCTCTTGAGCCACTTGAGTACTTCTCCAAGCTCTGTTCACTTACAAGTTAATTATATTATATTATTTAAAATTCGTCAATATAATTTATATATATTTTTTATATTTTATTAATTTTTTTATTTAAACTTATATAAAAAAATAAGGGCTACGATATCGCGTCCCTTATTGCTTTATGATTAACTATTATTTTTTTAATTCTGGATACAACCCTTGAGCAAATGTATTTATACCATCAATAGTTCTTACACCACTACAATACATATCTCCTAATGCTATAGGATTAACTCTCTTATCCTTTACAGCTTTTAAACTTGCTAATGCTTTATTATTTAAAATTTTATTAATTTCACCTTGAGCTACATTCTTATCATTTCTATCCATATATACTACAAATATAGAATCTGGATTTAATTTTATTAAGTCCTCTTCGCCTATATCTCCACCTTTTGGATTTAATAATTCTGCACCTAATTTAGACACCATATCTCCACCTAAAGTTTTAGCTCCGTAAGTGTAAATCTTTCCATCCATATATTCAACTATTAACGTTGTTTGTTTTTCTTGATCTTTTACTTTATTTACAACATCGTCTATACCATTTTTTATTTCATCTGTTATAGATTTAGCTTTATCTTCAACATCAAATATTTTTCCTACATTTAATATATCTGTTATTTCATTATCTACTGTTTTTTCCTCTGTAGCACCACTATTTACTGACATATATGTATTTATCCCTTTATCTTGCCAGTAGTTTACTTCACCTAATCTTTTTTCATCAAATATAGACCACCAAGAGAATATAAGGTCAGGTTTTTCCATTATTACAGTTTCTTTATCTGGTGTAAATTTATCTGAATAATTTACTTTACTAAAAGCTTCTTTATATTCATCTTTAACTTCATGATCTAAACCTGCAGCTAATTTTATTTTATCCTCTAATCCTAATGCTAACATTGTTTCAATAGAGTTTTGATAAACTGCTACAACGTTTTCTGGCGACTTATCAAAAGTAACTTCTATAGGTTCTTTCTTATAATTATAAGTTTGAATAGTTACTGGATAATGAGATGATTTACTTCCTCCTGAAGAAGCCTTATCACTTGAATCATCTACTTTCTTCGAAGCGCAACCAACAAGACCTAAAACTAACACAGTTCCTAACATTAATGCTATGCTCTTTTTTAATTTCATAATTTCCTCTCCCACGCTTAATTTTTCTCATATATAAAAATAAATTTCTCTACTTTAATTGATGAAATTTAAATATTTTTAATAAAACTTTAAAGAGAGTATCTCTAAAATCTTAGATCTACTCTCCTATATAATTATTTATTGCAAGCTTCACAAGTACCTGCCCCATTACAAGTACATTGATGCTCTTTACAAGTTGCGCACATATATTTTATCCCCCAATTCTTATTCGTATCTTCTTAGATATTATATCGTACAATTGTGTACTTTTTGTGTCAAAACTATGTCAAACTTAGCTCAATTTACATTTTACGCCAATATAACTTATTTTCTATCATTTTAAACTATTCATAATGTATCGTAAACACAAATCTAGAGCCTACTCCCACGTTTGATTCAACATATATTTCTTCATCTAAATGTCTTATTATTTCTGCTGCTATAGATAAACCAATTCCAGTTCCCATAGATTGCCTAGACTTATCAACTTTGTAAAATCTATCAAATACAAAAGGTATGTCCTCTTCATCTATTCCAATTCCAGTGTCAGATACAACAACTCTTATAAACTCTTTTTCTATACTAGTTTCTAAACTCACAGTTCCTTCTTCTCCTGTAAATTTAAATGCATTATCTAACAATATTACCAAAACTTGTATTATCCTGTTATAGTTAGTAAATACAATAGATTTATTATTTTCAATTTTTTTTATAGTTAAATTTATATCTAGATCATTTGCAATTACTTCAAATTTTTCATATATCTCATCTAAAATATCATTTAAATCAACTTGATCTTTTTTTACTGATACATTTCCAGCTTGAAGATTTGATAACTCTAGCATATCTTTTATTAATACTTCTAATCTCATTGATTCTCTTAGTATCATACTATAATATTTTTTTCTATCTAGTTTGTCTGAAAATACATCATCATTTAACATTTCTGCTACTGCCCTTATAGATGTTACTGGGGTTTTTAATTCATGTGAAATATTAGCTACATAATCTTTTCTCATTTGATCTAATAACTTAGCTTCCTTATCATTTTGTTCTAATCTTAATGTTAGTTCATTGAAAGCTCTCGCTAAATCTCCTATTTCATCATCTTGGCTTTCTTTTATTCTTATTGAATAATCACCTTTAGCCATAGACATTGTAGCATTAGTCATATCATCTAATGGTTTAAACCATTTTTTGCTTGATAGATATATCGGTATAATAGTGGATGTTAAAACTAAAACTACACTTATCATTAGTACAACATAAAATCCTACAAATAAATCTGCAAAATCTTTTGTAAGCTTTATAACAAATATAGCACCTACAATTTTACCATCTTGCTTTATAGGCTCTCCTACAATTATGGAATCTTCCTTCAATCCATAAATTTTAGTAACACCTTTTATTGAGTTGCCTCCTAAAACTGTATTTATGTATGGTTCTAATCCTTGTTTTATTTTTATATCATCAATTATAATTCCATCTTCTCTTTTAGGATATATTTTACATATTGATTGTTTAGAATTATCATATCCTTTTATAATAACATCATTTCCTAATATATTTTCTAGCCTGTCAGGCAACTTACTAGCCATAATATCGTATTGTGATATAGTATCTTCTACCTTTTGCTGAATTTCTTCTAATTTAATTTTTAAGAAATATTGTTTCAATGTTATACTACAAAACAATATCATTACTGAAACAGCAACTATACTAGCAATACCTATAGTTCTAAATATCTTTTTAAATAGTGAATGATTCATTAAGACACCTCAAATCTATATCCTACACCATATATAGATTTAATTTCCCACTCAGAATCATAAGAGCTTATTTTTTTTCTTAATCTCTTAATTTGAGTATCTACTACCCTAGTATCTCCAAAGTAATCATATCCCCAAACTTCTGATAATATGTAATCTCTCGTTAATGTCTTACCTGGATTAGATGCTAACATATAAAATATTTTAATTTCTTTAGGTGTAATATTAACTGGGTGGTTATTGATATATACTTCGTGACTTTCTAAATTTATTTCAAGATTTTTATGTTTTATTAAATCACTTTTTTTATACGAACTTGCACTAGTTACTCGTCTTAAAACGGTTTTTATTCTTATTACTACCTCTCTTGGCGAAAATGGTTTAGTTATATAATCATCTGCCCCCATTTCAAGTCCAGTTATTCTGTCTATAGTCTCACCTTTTGCTGTCAACATAATAATTGGAACATTACTTACTTTTCTAATTTCTTTACATACTTCAGTTCCAAACATCTTTGGCATCATTAAATCTAATAATATAAAATCAGGATTATATTCTTCAAATTTTTTTAACCCATCGATTCCATCATATGCTGATACATAATCCATACCTTCTAATTTTAAATACTCCCCAACTGTTTCATGTATTGATTCTTGATCATCACATATTAAAATTAAAGTCTTTTTCAAAATTACTCACTCCTTTATCCCCTTGTAGCCATTTAACCTCTTGCTATAAAGATACTAACATAAAAAATGCTTTAGCAATACAGCTAAAGCATTTTTTATGATTAAATCATTTATTTTATTAAAAATAGGTTAAGGTCAAAATTAAAAGCTCAATCAAACGGGGATGAGCTTAGTATACCTATATAATAAATATTCATATAGTCAGTAAGAACCTTCCTCATCCCCGAAGAAATCCTTTATATATTATAGGTAGATATCCTGGCTTAGCTTCATCCTACTAGTTTACCTTCCCGTGAAATTATCACAGTGGTTTAACAAACGTTCGTCCACATTACAGTAGCGGGTGCTGCAAAGGATTTTAACCTTTTTCCCTATTAATCTCTTTTTAGAGAGCCTATAATAGATTTAATTTTTATAATAAAAATGCTTTATAATATATATTATACATGCATTTATTTAGCTTTTCTACTACCTAAATAATATCCTATGATTCCAGCTCCTAAAGCTGCCTGAGTAGCAAATAGTAAACTTTCTATTTCTCCACTAGGTGGCTCATATAAGCTGCTAAACCAAGGCTTATAGTCTGGAGATATTTCTGTTATTGCATCTTCTGCTTGACCATCAGCTCCTCCATATTCCGCTCCTGGTTTTAATACTAAAGGAATCACTATAAGAGCAACTGCTATTAAAAGCATTATAAAGTTGTTTTTATTAGCTTTTTTATTAGCTTTATTTTTATTTGCCTGTTTCGCATTTGTACTCATCGTAGTCTACTCCTTCCTCTTCTCTTTGTGTGATCATGTTATATATTATACTTGTTAATATACCTTCACCTATTGCTATAGGTATTTGAGTTAAGAAGAATATTCCTAAGAATTTAACTAAAGATGCCATAACTCCACCAGATGCATCTGGAAACGCTAATGCTAGCTGAGTTGCTGTTACTGTGTATGTAGCTAAGCATCCTAATGCAGAAGATATAAACACATTAAATCTAGTATTTACATTAAACTTTTTAAGTAATTTATATAGTCCATATGTAACTAATGCTCCTACAACTGCCATTGAGAATCCATTAGCTCCTAAAGTTGTTAACCCACCATGTGCTAAAAGTATAGCTTGGAATAAAAGTACTATCGTTCCTAAAACAACCATTACACTTGGTCCAAATAATATAGCTCCTAGGCCTATTCCTGTTGGATGTGAACAGCTACCTGTTAATGATGGTATTTTTAGTGCTGATAATACGAACACAAATGCACCACATAGTGCTAACAATACTTTCTTTTTAGGATTTTCCTTAAGTATTTTTGTAATATTTTTTAATCCTATTAAAAAACATGGTATAAATATTATACTCCATGCAATAGACCATTTTGGAGGTAAAAATCCTTCCATTATATGCATGGCATGCGATTGAACAGGATTAAGTAGTATAAACATGAATGCTGCTATAATCCCTAATCTAAAATTTTTCATTAGTCCATCTCCCCTTATTAAGTTTTTCTAATTTAATTATACAACTAAATTGTGTCTTTTTTGTGTCATATAATTGTCAAAATTAGTACAAATTCCTTATATTTTTACACAAAAGTTGTATTTTAGTTATTATAAAAAGCAGTAACTAAATTTTTTAATTTTAGTTACTGCTTTATTATTAATACATTTTATTTATAATGCTGCTTGCGTATGTTCATGGTAATGTTCATGCTCACCTGTAAATCCATCTTCATGAATATGGTCATGACCTACTCCATTAATATGTTCATGCGTGTGCATAAATGATACCTGTAATTTTTTATTTATAGGATTTATGCCTACATATGCATTCACTCCAAATACTTCTTTTAGCATCTCAGATGTTATAACCTCTTCTACTTTACCTGCATTTATTATTTGTCCCGATTTCATTACTATTAAATAATCACAGTACATAGATGCTAGGTTCATATCGTGTATAGCTGATAATGTAGTTATCTTAAGACTTTTAACTAAGTCCATCAACTGAATTTGATACCCTATATCTAAGTGGTTTGTAGGCTCATCAAGTACTAAAAAATCAGTATTTTGAACTAGTGCTCTTGCTATTAAAGTTCTTTGCTTTTCTCCACCAGACAGTTGAGAAAAACTTCTTTCTGTATAACTTTCTAGTCCAACTTTTTTCAACATGTCTTTAACCATTTTTAAATCTTCTTTAGAGTAATCTTCGAAAACTGATTTATATGGATATCTTCCCATTTTAACGATTTGTTCTACTGTAAAATCAAAATGTGTATTACTTTCTTGAGCTAAAACTGCTATTTCTTTTGCACAATCTTTGTCCTTCATTGTTGATAAGTCTTTATTATCTAAAAATATACTTCCATTAGTTGGCTTATAAAGCCTATATATATTTTTAAGTAATGTTGATTTTCCTGAACCATTAGGCCCTATAACTCCAACAAATGAACCTTTAGGTACATCGAATGATACATCTTTTAATATTTCTTTTTTATCTATATTAAACTTTAAGTCCTTAACTTGTACCTTAAACATTACTCTTTCCCTCCAAATGAATAGTTTTTCTTAGAAATTAAGTATAGGAAGAATGGTCCTCCAACTAATGAAGTTATTATTCCTATTGGTATCTCTATTGGTGGGAAAAGACCCCTTGCAGCTATATCTGAACCTATTAAGAAAATAGATCCTATTAATGATGAAAGTACAATTAATTTTTTATGATCACTACCACATATAGTTCTACATATATGCGGTACAACTAAACCTATAAATCCAATCGCACCAGTTATTGCAACTAATGCTGATGTTAATAATGTTGCTAATATTAAAATTACAGTTTTTATAAGTTTTACATTTATTCCAAGTATTATTGCACTATCATCACCTAAAAGTAATATATCTAATGATTTAGACATTATTATAGCTATTATCATAACTAATATTAGTATGATAAATGGGAATAAAAGTACATCCCACTTAGCACCACCCAAGCTACCTATAGTCCAAAAAAGAGCTGTTTTAGCTTGATTTGAGTTTTTAGCTGAGTATATTAGTAAATTTGTAAGAGCTGCAAATATAGTTGATATTGCCATCCCAGAAAGAACTAATCTTGTTGTAGAGCTAGTTTTTCCCATTTGAGTTCCTATTGCAAATACTAAAACCCCTGATAATATGGATCCTAAAAATGCTCCTGTTTGTAAACTATGTATTCCAAATATTCCACCTAATACTAAAACTGCAACTGCACCACAAGATGCTCCTGATGATATACCTAATATATATGGTTCTGCAATTGGATTTTTAGTTACACATTGCATAAGAACCCCACAAATTGCAAGACCTGCACCACATATTGCACCTAATAAAACTCTTGGAAATCTTATTTCCCATATTATATTTTGATTCATAACTGTTGATACATCACTAAAAATTGCCCCATTTGTTAATTTGCTAAGTAATACTTTATATACTTCTCCAGGTTCTATATATGTACTACCTATTGCTATTGCAACAACTGATGTTGCTGCTAATAATATTACTAGTGCTATTACCCAAAATAAGAAACCTTTCTTTTTAGAAAGGCTCCTTTTATTTTCTACTGCCACTTGCATTATTTATTTTCTCCAAAGAAATATCCATGCATTTTTTCTATAAGCTTAGGATTTCTAACACCTGGAGATAAGTCTGCTAATTCTACAACATATATTTTATTGTTCTTTATAGCAGGTACGTCTTTAAGAGCTGGATGAGCTTTTAAGAAATCTATTTTCTTTTGTACTGGTTCTCCTGCTAAGAAGTCAGTTACTAATATAACTTCTGGATTTTCAGCAACTATACTCTCCCAAGAAACATTTATATATGGTTTATCTGCATTTTTAGCAAATACGTTATTTCCACCTGCATGCTGTATTAAATCATTAGCAAGTCCTTTACCAACTACCATCGCATCATTTTCACCAGAATCATAAACCATCATTTTTACTCTATCTTCAGGTTTTATATCTCCTACTTTATCTGTTACAACTTTTATATCACTTTTCATTTTATCTACAACTTCTTTAGATTTATCTTCTACTCCAAATACCTTTCCTAACAAGTCAAAATCTTCATATACAGTATCAATTGTTGCATCTGGAGAATATGACTTAGCCATAAAAGGTGCTATTCCATTTTTTATAAGTTCATCTGGAGCTCCTGTTGTTTGTTCACTTATAGATGAATCCCATCCACTAACAAAATCAGCTCCTGTAGCTAAGAATCCTTCTTTAGATATAGAGTGACCTTCTCCAACTTTTATTACAGGTATTTTTTCATATGCTTCTTTATACTCAGGTAATATTGGATTATCTAAAAGAGCTGTTCCTACCATTCTATCCCCTAAATCTAATGCTAATAACATCTCTGTCATGAATTGAGATAATGTAACTGCTTTTTGCTTTGGTGCATCTACTTTTACATTGTAATCTTTAGCACCATCTGAGTATACGTATTCTACTGGCTTAAAGTTACTTGCCTCAACCTTTGTATTAGAACCTTCTTCTTTAGTTTTTTGATTTGATGAGCATCCTACTGCGCTCAGTGTTAACCCTGCTATAGCTAGTACAACTAAAAACCTTTTTAAACTTTTACTTTTTACCATTTCAAATTCTCCCCTTAATATATGTATTTATTTTAATTATTTAAAGTTTATTTTCCAGTTTCTTATAATTATAAGGTTTAACTATACTTTGTATATATTTCACTTTAAATTTATCTTATAATTATAATAACGTATTCTCATAATTATAGAAACCTTAATTTATATTAATAAAAAAACCATGAAGTTATATATTGGGGCATGTCAAACAAACCCTTTAATATAAACCTTCATGGTTTTAAATTCAATATCGTAATTAAATTTTATCTAGTTATTTTACGCATGTATATGTTCATGATCATTTGTGTGAGCATGTCCATGTTCATGTGTATGTTCGTGACCATGACTATGAGTTCCTGTGAATCCATCTTCATGATTATGGTCATGTCCTTGTCCATTTACATGGTCGTGATCATGTCCGTGTTCATGTGTATGTGGATGTACATGATCTTCATGTTCATGGCTTCCACAACAATTTTCTCCCCCGTGTCCACAACATCCATTTATATGTGGATTATGATGAAATCTAAAATTATTTCTTAACATAGTAGCCCTCCAATTTATGATAATTCTTAATACAGATACTTCAGTACCCCTTTACTACGTAAGTATACATTACGATATTATATGGGTAAATACCTCTTTTATTTTCCAGAAAATTTAATTTTATCTATATTTCTTTCTTTTTTTATAGTTTTCATTCTTATTTTTAGATTTCAAATTATTTTTAAAAATATTTTAATTAAATATATTTAATTCGACGTCTATATTCATTTTATGTAAATTTTTATATATTTTTGTTTTATACTTTTACTTGATTGTCATTAAACTTTATTTTATACTTTAGTTGTAAGTACATAACTAATAGAAATTTAGTATTTGAAAATACTTATAGGAGTCAGAAGACTATGTCTTCTGGCTCTTTTTTATTTCTATTACCAAAGTTAACGTTTTTGTTTATATTCTACTTTCCCCAAAAGTAAGAATTGTACATACTTAAAGGATGAGTTTTAATCTCATCCTTCTTTTTTTGTGATTAATATTTGATTTGTATATAAAATAAAGCATAGGTAATCAACCTATACTTTATTTTATAATTACATATGTTTTTTAGCTTCTATTAACATTTCATTTGCTTTATTCATGTATTCTATAGCTTTTTCTATGTTATCTGCTGTATCATTTTTTCCTATAGCTCTTGCTTTATCTACCCATTCTCTAAATCCTTCTTCATGAGTTTCATTATGATTTACCCAATGAAGTAATAATATTTTTAAAGTTTTTTCATCTTTATTTTCTGTACTATCTCCATGTACATGTGGATGAACATGATCATGTGCGTGTCCATGTTCATGGTCATGATCATCTGCGTGATGGAATCTTATTTTTTCATTATTGAATATCATATTTATTCCCCCATTTACTTTATGTTAAATTCTTTTTTTATTACTTTTATGCAATCTTTTATTAATAATGCTAATGGTTTATTTTCCAATCCTACGATTTCAACATCTTCAGGCATTATAGGTAAAAGTACCTTTAGAGCTTCACATTCTGCTACTGCTGTACTAATACCACATGTAACTTCTCCCATCATGGAGTTTGGCATAACCACAGATACTGGAGCTACTACAATATTAGCTTTCTTCACAGATGTTATTATTGCATTTTCCCCTGTTGCTCCTTTATTTGCATGAGATTTCATCATAGAGCTTGTAGCGATTGAATTTGTTCCTAATGCATATATGTCTATGTATGTGGGTAATTCCTCTCTTAAATTTGATACTATTTGGGCTCCGATTCCTCCACCCATTCCGTCTATTACTGCTATTATCATATTACTTCTTCCCCTAGTGTCTAATTTTTGAAATTTATGTACCTCGCATTTTACATATTTTGCTTGAATTATTCTGATATTATTATTTTATGGTCCATTAATTTTATTTCTTTTATTTTACCATCTATTATTTTTTGTTCACCTAATAAATCAGTTAAATAAACTTTTCCTTCAAAAGGATCTACGCTTACTACATTATCCATAACTCTCTCTAATTTATCATTTTTTAATACATATGCTGCTGATTCACACATAATAACCCCTCCATAACTTTAAATTTATTAGTTTTGTTTAAGCTTCATCTTATTTGTTTCTTTGCTTTTTTTATATTTCCTCTAATTAAATTTTATCAGTTTATGCATGTTTAGTAAACGTTTTAATGCAAGCAAAAAAAGGTTTCTAAACGTATTTCATAATACATTAAGAAACCTTCATGATTCCAATTTTTAACATTCATTTATATTTTAAGTATAGCACCAGTTTTTGTACAAAGTCAATTAAATTATATTACATGTACTTATATAGCTATATCCTTAATACTTATTCTATAAATTTAATTCTTTTATAGATTTATCTATTTCCTCTTTATCTAATGATCTTGAATAATTATAAATAGTACTTCCTGGTCTTTCATTATAATAAGGTCTATTGCAATCTTTACATCCTCTTATCTCAAATGGATATCCTTTATTTATATCCTGTTTTATATTTTCGCTTATTTTTATATCTTTTAAATATCCTTCTTCAAACTTAAAACTATCTTTTAAGCATCCTTTATTTATCATATATGTCATTAATTGAACTCTTCTATAACTTTCAATAGAAGGCTGATTTATATTTTCCATTTTAGTTCCTTTTACAGGTGTAAATGCAAACAGACTCACAGTTACATTATTTCCTATTAAGTAAGTGTATAATTTGTATATGTCTTCATGAGATTCACCTAGTCCTACAATTATATGAGTACTTATTTTACCAGGGTATTTCATAGCCATATCTGTTACAAATTTAATTTTTTCATTATAATTATTTCCTTTTATTGATTCATATAAATCTTTATTTGCTGCATCTATTGCTATTCCTATTTTATCAACACCATATGAAAAGAACTTTTCAATTTCATCGCTACTTTCAAGCTTAGCAGACAGTGATATTGGCAAGTCAATATCATCTTTAATATACTCTATAAATTCTTTTACAGTTTCATGTGCATCATTACTTGCCATAGATTGAATACATATTCTTTTAATATTTGATCCTTTGTAGTTTTTAAATGCATTTAAAATTTCTTCTTTAGAATACTCTGGCCATATAACCCTTGAAAGCTTATCTTTTCTTGTACTACTTTCTGTTGACTGAGAACAAAATGCACAATTATTATTGCATCTATTTCCTATCATAATATAAGCTGTTGTGGGAGGAATATCACTTTTTTTATTTAAAATTCCAAGTTCAATTGCAGTTCCTAGTGACAATCTAATCATAATACACAACACTCCTTAGTCTCAAATATTATCATATCCATTTCTAATGCTTTTTCTTTTGCACTTTTAGACGGTAATACTATTTTATTTACTCCGCATTGTAACGCTATATTATCGAGCTTTTTTCTATACATACCTCTTGGCCTCATACACCCTAAGTTTATTTGAGTATTAGGTAATTTTATTCTAGCTTCGCATAATACATCTGCTAACTTATCTAAATTTGGAGGACTTACATTTTCATATTCCGTATTTTTAGTTGGTATTAATACTATAAATGTAACTTTTTCAGGAGGATTTTGAGATAAATAATCTATAATTTCATATTCACCTTTTATTTCTCCACCTTTTAATCCTATACAAATATGTGGAGCTACATTTGTGTATTTTTTAATATTCTCATAAGTTTCTATATAGTCTTCTTTATTTTTATCTATTTTATAAACTTCATTTATCGTTTCTTTATCAAATACCAAGTCAAATGATACTACATCTATATATTTACATACATTTTTTATACTTTCCTCATCCATAAGACCTAGGTGAGCATTTAATTTATAACCTTCTTTTTTTAGCTTCTTTAATGTTTCTACATGACTGTTAATAGGCACATCACCCTCAAAGCTACATCCACCACTTAAAAGCATACTACTTATATTTCTAGTTTTTACTTTTTCATTATAGCTATCTATTGGAGTCATATTTTTTAGGTAGTGTCCATTACAATGAGCACAGTTTAAATTACAACTATCATTTGTAGTACTTATTGCTAATGTTTCATTAGGGTAAGAAAACTCTATTTTATTCCCAAAATTTCTATTTTTTATTTCTAGCGCTGATTTCATTTTAGAAGATATATTCATATTTTATTCCCCCAATAATGATTTTACTGTTGGGAATTGTTCTATATTTGTATGTGGTAAAAAGCATGCTGATATAAATTCATCCATATAAGTAGGATAAACACTTAACTCAACATAAGTCATCTCATTGCCTATTTGTTTAAGTTTTTGCTTTGCATCTTTACTTATAAGTGCTAAATAAGAACCTACTAAAGAGCTATTTCCTATATACTCAAATTTTTCCCTTTCTATATCAGGAAGAAGCCCTATTAAAATTGAGTTTTCTATATTTAAGTTATTTCCTATTCCACCAGCTATATAAACTTTATCTACAATACTGAAGTCCATACCTAAACTTTCAACAAGCACACTCGCTCCTGAGTATATTGCCCCCTTAGCTTTTATGAAGTTATCAATGTCTACTTCAGTTACTGTTATATCATTTTCTAAGTTGTATTCTTCTTTAAACGCTAATACGTATTCACCTATTTCGTGCTCATTAAATCTTATTCTTTTATTATCTAAATCCCTCTGTAATTTACCTCTTCTATCTACTATCCCTGTAATTAACATTTGGCATATTAAATCTATTATTCCAGACCCACATATTCCTATAGGGTCACAATCTCCTATAGTTGTAAGATGTGGTTTTAAAGTTTCTTTATCTATACTAACCTTTTCAACAGCTCCATTAGAAGCCCTCATACCACAGCTTATTCCTCCACCTTCAAAAGCAGGTCCTGCTGAGCATGCACAACTCATCATAAAATCTTTATTCCCAAAGACTATCTCTCCATTTGTTCCTAAATCTATAAATAATATATTTTCATCACTTGCCCATATTCCAGCTGATAAAACACCTGCTGTTATATCTCCACCCACATAACTAGCAACAGATGGTGCTAAATATAAATATGCACTTTTATTAACATTTAATCCTATATCATCAGCCATTAACTTTGGTGATTTTAAAAATGGTGGTATAAAAGGTTCTTGTCTTAGGTAATCAACATATACACCTAAGAATAAACTAGACATAGTTGTATTACCTGCTACAACTAGACTTACTACATTATCTTTATCTATTTTATTTTTTATATATATTGATTCTAGTAATGGATTTATAGTTTCTTCTATTACAGCCTTATTTAAATGATCCAATCCATTTTTCTTTGATGAATATATTATTCTATGTATTACATCTGCACCGTATTTTATTTGTGCATTTCCTGATGATGCTTTGTCTATTACTTCTTTAGTATATAAATCAACTAAACAAACTACTACTGAAGTTGTTCCGATATCTATAGCAACACCGTAAAGTCTATCTTCTGTGTTACCTGATTCTATATTTAATATTGTTATTTTATTTTTCTTTTTAACATATGTTATAGTTACTTTAAAATTATTTTGCCTAAACACAACAGGCATCTTTTTAAGTATATCTAATTTAAAATCTATCTCATCATATCCAAGATTATTTCTTACATGTCTTTCTAATCTATCAGCATCACTTATATTATCATCTAAAGTTGGTTCATCTAATTCTATATAAGTTTTAACTATATTTGTTTTAAAATCTAGATTATGAGTTTCTATTATATTCTTAGCTCTATCAAAAATTTCCTTGTCCCTCTTTTTATCACTACCTTCTATTTTCATGCCATGCATTGATGATGATAGTTTTGAAGGTACTTCTATTTCTATATCCTCTATTACTTTCGTATTACAAGCTAATATATATCCTTGTTCCCATTCCTCATCTTTTATGTGTAACGTTTTCTCAGTATCGACATTACCTTTTAATAACTTAACTTTACACTTACCGCAAGATACATTTCCATTACATGGAGCATCTATAAAAATATTTAAATTTCTTGCAACTTCTAATAAATTATCCCCTTTGTTGCAATAGACTTCTTTATTGTGTGATGTAAAATTAATCTTTATCATAATCTCTTCCCCCCAATATCTATTTCTACTATAATTTTAACATAAATCACCTTATAAATCGTGTCATTCATGCCATTATATATGAAATTTAAGATGATATTCGATTTAAACAACATAAAAAAGGTATAGCAGATTTATATTGTTTATCTACTATACCTTTTAATGATCTTACTCTAACCCAGCTTCATAAGCATCTGAGTTTAATAAGTTTTCTAACTCATCTGTATCAGATAACTTAACTTTTACTATCCATGCATCATATGCATCTTCATTTATATATTCTGGCTCATCATCTAATTTTTCGTTTATTTCAACTACTTCTCCAGATATTGGAGCTATTAAATCAGATGCAACTTTTGAAGATTCAACTACACCAAATTCGTCTCCTACAGTTAATTCATCTTCAACTTCTGGCATTTCAACAAATAAAACTTCCCCTAATTGATCTTGAGCAAAATCAGTTATTCCTATATAAGCAAATTCACCTTCAACTTTTACCCAAGTGTGTTTATCTGTATATTTTAAGCTTGGTATAACTTTCATTAATTTATCCCCCTAATATGCTAAATTAAATTACATTACACATTCCATTCCTAATGCTGGATGACCTTTTTCTTCTAAGAATGCTAATACTCCTTCAGACTCAGTAGCTATAGTTTCATCACATATCATGTCTGTAAAGTTTTCTATACCAGTCATTTCTTTAACAGTAGCATTTAATTTTTCAGATACATATTCTTTTAATTCTTTTGGCATCCAAACTATTCTTTCTGGTCCACCTTCTGCATAAGCGAACTTTTTAGAAGATATGAAGAATCTTCCGTGTCCCATGAATCCAGGAGTTTGAACTCCTCCACCTGTCATAGAAGCAAGTTCACCAAATGTCATACCAACTGGAGTTATTCCTGGGAACTCTCTGTTTACTATAACAAATCCGTTAGCTTCTGGCATTATACCACATATACATTCGAAGCATCCACAAGAAGTCATTGGATCTTCAAGTATAGAGTATAATGTAACACTTTCGACAGCACCTTGAGATATTTCACTTACTGTATTATTTACAGATTCCCATACCCCTGTTCTTTCATCTAAACATTCACCTTTAACTATTGGTTGACATGGTCCTGTTGGATCTAATTCTTTAGTTGCCTTAGCATCTAACCAGCTAACTGCTCCACAAAGTCCAAGTCTTTCAGGAGTAACAACACAAACATGTGCAGGTGCGAATGATTGACAAAGGTTACAAGAATAGAATTCTTCAACACTTTCATCAACTAATGAAGCTGATCTTTCATCTCTAGCAGCATATCTTATTATAGCTTCTTCTTTTAATTGTGATACTTTCTCAGCATCTGTTATTATAGTAACTTCACACTTATCAACAACTGATTCAAATTCATCTCTCATCTTAGCATATAAAACTTCTCCTATATGCTCTAATCTGAATCCTTTATCATATGCATCTTTAGATATTCTTACCCAAGACATATCTCTTTGACCAACGTGCATTACACCTTCTATATAGTTTAAGAAGTAGTGTAAACGTCTTTCTAGAACTGGTTCAAAGTCATCTTGCATAGCTTTACCAGCTATTTTAACCATTATAGCAAGAGGTAATCTTACAACCCCATCCGCTTCTATTTCATCTATATTAGGACCTACAACTTCTATCTTATGATCTTCAACATCACTTAATTCTTTATTAACAACTAATTCCCAAGCTTCAGTTTTATTTCCACCGAACTCAGCAAACATATCGTTCTTTCTTATTCTTTCACCTTCAAATGCTGCTGCAAATGATACTGGTATTGGAATTTCTGTTATTTTTATTTTTATTCCTCTAGCTTCTAATGAAGTAGCTACGAACTTATCATAGTCTTTTTGAGTTAATAAGTTCATTGGAACTTCTAACACAGTTTGATCAGTTATAACTGGGAATCCTAAAGCTATTGCTCCAGCTCCACAAGATACAACTAATTCACTCAATGGTCCAAATGCATTAACAAATGCAGGAACTCTCTTCGCAGTATATTCTAATAATCCAGGTAAATCTCCAGGAGTTAAACCTCCGAATATTAAAGCTGCTCTTATAGCAACTGATACTACGTGTATAACAGCAGTTACGTCATATCCTAATGGTATAACTCTTAGTTCAAGACCCATCTTAACTTCAGCTTCTATAGCTTGATCTATTACTTTTCCAACTAAGAATGTTAATAAACCTTTAGATTGGTAGTCTTTTATTATATTAGCAGCAGTTTGAGCATCTGGACACTCTCCAAGTACAACTGCAACCCCTGGTATATCCCCAGTAACTAGAGGTACACCTAGTGATCTTATTATAGGGTCAGTTATATGACCTGCACAAGGCTCACTATATGGAGCATCCATAGTTGAATATTTTATAGCTTCTATTACTTCAGCTGCAAGAGCTGTAGCTAAACCTGAATTTAAAGCATGCTCTAATAAATGAGTTCTATTTATTAAACTTTCAACTACTCCTAAAGCCCCTTCTAAGTCAGCTAAAGATCCCATTTTTTGTCCTGTTGCTGCATATATACAAGGTAATGAATATGCAGTGTCAGGGAATGCAACCTTATGATCTCTTCCGTGTTTTTCTATTGATTCATTTAATAATCCTTTAGCCGCTGCTAAAGCTTGTTCTGAACCATTAAATATTGTATTATATAAATTCACTCTACTTCCCCCTTTTAAGCTTCTTATATATTTTTATAACACATAAGAAATTATACTTCATGCATAATTTCCTATGTGTTGTCAAAGACTCTATGAATTATGCGTTAAATGCAAATCCACCTTCATTTAATTCTAAGTAAGAATCTGCGTATAAAGAAGCATTTCTTATTATGTCACAAGACTTAACTGTTCTCATTAATTCTTCATCACAAGGATTTACTATAGCTGAACTAAATCCATTTGCCATAGCCATTGCTAACCAAGCACTATCAAGTATTGGTCTTACATGTTTAGGACAACCGTTAGATACATTTGATAATCCTCCAGTTGTTAATAATCCCATTTCAGACATCATTCTTATAGACTCTAAAACATCCATTTGTTGGTCTTGCATTCCTTTTATAACTAAGCATAATGGGTCAAATAACATATCTTCAGCTTCTAATCCTGCCATTAATCCTCTTTCTAACATTTCTTGACAATAAGCCATACGTTCATCATTATCTTTAGGTATACCTTCTTTAGCACATAAAGCTATAACTCTAGCTTGATATTCCCCTGCTAAATCTATTAAATCTATTCTTCCGCCTGCATCTGCAGAATTTATTATTGCTTTTCCATTTATAGGATTATATACCTTAAGTCCAGCTTCTATAGCTTTTCTATTTGCTGTATCTAATGCTAATGGTACATTGTTAAATTCATTTTGAAGTAATTGAACTCCCCAAGTCATTAACTCTTCTCCATCTTTTTCTGCAGGACCTATATTAAAATCTATATAATGAGCTCCAGCTTCTAATTGCTCTTTTGCTCTTTTTAATATTGCTTCAGGATTTCTTTCAGCTAATGCCTTTCTTATTACTGGCGATATGCAGTGTATTCTTTCACCTATAATCATAAATTTTTCCATTATTATTATCCCCCTTTATGGATTTTTAATAGTCTATAAGTTCATTATTCCTAAGCGTTTGCTAAAGCTTCATCTTTTTTAGCTTTATAATCTTTTAAGAATTTAGGTATTTCCATAGATTCTTCTGTACCTATTATTACGTTCCATCCTGGTAAACTATCTTCTATATCACCTTTAAGTACTGCAACTTTACCTGGTATTATTAAATCTCTATTCTTAGTCATTTCTTCTACTTTAGATTCTTTTATGAAGTTAGCTATTGAACTTCCGCTAAACTTACCTGCAGACCAAGCTGTTAATACTGAGTATCCTCCAGCATCTGGTATTGCTAACCATACAGGAACTTTAGATCTTTCTACGTCTCCTGATACTATGAAGTAAGTTAATGCAAAGTCAACAGTAACTATTACTGGTGAATTTTCATCTGGGTTATTTATTGGGTAAACTTTTGGCTCAACTCTCATTGGTTTTTGTGGGTCAGTGTATATATTTTGTCTTAATGCAAATAATGATAATGCTTTTGCGTAATCTATGTCATCTATAACTATTATAGATCCATATTTAACTGTAAACATTGAAGATAATGCAACTTCCATCATTGGTTTATCTTCTGATAATTTATTTGCAAATACTATTGATGGGTATCCAAATGTTCTATCTTGTTCTTTTAAAGCTATTCTTCTAACTTGAACTGCATTTGTAAATGTATCTTTTATATTTTCTCCAGTCACATCTAATATTAATTCTCTATATCCTGCAGCTTGTATTGCCTCAACTGTAGTATATAATTCTTCTAAACTAGATGCTTTAACTCCTAGAGCTAATTTATCTTCTTTTACTACATCTATCATAGCTTGATAGTTGTCTTTAGTAGCTCCATAAACTACTGGTTTTTTATCTTTTAATATTTCAACTGCTTCTTTAGCTATAGCTGGATCTTCACAAACTAATATGTAAGATAAATCTAATCCGCTATCTTTAACTTTATTTACTACTCTTAAGAAGCCATCTTTATTTTCAAAGTATTCTATAAGAGCCATTTCCGCTCTCATTTCTTCACCTATTCTTATATAGTTAACAGCTTTCATATTTGCAAGTTTTGCATCAACTTCTTCGTCAGTCATGCACTCACAAAATGCTACTGCATATCTATTTCTATTAACTAATGTTTTTTCATGTCTGAATAATACAGTTTCTCCACCTAATTCATATTCAGATTTTCCTGATCCAACCTTTACAGTTCTCATTAATGGTGCAGTTGCCTCTGATAATTTTGCTAATGATTCATCTGACATATGTGGACATTTACCTATTTCTACAGCTCCTGATGCAACTTTCATACAGAAAGCCATACAAGTTGGAAATCCACAATCCTTACAGTTTTTCTTTGGTGTTAATTTAAATATATCTAAAGCTTTTAGTGCCATGATTTTTTTCCCCCTAACCTTACAATTTAATTAAGCTAATGCGCTAACTAATTCTTTTACAGTTTCTATTGATTCTGGATGACGAAGTATAACTGCGTTCGAACCACCAACTAATGAACTTACAGCTGTTGATATTTCCATAGCTATTCCTCTTTTTTCTACACATCCCCAAGCTGGTTCATCTTCTTCACTTGCTATAGATTCTTTAACATGCCATGTTTCGAAAGAAACTGGAGTTATTATAGGCATTTGTAATGATTTATCATTTTGACCAAATGCAGCAAGTCTAATTCTATCCATAGTTGATGCAACATACTCGTATCCATAACCAACAGCTGAAGCGCCTACGTTCATAACTATATTTTCAGATTTTACTCCTAATTGAGTTAATAAAACGTTTAATTGCTTAGCTAGGTTTATATCAACTGATGATTCAGCTGATACTTTATGATTGTAAGCCATAGTAGTTGCTGCTCCTACAGCTTTATAATTATCTTCTGTAGCAGATAAGAATAAGCAATTGTTTCCATCTACTGCTTGAGCAACCTTTTCAAATACTTTTCCATCTTTTTCATGGTTTCCACATCCAGATATAACTAAAGGTAAACTTATTGCATCTACAACTTGCTTAACTATTTCAGCACATTCTTCTGGAGTTTTATCTAATCCATTTGGATCAGCACTTTCAAGCTTTAAGCATATAAAATCTGCTTCTGTATTTTCTTCTACATGCTTAGCCCATTTAACTGGACAGTCACAAACTTCTTTATACATTTCTTTAAATGAATCAGTCCATCCTTCTGGATAAACGTCAGTTATTTCTATTCCTACTTTTTGAGTGTTTCCTGCTTCTCCATCAAAGTTATAAAACGGTAATATATTTTCTCCACCTATTTTTATTGCTTTTTCTCCTGTCCCTATTTCCACTTCTGATACTTTACCAGAATACTTTTGAACAGACATCTTAAATGCCATAGTTTTTTCCCCCTTAAGCCTATTTTAATTCTAATTTGGCCATTATATCATTTATAGCCATTTTAGCGTGTGAATCTTCAGGTAATTTCACCAGTGGTATTCCCGAAGAGTCATACTCATATATCATCTCATCCATAGGAACTACTCCTATAAGATTTAGATTATGCTTTTCTATTTCTTCTTTTATACCTTCATTTAAAACACCATTAGGTACTTTATTTATTATTAAGTATATATCTCCTACACTTAACTTAAGTTCTCTTGCTAAGTCTCTTATTCTTGCAACAGCTTGAACACTACGTCTTGCACAGTCACTAACTAATAGTAATTTATCTATATGCTTAGTAGTTTTTCTGCTTAAATGTTCCATTCCAGCTTCATTATCTATAACTAAATATTCATAAGCATCTGAAAGTTTATCAGTTTGTTCTCTTAATATTCCATTTACATAACAGTAACATCCTTCCCCTTCAGATCTACCCATTACCATTAAGTCGTATCCATCACCTTCAGCTAAACAAGTGTTTAATCTGTATTGTAAATATTGAGCTTTCGTCATACCTCCTGGAAAAGCATTCCCTTGTTTTTCCCTTTGGTTAACTTCTTCTCTAATTGCACCTATAGTTGTTTCAACCTCAATGCCTAATACCTCATTTATGTTTGCATTAGCATCTGCATCTACAACTAATACTGGTCCTTTTTTATTTACTGCTAAATAATTAATTAAAAGCCCTGTAAGACTAGTCTTACCAGTTCCACCTTTTCCTGCTACTGCTATATTATATCCCATATCTAAGATTTCCCCCTTTGTTTGTCAAGACAGAGCTTTTAAACTTACTCTGATCTTTTTTCTTATGCTTTAGCCTTTGCTACTTTTGGAGCGGCATGTATACATTCCCCATGTACATCATGTAGAGCTTCCATTAAACCTTCAGATAATGTTGGATGAGCATGTATTACGTCTCCTACTTGCTCTACTGTTAATCCTAAATGTATTGCAAGGGATAATTCTGTTAATAGGTCTGTAGCATGAGGGCCTACAATAGATGCTCCAACTATCTTATCTTCACTATCAGCAAGCACTTTTATAAATCCTTGGAAGTGACCTATAGCTTGAGCTTTACCTAATCCTCTAAATTCAAACTTACCTACGTTGTATTCTAAACCTTCAGCTTCTAATTGCTTTTCAGTTTTTCCAACTGCTGCTACTTCTGGTTCTGTATATACACATCTTGGTACTGCAGTGTAATCAACAACTTTATTTTTACCAAAAGCGTTTTCTACAGCTACTATACCTTCTTTAGAAGCAACATGTGCTAAGAATGGAGTATCTATTAAATCTCCTATTGCATATATACCTTCTACATTAGTTTGTAAGTTTTTATCTACTACAATTTTACCTCTATTAAGTTCTATACCTATTTCTTCTACCCCAGAACCTTCAAGATTTGGCTTTCTACCTATTGCCAGTAATACATACTGTGTTTTTATCTCTTTTCCATTTGAAAGTGTAGTTACTACTTCGTCTCCTACTACTTCACATTTCTCTATTCCACTATCTGTTAACACTTTAATTTTATCCTTTTTGAACTGTCTATGCAACTGTTTTGCAACATCTTTGTCTTCAAAAGCTAATATTTGATCTCCTCTATTAACTATAGTCACTTCAGTTCCTACAGTTCTTAAAAATTGACCAATTTCACACCCTATAACTCCGCCACCAATTATAAGCATAGACTTAGGTAATTCTTCTAATCCTAGTACTTCATCACTAGTTATTATTCTTTTTTTATCATATGGGAACATAGGAAGCACTACAGGAACAGATCCATTAGCTAATATTATTTTATCAGCATTTATGATTTCTTTTGTCCCATCTTCTTTAGTTACTTCTATAGTATTTTTATCTACTAATTTTCCGAATCCATTAACTAATTTTACGCCTCTTTTTTCAAATAAAAATTCTATTCCACCTATTAACTGACTAACTATCTTATCTTTTCTATTCATTATAGCTTTAAAATTAGGTTTAACTTCGCCTTCTATATCTATTCCAAAGTCTTTAGCTTCGTTTATATTCATTAACATTGAAGAAGATGCTAATAATGCTTTAGTTGGTATACAACCTACATTTAAGCAAGTTCCTCCTACTCTTCTTTTTTCTACAACTGTCACTTCTGCACCAAGCATGGCAGCTTTTATTGCTGCAACGTATCCACCTGGTCCGCCCCCGATAACTGCTATTTTCATATGTTTTTCCCCCATTTGTATGTAATAAAATCTATATCTATCCTATTACTTAGATTTCTTAATCTAAGTAATAGGATATTAAAGTCTAAATTGTATTTTAATTTATATTTTATAACCCTGCTGCATCTAATATAGCAGGAACATTTTCTTCAGCCCCTATTGCCATTATGTGAACTCCATCACATAAGTCTTCATCTATTAATTGTCTGATAAATTCTCCAGCCATTTTTATACCTTCTGATACCCAATTTTCTTTTCCTGCAGCTCTAAGTCTTTCTATTTGATCATCTGGAACAAATATTCCTGGAACATTTGCAGTCATGAATTTAGCCATTCCTGGAGATTTTAAAGGTACTATACCAGCTAGTATCTTACAGTCCATATCTTTAGTTAATTTTCTAAATTCTCTCATGTGTTCTATATCATAAACAGCTTGAGTTTGGAAGAATTTAGCACCAGCCGCTATTTTTTTTCTCATTTTTAATAATTGTACTTCTATTGGAGCATACTCTGGAGTTACTGATGCTCCTAAGTAAAACTCTGGAGAACCTTTTAATTGATTTCCAACTAAGTCAGTCCCTTTCATTAATGTTTCAGCAGTTTGAAGTATACCAACAACATCTAAGTCAAATACTCCTTTAGCTTGTGGATGGTCACCAACTACTGTATGGTCTCCTGTTAAAGCTAGCATATTATTTATTCCAAATACACCAGCAGATAACATTTCACCTTGTATTGCTATTCTATTTCTATCTCTTCCAGTCATTTGTATAACTGGTTCTAATCCTACATCTTTTAATAACTTGCAAGTAGCAAGTGAAGTTGTTCTCATTACTGCAGATTGGAAGTCTGTTACGTTTGCTGCATGAACTCTCCCTACTAATGGTTTTGCACACTCTATTAAGTGAGATAAGTCAGTTCCCTTTGGAGGTGCCATTTCAGTAGTTACTGCAAATTTTCCGCTTTCTAGTGTTTCTCTTAATAAGCTCATTAAAAAATCCCCCTTTTAACCTTTTATAAGCTTAAGCTTGTGCTGTAGCTTCTTCTTCTTTTTTCTTTGTATTTAAATGTCTTGGATTATTTTGTTTAGAATAATCCTTCATAGGTCTTATTTCTATCATGTTTTCTAATTGATCTATGTCTTTTAATCTTTCATATATCATTATCCATGCACAGTCATTTTCTGGGCTTATTTCACACTTACCATTTTTAGCTCCACCACATGCACCATTTATTAATCCTTTAGCACACATAGTTACTGGACATATTCCTCCTGTCCATCCAAGCTCACATTCTCCACAAGCCTTACAAGACTCTTCAAATTCTCCAACTCTCTTTGTTTCCCCGATAAACATAGTGTTGTTAGCTGGATAAACTGGTAATTTTTTTACATTTTTAACTATTGTTTGTGTTCCATCTCCACAAGCTAAAGATAAAAGAGCATCTGCTTCTTTTAATTCTTCTTTTAAAACTTTTAAGTCTTTTTTAGATTTTAAAAGATTACAGGCTGGATCTAATAATGTATATCCTAAAACAGTTTTGCCTTCTGCTTCTAAAGCTTCTTTCATTTTAAGAACTTCTTCTTCTCCACCACTCTTACAAGTAGCAGCACATTGATTACAACCAACTAAAACAACTTTCTCAGCATCTTTTAAAAATCCTAAGATTTCTTGCATTGGTTTATTTTCAGAAATTATCATCCCTATTCCCCCCTAAAACTTTATCTCTTATTTGTTGTTTTGTAACTTACAAGCTTTAACTACATGTTTAGCAAGTATAGATGTAGTTACAGAACCTACTCCTGCAGGAACTGGAGTTATCATAGATACTTTATCAAGTACTGCATCAGTATCAACGTCTCCGCATAATTTACCTTCTTCATCTACATTTATACCAACATCTATAACAACTGCTCCTTCTTTTACGAAGTCTTCTTTAACCATTTTAGCTCTACCTACTGCCGCTACTAAAACATCAGCTTCAGATGTTACCTTAGCTAAATCTTTAGTTCTAGAGTGACATATAGTTACTGTAGCATTTTCATTTAATAAAAGCATAGCTGCTGGTTTTCCAACTACCATACTTCTTCCAAGTACAGCTACTTTAGATCCACTTAATGCTACATTATAGTGTTTTAATATTTCAACTACTGCAGTTGGTGTGCATGGAGGGAATCCTGTTTTATCACCTTCCATAACCTTAGCAGAGTTTATTGGGCTGAAACTATCTACGTCTTTTTCTGGTGCTATTATATATTTTATAGCTTCTTCGTCTAATTGCTTTGGAAGAGGTCTAAAGCATAATATACCATTAATATTAGTATCTTCGTTTAATCCTTTTAATGTTTTAACATACTCTTCTTGAGTTACATCTTCTGGTAATTCTACAACTTGTGTTTGTATTCCTGTACTTTCGCATCTCTTTAATGCTCCTCTTTCATAAGCTAAGTCGCTTCCATTTGCTCCAACTCTTAATATAGCTAACTTAGGATTTATACCCTCTTTAACTAATTCATTAACTTCTTTTATTAAAGTTTCGCTTATTTGATCTGCTACTGGTTTTCCTTTTATTATTTGTCCTTTAGTTGCAGTTATTTCCATTGTTTCAACGCCCCCTAAAAATTATTTATAAAAATTTATATAATATATACCTAAAAGGTATTTGTTTTCTTCGTTAATATAATTTAATAAAATATTACTTACCTAAAGCTTTTTCAACTTTAGCATAAACTTCATCACAGATTTTAACGCCTTCTTCTACTAGACTGTCTACCTCTGTTTTTACTTTATTAACATATTCTTGATCTTTTATAGAATTTATATTGATAACAACATTTAATTGTCCGCTAAGTATAGCAGCTCTTAAACATTGAACTCCAACACCTACATCACTTATAGCTAATTTCGAACCTTTATCTACTAAGTCCTCATGTAGCTTTATTGCATCATAGCAAACTCTTACTATGTTTATAGGTACTTCACAAGCTACCTTTAATGCACTTTCCATAGTTTCTTCTTTTATCTTCTTTTCTTCCTCTGTTGATGTTGGAAGACCATAAGCTTTTGAAAGAGGTAGGAAATTTTCTGCATCTTCATCTATCATATTTAATAGTTTTTCTTCTATTTTTCCTGCCTTAGCAAGTATTTCTTTTACGCTTTCTTCATATTCAGCGTATTTTTTCTTTCCTATAGTTAAGTTGCATACCATACTGCCTAAAGCCATACCTATAGATCCAACTAGAGCTGCTGCTCCACCGCCACCAGGCACTGCTGCTTTTGAAGCTAATACTTCTACAAACTCAACACAAGTTTTTTGAGATATCTTCATTATTTTTCCCCCTTGGATAATCTGAAGGTATTATATTATGTATACAGTAGGGTGTAGAAATATCTACACTCTACTATTTTTTAATTTATTTATTAGAATAATCCTGAAATTACTCCATTTTCATCTACATCTATTTTTTCAGCTGCTGGAACTTTTGGAAGTCCTGGCATCTTCATTATTTCTCCAGTAAGAGCAACTATAAATCCAGCACCAGCTGAAACAGTTAATTGTCTTACTGTTATTCTAAATCCTGTTGGTCTTCCTAATTTAGTTTGATCATCAGTTAAAGAATATTGAGTTTTAGCCATACATATTGGCATATTTCCAAATCCTAAACCTTCTAATCTATCTAATTCTTTTTTAGCTTGTGGAGTAAAGTCTACGCCATCAGCTCCGTATATCTTAGTAGCTATAGCATTTATTTTTTCTGCTATAGTTAAATCATCTTCGTAACAGAATTGGAATTCATTTGGTTGGCTAGTTAATCTTACGATTTCTTTAGCTACTTCAATTCCACCTTCTCCACCTTTTGCCCAAACTTGAGATAATGCAACATTAACACCTAGTTCTTGACATTTTTGTCTTACTAAGTTAACTTCTGCTTCAGTATCAGTTGGGAATTCATTTATAGCAACTACTGCTGGTAATTTATATACTTGAGTTATATTTTCAACATGCTTTAATAAGTTTGGAAGTCCAGCTTCTAAAGCTTCTAAGTTTTCATTGTTTAATTGATCTTTTGGTACTCCACCATTGTATTTTAATGCTCTTACAGTAGCAACTATTATAACAGCATCTGGCTTTAAGTCTGCCATTCTACATTTTATATCTAGGAATTTTTCAGCACCAAGGTCTGCACCAAATCCACCTTCTGTTACTACATAGTCAGCAAAATGCATTGCCATTCTTGTAGCTATAACTGAGTTACAACCATGAGCTATATTTGCAAATGGTCCACCATGAACAAATGCTGGTGTTCCTTCTAATGTTTGAACTAAGTTTGGTTTTAAAGCATCTTTTAATAATGCTGCCATAGCTCCATTAGCCTTTAATTGTTCTGCAGTTACAGGTTCTCCTTGGAAGTTGTATCCAACTATTATTCTTCCTAATCTAGCTTTTAAATCAGTTATATCACTTGCTAAACAGAAAGCAGCCATTACTTCTGATGCAACTGTTATATCAAATCCATCTTCTCTAACTACACCATCTGCTCTTGCGCCTAAACCATCCACAACATTTCTTAGTTGTCTATCGTTCATATCAACGCATCTTCTCCAAGTTATAGTTCTAGAATCTATTCCTAATGTATTTCCTTGGTGTATATGGTTATCAAGCATAGCAGCTAATAAGTTATTAGCAGCTCCTATAGCATGGAAATCTCCTGTAAAGTGTAAGTTTATATCTTCCATAGGAACAACTTGTGCATATCCTCCACCAGCTGCTCCACCTTTAACACCAAATACAGGTCCTAAAGAAGGCTCTCTTAGTGCAACTAATACATTTTCTCCTAATTTAGATAATCCATCAGCTACACCTATAGTAGTAGTAGTTTTTCCTTCTCCTGCTGGAGTTGGGTTTATTGCTGTAGTTAATATTAACTTAGCTTTTTTACCACCATTATTTCTTTTTAATAGGTTATAATCAACTTTAGCTTTATATTTTCCATATAATTCTATGTCATCTTCCCCTAAACCTAGCTTTTTAGCTATCTCTCTTATATCTTGAGGTTGAGCCTCTTGTGCTATTTCTATATCAGATTTGAATCCCATACTTGAATCTCCTCCTAAAAATTAAATATTTAAATAAATTTATATGACACTACGTATATCTATTATATTTTTGGAAATACTTGATATGTAATAGTGTTTATTAAGCCAACCATCAAGGTTAGTTGATGGCCAGCTTATTAACTTTTAATTACAAGTTTTGCAACTGCATTAATTTTTGCTGAATTGCTTTAACTTGACCTCTTGTTTCTTCACTTGTGTCATATGGAGATTGGTTCGCTCTGTCTGAATTTATAACATCATGGTTATAATAAATAAAACCTAATGCTTCTCCATCTTCTAGATTAGAGATTATAAATTCTTCATCCTCTTTATTTCTAATTTTATTACCTACAACAAATACTTTTTTGACACCTATATCATTCCCTAGCTTTTTAACTTTTCTATAAGTTTGTAGACTTCTTTCACCTGGTTCAACAACTACTATAAATGCATCTACACCTGAAGCAGTTCCTCTACCTAAGTGTTCAATTCCTGCTTCCATATCCATAACAACTACATCTTTATTTTGTAGTATTAGATGAGAGCATAATCTTTTTAATAATACGTGTTCTGGACAAACACATCCAGATCCACCTGAATCTACTGTTCCTAAAGTTAGTAATCTGACACCATTATATTCTTTACAATAATTTTCTGGAATATCATCTACTTTTGGATTCATTTTGAACATTTTTCCAAATGATCCTACTGATGCAGCAGTTCTATCAGATACTAATTTTTTCATTTCTGATATGGGAACTATTGAATCATATACCTCTCTAGGGAAACCTAGTGCTAAAGCTAAATTTGCATCAGGATCGGCGTCTACAGCAACAACTCTATACCCGTCTTCAGCAAACATTCTAGATAACATTGAAGAAAAAGTCGTTTTACCTACTCCGCCTTTACCAGTTATTGCTATTTTCATATTATACCACCTTTTGTCATCTTCAACCGTATTAAAGTTGATTATTTTTATGTTTTGCCTTATTTTTTTATCTTTTTTGTTTATATTTGAGCATTCTACTTTAAACTGTTAAATTTTTGTTTTTTTATACGCAAATAAAACTATAGTTAGTTCTTCTGGAACTCATTTTGTTCAATACTAACTTTTCAAAGTAGTATGCATAGTTTACTTAATTTCTATTTAATTTCTAAGCTTCTGCATTAGCCATCATTTTTTCTTCTACTAATTTTTCAAAGTGAACACGTTTTTTCTCTATGTCGCTTATTATAGTAGCTGCTAATTCATGACAGTTTTCATTAACTGTAAATTTAGCCCCAACTTTTTCCTCTAGCTCTCCACATAGTATTTCAACTGCTCTTGATGATCCTGTTACTGGAGGCATTATACCTAAGTATGTATCTATACCTGATGCAACAACATAGCAACCTATAGCTACTGCCTTTTCAGACATCCATTCTGGAGCTATACCAACTGCTGGTATATCACACATATCCATATCTAAATAATTAGCTACTGCTGCAACAGTTTCTAATATACGGCTTATATCAACACAAGATCCCATGTGTAAAACTGGTGGAATACCAACTAATTGACAAACTGTTGCTAAACCTTTACCAGCATATTTTTGAGCTGCATCTTCATCCATTAATCCAAATTTAGCTGCTGCTTGAGCTCCACATCCTGTAGAAACAACTATGATATCATTTTTAATTAATTCTTTCATTATAGTTACATGAGCTTCATTTGAAACACCTTTAGCATTGTTACATCCAACAACTGCTGCTGCTCCTCTTAATACTCCTGATTTTAAACAGTCTACTAATGGCTTAACTGTTCCTGCAGGGTCTATTTGAGAGTTTACAACATTATCTAATTTGTTGATTACAGCTTCAACACTAAATCCAACTGTAGCTGCTGATTTTAGTTCTGGTATAAGAACTTTTTCTTTATTTCTATTTTTAAAGTTTAATACTGCTTCTTTTACTATTTTCTTAGCATCTTCGTATGCATTTTCTTCTGTAAATTCTATATATGTTGATCCTGTTATTTTTGCTTTTGGAGAAGTTGTTACGAATTTTGTATGATAGCAATCAGCAACTTTTGCTAATGCTGGGAATATACATTGAACATCAACTATCATAGCTTCAACAGCGCCAGTTACTAAAGCAAGTTCTTGTTGGTGGAAATCTCCTGCGATTTTAACACCATGTCTCATAGTAACCTCGTTACCTGTACAGCACATACCAGCTAAGTTTATACCGTCAGCTCCTACTTCTTTAGCTAACTCTAATAACTCTGGATCTTCTGCTGCTAAAACTATCATTTCTGATAATGAAGGCTCATGTCCATGTAGTAATATATTTACCTTGCTTTCCTCTAATACAGCTAGGTTAGCTTCTGTTCTTCTTGGTGTTGGAGTTCCAAATAGGATATCACTTAAACGTGTTCCCATCATAGATCCACACCATCCATCAGCTAATGATGTTCTTAATGATAAGTGAATTAAACTGTCTATGTCAGCCGTACACCCTATATGAGTTGAATGCATTATTGTAGCTATTTCTCTATCTATAGCTCTAGGTTCTATTGCGTATTGTTTCCAAACTTCTTGTCTCTTTTTAGGAGCATATTTTAAAAATCTTGATACGCCATGTGGTTTACCAAACTCCATTAATGCTATATCTGCAACTTCATGAGCTATATCATAGATATCTCTGTCTTCTGTCTCTACATCCCAATCCTTTGCTAATGCTATTAATTTTGCTTCGTCTCTTATCTTATAGTTACCATCTCTACTTGATAGTGCTAATGTATGAGCTATATCCCTTGCATGGTCAGAGTGAGCTGCTGTTCCTCCAGCAACCATTCTTGCAAAGTTTCTACCTACTATAACATGCTCGTCTGCTCCACATAACCCTCTAGGAGTTTTTGGACTTATTCTACATGGCCCCATTCCACATATTCTACAGCAGTTACCTTGAAGACCAAATCCACATTGAGACTTGAACCCAAGTTTTCTGTCATACATTGTCTCTACGCCATCTTTTTCAGCCTTATCTAACAAGACACGGCTATTTAAATCGATAGTTAACATTTTTTTATCCATATTCCTATCCCCTTTTTTTCTTGATTTTTAAGTCCTCAGGTGATAAAAAATTATGTCCATTGTAAAACCTTTTTTTATGAATTGCCTACTTTGATTATATACTAAATCTTGTTAAATTGATATTGATTTCAGTATTTTTTTAACAAAATTAGTTACTAAAATATAATTTATTTGTAAGATAAAATATATTTAAATTTTAATTAAATCCTTAATAATAACGTATTTTTGTTATTTTTTTATCATTCGTATTTGTCATTAAATATTGTAATTATTTTAACTTTGTAAATTCATTCAAAACCTTGTCAAAACGTTTACCTTATTCAATTTTAATTATAGTATTAATTTTCCAATTTGTATATATGATTTTTAAAGTAATCCATTATTTCATACTTTTGGCTACCAATGCTCCATATGCAATTGAATATAATTTTGATTCATGGCTATCTGCTCTTGATACTAAAACAATTGGTGCCTTTGCTCCCATTATTATTCCAGCAGATTTTGACTTAGCCATATATGTAAATGATTTACCTATTCCATTTCCTACTTCAATAGTTGGTACTACTAATATATCAGCATCTCCACTTACTTCACTTTTAAATCCTTTTATTTCACTTGCTTCTTTAGATACAGCTAAATCAAATGCTAAAGGACCTTCTACTAATACATTTTCTCCAAATTTCCCCTCTTTACATGCCTTCTGAAGTAAATCTGCATCAACTGTAGCTTGCATTTTTGGATTTACTTTTTCTTTTGCAGCTAAACATGCAACCTTTACTGTTTCCATTCCTAAAGATTTTGCAGCTTGAATAGAGTTTTTAACTATTTTTTCCTTTTGATCATAATCTGGAGCTATATTCATTCCCCCATCTGTCAATAATAGCAACTTGTGATAACTTTCAAGTTCATATATCATAACATGACTTAATAGACTATCAGTTCTAAGACCATAGTCTTTATTTAATACTGACTTTAAAAGTACTGCTGTATCTAGCAACCCTTTCATAACAAAGTCAGCTTTTTTGCTTGATACTAATTCAACTGCTATTTTAGCACTTTCTTCTATTGATTCAGCATTAATTATTTCTATTCCTTCTAAACTAAATCCTATTTCTTTAGATATAGCTTTTATCTTATCAGCTTGTCCAACTAATATAGGTTTTATTATTTCTTTTTCTACTGCATCTTTTATTGCTATCAAAACTTCTTTATCTTCTGCTGCAGCCACTGATAATATTACTTTATCATTTCCCTTAAGCTTAGCTAACATGTCTTGTAAATTCTTTATCATATTAATGCCCCCCCATTTTATATCTATTTAAATAATAGCATATTTATAACAAAAAAGACTTCTAAATTTAGAAGTCTTTTTTATAATGTATCTTTCTATTATTTAAATTATCTATAGTTGTCTAATTCTTTTAAACAAGCTACTGTTATTTCATCCTCTGGATTTAATTCATAAGCTCTCTCTATATAATAAATAGCATCATCTAAATTGCCGTTATTTAAATATGCCATTCCTAAATTACAAAGTATCTCAGGATCTTCTTTTATTTTTGCTGCTGTTTCAAAATGTTCTATAGCTTTTTCCATATTAAATGTAGCAGCTTCACATAGACCTAATTCTACTATTGCATCAACTTGATGAGGTTTTATTATTAATATTTTTTCAAAATATTTTTTAGCCTCTTCTACTTCATTCATTTCTTTATATGCTAGTCCTATCATAAATAGTAAGTTCCACCAATCAGGATGATCTTCTTCTAAAGGTAGTAGTTTTTCTAATCCTTGTTCTGGTTTTCCTTGGAATATTAGATTATATCCTTCTTCATACTGAACTTTAAAATCCATTTTACCTATATTATCTTGAACTTCAGCACATAAATCTGCATCTAGACCTAACTTTAAAGCTTCTTCCCATATTACTTTAGATTTAAGATATTGACCTTGATTATAGTAATGGTATCCTAAATGATAATAAGCAGGTGCAAATCCATCTTCTAATTGAATAACTTTTTCTAATTTTTCTAAAGCATCTAATAGGAATTTATTCATTGCATTATTATCCATATCTTTTTGATATTGTTTAGCTACTTCCTGACATACTATAGCATAATGATATAGTCCATCTATATCATCTGGATACATAGTTATTAGGGCTTTTAAGTATATTAATGAATCTGTATATTCACCTATATCAAAATACTTCTTAGACATATAGCCCATATATGATTTTAAATCTAAATCTATTTTTCTACAAAATGCATCTAAGAATTTTTTGTATTCATCATTATTTTTAAATTGACTATCTATACCAATTATAAATACCATGGCATCAGCTATAGACATTGCATTTATATTATCTTGAGCTGTTTTCTCTTTTATACCTTTTACTAATACTTCATTTTTTATAGGTACATCTAGTCCGCCTTTTGGAATATCATATCCATCAACTTTGAATTCTCCGTCATGCTTTATTTTTATAAAAGCTAACTCTTCAGCTTTTTTTAATATATATTTTTCTATTTTGAATTTCATACTAAATCTCCTTTTATATTTCAACTGTATAAGCTTTCGATTTTTCAAATACTTTTTTATTATCATACACAAATAATATTACATTTTCAACTTTTTCGACATTACAATTTATGTCTGCCTTTAATTTTAATATATCAAAACTAAATGGCTCAAAGTGTACATGCTTTATTATTTGCTTAGCAGGTGTATTTTTAAACTGTGGTAAATACTTAATTGTATTTTCTTCATCTTGTAAAAATACATGACATCTATTTTTAAAATCTTCCATCTCTAGCTTGTTAAAGAAATTAGGTATATTTGATGTTTTTCCAAGTGATATATAATCATATTTTAATATATCATTAAACAATTCTGTATCCTTATTTATTACATCATTATAAAAATCTAATAGTATTTTATATAGTTGGTTTTTTCCTTGTGCCATGTCAAAGTATCCATTTTTATCAAAGTAAGTTGCAAAATCTTCAAAGAATTTAAACGGACTTTCTTTATAATAGTTAAAAATTATATATCTCATCGATAGTACAAAGTTTTTCGAATTATAGTATTTTTCTAATATTTCTTCGATATCTTTTAACTTTAGTATTTCAGCATAACTTATATAATCATTATATAAAACTTCATATGGTGGATAATCCTTATATCTGTACCCATGCTGATTAGATGTTTTTCTTATGCCTGTACCCTTTATCATCTTTAAAAATCCTAATTGCAGATGTTCTATTCCTAAATTAAAAACATCATTAAATGATTTTTCAAAGCTTGTATAATCTTCATATGGTAATCCTGCTATAAGATCTAAATGTTGATGTATATTTCTATATGATGCTACTTTTTGAACTACATAAGATAATTTTTTAAAATCATCTCTTCTACCTACAGCATCTAATACTTTTTGGTTAGTAGTTTGTACACCTATTTCAAATTGGAATAACCCCTCTTTACAGTCAGATAAAAAATCTAACATATCATCGTCTAATAAATGAGCAGTTACTTCAAAATGATATGTTGTATAATCATTATCATTTTCCATTAAAAAGTTCATTATCTCTTTTGCAAATTCTTTATTTGCATTAAATGTTCTATCTATAAACTTTATTTGAGAAACTCTTGCATCAATTAAAGCTTTTAAATCTCTCTTTACTCTATCTATACTGAAATATCTTAGTCCTTTTAAAGTTGATGATAAGCAATACTGGCAATTAAAAGGACATCCTCTAGATGTTTCATAATAAACTATTCTATTCTCATACTCTTTAGGATCTAAATTTTCGTATGGACTAGGAATTTCATCTAAATTTTGTAATAGTTCTTTAGGTCTGTTTGTAATTATTTCGTTTTTGTCCCTATAAACAATGCCTTCTACATCATTAATTTTTTTAGTTCCTTGTAAATACATTACTAAGTCTCTAAAAACTAATTCACCTTCACCGCATAGTATATAATCTACAAATTTATATTTTTGCATAGCAGCTTCACTATCGTATGTTACTTCTGGTCCACCTAAAGCTATTTTTGTATTTGGTTTTATTTTTTTTATGTTATCACATAGTTTAACTATATCGTTAATGTTCCATATGTATGTAGAGAATAATATCATATCATAATCATTTTTATGTATATCTTTTAGTATATAATCTAAATCATTATTAATAGTGTATTCTTTCAAATCTACATCAACTAAGTCCTTAACAAACTCTTTTAAATATCTGATGGCTAAATTTGTATGAATAAACTTTGAATTTAGAGTTGTTAATAGTATCTTCAATTTTTTCACCTCTTTTTAAATATTAGTATATATTTTTGCCCTAGTCTTAGGTTAAAATAGTATATGTAATATCCTATCAAAATTTTCTTTAATAGAAGGTATTTACATATATTTTGTAGAATATAATAGCATTATAAGTTTATCTGAGTTTAGAAAGGAAGTTATTATGGAATTAATTGATCACGTATCTATCAACGCTTTATCAAAAAGAGATTTATTACTTATAGTAAAGGCCCTAGAGTATACAAATGAAAATACTGGCCTTAACGATTTTATCGATCTTAGAAATAGTATAATAAAAGAATTATGTTTCTTAACTAATACTACTGAAGATCAATTTGTTGAGTATCTAGAAACTAATAATTAGATTATTATGATTTTCTAAATTTCAATTCATATATACCAGACTTAGCTTTTATAGTCATATTAAGTATATTATTATTAAAATTCTTTGATACTATTGTTATTTGATTAAATATAGGGTCTAGTGCAGATTCTCCAGTTTCAAGCTTTATTAAACTTCGTGGGTCTGCTTTTTTATCATATATTTTTTTATTGATTTTATATTTTCTCAATTTGATAATGTATTCAGACATCGACAACACAAAATCTATATTGTCTATATTAAGATTTTCTTCTTCTCCTAATATAGATAGTATAGATTTTTTTATACTTATAATTCCATCATTTTCTATATCTCTATTTTCTATATAAATATCATATAGTATATTTAAAACACTACATAATATTTTTTCCTCATTATAATCCTCTATTTTTAAATCTATATACTTGTCTATCTCTTGTATTGCTTTTATTCTTGCCATTTGAAACTTTATAGTATTCATTTTATCTAATTCAATAGAAAATCCAATTATTCTTTGCTTTGAATCTTGAAGTAATTCTTCATATTTTATATTTTTATCTTCTATTATTTTATGAATAACATTATTATATACCACTGCACTTAATATATATTCAAATAAATAATCTTCTCTCTTTAGGTATTTAATATACTTATTTACCATATCTATAATTACTTCTTCACTTTTTAATATATTAGTATTAGATAGTATGATTGGCAATAATATATTTAATATATTGTTGTATATAGGTTTTTCGCCATAATAATTATAATAAATAAGTTCATCTTTTAATCTATTATTATCTATATAAACATATCTTTGTGTGGCATCATCAACTAAACATTTCGTATTTATTATAAGTAAGTCTTTGAGTCCATTATCATTGATATCAAATGCACTTATATATGCTTTTTTGATTATATCATCTTTCATCATATTACCTTCCTTATGTAATACTCTATAATAATTATTTTTATCTTCTATTGTATTTAATATACTTTTTTAAGACTTTCTAAAAAAAAAGAGACAGCTTACAAGCTGTCGTTTATACAGGGGGATAGTAGTTCACAAAAAGATTATGTTTTCTACTATCTACTTTAATTATACGATACTCCATTTTTAGATGTAAAGCATCAGTTTTCGACATCCCTGTATTATTTTATATTATTACATTCTTTCTGGTGCATGCATTCCTAATAACTTAAGTCCATTTTCTATAGATTGTCTAGTAGCTGCAACTAAAGCAAGTCTTGCTTTTCTTAATTCAGCATCTTCAACTAATATAGAATTGTCATGATAGAACTTATTAAATGCTTGAGCTAAATCTAACACAAATCTAGTTATTACATGTGGTTCATTCTTTCTTAAACCAGCTACTATACACTTATTGAATGATGCTATAACTTTTAATACTTCCGCACTATCAACATCATTTAATAATTCATAATTTATATCTGTAGTAACTTCTTCATTAGCTTTTCTTAAAACTGCACAACATCTTGCATGAGTATATTGTACATATGGTCCTGTTTCTCCATCAAAGCTTAATGTTCTATCCCATGAGAATGTGTAATCTTTTATTCTACTGTTAGATAATTCTTGGAATACTACCGCTCCAACACCTACTTGCTTAGCTATTTCATCAACATTTAAAGCATTAGGGTTTTTAGCAAGCATTGTTTCTTTAGTTTTTTCTATTGCTTGTTTTAGAACATCTTCTAAGAATACAACTCTACCTTTTCTTGTTGACATTGTTCCATTTTCTAATGCAACCATACCGAATCCTACGTGAACTAAATTTTTAGCCCATTCAAATCCCATAAGTTCTATAACTTTAAACCATTGCTCAAAGTGTAAGTTTTGTTGAGAACCAACTACATAAACACACTTATCAAAGTTATAAGTTTCATGTCTATATATAGCAGCAGCTAAGTCTCTTGTCATGTAAAGTGTTGAACCATCATTCTTAGTTATAAGTGCTGGTGGCATTTTGTATTCTTCTAAGTCTACTATTCTAGCACCTTTAGACTCTTTTAAAAGACCTTTTTCATTTAACATATCTATTACTCTTGGCATTTTATCTGAGTAGAAACTTTCACCTGCTAAAGAATCAAATTCTATGTCTAATAAGTCATAAACTCTGTTGAATTCCTTTAAACTTTCATCTCTGAACCATTGCCATAAAGCAGTTGCTTCTTCGTCACCATTTTCTAACTTAGTGAACCATGCTCTTGCTTCATCTTCCATTTCTGGATGTGCTTCAGCTTCATCATGGAATTGTATGTATAATTTTAGTAATTCTGGTATTGGACTTGCTTCTACAGCTTTTTTATCTCCCCACTTTTTGAAAGCAACTATTAATTTACCGAACTGTGTTCCATAGTCTCCTAAGTGGTTTATTCTTGTTGTATTGTATCCTTGAGATTCATACATTTTGTATAAAGCATTACCTATAACAGTAGTTCTTATATGTCCTATGTGGAAAGGCTTCGCAATGTTTGGAGATGAGAATTCTACTATAACATTTTCTCCTTTTCCTATATCGCTACGTCCATAGTTTTCTTTTTGTGTTAATACATCTTTTATAACACTTTCCGCTAATTGAGATTTGTTAACGAAGAAGTTAACATATCCACCCATTGGCATTACCTTAGCTATACTACCTTTAGCTTCTATTGATTCAGATAATTCAGCTGCTATCATGTTAGGAGCTTTTCTAAATACTTTTGCTAATTTGAAACAAGGGAATGCAAAATCTCCCATGTCTTTGTTTGGTGGTACTTCTATTAATCCAACTATTTCTTCAAAAGATAAGTCCTCTATCTTTTCTTTTAAGCATTCTGCTATTGATAATTTAAAATCTTGCATGCATTTTCTCCTCTCTCTTCCTCTTATTACTTTATGGTAAATCAATTTCTGAGTTTTTTCAAGTTATTTACTACATTTCCTGACTATATTTTCTTATATTTCCTTTTCACTTATTACTTTTATTCCATTATGTTTTAATAAGGATGTAGTAACACCGATTCCATCTCTTTTTTTACCTGTAAATGTTCCATCATATATATAGTTAGAACCACACGATGGACTTCCTTCTTTTAATATTGCTTCTTTGCAATTATATAGTTTAGCTATCTTTAAAGTTTCGTTAGCACCTAACTTAAATTTTTTAGTTACATCTAACCTTTTATTAGTTATTACGCTCGTCTCTCCATTAATAACCGCATCACCATCTAATCTTATTATTTCAGATGGATCTCTAGGGGTACTCATACCACCTAACTGCTCTGGACATACAATTATAAATTCTTTATCCTTTAAGTATTCTAATACCTTAAAATCTTTATTATTGTCGCCATTATACTTACAATTTATTCCAAGTAAGCATGCTGATACTAGTATCATCTTTTTTCCACCTTAGTTAATTTATTATAATATCATTATGTAGTAACTTAATAGTATTTAACATTATTTAAGTTATAGCAGTAAAAATTCTTTTTAATTTTACCACTATAACTTAGTATTTATAAATAGTTTATTTTAATGTAACTATGGTTACTCCAGCTCCACCTTCACCATATTGACCACCTCTTTGAGATTTTACATGTCTGTTACGCTTTAAAATATCTTGTAAACCTGATTTTAACACTCCAGTACCAATTCCATGTATTACTGTAACTGATTCTAATCCTGCTACATATGCATCGTCTAAATACTTTTCTACTTCCATAATTGCTTCTTCTAGATTCATACCTCTTAAATCTACTTCACTCTTAACTCTTCCTGATTTAGATTTAATTATATTTCTTGTTGATTTTGTAACTGTAGTTTTAACATCTTTCTTAATTCTCTTTAAAGATTTAAATGGTAAGTTCATTTTCATTATACCAATTTGTACTACAGCTTCTTTTTTGTTTTTATCCACAGATACTACAGTACCTTGTTGATTTAATGTTATAACTTTTACTTCTTCTCCTGCTTTTAAATCTTTTATTTCTTTATTAGCAACCTTAGGAACTATCATACTTTTTACAGTTGGTTGTAAACTTCCCATAGAACTTGACAGTTCTTTTCTAAGAGCTTCTATTTGTTGGTTCTTTTCTTTAGACGCTTTTTCTTCTTCTAAAGCTCTAAGTTCTTTTATTATGTTATCAACTTCTTCTTTAGCTTGTCTAGTTACTCTAAACGCCTCTTGTCTTGCTTGTTCCATTATTTTTTCTTTTTGAGTTGTTATTTTAGAAATTTTTTCATCATACTCATTTTTAAGTCTCTCAATTTCTAATTTTAACTTTTCAGCTTCTTCTCTTTCTTCTATTGCTTTGATTCTATTTTTCTCAACATTTTGAAGTACATCTTCTAATGCTATGTTATCCGTATTTATAAACTCTTTAGCTCTTGTTATTACATAATCACTTAATCCCAATTTTTGAGATATTTCAAATGCATTAGATTTACCAGGTACACCTATAAGTAATCTATATGTTGGGCTTAAAGTATCTAAATCAAATTCAACTGCAGCATTTTCTACTCCATCTTTTGTAAGAGCATAGTTTTTTATCTCACTATAATGTGTAGTTGCTATACATTTACCGCCTGCCATATGAACATCTTCAAGTATAGCTATAGCTAATGCTGCACCTTCTATAGGATCAGTTCCCGCTCCCAACTCATCAAATATAACTAACGAATCTTCAGTAACATCTTTTAATATAGAAACTATATTTGTCATATGAGATGAGAATGTTGATAAACTTTGCTCTATACTTTGTTCATCTCCTATATCTGCAAATATATTATCATAAACACACATACTACTTCCAAAATCAGCTGGTATGTGTAATCCACTTTGAGTCATAAGTGCAAATAATCCAACAGTTTTAATTGTTACAGTTTTACCACCTGTATTCGGACCTGTTATTACTAATGTATGGAATTCTCTACCAAGATATACAGTATTAGGGACAACTTTATCTTTTTCAAGCAATGGATGTCTTCCATTTTTTATATTTATATATTTATCTTCGTTTAATGTAGGCTCTACAGCTTTCATTTGAATAGATAATTTACCTTTAGCAAAAGCAAAATCTAACCTACCTAATATCTCTTGATTTGAAAGTAATTCCTCACAAATTTCACCAACCATAGCAGATAATTCGGCTAAAATTCTTTCTATTTCTTCTTGCTCTTGTAATCTTAATTGTCTTAATTCATTATTCATATCAACTATACTCATTGGTTCTATAAATAATGTAGCTCCTGAAGAAGACTGATCATGAACTATACCTGAAACTTGTGATCTATATTCAGCTTTTACAGGTACAACAAATCTATCTCCTCTAACTGAAATTATTGCATCTTGTAAATATTTCTGATATGTAGTAGATGATATTATTGAATTTAATTTCGATCTTATTGATTGATTTTTTTGGACTATTCTTCTTCTAACATCTCTAAGTGTACTAGATGCATTATCTGATATTTCTACTTCACTTATAATTGCATTAAATATGGCATCCTCAATATCTCTATAAGTATATAAAGAATTTGATAATGACTGAATTATTGGAAAATTAAAATCCTCTTCTTCAGAAGAAGATAAGTTATTTTTTAATATCCTAGCAACTCTTAAAGTATCTGCAATCATTATTAAGCTACCTGGATCTAATGAAGAACCTACATTAGCTCTTTTAGCTTTATCTTCTATATCATATATGCCTTGTAAACCAATTCCACCTCTTTTTATAAGGATAGCCTGAGCTTCACTCGTTTCTTCTAATGAAGATTTAACTTCATTATAATCTGAACTTGGTGTTAGCTTTTCTATATATCTCATACCTAATGAAGATGAGGCTTTGCTCTTCAATAGATCTATTATTTTGTTGAATTCTAAAACTCTTAATGCTTTCGGATTCATGATTCCTCCTTTTAAATATCTATTTGTTATTATGATGTGTTTTTTGAGTATATTTGTATTATACTATTTATGTAGCTATTTATATATTATACATAATCATAGTTTGTTTGTACTATAAAAACTTCTCTAAATTTTAACAAACTTGTTCTTGTATATTATTATAAAAATAGTATACTAATAATAAAATACATCATAAATTAGTAATATGTATTTTTTGTATATTATGCACTTAAAATAGTTGTCTTAATCTACTTTAATCATTAATAAAAGGAGTTGTATTTATGGAAAACGTATTAAAAGGCTTAAAACCAGAACTTGTATTAAATTACTTTGAGGAAATATCTCAAATACCTCGTGGTTCTGGAAATGAAAAAGCTATAAGCGATTATTTAAAATCATTTGGAGAAAAATTAGGTTTAGAAACAATCCAAGATGATGCCCTAAATATAGTAATAAGAAAACCTGCTACTAAAGGTTATGAAAATTGCCCTGGAGTAATACTTCAAGGACATATGGATATGGTATGTGAAAAAAATAAAGACACTCAACATGATTTCACTAAAGATCCTATAAAATTAAGAGTAGATGGCGATATGATATACGCAACAGGAACAACTCTTGGTGCTGACAACGGTATAGCAGTTGCTATGGGTATGGCAGTATTTGCATCTACAGATTTAGAACATCCTGCTTTAGAACTTTTAGTTACTACTGATGAAGAAGCTGGTATGACTGGAGCTATGGCTCTTGATGGTTCTATACTTAAAGGAGAATACATAATAAATCTTGATTCAGAAGAAGAAGGATTTTTACTTGTAAGTTGTGCTGGTGGAGTTACTGGCTGGACTAAATTAAATGCTGAATTTACTAATGCAGATGCTAATAAGCAAGCTTTATTAATTGAGGTAAAAGGTTTACTTGGTGGACATTCAGGTATGGATATAATAAAACAAAGAGCTAACTCTAATAGATTAATAGGTAGACTTTTAAATTTATTATGTGTTGACTTTGATTTAGCTAAAGTTGAAGGTGGATCTAAAAACAATGCAATCCCTCGTGAGTCTGAAGCTGTTATATTAGTTGATAAAAATGATGTAAACAAAGCTAAAGAATGCATACAAAAAATAGCTGCAGAATTTAAACATGAATTTAGTACTTCTGATCCAGGATTAGTTGTAGAATGTTTAGAAACTACTGCTGATAAAATACTTACTAAAGAATCTAAAGAAAATTATATAAAAGCAATAAATTTAATACCAAATGGAATACAAACTATGAGTATGGATATAGAAGATCTTGTTGAAAGTTCTACTAACGTAGGTGTTGTTAGAACTACTGACAACGAAATCACTTTTGAATGTGCTGTTAGAAGTTCTGTTGGTACTTTAAAAGAAGATATAACTAATAAAATGAACTTATTAGCAACTACTTTAGGTGGTAAATTTGAATTAGAAAGTGACTACCCAGCTTGGGAATACTGCAAAGGTTCTAAGTTAGAAGATATATGTGTTGATACTTATGAAAAATTAACTGGTAAAAAACCTGTTATAAAAGCTTTACATGCAGGACTTGAATGCGGATTATTATTAGACAAGATGCCTCATGCTCAAGCTATATCTCTTGGACCTAACATGTATGAAGTTCATACACCTAATGAGCATTTAAGTATTTCTTCTACTGAAAATACTTGGAACTACTTAGTTGCTATATTAAAATCTATGAATCAACATTAATATTTAATGTTTCTTGTAGAACATAAATAAAAAAATAGTAAGGAATATTCCTTACTATTTTTTTATTTTAAATTAATTTAATTTTTATGTTTTATAGTTATAGATTGATCATTAAATTTTTTTGTATGATTAAACTTTTTACCCCAATCCTCTATCACTGGTATTATTTTTATGTCTTTTATATTACTATTTAGCTCACCTTCAGCATATATAGATTCAGGATTGTAATTTAAATCTATACTATTTTTAACTTCTATATCTTCTCCTTTTTCACCTTTTACAATAAACTCTAAGAACTTAGGGTCATGTCTTCCATCTTTATTTATATTTTTATTAACTTTAAAGCTATGTTTAATTTTTATTTTAGTAGGTGATACTCTTACTTCTTCTATAGATACATCTATATCAGTATATCTATCTTTTATTTTTAGCTTTTTATTAACATTATAAATATCAATATCATCAATTAGTTTTTTAGCATTTATAGTAGTTTTAAAATTCCAATTCCCTAATATATTTATATTTCTCGTTTCAAAAGACTCTCCTGTATCTGCATTTACACCTCCACCTTTAACGTCACTTTCCTCTACATATTCTGGAGTATTTTTTAATTTAGCATCTTTATTTAATGTATATCCAATCTTATCTATATCAATTTTTATATCATAGTTTTTATTTATATCTAGGTTATTTGTTAAATCAAATTTTTCTACATCTGGTTCTCCATCATTATTTTCATCTAGATTATCTAATTTACAAGTTAATAACATATTTTTAGAATTATCATCATTAGCTTCTCCACTCATAGCTCCACCAGTATTCGTAAATATCAAATCTCCTATTTGAATTTTCGGCTCATATAACTCTGGCCATGTATCTTCAGATTCATCTATACCTAAATAAGCCTTATCTAATTTACTATCATCAACTTTTAAGCTTAGTAGTAACTCTCCATCTCCAAGCATTATTTCTTTTAATTCTATTTCTATACCTTTATCCTCAACTACTTGATTTAATTCTACTTTATACCCATTAAATGTATTATCTTCTCTATTAAAAAAATATTCTATTTGTTTTCCTATATTTCTTATATATGCTAAACTCGGTTCACTTACGATAACCATAGAACCTATTAATATCCCAATACTAGCAATTGCCATTTTCTTTTTATTATTAGATACCTTATTTTCTCTTATTTTATTTTTCATTTTATTTTTAAATTCATCATTGTTATCAAATTTTATTTCATCATATTTATCTGTCTCTATTTTTATATCATTAAAAATATCAAATTTATTTTTCATATATATCACCATCCTTATTTAGATATACTCTCTCTAATTTTCTTTCTACCTCTAGATAGTCTGTTATACAGATTAGATACTTTTGTATTGTTTTTAATAGCTATCTCTTCTAGGTCTTCTCCTTCTAAATAATGTTTTATAAACAATTCTTTATCTCTTTCATTTAAATGACTTAGTATTTCTTTTATTTCTTCATCTATTTCTGATTTAATTAACTCTTTATCTATGTAACATATATCTTTGCTTATATCTACTGTTTCTAACTTAGATAAATATTTTCTTTTATAATCTATTGCTTTATATTTTGAGATTGCGCAAACCCAATTTTTAAATGAATTTTTATTTTTATCAAAGCTTTTTATATTATTCCATACAGATAAAAATACATCACTTACACACTCTTCCTCATAATTTTTCAATCCCCCTAAATGTTTCCTAACTACCGATGTTATAAGCCCTCTATACTTATCTATAACCATTTCCATTCCAACTTCTTTTTTCTTTTTAATATATTTGATTATTAATTCATCCTCCAAAATTATTCCTCCTTATCTTGTAAAAGCTTTTACATTAACTATTACGTAACTTATATATAAATCCTATCAATAATTTTATAATTTTTTATATTTATATTTATGCGCAAAAAAACAGAGCCTCAGTATGTAAAACTCTGTTTTTATATCTGCAATTTTATAATTTACCCCAGTGACCCATAACATGGCTTATTTTAAAGCCTCTTTTTTGATACATCTTGTATGCTACTTGATTTTGTTCTATTACAATTAATGAAATTTCTTTAGCTTTATTATCTACTAAAAACTGAATCGCAGTTTCCAATAATCTTTTGCCATATCCTTTTTTTCTATATTCCTTGCATAATCCTATATCAAATATGCCTCTTTCATTTTCAATTGTAGCTTCCATAAATCCTATTTCTAAATCATCGTCACATACAATAAATTTATATTCTAATTTATTATTTTCTTTATAATCATTTAAAAATTTATCAATAACCTCTATATTAGCAATAGTTCCATGGGGCATGTCCGAAAAAGATTTATTGTATATTTCAATATATCTATTTTTATTATCTTTGTTTAATGGCTTTATCTCTAATATTTCATGTATTTTACCAACTTCATTTAATTTCATTTCTAAAGATCTATATTCTATTTTTAATTTTATTCTTTCAGCTATCTTGATAATTTCTCCATCACTTATCCCAATTCTAATATCCTCAGCTCCATAACTTTTTACTATAGATGATCCATATTTTATTAGTTGTTCTAATATGATATCTATATTTCTTATTTCTTTGTTTATACTTACCTTATGTATATATGCTGTCTTTAATTGTTTAGCAACTTCGAGTACTATGCATAAACTTGCTACTACTTCAGTTTCTATAAAATAAAATAATACCCCTTTTCCATAATCATGTATCTTTTCATTAAATATTTCATTCATTTGATCAATTGAATTTACCAAGTTTGTTTCTAGTTTCATAAATTCATATACTTTTTTTATTTCTTGTTCGTTTAAATCGCTGTATGATTTTATCAATTCTATTCTCCCCTTTATAAAAAAATCTCTTCGCTCCTGTCGCAACATAAAAACGCCCCTATACTATATTCATTAAATTATAGCATAAGGGAGTTAATTATAGCATTTATTTACTTTTATCTTACTTTATTATATATAATCCTTCTAACTTCATATCTTTGTTATAAGTTATTTTAAACTGAGCTTTACCTTTTTCACATTTTATAATCTCTACTACAGTAGCCATTTCTTGATTATCATCATTATTTCCAACAACACCTTCTTTATTGATAGAGTCAAATTTTCCTATTGTGTTTTGTATTGGTTCCCATACTTCTTTTAATTGTTCTTCTGTAATTGCGGCTTTCAGTTTATCGCTCATCTTATCTACTACACTTTCATAATCATTATTACAAAACATCTGAACTATACTTTGAGCATCAGCCTTTAATGCTGCTTCATCAAAATCCTCACTTAGCTTAGAACTACTACAACCTACTAATATACCTCCAACTAAAAATGTTAATAAGAATACTTTTAATTTATTCATATCTATTCCCCCTTTACTTATCTTCCTTTTTTATTATAAAATTTAAAATCAGTTTCCTTTTTATATAATTTTTTAGAATATAATATAAATACGCCTAGTACTAGTGCACAAATAAAAATATATATTTCTAATCCTATTGTTCCTACGTTAAATAATTGTGGTAATATTACTATAGGTGCATTAACTAATGTATGTATTAATATGGCAACAAACAAATATATAATCTTTCTATTTCTAACTCCATATAAAACAATTAAAGAAAGACCAATCTGTATTATCATTGCAAATATTCTTTCTATACCTCCCAGTAATGCTGATGTCGATGTTAAGTTAATACATTGATTGTATAAAACTTGACCTGTTACTGTACTAGATGAACTTATTAAAGCATCAAAGGTTCCATTATTTATCATAATACAGCCTACTAAAAGATTTAAACATGATACACCTGTTATTAATAATGCCTCTATGCCTCCATGCCCGAATCCATAATAAATACCATCTATCCATTGATAATTTTTCTTTAAAATATATTTAAATGCTATAAATCTTCCAACTTCTTCAAATATACCTGCGGTTAATCCTAAAAAAATTCCATATAAATATGGATTGTTAGATATCTTTATAAACCACATCATATTAGGAAGTACATATGTTAGTATTGGAATTCTAATTAAAATTTGTGATATAAAAAATACTAAAGACCCTACAATAAATGACTTTGGAACTCTCTTATCTTTTATTGTAAAATATACAAAGCTTCCTATTGAAACTAAAAAACATATCGCTATACTAATTGATAAACTTATTATTATATCTTGTGATATCATAACCTACCTCCAATTTATATTGGTATTACAATATTTACTTTAAACTCATCTTCTTTATAGTCTATCAACATTGTTCCATCATATTTTTCTAAAGATTTTTTTATATTTTCAATACCTAAACCATTATGATTTTCTTTAGTTGATTTAAATTTTTTATTTTTATATATAGGTTTGTTAATTATAGAATTAGATATATTTATTACTAAAAGTTCATTAAATTTATTTATATCTAGCTTAATGTAAGCATTTTTATCTATTTCTAATGTAGCTTCAATGGCATTATCTAATAAGTTTGCAAATATTGTAGTTATATCTATATCTCTTATAAAACTTAAATCTACATCACCTATTCTACAAATCACATCTATATCTTTTTCTTTTATATAATCAAATTTATCATTTAAGATAATATTTAAAACTTTATTACTTGTATAATATCTTTGATTTAACTCATTTAACATTTTGTGTATGTCATTTGTATATTCTTTTGCTGAATTTGTATCATTTATTTTATACAATTCTTCTATTGTATATAAATGGTTCCTTATATCATGAGCAAGTTTTCTTGATCCTTGATACTTTTTCTCTAAGTTATCATAATATTTATACTGAAGCTCTGATTGCTGTTTATATAAATTAACTTCATTCTCTAGTATATTTTTTTTAGAAATGCTATCAAACATATAAGTGATATACACATTTATAATAAGTATCAATAATACATTAATATTCAGTATAATCGTATCTTCTATTCTAGAAAATATTTGTATGTAGCTAAATAAACTAAACATATATATAAGACTAAACAATTGTATAATTATAAATCCTAATGTTTGCATTATCGTTAATTTACTTGCATTTCTCCTATTTATAAATAATACTGCTAGTTTACAATATATAAATTCAATTAATCTTATTGAAATCACTAATACGATTTGATAATATGCTATATTTTGAATGTGTATATCTAATGCAGATATCGCTATCGTAATTATTCCAGTGGCAAGTATATCACATATAAACAAACACACAGAAAATGTAATATAATATATTTTATATTTTCTGGAGTTATTATAATAATAACTACCTACTAAAATAGTACCTATTGTTATTGTTACTAGATTCAACAATCCATTACCTAATAATGATATCGCTGAAACTATTATTGTAAAAATTAAATATACTAAAATATAAGTGCTTTTCTTTTTATAAATATTTTTTTCTACTTTTGCCATAAAATAAAAACATATATATGTAAAAAATATATTACCTAACATAGGTAACAAAACAAATGCAATTGTATTTATATAATTTTCTATATTCCTCTACCCCCTTTTGCTTTTTTCTATCTTATTACTTAGATAACTATTTAAATTGTGTCTAAATTGAGTAGATTTTTTCTGTGATAGTGGAATCAGACTTCCATCCATCATATGCACATCATATCCTTTTACTGATTTCACATTATAAAGACTTATAACAAAACTTTTATGAGGTATTGTAAAATTATACTCTTCCATTCTATTTGCAATATCTGATATTTTTTGTTTTATTGTATATGTATAATCTTTTGTCTTCATTAGTACTTTTCTTAGCTTATATTCAAAATAATATATGTCTTTTAAATTAATTCTAACTATACCTTCTGTGGTATTAAATTCTAAAACCTCATCTACTTCTTCATACATATATGATATTGCTTCGTTTATATGGTGATGTATATCTTTTTCTTCAAACGGTTTTAATATATATCCAAATGCATGTACCCCAAATGCTGAAGATGTATAGTCAGTATAATTAGTCACATATATTATTTTTACAAGTTTATCTTTTGCTCGTATTATTTTAGCTGTTTCTATTCCATTAATTCCTTTCATGTCAATATCTAAAAATAATATATCTAATTTAGAATAGTTTTCTATCAACTCCTCTCCACTACAATATGTTTCTATTGTAATTTCTTTATTTTTGTAATTTTCTATTATCTCTTTTGCTTTATTTAATACATTTTTTTCATCATCACATATAGCTATTTTTAACATTTATTTTTTCCTTTTTGGTAAATTTACTTAATTTCATTATATATTTAATAAGTTTGAGTATCAATAAACATGTGTAAAGTACAGTAAACTAGACATAACTTACAGTTTATTTAGTATTTGATTTAATTTAATCATAAAAATATTTAATAAAAAACCCACTTCATTTAAGATGATGTGGGGTTTTTATTAAATATTTATATTATTTTTTCTTTTTAAAGTTTACTTTTGTTACATTATCCCTTTTGTAACTATTTTTAGGAGATAACATTTTATCTTTTAATCCAAGTAAGTTTTCTATATCATCTGGATATAGATTTAATCCACAATTAGCTAAGTTATCCACTAATTCAGTTCCACTCATTATGTTATTATCTATTAACATTTCCACAGATTTTTTAAGTAATGCAGGATTTGTAGCTTTTATATTTTCATCTAAAGGCTCTTTCTTTAACCAGCCTTGCTTTTCCATTTCTCTCATCAAATACATGTACTTCTTATAGTTTATCACTTCTAATTGATATGCTCTTAATATCATTGCTGATATAGGAACTATCCATTTCTTTTTAAGCTCAACATAATCTTCTAATTCATGTGCTTTTCCTAAATCTTCAAAGAAAGTTTCTTTTGGTAATAAGAATGCACATGCAAATTCTTCTTTAGAAAATCTTTTAGATGGTATACCAGCTTCAACAGATACTATATATGCTAATTCATATGCTAGATCAAAGTTTCTTATTGTTGCTGATTTTCTATCATTACCTAAGCACACTAAATATCTAGAGTTTCTATCTATGCTTTGCTTTTGTGTAAAAGATACTGCACCTCTTTTTTCTACATTCATAGATGATATAGATATACCATTAACTTCTAATAAAGTTACCATATTTCCTATTGGTCCATCACCTAATCCCCAGTGTCTTCTCATTTTAGTTGCTAAGGTTTCCATATCATCATATTTACTTAAGTTATCTGGTAAGTTTATTGCTGGGAATTGTATATAACTTTCTATAAAAGATATTATTTTATGAGTCATAACAATCTTTTCTTTGTATGATATTTCTTCAACTCTTGGTATTGGTGATTCTGGTCTTATATGTGTATTTTCTATAGTTACTCTTATATCATCATTTTGGAAAAAGTATTCTTTTGGGAAGTTTAAAGTATTTGATAATTTCATTACATTTTCTACTACAGGTTTATATTTATCTTCTTCAAATGCAAGTATATCTTTTTTGTTTATTTTAGTTTCATTAGCTAAAACATCTATTGTTTTTCCTCTATACATTCTTGCTGTTTTTAATCTTTTTCCATTGAATATTTTTTTTCTACTCATATTATCTATCTCACTTTCACGTTTATGGTGTCCGACGCTTAAAATTCTTTTTTCATATCGCCAACAATATGAACCTCGATCTCGCTTCGGTTATATCCGTTTCTCAAAATTTAAAATGCCCTGGATACAATTAATACCCAGAGCATTATTCAACTTTATTATGTTGATAATAATATCATATTTAATTAATCTAGTCAATTATAGACCTAGTGTATCACTAATTCCTTGCATTGCCTCTAAAGATAATTTAGCAAATTCAGCAAAAGGAATTCCTAAGTCTTCTATACTTCTCATTGCATCTCTATTGGCTCCAGCGGCAAACTTCATTTCTTTCATTCGTTTCGTAACAGACTTAACTTTAACACTTGCTAATTTTTTATCTGGATATACAAGAGCTATTGCAGTTATAAATCCAGTTATAGGATCTGCTGCGTAGATCGCTTTATCCATTACACTTTCTCTTTTAATTCCATTTTCATCTTCATTATGAGCTTTTATTGCTTGATATATGTATTCATTTCCAAAATTTTCATTTTTTAAAATTTCTACTGTTTTTATTCCATGTAATCTTGATTCTTCTGCGTTATTTTTATAGTCTAATAAATCTGAATCTAAATCATGTAACAAGCCAGCCATAGCCCATTCATCAGTTTTTTGTGGCTCTAATTTTTCTCCCAATGCTTTCATTACAGCCTCTACTGCATAAGAATGTTTAATTAGATGCTCACTTTGCAAGTATTTATCTACTAGTTTAACAGCTTGATCTCTCATTGTTCCCAATACCTCCTGAATATACTTATATTTTTATTCTACACCTTTATAATAATGTCCTGCTGTTACACCTATTTTGTCTAACTCATTATAAAGTTTAGTAGCTTTAACACCTAGTCTATATTCATTTTTTAATACTTCTTGATATGCTTCTATCACTGCCTTAACCTGATCTTTTTCTTCTAATGTAAAGTCTAATCTGAATATATTTATTCCTATCTCATTTAGTTCCTGTAAATTATCTAACATACATGTTACCTTTGAGTTATATATAGTACTTCTACAGAATATGTCTTGTGAAATTCTATATTGTTCTTCTTTAAAGTCTTTTAAAGCATATGTACTTTGCTTACATATAGCAGCTCTTTTATCCTTTTTACAATCACGAACTATAACACCCATTGGACAATATTCTGTTATCATAAGTGGAGTATATCCATAAACTACAGCTTCTATATTGATATCTGTATATTTTAATGTTTCTTTTATCTCATATATATTTAGCTCTTGAGATATGCATAAATTTTTAGCACCAATCTCTTTAAAATAATTTATAGTTTCACTATTAAATGCATTTAAATAATAGTCTATGTTTAATTCTTTATTTTTAAAATAATCTAAAGCTCCCCATATTCCAACTTGAACAGCTCCTACTCCAAGCTCATTTGCTTTTTCTAATTGTTTATATTCTTTATGCCTAATTATTCTAGGAGCTGAATAAATTACCTTCGCGTTAAACTTCATACCTAACTTTAGTGCTTCTTCTAATGTTATTACATCTTCATAATAAATAGTATCTATTCCACATTCTAGAGCACCTTGTAATTGCTCTAAATTTTTAACTTTAGCTGATATTTTTTCAGATTCTTCTCTTTTAACTTTAATTGGATTATATTTTAATTTTTTATTTTTATGATTTCTATTTTTTATTTTCACTCTTTCTTTATTTAATAATTCTATACAGTCTCTTCTCATTTGATTTAGTATACTTATTGGTAAACTAACATTGTCATCTAATATAATATCAGTATTTCTAAGCACATATGGTGTATTTCCAAGTTTTTGCATTTGTTGCTCTATTTTTTCTTTGTTTAAAGCAACTTTCATAGCTTCTTCTACTATTTTATCACCTTCAATAGTTACAGAATTGCCTTTTTCATCACTTAATGTAAGAATTGGATTTTTACCTAATTTTATAGTTACTTGAGCATCAATTATACTTTTAACAAGCTCTTTGTCTTGCTTAAATGTTGATTGAACTCTATCCATTAGCTCACTATCAGATGTTTTAAATACTACTTGTCCTCTTTTTGCTTCTCCAACAAAGTCTAACTCTATTAGCTCCCCTTTATATCCTATATTGTGAGGTTCTCCATTTTTTAATATTCTTCCTATTGTTCCTCCACCTAGGTTTATTCCATCACCTTTTTTAAGAGTATTTTCAAGCATTATTTTTAATCTTTTAGTTCTCTTATTGTGGTCTAGTACCTTTCCTATGTATAAACCTTGGTTGTTTGGTATTTCAGAATTCATTACATCTTTTCCTACTTCTCCAAGTAATAATCCTTTAGTAAACTTTCTATTAAATATAGTATATAAATCACTCATTGTTTCATCTGAAACATTTAATTTATTTGTATCTAAATACTCATTAATAGAATTTCTATAACTTCCAATTACAGTTGCTACATATTCTGGTCTTTTCATTCTTCCTTCTATTTTTAAAGAATGTACTCCAGCATCTATTACTTTATCTATTTCTTGAATTGTACTTAAATCTCTTGGACTTAATAAGTAATCTCCATTGCTATTTATTACTTCTCCACTATAAACATCTATTAGCTCATATTTTTGTCTACAAGGCTGAGCACATCTACCTCTATTTCCTGACCTATTTCCTATCATAGAACTCATTAGACATTGACCTGAATAACACACACATAGTGCACCGTGTACAAATACTTCTATATCTGCTTTACAATTATCACATATATACTTAATCTCATCTACCTTAACTTCTCTTGCTAAAACTACTCTATCAAATCCTACTGATTCTAAGTATTTAACATCTTCTAAAGAATGAGCTACCATCTGAGTACTTGCATGTATTTCAAAATCAGGTAATTCTGTTTTTATAAGCTTAGCCATTCCTATATCCTGAAGTATTATTGCATCTATATCTATGTCATATAAAAACTTAGCGTACTCAATAAAATCATGTATTTCATTTTGCTTTATTAAAGTATTTGCAGTTACAAATACCTGTACATCTCTTATATGTGCATACTTTACAGCTTCTCTTAATTCATCTCTATCAAAATTGTTCGCTGATGCTCTAGCACTAAAATCTTTACCACCTAAATAAACAGCATTTGCTCCATTTTGTACAGCAGCTTTTAATGCTTCAAACGACCCAACGGGTGCCAATAATTCTACGTCTCTCATTTTATCCTCCTTAAGGAATATTTATCCTAATATTTATAATATCCTTAAATATTAAAATTAAAACCTTCAGGTTCCCCTGAAGGCTTAATTTTTATTATTTCATTGCTCTAAGGTACTTAACCTCATTTTCAAGCTCAATTTTTTCTAACTGAATCTTATATGCATCATTTTGGAACTTAGATGATAGTTTTTGAGCAACTTCGGCTTTTTCTTCAGCCACTACAAGTTGTTCTTTAAGATCCTCTATTTGAGTCTTATAGTTCTCAACTTCACCATTAGAAGAACCAACTTTATTTCCTAATTCTTCTATTTGTTTCTTTTGCTCTTCTATCACTTTGTTTAAGTCCTCTATTTGTGCTTGGTAATCTTGTTCTTCTTTGTCTTTACTTTGAAGAGCAGCTTGTAAATTTCTCATTTCTATTTTAAGCTCTTCATCTGAATTTCCAACTTTTCTTTTTAATTCTTCATTTTCTTTTATTATATCTTCATTTTCTGTAGAGCATTCAAAGAATATATCTGCTATATTTATAGCTGATAATATAGCTGCCATTGATGCACTTAACTTAGGATTTGCTTCCATAACCCTAGTCATTTCTTTATCAACATATGATGCAACACTTAACATATGTTTTTCTGATTTTTCGCCCACCATCGGATATTCATTACCGTTGATTTTGACCATAACCTTATTCATACTAACACACACCCCTTACGTTAGCTAGTTTGATCTTAAGTTTGCGTTTAGTTTTTCACTTAACTCACTTAATATCTTATCGTGTACTTTTGCTACATCTTCATCTGTTAAAGTTTTTTCAGCACTTCTATATGTTATAGAGTAAGCTATAGACTTATGTCCTTCCTCTATTTGAGAACCTTTATAAACATCAAATAACTTGTAACTTTCTAATATATCAGATGCATTAGCCTTGATTATATCTTCTATTTGCTTAACAAACACTTCATCCTTAACTATTAATGCTATATCTCTAGATGTAGATGGGTATTTTGGTAATGCGCTATATCTCTTAACTAAAGTTATGTTTTCAAACACTAAATCTGCATTTATTTCTGCAACATAAACCCTTTGACCTAAGTTATAATTTTCTATAACGTCTGGATGTAATTCCCCAAAAGTACCTACACATATATTATTATACACTACTTTTGCACATCTTCCAGGATGGAATGTAGAGTTTGTAGTTTCTGATTCAATTTCATATCCTTTTAATCCTACATTGTTTAATATAGTTTCAACAATACCTTTTAATGAGAAGAAATCAACTTCTTTTCCATACATTCCTATGCAATATTTTTTAGTCTCTACTGGTAATCCATTTTGAGGAGTGAATGTATTTCCACATTCAAAAGCATAAGCTTCTTCTACTTTATGAGATACATTTGTAGCTAATACATTTAACATATTCGGAATTAATGTAGTTCTCATTACAGAAGTTTCTTCTCCTAATGGATTCATTATTTTTACAAAACTTCTTTTCTCATCATTTTCTGGTAAGTTTATTTTATCTACGCCTCTAGGACTTACAAATGAATATGTTAATATTTCATTTAATCCACATGCTATAGAGTTTTCTTTTATTTTATCCATGAATTTTTGATTTTCAGTTTTCACACCAGCTGTAGCATTTCCTTCTAAATCTGCTGCTGGTATATTTTCATATCCATATATTCTAGCTATCTCTTCTAATATATCTGCATCTTCAGTTATATCTAATCTGAAGCTTGGCACTTCTAATTCTAATTTATCAGAGCTTATTAAATTACATTTAAACTCTAATCTTTCTAATATGTTTATAAATTGATCCATAGATACATTAACACCTAATAATTTATTTATTCTTTGTGGGTTAACTGTTACCTTTTGAACTTCTTCTTTAGTTGGATAATAATCTAGCATTCCATTTAATACTGTACCACATCCTAATTCTTCAATTAACTGACAAGCTCTATTTACAGCCATTTCTGTTAAATTAACATCTATTCCTTTTTCAAATCTAGAAGATGCTTCAGTTCTTAATCCTAATTTCTTAGATGTAGCCCTTATATTTTCCTTAGCAAAGCTTGCTCCTTCTAAGAATATAGATGCTGTTTCATTTTTTATTTCTGAGTTTTCTCCACCCATTATACCAGCTAAGTCTAATGTCTTATCTTGGTTTCCTATTACTAGCATATCTGATGTTAATGTTCTTTCAACACCATCTAATGTAGTGAATTTTTCACCTTCTTCAGCTAATTTTACTATCATTTTATTGTATTTTATATCATCTAAATCAAATGCATGAAGAGGTTGACCAAGTTCTAACATAACATAGTTTGTTATATCCACTATATTGTTTATAGGTCTCATACCTGCTTCTATAAGTCTTCTTTGCATCCAGTATGGAGATGGTCCAACTTTAACATCTTTTACAACTTTACCACAGTATCTCTTACATAAGTCAGTTTGGATATCTATCTCAAATTGCATTTCTTCGTCTGATCCATTAACTTTTATCTCTGGGAATTTTAAATCTGTTCCTAAAGTAACAGCAGCTTCTCTAGCTATACCTATTATTGATCTACAATCTGGTCTGTTTGAAGTTATTTCAAATTCTATTAATGCATCATTAATACCTAATACATCTCTAACATCCATCCCTAATTCAAATGAATCTTGATGATCTAATATGTATATTCCATCTTTTTTATGCTCTTCAACATATTGATCTGGTATAGTTAATTCTTCTGCACCACAGAACATTCCTTCTGATAATACTCCTCTTAACTTACCTTTTTTTATTTTGAAGTCTCCTGGAAGTACTGCACCTATTCTAGCAACAGGAACATAATCTCCAACTTTTATATTAGTTGCATTTGTTACTATTTGAAGTACTTCACCATTTGCTACTTCTACCTTTGTAACTTTTAATCTATCTGCATCTGGATGTTGTTCTATTTCTAGTATTTTACATACTTCAACTCCATTTGTTTCTTTTCCGTAGAATTCTACTGCTTCAACTTTTGATCCTGTCATAGTCATCATATCAGCAAATTCTTGTGTTTCTTTATCTATATTTACATAGTCTCTAAGCCATTTTACAGGTACTAACATATTAAACTCCTCCTAATTAAAATTGAGCTAAAAATCTCATATCATTTTCGAATAATAATCTTATATCATCTATTTCATATTTAAGCATTGTTATTCTGTCTAATCCCATACCGAATGCAAATCCGCTATAAACTTCTGGGTCTATTCCACAGTTTCTAAGTACATTTGGATGTACCATACCTGCACCTAATATTTCTATCCATCCTTCACCTTTACACATAGAACATCCTGCACCTTCACATTTGAAACAAGTAACATCTACTTCTGCACTTGGTTCTGTGAATGGGAAGTTATGTGGTCTGAATTTAGTTTTTGTATGTTCTCCGAATAACTTTTTAACGAACATATTTAGTGTTCCTTTTAATTGAGCCATTGTTACATCTTTTCCGACAACTAATCCTTCTATTTGATGGAACATCGGTGAATGTGTAGCATCTGGTGCATCAAATCTGAAACATCTACCTGGAGATATTATTTTTATTGGTAATTCTTGACTCTTCATAGTTCTAACTTGAACTGGAGAAGTTTGAGTTCTAAGTAATAACTCACTATTAATGTAGAATGTATCACTCATATCTCTTGATGGATGGTCTTTAGGAGCATTTAATGAATCAAAGTTATTCTCAACCGTTTCAACTTCTGGTCCTTCTGCTATACTGAATCCCATTCCCATAAATATTTCGCTTACTTCGTCTGTTATTTGAGATATAGGATGTTTTTTACCTACTTTAACAGCTTTAGCTGGCATAGTAACATCTATAATTTCTTCAGCTAATTTCTTTTGTTTTTCTATAGATTTTAATTCTTCTTTTTTAGAAGATATACTTCCTTCTATAGATTCTCTAACCTTGTTGGCAACTTGACCTATAACTGGTCTTTCTTCAGCTGATAACTTACCCATTTCTTTAAGTATTGCTGTTATTTCACCTTTTTTACCTAAATATTTAACTCTTAGGCTTTCTACAACTTCTATACTTGAAGTTTCTTTAATTTCATTTAAAGCAGCTTCTTGTAAATTAAGTAATTTTTCTTGCACTATTTTTCACCCTTTCATTTTTTATATTAAAAAAAGCCCTTCATCCCTATCTAGGGACGAAAGGCTATAGTTTCGCGGTACCACCCTAGTAGCTTAATAATAAAAAATTATTAAACCACCTCGAATAAACTTAACGCGTTTTGACGTTAAAGCCTACTGAAAATTTCAGCTTTAATACTCCAGAGGGAACTTCTTTTGAATTCTTAGAAAGTACTTTCAGCCTAGGTACTTATCTCTGAGCTAAGTTAAATCAAAATACTTTTCTCTTTCATAGTATGTAAAAATATGTTTTTCATATAATTATACCATACATAATACAATTTTTACAATATGCTAAACTAGGTATTTCTTTATTTCATACATCAGAATTGCAGAACTTATTGCTGCATTTAAAGATTCTGCTTTTCCGTATATAGGTATTTTAACCAGTACATCTGATTTTGATACTAATTCTTCATTTATACCATTTGCTTCATTTCCTATAACTAATGCTGTTTTGTAATTATACTCTACAGTATTATAATAGTTGTTTGTATCTAAATAGCTTGATACTATATCAAAATTCTTTAATTTAAGAACTCTTAGTGCCTCTTCTTGAGTTGTGTGTATTATATTCATATCAAATATTGAACCCATAGTTGATCTTATAACTTTAGGATTGTATACATCAACACACCCTTTTAAAGCCACTATTGCATCTACTCCCGCTGCATCTGCAGTTCTTATTATAGTTCCCATATTACCAGGATCTTGTATTCTATCTAATATAAGAACAAATCTATTTTCATCAGTCAAGTTTTCTTCTAGAGTTTTAGGCTTAAATTTAACTACACCTAAAATACCTTGAGTATTTTCCGTATCTATTAAGTCATCAAATATTTTATTTGTAGTTTTATATGTTTTTATATTTTTTGCTTTTAATATTTCTAAAAAATTTACATGTTCTTCTTTTTTTTCAAAGTCTTCATTTATAAAAACATATTCTAAATTTGCATTACATTCTATAGCAAGAGTTAGAATTCTATACCCCTCTATTATAAACTTTGATTCTTTATTTCTATTTTTTGTTTTTAATAATGATTTTGTATATTTTATTTTTTCATTATCTTTAGCTGTTATCATTATAGACATGCTACTTTCTCCTAATTAAATCTTTATTTTCTGAAGCAATGCTGCTTATATTTCCATTTTGCCCAATTACGACTAAAATACTACCTGATTTTAATTCCTCATCTGGAGCTGGAGTAACATTTATGCTTTTTCCTGTCTTTATAGCTAAAACTGTTATTTCATATCTAGCCCTTAATTCTAGATCTACTAATGTCTTTCCTACCCAACTTGTAGGTGTTACTATCTCTACTATCGAATATTCTGGGTCTAGTTCTATATGATCTAGTATATTATCTGAAACTAAATTATGAGCAACTCTAACTCCCATGTCTCTTTCCGGAAAGACTACTCTATCTGCTCCTATTTTATAAAGAACTTTAGCCTGTAGCTCATCTTTAGCCTTACATACAATTTGAGATACACCCATTTCTTTTGCTATTAAAGTAGCCATTATTGATGCTCTAATATCTGAACCTATTGCAACTATTGCAACATCAAAATTTCCTAAACCTAGTGATCTTAGTGACTGCTCATCTGTAACATCAACTATAGCTGCATGAGTAACCTTATCTGCTATATTTTGAATTACTTCTTCACCTTTATCTATTGCCATAACTTGATGTCCTAAAAGATGCATAGTTGTTGCTACTGATGCTCCAAATCTACCGCATCCTATGACTATATATTGTTTCATTTCTTTCTTCCTCTCCATCTAAAATTTATCTCCAATATTACTAATTATATATGCTTCTGATTATCCAACTATTATTTTTCCTTCTGGATATCTTATTGGTGGATTTTTCTTTATTCCTCTAGATGATAGTGCCATAAATATAGTTAATGATCCAACTCTTCCCATAAACATAAATAGTATTATAAACATCTTTCCTAATGTACTTAATGTTGGACTTCCTCCTATACTTGACCCAACTGTAGCAAATGCTGAAACAACTTCAAACCCAGCCTCGACTAATGTGAAGTTTGGAGATGTAACAGATATAATCAATGTTCCAAATACAACAACTACTATACCAATAAAGAAAATACCTAATGATTTTCTTACTGTTGATGTACTTAATCTTCTTTCATAAACTTCTATATCTTCTTTTCCAAGTATAAAAGATTTAACAGTAATAAGTAATGTTGCTAAAGTAGTTGTTTTGATTCCTCCTCCAGTTGATGCAGGAGATGCACCTATAAACATTAGTATTATAAAAACAAATATACTACTCTGATGTAGAAGTGCTAAGTCAACTGTATTAAATCCAGCAGTTCTTGTTGTAACTGATTGGAATAATGATGCTAGTAATTTTCCTCCCATGTCTAATGGTCCTAATGTTTTTGGATTATTATATTCTAATGATAGTATAAATAACATTCCCCCAACCACTAATAAAGCAGTTGTAAATATTACTACTCTTGAATGTAGATTTAATTTAGAAATTTTTCTATTTTTAATAACATCTAATATAACAGGGAATCCTAGTCCTCCAAATATTATTAAACTAGATATAGTTAATGTAATAGTATAATTATCTACATAGCTTGTAAGTGATGTAAATGGACCTGAAACATTTCCCATTAAATCAAACCCCGCATTACAAAATGCAGATATTGCATGAAATATACTATACCAAAGGCCTCTTGCTAAACCAAATTGTGGTATGAATACCGTAGATAAAAGAATCGCACCTATACCTTCTATTGTAAAAGTCATTAATAAAACATATCTAGTTAATTTTACTAGACCAGATAAATCTATTTGGTTTAATGACTCTTGTAGTAAAAGTCTTTCTCTTAAATTTATTCTCTTTTTAGTTATTAAGGCAAATAAGGTAGTTATAGTCATAAATCCAAGTCCACCAATTTGTATTAATGTAATTATAACCAACTGCCCAAATCCATTCCAGTATGTGGCCGTATCTACCATGATTAATCCAGTAACACAGACCGCTGATGTAGATGTGAATAATGCATTTAAGAATCCTATACTTTCTCCACTTTGAGTTGATATTGGTAAAGTTAATAAAACAGCACCTATAAATATAACCATAGCAAAGCCCATGACCATTATTTGTGTAGGTTGTCTTTTATGTATGAAACTACCAATTTTGTTAAATATAGTTCCCATCTAACCTTAGGCCTCCTTCATAATTTATGAAATTTTAATTATTTTTTGTTATTTAATGAGTCTTTATAACATTATTATATTATATTCCAAAAGCTATTTAAAAACAATAAGGTGAAGAAGTTATTTAGTTAAATTTATGTTAGAAATGCTTTATCATGTTATACAAAATATTATTTACCCAAATACAATTTTAAATTCTAATGTGTTTTAATTTACTTATATATAGATAAGTAGTACAACTAAAGAATAAAAATTAGTTTTTTAAATTGTATTTTTTAATCTATATAACAAAAAAAGCCTTTGAATTTTCATTCAAAGACTTTAAATATCACTTTATGATTAAGCTAATTTTGACTTAGCAACTTCTACTAATTTAGCGAAACCTTGTGGATCGTTTATAGCCATTTCAGATAACATCTTTCTGTTAACTTCAACACCTGCTAATTTTAATCCGTTCATGAATCTTGAGTATGATAATCCATGAGCTCTAGTTCCAGCGTTTATTCTTTGTATCCAAAGTTTTCTGAAGTCTCTCTTCTTTAACTTTCTACCTATATATGCGTTCTTTAACGCCTTCATTACGAATGTATTAGCTGGTCTATATAATTTGCTTCTTGATCCTCTGTATCCTTTTGCAAGTTTTAACACTTTTTTATGTTTCTTACGAGCGTTCATAGCTTTTTTAACTCTTGCCATCGTTATGACCTCCTTTGTTTTCCTCTTTAATGTTATTTATTTTAATCCGATTTTTAGTATGGTAATAATTGTGCTATTCTTCTAGCATCTCCTGCAGTAACTATTCCAGATTTTCTTAATTGCATCTTAGTTTTAGCATCCTTCTTAGTTAGTATGTGTCTTCTGAAAGCTTTTGATCTCTTTAACTTTCCAGTTCCTGTCTTCTTGAATCTTTTAGCAGCACCTCTATGAGTTTTCATTTTAGGCATGTTAAGTTCCTCCTCTCAGTTAATCATCTATTTTTTTGGATCTATCATTACAACCATGCTATTACCCTCAAATGCAGGGGCTTTTGTTGGTTCACCAAACTCTTTTACTATATCTATAAACTTAAGCATTACTTCTTTACCAATGTCTTTATGTCCTAATTCTCTACCTCTGAATCTAAGCTCAACTTTAACTTTATCTCCTTTTTTAAGGAACTTTATAGCATTATTAGCCTTAGTGTTTAAGTCGTTTGCTTCTATACCTGGTCTAAGTCTAACTTCTTTAATAGTTACAGTTTTTTGATTCTTTCTAGCTTCTTTTTCTTTTCTAGATTGTTCATACTTATGCTTTCCGTAGTCCATTATTTTACATACTGGTGGAGCAGCATTAGGTGATATCATTACTAAATCTAAATTTTTATTGTTAGCCATTATTTGAGCGTCTTTAGCGGCCATTATTCCTAGCTGTTCACCGCTATCTGAGATAACTCTTATTTCTTTATCTCTTATTTGATCATTGATTGCTAATTCTTTGCTAATAGTAGGACACCTCCAAATTTTTTTATATATACAAAAAGCGAATGATATAAATCATCCGCCATATAAGTTAACAAATTCAACAAGCTTAATATAAAAATTATATAAAAGCTTTAACTTATATTTACCCGACAACCTAAATCGTAAGGTGAGAAGCGGACTTCTTCTTGTTTTTTCATCAGTTACTCTATATACTATATCATTATTTAATTATATATGCAACTATTTTTTTATTTTATTTTACATTTTTTTATTTACTTCTATTATTACACCTTTATTTTATTTTATCAAAATTTTAATATGAGTAATTATTTAGCTAATTCTGGTTATACTTAAAGATGTTACATATTCTATGGTTTGTTTATGGAAAAATTTAAATAATAAATATTAGCAACTATGGAAACTATAAGATAAATAAATAATTTTTATTATTGAGGTGTATGGCTATGAAAATGTTAGACAATTTTTTAAAGAAACTTAACAAACCAGTGCCTGTATTTGCTCAAACTAAGATGGAAAAGGAAAATCCAACAGACGATGCTGCATCAACTAAACCTAAAACTACATTTGAAGATGTTGCAGGATTAGAGGAAATAAAAGAGGAGCTATTCGAAATTGTAGATTTTATGAAGTCTCCAGATAAGTACAAAAAAATGGGTGCTAAAATCCCTAAAGGTGTACTATTCTATGGTCCTCCTGGTACAGGTAAAACATTACTTGCATCTGCTGTTGCTGGAGAAACTAACTCTTCTTTCTTCAACGTTACTGGTTCTGAGTTTGTTGAGAAATACGTTGGTGTAGGTGCCAAACGTGTTAGAACTTTGTTTGAAAAGGCAAGAAAAGAAGCTCCTAGTATAATCTTCATAGATGAGATTGATGCTATAGGCGCTAAAAGACATTTAGAAAGTAATAATGAAAAAGATCAAACATTAAATCAGCTTTTAGTTGAAATGGATGGATTTACAAAAGATTCAAATGTAATAATAGTAGGAGCTACTAATCGATTAGACTTACTTGATGAAGCCTTGTTAAGACCAGGAAGATTCGATAGACATATTCATATAGGTTCTCCTAACTATCATACTAGATATGAAATTTTAAAAGTTCATACTAACAATAAACCAATTGATTCATCTGTAGATTTAGAAGTTTTAGCTAAGAAAACACATGGATTTAATGGAGCCCATCTTTCTAACATAGCAAATGAGGCAGCAATTTTTGCAGTTAGAGATAAGAGTGACGTGATTACATCTGTTCATTTTGATAAGGCACTTGAAAGAGTTATAGCCGGACTAGAATCTAAAAGTTCTGTGCTTATAGAAAAAGAGAAAAAAATAGTTTCTTATCACGAAGCAGGTCATGCACTTGTTAGTAATTTAGTAGGATTATGTCCTATACAAAAAATTTCTATAGTTCCAAGAGGTCAGGCTTTAGGATATGTACTTCAATTACCTGATGAAGATAGATATATTTATACTAAAGATGAGTTAATAGGAAAAATGAAAATTTTATTAGCTGGTAAAGCATCTGAAGAAATAATTTTCAATCATAAATCTACTGGTGCTAAAGATGACTTAAAGAAAGTTACAGACATTGCAAACCAAATGGTTTGTGAATATGGTATGAGTAATTTAGGATTTATGACTATAGACGGAAATGTAAAAAGTTTTATGTCTGAAAAAATTCAAAAAGAAGCTAATGATATAGTGCAAACATGTTACAAAGAAACACTTGAACTATTGAAAAATAATATAAACGATTTGCATGTAGTTTCTAAGCACTTATTTGACAAGGAAACTATGACTCATGAAGAACTAAAAAGTTTAATTACAAAAGAATGTGTAAATTAATTTATTTATCTATTATGAAAAATATAAAAAGAGCTAATCAATTTTAGATTAGCTCTTTTTATATTTCTTATCTGATTTTATATAAGATAATTTTTTAAATACAAAAGCGTACTAAGTAAATTACTTAGTACGCTCTAATTATAATCTATACTATGCTTGTATTACGTTAGTTCTATCTTCAACTTCTTTTAAAACAGTTGCTATAAACTCATTTAATTCTAAGCTTCCTATTTCTCCATTATCTCTAGATCTTACAGATATCTTATTTTCAGCAGCTTCTTTTTCACCTACAATTAACATATATGGTATTTTTTCAAGCTGTGCTTCTCTTATCTTAAATCCTGTTTTTTCTGCTCTATCATCTATTTCAACTCTTATGCCTTTTGCAAATAAAGCTTTTTTAACTTCTTTAGCATAATCATTGTACTTATCTGATATTGGAAGTATTCTTACTTGTGTTGGAGCTAACCATACTGGGAATTTACCAGCATAATGCTCTATTAATATTCCTATAAATCTTTCTATACTTCCGAATGCAACTCTGTGTATCATAACTGGTCTATGCTTTTCACCATCTTGACCGATGTAGTTTATATCAAATCTTTGAGGTAATTGCATATCTAATTGTATAGTTCCACATTGCCAAGTTCTTCCTAAACAATCTCTTAAGTGGAAGTCTATCTTAGGTCCGTAGAATGCTCCATCACCTTCATTTAATATATATGGTAAGTTTAAGTCTTCTAAAGCTTCTCTTAATCCATTTTCTGCAGTTTCCCATTCTTCATCTGTTCCCATAGAATCCTCTGGTCTAGTAGATAATTCTAAGTGATATTCAAATCCAAAAGTCTTGTAAACACTATCTATTAATTTTACAACACCTTTTATCTCATCCTTTATTTGCTCTGGTAACATGAATATATGTGCATCATCTTGAGTGAACGCTCTAACTCTCATTAATCCATGTAATGCCCCTGATAACTCATGTCTATGAACTCTACCTAATTCAGCAACTCTCATAGGGAAGTCTCTGTATGAATGTGGTTTAGCTTTGTAGAATAACATACCACCTGGACAGTTCATTGGCTTTATAGCAAAATCTTGTTCATCTATTTGTACAGTGTACATATTTTCTTTGTAGTGATACCAGTGACCTGAAGTTTCCCATAATTTTTGGTTTAATATTATTGGAGTTTCTATTTCAACATATTCATCTGCTCTGTGTATTTCTCTCCAGAATTTTAATAATTCATTTTTAAGCTCCATACCTTTTGGTAAGAATAATGGGAACCCTGGACCTTCTTCTGGTATAAAGAATAAGTCTAATTCTTTTCCTAATTTTCTATGGTCTCTCTTTTTAGCTTCTTCTAACAGGTGTAGGTATTCTTCTAAATCTTTGTTCTTTTCAAAAGTAATACCATATATTCTTTGAAGCATCTTGTTCTTTTCGTCACCTCTCCAATAAGCACCAGCTACACTTAATAACTTGATAGCCTTAACTTTTTTAGTTGAAGGTAAGTGTGGCCCTCTACATAAGTCAGTGAAGTCACCTTGCTTGTAGAAAGATATTATTTCTCCTTCTGGTAATTCTTCTATTAATTCAACTTTGTATATTTCTTCATTTTCTTTAGCCCAAGCTAAAGCTTCTTCTTTTGGTAATTCGTATCTTTCAACAGCTAAATCTTCTTTAGCTATTTTTTTCATTTCTTTTTCTATCTTTTCTAAGTCTTCCATAGTTAATCTATGGTCTAAATCTATATCATAGTAGAATCCATTTTCTATACTTGGCCCTATAGCAAACTTAGCTTCAGGATATAATCTTTTTATAGCTTGAGCTAACATATGAGCTGATGTATGTCTAAATACATCTTTACCTTCTACATCTTCGAATTTAAATAAATTTAATTCGCAATCTTTCTCTACCTTGAAATCTAACCCTACTACTTCCCCATCTACAGATGCTGCAACTATAGCTCTTGCTAAACCTTCGCTTATAGATTTAGCTATATCCATAACTGAAACTTCATTTTCAAATTCTCTTACTGAGCCATCTTTTAAAGTAACTTTTATCATCTTTGTTTACCTCCTTATTTTTTATGTGTCTCAAAATTCACTTAACTCAAATAACGTTTTACACATATATCCAAATTAGTGGTTATAATTTATAATTTAATTCCTGATAATATAAAAAAACTCGGCCCAAATAAAATATTTGGGACGAGTTATTAATTCGCGGTTCCACCCAAGTTGGCATATATAATGCCCTCTTGATGACTGTAAGGTAGTCAACCGAATCTTTTCACACACTAGTAATGCTACTAAATTCCGCTCCAAGGTAGTTTTCAAATAGTCATATTTAGATAAGCTTTCAGCCCACGACTTATCATCTCTGAAAATTGTTTCTATTTTACTCTTCCTCTTCTTAGCTTGTTAATATTATTTTTTAATAAATTTAGTATAATTATAACAGATAGTTTTAAGGCTATCAACTATAATTTTTACATAAATATAATTATTAACCCTTGAACAATTCCTATAACAAATCCTAATACAAATCCTAAGATTTCTATATGTTTTAATTCCTGCTTGGCTATTCTAAGTATTATTTCCTCTAGTTCATATAAATCTAATTCATTTATTTTAGTTTCTACCATTTGTTGTATATTTATACGTTTATTTGCTTTAATTATTATTTCTTCAGATAAATCATCTATACTTTGTCTAATTTCTGCTTCTATCGCATCTGATACATAACCTTGAATTATACTTTTTAAAGGTCCAGGAGCAAAACCTATCTTTTCATTAACTATAAGTTTTATTTTTGTTTTTATATACTCTATTACATTTTCTTTATCTTCTTCTGTAATTAGATTTTCTAATATTTCATCAAGTGAAAGAAACTCATTTTGAATTACTTCCCCTATATTAGTAGCTATCTCAGCTTTTCTTTTTGGTATTAGCCCTATTATTTCTTTATTTATTATAGGTATCCTTATAGGTTCTATAGGCCTAAAAATCAACTTTATAGCAACTACATTTGTTATATAACCTATTATCCCACCTATACAAGCTAATATTAATATCTTTAGTGCATTATCCATAAAATAAATCTCCTCATTTCAATATAATTGTATATATAATTTGCTTTCTAATTATTATATAATACTTTTATACTATATTGATATGAGTTTTTTGCTAATTTTGATAAATAAGATTTACTTTATTTCCAAATATAGACTTTATAGTTTGAACTATCTCTTTAGATGAGTTATTTTTTAAAGTATCTAGTATTTCTATTTTGCCAGGACATAAGGTTAACAATGTACTTATTAGGTAATCTTCATAATTTAAATTTTCTTGTATTACCATATTAATTATTTCTTCATTGTCTATATTGTCTATTTTATTACCATGCTTATCATACAAAATAAAAGAATTATCTTTTAGTATATGTACTTTAAGTAAATCAATTTTTTCTTCTTGTATTTCAATAAAATACTTCAACACATTTATAAACTCATCTTGATCTTTTTTTATTATGTATTCTTCGACTGCAATATCCCCTATCGTAGATATATATCTCATAAACTCTTTCATTCTAAAGTTTACAAATCCTTCTATATTTATATAGTCATTAGTAAGTATATAATTATTTATTTTATTTCTTATAGAATCTTTTATAAAACACTCTTTTGTTTTAAATAATTCTAATGAATATGTATAAATTTTTTCTTCCTCATTCAAGTAGGTTTCATGATATTGCTTCCAAATGTATTCTTTTAATAATTTATATTTCATTATATTTAGTATCAATATTGTTATTTCTTCTGTCATAGATTCAATATCTATATTTTCTTTATTTGTTTCACTTATCTTAATTTCAATAAGACCATCATTGTGTCTCAGTTCTTTATTTAAATTACTATTATTTAAAAATCGTAAAGCATACATTTTGTCTTGTTCTGATAAACTTAGATGAATGTTTTTTGTTGTCAAATCAATCGCTCCTTTCTTAACGATAAGAGGAACTGTGTTAGTTATCATATTATATTAAATTTTATTTAGAATAGCTTTTGTTTAACCTAAAATTTAATATTATTCTTATGTCCTATAACTTTTATTATAACTATATTTATTGTATTTAATTCATTTTGCTTAACTATAATTATCTTTTTATAAAATTTTATTTATTGTTTTTATACATATTATTTATTTATATTTTTTCAAAAAAAAGATGATAGCTTAAAGCTATCATCTTTTTATCTTTCACCTTTTTTGTATGAATTACCAAGAGCTGCTGGAGCCTTAGAACTTTTAACGAAAAGAACTAATACTACTAGCGTTACTATATATGGTATCATTGACAGTAAGTTTTCATTTATACTAAATGGTAATTCTGGATTTCCAAAGTATACTGATAATGCTGTTGAGAATCCAAATAATAAACATGCTACCATTGACCATTGAGGTCTCCATTTACCAAATATAACTGCTGCTATAGCTATATACCCTTGACCAGATATTAATGTAGGTCTGAATGAAGAAACAACAGCTAAACTCATTGATGCTCCTCCAAGCCCTGCTAGTATACCTGATAATATAACTGCTTTATATCTAGTTTTAGCAACATTTATACCTAATGTATCTGCTGCACCAGGATGCTCTCCTACTGCTCTTACTCTAAGTCCGAACTTAGTTTTATATAATACATAATATACAACTGCAACTAATATAAATGCTAAAAATACTGTTGCATATGCATTAAATATTGTATCTAATATGCTTCCAGATGGGAAAACTCCATTTAATGGTCTTGGTATTTTATTTTCCATTGGTATTGTTGGTGTCATAGTTGCACCATCAAACATTATTTTAGATGTAAATAACGCTACACCTGGAGCTAATAAGTTTATTGCAACACCTGATATTGTATGGTCTGCATTGAAACTTACAGTTGCTATAGCATGGATTAAAGCAAATAAACCACCTGCTAATCCACCTACTAAAAATGCTATCCAAGGATTTCCTACCATATATCCAGCAGCCGCTCCTGCGAATGCTCCTATAGTCATCATTCCTTCTATACCTATATTAACTATACCTGAATTCTCTGAGAATACTCCACCTAATGCTGCAAATATAAGGGGTGTAGAGTACATCAGAGTAGTACTAAGGATTAAAGCTATATCTTCCATTATGCATTACCCCCTTTTTTCTTTTTATCTCTCATTTTTACGTATAACATTCTTAAAACACTACTTAAAGCTATAAAGTAAACTATTGACCCTATAACTATATTAACTACCTCTGAAGGAGCTCCTACAGCTTGCATCTTAGTTCCTCCATATTTAAATGCACCAAATAATAATCCTGAGAATATAACTCCAATTGGATTACTATTTGCTATTAAGGCAACAGCTATACCATCAAAACCATAACCTTCTTGAGCAGCAAGTATTGTTATATTGTTAGATACACCCATAACTTGTATGGCTCCAGCTATACCTGCTAATAAACCTGCTATTGCCATAGATTTAAATATTGATGAACTGACATTTATTCCACCGTATTCAGCACCAAATTTGTTATATCCAACTCCTCTTAATTCAAATCCTAAAGTAGTTTTGAATAATACAAATGCTATTATAAGTACTAATATTATAGAGATTACTATCCCCCAGTTAACCTTAGTTGCAGGTCCTACTAATCCTGTTAACCAATCTATTCCTATGGATGCCGAATCATGTATACTTATTGATGCTTCACTGTTTGGTCTTGCTAACCAAGTACTTTTTATCATAAAGTTACTTAAATAGAAAGCTATCCAGTTAAGCATTATAGTTGCTATAACTTCATTTATTCCAAACTTAGATTTTAACCATCCTGCAAATCCACCCCATATAGCACCAGCTAATGCTGCTACTAGTAATGTAAGTGGTATATGTATAATTGCAGGAAGTTCTATTCCAGAACCTACCATAGTTGCAACTAGTGCACCTACTATAAACTGACCTTCTGCTCCTATATTAAATAATCCAGTCTTAAACGCAAATGCTATAGAAAGACCTGTTAATATAAGAGGTGTTGATCTTATTATTGTCCACGCTATAAATTTAGGCTTTCCAAATACACCTTCTATCATAGCTGAGTATGCCACTATTGGATCTTCTCCAGCTAAAACTAATGCTATCGCTCCTACAATAAGTCCTAATACTATAGATATTAAAGAGAATAATATCGCATTGTCAGCTAGGGAAAACTTCTTTTTATTTTTTATATTATCAACCATTCTATTTACCTCCAGCCATCATAAATCCTAGTGTATTCTCATCTGCATCTTTTGCATCAACAATTCCCACTATTTTTCCTTCATAGATTACAGCTATTCTATCTGAAACATTCATAACTTCGTCTAATTCTAAAGATACTAAAAGTACTGCATTTCCTTCATCTCTTTGCTTAACTAAAGACTTATGAACGAACTCTATGGCACCAACATCTAGTCCTCTTGTTGGTTGAGTTGCTATTAATAATTGTGCTTCTCCTGTTGCCGCTCTAGCTACCTCTATATTGTCAACTTCTCTACCTATTATAACCTTTTGCTGGTTACCTCCAGATAAAGCTCTTGCTTTTGTTGTATGGTCTGTTGGTCTTACATCAAATCTATTTACTATTTCTTCAGCATATTTATCAATAGCTTCTTTGTTTAATACACCATTTTTAGAGAATCTTGAATCTTTATAATTTTGTAAAACTGTATTTTCAGCTACAGAGAAGTCTAATATTAACCCTCTTTTATGTCTATCTTCAGGTATATTTTTTATACCATTAGTAAACATATCTTTAGGATTTTTATTTAAAAGTTCTTTACCATTTACTTTTATACTTCCTGATTCAGCTTTTCTAAGTCCAGTTAAAGCCTCAACTAGTTCAGATTGGCCATTTCCATCTATACCAGCTACACCTAATATTTCTCCTGCCTTAACTTCTAAAGATAAACCATCTACTACAGATATCTTCCTATTATCTTTCACTATTAAATCTTTTACTTCTAATACTGTTTGTTCTGGCTTAGCTTCTACTTTATCAACTTTAAAGTTTACTTCTCTACCAACCATCATAGCTGCTAAATCATCTTCTGTTACTTCAGAAACTTTTACTGTGTCAATATATTTACCCCTTCTGATTATAGTACAGTGATCTGCTGCCGCTTTAATTTCTTTTAATTTATGAGTTATTATTATTACTGATTTACCTTCTTTTGTTAAGTTTCTTATGATTTGTATAAGCTCTTGTATTTCTTGAGGTGTAAGAACAGCTGTTGGCTCATCTAGTATTAATATTTCAGCTCCTCTATATAAGGCCTTTAATATTTCTACCCTTTGTTGCATACCAACTGTTATATCCTCAATTTTAGCATTCGGATCAACATATAACCCATATTTTTCAGATATTTCTTTTACATCTTCTATTGCTTTTTTTAGGTCTACAGCCCCAAGACCTTTTGTTGGTTCAGTCCCAAGTATTATATTTTGAGCTACTGTAAAAGGTTGAACTAACATGAAATGCTGGTGAACCATCCCTATTCCATTGGCAATGGCAACATTTGGATTATCCATGCTTACTGATTTTCCATTTATAAGAATATCTCCTGATGTAGGTTGATATAAACCATATAGTATGTTCATCAGAGTAGATTTTCCTGCTCCATTCTCACCTAAAAGAGCATGTACTTCACCTTTATGTACAGTCAAATCTATGTTTTCGTTTGCAACGAAATTCCCGAACTTTTTAGTTATCTGTTTCATTTCTACAACTTTTTGACTGTAGTCGACATTACTATTCTTCATCGCTCTTTATTGCCCTCCTTAATTTAATATTCAGCATTTTTATTATACTAAAATACATTGTACATAACAAACAATTTTACTAATTTTTTCGAAAAAGTTGATTTTTGTCGTTTTTTGTCTAGTACTTTTCGAAACTTAGATATTATCAACTATTTTATTTTACCATTTCTCTGATAAATATTATTCTTACCAAAAGAATCTAAAATATTTTATTCTATGGTATTAAAAAGTTTATTCTCACTTTGATTTCATTAATCACTCTTATTTCGTAACATAGGATATATATTTAAACTATTGTTTATCATTAGGATTATATTTTGAATTTTTTGCCAATCTGACATGTAATTTAAAAAACTACCCTTTAATAAGGGTAGTTTCTTTGAATACTACTTCTTTAATTGATCGTATTCAGCTTTATTTTGAGGAACTTTTATTTCTCCTGATTTTATCTTTTCAGCTTCTTGTTCAACATATTTTAATACTTCTTCTTTAACATGTTTATCACTAGTTGGAGCTATACCAACTCCACCCATTTCTAATGTATTAACTACAACTTTTCCAGCCTCATATTTACCTTCTATTAAAGACTTAACCATGTTATAAACAGCTACATCTATATTCTTCATTGCTGAAGTTATTACATTATCTGGAGCTAATTTATTTTGATCTTGGTCAACACCTATAGCTTTTTTGTTATTTTCTTTAGCTGCTTCTATCGCACCTATACCAACAGCACCAGCTGCTGAGAATATTATATCAGCATCTTTTTGATGCATTTGATTTGCTATAGATTTTCCTAAAGCTGCATCTGAGAAACTGTTAGCGTATTGTACAAGTACTTCTGCTTTTGGATTAGAAGCTTCTACACCTGCTCTAAATCCATAATCAAATCTACTTATAACTTCACCTTCTATACCACCTATAAATCCAACTTTATTAGTTTCAGTCATTTTTCCTGCTACTAATCCTGTTAAGTAAGATGATACATTATCTTCAAATAATAATGAAGTTACATTTTGGGGTTGTTTTTCATAAGCTGCATCTATAAGAGCAAATTGATTTTCTGGATAATGTTCTGATGCCTCTTGTATAGCATCTGATAACTTAAATCCAACTCCTATTATTAAGTCCATATCCTCATCAATGAATGTTTCTAAGTTTGGAACGTAGTCTGCATCTTGCTTAGATTCTAAGTATTTAACAACTACTTTATCTTTTCCATATTCTTTTTCTATCTTTTGTAAACCTTTCCAAGCAGATTGGTTAAATGACTCATCATTTACTCCACCTACATCTGTAACCATCCCTATTTTAAAAACTTTATCCTCCTCTTTGCCAGCAGACTCACCTTCTGATTTATTTCCTGAGCTACATCCTACTAGCATACTAGCACTCATAACGACTGCTAAACCTAATGATAATAACTTTTTAAGTTTCATAGATTCCTCCCTAAAATATAAATATTATGTACTATTGATTATATAGTACACCATTTTGAAAACTTTTTCTATATAAAAAAAAATTTTTATGGCAATTAAATGTATATTTTTTGTATAATAATGTAACTTATTTTTTGAAATTAGTGTGTAATTATTCTTTTTACACAATTTTCTAAAAACTTAGTTAGTATTCTTACTTATTATTGGTATTTTAACGTTTTTAAAGTATTTTTTTCATATTTATTTTATTTTTTATTTACTTATGCTTATTATTATCAAAATAAAAAGCCCTCTTACGAGGACTTCCTTAAATATGACATACTATTTATTTTTTAGACATATAATTCCAGTTAAACCAGGTCCAGCATGAGATCCTACACAAGTTCCAATTTGGAAGTATAATATTCCTTTCGGATTAAATTGTTCTTTGACTACTTCAGTTAACATTTCTCTTTCTTTGAAATCATCACTATATCCTATGCAGATAACTTGGTCTGTTAAATTTGTTCCACAATTTTCTTTTATTAGTTCAATCATTTTAGATATTACATTCTTCTTGCCTCTAACTTGACATACAGGAGCGACTAATCCATCTCTTATATCTAATATAGGCTTTATATTTAATATGCTACCTATAGCAGCTTTAGTAGAAGATATTCTTCCACCTTTTTGTAAATATTCTAATGTATCTACTGAGAATAAAACATAAGTCTTTTCTCTTAGTATTCTAACTTCTTCTAATATTTCATCTATATCTTTACCTTCTTGAGCAAGTTGTGCTGCTTTAACAACTAATATACCTATAACATACGAAAATGCTAATGAATCATATGTATAAATATCTCCACCTATATCATTCTTAGCCATAACTGCGCTTTGATATGTTCCTGTAGCTACAGATGATCCTGCTATGTAAAGTACTTTTCTGCCTTCATTAACGTATCTTTCAAATACTTCTTTAAATTGAGCATATGTTGCTTGCGATGTTTTTGGATATACATTTTGTTCCCTAAGTGTTTTATAGAATTCATCATTAGATATATCTACGCCATCTTTATATTCTTTTTTATCTAATATTACAGTTAACGGTACAACTTCTATATCATATTTTTGAATTAACTCTTTAGGTATATCTGATAAACTATCACAAATGACCTTTATATTTTTCATTTTAATTGTCCCCTCCTAAACTTGCTTAGATTAATTGGGATTATCTCATATTAGGATAACCTAATTGTCTTAGTGCCTCGTACACTACTATCGCAACTGAGTTTGATAAGTTTAGTGATCTTGCTTTTTCTACGTTTATCATTGGTATCCTCATGCAAGTATCTAAATTTGCTTTAATTAAATCTTCTGGTAATCCTTTTGTTTCTTTTCCAAATACTACGAATGAATTTTCAACAAACTCCATATCAGAATGTGATTGATTAACTTTTGTTGTTGAGAAGAAAAACTTTCCTTCTGGATTCTTTTCAACGACTTCTTCGAAGCTGTCATAGTACTGTATATTTGCTAAATCCCAGTAATCTAATCCACTTCTTTTTAAATATTTATCCTCTAAAGAAAAACCTAATGGTCTAACTAAATGTAATGTTGTACCTGTTGCAGCACATGTTCTTATTATATTTCCAGTATTTTGAGGTATCTCAGGTTCTACTAATACTACGTTTAATGACATATAAAATCCTCCTTTTACGATTATTAAATTTACATTATGTATCTATAAATTTAAATTTCTATATATTTTTTTAGAATTGATATTTCTCAAATATAATTATAACAGAAATTTTCTTTATCTCAATGATTGCTTTATTAAGTTATTTTTCTGCATATTAAAGATTAAAATCTCCCATTTTAAATTTAAATGGGAGATTTTAATCTTTACATAACTTCACCATTAAGGTTATTATTTTGTATTTTTTTCTTAGTTCCATATATAACTATCTTGTCCATAGGAGGATAATAGTTTTCCTTTATAAGTTCTTTAACTACATCTCCATTTGATTTATATATTCTAAAAGTATTTACTGTATATCCTTTTCGTCCTTTTTGATAGATACTTTTTTCACCTTCATATAATTTATCACTTTGCTGACATTTTGTTCTATATGGAAGTGATTTTACAATTTCTGTAATTATTTCTATATCTTTTTTATTTTCTTCATTTCCGTAAATAGTTGATACAATTTTGTTATCATATACTTTATGAGTAATAAATATAGGAGTTTCAAAATTATTTTTAAATCTTAAATCAATATCACCTGTTGATATAGTAGCATCTCTTCCTTTTGATATATATGAACTTGGTATACTATGATTTTTAACATTTGTTATCTCAAGCCCTGCATAAAGGGCTGCATTATATAAAGTAGTAGATACTTGGCACAAACCTCCACCAGAACCTTGTTTTAATTTTCCATTTATAATTACAGGTGCTTTTTTAAATTGGCATTTTACATCTGGAGATTGTATATAAGAATTAAATGAAAATTCTTCAGTTGGATTTAGTATAATATTACTTGTAGCTTTAGCTCCAACTCTTATATTATTAACTCTATTGTATATATTAGGATTAAAATATGTTTCATAAGTCCCAAGTACTGAATTTATTTTACATATATCATCATATAAGTATTTAGGTGCTACTGAAATTGTAGGAATCTCCTCTTTTTCATAATTCATCTCATTTATTTTAGTGATTATTATTCTTTTAAATTTTCCTTTGTCTAATCCTATTCCATATGTTTCTCTTTCATAAGCTAAGTTTTCGCCATCTAAACTTATACTAGCATTAATAGGTAATCTGCTTATGTTTTGTTCAATATTTTCTATAAAAGCTTGTATCTTTTCATTATTGTATGATTTATTTAAATGTATATTTACAGTTTCTCCTAGCTCTAAGTTAACTTTAGTTTTTATATTAGATATTATATTTTTATCTCTACCTATATTATAGGCTTCTTGTACAGAATTTCTTATATTATAATTAACGCCTATATCATTTATATTTAAAACAAACTTGCTATCTTCATTAATAAATATAATTTGATTATGCTCTTTAATAAATTTTTCTATTTTCTTTTGAGCCTCTTCTCTAGTTAATTCAGATACATCTATATTTTCTACATATATATTTTTACAAATTTTTTCTTCATTATTTTTAGCTTGTGCTACATTTATACTTCCTAAAAAAAAGATTCCTACTGCTATTAATACTGTTATTATTTTAAGTCGTTTCACATCAGTCATTCCCTTCTTTATAATAACTACAATCGTTTTTTATAGGACAAATTTCACATTCTGGTTTTCTGGCTTTACATATCCTCCTTCCATGAAATATTAAAAGATGATGAGAATGAGACCATCTTTTTTTAGGTATAACATCCATAAGTTCAAATTCTGTTTTTTCTGGTGTCTGAGTTTGAACCAATCCAATTCTATTTGCTACTCTAAATACATGTGTATCAACTGCCATAGCATCTTGATTAAAAGCATTGCTTAAAACAACATTTGCAGTTTTCCTTCCTACCCCAGGTAATTCAACTAATTTATCTAAGGTATCTGGAACTTGTCCATCATATAACTCACATAACATCTCTGATGTAGCTTTTATCTTTTGTGATTTACTTTTATACAAACCACAACTTTTTATTTCTTCGCTTATCTGATCAACACTTAGTTTTGAAAATGCTCTAGCTGTATTATATTTTTTAAATAATTCTTCAGTTACTTTATTAACTCTGACATCTGTACATTGAGCAGATAATATTGTTGCTACTAATAATTCAAAAGGAGTTGTATAGTTTAACTCACATTTAGCATCTGGATATGTTTTTTCTAGTACATCCAATATTTTATTAACATCCTTCATTTTAAAATCTCCCCTTTTTATTTAATTACTTATTAATATATTATTTATCATCTTCAGCAATATATAACAAATTACTGTACTATTATATATGTAAGTTTTTCACATAAACACTTACATTTACCGTATTCTTAAAATTATACTATTTAGTTTAAAATTTAAAAAGAAAGCAAAACTTTCTAAGTGATGCTTTCTTTTCATTTATTCCCATTTAATTTTTTATAAAAACATTATTTTGACTCATTTTTTATTTTACTAAATTCTCTAAGTCTATCAACTGTTAGTTTTTTGATATAATCAAAACTCATATCTGTTAAAATTTCAAGCGCTTGTTCTACTCTTTCTACTTGATATATTTTAAACATGCCTTTTTCTATAGCTTCATTTAACTCATCTGATAGGACTAGATTTCTACTATTATTTTTAGGAATTATAACTCCTTGATCTCCAGTTAGACCTTTTCTCTTACATGTAGAATAAAATCCTTCTACCTTTTCTGCAATACCTCCAACCACTTGTATATCACCTTTTTGATTCATAGATCCAGTTACTGCGATATTTTGTTTTAATGGTATTTTAGTTAGTGATGAAATTAGCGTATATAATTCAGCTCCTGTAGCACTATCTCCATCAACACCACCATAATTTTGTTCAAAACAAATATATGCATTTATAGATAAAGGAAACTCTTGAGCAAAGTTTTCAGCTAAATATCCTCCTAATATAAGCACTCCTTTGTTGTGTATTGGACCACTCATATTTACTTCTCTTTCAATATTTACTATGCCTTTATTTCCAGGACTAGTTGTTACAGTTATTCTAGAAGGTCTTCCGAATGAATATTCTCCCATATTAAGGACTGATAATCCATTTATAACCCCTATTTTTTTACCTTGAGTTTCTATAAGTGTAAATCCATTTTCTAATGACTCATCCATTTTGCTTTCTATTCTACTTAGTCTTTTTCTTCTTTCATTTATAGCCACTTTAACATCCTCTTTATCTACATACTCAACACCTCTAATTGTTGCATATGCATCTCCCTCTATAATGACTTCTAGTATCTTATTAAATTCCGTTGAGAGTTTACTATTATCACCAGATACCCTAGTACTAAATTTTATAACTTCTTGTACTGCATCATAAGTAAAATGTTTTAATTTATTTTTATTACATTGCAATGCTATAAATCTAGTTATTCCATCCTCATTAGTATCATTTTTATCCATCTCATTATCAAAATCAACGAATATCTTGAAGTATTTACTAAAGTCTGCATCATAATTATAAAGTAAATTATACATATAATTATTTCCTATTAATATAACTTTCATATCTATAGGTATACTTTCAGGTTTTATAGAAGTTTGTGTATCTACTCCTATTTTTCTTGACTGTATAGTTCTTTTTAACATATCCCAAGATAATCCATATCTTAATAATTGATCTGTATATAATACTAAATATCCTCCATTAGCCTTATGAACAGCACCTGGAATTAATTTTGTAAAATCTGTTTTTACTCCACCATTATAGTAATCATACTCTGCTTTACCAAATAAATTAGATGGACTAGGATTCATTTCTACTATTACAGGAGCAGAAGAGCTTTTTTTATCACTTCCATTATCTACAAATAAATTCACTTTATATTTTGTAAAATGCTCTTTGTCATATTTATCTTTTAATTCTTCTTCATCCATATAAAATAAGTACACATACTCTAAAATATCTTTTCTCATATTAGCTAAGTATTTTTTTACCTTATCATATCCTTTATATTTTTCAGTTAAAAGTTCTATATGCGGGTCTATTACAAATTTAGCTACCTCTTCCTCTAAATCTAGCAATGCTTCTTTTGCAGCATCTTCTAAGTCTCTTATCTTATATACAACTTGAATTGCCATACTTTCTAACTCTCTTTTAACTTTGTAAAATTCTTCATCTGCTTTTTGTTCTTCTTCATCAGTTTTTTCTTCATCTTCTTTTTCATCTTTTATAGGTATAAACACCATTCCAACTTTACTATTTTTTAATTTAAAACCTTTTTCTTCTCCATATTTTTTAATTTTTTTCAAAAGAGTATCTTTTTCTATTTCATATTCTTCTATTAATTGATTTTTTCCTATTTCAAAATCTTCACTTTCAAAAGCATCTACTAATTCATCTAATAAAGTTTCTATAAGTTTTTCTATATCTTTTTTAAATATTTTTCCAAGTCCTTTCTTAAGACCTATAGCAACTGGTTCTCTAGGGTGTTCAAAGTTATATACATAACACCAATCTTTGTGATTGTCTTTTTGTGATGCATATTTATCCAATGCTTTCATAGCATATGTTGTTTTCCCCGTACCAGACTCCCCAGCTATATATATATTGTAAGCAGGGTTATTTATTCTTAACCCTATCTCCATAGCATCAATTGCTCTTTTTTGACCTAATATACTTTCTAGAGGTTCTATTTCGGATGTGTTATTATATGTTAGCATAACCCCTCCCCCTTCTTTTTCTTTTATACATTCTATGTGTTATAGCTTGTAAATGTTGAGTCAATTTTAATATTTATTAAAACTCTAAAATTTATAGTTTAATTACGCAAAAAAGAGCATCTTATATTAAGATTGCTCTAAATCATTTACTATTTCTAAATTTCTTTTTATTAAATTTTTTCCTCTCCAGCTAAAAGCCCTTTCACCGTATGTACGTTTAAACTCTTTATTAGACATTAGGCTTATAGTTTCATATTCTAAGTTATATATTAGATCTTTCATAAATCCTTCAATTTCAGTTTTTGAAATGTTCTTGTTATGAGGACATACATCTTGGCACACATCACATCCAAAAACTTTGCCATTATTTCTTATACTTTCTTTTTCTTCATCGGATAAAGTCTCTTTTTTTTGAGTTAAATAAGATATACATCTTTTAGGATTCATCTCATAATTTCCTAAAAGAGCATTTGCCGGACAATATTTTACACATTCGCCACAATTTATACATGTTTTTGGTAGTGGTTCATCTGGATAAAACTCATAATTATTTATAATATATCCTATAAACACATAAGAACCATATTCATCAGTTATTATGTTATTATTTATTCCAAAGTAACCAACTCCTGAAATTTGAGCTAAGTGCCTATCAACTAACGGTCCATTATCTACAAAAATTTTATACTCAAAACCTTTTATGCTTTTTTCTAAATAATTACAAATTTTTTGTAGAAACTCTTTTGTTATTATATGATAATCTTTACCCCTACAGTATTTAGATAAATTAGAGTCTCTATCATCTTCTACATAATATGGAAAAGCACATACTATTATTGATTTTGCATTTTCCATAGTTAATTTAGGATTTATTCTTTTCTCCAAAATAGGCTCTTCCATTCCTGTAGTATGTCCATTAGACAATCTATGTTTTATTATTTTTTCTAAAGTATCATAAGGACCTACGCCTGCTATTCCTACACATTTTAATCCTAATGATGCACAAAATTCTTTTAATTCTTTTTTATTCATAAAATATCCTTTCATTAATTTATTATTAGTCTTATAATAACTAAAGTATAAGGATGGTGATAATTTGATAAAATTAACAATCCCAGGTAGACCTATAAGTAAATCTAATTTTAAACTCCACAATGTTCATGGTCAAGCATGGATGCCATCAAAAGGTAAACATTCTAAGTACCTTGCATATGAAAATATGATTGCAGGTTTTATAAATCAACAATATCAAGGTGAAACTATAGAGGAAGAATTAATTACCGTATTAAAACTATATTTTCCAAATAAACGTATGGGTGATTTACACAACTACCCTAAAAGTATTTGTGATGGAATCGAAAAAAGCGGTATTATAAAAAATGATAAACAACTTAAACCAGTACTTTTATTCGACTTTATAGATAAAGAAAACCCACGTGTTGAAATAGAACTTTATCCTGCATCTAAATTTGATGTTTCTTATAAAATTATAGAAAAATAGATATTTTATTACTTAATTAATTAGTCTACTAGATTTTGTATAGTTTATAATAATGAAAGAGAACTTAAATTCACAAAATAACCACTTTAGTAAATTTAAGTTCTCTTTATTATTCTCTATTTTTAAATTTATAAACGTATATTATCCTAGTTTATTAGCAACATCCTTTAGCATATCTCTTATAGGTAAGTCATATGGACATTTTGTTTCACAAAGCCCACAGTTTATACATTCACTTGCTTTACCATTTGTAGCTTCATATCTTTGTATTGCCCAGTCCTTTAAATTATATCTAGTATAATATCCCTCAAGTAAGAAATTAGCAGGAATATTTACGCCTACTGGACATGGTAGACAATATTCACATCTTCTACAGAATCTATTTCCTAGGCTTTTTCTTATTTCTTCAATTTTTTCATTGTCTTCTTGATTTAATTTTAGATCTTTAAGTACATCTGTATTTTGTCTAACTTGCTCAATACTATCCATTCCAGGTATAGCTACATCTATATAGCTTTTAGATAGTATGTATTTTATAGCTAGTGTTGCATCATCAAGTGCTCCTCCAGCTAAAGGCTTCATTACAATGATTCCTATGCCTTTTTCATTAGCCTTTTTAAATACATCATCCGCTTGATCTTCTACTATATTATATGGAAATTGTATTGTTTCAAATTTATCATCTTCAACTACTTTCTCTATAGTTTCTAAGCTATGGCTCGTAATTCCAATATGCTTTATCTTACCTTCTGATTTAGCTTCCAATAACGCTCTATACGCCTTATCTTCATTAAATATATCTTCATATTCTTCACTTTTTAGATTATGTATTTGATACAGATCAATATAATCAGTTTTTAAATTTCTTAAGCTTATCTCAATGTCATTTTTCATAGATTCATAACTTCTAGACATACTTTTTGTAGCAATAAAAAAATTTTTTCTTCTACCCTCTAATGAATTCCCTATATATTCTTCACTTACTGTATATCCTCTTGCTGTATCTATAAAATTTATTCCTTGTTTCTCTAACTCATTAATTACATCATTAGTATCCTTTTGAGATATTCTTTGTATCGGTATTCCTCCAAATCCTACCCTTTTTATTTTCATACCTGTATTTCCTAATAACCTCATATTCTTCTCCACCTAACTATATAAAATATTAAATTATTTACTTTCTAGTATATCTTTTATCATCTTTATTTCTCTTTTATGTCCTTCATCCTCTAATGGAGTTTCTAAAAAGAATGGTAAGTGACTTAGCCTTGGATTAGTCATAAAATCCATTATGGCATCTAACCCTATTTTACCTTCTCCAATTACTTCATGTCTATCCTTTTTATCCCCAAATGGCATCATACTATCATTCAAATGCACCGCTTTTAATTTTTCTAATCCGATAATACTATCAAACTCATCTAGTACTTTATCTAATTCATTTACAATATCATATCCTGCCGAAAAAATATGGCATGTATCTAAACATACACCTAGCTTTTCATTATGAGTTACTTTATCTATAATTTTTTTTATTTGTTCAAACTTAAATCCAATTTCTGTTCCTTTACCTGACATAGTTTCTAAAAGTATTGTTATTTTTTCATCACCTTTTATAGCTTCATTTAAAGCATTTGCTATTTTATCTATTCCGACTTCCTCTCCTGAACCTACATGGCTTCCTGGATGGAAACACATATACTCGATTCCTAAGTAATCCATTCTTTCAATGTCTTCTTTTATTACTTTTTTCCCAAATTCATATACATCATCTTTAGCTGCAGCGAGGTTCATAGTATACGGAGCATGAGCTAATAATGGCCCAAAATTATAGTCTTGTCTTATTTTTTGAAATTTAGCTATATCTTTTTCATCAAATGCCTTAGCATTTCCTCCCCTTGGATTTCTGCTAAAAAACTGAAATGTATTTGCACCTATTTGCACAGCTACTTCAGCTGCTTTACCATAGCCTTTTGCTATTGATATATGTGGTCCTATTACTAACATATAAATTCCTCCTTATTGTCATTAACTAATTGCCATTATAGTATTTTATATTTTAAGTATACCCAAAAAAATAAGTATCAACAAATGTTGATACTTATTATATATTAAATGACTCACTTTCTGATATAGGTATAGTTAATAGCGCTATATCAAACATCTCATCCATTTCAGTATGTTCTCTCGACTTTAGAATTTCATCTAACTTCAATTTTATTGCATTATTTAACTCATTTATTTCACTTTGAGTTAAATTTACATTATTATATTCAATTACACTCTCATCTAAAAGTCGTTCTTCCTCTGCTGCATTGTAGAATAGTTCGCTCATATTCTCAAACTTCGATATACTAAGCTCCTTTTGCTCTTCTTCTGTATGCAAAGAAAAATTAAGTACTTTTTTCCCTACAACTATATTTTTAGCCTTTGGGTAATAGTATTTCTCTACTATGCCTGATTTTATTTTTTCTTCTACTAATTCTAAAATACCTACCTTATATAACGTTTTTATATGATAGTTTATTTTAGCATGAGGCTCATCCAGTAATTGCGATAATTGTTTAGCTGATAAAGGCGATTTATCAAACGTTTGTAAAATATCGATTCTTCTAGGATGCGCAATAGCTTTTATACATTCCAGGTCCCTTAAAACAAGTACTTCTTTCATTCCCCCCACCCCTATAAAAAAATTATTTTATTTTTAATTTAATTATATAGTAAGTGTTAACAGTTGTCAAAAAATTCTATAATTTAAAAAATATTTAAATTCATCCTTTGTGATAAGTCTTGTAAAACTTTTACTCCAGCGATACTATTTCCTTTTTTATCTAATGCTGGTCCATAAACTCCTATACCCATTTTATTCGGAACAGATGCCATTATTCCGCCTCCGACACCTGATTTTGCAGGTATTCCAACCTTTATAGCAAATTCTCCTGACGCATCATACATACCGCAAGTTATCATAAAAGTTTTTACCATTCTTGATACACTTTCACTAATTATTCTTTCTCCATTTGCTATGTCAACACCGTAAGATGCAAGATTAACTCCTATTCTCGCCAAATCTACTGCATCAATTTCTATTGAACATTGTTTAAAATACAGCTCCAATACTTCATCTACATCTCCATCTATAAATCCATCATTCTTAAGAAGATAGGCCATAGCCCTATTTCTATCTCCGGTCATTTTTTCAGATTTATACACATCGTAATTTATACCTATGTTTTCATTTCTTGCCATTCTTCTAAAGAACTTTAACATTCTCTCTTCTCTTTCTTCTAAAGTTGACCCCTTTATTAAAGATGTCGTCACTATAGCTCCCGCATTAATCATAGGATTACATGGTTTTTTTGTATCATTTGTTTCTAACTTCATTATAGAGTTAAACGGATCTCCACTAGGTTCCATACCTACCTTTGAAAAAACATATTGCCATTCATTATCCATAAGCGCCATTGCAAGTACTATTGTTTTAGATACACTTTGTATTGTAAACTTTGTATCACAATTCCCTGCCTTATACACGTTATTATCTTTATCTATTATACATATACCTAAGTCATCGCGCTTAGCCTTTTTTAATTCCGGTATATAACTTGCAACCTGACCGTAATTTGTATATTTTCTATTTGAGTCTAGTACTTCTTGAATAATTTTTTCCATATTTACCTCCTTATTTAGTTTTATTTCGAAATATTATGTATATATATAATACAGAAAGTCCTGACATTCTGTCAATATCAGGACTTTTCTATAAAATTAATCTACTATTTTACTACCGCCTATGAATTCTCTAAGTATTGATGTTGAATGTATATCAGATGTATCTTTCAATTCTATAAAATATTGAAGGAATTTCAATAGTCTATTAGCTTCTATATATGATGGATTTGATCTATCTATTTCTTCTAGTAATGGTTTTGCATATTTTTTTAAGATAGCAAGCTCATATACACAAGCTGAGTTAAATATTACATCTGCTTCTTCTTGATAAGGGAATATATTTTTCTTTTCTCCTCTTCTAACAGAATCCCATTGCATTATAGTTTTTTCTGCACTGTATCCTCTAAAATTATAATCTCTTACCATTCTTCTTATTAATCTTAAGTCCGTCGTTGGTATTCTATTATGATCATCTAAATTTATTTGAGTTAAAGCACTTATATAAATTTTAAACTTATCTTCATCTGGTATTGCTGATGTTAACATTGGATTTAATCCATGTATACCTTCTAATATTATAGGTTGATTTTCATCTATCTTTAATTTTTTGCCTGTTTCTTCTCTTATTCCTAACTTAAAGTTAAACTTTGGAAGACTTATTTCTTTTCCATCTAATAAATCCTTAAGATCTTTATTAAATCTTTCTAAGTCTATAGCATATATAGATTCAAAATCAAAATTTCCAAATTCATCTAATGGAGTATCTTCTCTATTAACAAAGTAATCATCTAAAGATATAGATACTGGTTTTAAACTATTAACTCTAAGATGTATTGATAATCTATGAGCAAAACTAGTTTTCCCTGATGAAGATGGCGCAGCTATTAAAATAACCCTTTTACCTTGATCTTTTATCATGTCTGCAATCTGAGAAAGTTTCTTTTCATGTAATGCTTCAACAGTTCTTATAACTTCTGGATACTCATCGTTCTCTATTATTTTATTTAATGTAGTTACTTTATCTACTCCTATTAACTTTGACCATAGTTCAGCCTCTTGATAAACACTTGCTAACTTTGGCTGTGGCTTAAATTCTATAGGTTTTGTTTTATCATTTTCACTTGGTCCTAATACTATGATTCCTTTTTGATAAAGCTTTAAGTCAAAAGTTTTTATATATCCAGTAGATGGCAGCATATATCCATAAAAATGATCTATATAATTATTACACTTATATATTTTTACATCATCATATTCCTTATATTTTAATAATTGTGCCTTTTCATCCATTCCATAGCTTTCAAATATCTGCATACCTTCTTCTCTATTAGTTGATATTTTTTCTATTTTATAGTTGTTATTTATTATTGACATCATTTTTTGTTTTATAGCTTCAACGTCTTTCTCTTCTAATTCTCTATCTAAATGAACTTCACAATATAGGCCATTAGATAAAGAATGCTCTATCACTACTCTGCTATCTTTATAAAGTTCATTACATGCCATTATAAAAATAAATGAAACAGTCCTTGAGTATACTCTTAAACCATCCGGACTAGACGTATCTAAAAATTTAACTTCACAATCTTCATCTACACTATAACTTAACTCTCTTAGCTTATTATTTATATCTGCTAAAGCTATATACCCCTTATAATCATCTTCTATATTTTTGGCTATATCTTCTAAAACTATTCCTGAACATCCTTGTGGTATTTGATATTGCCTTTCTTCCCCATTTATTTTAATATTAACATTCCTCATACAATTTCTCCTTTCTCCTACATATAGGAAAAAGAGGTTTTTATGCCTCTTTTACAATAGTTCCTAATATTTTTATACTTTCTTCAATGTACTCATATCCAATTTCTAATATTAAAAAATCAGGCTTAGTTTTTACAACTTTTCTTATATGTTCTATTGATAGTATCCCTTTTCCTATGCCAATATGTATATCGTCTATACCATCATTATCACTTAAATGAACTAATCTTATTTTATCCTTAAGCTTTCCTAAATAATCGCCTGAATTTATTAAGTTATGACCCGTATCATAACAAAATCCTAATCTTTCATTTTTTATCTTATTAAATATATATTCAAAATCATAGTCCATGTTACCTATATTAGAAAAATCACCTTCTTTTGAATATACATTTTCTATAAATACATTTTGTTTTGTACTCTTTGTTAAATCATTTAGAAATTTGATACTAATTTCTAAGTATTTTTCTCTGTTTTTTTTCAATCTATTAGACATAACATATCCTAGGTGAAGGTTAAAATAACTTATTTCTAATAAATTTAGCTCTTTTTTCATGTCTAATACAAATGATTTCCAGGATTCTCTTATATATCGAATATTTTCGCAAGTATTTAATTCCATAGGTAAATGAATACCTATAGATAAATCTAAATCTTGAAATTTTGATTTATATTTAATTAATTCTTTACATTCTTCTATATTATCAATACCCACTTCTATATGTTTTATCTCTTTTATTTTCTCGCATATCTTTAATGCTTCATCTAAATTAAATAATAATGCCGAAATTCCTATTTTCATATAATACCTCTAATCAATAGTTCCTATATGGTTAAATGGGAATAATCTTATCATAACTTTTCCCATTATGTCTTTCTCATTAACTAAACCTACATCTTCATATCTACTATCTAAACTTTTTTCTCTGTTATCTCCCATAGCAAATAATTTGTCTTTAGGTATAACCATGTCTATATTTCCATCAGTGTAGTTATTGTGAATATACGGCTCATTTACTAGATTATCATTAACATAAACCTTTGAATCTTCTATTTTAATATGATCACCTTCAACAGCAATAACTCTTTTTACTAAATCTTTAGGATTTCCATCTTCTTGTAATAACTCTGTACTAAATACTATTATATCTCCTTGCTTTGGCTCACCTATTTTGTATGCCATCCTATTAATTATTAAATAGTCATTTTCCTCTAATGTAGGATACATTGATTCCCCTCTTACTAATGTGGGTTTAACAAATTGAGTTATTATAAAGGCAAACACAAGAGCTGTAATAATTATCTTCATCCACTCTATCGCTTCTTTCTTTATTTTTTCATTCATCCACACCATCTCCTCTAAAACTAAGCTCACTATATCTAATGGTTACTATAGCTCCCTATATCTAATGGTTACTATAGCTCCCTATCATGTGTATAGCCATTTCATTGATATTATCATACTTATTCATCTTTATGCCCAAATCTAAAAGTTCACATGCTTTTACTAAATCTTGTACAACCTCCATTGGGTTTCCATAAATTTCTTCAATATCTTCACTACTAACACCTTTAAATCCATGACCAACTGGACTTTCATTTCTAAGCTTAATTAAATTTTCAAGTCTTTCTCCATTTAGTATCTCTAATACTTTATCCATTCTTTTAGTTTTTTTCACATGTCTATTAGTATATTGAGTAACTCCATGGATTAAATTTCCATTATATATATTATACTTCTTTTTCAAAGTATATAGTATATTTTTCTTAGACAACATATACCCATGCATCGACACTTTATAAGCTTTAGATTCTTTGGTACTTACAAAAATATACTTAAATAAAGCTTCTTTCAATCTATACAATCTGCCTAAAAAATCTATATATTCTTCATTTACAATTTGAATTTTTATATTTTCTATTAATTCAGATAGTATGTCTTCTGGTTCTCCCTTTATTAAGTTATCTAAATTACTCATTAATTTTTGAACTTCTCTTCTACTTTGCATCTCTTCACTCATATTTTTTATACTTGATAATGCTTTTTTGAAATCAAAGTTTACGGCATATTTAGATGACTCCATTAATAAATATAAATCTCCTTCTATGATTCCTGCTTCATCTAATATATCTAGTACTGCATCATAATCATATCTTTGCAAAAACTTAGATATGACATACTCCTGACTTTTATCTAATGAGCCCATTATATACCTCCTCTATTGTAACTATAATAAATCGCTAAAACTTCCTTTCTTTATTATTAAACTAGATTATATCTAAATATACATTTTCCTCAACTTTATATCTCTCAATTCTAAATTTATTTAATATAAATATTTTCTTCTGTTCTAAAAAAAATGTATAAAAAAATAGCTATCTTAAAAAGATAGCTATTTTTTTAGTATGTTATTCTTAATCCCTTAGGATAATGATTCTTTAAAACTCCATTAGATTCTTTTCCCCAACCTAAAGGAACTCCTTCTACAGATACTAAAACCCACCCTCTGCTTTTTCCTGTATTTATAATGTTTCCTCTTAAATATTCTAAAACTTGATTATTATCTATTTTTAAATTTTCAACGTATTTTGCATCATCTGTATTTAAATAATGAGCAAGTGCGTGAGATGGTTCAAATCTATTTTTCTTTAATGTGCCTAAATGTAATCCGTATCTTAAAACTTTAAGTTTTTTTGTATCAGGAGATTCTTGTGGTATTAAATATAAATTTTCACCTCTGATATCAAACTTATTTTCCATAGATACATTTAAAAATTTATTTTCAAAATCTTTGTAGTCTTTAATTTCTTTATCTAGCTTCTTTATCTTAATTTGCTTAGTACTACAATCTTCATCTTCTAGTTTTTGGATTTTAGCTACAAAGTGACCTTCTCCTTCTACTTTGTGTGGCCATAGTCTTTCTGTTTCTATTAATTTAGCATTAGGATACTCTTCAATAAATTCATTTATTACTGTCTCATTTTCCTCTGTAGCAAATGTACATGTTGAATAAACCAATACTCCTCCATTTGCCAACATATCATATCCATCTCTAATTATTTCTCTTTGTATAGATTGACATTCAAGAACCTTTGCATAACTCCAGTCTTTAATTGCTATTTCATCTTTTCTAAACATGCCTTGTCCAGAACAAGGAGCATCTATTACTATTTTATCAAAATAGCCTGTAAAAACTTTTCTTAAATTATTAGAATCGGTATTAGTTATTATGCAATTTTTAGCACCAAATCTTTCTAAATTTTCACCTAAAGCTCTAATTCTAGTAGGATTTATTTCATTTGAAACTAAAAGTCCTGTATCATTTAATTTTGAAAGTATATATGTAGATTTTCCACCTGGAGCTGCACACATATCTAATACTTTATCACCTTCATTTATTTCTAATTTAGGTACAACGCTCATTGCTGATGGTTCTTGTAAATAATATGCACCAGCTTCATGTAATGCATTTTTTCCAGGTCGATCTATTGTTTCATCATAATAAAACCCTTCATTCGCCCAAGGAATTTGTTTTAATTTAAATAGGTCTAATTTTAATAATTCTTCTTTACTCATTTTTAGAGTATTAACCCTTAAACCTGTAGTCTTAGATTTTTTATAACTATTTATAAAATCCTCATACTCATCTTTAAGTATTTCCTTCATATCATCTAAAAATTTTTGAGGTAATGTGTTCAATTCTTTTCTTTCCTTTCCCTATGCTTTTTCCTTCTAAAAAATCTTTTTTTAGAGTTCTTTGTATAATTGTCTAATTTATCTAAATTTATTTTCCATAAAAATACGATATAAGCTATAAACAATATAATAGACCATCTATATTCTATCATCAATATAAAATCAAAAACTCCATGTAATAATATTGGAAATAGTAATGAAAATGATAAATATTTTCTTTTTTTATTTTTACTTCCGCTATATTTATATTTAGAAATATAATATCCCATAGTTATTGCAAACATCATATGTGCAGGTATTGATATTACAGCTCTAATCATTCCTAATTGAATTGCTGTACTTGAATCTTCACACATTAAATAAACAATATTCTCAATAGTAGCAAATCCTAATGATAAAAATATAGAATAAATTATTCCATCTAATTTTTCATTAAAATGCTTCTCTCTTAATAAGTTCGGTGTTAATGCTATCCATTTTACACCTTCCTCAACGACTCCAGCAACTATGAAGGATATATATATATAATTTAAATACCCTGTAAAGACATTAAATTTTAATAATATAAATTCTAACATTATAGCTATAATACTTATAAAAACACCTAATACAAAAAATTTTCCTAATACCATTACCGGCTCTTTGTCATATTTATCTTTTAAATATATCCATAGTATAACTCCTATTGTTGGAGCTATAGCTAATGCTAATAGTTCAAATTTCATTTAAACACATCCCTTATTTTTATTTTCATATATATTATTTCCAATTCCCTTAACAAAATAAGAACTATCTTCATACTATAATATACAGGATATTATCAATGTCTCTAAAGAAAGGGTGATTATATGCAAGATGGTTTTCTAACGGTAAGTGTTTTAGATAATCTTACTAATAGACCTATTGAAGGTGCTACTGTAAATATCTACTCAAATCCAGAATCAGGAGAGCGTTCATCCATTGTCTATCAAAATTTAACAACAGATTCATCTGGTCAAGTCACTGGTCTAAAATTAGATGCTCCGGACATTATTTTTTCTCAACAACCTTCTGATGTAAGACCATATAGTCAATATACAGTTGAAGTACAGATAGATGGATATGAGACAGTACTCGTTGACGGAACTCAAGTTTTTCCAACTGTAGAATCTAGACAGAATGTTCCTCTTCTATCTAAAGAAAGATGTAGAAGTTCTTACTCTAGACAAAATGAAGAAGTTTATAATATAGGAGATAATACTCTATACGGAACTTATCCTCCTAAAATACCAGAAAGCGATTTAAAGCCATTACCACCACCAACAGGATTTGTAGTTTTAGATAATCCAGTGGTACCTGAATTTGTAGTGGTTCATGATGGCCTTCCTGAAAACACTTCAGCCAAAAACTATTGGATTCCATTTAAAGAGTATATTAAAAATGTTGCATCTTCTGAAATTTATTCAACTTGGCCTGAACAAACTATTTATTCTAATGTAATAGCCATTGTTTCATTTACTTTAAACAGAGTATTTACTGAATGGTATCGAAACAAAGGATATAATTTTACAATAACATCTACTACAGCTTATGATCATAAATTTATATATAATAGAAATCTATTTGATACTATAAATGTTGTTGTTGATGACATATTTAATACTTTTATAAAACGACCTCCGACATCTAGACAGCCACTACTTGCTCAATATTGTGATGGTAAAAAATCTCAATGCCCTAATCAAATGACTCAATGGGGTAGTAAGGATTTAGGAGATCAAGGAAAAGATTTTGAAGCTATACTTAGATATTTTTATGGAGACGAAATAGTTTTTGAAAAAGCTCCTGTTGTTAGTGGTGTTCCAGTGTCATTCCCTGGTGAAACTCTTCAAGTTGGTTCTAGTGGAAAATATGTTAAAACTATACAAAATCAACTAAATGCAATAGCTAAATCTTATCCAGCTATACCTAAAGTTAAAGAAGACGGTATTTATGGAGAATCTACAGCTGAATCAGTAAAAACATTCCAAAGAATTTTCGGATTACCTCAATCGGGGGTTGTTGATTTTAAAACTTGGTACGAAATATCTAGAGTATATGTTGCTGTTACCAAAATAGCGTCTCTAAATCCAACTATATAGCAAATGCACCCTATAAATATTTATAGGGTGTATTTTTATTTAAATATATTAACATATTGTTCTTTTAATATATGATTTATAACACTTGAATTTATAAAAAATTCAGGCTGACCCGCTGCATAAGGTGCTATTTCATATAGATCAAAATAAATAACTATATTATCATCTTGTATATAAAATTTATTATCTGGCTTTATGCCTTCAAATTGATATACATCTTTAAATTCTTTATCATTTTTTATAATACTTTCTATTTGCTTCCTAATTTCTGAATCAATTACATTTTTATACTCAGAGTTTTGTTTAAATAAGTCATTTAATTTTAATAATTTTCCATTTATCATATCTAAATTATATGGAACATCTTCGTAATAACCATGAGCTCCACCGCTATACTTATAATATCTAACAATTATACTAAGTACATTATCACTATTTTTCTTCACTTCATAATTTACATTTGCTACAAATTTTTCATCTTTATTTGGTATTTTACCTAAATATTCTTTTGCTTCTTGTTGAGATTGATTATAAAAATTCATTATATCATTTCTTATTTTATCATTTATATACTTTTCTATATCCTTATTAGAAGTTATGATTATAGGTATATTTATTATACTGTTTATATAATCTGTATTTTTCGTAAGTGTTTGTGTATCTACATTAGCAACGATTCTATTTGTTCCCACTGTCCTTATCTTATTTTTAAATATTTCAACAGGTACTTTAAATTCATATATTGCATTAGTTTTACTAGATCGGTAAGGATTAAAGTATATTACTATACCTCCATCAGATATTATATAATTTGTATTTTTATTTATCTTTATTTTACTCTTATCTACATTTAGATTATGCTTTTTAATATAATCATAAATATATTTACTCAAAACCTCTTGATAATCTTTATTATCTTTTAAGAAATGGTCTAGATATATTCTTTGCCCAGTTTTTAAATCAAATATATAACTTTCCTTTTCTAATATAAAATCTTTTTTTCCAACATTAGTATTTTTATAAATAATAACATTTAATAAGTTTCCATCTTCAAATGCCACACCATAGTTTATCGATACATCTATATTTTCTTTAGATTTTTTTAATTCCATATTTTGTCTTTGTATATTTATAAATTCATTTATATTTTTTCTTATATAAGAATTTATATATCTTTGAACTTCTTCATCTTGACAGTGAATCTCTGGCATTTTTATACTTATAGATAATTTTCTGTCATCTATCTTTATCTTTTCCTCTGTTATTTTTACTGTCCTCAGCCCTTGAGATATATTTGCTTGAATTATATCTTTAATTTTTAAATTATTACTTGAACTTATTGATATTATTAAAAATGCTAAAACTACTGTAAATATAATATAACCTATATTTTTTTTGTTTTTCATAGTCAGTTCCTCCAAAATATAATTCAATTATTATTCTTAGGAAAAGTAGTTTTTTTATTCTCAATAAAATATTTTTAATTATAAAAAATTAACTTCGCTAATTTCTCTAATTACTTAATACATTACTTAAAACATCATTTAAGTAACTATGTAAAAGCTATTATTTACTTACTATAAGTTTTAAAAATAATTCTACATTTATTACCCTGAAAAACATTTTTTAAACATATTTTTATTTTTTAATTGACTTTGGTTTTGAAATCGTTTATCCTTGCATTAAGGACATATTAATGACATGTCAAATATTAAGTCAAATTGTGATAAAACATAAGACAATATTGATTTCTTATTTTACATATCTATATTTTTTAAAGTTTAGGTAAACGAATTCCTTTTAAGAACTTATAGCACTATTACCTAAATTTATTAACTTTTACATTTTAGGAGGATATGATGGAAAATAACAAAAATCTTATCAAATTAATGATTACAGCTTTTGCTATAGTCATAGGCTGTGAACTAATTGGTGAATTTACAATTAATATAGGTCCCGTTGCCTTAGTTTTATTCCCAATGTTATATGCAGTTATTATCGGAATTATAATTACACCTGATTTACTAGGTAAGAAAATTAAAGCTTTAAAAGAAATTATAGGTGAAAAAGAAATTAATATTGCTGGTGATATAGTTGGTATTGCACTAGTTTTATTAGGTATAAAATATGGTTCTACGGTTGGGCCTAACCTTGCAAAAATAATACAAGCAGGACCTGCTTTCTTAGCTCAAGAATTCGGTCATATTTTAGCTCCAATAGTAGCTTTACCATTAGCGTTATTATTCGGGTTTAAAAGAGAAGCAATTGGTTCTTGTTCTAGTATAAGTCGTGAAACTTCTTTAGGTGTTATATCTGAAAAATATGGAATAAACTCTCCTGAAGGTAGTGGTGTGCTTGGAACTTACTTAATGGGAACTGTTATAGGAACTATATACTTCTCTATACTAGGTTCAGTTTCAATATACACAGGCCTTCACCCATATGCTTTAGGTATGGCAACAGGTGTTGGTAGTGGAAGTATGATGACAGCAGCATCTGCAGCACTTACAAAAGTTCCAGAAATAGCATCTGACCCTGTAATGGTTGATACTATACTTTCTTATGGGGCTACAAGTAACATGATGTCTAGCTTAACTGGATTAATATTCTTAGTATTTATTACATTACCATTCACTAACAAACTATACGCTGTATTAGAGCCAAAGCTAGGTAGAAATAAAACTTCAAATAGAAAATCTGCATAATTAGAGAGAGGTGCATTTTATAATGTTTAATAATATAAATTTAAAAAGATCAGGTTATCAATTATTAGTTATGTTAATGGTAGGAGCAATGATTCTTGCTGGGCAATTTATAAGTAAAGGGGTTTCTATATTTACAGCACTTCCTGGTATGTTAATAATGATAGCAGCTGCTATGGTAGCTATGATGTTAAAAGATTTATTCCCAAAATCAATTTTCCCTGCATTTGGATTTGCTACTATAATAGGTTTGCTTCTAAGTATTCCTGGAAATCCAATATCAGATGTATTTAATGAACAAGTTGCTAATATAAACTTTATGGCAATAACTACTCCATTATTAGCATTTGCAGGTATATCTGTTGGTAACAAAATAGAAGAGTTAAAAGCAATGTCATGGAAAATAGTTGTTATATCTTTAATAGTTTTTACAACAATATTCTTTGCTTGTGCTTCTATCGGACATATAGTATTAAAAATTCAAGGTGTTATATAATACTTTGAATTAATCGTAATCTAAATATTAATAAATCATAATTTGGAGGAATTATTATGAATAAACAGCAATTAAAGGATTTAATAATAAAAACAATAGATGAAAATAGAGATAAAATAATAGAAATAGGTCATGGAATATATCAAACTCCAGAATACGGATATAAAGAATATAAAACTACTGAAGCTGTTGCAAATTTTCTAAGTGATGAATTAGGACTAGAAGTAGAGAAAAACATAGCTGTTACAGGTTGTAAATCTACTGTAAACGATAGCAAAGAAGGACCTCATATATCTATATTAGGTGAATTGGACGGAATTTCTTGTAAAGAGCATAAAGATGCTAACGATATTGGCGCATCTCATACTTGTGGTCATAATATACAAATTGCAGGTATGTTAGGTGCTGCACTTGGATTAGTTAAAAGTGGTGTATTAAATTCTTTAGATGGTAAAGTTACATTTATGGCTACTCCTGCTGAGGAATTTATAGAATTAGAATATAGACAACAATTAAAAAATAAAGGTGAGATAACTTACTTTGGTGGAAAGCAAGAACTTGTAAAAAGAGGTTATTTTGATGATATAGATATATCTATGATGTTCCACTCTTTAGATATGGGAGAAAATAAAGCATTAGTAGGTCCTGAGAGTAATGGATTTATAGGTAAAAAAGTTCAATTTATAGGTAAAGAGTCTCATGCAGGATCTGCTCCACATGAAGGCATAAATGCTTTAAATGCTGCTATGTTAGCAATAAATAATGTAAATGCCTTAAGAGAAACTTTCAAAGAATCTGAAAGAGTTAGATTCCATCCAATCTTAACTAAAGCTGGTGATATAGTTAATGTTGTTCCTGCTGATGTTCAAATGGAATCTTATGTAAGAGCTAGAACTATAGATGGAATGATAGATGCTAGTGAAAGAATAAATAGAGCATTAATAGCTGGTGGTACTGCTATAGGTGCAGAAGTTGTATTAACTGAAATACCAGGATATTTACCAATTTTACGTTATAAAGATATGGATAAATTATTTAGCGATAACCTAGTTAATTTAGGTATAGAAAGTAATAAAATAGTTGATGGTGGAGATTTTACAGGTTCATTTGACTTCGGTGATATATCTCACTTAATGCCAACACTTCACCCAATGATAGGTGGTGTAAAAGGAGCTCTTCATACTAGAGAGTATGAAATAATTGATGAAGAGTTAGCTTATATAGTACCCGCTAAATCAATGGCTATGACTGTAGTAGATTTATTATTTGATGGTGGTAAAGAAGCTAAAAATATCTTAAATGATTTTACTCCAGTTATGACTAAAGAACAATATCTAGATTTCTTAGCTAAGTATGACAGAACAATATAGTTGAATCCCCTTCAACTTATTTGACTTTCAATATATGATTAGATAAAAAATAGGAACTTTACATAAAGTTCCTATTTTGCTTTTTAAAATAATATTTCTATTAAATTTTTAGGTCTTCCTCCACCTTTGCTAGTCTCTTTTGCACAAACTCTAGCTAAATCAGCTTCAACTAATTTATTTAAAATACGTCTAGAACTTCTATCACTTATACCTAAATAATCTGCTAGTTCCTTTGTATCATATACTTTACTTTGTCTTATTTCACTAATAGCCATTATTTTTACTATGGACTCACAGCTTAATCCCGTTTTACTGGATATATCTATTATATATTCTTCTGATGCTATTAATGAGTATGCTAACTCATTATCAGATCCTAGTGGACCCTTTATAGTTTCATTTTCGTCAATTGAGAATATTTCAAAATCATTTGAGTCTAAGCATCTCTTTAAAGCTTTATAACCATTAGCTTCTGCTTGATAAGCAGTTACTCCAATTCCTATTCCAACTCCTAAAGAAAATCCCCTTGATTTTATATCATTTTGTAATTTAAATAATTTATTATAATTTATTTCATTATTAATTGCTCCTCTATGAGCAAATATTATATATTCATCTCTACCAAAATTGAATAATGATCCCTGAATACTTTTTACATATTCAACGATTACCTTATCAACTTCTGATTTTTTTATCATATTAGAGTAATAATTTTCTTTACTACCTTTATAATCTACCAAATGCAATATTTCTACTGCTATTTGTGAGCTTTGTGCTTTATTTAAAGCATAGCTAGTTTTTACATTTTCATAACACACTTTTATAAGAGGCCTCGTAGCTTCAAGCCTAAATACAGGGTATCCTTGTTTTTTAAGTTCATTATATACCCCTGCAAAGCCTGTAAACATAACATCAATCTTATTTTCTTTGTATAACTTAATATGCCATTTAGCATACTCCATTTCATCTATTTGGTTAGAAAAAGGTTTCGAAAATACTTCTTTAGAATTTATATCTATTTCTTTTAATATATCCTCTAAAATTTCATTTTCTACAACATCTATACTAAATTTTTCTAAACTCATATTTGCATTTCTTACTTGTAAGAATGCCTTCGTTATACTTGTACCACCTCTGGATACAAATGAATTTGGTTTTTTAATTTCATGTTTTGCTTTTACTGCTTCTGATACTCCACATCCTGTAAAGATTATTGCATCGCATTCTTCTTCACAAACATCTATAACTTCTAAAGCTTGAACAGCTTTTTCTCTTATATACAATTTAACTTCTATTTCTTTATCTATTTCATTTAAATATTGTTTTATTTTGTGACTCGAGTCACTTGGTCCTACAACTCCTAATTTCATTAATATCCTCCGATAATAATTGATATGTGATTAAACATATTATTATATTAATCCTTCTTTATTATTTTAACATATATATTTTTGTTATTTCAAAGTATCTAATTTTATACATAAAAAATTCGCTTCGCTTAAGCCACTGTGTAGGCGCTACACTTCATGTCGCCAACGACTTCGTCCGTTGCATAAAAAAAGCTATAGGAAAAAACCTATAGCTTTATGATATGATTATTTTAATTTTATTATCTAACTTTAGTTAATTTAACTACTGTTTCAGTATGAGGTGTATTAGGGAACATATCCATACACTTAACTTTATCAACCTCATATCCGTAATTTCTAAATTCAACTAGATCAAGAACTAATGTCTTAGGATTACAAGATATATAAATTATTTCCTTAGATCCAAACTTAGATATATCTCTTACTGCATCCTTGTGTATACCTGGTCTTGGTGGATCAACTATTATTAAATCTGGTTTATGCTTTAAATTCTTAACAGTTTTAGCAACATCTCCTGCTATAAATTCACAATTAGTTAAACCGTTTAATTTAGCATTTTGATTTGCAGCTACTACAGCTTCTTCTATTATTTCTATACCATAAACCTTTTTAGCAGCTCCTGCCATAACTTGACCTATAGTACCAGTTCCACTATATAAGTCAAATACTACCTTATCTTCATGGTCTCCAACAAACTCTCTAGCTATAGTATATAACTTTTCTGCACCTTTAGTATTTGTTTGGAAGAACGAGAATGGAGATATTTTAAATTTAAGACCTAATATTTCTTCTTGTATATAATCTCTTCCATGTAAGACTCTTAATTCATCACAATTAACAGCATCCGCAAGTCCATCATTTATAGTGTGTAATATACTAACTATTTCTGACTCTGTCTCAAGATTTAATAACATGTTTTTGTATTCTGTCATATCAAAATCAACTTGAGAAGATGTAACTATATTTACCATAAGTTCTTTAGTATTAACACCTTTTCTAACTACAAGGTGTCTTAAATACCCCTTATGATTTATTCCCCTATAATAAGGAAGTTGTTTTTCATTGAAGTATTCTACTGTTGAAGTTAATACTTTTATAAAGTCTTGGTCTACTAATACACATCCGTCAACTGTTACTATATCTATATGTCTTCCTTTTTTATGCATACCTAATGTTAATGGTCCATCTTTCATTTCATCTCCAAAAGTATATTCCATTTTATTTCTATATAATGTAGTTTCAGGACTTCCTTCTATTCCCATAAATTCAAATCCAAATAAATCTTGCTTTAAGAATAAATCCATAACTTGTTTTTCTTTTATTTCAAGCTGAGTTTCATAAGGAATAGATAATATGCTACATCCTCCACATTGATTAAAATGAGGGCAAGTTTCTTCTGTTTCCATTGGTGATTTTTCTAATAGTTCTACCATTTTAACATCAGCTTTTCCGCTTCTAGTTCTTTTCACTGCTGCTTTTATTTTTTGGCCAGTTATTCCACCTTTCATATGTATTTCTCTGTTTCCTAACATACTTACAGATGTTCCACCGAACTCCATTTTATCTACTTCAAATTCTATAATGTCTTTTTTCTTCACTAATTTTACCTCCGTTAGCATTTATATCTATCTTTCTTCAATTAATTTGATTTCTTCTTCCGTTAACTCTCTATATTCTCCTAAAGCTAGGTTTTCATCTAACTTTAATTTGCCCATAGAAAGTCTTTTTAAGTATACTACTTTTTTATCTACGCTCTCAAACATTCTTTTTACTTGGTGAAATTTACCTTCATGTATAGTAAGCTCTATCTCTGATATTTCATCACTTTTTAATATTTTCAACTGTGATGGCATAGTTTCGTATCCATCATCAAGAGTTACTCCTTTCTCAAATGCAACTATATCTTCGTCAGTTACAACACCTTCTATTTTTGCATAATACGTTTTAGGTACATGTTTTTTAGGAGATAAAACTCTATGAGAAAGTTGTCCATCATTAGTTAAAACTAATAATCCTTCTGTATCTTTATCTAGTCTTCCTACTGGAAATGGTTCAAATACTAAATATGAAGGATCTATTAAGTCTAGTACTATTGGATCATGTCTATCAAAGGTAGCTGATATATATCCATCTGGCTTATTTAACATTATGTACACAAATTCTCTATAATTAACTTTCTCGCCATCAAATATTATTTCATCATTTTCTGGATCTACTTGAAGTCCTGGATTATTTACAACTTTTCCATTTACACTTATTATTCCATACTTACAGTATTTTTTTATTTCAGCTCTACTACCGCATCCTATATTTGAAAGAACCTTATCTATACGTAATTTTTTAGCCATTAAAAATGTTCTCCATTCTCATAGTATTTTTCTTTTTCAAATACTGTAAATGCTAAGTCCATGCTTTCTACATTTAAATTTTTTCTTATGTTATCAGTTATTATTTTTGCAACTACATCTTGAACTTCTTGTCCTCTATCAAACCATGCTACTTCTACAAATGGATATACATCTGATATTTTACCATCTCGTATAGCAACTGATTTTATACATTCAATTTCAAAATAATCTCTAGGACATTTAACCGCTTCTACTAACTCATCTATCATTTTTTCGCTTATTTTACATATATCATTTTCATTTATTCCTCTTACTTTTATCTGTGGCATGATAACCTTCCTTTCTGTTTACTCAAATTTTAATTGTAAGTATTAATTTTATAAATTTATTTATAATAAATTTAAACTATATTTTTACATTAAAATTTAAAATTTAATTAGATAACATCTGATTTTCCTCAAGTATTTTCAAATTTATACTTATTTATAGATATTATTATACTTTTAATTTAATGTTATTACAATTTACTATGTACTTTTTTTAAAGAAACGTTATAATATTAAGTGATGGGTAAATTTTAAATTTGATGATTTTTTAACAAATTAATTATATGGAGGTTGCATTATGTTAGTTTCAGCTAAAGAAATGTTAAATAAAGCGAGAGAAGGAAAATATGCAGTAGGTCAATTCAACATCAATAACTTAGAATGGACAAAGGCGGTTTTATTAACTGCTCAGGAAAACAATTCTCCAGTTATCTTAGGTGTATCTGAAGGTGCTGGTAAGTACATGGGTGGTTACAAAACTATAGTTGGTATGGTTAACGGACTTTTAGAAGAATTAAACATAACTGTTCCAGTAGCTCTACACTTAGATCACGGTAGTTATGATGGAGCTTTAAAAGTAATAGAAGCAGGATTCTCTTCTGTTATGTTTGATGGATCTCACTACGCTATAGAAGAAAATATAGCTAAAACTAAAGAAATAGTTGAAATAGCTCATGCTAAGGGAATATCTGTAGAAGCAGAAGTTGGTTCTATAGGTGGAGAAGAAGATGGTGTTGTTGGAACTGGTGAAGTTGCAGATCCAGCTGAGTGTAAGTTAATAGCAGATTTAGGTGTTGATATGTTAGCTGCTGGTATAGGTAACATACATGGTCAATATCCAGAAAACTGGGCAGGATTAAGCTTCGATGCTTTAGAAGCTATAAACAACACTACAGGAACTATGCCATTAGTATTACACGGAGGAACTGGTATACCTGCTGATATGATACAAAAAGCTATATCTTTAGGTGTTTCTAAAATAAACGTTAATACTGAGTGCCAATTAGCTTTCGCTGCTGCAACTCGTGGATACGTAGAAGCTGGTAAAGACTTACAAGGTAAAGGATTTGACCCTCGTAAACTTTTAGCTCCAGGATTTGAAGCTATAAAAGCTACAGTTAAAGAAAAAATGGAATTATTCGGTTCTGTAAATAAAGCTTAATTTGTAAATCGATCATAAGAATGTAATTCTATATAAATTTAAAATTTATATTTAAATGATAAAAAGAGAGTGTCTTTAATTTATTAAAGATACTCTCTTTATTTTAATTTATATTAACTATAAAATTTCGAAGCTCCTACTAGTTGTCTCTTCCCTACTAGTTTAGCTAAATTAGTAAGAGATGCAATTTTAATTTCTTTAAAGCTTACTAAAAATACAAATTTAAAATCTGTAAATGTTTCATCTATATTATATACATCAAAGAAGCATCTTACATTATCAAATGAGTACTTATCTTGTATCTCCTCTTCAATCTCATCTGTAGCATCTTTTAGATATGCTCTTATATCCTCAAACAATACATTGAAGTAAGATTCATCTATTTCTTCTCCTAGCTCTTCAAGGACTTCTTCTAATTCAGCCATTTCAAATATATCTCCTGATAACTGACAGTCAAAAGCCATTATATTTTCTTGATTAATGCTATTAGAAATATCTTGTATATACTCAAAATCTGGACGCAATCCTATAATATCCTTTACTTCTTGACTGTTAACTTGGATACTACCTTTTTTATTTTGTATACTTAACTCTACCACAAGATCACCTCCCCCAAATTAAATGATACTTAACTATATGACTCTATAATCTCATTTATATCATTCCAATTTTCAACTCTAGTTATGTTTTCATGTTCAACAGATTTATTGTAATTAGTATCTATTAATAATACTGTCATTCCTTCATTAGCTAATTGTAATGCATTAGCAGGATTATCTTCTATGAAGATATTACACTCTAATTCTTTAGCTTTACTTATTTTATTATCACTTCCTAATAAGTACACATCTATTGATGAAAATCCTTTGTCATTTAGCCAATTTGTTGTAACTTCTGTTAAAGATTCATTTCTAGCCGTTACAAAGTACAGATTATGCTTAGTATATAAATTAGCTATTATCTCTTTAGCTCCTTCTACAACTTCAGCTTCACCGTAAGAGTGCATATAGGTAGTATGGAATTCATGTAATATTGTATCCATATCAACCCCGTATAGTTCTTGCCAATCATAAGTATAGCATCCATCAGCTGTTATTTCCTTATTATATAGTTCATTTAAATAAGGAATAAAGTGATATGGATTTGTTATTGTTCCATCTATATCAATACATATATTTAGTTTATTCATATTGTCCTCCCTAATTACCTATTGAACTTTCTAATCGAAAATTATATCATATGTTAAATTATAAATCAAAGCTCGTACTTTAATTATATGTATATAATACCAAAAAGCTTACCTAAAAAGGCAAGCTTTATAATAATTTACATAAACTTAATTTTTTATTCTTCTATTTTTTTGTTTAAATCTGATATTCTATCTTTAAAGCTTGCTATTTGATTATCTGATAGCTTTAAGTATTCTGTTATTTTACCTACGTATTTTGGATTTTTAGTATCTACGAGTTTCACAGAATATTCCATAGCTTTTTCTCTCAATTCATATGCTTTCTTTACATCATTTTTAGCGTTTTCTAATACTGTTGTATACTCTTGTTTAGATAGTACTGGTACATCAAGTTTTTCATATGTTTTAATAACTTCATTACATTGTTTTTGAGCATACTTTAAATCTTCTTTTATATTAGATAGATTTTTTATATTTTCTGAAATATTTTTAGTATAAGGCATACAATCTCTCATCGGCATAAGAGCAATTGTTTCTATATCATAAATTTGTTTTTTAAAATTAAATATAATGTCTTTATCTGTCTTTTCTTTTGATTGTATTTCTTCTATTGGCTTCATTTCTTGACTTTGCTTTTCTTTATTATCTTCGTTTAATTGTGACTGTTCCTTTTTAATGTCTTTATTATTTTCTTTTGCTTGATCTTCTTTTATACTAGCAACATCTTTATCTTTATTCTGATTTGAATATTCTTCATTTACATTTTTATCAAAATTAGAAGCGTATCTATCATCATATTTGCCATCATTTAAATAGTTTTGATAATACATAGCTTCTTTTATTTTATTCAGGCCACTCATGTAAATATTGGTTGTGACTATGCTTGTTACTAATACTACGTAAATACTACTATATATGCAAGATCTTTTGAAATTGCTATAATTCCTAAATAATATTACTAAGGGAATAAGGTATAAAAATAAGAACACTAATACCCATCTCATTTATAAACATCTCCTTCTTTTGTATATTGAAACAAAAATCCCCCAATATACCTATTTTAACCATTTAGTTTATAGTATTTACAATTTTTTGTTTTATTAATCTAAAATTTTAATTAATTTAAAATCAGTATAATCACAAGATGCTAGTATGTACTCTACTCCATTTTTATCACCTTTAAGTCCCATTTTAAATGATTCTTTACCATGTAGGTGACCGTATATTACTTTCTCTACATTATATTCCTCAAAAAGCTTAGTAAATATAGAATCCTCTAATTTATCATTAGTAGGAGGATAGTGAGTAATCACTATTAATTTTTTATATCCTTTTTTACGAGCAGCTTCAAGAGATAATCTAAGTCTATTTTCTTCTCGTTTATATATTTTCAAGTCATTTTCATCAAACTTAACATCATTTGGACACATCCATCCTCTACCACCACATATAGCATAATCTCCATATTCGTAGAAATTAGTTTGTAAAAAATTCATGTTTTCATATAACTTATTTAGACCTGTAACAGTAGTCCACCAATAATCATGATTTCCTTTAATAAACACTTTGTTTCCTGGTAAGTTATTTATTATGTCTAAATCTGATTTTGCTTCATTTAAGTTTATACCCCAAGAAGTATCTCCTAGGACTAATACTAAGTCGTCTTCCTTTACACTATTTTTCCAACTATCTATTATTTTCTGCTCATGCCCAGCCCAATTTTCACCAAATACATCCATCGGTTTATCTACTGATGTTGAAAAGTGCAAATCTCCTATTGCATATAAACTCATATCTATTTTCCTTTCTGATTATATCTTTATTTCTATATTATTTCCTAATTATTTATAATTTAAAAAAGAAAGTTATCCAATAATATGGATAACTACTTAATCACTTTTATTGTTACTATTATATTTTTCTAATAGATAATCTATTTCTTTTTTAAGATGTAGTATTTCTGCTATATCTCTTTCGGTATCTATTTTATCTAATCTTCTTTGATATACAAGAGCTTTATGGGTATCACCTAAGTTGTATAACTCTTGAATCTTATTTAAGACATCTCTCACTGTAATAGATTTAACTTGGCACATTACTTGAGCCTTCATTATATCTTCTCTTATTTCACTCATTTCTTGGTCTAATAAGAATGCAGCATCTGCAGCACGTCTTAATCTTATTGCTAGATTTTCTGGTATATAGTGCTCATACTTATACTTTAAAGAGTGTTCTATTGTTGCCCAGAAATTCATAGCTAAAGTTCTTATTTGTATTTCACACAATATCTCTTTTGAACCTGCTATAGAGTTTATAGGATACTTTATTATTACATGGTAACTTCTATATCCACTATCTTTAAAATTTTCTATATAGTCTTTAGTGTAAACTACAGTCATATCGCTTCTACTTTGAATTAGCTCTACTATAGTATATATATCTTCAACAAACTGGCACATTATTCTTATACCAGCTATATCTTCCATTTCACCTTCTATATCTTCAAGGTTAAGTCTATTAGCCTTTGAGATTATAGATGCAATTTTTTTAGTTCTACCTGTAACAAATTCTATTGGAGAATATTCTCCCTTTGTTAAGAATTCTTTTCTTATATTTTTAAACTTTACTTTTAACTCTTCAACAGCATGGTCATAAGGAGCTAATACTTCATCCCATCTTTCGTATTCCATCTCACTCACCCCTTGTTCTATTTTTGCAGCTATATCTATTTTATCATAATTTATTTTCTTTTGGTATAATAATACAATTCTCCATTATCTAATGTATAATCTATTTTTTCTAACTCTGCCAAATAACTAATTACAGAAATTAATGAAGATCTAAAGAAATGATATTCCTTGTAATTGTTCTTTAAATCATTCTTTAATATTATATTTTTTAATAAGTTATCTATACCCATGGGTACTTTTAACTCTTCTAATATTTGATTTATATACTTATTTATTGAATTTATATGCTCATTTATTAGTTCTTCGCTATCATTTCTCGATATTATTGTTTTACCATGTCCTAAAACCAAATAATCATATTCTATATATCTTAATTTATTTAAAGAATCTAAATAAGCTTGCGTATCAGACATAAATAAAAAATCAAATTTAGAAAACATATCTGAATCTATTAATAAATCACCTACAAAAAGTACATTATCAGGCGTCAATATACCTATACATCCAGGTGTATGTCCACTAAAATCTATTATATTAAAATTTACTCCATTTATAGATAATATTCCTTCTTTAACAACTTTATTAATTTCAATTTTTTCTGAAGATCCTTTACGCTTTAATCTACTCTCCATAAACAGATTATTTTTTCCACCAAGTATATAGCTCGAAAACAGTTCTTGATTTTCTATAAATGCTTTTGAATACTCTGATGACATTATTTCTAAAGCTTTATAATGACTTTTAAACTGGTTACAAGAAGCATAATGATCATTATGTTCATGAGTATTAATTATCGCCCTTAAATCAGTATTTTGTGAATTTAATATATTTATTATTTTTTTAGGCCTTAAACCGCCTAAACCCGGATCTATAATTAAAGCACTATTATCTTTAAAAATATATACTCCTGTATTCGTACCTCCTTTTATATAAAAGGTACTTCCATTTACTTTAGTTAACTCCATCTAATCACCCATTTTATAATAATATCTTTTTTAATCTATTTATAGCTGTTTGTCTTACACTTTCATCTTTTGAAACTCTTATTTTTATATTGTAAGCAGTATCTTCATTTAACATTGAGTCTATAAAATACTCTACAACGCCTCTATCCTTAAACTCTATATCTATTATTCCCTTAGAGTAAATATTAGAGTCAAGTATCATCAATTCATCCGCAAAACTTAATCTTGTTGACTTATCCATATGTCCATTTTGTGGTACAAAATCCTCACAATATTTTATTTTATAATTCACTACTTCATCATTTATGTCAAACCCGTATTTAGATTTTATTACTTTATTATATTCTATATTCCTTTGAGTTACATTTTCTAAATTTTTATTATAATCATCTTTCTTCCAATGACCAAATAATCTACAGTTTAAAGGTCTTACTTCATATATAAGGCATCTATTATTTTCATCTTTAAAAGGGCATGCACTTTTTTGAACAAATTCTAAAAAATAATAATCTAAAACTTTACTTAAACATTTCTTTCTTAATTTATCATTACTCTTTAAGTGCTCAAATATATTTATAAACTCTATTAAATTTATCCCTACAGATTCCATACAACAATTACCACATCCTGTACAGTTTCCACTTGGTAAAGTAGCATAAATGCTATTTAGTCTATCAAACAGTCTATTTTTTTTACAATAATCTATACAATTTAAAATATCATTCTTTTTTATACTAGTCATTATTATTACTCCTTGTTATAATTATTAAGTTAATACAAACAATTATTATAACACATTTTTTAAGACTTATTATAGGAGGCAATTTTATGAATAGATATACTAAGATAATAAATATGATGGATAGTTACTTCACTAAGGATTACGAAAAAACTAAGAAAAACATAACAAAGGTAAGAGAAGTAAGAGAAGAAACAGTTAGAAAATTTTTCTTACAAGGTGATTGTGAAGTTTTAGTAGTATTCGAAGATACTGGAAGAGAAATACTTATAGATGATTTCTCTCCTGAAGATGAAATAAGAAAATACCTAGGGCCTAAATTTATACCTAAAAAAAGATAATAAGATGGATGCATATGCATCCATTTTTTACGTTTAAGGATATTATGATACATCAAAAACTGTAGATAACCTATAGAGTATAGTAATATCAATATCTTTGTGAAAGTAAAAAATGACATTTTTGAGCAACGGACGAAGTCGTTGGCGACAGGAGCGAAGCGACTTTTTTATTTTTGATTTTTAATGTATAAACTAAATATATCTGTCCATACTAGTAATATAAAATTAAATATTTAACTCAATCTCCCCCAATTTTGAGCTTTCGTTCCCCCAACGAAAGCTCTTTTATTTATTAAAACTAGTTAATAATTAATTTATAAGATATAATGTTTCTAATATGAATTTAGAAATGAGGTATAAACATGATAACTGTCGGAAACTTAAACTTAGATACAGACTTTGAATATAGAGTTATAAGAGAAGAAGATAATGATATAGATTTATTTGTAGATTTGAATTACCGTAGCCTAGATATAGATAATAATGGATCCGATTTATTTGGTTCTAGAATTCAATTTCCTTTTGTAAGGTCTATAATACTTAGACTAAATAAAAATACTCATGATATGACTGTTCATCTTATGAGGGATATAGATCTATTCTCTGCTTTTGCTAATTTTGAAGTAAATTATGAAGGTTCTGTTATTAATATAAAAAATAATTTTGAAAAAGTATCTATGTTTAAATCTAATATATAGATACTTTATTATAACCACAAAAAGGGGGCCTTAATAGGCCCCTCTTATTGTGTTATGTTTATTTAGTTACATTGTATTACGTTTTAATTGCATAGTCAATGTAATTTTTCTGAATTTTTATAAAATTAATTTATTTCTTTCTGTATCTGATTATTTTTTTTCATTTAGCTTTGCTTTACTTGATGGATATATTGTTTTATATATATCAACTAACTCAGTTACTAATGGTAATCTTGGGTTAGCTGGAGTACATTGATCATCAAATGCATCTAAAGCTAATTTTTCTATTGCATCAAGATATGCTTTTTCTTCTATTCCACATTCTTGGATAGACATTGGCATATTTACTTCTTTCATTAAGTTTCTAACAGCTTCTACTAAGCTCTTAACACCTTCTTCTGTAGTGTTAGCTTTTAATCCTAACATCTTAGCTATTTCTGCATATTTCTTATCTGCTACGAATGACTTATATCTAGGGAATGCAGCAAACTTAGTTGGCATAGCTGCATTGTATTCTATTACATGTGGTAATAATATAGCATTTGCTCTACCATGTGGTATATGGAATTCTGATCCTAACTTATGAGCTAATGAGTGGTTTACTCCTAAGAAAGCATTTGCAAACGCCATACCTGCCATACAAGATGCATTGTGCATTTTTTCTCTAGCTTCTTTACCTTCTGCAGTATTAGCTCCTTTATATGATTTTGGTAAGTAATCAAATACCATTTGTATAGCTTTCATAGCTAAAGCATCTGTATAATCAGTTGCCATTATAGATACATAAGCTTCTATAGCATGAGTTAATACGTCTAAACCTGTATCTGCAGTAACAGCTGCTGGTACTGACATTACGAAAGCAGGGTCTATTATAGCTACATCTGGAGTTAACTCATAATCAGCTAAAGGATACTTAACATTGTTTACTTTATCAGTTATAACTGCGAAAGAAGTTACTTCTGAACCAGTTCCTGAAGTAGTTGGTATAGCTACCATTTTAGCTTGTCTTCCTAATTTAGGGAACTTGTATATTCTCTTTCTTATATCCATGAACTTAAGTCTTAAATCTTCAAAGTCTGCTTCTGGGTTTTCGTAGAATAACCACATACCTTTAGCAGCATCCATTGCAGATCCTCCACCTAAAGCTATTATTGTATCTGGCTTGAACTTTCTCATTGCTTCAGCACCATTTAATACTGTATCTACAGATGGATCTGGTTCTACATCAGCAAATACTTCTATCATAACTGGATTTCTTCTTTTTCTTAAGTTGTATTCTAATTTATCAACATATCCTAATTGAACCATCATTCTATCAGTAACTATCATTACTCTTTCAACATTTGGTAATTTTTCTAGATATTGTATTGAACCAACTTCATGATATATTCTTTCAGGAACCTTGAACCATTGCATATTTACTCTCCTCTTAGTAACTTTCTTAACGTTTATTAAGTTTACAGCAGATACATTGTCTGTTGTAGAGTTATTACCCATTGATCCACATCCTAAAGTTAATGATGGAGTATTTACATTGTATATATCTCCTATAGCTCCGTGAGTAGATGGTGCATTTACTAATAATCTTCCTGTTCTTACTCTATTTCCAAACTCTAATATTACATCATCATTATTTGAATGTATAACTGCTGAATGTCCTAATCCTCCGAATTCAGTCATATCCACACATCTTTGTATTCCTTCTTTAGCATCTTTAGCTTTTATACAAGCTAATACTGGACTTAATTTTTCTTTTGATAATGGATGATCCATTCCTACTCCACCTATTTCAGCTACTAACATTTTAGCGTCTTTAGGTACTTCAAATCCTGCCATTTTAGCTATTGTGTATGGACTTTGTCCAACTATATTAGGGTTTAATGATTTTGTTTCTGGATTTATAACAGTTTTTTCTAATAATTCTTTTTCTTTTGCATTTACAAAGTAGCAGTTATAAGATTTCATTAATCCTACTACTTCATCATATATACATTCTTCTACTATAACAGCTTGCTCAGATGCACATATCATACCGTTATCAAATGTTTTAGATAATATTAAATCATTTACTGCTTGTTTAACATCTGCACTCTTTTCTATGAAACAAGGTACGTTTCCTGCTCCAACTCCTAGTGCTGGTTTTCCTGAAGAGTAAGCTGACTTAACCATTCCAGGTCCTCCAGTTGCTAGTATTAAAGATACTCCATTGTGCTTCATTAATGCACTTGATGCTTCTAATGATGGAACTTCTATCCATTGTACACAATTTTCTGGTGCTCCAGCTTCTATAGCTGCATCTCTTAATATTCTAGCTGCTTCTGATGAACATTTTTGAGCTGATGGATGGAAACTGAATATTATTGGATTTCTACCCTTCATAGATATTAATGTTTTGAACATTGTAGTTGAAGTTGGATTTGTAACAGGAGTAACCCCAGCTACTACACCTATTGGTTCTGCAACCATCATGTATCCTTCTTCTTCATTTTCTTCTATTACCCCAACCGTTTTCTTATACTTTATACTATTATAAACGTATTCTGTTGCGAATATGTTTTTAGTTACTTTATCTTCAAATATACCTCTTTGAGTTTCTTCAACTGCCATTTGAGCAAGTTCTATATGCTTATCTAGACCTGCCTTAGCCATAGCTGCTACTATTTTATCAACTGCTTCTTGGTCTAACTTTAACATAGCTTCTTTTGCTACATTAGCTTTTTCTACTAAATCGTTTATCATGTTTTCTACACTGAATTCTTGTTTTACTTCTTTAGCTTTTTTAACTTCTTTACTCATACTGTTGGTCCTCCCAAATGATAATTTATATTAAACTGCGTTAGTTATTTAACAAACTTGCTATATTTAGATAATACATTAACACCCTAAATGTGTCAATATTTTTTGTTATTTTTTTATCTTTTTAAATTATTGAAAACGTTTTTATTTTAATTTACTAGTAAATTGCTTCTTTTTCTAACCTTTTAATATGCTTTTAAATACTGTTTTTATAAATATTTTATTTTTGTTAAGTATTAGTTAAATTTTAATCAATGTATTTGTTATTATTTTTTCATAAAATTTTTATATCACTTCTATTATCTATATAGCTACAAGAAATTATTCTTAATTTACTATTAATATATATTTTCAAATTTATATAAAAAAAGATAGAATTTTAAATTTAAATCCTATCTTTTTCATACTCACTTTTAATATTTTATTTAAACTCTACTACGACATTTTTATAGCCTATATTTTTAAGCATATTTTGTATGCTAGTTTTTGTGCTCCTTTTAATCTCTTCCATTAAACCTTCCTTTAATGCTTTTTCTTCATATTCTTTTTTATACTTATTTATATCATCTAATACTTCTTGAATTTCTAACTTATTAAACAGAGAACTTTTAACATCATATACATATATATTATCACTATCTATATAATGATCTAATATCTCACACTTATCTATTTGTATTTGTATAGACTCTCCATTGTTTTTTACTATCTTTATATCTTCTGGTTTTACCCCTCCATTAATTATTCCATTGTATTTTATTATAAATGATTTTTCTGTAAATGGTATTTTCATCTCATTTATACTTTTATCCTTTTTAACAGTTATTACATTAGTATACTTATACTTTACTGTACTTAAATCTAACACTTGGCTTATGGTATTCATAACTCTATCAGTATCTTTATATATATTTTGATTACTTTTAAATTTATGTATAAAATACGAACCTGTTATTACCAGTATTAAAATGGGTAATAATATAAGTACTTTCTCAACTTTTTTCGATTTTCGCAACACATCGTTTCCTCCTTTTGATATAATATTTTTGTTATTAACAAATATATTTATAAAGGCTACAAAAATATTACATATTAAAATTTTATTAATTAATATTTTGTTAATTTAAATTATATATTTTTAGCATATTATCAAATCGTATATATGTTACGGTATGAAAGGAGTATTTAATATGACATTATCAGTTTTCGGACATAAGAATCCAGATACAGATTCTATATGTTCTTCAATTTCATTAGCTCACTTAAAAAATGAATTAGGTGAAAAAGCTATACCTTACGCTCTAGGAGAGGTAAGAAAAGAAGCTTTATATGCTTTAGATTACTTTAAAGTAGAAGCTCCTCAAATTTTAAAAAATGTAAAAATAGAAGTTAAAGATTTAAGCTATGATAAAGTGGAAGCTTTATCATTATCATCATCTATATTAGAAGCTTACAATCTTATGGAAAGTACTCAAGTTAAAACTTTACCTATAGTATCTAATGACGGCGAGTTTATAGGATTAGTTACTATGCAAGAGATAGCTAAGAGTTTACTTCACCAACATTTCAATACTATACATACATCTTTATCTAATATATGCAAGAATCTTGATGGTTCAGTACTTGTAAATTGTAACGAAGATGTAAAAGGTAGAGTAGTTACTTTATCTTTTGGTATGGACAGTGTTATGGACATATTAAAAGAAGGAGATATAGCTATAGTAGGAGATAGATACGATATAATAGAATATGCTATAGATGCTAAAGTAAAACTTTTAGTTTTAGCTGGTTCAACTACTATATCTGATGATTTATTAAGCTTAGCTAAGCAAAACGGAGTTTCTGTTGTCTCTGTAAAATCTGATACATACAAAACATCTAATGTAATAAATCAATGTAACTTCTTAAGCGATATTGTTTTAACTGAGAATTTAGTTATTTTCAATGAAAATGATTATGCAGATGATATAAAAAATACAATGTTAAATACAAACTTTAGAGCTTATCCTGTTGTTAACAATGACAAAAAATTCTTAGGGCTAGTATCTAGAAAACATCTTCTAAATCCAACTAAGAAAAATGTTGTATTAGTTGACCATAATGAATATGCTCAAAGTGCAGATGGTATAGAGCAAGCTAACATAGTTGAAATAGTTGATCATCATAAAATAGGAGGAATAGCTACTGATGTACCTATGTCATTCAGAGTTATGCCTGTTGGATGTACTTGTACTATAGTTTATCAAATGTACAAAGAAAATAATGTTGAGGTACCTAAACATATAGCTGGTCTTTTATTATCTGCTATATTATCAGATACTTTATTATTCAAATCTCCAACTACTACAGATATGGATAAAAAAGCGTGCGAAGAATTAAGTAAAATAGCTGATGTAGATATGGAAAGTTATGCTATGGAAATGTTCAAAGCAGGAACTTCATTAGATGAATATAGCATAGAAGAAATAGTAAACATGGACTTTAAAGAGTTTAGTATGAGCGGAAAAAGAGTTGGTATAGGTCAAGTATTCACTTTAGATATAGATTCTATATTTGCTAAAAAAGATGAATTCTTATCTTATATAAACTCTACTGATTATGATATGTTAGTTTTAGCTATAACTGATATAATAAAAGAAGGTTCTTACTTAATATACAAAGCTAACGATAGCGTAATAGCTGAAGCCTTTAATGTAGATGCTAATCAAGGAGTATTTGCTGAAGGTGTTGTTTCTAGAAAGAAACAATTAGTTCCTAACTTAACTAGCGCTGTAAATAATATGTAATTATATACATTTCAATTAAGGTACTGACAATGTCAGTGCCTTTTTATTTTTATTAAAATAAAAACACCCTACAAATTTGAGGGTGTTATAGAAATACATTTTCCAATTATTACATTTTTTCTACGTCAGAGTAATCTTGACCAAATGTCTCAACTGTTACAGACTTCATAACTTGTGGAGTTTTAGGTCTATCAGCTCTATCTGTAGCTGTTGTAGCTATTTCATTTACAACATCCATACCTTCTATTACTCTACCAAATCCAGCATATTGTCCATCTAAATGTGGAGAGTTTTTATGCATTATAAAGAATTGAGAACCAGCTGAGTTTGGTGCCATAGTTCTAGCCATTGATAATACTCCTGGCTCATGCTTTAAGTTATTAGTAAATCCATTACCTCTAAATTCTCCTTTTATAGCATGTCCTGGTCCACCCATACCATTTCCATCTGGGCATCCACCTTGTATCATAAATCCTTCTATTACTCTGTGGAATCCTACTCCATTATAGAATCCTTGGTTAATTAATGTTACAAAGTTCTTTACTGTATTAGGAGATATATGTGGATATAACTCTGCTACTATTTTCTTTCCATTTTCCATTTCTATAGTTACTATTGGGTTTTTATTTTCCATGTTCATCTTCCTTTCATTATTAAAACTTTTATATGTAATCTTACTCTATTATTATATACTAACTTCTAGAAAAATCTCACTAAAATTTAAATTAATAATATTATATTTAGTATTACATTTTTATAGAAAGTAAAAAGCTACTAAATTAATAGTAGCTTATTTTTCTTCATTTAATTGTGGCGTTTCTTGATAATCAATATTTAATAACTCTAATATTTGCTTAGCTCTTTCTTTAGTAGAACCTTTAACTTCTACAAAGTTAACATTTTCCGCTTTTAAGAAACTTAATATAGCATCGTCTATTTGAATAGCTATATCTTCATCTTGCCATCTAACTCCATCTTGTACATATCCAAATTCTCTTGGAACATATACTACCATATCGTAATTTTGCATATCTTCTATTGCTAGGCAATATAAATCTTTAAGTATTTGTATTTCTTTTTTAGATCTATCTCTGTTACCTAACATAAATCTTCCGTATATGTAAGGTACAAAAGTAGCATAATCTGTAAGGGCATAATCAAATGTAGATAATTCATCTTCTATTTTCTTTTGACCTAAGTAGATTCCATACTGCTCTGCTATAGTCTCTATCATACCTTTATCTTTTAAATATTCTGTTGAATACTCTAAAGCATAACCTACATCTAATCCTGCTATTTTCATCTCAACATATAAATGTTGTATTAATGTAGTTTTACCACATCTAGGACCACCTAAAACTGCTATTCTCTTAGTTGCCATATTTATATCAACTCCATATATTTTTTTCTAATTTAAAGAACCTTTATATTATACTAACATTTAGCAGTTTATTCAATAAAATTCGCTACAATTCTATTTATTTACATAAAAGCGTTCATATTTTTACACTTATATAAAACAATAATATCTTAGGCTTATATATTTAGTTTTACGTTTTTTCCTATTTCATATCCCTTATTATACATTTGTGTACAGAAATTTTTTTCAAATTTTAACGTATCTCCTTTTTCAAAAGCAGTTTCAGGTCTTATTATAATTATATTATCTGCATTGTACTCATTTTTTATTTCATCGGGTAAAACATAGTCATGTGCTGTGGATATAACTATAATTTTATCCACAGTTTTTTCTAATAATGGTTCTATTAAAGTATTATTTAATAATCCTCCATCAAGCTTAAACCCATCATATAATCCTTCACTTACATCTTTTACAAATTGTTGTTTTAAAGGTAAATTTGCTTTTGGATTACAAGGTAATAAAGAGCTGTATTTTACTGCACTTAAGCTTTCTTTTTCTCCTAGTATTTTTACATTCTCTACCTTTTCCCTAACATTTTTATTATAAATCTCTATATAGTTCACATAAAAATCCATTTCCTGTTTATTTTCGGTATCAAGTGCCTTAAGGGTATCGATAACATACGAATTATCCACAGTGTTATCCACTATTCTAATATCGTTTTCAGGATTTGTTTCAATACTTGTCCACATTTTTTCTAAGTTTTCAACATTTCCTGTGAATATGTAATATCCATTTATTGCACCTATAGATGTTCCTGATATAGCATCAAATTTATTTATTCCTCTATCATAAAGTGCTTTTATTACACCTGCTTGATATGATCCCTTAGCTCCTCCACCAGAGAGACATAGCCCTATTCTCATGGTATTTCATCTCCTTACTTATATCTCATAGAATTTATTAAATGTCTTATATATATTGTAATGATCTTCTACATTTCCTAACTCTCTTATAGAGTGCATTGCAAGTATAGGACTACCAACATCCACTGACGGTATGTCTAAGTGCGTAGATGATATAGGTCCTATAGTACTTCCACCTCTTTCATCTGATCTATTTACAAATTCTTGATAATTAACTCCAGCTTCTTTGCATATAGATTTGTATACAGATATAGATTGAGCATCACTTGTGTACGCTTGATTAGCATTTATTTTTATAACAGGACCTTTGCCCATAACTGGTCTACTTGTTGGATCATGCTTATCTACCATATTAGGATGAACTGCATGTGCTAAATCTGCTGATATTATAAATGATGAATATATTGCACTAAAGAATTCTTCTCTTGATTTTTGTAAAGATAGGCATATTCTTTCTAGTATATTTATTAACATATTTGAATCCGCACCTTGCTTAGTAGAACTTCCTACTTCTTCATTATCAAATACAGCAACTACATTTACACCCTTACTTCCATTTGCATCTATAAGTGCATGTAAACTTGAGTGTGCCATAGATAAGTTGTCTAATCTTCCTGTTGATATAAACTCTTCATTAGGACCTATTAAGCTTCCTTTTTCAAATTCATATAAAAATAAATCAAAATCAATGATTTCTTCTAACTCTACATCTAATTCTTTAGCTAGTTGCTTCAATAAAAAATTATCTTTTTCTAAATTTTCATTTATTAAACCTACTAGCGGTAACATGTCTTTTTGTTTATTTAATGCATATCCTTCATTTACTGTTCTATTCATATGTATAGCTACATTTGGTATTATACATATTGGCTTTTTAATGTTAACCATCTTTTCAACAGGTCTTAATGCATTTTCACCTTTTAAAACAACTCTTCCTGCTATAGCTAATGGTCTATCTAACCAAGTATTTAGTATTGGTCCACCATAGCATTCTGTATTTAATTTTAAATATGTACCTTCTACTACCATTTCTGCTTTAGGTTTAATTCTAAATGTTGGAGAATCAGAATGAGAACCTACTATTCTAAAACCTTCTTTTTCTACATCTTGTGAATTAACTGTAAAAGCTACTAATGCAGATGAATTTTTAGTCACATAATATCTTCCATTTACTTCAACATTCCACTTTTCATTTAATATTAACTCTCTAAATCCATTTTCTTGTAACAACTTTTTAGATGTTTCTACAGCTTGAAAAGCCGTAGGACTTTCATATATAAAGTCTACTAAATCTTGCGCAAATTTCTTTTGTTCCATTGGTATAGCCTCCCTGATTAACAAAATTTATTTAAATAACTGTGCATAATTATGTTTTATTAACATAGCTTATGCACAGTTTATTTTTAACAAGTTATTTAATTTATTTTTTATAATACATCTAGTGTTGTATATTCCTTGTTTATCTTCTTAATTCCTTGTTTTTCAAATGCTATAGTTACATCAGATCCCATCATACCCACAACAGTACCTACTCCAAATTTAGGATGATGTACTTTTGCACCAGGCTTTATATCGTCTAAGTTCGACTCTTTAGTTGTGTCTTTAATTGTAGCATTAACTTTTGTTGCAACAGCTGACTTATTAACATTTGTCATATATTTTTGCTTATACTTATCTAATACATTATAATTTGCCTTTGAGTATGAAGTAATTTGCTTTTCTTCTTTGTTTAGCTTTTCTATACACTCTTTAGGTAATTCTTCCATAAATCTAGATGCAATTGATGGATTTGTTTTTCCATATAAAGTTCTTTTTTGAGTTAATGTCATATATAATGTTTCTTTTGCTCTTGTTATACCAACATAACAAAGTCTTCTCTCTTCTTCTATATCTGACTCTGCCATAGACCTTACAGCTCTTGATATAGGGAATAGACCTTCTTCCATTCCTATTAAGAATACAACAGGGAATTCTAATCCTTTTGATGTATGAATAGTCATAAGAGATACTTTATCAATTTCTTCTTCTTCATTACTTTCAGATGTAAGTGCAACACCTGTTAAGAATTCTTCTAGACTCTGATCTTCACTACTTTGCTCAAATTCTATTGCTATAGATATAAATTCTTTTAAGTTATCTTTTCTATCTTTAGCTTCTTCTGTATCTCCTTTATATAAATCATCTATATATTCATAGTAATCTGTTGTTTCTAATACTTTTTCTATTAATTTACTTACAGGATAAACTTCCTTTATAGTTCTTAGCGTACCTATTGTATCTACAAATGCACTTATACTATTTCTTGCTTTAGTAGATATGTCTGAATTTGACTCTATATCTATAAGAACTGAATACATACTTTCTTGCTTTAAACTAGCTCTATCTTCTATTTTTTCTATCGTTCTAAGCCCTATACCTCTTCTAGGTACATTTATAATCCTTTTGATTGATATATCATCTTGAGGGTTTTGTATAACTCTTAAATATGCAATTAAGTCCTTTATTTCTTTTCTTTCATAGAATTTAGTTCCTCCATATATGTTATATGGTATTTGGCTTCTATTTAAAGCATCTTCAACTGGACGTGCTTGAGCATTAGCTCTGTATAAAACAGCAAAATCTTTGTAAGATCTATTTTGTTCCCTTGCTATTTTAGCTATCATATCAGATACAAAGTCAGATTCTTCAACTTCATTTTCTGCTACTTGAATTTTTATTAATTCGCCTTCTTTTTTTTCACTCCAAAGTTTTTTTCTTTTTCTTTCTATATTATTAGAGATTACTGTATTTGCTGCATCTAGTATTATTTGAGTTGATCTATAATTTTGCTCTAATTTAACTACATGAACATCATCATAATCCTTTTCAAACTCTAGTATATTCCTTATATCAGCACCTCTCCATCCATATATACTTTGGTCATCATCTCCAACAACACATATATTTTGATGTTCCTTTGCTAACATTTTTATTAATTCATATTGAGCTTTACTTGTATCTTGATACTCATCTACCATGATATATTTAAATCTACTTCTGTAGAATTCTAATACTTCACTATCAGTTCTTAATAATTCTACTGTTTTGTAAATTAAATCATCAAAGTCTAGTGCACTATTTCTTTTTAAACGATCTTGATAAAGTGCATAAATATCTGCAATTTTGCTCATTCTAGCATCTGACATATGCATCTGTTTAAACTCTTTAGGGCTATGTAGCTTATCTTTAGCCCCTGATATAGTACTTATAACTACTTTAGGTTCAAATGCCTTATCACTTAGGTTTAGCTCTTTTAAACAGTCTTTAACTAATGTTACCTGGTCAGCACTATCGTATATTATAAAACTTCTATTATATCCAATTCTATTTATATCTTTTCTAAGTATACGTACACAACAAGAATGGAAAGTACTTATCCACATTTCCTTAGTATCTGAACCTAATGTTTCTTCTACTCTCTCCCTCATTTCATTGGCTGCTTTGTTTGTAAATGTTATAGCTAATATATTTGGGGCTTGTACACCTTTGTTCTCTATAAGGTGAGCAATTCTAGTTGTTAGAACTCTAGTCTTACCCGAACCTGCTCCAGCTAGTATAAGGACAGGGCCTTCTGTCTTTTCTACAGCTTCTCTCTGTGCAGGATTTAATGTATCTAAATTCATATGCTTCCTCCTGTTAACAGTTATATAACTCTATTTTAATCTAAAACTTATTTTTGTTCAAATTTAAAGAATATCAACACCTTGATTCTCTCCAATATATTAAACTTTAAATCTATATCTATAAATTTATGACTCCTTTAAGTATATAACTAATTCTTCATTAAAAAAAGCATAGGTTGATGAATTTATAATCTACCGTACTTTTTTATAGTTATAAAATAAAGAAAAAACCCTAGACGGCTTAAATCTAGGGTTTACTTTATAGAAAAGCATATTATTAAAATCTATTTATATTAAAATAGGTTTAGGGCAAATTAATGATTTGATATAAGCACAGAATCATTCCAATACTTATACAAATCTTCTTCACATTTAAATAAAGGTATATTCATATTTTTATGAAGTTTTACAAGCCAAGGAAGTTCTAATCCAGCTTCAATAACTTTATCTTCTTTTACAAATACTTCCTCGATACTTCCATCTTCTATCACTTCGCCTTTACTTAAAACATATGCATAATCGCATATTTCATATATTAAATTCATATCATGACTTGATATCACTATCTTAACACCTTTTTGTTTAAGGTTTTTTATAATATCTACTATTAATCTAGTACTTACTGGGTCTAAACCTGCTGTCGGCTCATCTAATAGGACTATTTCATTTTCCATTGCTATAACAGAAGCTATTGCTACCCTCTTTTTTTGGCCATAGCTTAAAAAATGTACTGGTTTATTTATAAAATCTATTCCATTAACAGCAACTAGTGCATCTCTAACTCTCATATTTATTGTTTCTTCATCTATTCCAATATTTCTTAAAGAAAATGCTATATCATCATATACTCTTGAATAAAATATTTGTTTTTCTGGATCCTGAAATACTATACCTACTTGTTTTCTTAAATTATATAAACCTTTTTTTGTATAGTTTATTTCTTGATCTTTGAATAAAATTTTTCCTGATGTAGGCTTAAGTATGCCCATTAAATTCATAAAAAATGTAGATTTGCCAGAACCATTTGATCCTATTATTCCTATCACATCACCTTTTGAAAAATCCATATTAACTTTTTTTAGTGCATGTGAGTTTTTTTCGTATTTGTAGTTTAAGTCATTTATTTTAAACATTTTCATCCCCTACTATGTGAAATTTGCTATCATATAATTTTATGTCTAAAGATATACACATTTCATCATACCTTTTCATCATCCTCTTAAATAACATATTTCCTAAAATTCCAATTGAATTATAAGATGTTTTTAAATTAATGTATCCAAATCTTAATTGTTGTGATTTTCTTATATCTGATACTTCTTCTAAAAATATAAATATAAATCTATATACTAACATAGATAGCTCTATTACTGTATCTGATATATGTAACTTTTTTAATAAAAATATTATCTGATTAAATGGTGTTGTTAATATAAAAAAGTATATACATGTTAAACAGGCAATAGCTCTAAATAATATATGTACAGATGTAATTATTGACTTATTTGATATGCCTATATTTAAAGACATTATATTAAGACTATAAATTAATCCTTTTGAATCAAATGATATATTTATAAGGTTTATTAGAACTCCCATTATTAAAAAATACATCGGTATTTTTACAAGCTTTAAGTAACTTTTTAAGTCTATTTTAGCTAAAAAAACTATAAGAGAACTCATAAAAGTTATAATACTAATCAAGCAAAAAATATTTTTAAATGCCATAGAAATTATTAAAAATATTAAGCCTATGCTTCCTTTTATCTTTGGATTTATTTCTGTTAAACTGTTTGTATATGCGTATTTATCTATTAAAAGCATACTTAATTCTCCTTACAATATAAAAAGCCTAACCAAAGGGTTAGACTTTCTTTTTCAATACTAATTTTATACACAAGTATTTTAAGAAACTTTCTCCCACCCCGAAGAAATTACTTTAATATTACTAGGCAGGTCTCCTGGCTTAGCTTCATCCTACTCTTTTACCTTCCCATGAATAATAAATCATAGTGGTTAAAATAAATTTCGTCAGCTTTACAGTAGCGGGGGCTGCAGAGGAATTACACCTCTTTCCCTATTAATCTTTTATCAAGAACCTAAAATATATATTTAATATTTATTTTACTAACTTTTGTAACATGATAAATTATACTCTAGATGTAAAAAAATTTTGATAAATTGCCTTACTTATATTGTATTCTACATAAATACTAATATTCCTTTTTTATTTTGAAAAAAATTTTTAAAATTTAATTTCTAATTATTTTTTTCAAATACATAGACACTATATCTGAAAATCTTTCTATATCTTTAGTATATACGAAGTCCCTACCATATATCAACCTTTGTGCTTCTAAATCATTTTCTTTTCCTGTAAATACTCCTAATACTAAAATATTTTGTTGCCTAGCTCTTCTTACTTCATTGGCAGTATCTTTTATTCCTATCATCCCTCTATATGACATTTCGCCTCTTATACTACGCTCTCTATCTTTTCCAATTTTTATATCATTGGGTTTTCCATCACTTAAAACTATCAATATTTTATTTTCTTCATTTCGATTTAATAAACCATCACAAGTTGATTTAATTGCTAGTCCATCTCTATTATTTCCTGCACAAAAATATTCAAATATATTTTCAATTTCTTCTATTTTATCTTCATAATCTTTAAATCTTTTTAATATAGTGTAATCCATAAAGCTAGAAAATCCCATAACTCTGTTAGGAATACCTACCATGGTTAGAGCATTAGCTATTATATATGCTTGTGTAGCAACATTTGCTTGATTCCTGCTCTGAGACCCACTTCCATCTAGTAATATGTCAATTACATATTTCCCCTTCTCATTTTCAATATCTTTATAAAATATTTTGTTATTACTACTTTTTGTAGCTCTCCATGCTCTATTTGCATGTATAGTCCCACAATCTGAATAAACTCTACTAGTTTCACTTTCCTCTATAAGAATTCTTGATAAGCTATCCTTTAATTTTATTATATTCCTTTTATGTATCTTAGCTTTATCTCTAAACTTACCTATATTATTTTCTTTTTGTCTTGTAACATATTTAATTTGAGCTACATTACTACATTCACTTCTCAATACTCCATCTGTAAAATGTATTCTACAACCTTCGTGTACATTTCTGCAATTTTTAGTTTCAATTTTTTTCAATTCATTTTTATTTAGATATGATTTTCCATAATAATGTTCCATTTTATTATAGATTTTATCTAATGTCTTTTCATCTACATATAAAACTCTTTCTTTAGCATTTTTAGAGATATCTATATCAATTTCTCCAACACTTTCAATTAACATAGATGAGGATATATTACTTATTTCACTTTCAATCATCTCATTCTGTTCATCTTCATAAAGCTCTTCATACATAAAATCTGAAAATGTATCAAAGTCTATATCTGTATCATTTTTATATTCTATAGAATTTTCTTTTATATCTTGAGATTTTATAACTTTTCCTTCAAAAAATTTAATGTAAATATTATCAATTTCTTTTAAAATTTCTATTATCGGTAAATTTATATCAATCTTCCTAATACAATTTAAAATTCTTCTACTTAGACCATCTACTGAAGGATGTTTACCCATATTTTCTAATACTATTACATATTTAATTTTTTGTATTACATCATCTTTATATATTTTTGTAAATCCATCTAGCATATCTTTATATGCTTTTTTTCTTATATCTTTTATTCCTGGTCTTTCTTGTATTACTCTATCTTCTACTATTATATTTAGAACTACTTGAACTAAACCTAATAGTATATTAGAATCATATCCTTGTTTTATCCTATTGTATAAATATTTTTTAACTATATTCCATTCTATATATTTATGTCTTGCACCTGTCATAATAGCAAAATATAACGCTACATCCTTTGATGTATAGTCTTGTTCTGATGCACTTATATCTTCATTATATTTACCTGAAATAGTCCAAGATAAATTATTTATTCTATTTTCAAATTCATAATTATTATATATCCATTTCATAATTTTCCCCTAATTATATAGTGTTTGTATACAAATAAAATCTATAGTTAATTTTGTAAAACATTAATAGCCTAAAAACTTGATTCTAATTGACCATTTAGACTATTATGTGGAAATACATCCTTAGATTCCCAAATACTTGGAATTCTTGTTTTTATAATATCCCCTACTATTTCCTTTTCATATTCATCAAAAGTCTTACCTGTTATACCCATATTTATTGCTAATTTAGGACTAAGACCTCTTTTTATTGTTTTTAATGAACCTATAAGCCCTCTTAAATCTATTGATTTACTTGAAATTTCTCCATTTTGTGATTTCAATTGCAAATCAAGGAATATTCCTGCAAACTGAAGTAACTTTTCTCTATCTGCATCAGGAAATTCATTATTCAATATAAGCATAAGTTTATCTTCTTCTATTGACGGTATATCAATAACCATAAACCTAGATACTAGTGCCTCATTTAATTCCTTTGTACCTGCATATTCATAGTTCATCGTTCCTATAAATCTAGTTGCCGGATGTAAATTTATTCGTTCATAACCAGGCACATCGATTATTCTCCTATGATCTAATGCAGAATGCAGTACTGCAATAGCATCATTTTTAGCCATATTTATTTCATCGAATATACCAAATCCACCATGAATTGCACATTCATATACAGATCCACGTCTTAACTTTACCTCATTATCTATAAAAGTATCTGTTCCTATTAATGTTGTACTATCTGTATTTATATGAAAAGAAGTATTCCACTGAGGTCTTCCAAATAGCTCAGATAAGTTATCTGCAAGTAGATTTTTACCTGTTGCCTTAGGGCCTGATAAAAGTATATTTTCACCTTCAAGTATAGCAGCTATGCACATATCCCATATTTCTCTCCCATAGAAATAGTTATTTGATTGTGATATTCTATGTTGAAGAGAATCTTCTAATTTATAATATTTTTTAAAGTACAAAGCATCTTCTATTAACTTTTTATTTACATTTTGTTGTTTTAAGTTCTCTATTATCCCCATTTTATGATCCCCTTTATTAGAAAGTCTATTTAGTTATAATTTTAGCATATATATTTAAATAAAAACAGAAAAAGCCTAGAAGCAACAATATGTGCTTCTAGGCTTTTATTAAAATAAAAAAGATTACGTGGCTACGTCTTACTCTCCCAGGGGGTCGCCCCCCAAGTACCATCAGCGCTAAAGAGCTTAACTTCTGTGTTCGGAATGGGAACAGGTGTATCCTCTTTGCTATAATAACCACATAATCTTTATTTTTAGAGTTA
>NZ_FNGW01000003.1 GCF_900103615.1 Romboutsia lituseburensis DSM 797 | reverse complement strand
GATAATTTTTAGGAGGGGAATATGAGTATAGTAAAAGTTAATGATTTAAAAAAATACTATGGGAAAGATGAAAGTTTAGTTAAGGCTTTAGATGGAGTAACATTTGAAGTAAATAAAGGAGAATTTGTTTGTATTGTAGGAACATCAGGAAGTGGAAAAAGTACTTTACTTCATATGATAGGTGGTCTTGATAGACCAACAAAAGGAAATGTAGCTATAAATAATAGTGATATATTTAAATTAAATGATGAGGAGCTTACAATATTTAGAAGAAGAGAAATAGGATTTGTATTTCAACAATTTAATTTAATTCCTATTTTAAATGTTTATGAAAATATAGTATTACCAATAGAACTTGATGGTAACAAAATAGATGAAGAGTATGTAAATACTGTTATAACATCATTAGGGTTAGAAAGTAAGGTCAATAATTTGACTAATAACTTATCAGGAGGACAACAACAAAGAGTAGCAATAGCGAGAGCTTTAGCTACTAAGCCATCAATAATACTAGCTGATGAACCTACTGGTAACTTAGATAGCAAGACTAGTCAAGACGTTATGGGTCTGTTAAAAACTATGAGTCAAAAATTCAATCAAACTATTATAATGATAACTCACAATCAAGAAATTTCACAAATGGCAGATAGAGTTATAAGGATAGAAGACGGGAAGATTTTATCTAAGGTGGTGAGTGAATAATGATTCGAACTAATAATAAGGAAGTTATTAATAGATTATCTAAAAATAGTTTTAAATACAATAAAGGAAGAAATAAGTTTGCAATAGTATCTATAATACTTACAACATTACTTTTTACATCATTTTTTACTATACAAATGAGTATGGTAAAAACAACAGAGTACAATACCATGAGGATGGTTGGTACTACATATCATGGAGGATTTGAAGATTTAACTACAAAAGAGTATGAAAAAATTAAAGATAATAAATTAATAAAGGAAAAAGCTATATTAATACATATAGGACTAGCTGAGAATAAAGAGTTAGCAAAAAGACAAACTGAAATTAACTATGCAGATAAAAACTTTATAGAAAATTGTTTCTATAAACCGTATAAAGGAACTATACCACAAGGTAAAAATGAAATATTAGTAGATGATATAACTCTAGATACATTAAAAATACCCAAGAAGATAAATCAAAAAATAAATTTGAAATACTTTATAAATGATAAAGAATATAATACAGAATTTAAGATAAGTGGTATATACAAAGGAGATAAAGTATCAAGGTCAAGTTTATTATATTTATCTAAGGAATTTATAGACTCAGAGCTTAAAGGAATTGACCAGGAAAAGTCTAAAAAAACTGATAGTGGTACAGGTCTTATATCTTTACAAGTTAATTTTTCGAATTCTTTATTTATACAAAAGAAATTAGATAAAGTTATAACTCAAAGTGGTTTAAATTTAGATGAGATAGAAACAGGAATAAATTGGGCATATTCTAGTACTAATATAGAAGATGAACCTCAATCATTATATGGAATTGTAGGATTTTTAGGTGTTATTATGCTATCTGGGTATTTAATGATATATAATATTTTTTATATATCTATAGTAAAAGATATAAAATTCTATGGGCTTTTAAAAACTATAGGAACTACAAAAAAACAAATAAATAAAATTATTAAAAAACAAGCAATAAAATTATCAATAATAGGAATACCTTTAGGATTAGCTATAGGCTATTTTATAGGTGTAGTGTTAACTCCATTTGTAGTAGGGCAAACAACTATGCAATATACTCAAATTTCAACTAGCCCAATTATATTTATAGGGTCAATCATCTTTTCATTAATAACAGTATTAATAAGTATATATAAGCCAGCTAAAATAGCGTCTAAGGTTTCTCCAATAGAATCTGTAAGATATAGTGGGATAAGTCAAAATACTATAAAAAAAATAAAGAAAAGCTTAAAAGGTGCTAAAATTAAAAATATGGCACTATCAAATGTATTTAGAAATAAGAAAAAAGCTTTTGTAGTTATATCTTCTCTATCTTTAAGTGTAATACTTTTAAATACTGCATATACAGTAGTTTCAGGGTTTGATATGGACAAGTATTTAAGTGGTCTTATAGGAACTGATTTTACAGTTGGAGACACAAGTTTTTATAGATGGAACTATGGTTTACAAGATTATTCAAAAGTTTTAAATGAAGATACTTGTAAAGAAATTGAAGGTTTAAAAGGTATTGATGAGGTTGATAAAATATATTATAAAAGTGTGGAAGCTCCATTAACTGATAAAATGAAAAAAAACCTTGAAATAAAAAAAAGCTCTTTGAACGATGATAAGAAAAAATATATTAATATGACTCTAACTGAGAAAAAAAGTTCAACTGGATGTTATGGAATAGATGAAAGAATATGTTCTTTATTAGAAAGGTTTATAACTAAAGGGAAAATAGACATAGAAAAATTTAAAAGTGGTGATTACGTTATATTAGATAATAATTATGAAGTAGGAAATTGGGTAGATGTTGGAGATAAGGTTGTTATACCCTTTGAAAATGGAAAGAGTAAAGAATATGAAGTTATGGCAAGAGTTGATGCTTTTCCTCTATATTTACGCAAAGGATATTTTGAATCAGTAGGAAATGATATATATTTACCAGTAAAAGAATTTAAAAATATAACTAAAGATGAATCAGTGATGACTGCAATGTTTAATGTTGATAAAAATCAGGTAAATGATGTTAAAACTTTTTTAAATAATAAAATTAAAACAAATCCTACATTAGATTATAGAATGAAGTTAACATATGAAAATGAATTTAATGATATGGTTAATACATATAAAATGATAGGATATGGACTTAGTTTTATAGTAGGGGTAATAGGAATACTAAACTTTATAAATGTAATAATATCAAATATAATATCAAGGCAAAAAGAAATCTCAATGTTAAGAAGTGTTGGAATGACTGAAAAGCAACTTAAAAAGATGGTTGTATTAGAAGGTATATTCTATGCATTGGTAACTATATTTATAGTTTTAATAATAGGAACTCCAATAACTTATAAACTAGTTGATTTGACAGCAGGCGTGATGGACTGCTTTAGCTACAAATTTACAATGATACCTATCATGATATGTTCGCCTATATTATTATTAATATCTTGTATAATACCTACATTTGCTATAACGTATATAAACAAAAACAACATAGTAGAATCTCTAAGGGAAGCGGAATAAACAAAAATAAAATGGAACTAGTTGTAGTGGAAAAAGATGGTATAGCAGTTTTAAATGTAACAAATAAGTAAACAGTGATATATTAGTACTTCAAACATATGAACTGGTATGGATGAATATTTATTAGAACTTTCAAAATACACTCATTTAATATATATTAAATGAGTGTATTTAAAAAAATATATTATAAAATTGGCAATTTTTTTATTTATCCTGCATATATTATATTAAGAATGAAAGTTATTAAAATAAAATTTCATTGAAGATAATAATATATAATTAATTAGGAGGATATATATGGAAAATATGTTGGATTTATTATATTTGGATTATGAAAGCGAGATAGAATATAATTATACACCAGACTATGATGAAGAATAAATGAATTTAATTAATTGATTGATTCAATTTGCAGATAAATGAGGTAAGATAAAAAAGTAAATGTTGCAAAAGGAGAAAAAGAAGTGTCTATAAAAGAACATCATAAATGAAATGAGCTATCTATTAGTATTTAAGATAGCTCATTTTTTTGATAAAATTATATTGTAATATTAAAATATAATAAAAGATTAACAGGAGTATAAATTGTGATTATAATATTTTTTAGAAAGTTATTTTTTAAATAAAATTAATTAAAACAAAGCAAAAAAATCTTTTTATATACTGTATGGTAATTATGATAGCTTTTATTTTTTGTAATATAGAGTAAAATAATTTTACAATTTATTGAAATTTGTTATAAAAACAATTAAAATTATATTATAATTAGAGGGATATATAGGGGGCGATTATGGAACAAAATATATACAGGGCAATGATAGAGGATAGTCCTATGGCTTATATGCATGCAAAACTTGTTAGAGAAACAAGTGGATCATATATAGGACTGATAGTAAGGGATGTAAATAAATCGTTCGAGATATTTTTTGAAGTGAGAAAAAAAGATATTATAAACAAATTAATTGTAAATGATTTGAGCTTACAAGAAAAAAAAGAATGGGGTATGTGCTTTGAAAAAGCAATAAATGAAAAGAAAAATACAGTTGTAAAATATATTGGTAATATAGATCTATATTTAAATATAGAAATTTATAATACAGATGACGATGAATTCCATATCAGATTTAATAAACTCAGCAAACAGTCATTTAAGCTGTCTTCTATACTTAGAAAATCTCCATTTTATGCCTGGATAAAAGATAGAGAGGGCGTGTACTTAGATGTTAATGACAAGTACATGGAATTAATAAATCTATCATATGAAGAAATTATAGGAAAAAAAGATTATGAATTATTTGAAAAGCACATTGCTGATGAATTTGAAAGACAAGATAATAAAATTTTAAAAGAAAATTCATTATATACATGTGAAAACATAAAAATTTTTAACGGTAAAAAAAGATATTTTGAAACTGCTAAATGGCCTTATACAGATGAAGAAAATGAAAGTATTCTAGGGGTAATGGGTATTGCTATAGAAATAACTGACAAAGTAGCATTAAAAGAAAGCATAGAAAAAAATGAAATGACATTTTTAGAAATTGCAAACAATTTAGATGATATAATAGTAATTATGGATCAAAAAAAGATAATATATGTAAGTCCTTCATTTGAAAAAATTTATGGTATAAATCCAGAAGAGATGGGTGTGTATGAGGATATAAATAATTGGTATGAATACTGGGATGAGGTTATTTTTGAAAAAACGCCAAATAAATATAATTCAAAAGAAATATCCATAGATAAATTAAAAGTTATTAAAGATGGAAAAGAAATATGGTTATGGAGTAAGTTTGTACCACTATTTGATGAAAATGGAAATATAATAAAGAAAATAGGGATTGTTAGTGATATAACTAAAAGTAAAAAAATGGCGGAGGAACTTGAAAGTTTAAGAATGGATTTTTTTGCAAACTTATCTCATGAGCTTAGAACACCTATTAATTTAATATTAAGTTCTCTTCAAGTTATAGGTCTTAGGATGGATAAATTAGATGAAGAACATTTTAATTATTTTCATAAATACTTAGATATCATACATCAGAATGGATTAAGAATGCTTAAGCTAGTAAATAATTTGATAGACACAACCAAATTAGAATCAGGTCATTTTAGCTATAACCCTAAAAATGGTGATATTATAAGTTGTATTGAAAATATATGCATGTCTGTTTGTGAATTTGTTGACGATAATAAAATGAATATTGTTTTTGATACAAATGTAGAGGAAAAAATGATTGCTTTTGATCAAGATAATTTAGAGAGAATAATGTTAAATTTAATCTCTAATGCTATAAAATTTAATAAACCAGATGGAATTATAGAAGTTATAATAAATTGTAATGAGAATGTACAGATAATAGTGAAAGATAGTGGAATAGGTATTCCTAGTGATAAATTAGAAAGTATATTTGGCAGATTTGAGCAAGTGAAAAATAAATTTGAAAAGGAACGAGCCGGTAGCGGAATAGGACTATCGTTGGTAAAGTCATTAGTTGAAAAACATAATGGAACTATACATGCAAAAAGTGAAATAGGGAAAGGGAGTGAATTTATAATCAATCTTCCTGATGTATTGATAGAAAATGGAGAGGAAGATATATGCCCTCATATTAATTATTTAAATAATATAGCTAGTATGGAAGTTGAGTTTTCTGATATATATACATAGGTTAGTAGAAAATAGTTATTTAAATTTAAATAACTATTTTTTACGTATAAGGAAATTATGCTTACATTATAATCAACAAACTTAGAGTAAGTAAAAAATCACATTTTAAGCAACGGATGAAGTCGTTGTCGATATGACGTGTAGCGCCCACACAGTGTCTTAAGCGAAGCGAATTTTTTATTTGTAAAAATTATAGCAATTAAAATTTATATAATTTATATAATTACCAAAACATAGTAAAAATAAATCTTAGATTTTTTATTATTTATGAAAAAAATGGGTATAAATGAGCAGGTATATAGAATATTAATACGTGACTTAATTTGTAACAATGAACTTGATTAATTACTATATATAGTATAAAATAAACAAAGTGTTACTACATATAGTAAATTCTTAAAGTTTAAAATGACGATAAGAAATTCACTAGGCAGAAGGAGAAATTTATGATTACACAGTTAAGTATAATAAAAAGAGATTCAAATAGTGTCGAATTTAATAAAGAAAAAATAGAAAATGCAATTCTAAAAGCAATGAAATATGGAAGTGGAATATACGAAGAAAAAATAGCAAAAATGATAGCTAACGAGATAGAAGATTATTACATTCAAAAAAATATTTCCCCAACTGTCTACCAAGTAGAAGAAATGGTTTATAAAAAACTTATAAATTATAAACAAGAACTAACAGCTAAAGCATATGAAGGTTATAGAGCAGTACAATCATTTAAGAGAGAAGTAAATACAACTGATGATAGTGTATTAGGGCTTTTAGATAGAAGTAATGAAGAAATAATAAATGAAAATTCAAATAAAGATGGAGTTCTTGCGGCAACTCAAAGAGATTTAATTGCAGGAGAGATATCAAAAGATATAGCTAGAAGAAAGTTAATACCAGCACACATTGTACAAGCTCATGATGAAGGTGTACTTCATTATCATGATATGGATTATGCTATGCAATCAATTCATAATTGTATGCTTATAAATTTAGAAGATATGTTAGATAATGGTACAGTAATAAATAATAAATTAATTGAATCGCCAAATACATTCCCAACAGCTTGTACTATAGTTACTCAAATAATAGCACAAATAGCAAGTGGTCAATTTGGAGGGAATTCAATAACTATAAAGCATATAGCACCTTATTTAAGAAAGTCATACAATAAATACTTTAATAAATACAGCATAAAATATGGAAATGAAGTGGCTAAAGATTTAGCTGATGATAGAATGAAGGAAGATTTGAAAGCAGGAATACAAACTATTAGATATCAATTATCTACATTATATACTAGCAATGGCCAATCTCCATTTTCAACTATTTATTTAGAAATAGAAGAAGACAATGAATATGAATATGAAATGGCACTAATTTGTGAAGAAATGATATCACAAAGATTAGAAGGAATGAAAAACTACAAAGGGCAAGAAATCGGAGAAGAATTCCCAAAGTTAGTCTATTTATTAGATGAACACAATTGCCTAGAAGGTGGAAAATATGATTATATAACAAAACTTGCAGCCAAATGTAATACGAAAAGATTGGTTCCAGATTATCAAAGTGCAAAAATAATGAAAAAGAACTATGAAGGTAATGCATTTCCACCGATGGGATGCAGATCTCATTTAAGTCCTTGGAAGGATGAAAATGGGAACTATAAATGGTATGGAAGATTCAACCAAGGAGTTATATCGTTAAACCTAGTACAAGTAGCATTAAGTGCTGAAAAAGATATGGACAAGTTCTTTGAAATATTAGATAAAAGATTAAAACTTTGTAAAGAAGCTTTGATGGTAAGACATAATCTGTTATTAGGAACAATATCAGATGTATCTCCAATACATTGGCAACATGGTGGAATTGCAAGGCTTAAAAAGGGTGAGAAGATAGATAAACTTCTAAAAGATGGATACTCAACATTATCATTAGGATATGTAGGAGTTAATGAAATGACTCAAGCCATGTTAGGTACTAGCCATACAACAAAAGATGGTGAAGAGTTTGCATTAAAGGTAATGAATCATCTAAATGATACTTGTCAACAATGGAAAAAAGAAACTGGACTTGGATTTGGACTTTATGGAACACCAGGAGAAAGCTTGACTTCAAGATTTTGTAGGATAGACAAACAAAAATTTGGAGAAATAAAAGATGTTACAGATAGAATGTATTATACAAACTCTTATCATGTACATGTTAGTGAAGAAATAGATGCTTTTGATAAACTTAGTTTTGAAAGTCAGTTTCATGATATAAGTTTAGGTGGATGTATAAGTTATATTGAGGTTCCGGATATGAGTAAAAATTTAGAAGCTGTTGAGCAGATAATAAACTATATATATCATAATATACAATATGCAGAAATAAATACAAAGCCAGATATATGTTATAAGTGTGGCTATACAGGTGAAATAAAACTTGATAATGATTTGGTATGGTATTGCCCAAATTGTAACAATAGAGATAAAGATGAGATGCAAGTAATGAGAAGAACTTGCGGTTATATTGGTGCCAATATGTGGGGCAAAGGTAGAACACAAGAAATTGGACAAAGAGTACTACATCTATAGAAAGAGGAGGGCGTAAATGAGGTTTTCTAAAATAAAACAAAATGATATAGCAAATGGCTTAGGAATAGTAATGTCACTTTGGACTCAAGGATGCCCACATCATTGCAAAGGATGTTTTAATAAAGAAACTTGGGATTTTAATAGGGGAAAAGAGTTTAAAGAGCAAGATTTAAACTTTATAATTGAAAATATAGATAAAAATAATATAAAAAGGAACCTATCTATATTGGGTGGTGAACCATTATGTCCTAAAAATATAGACCAAATAATAAATATTTGTAAAGTATTTAAAGAAGTTTATCCAGATAAACTAATATATATTTGGACTGGATATATATTAGAAGAGTTTAATGAAAAGCAAAAGGATATCTTAAAATATATAAATATATTAATTGATGGAAAATTTGAGGAAAAGAATAAAAATTTATCAATAAAGCTAAGAGGATCAAGTAATCAAAGAATTATTGATGTAAAGAAAAGCTTAGAGCAGGAAAGAGTTGTATTATTAGATTTAGAGGTGAAAACTTTATAATGAGTTAATAAAAACATATATAAATAAAAGGAAGGTAATTGTTAATTACCTTCCTTTTATTTATATATAACAAAGTTGTTTTAAAATAAATATCCATAAGAATACAGTAATAACTGACAAACCAGAGGTAAATACCACAAGTTGACCAGCAAGTTCGCTATTAGCGTCCATTTGTTCTGCCATAGTGAATGAAGAAACTGCAGTAGGAGATGCTACTGCTACTAAAAAACAAGCAAGTTCGACATTTCTAAATCCGATTGAGATAGCTATAGGTAAAAATATAGATGGAACAATAATTAACCTACCGAGAACTCCAAGCACAAGTTGTTTTAAATATTTTGTAGAAGCCTTAAATTCAAATGATCCCCCTAATAATAAAATAGCTAGAGGTGTAGCAATTTTAGAAAGATCAGAGATAGTTTTATCTACAGCAGTAGGCAATTGTACATTTAAAGCAAGAAAACTTACACCAACAGCAGACGCTATAATTAAAGGATTAGAAACAACACCTTTAGCTATATTCTTAAAATTTATACTAGAACCTCTAAATATTTCAAAACCGATAACTGATAAAATATTAAACGTAGGAATTACAACTGCAATTAGCATAGATGCAACACCTGTAGCATCTTGGTTAAAAAGAGATACTGTTACAGGTATACCAAAAATTACAAAATTACTTCTAAAAATAGCTTGTATAAGTACAGCTTTGTTTTTATTATCTTTCTCTATAAATGGTATAAGGAAACATAACAATAAAAAAATAGAAATTATGCACGTAACTGCAAATAGCATTAATTTTAAATTTAATACTGTTTTCAAGTCTGTTTTATAAATATTATAAAATAATAATGATGGTAGAAAAACTTTGAAAGTAAGGCTATTCATAGTTTTTAATGTAATATCGTTAAACATACCGATTCTTTTTATTATATATCCAAGAGACATTGTAAAGAACAACGGAAGTATAACATTGACAGATAAAATTAAATTTTCCATAAAGTTAAGAGATCCCCCCTTTTTGATTTGAAAATAAAAAATAATCTCATTCTAATAAGTATATTGGAAAAAAATGAAAAACACAAATTAGAGATTAAATATAGAATAGTCTGTATAATTAAATAACTTTAGAAATCTAATAATTAAATAGTTTTTATATCAAAACTAGAACCTAAATCATATTATATAAGATCAATAATTAGAATATAGTGGGTGATATATGTGAAAAGTCCATTAGGAAATGCTTATTCAGCGACTATAAATGGTACCTTTAAGGTTCTAAATCCATTTAAGAAAGTAATTATAAAAACAAACTGTGAAGTCCATAAATTTATTCAAAAAAATGCTCTAAATCTTTTACATCAAAATGGATATGAAAAAGAATATAATTTTTTTAGCAAATATATGATAGATATTAATAAAGGTATAGTTTGGGCTGATCAAGACTTTAAGTCTTATTATCATTTTTATAATCCTAATAATCCCCAAAATAAATTTGGATCAGAAGATAATGCATTAACTTTAGCTCAGAAGTATTATAATAATGCAATTAGTTATTATAATAACGGTGATTATTCAAAGAGTATGTTTTTATTTGGAGCTGCAAGCCATTTAGTACAAGACTTAACTGTACCTCAGCACGCTAAAGGAACTGTGCTTGACAATCATATTCAATTTGAAGGCTATATAAGAATAAACTATAAAAAAATAAAAAATTTTCAATCTAAAAATCAACCTATTATATTAAATAGTATAGAGGAATACTTAAATTATAATGGATTTAATGCTCTAGAAATAGACAATCAATATAACAAAATAAAAGATTTAAAAACTAGATTTTTATTAACTGGTATTAAGTGTGTAACATTAGCACAAGAAAGTAGTGCAGGTCTCATGATTACATTTTATCAGCAATTAAATAGCTATCAAAGATAAAAATTGATTTTTTATGCATTAATTATTATATAAAAATATATAAATTTAGAAAGGTATAAATAATTATATATATATTTAAGATAGGGGAGATAGCTATTAAGAGTTTAATAAAAATGCTATTTAGTTTATTAGTTATATTTATTATAACAATTAGTTTATTTTATTGTATAAAATCAATACAGAGAAATTTAATTTATAAAATAGAGATAAATGAAACTAACAATATATATGAATCATGGAAAAGTAAAATGGATGTTTCATTGATAAGTCAGCTCCCAGAGTTAAAAAATGGGTGTGAGGTTACTAGTTTAGCTATGCTATTAAAATATAAAAATATAAATATAGATAAGTTAACGCTAGCATCTTACATGAAAAAAGATAAAACAAACATATATTTTGATGATACTGGAGACATAAAATTATGGGGAAATCCAGAATATGGGTTCGTAGGTGATGTTACTGGTAAGAATAATATGGGATATGCGATAAACCCTAAACCATTATCAGAATTAATACAAATATATTACTCAAAAGGGGCCTTAGATTTAACAGGATGCAGCCTTGATAAGTTAGAAAGTATACTAGCATCAGATAGACCTATAGTTGTTTGGGTAACATCGAAATTTAGAGAAAATATAGAGTGGGTCAATTGGAATGACATTAATGGAAATAAAATAAATGCAACTTTTTCAACTCATGCAGTAACATTAACTGGATTTGATGAAAACTATATATATTATAATGATCCATTAACAAATGAAAAAGATAAAAAAATTACCAAAAAAAAATTTTTCAATATATGGATTATGATGGGAAGAAAAGCATTAACTATAAATTGATAAATAAAGTGCTAAATACTAATTTTAGTATTTAGCACTTTTTTAATTATGAAACTTTTTTATCTATAGTTTCTACTTTATCTTTGAATAGGAATGTTCCTAAAATACCTCCGATTATAGCTGGTAAAACCCAGTTAAAACCTAATTCAGCAAAAGGTAGAGAGTGGACAAAATTCAAATTTAAGCCTAAGGTATCTAATACAGTAAGTATACTTACAATCAATGTTGCATAGGCTGCACCTTTAAATGTTGAATTTTTAGTTAGTATGTTTTTGAAGTAACTCATTAAAACTAACACTATAGATACAGGGTATAAAACTGTTAATATAGGAACTGCTATAGAAATAATTTTGTCAACTCCTAGATTAGAAACAACAGCACTAAATATACATATTAAAGTCACTATATGCTCATACTTTATTTTTTTATTAGAAACATCTTCGAAGTATTTAGCTGTAACAGATGTTAATCCAATAGCTGTAGTAAGGCAAGCAAATGCAACGACTATACCTAATAATAATGTACCAGTAGAACCTAGAAGACTATGCGTTATATTAATTAACAAAGCAGTTTGAGATATAGACTGATCATAAATAGTAGAAACTGTAGCACCTAAGTAAGTTAATCCACCGTATACTAGTATAAGCCCACAACCTGCAACTAAAGAAGCTTTTAATGTCAAACTAGCATTTTCTTTTTTATCTACATAACCTTTATTAAAGAATGAAGACATAATAAGAGCTGCAACTCCTCCTATACCTAAAGCGTCCATTGTTTGATACCCTTGAGTAAGTCCTGTAGCAAATAATCCATCAGAATGAGAAAGGGATTTTAAATCACCTATAGGAGATATAACTCCTTTGCCTATTAAGAAAACAAGAGCAATTAAAAGTATAGGTGTTAAAAACTTACCTATAATATCCATAACTTTAGTTGGTCTTACAGTAAGCGTAAATGTTATAGCAAAGAAAATTATAGAAAATACAATAGGATTAAATGATCCAAATAGTGGAGCAATACTCATTTCAAAAGTAGTTGCGGCTGTTCTTGGAACAACTAATATCGGTCCAAGACAAAGCATCATAATAAATTCTAAACTTAATCCAAATTTCTTTCCTGCTTTTCCGGCTACATTTTGATAAGAACCAGCTCTTGCAACTGCGTTAATTGACAATAATATAATACCTATATCAGCAATTACAAATCCTAAAAAACTTGTTAACCAACCAGTACCAGATGTCATACCTATGTATGGTGGGAATATTAAATTACCTGCTCCGAAGAACATTGAAAACAAAGCAAATCCAATAATAAGAATGTCTATATTTTTTTTCATAATCTTACCTCTTTCTATTTATTTATATATAAAAAAGCCACATAGTTATACTATGTGGCTTAGTTTTTGCCTAGGATTAAAAAAGCCACATAGTATTTTATCTATGTGGCTACATTATAATTATCTTTAGCCATCATAGATACATAACCTAATGGGTCTGTATCTACGATGATTTATCTCTATCATAAATACAAACCTAACTAAAATAGCTAAAGTAATAATATATATTTAATTTTATGCTGTTAGTTACGTTTGTATTATTTATCATATTAAGAACTCCTTTTATTGAATATTTTTAAAATTTATATTATTTAAAACTTATTATACATATATACTATCAAGTTGTAAATACAAAATTTAAAAATATTTTTTAAAAAAGTTAAAGGCTATAAAAATTTAGTAATATTTATAGCCTAATATATGTAAAATTATCCTTCTTGAACTTGAAGTATACCCATAGGACAAGCGTCAACACATATACCACAAGCTATACATTTAGAAGGAACAGGTTTTCCTTCCACATTAGCTATGATGCCTTTTGGACAGGCCTCAACACAAGTAAGGCATCCATTACATTTTTTCTTATTTATCATGTAAACTCCCTTAGCATTTTGAGTTATAGCTTCTTGAGGACATTTTCTAGCACATAATCCACATTGGTTACATGCCTTAACATCTATAGAATCATCTTTTTTATGTCCTATTTTTATACAAGACGTATTTAATTCATATGCTTTATAGAAAGCTTGAGAACATGCTATTTCACATGATAAGCAATCTTGACAGGCACTTCTGTCAGTTACAACTAATTTTTTCATTTTCTATTCCCCCTTGAAAATTGCCATAGTAGTATTAAAATCTTTATTCAAGTTAAGTGTAGGATATAATAAGACAAAAATCAATTAAAAATTTATTGTAATTATTAATATTAATATAATAAAAAAAGAGCTCAATAAATAAAATAATGTTTTTCATAAGTAGAATATAGACATGTATTTTTTAATATAAAATAATAAAAGAGAATTTGAGGTGTTAGGATGGTAAAGTACGAATATAAATGCGTTATTATAACTGGTGACTCTAATAAAACATTGGAATTATTAAATAAATATGGAAATGAAGGATGGGAACTAGTTTCTGTTTGGAATACTTGGCATTATTTTAAAAGAGAGATAAGTAATTAATAAGATTAAAAGAGAGCTTAAAATATTTTGAGCTCTCTTTATAGTATATTAAAAAATAAAATTATTATTTGAAATTTAAAATAGAATCCCTATAACTTGGTTTTATAAGTAAAGTTAAATCACTCATAGCGTTTAAAAATCCTCCTAGTATCTAGAAATATAGTTACTAAATATGTTTTTGATTAACAATTTTAAATTACTTACTACATATTTTTAATATAGCACACATCAAAAAACAATATCTATGTAAATATAAAATTACAAAATAGAAGGATAAAATTACAAATACATATAGGTCATAAAAATATACAATGATAGTGTGATAATTAATAAGGGGGAAAATAAAATGGATAAAATAGGTCAGCAATTATTAGGAATAAATCTTGAAATATTAAAGCAGATAAATGGATTAAATACAGCGAAAGAAATAACGCAACAACCTACAGTTTGGAAAGAAGCTGTTTTAAATATTAAAAAAAATAAAAATAAAATAAATGATTTTATGAATAAATTTTCAAGTATAAAGGATAGTAGGATAATACTTACAGGTGCAGGAACATCAGCATTCGCAGGAGAAACTTGCGAGCCTTATTTAACTAATTTATTAAATAAAAGAGTAGAAGCTATAGCGACAACAGATTTAGTTGCAAGTCCACAAAGTTATTTTATAAAAGGCATTCCAACTCTTTTAATATCATTTGCAAGATCAGGTAATTCGCCAGAAAGTGTTCATGCAGTTAAATTAGCCAATCAACTTGTAGATGATTTATATCAAGTTATAATAACTTGTAACAAAGAGGGGAAATTAGCAGAAAATACTAAAGATGATGAAAAAAGTTTATTATTACTGATGCCAAAAGAAACTAATGATTTAGGGTTTGCTATGACTAGTAGCTTTACTACTATGGTTTTAAGTGCAATGGCCATATTTAATATGAGTAATATTGAAAGTTTTGTAGAAGATGTTGACAAATTATCTGTAAGTGTCAATGATTTCTTAGTTAATAACACACATAAAGTTAATAAATTAGTGAATGAAGAATTTGAGAGAATAGTATATTTAGGATCATCAACGTCTAAAGCTATAGCAAGAGAGAGTGCTCTTAAAGTATTAGAATTAACAGGAGGTATAGTTAATGCAAATTATGATACACCGCTTGGATTTAGACATGGACCAAAATCTGTAATAGATGATACTACGATAACTGTTATATATATATCTAATTATGATTATACAAGAATGTATGATTTAGATTTAGCTAGGGAGATGTTAACTCATAGAAAAAGAGACAAGGTTGTTGTTATAGGTTGCGATATAGATAACGATATATCTAATAAAGCAGATTATATATTTGAACTAGATAATATCAATTATAGTGTCAAAAATGAAGCATTGCTTCCACTTCAACAAATCATATTTGGTCAAATGCTATCTTTTTTAAAAGCAATTAATTTAAATATAACACCTGATAATCCATGTCCAACAGGAGAGGTAAATAGAGTTGTTCAAGGAGTAATATTACATGATTTAATATAAGAATTAATTTTTACTAATATAAAATATTTATGTAAAATATTAATGATTTAAAAAATCAAAAACATAAAAGGGGCGTATAAATATGAATTTAAACTCTACAAAGGAAATGCTAATAAAAGCACAAGAACAGGGATATGCAGTACCTGCCTTTAATATTCATAATTTAGAAACAATACAAGTTGTTTTACAAGCTGCAAGTGATTTAAAATCACCAGTAATACTTGCTGCAACACCTTCAACAGTTAAGTATGCAGATGAAAATTATTTATTAGCCATAATAGAAAAAGCAAATGAAATTAATACTATACCCTTAACATTTCATTTAGATCATCATGAGAACGCAGAAGATATAAAAAGGATTATAACTCTTGGATGTAAATCTGTTATGATAGATGCTTCAAAATACGAGTTTAAAGAAAATGTAAAAATAGTAAAAGACATAGTAAATTTTGCACACAAGTATGGGGCTAGTGTAGAAGCAGAACTTGGTAAACTAGGCGGTATAGAAGATGATTTAGTAGTAGATGAAAAAAAATCATTTTTAACAAATCCTAATGAAGCATTAGAGTTTGTTAAATTAACAGGTGTAGATTCTTTAGCTGTATCTATTGGGACAGCTCATGGATTATACAAGAGTGAGCCTAAGTTAGATTTTGAAAGGCTAGATAAAATAAGAGCGTTAGTAGACATACCGTTAGTGCTTCATGGAGCATCTGGAGTACCTTATGATTCTGTTCAAAATGCTATAAATAAAGGGATATGTAAGGTAAATATAGCTACAGAACTTAAGATGCCATTTTCAAGTGCAATAAAAGAATATTTTAGTAAAAATCCTGATGCATCAGATCCAAGACAATATTTAGTTCCGGCAAAAAAAGCTATGTATGATGTAGTAGTCGAAAAAATAAAAATGTGTAAAAGTGAGAATAAAGCTTATGATTACAGTTATAACGTTTAATCCATCAATAGATAGACTATATAAATTAGAAACATTTAAGATAGGAACCGTTCAAAGAGCAAACTTTGTAAATCCAACAGCAGGTGGGAAAGGACTAAATGTAGCTAAAGTTATAAAACAGTTAGGCGAAAGTCCAATATGCTTAGGATTTTTAGGTGGATACAATGGATTATATATAAAAAATGAATTAGATAAAGTTGAAATTGTTAATAATTTTACCGAAATAAATGGGGAAAGCAGAATTTGTTTAAATATCATAGATGGAGATAAAAATAGTACAGAAATACTTGAAAAAGGGCCTAGAATCAATGAAGATGATATATTAGATTTTGAATCTAAATTAGATAAAGTTTTAGAAAGTAGTAAAGTTTTAGTAGCGTCAGGAAGTTTAAGCCAAGGAATGCCAGTTGATTATTACAAAACAGTAGGAGAAATGTGCAATAGAAAAGGTGTAAAATTTATATTAGATACAAGTGGAAGAAGTTTAGAAATGTCTATTAGTGAAAATTTATATTTAATAAAACCTAATATAGAGGAATTAGAATTATTAACACATAAAAAAATAAATAATAAGGAAGATGCTATAAATGCTTCGAAATTTCTTTTAGAAAAAGGAGTGAAAAATATATGTATTTCAATGGGCAAAGATGGAATGATATTTTTAAATAAAGAACATATATATGATGTTAAAATACCAAAGATAGAAGTCTTAAATACCGTAGGAAGTGGAGATTCTTCTATAGCTGGATTTGCATATGGAGTATTAAATGATTATAGTTTGAAAGACTGTTTAAAACTTGCCAATTCATGTGGAATGTCAAATGCGTTATATATGGAAACTGGATATATAAATAAAAAAGATATAGCGCTATTTTTAAATGAAATAAAAATTAATGAGTATAATTACTAAATACAGCTAGATATTTTTCTATAGCTGTATTTAGTAATCTTAAATAAGTAAATATATTTTATAAATAACTAAAAATAATACCTATTGTTTTATTTCAAATTGGATTAAGAATTAAGCTTATTAGTAAAATGATAATAAATGAATTGGATTTCGACAATAAAATTTTAGTATTTTACTCAAGTGGAGTATTTAAAAGTAAACAGTTAATTTTAAATCCATTAAAATTCTTATAAATGTAGTAACAAAATTAAAATAAATTCATATACTTATATAGTGAGATATAAGGCGACATAGCCAAGTGGTAAGGCAGTGGACTGCAACTCCTTGATCCTCAGTTCAAATCTGGGTGTCGCCTCCAATTTTAAAATAACTCTAACCAATTGGTTAGGGTTATTTTTTTGAAACTACTTAATTATAGCTATAAAGTTTATTAAGTGGTAAAATATAATGATGGAATATAAACAAAGTATAAAGGAGCAATTATGAATAACTTATTCGACTTTTTAGAACAACAAGATAAAAGTGAAAAACAAGATGATAATGTAATACTATATAACTTTAAAAAAGAAATTACTGAAGAACATTTAAAATATATAAAAGAACTTGAAAAAACTTTGTACAATGAGGATTTAAAAAATAGAGAAGGCGAATCAAGAAGAGAATATATAAGACTAAATAGCTATGTAGGTTCTAAGTTAGACACAGACCTAAGAGGAAAAACAACTCTAAGTAATAATCAAATAGAAATTGAAGAAGAGAGTAATATAATTTTAGACTTTGACTTAGGTCAATTTGAAGCAGTAGATATGGATGAAGATATTTTTGAAGATAATATAGAAGAAAAACTATTAATAGTAGATGGTTCATCTCTACTATCAACTAGTTTTTATGCAACAGCTAGAGATTTGCTATTTGCTAAAACAGATGAACAAAAAGAGTTTGCATATACTAAATTAATGAGGTCTCCAGAAGGAGAATATACAAATGGGATATATATGTTTTTTAAAACATTATTGCCATTAATAGAAGCTCAAAAAATAACTCACTTGGCTATTGTGCTAGATAGAAGTAGAAATACTTTCAGAAGAGAAATCGATCCAGAATATAAGGCTAACAGAAGTGAAACTCCATATCCATTAAAAAGTCAATTTATGTTGCTTACAGAAATGCTTAAAAAAATAAATATACCAGTCTTTTCTCATTCAGATTATGAAGCAGATGATTTTGCAGGAAGTATAGTTAAGAAATTTGAAAAAGATATAAAAATATATTTACACACCAAAGATGAAGACTATCTTCAATTAGTATCAGAGTACACAAGATTATGGATGGTAACAGGTAAATGCGATGATATGTATAAGGAATTAGAAATCGATAAAAAAGGATTAAAGTTGCCAAATGGTGTATTTGAGTATACCCCTGAATATGTAAAACATTTTAAAGGTGTAGAGCCGATACAAATAATAGATATAAAAGCAATAGAAGGCGATAAGTCAGACAATATAAAAGGTGTTAAAAATGTTGGACAAACATCAAGTAGACCATTAGTGTCTCACTATGGATCAATAGAAAAAATATATGAAGCTCTAGAAAATTTAGATAAATCCAAAGAAAAAGAGCTTAATACGTTTTTTAAGGAAAGTTTAGGTATAAAAAGAACACCTATAAAGAACTTACTTTTATATAAAGAAGATGCTATTATAAGTAAAAAATTGGCAACTATAAAAACAGATATAGAAGAAATTCAAGAGTTAGATATAAATAGATTAAGGCTTAATATAGATAAATCTATAATGAATGAAGAATTTAAAAGACTTGGAATGAATAGCTTAATAAAATAGATGTATATATAAATTTAATCATTCTAATAAAAAATACAGTATGAAATTCGTACTGTATTTTTTATTATTAGTTTTATTATATTTAGAAAATTTTAATAAAATTGTACTAGTAGGTTATTAAAAATAGTTATAATTAAATATATACTATAAAGGGGGAATATGATATGAAAAGTAATTATAAAGTTGCATATGATAGTGAATGGAATAAGTTGAAACAGTTAAATCCTACAGATGTAGAACGTAGGTTAAATGTTAAATATTATACTGATAAAAGACAATATATAGTTCCATTTTTTGAAAAGGACTATGTATTAGACTTTGATAGTGAAACTATATATAGAAAAAAAGATGGTAAGGTACCTGAAATTTCAGATGCCATAATTATTTTAAATTATCTTACATACTCAGCAGAAAAAATAATTAATACTAATAAATGGGTAAGTTTAAAGGAGATACCAAATGGAGGAGCATTGTTTTACCCTGCATTTTATAAAGCTTCTATATTAGAACTTATAAAGAAATTCGGAAAAAATATAAATATATTTGAACAAAGTGCATTAAAATTAGGTGGATCATATATCAAATTTGGTGATAAAGGGTATGAATTTAAAGTACTTCCTAAAGTTAATATTTGCATAGCTGTATGGGAAGGTGATGATGAAATATCACCTAATGCTACTATATTATTTGAACCATCTTTACAGCATTTGATGCATATAGAAACTATAATTGGTGTAGGTATGTGTGTATCAAATAAATTAATATCAATAAGTGGGAATTAAACAAATATAAAATTGTAATAATAATGGTTTTTATAATGAAAAATACAGTACAAATAAATTATTGTACTGTATTTTTCATTCTATTAAGTTGTAATGCTTATTTATCAAATATTTAAGAAGTTTTATTTTAATTAAAATTGTACTTAAAATCTCTTTCCCCTATACATAATTGTAATATAATTATTTCACAGAGCCTTCAGTTAAAATGATATAATATAAAATGAAATATACTTTAATGAATTTATTTTTTATTGAAGGATATAATTTTAGTTAAAGAAATTATTATCTAAATGCAGAAATAATATTACTATAAATATAATTTAAGAAAGGAACTTTGTTATGGAACTAATACTGGGAATTGGTTTATTAACTTTATTTGGTCGAAAAATTTTTAAAGTTGTAACAAGTAGTGTAGTTTTTTTATTCATAATAGTCACATCTTTATTTTTAACATTTGTGTATCATATATCATTTATAATAAGTTTATCAATATGCATTATTATAAAATATGGTATTCTAGATTTTATTAAGGATACAAAAAACTCTAGCAAAACATTAATTATATCTAAAAATAGATTTAGGTATGGGAATATTCAAAAACTAGTAAGTGTTCTACTAAATTTGAATTTTACATTATTCGTTCTATTGTGTTACTATTTCTTAATAAATGAATTAATCAATCTTAAATTTTTGGATAATTCAATAGAAGCTATTTCATTTTCTATTGTCATAATAGTTACAGTAAAGATATGTAGAAAGATATTAGAAAGGATGATGCTAAAAATGCATTATTAAATATATAATTAATGATTACTTATTATAAAATTTAAATACTAAAAGGGGGGAATACTTTGTGAAAAAAGGATTTTATATTGAGCTATATAATATAGATACGTATCCAACAGAAAGTGAAATAAGAGAAACTATTATAAATGATCAAGGTATAAAAAATGTTGAATTTATTAACAATATATCTTTTTTAGGTAAAAATAAATCAATTATCTTTAAGTTAAAAAATACAACATATGAAACTGAAGTTAAAAAAGTTCGTTTTTGGTATGTTTTATATTGCAGAGAAATTAATTATGTATAATTACTAATAAATGTTAAAATAACTTGAAAACATACATTAATTAATATATATTAATTAATGTAAAAATAGTTTAAATATATAAATTTAACATAGGAGATAAAGTATGAAATTAGCACAAGCTCTTATAATAAGATCTGACTACCAAAATAAAACATATGAGTTAAAAAATCGTATAACTAGTAATGCTAAGGTTCAAGAAGGTGAAATTGCTTCTGAAAACCCAATAGAACTATTAAATGAATTAAAATCAATACTCAAAGAATTAGAAGAGTTAATAAAAAGAATAAATAAAACAAATAATGAAACCAGATTTGAAGGAAATACGACACTAGCTGATGCAATTTGCACTAGAGATAGTATAAAAAGAAAAAGAAACATATTAATATCTGTAATAGAAGAAGCTAGTATAAGAATAGATAGATATAGCCAATCAGAAGTAAAGTTTATATCTACAATAAATGTTTCAGAGTTACAGAAAGAATGTGATTTACTTTCAAAAAAATATAGAGAGTTAGATATAAAGATTCAAGAGAAAAACTGGTTAACAGAATTAATATAATATAAGTGAGTAGCCTATCTAAAAGTGAACATTAACAACCTTTGGAAATTAGGTTAAATTTCTAAAACTTGGACAGTATTAACGGTGATACAAAACTATTAAAATTTAGCCGAATACAATTTAATTTAAATCCTAAAAAGATTTTTAGGTATAACAAGTGTACAATTTAAAATTTACTACCAGATGTTAGTTTAGAATAGGTGAGGGTTTGGTGTTAAGGGGACAAGCTATCTTAAAATGAATTATTTTAAGATAGCTTTTTATATATGCAATTACTATTTTATTCTAATAAATAATTTAAAATAAAAGTAATAGGTGTTCCTGCATACTTAAATCAAATAATGTGAGTAGATACTGTTATTGCATTAAGTATAATTATTCATTAGATTGTGAAATGACTTTTTATATCTTCATAAAATCATAGATTTATAAAACTACTCTTGACATATAAACACGATAGGACTACAATTTAATTAAGTAATTACTTAATTAGTTAAGAGGTGAACATGAAAGACATAGTAAATGTATTTAAATCAATGGGTGATGAAACTAGAGTAAAGATACTTTTACTTTTAGCCCATAAAAACGTATGCGCAAAAGGGATAGCAAAACATGTTAATATATCAGAAGCTGCAGTTTCTCAACATATAAAGGTCTTAAAGCAAAATAATCTAATAACTGGATATAAAGATGGATACTATGTTATATACCATATAAACAAAGAATTATTTCAAAAATCCAAGGATTTTTTAGGATCTTTAATTAATGAAGATTTACAAGATTATAAGGAAAAATTTGATATACAAGAATTTAATATATTAGATTGCAAAACAAATTGTAAATCTATGAAAAAATGTTGTAAAAAAAGATTAGAGGAGGAAATATAAAATGAAAGTATGTATACCAGTACAAGAAAACAAAGGAATGGAAAGCGTTCCATTTAATCATTTTGGATCAGCTCCAATGTTTGTTATATGTGACTTAGATAATAATGAAGTTAGATCAATAGGAAATGGTGATTTAGGACATGAACATGGAAAGTGTCAGCCAATAAAAGCTTTATCAGGTGAAACTGTTGATGCAGTTATAGTTGGTGGAATAGGACAAGGGGCTATAATGAAATTAAACTCTATGGGAATAAAAGTTTATAGAGCTTGCGAAGGTAACGTATCATCAAATTTACAAATGCTAAAAGAAAATAAATTAAATGAGTTTCCTGCAAATCATTCTTGCAACCATGATGGCTGCTCTCATCATTAAAATAAAAAAAGGAGTTGTAAATTTTTTACAACTCCTTTTTTAGTACAATAATATGCTATTGAAATTTAATCAATAGTATATTATTTTGAATAGAAATTGGCGAATTAATATACTAATATACCAACTTTATCCTAATATTTTTATTTCTATATTTTTTCTTCCAAAGTTTACACATTCTTGCTCACTATTCATAAATATATCTATTTTATTTCCTTTTATAGCTCCACCGCAGTCTTCAGCGATAAACACTTTGTCAAACATAGGTATATATACTTTAGTTCCGTAAGGTATTATAGATGGATCAACAGCTATTGTACCCCACTTAGGTGTTGTCCCTGTAGCAGTTATAGTATGCCCTGAATATGCACTTGCATTTACAGTTAAAGTTCTACCATTAGTTGATGAAGATGTATTTTCTTCATTAGAATTTGTATTAGATGAAGTATCTGAACTTTGATTAGATGATACATTAGAAACAATAGTATTATTTTTAACTATATTTTGTGCATCTAAAGCCTTTTGTTTTTCTTCTTTTATCTTTTGAGATTCAGTGAATATATGTTCTGAAGATACCCAACCGAATTCTTCTATCTTTTTATTTTCTTTTTTGTCTTCTGATTTTTCATCTTCTAACTTTATTTTAAACCAGTTATTTTCTGTTTCTAATATTTCTATAGTTTTTCCTTTTTCTAAAGAGCCTATTTTATCATTCTCAGTAGAAGGACCTTTTCTTATATTTAACTTGCTAGCAGTTACGCTACCTTTTTCTTTAACTGTAAAGTCTGAGCTTACCCAACCTTCTTTTTCTTCAGAAAGTTTAATTTTGTTCCATCCATCTTTAGTTTCTAATATTTCTATTACACTACCTTTTTGTAAAGAGCCTACAGTTTCATATTGTATAGAAGGACCTTTTCTGATATTTAGACTATCAGCATTTACCATTTCATTTTGTGCTGCATATATACTATTAGTAGTTGCGTAAAATCCACCTATCGTCAATCCTAAAGTTATTATTAATGATTTCCTCAATTTTTTATTCATACTCATATAGTAATCTCCTCCAATTTTAAATAAAAATTATATATTATTAACCGTTTAGTTTTTTATTAGTCATTTTTAAAAAATTTGTTACTTTTTTGTAACTTGTTGAGCTTGTAATTAATCTTAATACATATTTTTGAGTTTGTAAACAGTAAATCTAAATAAAAATTAAAAATGGTAACAAAATAGTTACAATTTTAATATGCACAATAGTTGAAATTTCAAGGATAGATAAGTGTAGAAAAATTATACTGTAAATTTATTACAAATACAGTAAAATGCACGTTTTTTACAAATGAAGAGTTAATTCATACTTAAGCAAGCTGTAAAAGTTAGATAGAAAAGTAATAAATTTAAACTAAAAAAGTAACAAAATTTAAAAAGTTTGTTACTTTTTATTTTGTAACTATTTATTTAAGCAGTATTTATATAAATTTTACTTTATTAATAAAATTAGGGTAGTAGTGGCATAATAAAACAAATTGAAATTTAAACTATGATGGAGGATTAACATGAAAAGTAAAAAGTTATTAGTTGTATTTCTTAACATACTGTTAGTACTTACAATGGCAGTAGGGTGTGGAAAATCTAAAGAGCAGATGGGTAGTAGTGTAACTATATCTGGATCAACTTCTGTAGGTCCACTTATAGAGAAAGAGGCAGAGTCTTTTAAAAAATCAAATAGCGATATAAATGTAGAAGTAAATCAACTTGGATCGTCGGCAGGAATAAAGGATGCTATAAATGGAACAGTACAAGTAGGAATGTCATCTCGTGACTTAAAAGAAGAAGAAAAAAATGCTGGGCTTAAAGAAGTAGAAATAGCTTATGATGGTATATCAGTTATAACTAATAAAGCAAATGCTGTTAATAACCTTACAATAGCTCAAATAAAAGACATATATACTGGAAAAATAACAAACTGGAAAGATGTTGGAGGAAAAGACGCTCCAATAGTTGTGGTAAGTAGAGAAGATGGATCAGGAACTCGTGATGCATTTCAAGAAATAGTTGGATATAAGTCAGAAGAACTTACGAAAGAGGCTCAAATAGGAGATGGTTCAGGTAACATAAAATCTACTGTAACAACTAATGAAAATGCAATAGGATTTATCTCATTTGAGTATATAGACGATAGCATAAATTCTTTAAATGTAGATAGTATAGAGCCTAATGCAAAAAATGTATTAGATGGAAAGTATAAAATTTCAAGACCGTTTTTATTAGTATATAAAGAAGAGAAAGAAACTGAGCAATCTAAAAAATTCATAGATTTTATATTAAGTGAAGAGGGACAAAAAATAGTTGAAGAAAATGGTCTAATAAAAATCAAATAATTCATTTAGATCAAAAAATCTCTCTCTTTATTTAGGGAGAGAGATTTTTTGTTTGGAGGTTATCATCATGGCAGGTAATAATCAATTAACCAACTCTAAAGATAGTAGTAATAAAAATAAATATATAGTTGAATTTGTAACAGAAAAGATATTTTTAATCAGTGCCTTAATTGCTGTACTTAGCTTACTTTTAATTATAGGATTTGTATTTTATAAAGGCTTGACACCTTTTATTATAAAAGGGTATTCTTTATCTGAATTTTTATTTGGAACAGAGTGGGTACCAAGCAATGATAAATTTGGGATACTACCTATGATATTAGGTTCTTTATATGCAACTATAGGTTCTCTTATAATAGGTGCACCTATAGGTATACTAACAGCAACGTTTATAGTAGAAGTAGCCCCGAAAGGAATTAGTAAGCTTATTTCACCAGCGGTTGAGTTATTAGCAGGTATTCCTTCAGTGTTATATGGGGTTTTTGGAGTTGCATTTATTGTTCCTAATATACAAAAAATTTTTAAACTACCAAAAGGACAAAGTTTATTTGCAGTAATCATTGTGTTGTCAGTAATGATGTTACCAACTATAATTACTATTTCAGAAACTGCTATCAAAGCAGTTCCAAAAGTATATAAAGAAGGTTCGCTAGCACTTGGAGCATCAAAAACAGAAACAACTTTTAAGGTTATACTTCCAGCCGCAAGATCAGGTATATTAGCTGCGGTTGTACTTGGAGTTGGAAGAGCGATAGGAGAAACAATGGCCGTAATATTAGTAGCAGGTAATTCACCTGTTATACCTAAATCTATTATGGATAGTGTAAGGCTGCTTACAACGAATATAGCGCTAGAAATGGGATATGCATTTGGAACACATCAAGAAATGCTATTTGCAACAGGTGTTGTTTTATTCATGTTTATATTAATACTAAATTTAATTTTAACTAAAATCTCAAATAAGGCAGGCAAATAATATGAGACAAATAAAGGATAATATTTTAAATACATTAGTATATCTATGTGCAATATTTACAGTAGCAGTTCTAGTTATAATAGTTGGATTTATATTTATAAATGGCATAGGATTGATAACACCAGCGTTTTTACTTAGTGATTACTCAGCTAGTGGGCAAGGTGGAATTTTACCTATGATTGTAGCTACTTTATATACAATAGTCTTATCTATCTTTATAGCAACTCCTATAGGCGTATTGGCTGCAGTGTATTTACAAGAATATGCCAAACAAGGTAAAGTAGTAAAAATAATAAGATTTGCAACTGAAAGTTTAGCAGGAATACCATCTATAGTATATGGATTGTTCGGAGGAATATTTTTTGTAGTAGTATTAGGTCTTAATTACTCTATAATATCAGGGTCATTAACTGTTTCAATAATAATATTACCATTAATAATACGTACAACAGAAGAGTCATTAAAAACAGTCCCTAAAAGTTATAGAGAAGCATCATTAGGACTTGGAGCTACTAAATTTCAAACACTATACAAAATAATAGTTCCAAGTGCCACACCAGGAATACTTTCTGGTCTTATATTATCAATAGGAAGAGTAATTGGCGAATCAGCAGCAATACTACTTACGGCTGGAACAGTAGCAAAAATGCCAACGAGCATATTTGAAAGTGCAAGAACATTAACAGTTCAAGCTTATTTAGTAACAAAAGAAAAAGGAAATATACAAGAAGCAGCAGCAATAGGTATTGTTTTGATAGTTATAATATTAATTTTGAATACTTTAGCTAAATTAATAACTAAGAAATTTAATAAAGCTAATTATTAAAAGAGGTGCAATATGTCTAAAATTAGTGTTAAAAATTTAGAATTATATTACGGTGATAATAAAGCTTTAAAGGGGATAGATATAGATATAGATGAAAATGAGGTAACAGCATTTATAGGTCCATCAGGATGTGGAAAATCTACATTTTTAAGAACATTAAATAGAATGAATGATTTAATAGATAATGTAAAGATAAAAGGTGAGATAAAGATTGATGGAGAAGATATTTACAAAAGTGATGATGTTATAAAGCTTAGGACTAAAGTGGGAATGGTATTTCAAAAACCAAATCCATTCCCAATGAGTATATATGATAATGTAGCATATGGACCAAAAGTACATGGTATAAAAGATAAAACTACATTAGATAAAATAGTACAAGAAAGTCTAGAAGATGCAGCTATATGGAATGAAGTTAAAGATAGACTAAGAACATCAGCTCTTGGACTATCAGGAGGCCAACAACAACGAATATGCATAGCTAGAGCTATAGCCATGAAACCAGAAGTTATACTTATGGATGAACCAACATCTGCACTTGATCCAATATCAACATTAAAAGTAGAAGAACTTATACAAGAAATGAAGGGAAAATATACAATTGTTATAGTAACTCATAATATGCAACAAGCAGCACGTATTTCTGATAAAACAGCATTTTTTTTAAGCGGAGAATTAGTTGAATTTGATGATACTAAAACTATATTTACGAATCCAAAAGACTCTAGAACAGAAGATTATATAACAGGTAGATTTGGATAAAATCAAATTAAAGAAGGAGGTAAAGTGTGAATTTAAATAATTTAGATATAAATATAAATGAACTAATAGATATGACATGTGAAATGATGGATAAGTGTGAAAATATAGTATCAAAAGCAGTAGATGCTATGGTATCAAAAGATTTAGAAGCCTCTAAAGATATTTTGGTACTAGATGATGAAATAGATGATTTAAGAGAATATATAAGAGAAAAAAGTATAGAGTTAATGGCACTTAAACAACCTCTAGCAAAGGATTTAAGAATAATATATGCACTAGGATCTATAGCTATGGAACTTGAAAGGGTAGGAGACTATGCTGTAAACATAGCTATGGAGACTATAAAAATAGGAACAGAGGAGCATGTAGAAAAACTTATAGATATTCCTAAGATGAAGGATGTAACTATAGGAATGTTAAAAAGTGCAAAGAATGCTTTAAAGAATAATGACCCTAAGTTAGCTCATAAAACAGGGTTACAAGATGATGTGGTAGATGAATTATACAGTGCAGTTCATATAGATGCTTTAAGCGCTATGCATAAAGATAAACATAATATAAATCAAGGAGTAAAGCTTTTATTTGTAGGTCGATATTTAGAAAGAATAGGAGACCATATTACAAACATATGTGAATTCGTTATATATGCAATAAATGGAGAAATGATAGAAATAGATTAGCTGCTGACATAGTCAGTAGCTTTTTGCACAAGCAAAATGGAAAGATTTAATAAGTTTAAATTTTAACATGGAAACACTAAATAGAAATTATAAATATAAAAATACCTAGTAGAAATAAAGTTGAAAATACTTGACTTGGAGTTAACTCCAAGTATTATTATATATTTAAATATAATAATTAGGAGACTAAAAACATGACAATTACAGAAGTAAGTGAAAAATTTGGACTTTCTCAAGATACATTACGTTATTATGAAAAAATAGGACTTCTACCAAATGTAAATCGTGATAACAGAGGTAGAAGGAGCTATACAGAGGAAGATTGCAATTGGGTAGAATTTATTAAGTGCATGAGAAGTGCAGGTCTTCCAATTGAAGCTTTAATAGAATACGTTGATTTATTTAAACAAGGCGATGAAACTATGAATGCTCGTAAAGAAATACTAATACAACAACGTAAAGAATTAATAAAAAAAATGGAAGAAATAAAAAAGACAATAGAACGATTAGATTTTAAGATAAAAAAATATGAATGCACGGATATTATAAATGAAAAAAAACTTTTACAGAAATATTAAAAAATGGTATTTTGATAATAAAAAATTTTACATAGCAAATTACTCTGAAGCATATTAATTTTATATTTAGTATTTATACTTCATATAATAAGCATATGTATTAATCCCTTATATTGTATCATTTATTTAAGTGTGATAAACTGTTTGCGAAGTAAAAAGGCATAATGGGGAGAGTAATATGAAACAAATATTAGAATTAAAAAAATATGAACTAGCTAAATTAGCAAAAGTTCTTACTTTATCTTTGGAAAAAGATCCATTGTATATGAACTTATTTCCAGATGATAATAAAAGGAAAAAATATTTAACTTATTTTTTTGAGATGAGAATTAGATATGGTTTAAAATATGGAAGAGTATACACAATTTCAGATAAATATGAAGGTGTACTAATAATATTACCTGGTGAGGATATTATGACACCTCTTAAGGTAATTAAATCAGGCGGAATAAAGGTAATGTGTACTTTAGGTAAAAATAATATGAAAAAATTGGTTGATATTTTAGATTACTTATCTCCAAAAGAAAAACTGTACATGAAAAATAAATTTATAAAAATATCACCAATAGGAATTAACCCTATACACCAAAGAAAAGGATATGGTGGTCATATGCTAAAGTATGTTTTAAAACAAATTGAAGGTGAAAATATATCATGTTATTTAGAAACTCAAAATATTATAAATGTACATTTTTATGAAAAGTTAGGATTTAAAGTATTAGAATCGGGGAATATGCCAGTAGATAATGTTTCATATTGGTGTATGATGAAAAAATAATATTCAAAGAATGAAATATATGGATTAAATGATAAATAAATTTGAATTATTAAGGATGTAAAATAAAAAAGTCTGGGTAAAATCAGACTTTTTTATTTTAACATAATACTATCTTTCAAATAAATTTCCTAAAGAACCTAAAATACTTCCTTCATCTCTACTATCTCCAGCGACTTGTGGCGCAGAAGCAAAGACTCTAGAAGCAAGTCTACTAAATGGTAAACTTTGAATCCATACACTACCTGGGCCTGTTAAGCTAGCGAGAAATAATCCTTCACCACCAAATAAACTATTTTTCACACCACCAACAAATTCTATATTGTAATTAATATCTTTAGTCATAGCAACTAAACAACCAGTATCAACTCTTAGCTTTTCTCCTGGAAGTAACTCTTTTTTTACAATAGTACCACCTGCATGTATAAAGCAAAGTCCATCTCCTTCTAATTTTTGAAGAATAAATCCTTCTCCACCAAAAAATCCAACACCTAGTTTTTTTCTAAAATCTATACCAATACTAACCCCTTTAGCCGCACATAAAAATGCATCCTTTTGACAAACTAACTTACCACCGACTTGCGCTAAATCAACAGGAATTATCTTACCTGGATAAGGAGACGCAAATGATACTTTTTGTTTATCATACCCATCATTTGTAAAAGCGGTCATGAAAAGACTTTCACCTGTTAGCATTCTTTTTGCAGCACCAAATAGTTTAGAACCTGAATTTTTGCTACCATCACCAAATATAGTTTCCATAGTAATATCTTGATCCATCATCATCATAGCACCAGCCTCAGCAACCACTGTTTCTTTAGGGTCTAGCTCTATTTCTACAAACTGCATATCATCTCCATATAATTTAAAGTCAACTTCATGTGATCTCATATATATTTCCTCCAATAATAGTTTTTATTTAGCTCTATTATATCTTAATAATAAGTTAAAAGAAAATTAAATATTTGTAATCTGATAAATATAAATGGTTCATTGTTGAGGAATGTTTTAAAAGATAATTAAATATATGCTAAAATGGGTATAGAATACTTTATTAGTAAAAGTCTAAACTTATAGTTAAAAGGAGACCTATGAAATATGTTAGATGTTATAAAAAATAGAAGATCAATAAGAAGCTATATAGATAAATCTGTTGAAGAAAATAAGATAATTGAAATATTAAAATCAGCAATGCAGGCTCCATCTTCAAAAAATTCTCAACCATGGGAGTTTGTTATAGTAGATGATAAAGAAATATTAAGTCAGTTATCAAAAGTCCAGCATAGAGCTAAACATATAAAAGAGGCTCCTATATGTATAGCAGTTCTTGGAAATAAAAATCGATTTTTAAAAGCAGGCAAATGGATGCAAGATTTAGGGGCAAGCACAGAAAATCTTTTACTAGAAGCAACTAATCAAGGTTTAGCTTCTTGTTGGACTGGAGTATTTCCAAAAAACAAAGTAGTTAATAAAGTAAAAATAACCTTGGATTTACCTGGAAATTTAGTACCGTATGCTTTAATTTCAATAGGATATACCAATGAAGAGAATGAGTATATAGATAGATTTGATAAGAAAAAAGTACATAGAAATAGATTTAAAAATACATAAATATATACTGGGAATTAAGGAGATTATATGTATATAGATTTTCACAACCACTTAGATTTTTATACAAATGAAACAATAGATAAGGCAATAAATATAATCAATAACGAAAAGATAAAAACAATAGCATGTTCAATGGATGAAAAAAGTTATGTTAAAAATTTAGAGATATCAAATAAAAGCAAATATATTATACCGATATTTGGAATACATCCATGGAATGTTGATAAAGGGAAATACAACTTAGAAAATTTAGAAAAATATATAAAAACAACACCATTAATTGGAGAAGTAGGCTTGGATTTTCATTGGGTAGAAGATAAATCAACTTATGAAAATCAAATAAGAGTATTTAAATATTTCTTAGAATGTGCTAAAAAATACAATAAATACATAAATGTACATACTAAAGGTGCAGAAGAGCTAGTGCTAGATTTAATAAAAAAGTATGATGTTTCTAATCAAACAATAATACATTGGTATTCTGGAGACAGAGATAATTTATTAAAATTAATAGATTTAAAGTGCTATTTTACAGCGAGTGTAGATTTATATTCGAATATTAAAACAATAGAAATAATAAAAGAGATACCAGTAAGTAAGCTATTGGCAGAAACAGATGGTCCAACAGCATTACAATGGGTCAATGATGTTTATGGAATGCCTAATGAAATTAAAAGTGTCTATAAGTATATATGTAAAGTTAAAGATGTAGATTTAGAAGCTTTTAAATTCAGTTGCAAAGAAAATTTAATAAAGATTACTAATAGTATATAACTAAATTAATCCCAAATATAAAGTCTTTATATTTGGGATTTTTATATGAAAAATTTAAAATTAAGGAGGAATTAAGCAAAAAAAGTACAAAGTTATAGATAATAAGCAAAATATAAAATAAAATGTAAATCTAAAAGAAGGAGATGCTGATGAAAAAAGGAGATTACATATGGGGAGGAATAATTTTATTAATAGGAATAATCCTATTAGTAGAAAAAACAAGAGATGCATTTATATTATTTACAGATAGTTATAAATTACTAGGAGGATTTATAAAATTTGCTATTTTATCAACAATGGGAGAAATGCTAGCACAAAGATTAGAATCAAAGGAATGGAAGTTTCAAAGTTATTTTTTTACAAGAGCAATAATATGGGGGATAATAGGGGTTGTAATTACTCTAATGTTTACAATATTTGATGCCGGAGTAACTAGGGTACTAGAAATGAAATTATTACCAGCAGGAGAATCTAAATTTGTGTTTGCATTTTTTACATCTGCTGTTATGAATCTTACATTTGCACCAACATTTATGTTTACACATAAAATAACAGACACATATTTGGACATGAAATATGAAGGTATAAAGGATATAAGTATTAAATCAATAGCAACTAGAATAGATTTAAATAGATTTTTATCCTTTGTTATAGGAAAAACAATACCGTTATTTTGGATACCAGCACATACTATAACTTTTTTAATTCCAGGAAAATATAGAGTTTTATTTGCGGCAAGTTTATCAATAGCTTTAGGTGTACTATTAGCAATTGGCAATAGTAAGCCAGTAGTTAAAACTAGCTAATTTTAAAAGTAGCCATCTTTATATATAGAGGTGGCTGTTTTTATAAAAGGAGTTTGAGTAAAAGTATTGAATAGGTGTAATAGAAGTATTAATCTTAGGGGGGATTTTAATGACATATGATATAAAGATTATAAGAAAAAATGAATATAAAACAAGCTATTGGTCAGGAGGAACTACAACTCAGTTATACATATATCCTGAAAATTCTATATACAGTGAACTAAATTTTATATTTAGAATAAGTTCTGCAAAAGTAACTGTAAATGAATCTACTTTTACTAGTTTACCAGGAATAGATAGAAAAATTATGATTCTAAATGGAACTCTTGATTTAGATCATGAAGGATACCATAAAATTAAACTAAATAAATTTGAACAAGATAGGTTTAAAGGCGACTGGATAACTAAAAGCTATGGGAAGGTTACTGATTTTAACCTTATGATGAATAAAGGTTGTGATGGTAATTTAGAACATATAAAAATAGGATGTAAAGCTTTAAAAAACTTGGATTTATCAATGGATATTAAGAATAATAAAAAAATGTTTATAATTTTTTATTGCTTAGAAGGTAGTGTAGATATTAACATAGATGGTTTTATAAAATTAAATGAAGGAGATTTATTAGTTTTAAAAAACAATAATGAAAGTAGATTATATAATATAAATATATTAAATAATTTTGAAAAAGAAGCTAATATAATCAAAGTTACTACACATTTTAACAAGACTTTATTTTAAAATATTATAATAATCATTTTTACATATTATCAATTATCTAGTATACTTAATTAATGTTAAAATCAATTAAGTGTAAGGAGATATTATGGAAGAAAAAAAATTAGTAGACTTAGGTGAAATAGAAAAATTAACCGTATTAGATAAAAAAACATTAGTTGAAAGAACTTTAAAATTATCAGAGGAGGTAGGTGAGGTATCACAAGCTGTGTTAAGTTATACAAATGTATGTGGTTGTGGATATAAAAACAAATCTAAAGAAGATATAGTAGAAGAATGTTTAGATGTTATAATAGTTGCAAGTGCAATAATAAGTCAAACGTATAATAATAAAATTGATGAAGCAAAAGTAATGGAAATATATAAATCAAAGCTTTCTAAATGGAAATCAAAGTGTGAATAACCTCTCCCCTGCTACTTTAAGTTATTAAAGTGGTAGGGGAGAGGTTATTTTGAATATAAATGTATATAAAACATATGATTTATTAAAGGAATTAAATTAAAAGTTTAAATTAATGATTAAAATAGCTTTTAAGCTAATTGAATAGGAGTGATAATATGAATAACACACTTGTATTATATGAAAGTAATTACAATACTACAAAAAAAGTTGCACAAATTATATCATTTATAGTAGGAAATTCTAAATTGTTAGACATCGAAAATAGTCCCAATTCAATAGATAAATATTCAAATATAATTATAGCGTTTCCTTTATTCGGAAACAAAACAGGATATAAAACCATCAGATATTTAGAAAAACATAATTTTGATTTTACAAACAAAAAACTTATAGTCGTTTGTGTTGGAATATCCAAAAAAGATGGAATTCAATATTCAACTCAAATACAAAATATAACTAAGAAGGCAAATATATATTATCATTTTATACATGGAGAATTAGTACTTAGCAAATTAACAGAAGAAGATAAATCTAGTATAAAAAAAATTTCAGAAATAATAAATGTACCATTTAAAGATATGGGAGAATTTAAAGAGGCTGAAGCTGTAAAAGCAGCTATAAATATAAAAAAATACATAGATAGACCACAGAAAACTGTACCTAAAATTGAGATGAAAAAAAGTATAGATCAATTTATAAAAAAACATACTACGGCGACAATTGCTACAGGGTATGAAAGTTTTATAAGGGCTACACCTATAGAGTATGAATACAAAGACGATGCATTTTATTTTATATCAGAAGGTGGATTAAAATATGTAGGCATACTTCAAAATAAAAATATAAGCATGGCAATTTACGAGGAATATACAGGTATGGATAACTTAAGAGGTCTTCAAATTACAGGTAGGTGCCAAATGATAGATACTTATAGCAAAGAATATGAAAAAATTATTAGCTTAAAAAAGTTAAATCTAGAGTATATAAAAAAGCTTCCTATAACTCTTAATATTTTTAAAGTTATACCTATTAAGTATGAATATTTAAACTCAAATTTTAAAGAAAATGGATATGATGCTAGACAGATATTAGACTGTATAGATTAAATAAATTTACCCCTTACCTCTAAATATTAGGTAAGGGGTAAATTTATGTCTCCATAATTTCTCCATAATTATTAATTACAATATTAATAATTAAAAGTAAAATTGGAGGTATTATAAAAATCGGAATTTAATTAAATAAATGTTGTGGATGATTTTTTATTAATAACTTATTTTGGCGTAGAATTATTATTTTAATCAAAACTTTTTAGAGAGAGGACATAAAAATGATCAAAAAAAATATTAAGCTTATAAAACATTTGGATTTCAAGCTTATATTAAATATATTTTTAATATTTATATTTGGAATTGTAATGTTAACAACAGCAACCCATGCAAATCAGACAGGCAATTATAAAGAGATAATAAAGCAGTTAATTGCATTTGGAATAGGTATAATTATAATATTGTGTACACTAAAAATAGACTATTCACAAATTGGAAAACACTACAAATTTTTTTATGTAGCAAGTATAATATTGTTATTATTGGTTTGGGTTCCAGGATTAGGAAATATTCAAGAAGGGTCAAGAAGATGGATAAAGCTAGGTCCATTATATCTTCAAACATCGGAGCTGGTAAAGATAACCTTTATAATAAGTTATGCAAAAATTGTAGAAAAGTATAATGGCAAACTTAATACATTAAAAGAAATAATTCCAGTGGTATTAAAAGCAATGCCAGTTCTTATATTAATGTTAATACAGCCTGATTTAGGAGGTACTATAACTTTTGGATGTATAATGCTAGGAATGTTATTTGTGGCAGGCCTTAATATAAAAATAATTCGAAATATAGGAATAATTGTAGTTATTTTACTTCCTTTAATATATACATTTATGGCACCTCACCAAAAAGTAAGAATAGAGGCATTTTTGCATCCAGATGATTTGAGTTATCCTGGAAATTATCAAGTAGTACAATCAATGATAGCAATAGGTTCTGGTGGATTAGAAGGTAAAGGTTTATACAATGGAACTCAAAATCATAGTGGGTTTCTTCCTGTTTCAGAAAGTGATTTTATATTTGCAGTAATAGGAGAAGAGTTAGGTCTAGCGGGTATGCTTATCGTAATTATTTTATACTTACTATTTATATTAAGAATGGTAAAAACGGCTGGAAAAGCTAAAGATTTTTATGGAGCACTAATAATTATTGGAGTAAGTAGTATGTTTACCTATCAAATAATACAAAATATAGGAATGACGATGGCATTAATACCTGTTACAGGAATTACACTTCCTTTTATTAGTTATGGAGCGAGTTCAGTAGTATCATCTTTAGCTAGTTTAGGATTAGTCTTAAATGTTGGTATGAGGAATAAAAAAATTAATTTTTAGTATTTATTAAGGATGGCGAAAAATGAATAGTATATTATTAGTAGATGATGAAAAAAAGATATGTGAATTTGTAAAAGCATATTTAGATAAAGAAGGATACAATGTTGATGTAGCATATAATGGAAAAGAGTGTATATATTATTTAGAGAGAAAAGAATATATCCTTATTATATTAGATAGAATGTTGCCTGATATAAGCGGTGAAGAAATTTGTAAGTTTGTTAGATGTGAATATATTGAACCACAGATACCTATTATAATGCTGACTGCTAAAATAGAAGATGAAGATAGAATAGAAGGATTTAATTTAGGCTGTGATGACTATATATGCAAACCTTTTAATGTTAAAGAATTAATTCTAAGAGTGAAGGCTGTTTTAAAAAGAACTAAATTTATAGAAAAAGAAGTTTTAAAGTTTAATGATGAAATTGAAATAGACACCGCATCCCGCAGTGTAAAAGTGAGGGAAAAGGATGTATTTTTAACCAATACAGAGTATAAATTGTTATTAATTATGGCTTCAAATCCAAAAAGAGTATTTACAAGAGAGGAATTACTTCAAAATGTAGTAGATGATCCTTGCCAAAAATTTGATAGAGTAATAGATAGCCATATAAAAAATTTAAGACAAAAAATAGAAGTAAATTCAAAAGATTTTAAAATAGTGAAAACAGTATATGGAGTTGGATACAAATTTGGAATTTAAAAGTAAAACAATAACGTTAAAGAAGCAAATAATAACTGTATTTGCAATTATTATGACACTAACTATAATTACAATATCTATATTTGTGAATAAATCTTTTGAAGAAGAGTTTAGTAAGTATGTAGATGACAATAATAAAACAGAGGTTAATCACCTAGTTTTTGATTTAAGAAATGTATATAACGATAATAAATGGGATATAGAAACTATAAAACTTCTAGGAGAAGATGCTATAAGCAAGGGGGTTGCCTTAGAAATATATGATTATAATAACAATTTGATTTGGAGTGTTTTTAAAGATGAAAAAATGTTGTCTAATCAGACCTTAAATAATATAAAAAAAAATATGAGACGTATAGATCAAAATTGGAATGGACAGCTAAGAGAATATAAATTTGACATATATGATGGTAAAAATATAATTGGATATGAAAAGATAATTCACTATGATTCTATATACTATATGGAAAATGATATGGAGTTTTTAAATATTATGAATAGATTTATGCTAATAATAAGTGCTATATCTATAGGTGCTACAATAATAATATCTATGTTAATATCTAAATCTATATCAAATCCGATAGAAAAAGTATCAAAAATGGCAAAAGTAATAGGGGAAGGAGATTATAAAAATACTTTAGAATATAATAGTAATATTAAAGAGGTAAGTGAGCTTATATTGTCTATAAACAAACTGGCAGAAGAACTTAGTAAACAGGAATTACTAAGGAAAAGGCTAACTACAGATATTGCTCATGAACTCATAACTCCTATAACTAGCATACAAGGTCATTTAGATGCCATGATAGATGGAGTATGGGAAATTACGCCTCAAAGGCTGATAAGTATAAAAGAGGAAGTATCAAGATTGGGTAGTTTGATAGGTAGTCTTAGAAATTTAGCAAAATTTGATAATGAAATAGGTGAATTAAATCTAAAAAGCACTAACTTAGGACAAGTAATACAAAATATAATATATAATTATGAGACAAAAGCATTAGACAAAAATATAAATATAAATTATGAGTTAAATAATGTATATATGAATATAGATAAGAACCAATTCTCACAAGTTATAGTAAATTTATTGTCAAATGCTATTAAGTATACAAATATAGGTGGACAAATATTCATAAAAATATATGAAAATAATAATATTATAGCGATATCTATAAAAGATACAGGTATAGGAATTCCTAAAGAGGATTTAAATTATATATTTGAAAGATTTTATAGAGTAGATAAATCTAGAAATAAAGATACTGGTGGAATTGGAGTAGGATTGACTATAGCAAAAGCAATCATTACTTCACATAATGGAGATATAATTGTAAATAGTAATATAAATGAAGGTACAGAATTTCTAATTAAGTTCAACAAATAGTAAAAAATCTACTTCAAGCTAATTTTATTGAGGTAGATTTTTGTATATAAGGATTATTTTAATGTAAGAATTTTCAAGTACTTTTAAAATAAAAAGTTAGAATAATTAATCCTCCTATAATAAATATTATACAAAAGGAGGTTTTTTTATGAAAAATAAAAAAGATAATGATATAGAGGATATAGAATATGAAATATTAGGAAACATATTTATAGGAAATTTATTTGATATGACAGGTGATCTAGATAATACAGCTCAGAATTTGATAACATATTTAGAAGTAGAAGAAATGAAAAAATTAAAAAAAGAAAAAAAATAATATAAAAATAGACTATGTTTAAAATTAAGCATAGTCTATTTTGTGATTCTAAGTATACAAAATGAAGTATATTAAAATACATAGAAAATACAGAAAATTTTGATTATTTTACCTAATATTAACTTTATCATAACGTTTTCTTAATAAAAACATTATACTATTAAGTAAATATAAAAACCGAGGTGGAGAAAATGTGAGTTAATATTATTGAATTAAATCAAATACTTTCCTATACCTATAAAGATATTTATCTAAAAATAGTGTTTGATAAACTTAGTGTATTAAAAATTAAAAAGGAGGCGTGTTATGAAATCTGATGTATTCAGAAAAATGCCGGTTGAGAAGCTATTGAGCCACAATCAAGAAGGTAAAGGATTAAAGAAAGTTTTAGGCGCGTTTGAACTTACTATGTTAGGTATAGGGGCAATAATAGGAACAGGAATATTTGTATTAACAGGTGTAGCTGCAGCAGATTATGCAGGTCCAGCGCTTATACTATCATTTATTATTTCAGGGATAGCGTGTGCTTTTGCAGCATTATGCTATGCGGAACTATCAGCAATGATACCTATATCAGGAAGTGCATATACATTTGGATATGTGGGACTTGGAGAAATTTGGGGATGGCTAATAGGTTGGGACTTAATATTGGAATATTGTGTAGCAGTAGCAGCAGTTTCAATTGGTTGGTCTGGTTATATAGTAAATATACTAAACATACTAGGTATACATTTACCAAAAGCTTTAATAGCAGCACCTGGTAGTGGAGGTATTATAAATTTACCAGCAATATTAATTTTAGCTCTTATAGCGGGATTGCTATTATTAGGAGCTAAAGAAAGTGCTAAACTAAATAATATATTAGTAGCCGTAAAAATAGCAGTAGTTCTTTTATTTATAATTTTAGGATTTAAGCATGTAGAACCAGCTAACTGGCATCCATTTATGCCTTATGGATGGAGTGGAGTATTCTCTGGTGCAGCAATAGTATTCTTTGCATATATTGGATTCGATGCAGTTGCAACAGCAGCAGAAGAAGTCAAAAATCCTCAAAAGGATTTGCCTAAAGGAATAATAGGTTCTTTATTAATATGTACTGTATTGTATATAGTAGTATCAGCTATATTAACAGGAATGGTACCATATTTAGACTTTAAAGACAATGCAGCTCCTGTTGCATATGCATTATCAAAAGTTGGTATTCAATGGGGCTCAGCTTTAGTATCAGTAGGTGCAGTATGTGGTATAACTTCAGTATTATTAGTTATGATGTATGGATCTACTCGTTTATTTTACGCTTTATCAAGAGATGGTCTATTACCTAAAGTATTTAGTCAAGTCTCTCAAAAAAGTGGAGCACCAACTAAGAGTATAGCACTAGTTTTTATAGCTACAGCACTTGTAGCAGGATTCTTCCCAATAGGAAAAGTTGCAGAATTAACTAATATGGGAACATTAGCAGCATTTGTTATAGTTTCTTTGTCAGTTATAGTACTAAGAAAATCTAGACCTGATTTACAAAGACCATTTAAGGTTCCTTTTGTTCCAGTGGTTCCTATACTTGCAGTTGTATTTTGCTTATTCTTAATATTACAATTACCTACTTTTACAAAAATGGCATTCTTAGTCTGGATTTCTATAGGATTTATTGTATATGTATTTTATGGATATAAACATAGTTCATTGAATGAAGAAAAGATAAAATCTTAAAAATAAAGATTAAATGCATATAGTATAGGGTATAAAATATATTAAGATAGTTGTATTACTTCACACATATATAAAAAGGGGTGTCGTTTTAAATGAGGCCTCTTTTTATTGTGTAAAAATAAAATTTTTAAATATTAAACTTATGTAAAACTGTAATCAATAATAGTATATTTAAAATATATTACAATAATTAAAATTTAATAACTATATTATATAAATCTTAATTTATTAATAATAAAGTAATTAGAAATGTTTAAATTTTAAGGTTAAACACAATTACATGAAAAATTTGTAAATATTAAAAGTATCTTTTGTATGTTATAATTTTACTAAATATATATTAAGGATAAGGAGACTATGGATAAAATAAAAAGTAGTACAATATATGAAGATGGATATATAATGGGAAAAGAGAATGTTAAAATATATTACAAAAGTTATATTGTAGAGCCGAGTAAAGCTAACATAGTGATATCTCATGGTTTCTGTGAAACATCAGAAAAATATGATGAAATAATTAAAATATTTAATGAGTGTGGATTTTCAGTATATATAATGGATCATAGAGGTCATGGAAAATCAGGAAGATTAGGTATAGATAATAGCCAAATCAATGTAGAAAGTTTTGAACATTATGTATATGATTTTAAAACTTTTTTAGATAGTGTTGTTGTATATAATAAAAAAGAAGAAAAAATATTTCTATTTGCTCACTCTATGGGAGGGGCTATAGGAACATTATTTTTAGAAAAGTATGAAAATTATTTTGATGGAGCAATTTTAAATTGTCCTATGATGGAAATAGAGACAGGAAAATATCCTATTTTTATTTCTAAGATAATCTCTAAATTTATGTGTATTATAGGTCAAGGAAATCAATATATACTAGGTCATGGTCCATTTAAAACAAAGGAAAATTTAAATGAATTAGAATTTAATTCTCAAAGAAGATATAGCTCATACTTAAAAAAACAACTTAAAAATAAAGAACTTCAAACATCTGGTGGGTCATTTAAATGGTTAAAAGAAGCATTTAAAGCAACAGATATATTAACTAGAGAGGAAAATGCAAGCAAAGTAAAAATACCTATATTGATATTTCAGGCAGGTAAAGATACTTTTGTAAGGCCCGGTGGACAAAATAGGTTCGCAAGTTATGCTAAAAATTGTAAGATTATTTTAAGAGAAGATGCGAAACATGAAATATATATTGAAAAAGATACAATTTTCAATACATATATTGAGGATGTAATTAATTTTTACAATGGGTTACTGAAAAATAAATCTCGTATAAACTAAGAATCATCTAGAATTTAAATTCTAGGTGATTTTTTATAAATTAAATAATATATAAAATTACAAAAAATAAGAAATTTTGATAACATTGTGCTATATTATAGTTAAATAAACAAAGGGTGGGGTGGTTTATAATGAGTAAAAGTAATCAAAATTTAATTGATCTATTATTAAAAAGTGGAAATGTATATAGACTTAAATGTGAAAAGTGTAATTCAATATCTGTGCAAATTAGCGATAAAGAAGAACCGGATTATTTATGCTTTGAGTGTGGAGGTACATGTAAGCTTATTGGATGTAAAATTAAATAAATATAAAAAATAAAAAAAATTTTTAGAAAATTTAAAAATATAATTGACAAAGCTTTTTAGAAAATATATTATATAAAATATAAAAAGAAATTATAAATGCTATGAAAAGGAAAGTAACTTTAAGAATACTTTTACAGAGAGTTCCTATTGGTGAGAGGGGAGCAAAGGATATTAAAGTGAAAATGGCCTTGGAGCGGTGTACCGAGATCTATTGATAGGATTTAGGCTACAACGGGTTCACCCGTTACAGTGATAGAGTATAACCAAAAAAATTGGCGTACTCAATGAGATTTGTATTGTGAAATACAAATGAACTAGGATGGTAACACGAAGTCAACTCTCGTTCCTAAGATTAAATTCTTAGGGCGGGAGTTTTTTTATGCACTAAGTGTGATTATTTATATAAATTAAGTGGCGCGCGACATTAGTTAATATGAATAATTAGTCTAAGATGAATTTAATGTAAAGATTAAGTATAAAAATTAAAAGGAGATTAATAAAATGAATCAAGAAATTAAAAAAGGAAATCCGTTAGCATTATTACCTTTAGGTGTATTTTTATTATTATTTGTAGGAAGTGGAATAATAACAGGTGATTTTTATAAAATGCCTGCAGTAGTAGCATTTTTAATATCTGGTGCAGTAGCATTATTATTTAATAAAAAAGAAAACTTAGAAACAAAGCTAAATGTATTTTGCAAAGGCGCTGGAGAACCTAATATTATTTTAATGGTTGTAATATTTTTATTTGCAGGAGCATTTTCAAGTGTTGCTAAAGCTATGGGAGGAGTTGACTCAACTGTAAACCTAAGTCTATCAATACTACCATCAAATCTTTTGGTAGCAGGATTGTTTATAATAGGATGCTTTATATCAGTATCAATGGGAACTTCAGTTGGTACAATAGCAGCTTTAGCTCCAATTGGAGTTGGAATATCTGAAAAAACAGGAATACCTGTAGCTTTAGTTATAGGAGCAGTAGTAGGTGGAGCAATGTTTGGAGACAATTTATCTATAATATCAGATACAACAATAGCAGCGGTAAGAACACAAGGTTGTGAATTAAAAGATAAATTTAAAATGAACTTTAAAATAGTTTTACCAGCAGCTATAGTTACTGCAGTGTTATTAACATTAGTAACATTAGGATATGATAATGTTGCAAATCAAAGCTATGATTATAATCTAATAAAAGTTCTTCCATACCTAGTAGTATTGATAGGTGCATTATGTGGAGTAAATGTTTTTGTACTATTAGGAAGTGGAATTGGATTTGCAGGAGTTGTAGGTTTATTTACTAAATCATTCGATATATTTGGACTTATAGAAGCTATATCAGGTGGAATAGCTGGTATGTATGAACTAAGTATTTTATGTATAGTAGTAGGAGGCGTAGTTTCTCTTATAAAGTTTAATGGTGGTATTGATTATATACTTTATTTTATAACAAGTAAAATAAAAAGTAAAAAGGGTGCAGAGTTTGGAATAGCTGCATTAGTAAGTGTTATTGACCTATGTACAGCAAATAATACCATAGCAATAGTTACAGCAGGTCCATTAGCAAAGGATATAGCGGATAAATATGAAATAGACCCTAGAAAAACAGCTAGCATATTGGATATATTTTCATCTTGCTGGCAAGGAGTTATACCATATGGAGCACAACTTTTAACAGCTGCTGGTGTCGCTCAAATATCTCCAGTTGAAATTTTACCATATCTATATTATCCAGGTTTAATGTTTATATGTGGAATAGCTTCTATATTATTTGCAAAAAATATTTGTAAGGTTAAAAAAGCAAATCAAACAGCTTAAAATATAAAATTTTATTAAATGTTAGGAAAAGGAATGGTTTTTTGCCATTCTTTTTATTTTGGTTACAAAACAGTATTGTAAGTATTCTAGTAAATAAATTTTTTTACTGGAAATATACATATTTAAGATGATAAAATATAAAAGAACTAAAGAATAAATTTTTATTTGAGATTAGCAATTATAAAATAAAATTTTATATTAACAATAAATATTATTTAGGAGATAAGGCAATGAAATTAAATGAATTAAAGGTATATTCACAAAATAATTTTGATAAAGAAATAATCGAGAGAATGTCTAAGGATAGTGAAGAAAATTTAAATAATTATATAATAAATGTGGTATGTGATTTGATACAAAATATACCAATAGATGAGTCGCTTATATGCAATGCAAAAAAAAATATAAATAATAGCAATGAAGAAAATATAGCTAAAATATCTACGTACATAGCTTTGATTCCATATGTTCAATTAAAGTTAAAAGATAGAAATGATGGATATATTATAGCCAGTTCTTTAATTGAAATTTTAATAAGCTATCTAGTTGGTTGTGTAGAAGAAATAACTTTTGATAATAAGTTATTAGAGATAAAACAAATATTAGAGGTATCTGATGTATTTTATAAAGAACTTATACATTATTTTGCACAACATAAAGATATAATAGTAGATAATATAAGTAAAAAATTATAGATATTTAACATTTATTTTAAAATCTAACTATAATATGATACAATAAAATATCAAAATGCAAAAACTAAAAGGAGTTTAAAATGAAAAAAATTTTAGAAAATAATAATGTAAATATACAAGTAAGTGAGTTAGGTAAAATACTTATTCAAAGTAATGGATATGAAGATTTTTATAATAATTTATATAAATGTAATATAGAGTTTAATGAAGCTAAGACATATGAAATAGCATCAAGTGGATTTGTAGATTTTAACCAACACTTATACGAAGATATAAACCATATGAATTCAATAAGTAGTGGAATATATTTAGAAAGATCTTTAATAACATATAGAATATTTATATGGGGATCTAAGGGTGAAGGGTTTGAGATATTTAAACATGTTTTTATAGGTGAAGAGATTTCTAATATTAAAACAGAAGATGATATAAAACAATATATAGCTTCTCACTTACAAGAATTACAAGAGGGTATTTTAAAAACATATAATGAAGGTGTAAAAGAAAGTTTTGAAAAGTTTGGCATGGCTATTGAAAATAGAGCATTACCTCTACAAAGTATACTTCAGTTTTTAACTGTACCCAATAATATAAATGATTTTAGATAGGCTTAAAGACCTAAAAGGATTTAGTTAAAAGTAAAACTAAATCCTTTTATTTTTATAAAATTACAATATAAATTCAACATATAACCTAAAAAAATTAAAGGTGAGTTAACTAAAATATAGAATAAAAATATAAAACTAAAAGTAAGGAGAAGCTATATGATAAAGAAATCAAAAGATCTAGAGATTACAAAAATAGAACATTTAAGAGGTGGTAAAAAAAGTGTAAGCATAAAACATTTAATTCAGGGGGAAGAGTTAAAAAATCAAGCAAAAATGATATCAAAAATAACATTACCAAAAGGGGCGTCTATAGGATATCATGACCATACAGAAGATTTTGAGATATATTATATATTAACAGGAACAGGAGTTGTAGATGACAATGGTAACATTACTAAAGTATCACAAGGAGATGTTATATATACTTGTGATGGTGCTACTCATTCAATCGAAAATACAGGGGAACATGATTTAGAATTTATGGCTATTGTTATAAATGAATAAAAAATTAATTTACAATAAAAATATAAATAAAAAATAAAGACTTAATACAATATTAAGTCTTTATTTTTTATGACTAAATATAGAAAATAACTAATATTTATAGAAAAATATTATTAACAAACTCTTAAACTTAAATTAATACTAACTTAATATTTAACTGTCATTTAACGTAATCTTAACATAAATCCAAATAAGTTAACATTCACTTAACACAATATGACATTTTTTTTGATAGAATGAATTTGTACTAATAAATAAGAAAATTTAAAAAATTACATATGCATATCTTAAGGAGGAAACAAGAAAGTGGAAATAGCAATCAACTTAATGGGAGGTCTTGGTCTTTTCCTGTACGGTATGAACCTTATGGGAGATGGACTTCAAAAGTCAGCAGGAGCTAAACTAAGAAGGATAATCGAGCTTTTAACAAGTAATGTTTTAATGGGGGTTATAGTTGGTGCTTTAGTTACAGCAATTATACAAAGTAGTAGTGCTACTACAGTAATGGTTGTTGGATTTGTTAATGCAGGAATTATGACTTTACCACAAGCAATAGGGGTTATAATGGGTGCAAATATAGGTACAACTATAACAGCACAGCTAGTTTCTCTTAATTTAGTAGGTCTTGCGCCAGTTGCGTTAGGTATAGGTATAATACTTTATTTATTCTCATCTAAGCCAAAAGTTAAAAATATGGCTGAGATATTAATAGGATTTGGTATATTATTCACTGGTATGGACTTTATGAAAGATGCAGTTAAGCCTTTAACTGAATTTGAAGGATTTACTATGGCTTTAAGTACACTAGGTCAAAATCCAATACTTGGAATATTATTAGGCTTTGGTATAACAGCAATAGTTCAAAGTTCAAGTGCTTCAATGGGTATGCTACTTGCAGTTGCATCAACAGGAGCAATAAGTTTAGGAGCAGCATTACCTATATTATATGGAGAAAACATAGGTACTTGTGTAACTTCATTAATATCTAGTATAGGTGCTAGTAAAAATGCTAGAAGAGCAGCAACAATGCACTTAATATTTAATATTATAGGAACTATGGTATTTATGTTAGTACTAACTAAACCGATAACTATGATGGTAACACATTTAGATCCAACAGATGTGAGTAGACAAATAGCAAATTCACATACGTTATTTAATATAATAAACGTTATAATATTACTTCCATTCTCTAAGTTTATAGTAAAACTTACTATGAAGCTTGTACCTGAGAGAGAAGATGAAATTGAAGACAGAAAAACAGTTAAGTATATAGATGAAAGAATGATGGAAACTCCATCAATCGCACTATCAAATACGGTTAAAGAAACTTTAAGAATGGGTGATAAGGCTAAAAAAGCTCTAATTAACTCAATGGAAGGTGTATTTGAAGGATCAAATTCGAAGATTAAAAAAGCATTTGAAGAAGAATCAAAAGTTAACTTATTACAAAAGACTATATTAAATTACTTATTAAAACTATCTAAAACTTCTTTAAGCAATGAGTCTAGAGAAACTGTTGATGAGTTATTCAATACGGTAAATGATATAGAAAGAATTGGTGATCACGCTGAAAATATAGCAGAGCTAGCTGAAATTATATTAGAAAAAGACTTAAATTTATCTAAGGAAGGTAAAGATGAGTTAGTTCAAATGTATAATAAAGTTGTAGATGCGTATTCTGCTGCATTAGAATCTATGGAAAATAATGATATAGACTTAGCTTGTAAGGTAATAAAGATGGAAGAACAAGTTGATGTTATGGAAAAAGTATGTCGTGAAAATCATATGGCAAGATTAAATGAAAGCTTATGTACTATAGATAACGGAGTTGTATATTTAGATATAATATCTAATTTAGAAAGAATCTCTGACCATTCTGTAAATATAGCACAGCAGGTTATAAAGTCTAGCAATAAAAATATAGCTTAATATATAATACAGTATCTATGGTAAAATGACTATTAGATACTGTATTTTTTATGTAAAAATTATATTTAAAATTAAACACTTAAAATAAGGATAAACTAACCATAAGAATTTTTTATAAAAATATAGAAAGAAGGTAAATGTATTTGAAACATTTAATTAAAGAATTTAAAGAGTTTGCAATTAAAGGAAATGTTATTGATTTAGCAATAGGGGTTGTTGTAGGAGGAGCTTTCTCAAAAATAGTTACATCTTTAGTAAATGATTTAATTATGCCATTTGTAGGTATATTAACAGGAGGTATAAATTTTTCAGAATATAAAGTAGTATTAAGAGAAGGTATAGGTAAAACACCTCCTATAACTTTAAATATAGGTAGCTTTATACAGACTACAGTAGATTTTTTTATAATAGCATTTGCTATATTTATGTTCGTTAGAATAATAAATAAATTAAGGACAAAAAAGATAGAAGAAGCTGTTACTATTGAAGAAAAAATTTCAGAGGAGGTATTATTACTTAGAGACATAAAAGAGTTATTACAAAATAAATAAATTAAAAGGTATCTTTAATTTTAAAGATACCTTTTAATTTAATATTCGATTTAAAATTTAAAATATCTCATAAGGGCTAATAATATAAGGATGGCTCCGGACAACCAAGAAAGATTCATATCTACTTTTTCAACAAATTTACTACCCATATAAGATCCTATTATTAAAGAAGAAATCCCAACTATTAATGAAAGTAAAATAACTTCTAAGTAACGAACACTTCCTAAGCTACTACCAAAACCAACAGCTAAACTATCAAGTGAAAGTGCTACAGCTAAATAAAAAGCTTCTTTACCTGTTAGTATCTTTGATTTATCATAATCAGCTTTAGTTTCATTTGCATAAATTTCAAGAACGAATTTAAAATCAAAAAATTTAAAAGTCAAAGGGACTTCTGAATTTGAAAATTTTTGTATATATGTTTTAAAAAATGATTCAAATAATCTATATGTCCCAAGTAACATTAATAGTGAAAAGCTAACCAAAGATGCTATACTAGGAGACATAAAATCCTTTAATATAGAACCTAAAAAAAGTGAGATAGCTAAAAAAGAAGTACATACCCCATTTATGATTAAAGCAGAAGAAAATGGAATTTTTATCTTGTCTGTTCCATAAGCAATACTAGCTACAAATGTATCAATAGATAGAGATAACACTAGAAGAAAAGATTGTAGCACGATGATGACACCCCCTAATTTGAAAACTACTACTATAATATTACAGATAGCTATTTTTGGTACCTAGATAAAATTAAATATTTTATTTGTTTAATATTTCAATTAAATGTTTAATCACAATTGTTCATTTTGTTTTAGATATACTCATAAATAAATATATATATAAATTTAGTTGAGGTGAAAATTTATGAATTCTAAGTATATTAGGTTAAATAAAAATAACAATTTAGATTACACACATTTTAATAATGATATATCTGCCTTTGTAAATAAAAACAATATAAATAGCACAACTAATTATTTAATAATTACATCTACAAAGAATAAATATACATATATATTTGAAAAAGATAATGATGCTTGGGATATGCTATATAAATGGAGCTGTACAGTTGGAAAGCCTTCTACTCCAACAATAAGTGGAGTATTTTTAGTAGGTATAAAGTATCCTGCAATTGGAGATGAAAATAGCTCTGTTAAGTATGCAACTAATATAACTGATGAGTATTATTACCATTCTATCATATATGATGAAACAGGTCTTAGTATAAAAGATGATAGATTAGGTGTTGCTATAAGTCATGGATGTATAAGGCTAGCAACAAGTAGTGCGAAATGGATTTACGAAAATGTTCCTGAAGGAAGCACTATAATAATCTATTAACTATTAAAGGTATAAACTGTTAAGTTTATACCTTTTTTTATAAAAAATTAAATAATGAAATTATTTAACATAAAAAATAAATTAAATGTACTTAGATACTATTAACATAAAAATTTTTCAGTGCATAAGCTTAATTTGTGTTAAAAAAAATTAATTTTGTTAAAATTGTGTTTATTTTAGTGAAAAAAATAAATTAATTTGTTGAAAAAACATATATTTAACAAAAAAATGATACATTGTGCTATTAAAAAAAGTTACTTTTTTGCCATAATGTTATTATAATAACTTTAAGAATATATTTAAAAGTAAAAAGATTCAAACAAATACAAATATATTTTAAAATTAAACCTAGAAGGGGAGTAGTAAGTATGAAAATGGATTTTTTTAGAAAGAAGACAGTTGCAGATTTCAAAGAAACTTCTGAAAATAGCGGTCTTAAAAAAAATCTAAGGGCATTTGATTTAGCTTTGTTAGGAATTGGGTCCGTTGTAGGAACAGGGGTATTTGTAGCTACAGGGCAAGGAGCAATGCTGGCTGGACCAGCAGTTATAATATCATTTATAATCGCAGCAGTAACAAGTGCCCTATGTGCATTAACCTATGCTGAACTTTCAACAATGTTTCCTGTATCAGGAAGTACCTATTCTTATTCATATGTAGCATTTGGGGAAATTGTTGCTTGGATAATAGGATGGAACTTAATGTTAACTTATTTAGTATCAGGAGCTGCAGTTGCATCAGGATGGTCTGGGACTTTAGTAGGAATGTTAAATTCTTATGGAATTGTTTTACCTGAAATGTTTACAAAATCAATCTTAGCAGGAGGATTTATTGATTTACCAGCAGTGCTAGTAACTTGCTTTATAACTTGGCTACTTTATGTAGGTGTATCTGAAAGTGCAAAGGTAAATAATATTATTGTTGGAATTAAAGTTTTTGTTATTTTATTATTTATATTCCTAGGTCTTACTAATATAAAACCTCAAAACTATATACCATTTTCACCATATGGAATGGGCGGAATAATGTCAGCAACAGCAGTAATATTTTTTGCATATATAGGGTTTGATGCAGTATCAACAGCAGCAGAAGAAACTAAAAATCCTAAAAGAGATGTACCGTTAGGATTACTAATTTGTTTAGTTTCAGTAGTTATTTTATATATAGGTGTGGCATTAGCTTTAACAGGTATGATACCTTTTAAATCTATAAATGTAATGAATGCTATTCCAGATGCATTATCACAAATAGGTATAAACTGGGGATCTACTCTTGTAGCAACAGGTGCTGTTATAGGTATGATATCTACATTATTAGTTACTTTATATGGTCAAGTAAGAATATTTATGGCAATGTCAAGAGATGGATTACTTCCTAAAGCATTTGCATCTATAAATGAAAAACACGGAACACCTGCAAGTTGTACACTAATAACAGGAATAGTAACTTGCATAATCGCAGGATTTTTCCCTTTAACTGTAATAATAGACTTATGCAATATAGGAACATTATTTGCTTTCATAGCTGTATCTGCAGGTATAATAGTTTTAAGAAAAACTATGCCAAATATAGAAAGAAAATTTAGATGTCCATGGGTTCCTGTTTTACCTTTATTAGCTATAGTATTTTGTTTATATATAACACTTAATATACCTTTAGTTACTTGGATAAGATTTGCAATTTGGATTTTAGCTGGAGTTATAGTTTATTTCTTATATGGAGCTAAACACAGTAGACTAAATAAAAACAATGCTCATGTTGAAGAATAGTAGATAATATATATTCTATTTAGATAAATAAAAGATTAAAAATGAACACAGTATAATGATATGTAGTATTCAATATATCATTATACTGTGTTCATTTATTTTTAAATTTATCTATCTATCTATCAAATTTAATGTTTCATATGTATAAATAAAAATATTTTTTATAAGTTGGAATATATTATAATATTTTACTAAAATTAGTATGTATAAAATTTCATAAACCTTATTGACAATTAAAGTATATAGGTATATATTTTAATTAATAACATTAGCACTCAACAATAAAGAGTGCTAACAAAACTAAAAAATAGAATAATAATCAATATTATATATAAAATAAGGTAATGGAGGGATTTTAGAATGGATATAGAAAAAATGACAGTAAGAGTACAAAAAAGCCTAAATGATGCTTATAGTATAGCAGTAAAAAATCATAATCAACAAGTAGACGTAATTCATCTTTTAAGTGCCCTTGTGAATCAAGAAGATGGACTTATACCAAATATACTTGAAAAAATGAATGTATCTGTAACATCTTTAGATAATAGTATAAATGTAGAACTTAGCAAACTACCACAAATACATGGAGAAGGCATAAGCTCACAAGGTGTAACAGCTACTAGAAAAATCAATGAAATATTAATAAAAGCAGAAGAAATTTCAAAAGAGTTCAAAGATTCTTATATAAGTGTAGAGCACGTTATGCTTGCAATAATAGAAATGGAATCTAATACTAACTTAGGTAAAATATTAAGACAATATGATATAAATAAAAATAGCTTCTTAAATGTATTATCAAACGTCAGAGGAAGTCAAAGAGTTGAATCGCAAGATCCAGAAGGAACATATGAAGCATTAGCTCGTTTTGGAACTAATTTAGTTGAATTAGCAAAAAAGAATAAATTAGATCCAGTAATAGGAAGAGATGAAGAAATACGAAGAGTCGTAAGAATTCTATCAAGAAGAACTAAAAATAATCCAGTTCTTATTGGAGAGCCTGGTGTTGGTAAAACTGCGATAGTTGAAGGGCTAGCAGAAAGAATAGTTAGAGGAGATGTACCAGAAGGACTAAAAGACAAAATAATATTTTCACTAGATATGGGATCTTTAATTGCAGGAGCTAAATATAGAGGTGAATTTGAAGAGAGATTAAAAGCAGTACTAAAAGAAGTCCAAGCGTCAGAAGGAAAAATAATATTATTTATAGATGAAATACACACTATAGTTGGTGCAGGGAAAACTGATGGTGCTATGGATGCAGGTAACCTAATAAAACCATTACTTGCAAGGGGAGAATTAAATTGTATAGGTGCAACTACATTTGATGAGTATAGACAGTATATCGAAAAAGATAAAGCGCTTGAAAGACGTTTCCAACCTGTTATAGCAGAAGAACCTAGCGTAAGTGATACAGTTTCAATACTTAGAGGTCTTAAAGAACGATTTGAAATACATCATGGTATAAGAATACATGATAGTGCAATAGTTGCAGCAGCTAAACTTTCTGATAGATATATACAAGATCGATTTTTACCAGATAAAGCTATCGATTTAATAGATGAAGCTGGTGCTATGATAAGAAGTGAGATTGACTCTCTTCCAACAGAATTAGATACAGTTAGAAGAAAATTATTCACACTTGAAACAGAAAAAGAAGCTTTATTAAAAGAAAAAGATGAAAAAAGTAAACAAAGACTTGATAAATTAGGTAAAGAATTAGCAGAATTAAAATCTAAAAATGATGAAATGACTGCTAAATATGAAAAAGAAAAAAGTCAAATATTAGAGATAAGAAATCTAAAATCGCAATTAGATGAAGCTAAAGGTAATGTAGAAAAATATGAAAGAGAATATGATTTTAATAAAGCAGCAGAAGTAAAATATGGTATAATACCAAAGCTTGAAGAGCAAATAAAAGAACATGAATTGAAAATTAAGGAAAGTTATGAAAATGCATTATTAAAAGAGGAAGTTACAGAAAATGAAATATCTGAAATAGTAGCTAAGTGGACAGGAATACCTGTTACTAAACTTGTTGAAGGTGAAAGAGAAAAATTATTAAAATTAGAAGATGAACTTCATAAAAGAGTAATAGGCCAAGATGAAGCAGTAACAGCTGTAAGTAATGCAGTTATACGTGCTAGAGCAGGGCTTAAAGATGAAAATAAACCAATAGGATCATTTATATTCTTAGGTCCTACAGGTGTAGGTAAAACTGAACTTGCTAAAACTTTAGCTAATAATTTATTTGATAGTGAAGAAAATATTATAAGAATAGATATGTCAGAATATATGGAGAAACATGCTGTTTCTAGACTTATAGGACCTCCTCCAGGATATGTAGGTTATGAAGAAGGAGGTCAATTAACAGAGGCAGTAAGAAGACATCCTTATTCAGTTATACTATTTGATGAGATAGAGAAGGCTCATGAAGATGTATTTAATATATTCTTACAAATATTAGATGATGGAAGGCTTACTGATAATAAAGGTAAAACAGTAGACTTTAAAAATACACTTATAATAATGACTTCAAATATAGGTAGCTCATATTTATTAGAATCTGGAGAGAATATAACTAATGAATCCAAAGAATTAGTTATGAATGAGATGAAGAGAAGATTTAAGCCAGAATTTTTAAATAGAGTTGATGATATCATAATGTTTAAGCCGTTAGATAAAGAAGGAATTAAACAAATAATAGATATATTTATGAAATCTTTAACAAATAGATTACGTGATAAAAATATAAATATTGAAGTAACTGAAAGTGCAAAAGATATAATGGTTAGTGAAGGGTATGATCCAGTATATGGAGCAAGACCATTAAAAAGATACATTAGTAACACTTTAGAAACTATAATTGCTAAAAAAATTATAGCTGGAGAAGTATATAATGGCTGTACTATTTTAATAGATGGTGAAAATGATAATATAAAAGTATCTGTAAAATAGCAATAAAATATATTTAAATAAAAGGAAATATCCAATACTAAAAAATTTTAATAATTTAGTATTGTAGATATTTCCTTTTTATTATTAAGTACTTATACTACATAAAATATTGATTATAACTAACTTAGAGTAAGTATTTAAATTAAATTTGCCAAACTGTAAATAATATATATTATAAAATTTATAATATAAGGAGATTTAAGATGAGTAGATATAATCAAGATCAGCTAACAGACAACATTATATTGATGTTAAAGAAAAAGTTAATGAAAGAGTACTCTAAAGGCAATACAAAAAGAGATGCTCATGCCAAATGTATTGGACTTTTAAAAGCATATTTTATAGTTGATAAAAACTTACCAGATGAATATAAAGTAGGTATATTTAATGAATATAAAACTTATCCAGCTATTATTCGTGTATCAAATTCTAATCCTAAAATTAAAAGTGACAAATATAGAGATTTTAGAGGTTTTTCAATTAAAGTTTTAAATGTACATGGTAATAAATGTACTAATGATGAAAAATATACTCAAGATTTTTTGTTTATAAATAATGAAATTATGCCAATAGGAACATTGAAACTTTTTCATGATGTTATTTATTACACAACAAAATTAAATCCTATAATGCTTGGTACAAAATTTCTTTTCAATGGAAACTTCAAAGCTATTATTAATAGCTTAAAGAATATGAAACATGAAACTAGCCCTCTAGATGTAAAATATTACAGTACTACTCCATATATGTTTGGAGATAAAAAGGTTAAATATGCTTTAATTCCAAAATCAGTATACAAAAGTACATTACCTAGAAAATTTACATCAAACTATTTGACATGTAATATGCAAAAACATCTTAAAGCTAATGAAGCAGTATTTGATTTTATGATTCAAATACAAACTAATGATAAAGAAATGCCTATAAATGATGCATCAGTTAAATGGGATGAAAAAAAAGCTCCATTTATTAAATTAGGTCAGATAAAAATTCCTGTACAGGTTTTTACAACTAAACAAAGATATGACTTGGCAGAAATATTATCTTTTTCTCCAGGGCATAGCTTATTAGATCATAGACCTATTGGAGATATAAATATAGCTAGAATTAAGATATATGAAGAAATGTCAAAATTCAGACATAATAGAAATAAAAAAGATTTATTTGAGCCAAATGAATCCTATTTTAACAGCTTTGATTAAATATAATAGAAAAAATATTTTAAGTATTAAAGTTTTTATCATACCTTCAAATTAATTACAAAAGGTAACAAAAATGTAACATATTTGTAATTAATTTGTAACTTTTTGTTTACAAAGGAAAATTTATATAGTAGTATGAGTATAGAGATTAAGTGTCGAAAAATCACTAATCTCTAAAAATTTATAATATTAAGGAGGAATGGTATGGTAAAGAAAAACATAGTTATGTCTATAGGACTAAGTACTGTAGCACTTACTATGGGGGCTACAAACGCTTATGCAAATGAAAGTGGAATAGTAACTACAGATGTATTGAATGTAAGAAGTGCACCAGGTACTTCTAACTCAATAATAGGTAAATTATATAGAGGGAATACAGTTGATATACTAGATTCATCAAATGGGTGGTATAAAGTTAAACTATCAAATGGAACAACAGGATGGGCTAGTAATGATTATATAAAAATAGGGGGATCTGAAAGTGGTTCTGGAGAAGAATCAATATCAGGTTATGGAACAGTTACAGCAGATGCATTAAATGTAAGAAGCGGAGCTGGAACTAGTCATTCTATAGTAGGAAAACTTTATAGAAATAATAGCGTAGAGTTAATAGCAAAATCAAATGGATGGTATAAAGTAAAACTGTCTAGTGGAAAAATAGGCTGGGCTAGTGCTGATTATATAAGCTTAGGTGGATCTGGTGGAAACTCAGGTGGATCTGGAGAAGAGTCAGTATCAGGATATGGAACAGTTACAACATCTGCATTAAATGTAAGAAGTGGAGCTGGAACTAGCTATTCTATAGTAGGAAAGCTATACAAAAATAATAGTGTAGAATTAATAGCAAAATCAAATGGATGGTATAAAGTAAAATTATCAAATGGCCAAGTAGGTTGGGCTAGTGCTGATTATATAAGCTTAGGTGGATCTGGTGGAAACTCAGGTGGATCTGGAGAAGAGTCAGTGTCAGGATATGGAACTGTTACTGCTAGTTCATTAAATGTAAGAAGTGGAGCTGGAACTAGTTATTCTGTTATAGCAACGTTACAAAGAAATCAAACTGTAGAGTTAATAGCAAAATCAAATGGATGGTATAAAGTAAAACTGTCTAGTGGAAAAATAGGCTGGGCTAGTTCTGATTATATCTCTCTAGGAGGAAATCCAGGTGGTGGAGATGAAAATGAAAAACCATCAACTAATGCTAGAGAAGCTGTAGTTAATTTAGCTAAGCAACAATTAGGTAAACCATATGTATGGGGAGCTGAAGGTCCAAGTTCATTTGACTGTTCAGGATTAACTTATTATGTATATAAAAATGCTGCAGGTGTTAATTTACCTAGAACTTCAAGAGAACAATCTGGGTATGGAACAACTGTAAGTAGATCAAACCTTCAACCAGGTGACTTAATCTTCTCAAGTACAGATGGAAGCGGAAGCGTTAGTCATGTAGGTATATACATAGGAAATGGTGAAATGATACATGCACCTAAGCCAGGTGATGTTGTAAAAAGAACAAATATAAATACATCTTATTGGAATGGAGTGTATTTATGGGCTAAAAGAGTATTATAATAAATAATACCAGCTATAAAAACAAAAAAGGAGCATTCTCAATATAGAGATTTGCTCCTTTTATTATTTTACTAAGCTAGATATAGATTTAAGTTTTTCAAAATCTAATATAGTGATTTTTCCTCTTTGAGAAGTTATTATTTCTTTATTTTTAAAATCAGTAAGCATTCTGCTAATAACTTCTCTACTAGTTCCAAGCTCTTGTGCAATTTTTTCTTGAGTTAGGTATATAAATTTACTATTATTAGTTTTTTGAGATGTTAAAAGTAAGTATTTAGCAACTCTAACATCAATTCTTTCAAATGCAATTTCTTCTAGAACACCTAAAACGTCATTAAATTTACTATAAAGATTTTTAAATATATACTTTTGGAAATCTAATGTATTATAAACAAATTCATTAAATATATTACTTGGTATAAAAACAATTATAGATTGTTCTAAAACTTCTGCAAAAGCTGGATAAGAATCTTCACTAAGCATACAAGACATAGATAGATAACACGTATCACCTGCATTTAATTTGTACAGTGTAGCTTCTCGTCCCTTATCTGAAAGTTTATACACTCTAATGGAACCTTTAATTATCAATGAAAAACCTAAACAAGAAGCTCCTTCATGAATTAAAGTGTAACCTTCATTGAAATCTTTTACAATTAAAGCATTTTTTATTATAGTTTGAGATTTTGCATTCAGCTTATCTAAAAATGGATATAGGTTAATTAATTCACTCCAAACATTCATAAAATTCCTCCTATAAATATACACTCATTGTATGGTTAATGATATTCTCGGTCTACAGTAATAATACAGTTATATTGAGGATGAATAGATTTTATTTCATTATTAATATAGTCTATTAAGTCATCATCACTAACTTTATTTTCATGGAATACAACAATGTCAAAAACTAAATTTTTTTTATCTCCGTCTCCTACAACTCTAAAATCATGCATAGACTTGATATTAGAATTAGAATCTATGATATTTTGAATTTCTTCTCTAGCTTCTGATACTTCTTTAGTCTCAACGCATACAGGGTCCATATGAATAACTAAATGAATTTTTAACTCTTTAGAAATTTCTCTTTCAGCTTTATCAATAATATCGTGAATAGTCATAATATTTATATTAGATGGAATTTCAGCATGAAGAGAAGCTATACATCTTCCGACACCGTAATTATGTACAATTAAGTCATGTACACCACTAATATGTTCATAAGATAAGACATATTCATTGATTTTTTGCACAAGATCTAAGTCAGGTGCTTCTCCTAGGAGTGGACTTATAGTTTCTTTGACTAACGTAAATCCTGCATACAATATAGCAAGAGAAACCAGTATACCAATATAACCATCAAGAGGCAGATTAGTAAACCTAGCAGCTAAGAATGATACAACAACGCAAGAAGAAGTAAATACATCTCCTAAAGCATCAACAGAAGCAGCTTTAAGTGCTGATGAGTTTATTTTATTTCCTACAAATTTATTAAAATTGCTCAGCCAAAGTTTAGCTAATATAGAAATAAATAAAAGAATAAAAGGTATTAGTTGAAATTTTACTGGAATAGGATTTAAAATTCTTTCAATTGATGATTTTACAAACTGTATCCCAACCAGCATAACCATAAAAGCTACCACTAAAGCTGATATATACTCTAATCTACCATGTCCAAAAGGATGTTCCTTATCTGGTGGCATGCTCGCAAGTTTAAAACCTACCATAGTTATTATAGATGATGCCATATCAGAAAAATTGTTAAATGCATCTGCGGTAACAGCTATACTAGATGTTATTAAACCTACTGAAATCTTTACAATAAATAATAACAAATTAGCAACTATCCCTACAGCACCAGCTAAATATCCATACTTATTTCGAACCTCTTCATTTTGGATATCTTCATTATTTTTAATAAAAAATTTAATTAATAAATTAGAAAACATAAAATATCTCCTTTCCAAAATTAATGACTAAAATTATCAATATATATCAATAGTCTTAACAAATAACTATTATATCATTTAATTAATATAAATGGAAAAAATAACCTTTCTAAAAATTAAAAACTTAACAATTTAAAAATATTGACTCTTTTGTTACAAAAGAGTTTATAATTTTTAAAGGAATAATATTAGAAGAGGTGAATTCGTATGGTTAGTGAATTTTTAAAGTATGCTGTACCATCTGCATTTGCTATGTTAGTATCAGCACTTTATACAATAGTTGATGGTATATTTGTTGGACAAGGTGTAGGAGATAATGCTCTTGCAGCTGTTAACATAGTTTTACCATTTACAGTAATGCTAGTTGGTATAGCGAATATGATGGCCGTTGGTGGTGGAGCATTGGTTTCTAAGAATATTGGTGCTAAGAATATAGAAAAGGCCGTAAATATTTTTAGACAAGTATGTAAGTTTTTATTATTATTATCGATAATAATAAGTATTGTGTGTGTATTATTTACAGATGGAATAGTAAAAGTTCTAGGAGCGACAAATACACTTCATAACTTATCAGTAGACTATTTAAGATACTATGCTTTATTCTGTATACCTAACTTAGTTGGTATAGTTTTAAATAGTTTTGTAAGAAATGATAATAGACCTAAGCTTGCAATGATATCGACTATAGCTGGAGCTATAACAAATGTAATACTTGATTATGTATTTATATTTAAATTCGGTTTAGGAATAAAAGGAGCAGCAATAGCAACAGGTCTTGGACAAATAGTGACAGTTGCAATGTTATTACCTCATTTTTTAAAGCAAAAAGGTTACTTATCTTTTGGTAGAGTAAATTTAGAACTTGAGACTATAAATAACTTATTAAAAATAGGATTCCCATCATTTTTATCTCAAATAAGTTTTTCATTTATAGTTTTAATACACAATGTAGTTTTAGTAAAAGTTATGGGTGAAATTGGTGTAGCTTCATATAGTATAATAAATTATATAGGAACTAACATTTACATGGTATTATTTGGTTTAACATTAGGAGCGCAACCACTTATAAGCTATAATTTTGGTAAAAAAGACATCGATAAAGTTTTAGGGTTTTATAAAATAAACAGTATTGCATCTATAATAACAACTGGATTTTTCGTTTTAGTTTGTTATTTATTTGGAAGAGAGCTAATATCTATATTTACAAATGATCCTAAAGTTTTAGAAATAGCTTACTTTGGTGTTAGACTTACAAGTTTAAGTTATTTCTTTGTAGGTTTAAATATAGGAACTATAGTGTACTATCAAGCTATAGAAATGCCTAAATTATCTACAATAATATGTTTATTTAGATCAGTAATATTCTTACCAATATCTTTAATAGTACTTTCAAAGATATTTGGTGCAAATGGAATATGGGCAGGAACACTACTTTCAGAATGCTTAACATTTGTAGCAATAAATATAATATCAAATATAAATACTTCTACTAACAAGTCTATAGAACATGTTTATGAAGTAGCATAAAAATAGAAAAATATAGCATATTATAATAAAAAGGAGTTTTTAAACTCCTTTTTTGTTTGGATAAATATAATAATATTACAAATAGGTTTAATATAAGTTGTTGTTTTTTGTATAATATTATATATTGTTAAAATTATATAGAGGTGATTACATGGAAAAATATTTTTCAATAGGAGAAATGGCAAAACTTAATAACGTATCTATTGAAACATTAAGGCATTATGATAGACAAGATCTTTTAAAACCGGATTATATAAATGAAAAAACGGGATATAGATATTATTCTATGAAAAGCTTTATAAAAATGGATATAATAAAAAAATGCAGGGCAATAGGAATACCATTAGATGAAATAAAGGACGTTATGAACGACTATGATTCTTTAGAATCTATCTTAAATACTTTTAATAATCAAAAAGAAATAATAAATAAAAAACTATATGAATTAAATTCTATAAAAAATAGTATAGAAAATCTGGAAAATGATATAATAGACTCTTTAAATAAAGGTATGAACACTGTGTTTACAAAACATAATGAGATGAGAAAATTAATAAAATATGATTACTCAGGAAGATATAATGAAGAATTTGAAATGAATTTAAGAAAAACTCTTTTAGAAGTAGAAAAAATTTATGATAGCTTTAATTATAAAATAGTATTTGCTACATCTTATGACGATTTAATGAATAAAGATAAGTTAACTTATATAAAGACAATGATAAAGTTAGATAATATTTTAAATACAGATAAAGAAATAATAACTTTACCTAAAGGAGACTATTTAACTTTATATTTTGATGATACTTTTTATGATACTAAAAAATATTATGACATAATGAAAGAGTACATAAAAATAAATAATATAAAAACAAAAGGAGATTTTCATGAAGTATCCATAATGACAAGAGCTAACAGTTATGGAGAAATTAAATCTTTAGCTCAAATAGAAATATTAATAGATAAGGGATAAATTTACTATAAAATTTTATTAATCTTTTTAATAGAACGTGTTTATGGTATAATAAAGTTTTGATAAACGTTTAAAATAATTACAATTTAGGAGGACATAACAGTGGCAAATACTTTTTACATAGTAAGACATGGACAAACTAATTGGAATATATTAGGAAAGACTCAAGGACATGGAAATTCAGATTTAACTAAAAAAGGAGAAGAACAAGCTTTAGAACTTGCAGAAGCTATGTTAAATTATCCGATAGATTTGATATATAGCAGTGATTTAGGAAGAGCTGTTCAAACAGCTGAAATAGTTGGACAAAAAATAGGAATAGAAGTAAAACAAACTCCATCACTTAGAGAAATGGGATTTGGAGCATGGGAAGGTCTATTAATCGAAGAAATAAAAAAAGACCATTTAGATACTTATACTACATGGAGAAATGAGCCACATCTAGTAAATATAGAAGGTGGAGAGACTCTTCATATAATAAAGGAAAGAGTAGATAGTTTTATAAAGGAAATAAATGAAAAATACGATAATAAACATATATTACTTGTAAGTCATTCTGTAACAGTTAGAGTTATGCTATTATCTTTCTTAAACTCAGGAATGGAAAATATCTATAGAATAAAACAAGACAATACAGCTTTAAATATGGTTGAATTCAGAGATTATGGTCCTGTAGTATTAAAAATGAATGATACAAGTCATATAAAAAATAATGAGAAAATAAATAACTCAGCATTGGAATAGGAGTAAATTTATGGCTAAAGTAATCGTAGTTGGAGCAGGTCCATCAGGAATGATGGCAGCTATTTCAGCTTCAAAAAATAATCATGAGGTTATATTGATAGATCGTAATGAAGAGTTAGGTAAAAAATTAAAAGTTACTGGTGGAGGAAGATGCAACATCACTAATAATAGGGATATTGAAGACTTCTTTGAAAAAGTAGTAACTAACAAAAAATTTTTATATAGTAGCTTTTATACTTTTACAAATATGAATTTGTTATCTTACTTAGAACAAAATGGTCTAGAGTATAAAGTAGAAGACTTTAATGATCATAAAGTTTATACAAAATCAGATAAATCAGAAGAAGTAATTGACATGTTAAGGCATGACTTAACTAAAAATAAAGTAAAGATACTTTTAAATAAAAAAGTAGTAGACATTATAGTAGAAAATGATTCTGTAATAGGAGTAAAAATAGAAGATGGTGAGAAACTACTAGCAGACAAAGTTATAATATCTACTGGTGGTAAAAGCTACCCTCATACAGGTTCAGATGGTATGATGTATGAAATACTTAGAAAATACAATCATACTATAACTAAAATTTATCCAGCTCTTACTCCTATTACAGTAAAAGAAGGGTGGATTAAAAATTTACAAGGTATTTCTATGCAAAATGTAGAAATTTCTTGCAAAATAAAAAAGAAAAAAATAGCTATAATTGGTGATATGTTATTTGCTCATTTTGGTTTAACTGGTCCAGCTGTATTAAAGTTTTCATCTCATATAAATAAATATATAGATGAAAATGAATTAGAATTAAATATAGACTTTTTACCAAATATCAGCGTGGATGAAATATCTAACACTATAAGAGAAAACCCGAATAAAAATGTGTTAAATAACTTGAAAGGAATATTACCACAAAACTTCTTAAAGGAAGTATTTTCTATATTAGAATTGACAGATAAAAAAGCAAATGAGTTAACTAAATCTGACGAAAATAAAATAGTAGAAAGTATAAAAAATATGAAGTTAACATGTAATGGAAGTAAAGGAATAAAAACTTCTCAGGTAACCTGTGGTGGTATTTCTGTTAAAGAGATAAATTCATCAAATATGGAATCAAAAATTATAAACAATCTATTCTTTACGGGGGAAGTAATAGATATAGATGCAGAAACTGGTGGATATAATCTACAAATAGCTTTCTCAACGGGGTATCTTGCTGGAATAAGCGTGTAGGTGATAATATGAATGTATTAGCAATAAGAGGTGCTACAACTGTAACATCTAATAATAAACAAGAAATTTTAGATGAAAGTGCAAAGTTAATTCAAACTATAATAATTGAAAATTTACTTGATGTAGAAGATATAATAAGTATGTGCTTTACTATGACAAGTGATTTAGATAAGGTATATCCTTCTGTCGCAGTAAGAGAAATTTTAAATATTTGTGATGTTCCTATGCTAAACTTCGAGGAAAAATATATAGAAGGTAGTTTAAGAATGTGTATAAGAGTTATGATGTATGTAAACACTGAAAAAAACAAAAGTGATATAAGACATATATATCTAAATAACTCTAAAAATTTAAGGACAGATATAACAAAGGATGAATTATAAATAGGAAGCCTTGTTTTTGGAAAGCAATATTTAAAAATTTAATAGTTAATTAGGAGAACAACATATGAAAAATTTAGTAATAGCAGTTGATGGACCAGCAGGTGCAGGTAAAAGTACAATAGCTAAAATAATAGCAGAAAAACTAAATATAAATTATATAGACACAGGTGCAATGTATAGAGCAGTAACATACAAATGCCTTCAAAATAAAATTGATATAAATAATGAAAATGAAGTTATAAAGATAGCTAAAGATACACAAATTGATTTTAAAGATAACAATATATATATGGATGGAAACTTGTTACAAGAAGAAATAAGAACAATGGAAGTTAGCAACAACGTGTCTAATGTAGCTAAAATAAAAGATGTTAGATATTTAATGGTTGATGTTCAAAGAGAAATAGGTGAAAAAAACTCTGTTATACTAGATGGTAGAGATATAGGTTCTTATGTTTTTCCTAACGCAGATTATAAATTTTTCTTAGTGGCAACGCCTGAAGAAAGAGGTAACAGAAGATATAAAGAACTTGTAAATAAAGGATATGAAGTTAAACTTGACGAAATAATAAATGATATAATAAAAAGAGATGAAATAGACTCAAATAGAGAATTTGCACCTTTAGTTAAGGCTGAAGATGCTATAGAGATAGACACTACAGGAAAAGATATAAATGAAGTTGTAGAATCTGTATTGTCTAAAATAAATTTATAAATTAAATTACAATTATTAAAGTACCTTTAAAATGAGGTACTTTAATAATTGTAATGTTTAAATTGAAGGGAGATAAGCGTGAATTTTTATAAGTTTGTAACAAGTGTATTAAGATGCTTTTCTAATGTATTTTACAAATATAAAGTAATTGGAGAAGAAAACATTCCAGATGAAGGAAATATCATAATAGCAGCTAATCATAAATCTAATCTAGATCCAATATTTTTAGCTTCTGCTATAAGAAATAGAGAGGTAGCAGCAATAGCTAAAAAGGAATTATTTAAAATAAAACCTTTAGGATTTATTTTAAATAAGTTAAATGTTATTCCTATAAATAGAGAAAAGCCTGATGTGTCTACGATAAAAAATATTTTAAGATCTATAAAAGATGGGTATGTATTAGGTATATTCCCTGAAGGGACTAGAATTAAAGAGCCTGGATTTGGACAAGCAAAAGCGGGACTATCAGTTTTTGCAATAAAAGGAAAAGCTCAAGTAGTACCAATATCTATTATAAGTAATTATAAACTTTTTAATAGAGTTACAATATATATAGATAAACCTATATCTTTTGAAGAATACTACAAACAAAAGCTTACAACAGAAGAGAATGAAAGGTTGGCTCAAAATGTATTAGAGGTTATAAAAGAAAATTATTATATACATTCTAAATAAATACATAAATTACACAAAAATCTATAATTTAAATAAGAACTATAGGGAGATAAGAAATGAATGTAAAAATAGCTAAAGAAGCAGGATTTTGTTTTGGGGTTAAGAGAGCTATGAAAATGGCTTGGGATAAATTAGAAGCTAATGAGGACGGAATTTATGCTTTAGGTCCTCTTATTCATAATAAGCAAGCTGTAAGTAAATATGAAGAAAAGGGTCTAGTAACTGTAGAAGATATTTCAAGCATTCCAGATAAAAATAGCATGATAATAAGATCTCATGGAGTAGGAGAAGAAGTATATATAAATGCAGATAAAAAGCAAATAGCTATAGTAGATACTACATGTCCATTTGTAAAAAAAATTCATAAAATAGTTAAAGAATATAGTAAAAAAGGATATGAAATAATAGTTATAGGTGATAGTAAACATCCAGAAGTAATAGGTATAAATGGATGGTGCAATAATAACTCAATTATAGTAAAGACGATAGAAGATTTACAAAAAGTTAAATTAGATAAGTCTAAAAAATACTGCGTAGTAGCTCAAACAACGATCAATTCAGATTTATACCTAAAAATAGTAGATGAAATTTCTAAAAGAACTAATGATGTAATATTTAATAATACAATATGCTCAGCAACAAAAGTAAGACAACAAGCAGCTAGAGAGTTATCTAAAGAAGTAGATTGTATGATTGTTATAGGAGGAACACATAGTTCAAATACTCAAAAACTAGTTAATATATGTAAAGAGTTTGTAAATACATTTGCAATAGAAACCAAAGATGATTTAGATTCAAATTCTTTAAAAAAATATAATACAATTGGTGTAACAGCAGGAGCTTCTACTCCAGATTGGATAATAGATGATGTAATTAAGTTTATAAAATCAATATAAATAAAAAAGTATGTATATTTATTAAATATACATACTTTTTTTATACATCCGTTTAATATAATTTATAGAGTGCTATTTTAATAGTTATATATATTAATATAAATTTGTAATAAAAAAATAATTGTGTTTTAAATTATAAATATCGGGTATTAATATAACATGTTAAAAAATTACCAATATGGAGGGATAATTAATGAAAGTTATAGTTATAGGATGTACACATGCAGGTACTGCTGCAGTTGTTAATATAAAAGACAAATATCCAGAAAGCGAAGTTGTTATATATGAAAAAAATGATAATGTATCATTTTTATCTTGTGGAATAGCACTAAATGTTGCAGATGTGGTAAAAGATACGCAAAAACTATTTTATAATTCACCAGAAAACTTACAAACATTAGGTATAAAAACTAATATGCAACATGAAGTTTTAAATATAGATTTTGAAAATAAAAGTATAATAGTTAAAAATTTATTAACAAGCGAAACGTTTGAAGACAGTTATGATAAACTTGTTTTAACGTTAGGTTCTTGGCCAATAGTTCCAAATTTTGAAGGTGGAAATCTTGATAATATAGTTTTATGTAAAAACTATGATCATGCTAAGACAATAACAAGTAAATGTAGTGATGCTAAGAATGTAGTTATAATAGGTGCAGGATATATTGGTGTAGAGCTTGCAGAAGCATTTGAAATACAAGGGAAAAATACTACTCTAATAGATGCAGAAGATAGAATAATGGCTAAATATTTAGATAAAGAATTTACAGATATTGCAGAAAAGGAATTTAAAGAAAAAGGTGTTAATTTAGTATTAGGTCAAAAGGTTCAAAAGTTTGAAGGAAATGATTCAAAAGTAAGTAAAGTAGTAACAGATAAGGATGAATTTGAAGCTGATTTAGTAATACTATGTATAGGATTTGCTCCTAGTACAAAATTAATACAAGGAAAACTAGATACGCTACCAAATGGAGCTATAATAATAGATGAATATATGCAAACTAGTGAAAAAGATGTATTCGCCGCTGGAGATTGTTGTGTTGTTAAATTTAATCCAGCAAATGATACAAGATATATACCATTAGCAACAAATGCAGTTAGAATGGGTACTCTTATAGGTAAAAACTTAGTTAAACCTACTCTTAAATATATGGGAACTCAAGGAACATCAGGCATAAAAATATATAGCCAATGTATAGCGTCTACAGGAATGACAGAAGAAGTTGCAAAGAATACAACAAATTTAAATATAGATTCAGTAATAGCTACAGACAATTATAGACCTGAATTTATGCCCACATATGAAGAAGCTACTTTAAAATTAGTATTTGATAAAGATAGTAGAAAAGTATTAGGTGGTCAAATAGTATCTAAAATAGACTTAACTCAGTTTGCTAATACTTTATCAGTAGTTATTCAAAATGAAATGACTATTGAAGAATTAGCAATGACTGATTTCTTCTTCCAACCACATTTCAATAAACCTTGGAGTTTATTAAATATAGCTGCATTAAAAGCACTGTAAATGTGAATCAAAAATAAAATACTAAGATATACTATAAAAAATAAAATAAATAATTGAAAATGAGATATACTATAAATAAAAAGACATGGGTTTAGAATTCATGTCTTTTTATTTTAAGATTAAATTTAAAGTACTAAAAATAGATGAAAGGACTTATAAATAAAAATTAATGGAAAATACAACTTTAAAAAAATTAAGACGAAAAGCAAGAAGTATTAATAGAACTTTAGTTTATAGCTATATAAGAGATTTTAATATAAAAGGAAAAAAAATAAAATATGGAGAAAATAGAAAGCAGTATTATAAATTATATCAACCATATACTTCTTTAAATGAAATTAAATCAACTATATTTTTTATCCATGGTGGTGGATGGTGGCATGGAAGCCCATCACTATATAGCAGTGTAGGTAAATATTTTTATAAAATGGGTTATACAACTGTATTAGCTGGATATAGATTAGTTCCGGCTTATAGGTATCCAACACAAATAGAAGATGTATTTTTAGCTTTAAGTAATTTTATAAAAATCAATCCAAATGTAAATAATATAATTGTTGCTGGATACTCTGCAGGAGGAGAACTAGCAGCTCATATTGTATTTGACCACGAAAGACAAGAAAAGTATGGGATTAATCCATCAATATTAAAAGGATTTATTTCAATATCAGGAGTATTAGACTTTTTTAAGTGTAGTTCTACATACTCTAAAATTCTTATAAGAAACTATGTATATAAAGGTAAGGTAGATAAAGCTAATCCTATCAATTTAATTAATAATAAAGAAGTTGATATACCTATTATGTGTATACATGGTGATAGCGACTCACTTATAGATGTAAATACTTCAATTTCTTTTATAGACAAAATACAAAATTTAGATGAAAATACTCTATTAAAAATAATAAAAAAGGCAGAGCATGAAGATACTATAGAACTTGTAAGAGGAGAAGGTAATAAATACTCTAAGTATATTTTAGATTTTATAAAAGAGGTAGAGAACTTGAAAGAAGTTGAAAGATAATGCAAATGATTAAAATGAGGTGCACAGATGGAAGATGTGAAAAACAATTACTTTATAGATAACATTAAATTTATATTAATATTTTTAGTTGTCTTTGGCCATTTAATAGAGAGATATATAAATACAAATACTACACTAATGGGAGTTTATATGTTTATATACATCTTTCATATGCCTTTATTTATATTTATATCAGGTTTTCTTTCAAAAAATATTAATAAAAGTAAAAAAATATATTTAAAAACACTTTTAATTCCATATATAGTACTTAATATAATTTGGTATACTCTAGCTTATATTTATACTGGACAAAATAGTTTTCCATTATTATATCCTGGTTGGACTTTATGGTTTTTACTCAGTTTATTTTTTTGGAGGATATCTCTTAAATACTTAGTTAAAATTAAGTATATATTACCTATAAGCTTTGCATTAGGATTAGTAGTTGGACTTGTTTCGAATGGATCTATATTATCTTTTTCTAGAACTGTAGTATTCTTACCATTTTTCTTGCTTGGGTATTATACAGATATGGAAAAATTAAAAAAAGTAGATGATAAGGTAAATATATGGATTGCTATTTTAGGATTGACTATATTTGTTGCTATAGCATTGTTTATAGCAGAAAATAAAATATTGGATTATAAGTTTTTATATGGTTCTTATTCTTATACTGAACTAGGTTTAAATATATGGCAAGGTATATTTTATAGAATAGTACTTTATTTAAGTAGCATTATTTTAAGTATATTTGTATGTGCTATAACACCAAATAAGAAAACTTTCTATTCTGAAATGGGAAAATCTACAATGTATGTGTATGCATTTCATATTTACGTAGTTATTTTAATTTTTTACTTTATACCAACATGGGATAAACATATTTTAACTAATTGGGTAATTATAATAAGTCCATTGTTTATAACATATATATTATCTTTAAAGATTTTTGAAAAAATATATAATGGTTTATTTAAGTCTATTTTTAAGTTAATAAAATAAAAATCAAAAAAAGCTACAGCATTGATTGCTGTGGCTTTTACTTTTAATATTTAGTTTAATATGATAGCAAAACTTTTAATCTAGTTTTTTTATAGATATGACAGAATTTAAAGGAATATAAAGATCATAATTTTTACTAGAAGCTTTATCTATATGTTCTCTATTTAAAACTATTTCAGCAGGAGTTACTTTGATAATTGTTCCGTATAGCTTTTGTTGAGATAAATAAGTATAGATTTCTACATATTGATGTAAAAATTTTAAAGCATATTCATACATATTATCAACTCCTATATAAGATTTTAAAATCTTACTATAATATATGTGAAGTTATAAAAAAATGTGAATATAACAAGTATTAAATCATATACTTAAATAATTTATACATTATTAAAGCTATAACTAGTTACTTGATTAAACAGCATAAATAAATTAATTGTGGTAAAATAATTATAAAATTAAAAAATATAAAGGGGATGATTATATTGAGTTGGATTAATAGTATAAAAAAATATAAGCCATTTAATGAACAAGAATCTAAAGATAAAGATATTATATTAAAAAGTGCAGATATCTTTGATGATATACTTACACGAAATAATGAAATAGCACATCTTACTTCATCTACATTTGTAGTTAATAAAAATCGTGATAAAGTACTTATGGTACATCATAATATTTATAATACATGGTCATGGATGGGTGGTCATAATGATGGAGATAGTGATTTTTTTAATGTTGCTATGAAAGAACTTGAAGAAGAAACAGGTGTTAAAAATGCTATTATAATCGGTGATGGTATTTTCTCATTAGATGTTTTAGATGTAAAAAGCCATATGAAAAATGGTAAATACGTAGCACCTCATTTACACTTATCTATTGCATACTTAATGGAAGCTGATGAGGATGAACCTTTAAGTATTAAAGAAGATGAAAATAGTGGAGTAATGTGGATACCAATAAATAAGCTAGATGAGTATGTAATAAATGAACCTCATATGCTAAAGCTATACAATAAGTTCATAGAAAAAGCTAATATATATAAATAATACATAAATTCATGTATTATCATCTTGATTTTGACTAATAATAAATCAAGGTGATAAAATGCATATTTTAAATTTAGAAACTAGAGAAAAAAAAGATAAATTTGAAAAAAGCTTTTATAATGAAAATGATTCATACCTAATTTTAAGTTCTGTCGATGAATTAAAGCTTCTAAAGGATATTTTAAAAATAGACGAAATTACATTTAAAGATTGTCTTAAATTTGATGAAAATATAAAGCTTGATTTGTTTGAAAAATATGATTTTCTAAGTGTGAATACTTTTGAAATTGTAGATAATAAAGCTGAAATAGAAGAAGTAAATATCTATCTATCAGATAACTTTATATTGGTTGTTTGTAGCGAAAATCACTTTATATATGAGTTTGTTAAAAATATGATCTTAAATAATATAAAAATGGAAGATACACCTAGCATAGTAAGTCTTTTTAAAATTAATTATTTAATATTTAAAAATATAATAATACATGAATTTGAAAGTCTTGAAAAGGTAGAAGACATGATTCTTAAGTTAGAAGATGAAATTTTAGAAGGTGCTATAGATGATCATGTATCAAAGATAAATTATATAAGAGGAATAACTAGGACTGTTGTAAAAAATACAAGACCACTTTTATATATAGGTGATAGAATCTTAAAAGAAAATATAAGGTATTTAAAATATTCAGATGTAAAAAAATATAATTTAGACAACTTACAAGGTATTGATTTTGGAATAGATAAATTATACAGCTTTGCGTTATCTACAAGAGAATTAGCGGATAAGCTATTAGATATATATTCTTCTCAAGTTGCAGAAAAAACAAATGTATTAATTACAAAGCTTACAGTTCTTACAGGAATAGCAGCTCCACTTACTATTATAACCGGTATTTATGGAATGAACTTCAAAGTTATGCCAGAGCTTGAATGGACTTTTGGATATCCGTTAACTATTTTTGTAATGTTAATTATAATTGTTGTTGGAATAGTTATATTTAAATTGAAAAAATTACTTTAATATTGTTCTAAAAAGCACCTTTAAGAAAAAATTATAGGTGCTTTTTCTATATATATAAAAAGTAATTCAAATTATATAATTTTAAACAATGACTTAATTATTTTAAGTCGCTTCAGTGGATAAAATCGCATTTTACTTTAAAAAATAAATTCAAATGAATAATAAATTTTATTTTTTAAAATTTGAGAAAATAAAAATGTATACAAATAATACTATTTTATACATAAAAACTTTATAAAAGTAACCAATTAGTGTAAAATTACAATTATAAAATAAATTTAATATTATATTCTAACTTATTGGAAGCTAAGATATATGTTAATAGGAGGAATAATGGAAAAATTATATTATAAAGATCAGTACATAAAAGAATTTACTGCAGAGATAGAAGAAATATTAGAAATAGATAATAAATTTCATATACTTCTTGATAAAACAGCATTCTTCCCAGGAGGGGGAGGTCAATTCTGCGATTTAGGTAAAATAGATGTACATGATGTCATAGATACTTATGAAAAAGATGGGAAAGTTTATCATGTTGTAGAAAAAAAACCTATAAAGATACATAAAGTAAAATGTTTTATAGATTGGCAGCGTAGAGAAGATGGTATGCACCAACACTTTGCACAGCATGTACTTTCAGGATGTTTTTATACTTTATTTAAGAAAAATACTGTTGGTTTCCATTTAGGGAAGGAAGTAAGCACAGTAGATATAGAAACAATTCTTTCAGCTGAAGAAATAAAAGAAGCTGAAGAATATGCAAATAAAATCATTGGTGAAAATATACTTTTAGAAACTCTTACCCCTTCTAAAAAAGAATTGAAAAAGATTTGGATAAGGAGAGATTTACCAGACACTGCAGAAGAAATTAGAATTGTAAAAATAGGAGATTTAGATAGTAATGCTTGTTGTGGTGTTCATCCAAAGTCTACTTTAGATCTTAGAATGATAAAGATAAAGAGGTGGGAGAAGAGTAGAGGAGCAACTAGAATAGAGTTTTTGGCGGGTCAAAGAGCAGTTGATTATTCAGCAAAAAGAGATTTATGTTTAAATGATATATGTAAGTATTTACGTTGTGGAGAAGAAGAAGCTATTAAAGGAATAAAAAACTTGCATGAAAGATTAGAAATTGCCTTAGGAGAGAACAAAAAATTAGAAGAAGCTGTATCTGATTATGAAATAAAAGAAATGTTAGCAAATAGCGAAAAGGTTCAAAATATAAATATAGTCAAAAAGGTTTATGATAATCAAAATTCAAAATACGCACTAAAAATAGCTAATAAAATAGTAGAGTTTGAAAATTCTGTTGCATTAATAGGAATTAAAAGTGAAGATAGGGTTAATTTGATATTTGCTTGCAATGAAAACTTGTCTAAGATAAATATGAACAACTTATTGAAAGATACTATCACTCTTGTTGATGGTAGAGGAGGAGGAAGCTCAACTCTAGCACAAGGAGGAGGAAAAAATAACGGTAATTTAGAAGTTGCTATAGATTATGCAATAAAGAAGATAGAAAAATGTATATAATAATATGATAATTTGATTAAATAGGTAGCAGATAGTATCTTGCTGCCTATTTAATTATTCAAAACAATAATCTAAATATAAACAACTTATTTAATAGAAACGTTGGAGGGAAATATGTTTATAGAAACAAATGATAAATTAAAACTATATGTTAAAAAATCTGGAAAAGGCATACCTTGTATTTTTATACATGGAGGACCAGGAGCATGGAGCAAAGACTTTGAAATTTTCTGTGGAAAACAATTAGAGAAAAATTTTGAAATGATTTATTTAGATCAAAGAGGATGTGGAAGATCAGAAGGTTATGAAAATACAGATTACTCTATAAATAAAATAGTAGAGGATATTGAATTAATAAGAAAAAAGCTCAATGTAAAAAAGTGGGTATTATTAGCTCATTCTTTTGGAGGGATAATAGCAACTAGTTATGTAAATAAATATCAAGAAAATGTAGACGGATTAATTTTAGCAAATTGTACTCTTAATTTTAATCAGAGTCTAGAAAGTCAAATAAATAAAGGCTGTGAACTATTAAATATTACAAGAAAAGAAAATGAAATAAGTTTAATAGAAGAGTGGAAACAAATAGCCTACAATTTAGTCAAAGAAGATAAGTATTACATATTACAATATAAAGATTATAATAACTACATTAAAATGAATAGTATAGATGATGAAATTGTAAATACAAATATGTCTAATCAATCATTTGATAATGAAAGTTATTTTTTAGATTATTGTAAGTTTAGTGAAAAAATTAATACTCCTACATTAATAATAACAGGTAGTGAAGATTATGCTATAGGAGTAAGACATTTTGAAAATTTCAAATTCAAAAATGAAGTAATTAAAATAATAAATGGAAAACATACTCCTTATCTAGAAGATACAACTGAATTTATAAAATCAATTACAGAATTTATATTTTCTATTATAAATAGACAATATAAAACAAAATAGTTTACATAATAATGTTAAAGGAAACGAAAAAACTCATTTTTACGTTAAATAACATTTATAATTGTTAAAATCGATTTTAAGCTAAATTCAAGTTATTACGATTAATTATATTAAAACAAAAAACAAACCTTTTACAATAGGATATAAAAGGTTTGTTTTCTTACCAATAATCAACCTAATCTAAATAATGATTCGGAAATTTTATCGCTTGCTTCTGAATCCATTTCTTTAAGTGCATGAGCATATATATTAAGAGTTGTATTAATATTTGAGTGACCAACTCTTTCTGATATAACTTTTATTGGAACTTTTGAATTTATAAGTAAAGTAACATGAGAATGTCTAAGGTCATGAAATCTTATATGTTCTAAATTATGTTCTAATAAAAATCTACTGAATTTTTTACTAATTACATCTTGAGCTATAGGGCGTTCATTCTTGTCAAAAAAGAGTAAGTTTAATTTATTCATAGCTTCTCTTTTTAATTTTAATTCAAGTTGTGATTTTTTATGATTTTTTAACATAAGCATAATTTCACTAGGTGCAGAAATAGTTCTTTCAGATGTTTCAGTTTTGGGATTTTTTAAAATAACTTGTCCGTTATCTCTAACTGTAATTTTATCTATTGTTATAGTGTTTTCGCTAAAGTTTATATTATCCCATGTTAAACCTAATATTTCAGAAATTCTTAGTCCTAGTCCGCTGGCTAAATGAATATATAATTCTAGGGGTGTTCCTTTTGAAATCTCCAATAACTTAATTAAATCGTCTCTATTATATATATTATTTTTAAACTTTTTTATCCTAGGTACATCTATACAATCAACTACATTTTCTCTTATTATTCTTAATCTATAAGCTTTTTTTAGTGCTAAATTTAATATATTTATATGTACTTTTATGGTTTGAGGAGTGAGTATTCCGACTAAATCATCTACATAATTTTGAACATGAACCGGCCTTAACTCATTTAATCTGTAATGACCTAGCATAGGAATTAAATACTTTTTACAAATTCGTAAGTAACAATTATAAGTAGTTATAGATAAATTGACTTTATGTTTTTCTAAAAAATCGATTAAAAAACATTCTAAATTCATAGAATCTGGTGAAGCTAATTGATCGTTATAAATACTATCTCGAAGTTCACTTAGCTTCTTAGAAGCATCTCTTTTTTTCTCGAATGACCCCATATTTTTTTGTTTATTTTTACCGGTAATACTATCCTTATATTCTAAATAAACTATGTAATTTTTACTTCTTTTTCTTATAAATGCAAAACTCATTTTCCCCTCCTTGAAATAACAATTATTAAGTAATTATAACATAAAAACAAAATAAAAAACATTTTAAATTCTGACATATCACTGACATAATATATAAAAAATAGCATAAAGCTGTTGAAATTACTTATTTTATGTAAAATGGCATAAAAGTATATATTTTATGTTTAATAAGAACAGTTATTATATTAGTTTCATAAATTGTATTAAAGATACTTATATAATTTTTTGAAAGGGATATAAAATATGCACAACTCTAACAATTTTAAAATGAAAACTTTAGAGACTTCAAGGTGCATTTTAAGACCTATTTCTTTAGAAGATGCACCATACTTATTTGATTATTATCAAAAAGATATTGTAGTAAAGTACTTGCCATTTAAGCCACATAAAACAATATCAGATACCAAAAAGTTTATAAAATTATTCTTCTTGAAAAATTACAAAGAAGGCAAAATAGGTCATTATGCAATAGTTTTAAAAGAGGAGAATGTAGTAGTGGGTAATGTAGGATTTAATAATATATCACCATCATCTAAAGAAGGGGAAATGGGTATTTGTATAAATCCATATTATTGGGGATATAATCTTTCAACTGAATTAGCTAAGGAAATGATTAGATATGGATTTGAAGATTTAGGGTTACAAAAAATTTTTGCAATAACATTTGAAGACAATAAGTATTCTCAAAAACCGTTAGAAGTTTTAGGCTTCAACTATATAAAGACATTTAATAAAAAGCTATATTCTAAGAACCAATATGTTAAATGCCATAGGTATGAAATGTTAAGAAGTAGTTATATAAAAAATAAACCTAAATTAAATAAAAAGGGATGATCATCTTGGAAATAGATATAAATAATAATTGGATAGATAACCATTTAAGATTTGTCCTATCAAATTCACAAAATAAAGATATTGAAGAAATAACAAAGGATTATTTGCTTACACTTAGAGAATTAGATTTATCCGATTGTGCAATAGAAAAATTAGATGGTATTCAATACGCTACAAATTTAAATAGTCTAAATTTAAGCAAGAATGAAATAGTAGATGCTACACCTCTTTCTAAGTTATCTAGACTTACAAACTTAGAGCTTTCAGAAAATAGAATAGAAGATGTATCTTTTTTAACTAATTTAAAAAAATTAAAAAGTATTGGGCTAGATGGAAACAATATAGCTAATATTGATAATTTAAAAAGTCTAAAAAACTTATCCTTAATAAATATTTCAAATAACAAAATAAAAGATCTTTCTTTTATTGAAACAATCCACTCTAAAAATGTAAAAGTTATAGCTACAGAACAGTGTGTTGTTTTACAACCTATTCATATTAAGTATGGAGAAAGTTTTATATTTAAAAGTCCTATTTATTGGAATAAAGAAACTATAGTACTATTAGACAATGTTCAATTAGATGGAAAATATACTTCTTTGAAGACGAATAAAAGGCCCTCTTTATTATATTCAATATCTAAGATACTAGTTGAAAACATCTGCTCAGATTGCATATTAAAAGCAGATTTTTATCATGAAGTACCTTTTTTAAAGTCTGGAATTTTAAGCGGTATTTTATTACAGCCTATAAAAGTAAAATTACCTAATCAAAATTTAGGGATTTGTCAAAATAATGAAGGTGTTATTTATGGTAAACTACAGATAAGAAGCTTAAATCAAGAGGAAAAGTATAAGTTTAAAAATAAATTAATTACACTTATAAATAGCGATGGGGATAAAATATCTTGTTTAACTGATTTAAATGGATCATATAAATTTAATAATCTAAAAAATGGAAGATACACAATACTATTTCCCTTTTTAAACACTCATAAATATATAACACCTTCTTTATATGTATGCAATTTAAAGGAAGGAGAAATTTTAGAAGTAAATGCAGTGACTGAGAAAAAATAAAAGCGGCCCAAAAGCCGCTTTTTTAATTTTCAAGTTTTTTAAAACCTTCTCCCAAAACTTCATGAACATTGCTTACAATTATAAATGCAGATGGGTCTGCTGTTTTAACCAGCTTTTTCAAGTAAACTTCCTGATTCTTGGATACTACAACTAAAAGAACTTGTTTTTCTTCATTTGTGTAACCACCTCTACCATCTAGTATAGTAAGTCCTCTATCTAGCTCTCTAGTTATAACACTTTTTATATCATCAGCATGATTTGATATTATAAAGAATGCTTTTGAATAATCAAATCCTTCCATTATAGCATCTGCTACTTTTACAACTACATATAACGCTATAGCCGAGTAAAGTGCTATTTCAATATTTTGACTAGCTATTCCAGAAGATATAACTACAAATGCATCTAAACAAATCATAAACTTTGTAGGTTTTATACCTGGGAATTTTTTACTTAATATTAGAGCTATTAAATCTGTTCCCCCAGTAGATGCATCGACTCTAAACATAATACCAATACCGATACCTAATAATATTGCTCCAGATATAGATGATAACAATAAATCGTTAGTAGCCCCTAAATTAGCCAGTGGAGAAGTGATGTTTACTATTAGTGAAAATAGTATTGTTCCAATTAATGTCTTTACTGAATTCTTTGCACCTAATATTTTAAATGCGAATATTACTAATGGAACTCCTATTAATAACATCATAGTTGAAATCGATATCCCAGTGACTTTGTTTAAAACAACCGATAAACCACTAAGTCCTCCTGGCGCTATAGTATGAGGTTTTAAAAATGTGTTTATACCAACTGCCATTGATATGCAACCTACAACTAACCCTAAAAATTCAATTATACCCGTAACCCTTTCTTTTTTCATTAAAATTCCTCCTAAGATGCCTAAATTATTTATATTAATATATTATAACAACAAGATATTGCACAATCAAACATTATTAGCTAAATTTCACTTAAATAAACATATTGTTTATTAATATATATTTTGGGTATATTAATAATATCAAAAACTAATTTTTATCATATTATTAATAAAATTGTCGTCAAAAAGATCGTTTTATGTTAAAAAAATTTAGTTTTTGGAAAAATTTTATATAAATAGTAAAAATCAATTGATTATATACCTAATTAAAGTATATAATATATATGAATTTAAGAAAATTTGAAAGGAAATGATGATATGAAGGTTACTTTACCAGAAACAGCGGTTAAAACGTTAACAGACATCTTAAAAGATAACCAAGATAGACCTAATAATATAAGAGTTTATTTTGCAGGTGTTGGCTGAGGCGGTCCATCATTTGGAATTGCTCTGGATGAGCAAAAGGCTGACGATTTAGAATATGATGTAGAAGGATTACACTTTATAATGAGTAGTGATGATTTTAATAAATATGGAAACATAGTTATAGAAGATACTGGCTACGGATTTAGAGTAGCTCCTGAGGATATGCAAGATGAAGGTGGATGTGGCGGAGGATGCTCTGGCTGTGGTCACTAAAAAATAAAAGAGTATTAGCTTATAAGCTAATACTCTTTATTTTTTTTTAGTATTAATGTATTATAAGAAGATAGTGCATTATTGTAGAACAAATAAAGCATTAATATAGAATATAATTAATAAGGAGTTAGACATGAGAAGAAGAAAAGTAAAAGGTGCAGATCAAAAGCTTTTAAGTTATACAGATTATGTACTTAGAGATGACATAAATGAGTTAAAAGGTAAATGGAATGAAAAGTTTAAAAATAACAATCCTATATATGTAGAATTTGGAACAGGTCGTGGAAAATTTATAACAACTTTAGCTAAACAAAACCCAGATGTAAATTTTATCGCTTTTGAAATAAAGGAAGAAGTATTAATAAAGGGCGTTGAAAAAGCAGATGAATCAAAGTTAAATAATATATTATTTGCTTGGGCAGATGTTAACAATGTACTTGATTATTTTGAAGAAGGAGAATTATCAAGAATTTATGTTAATTTCTGTGATCCTTGGCCTAAGAAAAGGTGGGCTAAAAGAAGATTAACTCATTCTAACTTCTTAAATAAATACAAGTTATTATTAAATAAAGATGGTGAAGTTCACTTTAAAACGGATAATGAAAAACTGTTTGAGTTTAGTTTAAATGAAATATCTAGTAATGATTGGGTTCTTAAAAACATATCTTTAAACTTAGCTGAAAGTGATTTTGAAAATGTTACAACAGAATACGAAGATAAATTCATGTCATATGGTATGAAAATTTTTAGATGTGAAGCTAAAAAAAGATAAACAGGCATAAACAAAAAGAAAGATTAAATAATTAATCTTTCTTTTTTTATGTATTTAAAATATACCATTTTTTTGACTTATCGCATATAATCCAAATATAACTATTAATGAATATATACCGTATAAAGCAATTTTAATAGTTTCCAGTGTAATTCCGAAGAATTCTAAATTAGTACTATCAGGAAGAACAGCTAATACAGCAGCTATTCCTATAAGCAAAGGATTTATAACTATTTGCTTATCAGTTCTTAATACCATAATCTTACCAATCCATATAACAGAAAGTATTAAAAATAATATCTTTACAATAAATTCTATATTTTCTAACATAGTCAAACTCCCCTTAACTCAGTGGATTTATTAGTAGTATTTCCATAATAAGTATGTTTAATCAATTAATACAAATCATGCCTTTATATTTTATGTATATTTCTACTAAAAACATACATAAAATAGATTATAATACTTTTTTATATAAAAATAAATATAAAAGTGATAATAATCTAGTTAAATGTATATTAAGAATTATTAATGATTAAAATATAAAATAGAATATTTGAAAGGAGAAAAATTAAGAATGTGCTTATATAGTTATAATAATAAGTTTCAAACAAATACTATTTTAAACGATGAGGAATATGAATTACTTAGCAAAATATATAAATGTATAGAAGAAAATGACAATGAAAATGCTCAAAAATTAACACAACAGCTAATATCAATTCAAACATCTAAAGAAAATATAGAAACACTTCAAGATGCAATGAATTCATTAAAATAGCCATAAAAAAGGGTTTCAATTTTAAATATGAAACCTTTTTTTATGGCTATTTATTTAATGTATAAAAGTATTTTTAATTTTCTTCTAGGTTTGTAAATATTTGAGAGTAGACTTGCATATTAATTTTATATATGCATTTAGGGAGTGATAATATGAACTTACGGTTTACAAATTGGTATACACAAGCTTTGGGAGGTACATTAGGTATTGCTGCTTGTTTATATTCATATTTAAATGGAGACATGATTATATATAGCAATATAAATACATACTTTGATACATTAGGATTTGGATCATTACTTTCTAGTTATTTACTACTTCCACTTTGTATAATTACATTATTACTAGCAGTGATTAGATCTTATGCATCAAATAAAGAAGTTTTTAATGTTCCATTAGAAAATATCAATATAGTAATTATAATTTCTACAGTTATAATTGGTTTTATGGGTGCTAAAATATATTTTTGTATTCCTGCTATTTTTATTTTATTTAATTTATTAACATATTATAAAATGAATAAACTTTGCAATAAAGAAGATGGCAATATAAAAGAAAAGGAAATTAAAACTTTCAATTATGACTCAAAAAAATATAAAACTAATAAATTAATAATAAAAAAACAAAATACTATAATATTTGATGAAGTTCAATTAGATAAAGACACACTAATTGATGAAAAAATAGTTTCTAACAAGCAAAATGATTCTGATCCATTAAAAATTAAAATAGAAATGGCTAAGGAGCTTTTAGAAAAAAATGCACAAAAACAGTTTATAATGGAACTTACAGGTTTAACATCTGAAGAACTATATAATGTAGAAGACGAATTAAAAAAGAGTTAATTTAACTTAAGTAAAGCACTGATTGATTATCAGTGCTTTTTTATGCTTAAAATTTAATAAATATCAAAATATATTTACAAAGGTAATTTTTGTGATATAATATTAGTACCAGGTAATAATACGAGGGGGTAATTAAAAAAATATGAAAATTAATGAAATCAAAGAATTATTAAATGTTATAGATAAAACTAATTTAGAATTTGTAAAAATAGAGAGCAGTGACTTAAAACTAGAAGTGTCTAAGTCTAGTAATAAAATTGATAATGCTAATAATGATTCGCAAAATAATCACCATGATTTAATGGAAAGTTCAGATTACGAAGAAGTTGTTAGTGATATATGTGAAGAAATTATTGAAACAACAATCGAGGAGAATGTAAATACACATGTTGTATCAGCACCATTAATGGGAACATTTTACTCATCTCCAAATCCTGAAGAGGGAAACTTTGTTAAAGTAGGAGATTTAATTAAAGTAGGTGACACACTATGTATTTTAGAAGCAATGAAGCTTATGAATGAAATAAATAGTACTGTTAGTGGTGAAGTCATTGAGATATTAGTGGAAAATGAAGAACTAGTAGAATATGGTCAGCCTATGTTTAAAATTAAAGCACTATAGGTAGGAGGTATTAGAAAATGATAAAAAAGATACTAGTAGCTAATAGAGGCGATATAGCAGTTAGAATAATAAGAACTTGCAAAGAGCTAAACATTAAAACTGTAGCCATATACTCTGATGTAGATAAAGAATGTTTACATAGATACTTAGCAGATGAATCCATATGCGTAGGACCTAATAATATAAGCAAAAGTTATAATAACATTGATAATATAATTTATTTAGCTCTTAAACTAGAATGTGATGCTATACATCCAGGTTTTGGATTCTTATCTGAAAATATTGAGTTTGCACAAAAGTGTGAAGAAAACAATATTGTTTTAATTGGACCTAAGAAAGAACAAATGGCGATAATGGGTGATAAATCACAAGCTCGTGAAACAATGATGAAATTAAATATTCCAGTTGTTCCTGGTTCAGAAGGTATTTTAGAAAGCAAAGAACAAGCTTTAATTCTTGCCAACAAAATAGGATACCCTGTAATTATAAAAGCATCAAATGGTGGTGGTGGAAAAGGTATGAGAATAGTTACTTGCGATGAAGAACTTTTCTCTAGCTTTGATATGGCAAGTTCAGAAGCTTTATCAGCATTTGGTAGTAGTGCTTTATATATGGAAAAGTTTATAGAAAATCCTAGACATATAGAAGTTCAAGTATTTGGAGATAACTTCTCAAATGCTATTCATCTTGGTGGTAGAGATTGCTCTATGCAAAGAAGAAACCAAAAAGTTTTAGAAGAGTCTTTGACAGACTACTTAAATCCACAAGAAAAAAGCAAACTATATAATACTGCAGTTGACATAGTCAAAGGTATTGGATATTTAGGAGCAGGTACAATAGAGTTTATAGTAGATAAAGATAAGAATTTTTATTTTATTGAAATGAACACTAGAATTCAGGTTGAGCATCCTGTTACAGAAATGATTACAGGTGTAGACCTTATAAAACTTCAGATTTTAATTGCAAGCAATGAAAAAATACCTTTTACTCAAGATGAGATTAAATTCAATGGTCATGCAATAGAGTGTAGGATAAATGCAGAAAATCCATACAATGATTTTAAACCATGTCCAGGTAAAATAACATCTATAAATATACCAGGCGGATTTGGCGTTAGATTCGATACGTTTATATATTCTGGATACACAATTCCACCTATATATGATTCAATGATAGGGAAGCTTATTTGTTGGGCAGAGGATAGACAACAGTGTATAAATAAAATGAATAGAGCTTTAGAGGAAATCATTATAGAAGGTATAGATACTAATATAGAATTTCAAAAAATGCTTATAAATAGTGAAGTGTTTATGAAAGATTGTCATTATACAAAATTTATAGAAAATGATTTTATTGCTGAAATTGCTATAGCTACAGAGTAATCAAAAATGTAGCATTAAAGGAGTAGATAGTTATGATAAAAAAATTTTTATCTTCCAACGAATCGTCTATAAAAAAAATTACTAAAGATAACAAATACGTAACAGTAACTTTAAATAACAAATTTAAAGAAAACAGTGTAGATGATAGATTTTGGATTTATTGTAAGGGTTGTAAAGATCATGTATTTAAAAAAGATATAGAAGAAAATTTAAATGTATGTCCTAAGTGTAATACACATTATAAATTAAAAGCGAGGGATAGAGTAGATTTATTAATAGATAAAGATAGTTTTAAAGAGTTTGAATTTGATTTATCGATACAAGACCCTTTAAAATTTCCTGATTATATAGAAAAGATAAATTCATATAAAGAAAAAACTAAGGAAGAAGAAGGTATAATCTGTGGAGTTGGAACGGTAAACAGCATAAATACTGTTTTATGTGTAATGAACCCAGACTTTATGATGGGAAGCATGGGAAGCGTAGTAGGAGATAAAATAACGTATTCAATTGAATATGCTGCTGATAACAATTTACCTATAATAATTTGTACTGCTTCAGGTGGTGCTAGAATGCAGGAAGGAATGATTTCTTTGATGCAAATGGCTAAAACGTCTCAAGCCTTAAGTAAATTAGATGATAAGCATTTACCTTATATAACAATACTTACAGATCCAACTACAGGCGGCGTTACAGCAAGTTTTGCTATGCTTGGAGATATTATTTTATCTGAGCCAAATACTTTAATAGGATTTGCAGGTCCAAGAGTAATTGAGCAAACTATTAATCAAAAACTACCAGAAGGCTTTCAAACAGCAGAGTTCTTACTAGAACATGGCTTTATAGATATTATTGTAAATAGAGAAAATATGAAAGACATGATATTTAATATACTGTCTCTTCATTAAGATACCCATAATTAAATAAATCAAATCAACGAATAAATGATAAAAATTTATTCGTTGATTTTGTATATAGGAGGAAGTTAATTGTTTATGCTTATTAACGATATAAAAAATCAAATACAAAATCTTGAAGATGATATAAAGAAGCTAAAATTAATCTCAACATCAAATGATATTGACTTAAGTGATAAAATTAACCATTTAGAACAAAAGCTTAAAGAGCTTCAAAATAAAGCTTGCACAAAAACTCCATACGAAAAAGTGTGCATAAGTAGAGATATAAAAAGACCAACAACAAATGATTATATAAAAAGAATTTGTTCTACTTTTATAGAACTTCATGGAGATAGACTTTTTAAAGATGATCCTTCAATAGTAGGTGGGATTGGAAAAATTGACAATTTCAATGTTACAATTATAGGGCATCAAAAAGGAAATGATGTTCATGAAAATATAAAAAGGAATTTTGGAATGCCTCATCCAGAAGGCTACAGAAAAGCACTTAGACTTATGAAACAAGCAGAGAAGTTTAAAAGACCTATAATAACCTTTATAGATACACCAGGAGCCTTTTGTGGTTTAGAAGCAGAACAACGTGGTCAAGGTGAAGCAATTGCTAAGAATTTACTAGAAATGAGCAAACTATCTGTACCTATCCTATGTTTTGTTATAGGAGAAGGGGGAAGTGGAGGAGCACTTGGAATTGGAGTAGGTAATGAAATCTGTATGCTAGAACACTCAGTTTATTCTGTAATTTCTCCAGAAGGGTTATCTAGTATACTTTTTAAAGATCCATCAAAATCTAAAGAAGCTAGTGAAGTCATGAAGTTAACGAGTCATGATTTAAAAAATCTAAAAATTATTGATAAAATAATAAAAGAACCTTTTAATGGAGCACAGGAAGATGTTGACTTGATCTCTAAAAAGATTAAAAGCTTTATTGTAGATAGACTTAGTTATTATGAAACGCTTAGTGAAGCTGAAATAATTTCTCAAAGATACAACAAATTCAGAGAAATTGGAAGATGTTTGTAAAAAAAATAAAGGTTTTTTTTGGTATATATAGAAATATAATTTAAATATATATATTGAGTTGGTACTTTTTTTATAATTAGTCTATATATGATATGGTTCAAACAAGGGAGGTTGTTGAAATGGAAGTCTTAAAAGTTTCATCAAAATCTAATCCAAATTCTGTAGCAGGAGCTTTAGCTGGAGTACTAAGAGAAAAGGGAAGTGCTGAAATACAAGCTATTGGCGCAGGAGCTCTTAATCAAGCTATTAAATCTGTAGCTATAGCTAGGGGATTTGTAGCACCTAGCGGAATGGATTTAGTTTGTATTCCTGCGTTTACAGATATTTACATTGATGGAGATCAAAAAACAGCAATAAAATTAATAGTAGAACCTAGATAAAACATAAATTATAAAATCATAATAAAAGCTATTTGTAGGAAATTTTCCTATAAATAGCTTTTTATTTTTATAAAACTTGTTTTAATTTTAAGTAGAATAATTTTTAAAATAAAAGGTTAATTTAATATAGATTTTAAATATTATATATATAAATGAGGAGGATAATTATATTATGCAATTAAGAAGGGCTGCAGAAATAGTAAATTCTAAAGAAAATGAGAATACAATAGTTTATTACCAAAACAAGCCAGTAACTATAGTTACAGTTGATAATAATATAGGAACTGCATATGTAAAATCAGTTGATGAAAATAATAGATTTGAAGTAAATTTAGAAGATTTAAGCGAAAATCATTAATTGAATTGGAAATTTAAATTTTAAGTATAAAACAAATAAAATTTAAAATATAATATTATTATAAGTATATTTGATTTTATTAACTTAAAGGGACATTTAAATTCACTTAGCAAGATAATCAAGATAATTATGATGTTAAAATCATAAATCTGCATGCAGATTACAAAAAATAATAAAAAACAAATTTGCATGCAGATTATATAAATACATATCAAGAGTAGTTATAAACATATATAATGTATTGGATTTTTGACAATATATAACTAGTCTTTAAATGTATATTTAGGGAATAGTTATTAAAATAAAAAATAACTATACTTTAGTTTATAAATTATTACTTATAATTACTCATTTCTAAAATTTATAAATCTGCATGCAGATTTACTTCTCTTTTTGATTATTATTTTAATAAAATGAAAATTTAATTATAAATATAAATATTATAAAGAATTTTTGTTTTGATGTTTAATTTAACATGATATATATAATTAACACTAAAATATTAAATATTATGTCTTAGTTAACTTGTTTTTCTAACTATTCCTTATTATTATAATCCATTTACTTATTCAGTTGCTTAAATCTACATTTTTATCATTTTATATATTATCTTAATATTTAAGCCCCTAAACTTTAAATAACCTATTTTAATATTTATCTATTACATTAGATTCTATTTATACTAATCTTTATTAAGCTTCTTTATATAGATTTTTACACTAAAATCTATATTGTTTCTTATTTTTAAGGAATAGTTGAAAACAAAAAAATCTTATGTTATTTTATATTTATAATATATAAAATTTGGAGGTAACATTTTGTGAGTAATTCTAAATCTTTAAAAATACATAATAAGTCAGACAAACCAGACAATATTGTAATTCGAGATAATAACGTAATAGAAAGATGTATATCAATCGAAAATAGTCTTCCTAAATTTATGAAGGATTATTTTATTTATTTAAAAGGATCAGTTGCCGTCTCTACTCGTTTAGCATATTTAGTAGATATTCAATTTTTTTGTTCTTATTTGGTAGAGATGCAAGAACTAACAAGTGCAAAAGATATCAAGGATATTAGTTTAGAAGAGTTTAATAAAATAAAAGCTAGAGACGTTAACTTATTTCTAGGTGATTACTGTACAAGGTACTATAAACAAACTAGTAAGAATACGTTAATTTTTGAAAATAACAATAGAGCTTTAGCTAGAAAAAAATCATCTATCTCTACTCTATTTAAATTCATGTATAGGAACGAACAACTAGATAATAATATTACTGATGGATTTAATCCAATAAAGCTTCCTAAGCCTCAACCAGACGCTATAAAGCGACTTGAAATAGATGAAGTTGCTAAGATGTTAGATTCCGTTGAAAATGGTGATGGTCTTACAGAAAAAGAAAAAGTCTATTGGAAAAAGACTAAACTTAGAGATAAGGCAATTTTAGCACTATTTGTTACATATGGTCTTAGATTAAATGAGCTTCGAGAATTGAATATCTCTTCTTTTAATTTTTCTAGAGGTGAATTTAAAATTTATCGAAAAAGAGGTAAAGAAGTTTTAATGCCTATAAACCATACTTGTGAGTTAGTTGTTAAGGATTATATTTATAATGAAAGACCTCAAAGTGAACTATTAAATGATGAGTACAAGGATGCTCTATTTTTATCATTACAAAACAAAAGATTAACAGCAAAAGCAATTAGGCAATTGGTAAAAAAATATACATCTATCTCAATGGATACATCTAGAGATAATGGGTATAGTCCTCATAAATTAAGAGCAACTGCGGCAACATCTCTCATTCAAAATGGTTTTTCAATTTATGACGTTCAAAATTTACTAGATCACGATAATGTAACTACTACTCAATTGTACGCTGCCCATAAAAAGCATGTTAAACGTGATATTGTAAATAACTTTGAGTGGATTGATGATGAAAGTGATTTAGATAGCTTAGATTTACTAAATGAAGAGATAATTAATTTGTCAAAAGATAACTAGCATAGATTGTGAAAATAGGCATGGAATGAGCAAAATTTGTAAATTTTGATTGATAATAAAAATAAATTTCCTAATTTTAGGAACGAATGTTTGTAGAAATAGAATCATTGTGCTACAATATAAATATAAAATGACAAAAATAAGAAAGGAGAGGTTTTATGTATTTCGACTTAAGTAGTAAGCAAATATTAATCCTGGAGTTTATAAAAGAACAAATCGCGTTAAAAGGATATCCGCCATCAGTAAGAGAGACTTGCTTAGCTGTAGGCTTAAAGTCTACATCTACAGTACATTCTCATTTAAATAAATTAGAAAAACTTGGATACATAAGAAGAGATCCAACTAAACCTAGAGCTATAGAGGTTTTAGATCAAAATAAGTATCAACCAGATTATGGACATATGCCTGAAATTTTACAACTTCCATTAGTTGGTCAAATAACAGCAGGTGCTCCTATTTTAGCTAAACAAAATATCGAAGAATACATTTCTCTGCCAGCAAACTTAGTAAAAGGAACAAATAACTTTGTTTTAAAAGTTAAAGGTGATAGTATGGTAAATGCAGGGATATTAAATGGGGACTATGTTATAGTAGATAAAAAACATTCAGCTTCTAACTCTGAAATAGTAGCTGCACTTATACATAAAGAATACGCTACTGTCAAAAGATTTGAAAAAGATGGAGATGTTATAACTTTAAAACCAGAAAATGATTTTATGGAACCAATAGTTCTTACATCAAAAGATGTTGAAATTATAGGAATTGTAACAGGTGTATTTAGAGTATTATAATAAAAAAGAGTAATTAGCAAATTTAAGATGTTTTGCTAATTACTCTTTTTTATTTGTAAGCTATAAAATCAACCCTAAAACTAAAGCAGATACACCTGCAAATAAGAAAGTAGTTCCATTTTTCTTTAATTTATCTAACTCTTCTTTTTTAGTTTTATTTAGATTTTTAGTGTTTTTGAAAGCATATATAGAGTATGTGTTTAAGATAAGACCTAAGACAATAAATAATACACCTAATATTTTTAACATATGTATCTCCCCTATTTTTTTAACTATGCTAACTCTAATGCGATTTCCATCATTTTAGTAAATGCTACTTGTCTGTCATGAGCAGAACATTCTTCTCCAGTAAAAGGACAATCTGATATTGTAAGTATAGCAAGAGCATTTACGCCCGCTCTAGCTGCATTCATATAAAGTCCAGCAGCTTCCATTTCTACACAAAGAACGCCCATTTTTTTCCATTTAGCTAAATTATCTAAACCTGCATCAGAGTAAAATACATCATTTGAAAGTATATTACCTACTGTTACCTGAGTTCCCTGCTCTTTTGCTTTTTCAATAGCTTTTTGCATTAATTCATAACTAGCAATAGGAGCATAAGTTCCTGGTAAATCGTATTGAGCAGCATATCTTGAATCTGTGCAAGCTCCCATTCCGATAACAACATCATGTGGTTTTAAGTTTTCATTTATAGCACCAGCTGATCCTATTCTAACTAAATTCTTTACTCCATAAAAATGTATCAATTCGTAAGAGTAAATTCCTATAGAAGGTATTCCCATTCCACTTCCTTGAACAGATATTTTTTTACCCTTATAATAACCTGTATATCCAAACATACCTCTTACAGTATTATACTGTACTACATCTTCTAGATAAGTTTCAGCTATGAATTTAGCTCTTAGTGGATCTCCTGGAAGTAATACCGTTTCTGCGATATCTCCTAATTTTGCATTATTATGTGGTGTTGGTGTACTCATTATAATTCCTCCTCAACTTTTATGTATAAGACATATGTAAATTAAAATCTTAATAAATTTTTAACCCTTTAATTCATTTTTTATGTCTATAGTAGTATACTATAAATAAGGAGATATTTTCTAGACATAAAATTCAAATCTACTATCGTTTATTAGTATATTTAACCATTCTATTAAAATTAATTCAAAGTAATGTATTATAATTTATAGAATATTTTGGAGGTGTTTTTATTAGGAACAATGCACGAAATAATCAGTTAATAGCATTTTTAATACTTGTACCGATGTTAATATTTACATTCTGTGTGACAGTAAAATCTGAGGGGTTTGGACCTATTGAAGATGCTGAACAAGTAGTTCGTGAGTATTTTTTATTAAAAAACGAAAAAAATGTAGATAAATTATCTAGTCTACTTGTGACTAATGAAAGTTTATCTTCTATAGAAGAACAATTAAAGTATTTAGATAAAACTTCATTAATCTATATAAAAGAAGAAACTAATGAAAGCATCTTAAATGCATATCTTAAGAACAATCAATTAATCAATCCACAAAATTTAAAAGTTTATAAAGTTAATTATGAAGTTTCATATAATGATTCGTCACCTACCCGTTATAAAAATGGTATGTATGAATCTTGGTTTTTTGTAGTTCGTAAAAATAATAATTCAAAATGGCTAATTGACATCAATGATATTCATTAATTATATGATAAATTAAAAGAGTAACCCTTATTGAATTATTAAGAGCTACTCTTTTTTATTACTTATCCAAACTTATTTCGTACTTTATTTCAACTCTTCGTGAAGAATCTCTATCTATACTTCCATCTTTATTTTTAATTAATTCAGCTTCGGATCTTCCAATTGCTTCAATATCTTTTAAAACTCTTTCTTTATACTTATAGTTTCCTATTTCATCTCCAACAATAAACTGAGCTACACTAAATGCTCTTTTTTGAGAAAGGTCTAAATTGTATAAATAGCTCCCTACATCGTCTGTATGGCCTTTCACTACTATTTTAGATATATTTTCACCGTAGTCTTTATAAATAGCTTCTACATACTTAGGAATAAATATTTTAAGCATTTCTTTAGCTTCTGGCTTTAACTCAGAACTGTCTACATCAAACATAGTTTTTTCACCAAAAGTAACTAATCCTGTAGTTTCATCTACGGTAACAGGTAATCCACTTTCTTTTAGAGTTTCTTTAACAGAGGTATCTACTTCTTTAGCAAGATCTTTTTCTACAGAACCGGTAATAGACTCAACGCTAAATAACATAAGCATTACAACCATTAATACAGTTGAAATCATGTCTGTAAAAGTAGGCCAAAAGCTACTTTTCTCAAATTCTCGATTAACAGTTCGTCTGTACTTATTTATCATGTTTATCATCTCCAAGTAAATAATTTGATGACTTGTTTTCTAGTCTATTATTTTGTTTGGACTCTACTCTCTTTCTTAAATAAGGATTTGTTCTTTTTCTACCTCTAACTAATTCATTTGATTGATATGAATTTTTTTTGATAGAGTCAATACCGTAATCATCTATATCGTAAATTTCATCTTCAGATCTTTTATGATTATCATCTTGCATAGATGCCATTGTAACAGCTTCTTTATAAATATCTACATAATCAAATATCATATTTAGCTTTTGTTCTATATCTTGAGTAGAGATGGCTATAACAGAAGCTAAATGTTTTACAGTCTCGTCTAGGTTTATTTGTTCATTATTTAAATTTGATTGAGTGTCTGTTATCTGTTTTTCATGATTAACTAACTTTTGCAATAAATCTTGAGCAGTCCTTTCATACAATGCAAAGCTAGATGATAGATTTCTTATGTATTCTCTTATTTTAAATTGATTTTCAGTAGACTCAAATACATTTTTAGATGTTTGCTTTATATCTATTAAAATTTCTTTATTTATATCTTCTTGATTATCATACTTATCAAATAGTTTATTGAATTTGATATTCATTATATTCATTTGCTTATCTAATTTTCGAACACTTTGATCAAAAGTTTTTATAGAGTCCTGTGAACCTAATAGCAAGTTTTTAAGAGCTTCTATTCCACCCATAAACTCATCATTGAATTTATGTAAATCTTTAGCTATTTGATCAAATTTCTCGATAGATTCAATAGACTTACTAATTTGTTTTATTGTATTTTTTACATCTTCAATTTTAGAATCTATTGTTTGTGACTTTTCGTGAGTTATTTCAGATGTAAGTAAATTTTCACATTTTAACATTAGTTGAATCAATACTTGCTCACAGTCATTATAGTTTAATAAAACATTTATGATTATAGAGCATATAATACCACAAATACTAGTAATAAAAGCTGTTTGCATAGAACTAATAGTTGCTGGTAGTGAATTTATTATGTCATTAGTATTTATAGTAAGCAACATTAAAGATAAACCTACAAATGTTCCTAGGACACCTAGTAATATACATGTAGATGATGAATTTTTGATAGATTTAATTTTTTCGAGAATAGGTCTATTTTTGAATTTAAATCCTGTGCAAATTTCTTCAATAAAAGTAGTTATGTTTATTTCAGCATAAGAATTATCCATTAAATATAAACTGTATTTAGTTTTTATATTGTTATATATGAGACTTCTCTTATAATCTTCCTCCAGCTTCCTCAAATCGTCATTAATATAATTGTATAGCTTTTTATTTGCGATTATATTTATTATAGAATATGTAATTGTAATAATTAGAAATACTATTGTTATTATGTTTATCAAAATACTCTCCAAATTAATCTCCTCCCCTAGCCTTGTAAAGGCTGTTTATTTTATATAGTTAATTTATATGTACGTGCAGTAACTATAATACAAAAAATAAAAAATTCGCTTCGCTCATGTCGCCAACGACTTCGTCCGTTGCTCAAAATGTTTTTTTTGCCTAAAAACAATTTATTGATATAACTTACTTTTATGAGTTATCAATAGAAAATAAAGTATCATAATATCATTAAGCATAAAAAAGTAGCCTGAAATTTCAAGCTACTTTAAAACTATTATACCAGCCTACATTTAAAATGGAATTATTGGTTTTATCTATATGTTTCTAGATAACTTTTGTCTCAGAAGTTATTGTAGGGGGTATTTAATAGTGTTAATAAATATTATGATTTTAATATTAAAAATGTTACTAAAAAAATAATTATATAATAAAATTATAATCAAGAAATAATTTTTACAAAGTTCGTAAATGAACGTATATTTTTACAGTGAACAAAAATATAAACCTCGATATTTTTAGCATTTCAACGAATTATTTCATAAAATATTTTTTAAAAATTCGACAATCCGTTCCATTCAATACTCTTATGGCTTTGTTTTTCTTCGTCAAATATATAAATATATCTAGAATTGAATGTTCTACCAAATATCTCCCATTGAACTGGACTTACTTTATTTATAAATAACTTAAGATCGTCTATATCTTCTTTAGAAACTAAAAGACCATAGCACTCTCTTAAACTATTATATCCTTTTATATTTTTTTTACATGATTTTCCTATAATTATATTACCAAAAATATTTCTGAAATTTTTTTCATTATTAAAGATTCCTGTATATAATTTTACATATTCTAAGTCATCTATTATTTCACAGCTGCTATTATATTTTTCATTGTCTATATATATCTGTTTAGGATTCCAGTATGTTTCAAATTTTTTTAAAAGTATTTCATTATAATACATAATTTACCACCTCTTTATGTATTATTGTACACATATAGATTTATATTCATAACATTTTAGACATTTAACAATACTTATTAATTAAATGAAAAAAATTGCTTATTTTGATAACATTTTGTCGTTTAATTCATAGTATATAGGGAGGGTGACTTCAAATAAAAATATTTCAGGAGTGATTTTTAAATGAGAAGAAATTGTAAATTTGGCTGTAATAATAAATGTGGATGTCAAAAAGAAAAAAAAGTAAATTGTAACTGTGTAAAACCTTCTATAGATTCTGAAAAATGTGAAAATCTTGCTGAAAAATCAAGAGAACTTTATGACCAAGCTCTTTGTTGTAATAAGAAAATAGAAAAATTCACTACGCTAGCAGCTCAAGCAGAGTGTAGAGCTAAGCAATTAGAAGAAGAAGCCAGAGCAGCTTGGTGTGAATGCAACCAATTAAAACAACAAGCTAATAATGCAGCTGTTAAAGCAGAAGAGCTAATGAACCAATCTTGTCAGTTTTTACAAAAAGCTCAAGATTGTTATAGCCAATTAAATAATAATAATTGTAATAATAATAACAATACTAATAATAATGGATGTAGCTGTAACTGCAGTTGTAACTGTAACTGTGGTCGCTAAAATAAAAATCAAAGCCCTTATTGGATATAAGGGCTTTGATTTTTTAATTTGTTATCATATTTATATAAATCATTTCATAAATTTAACTAAATGCTTGTTTAAAAATTTTAGTTAGTTGGTGATAAATTGAGATTCTTAAGAAACTATAAAAAACCTGTAAAGTTAGAAGTTCTAACTAGCGTTTTTTTAATTTTAGCTACTGTATGTGCTTTATTCATGTACAATAGTCCTTTAAAAAGTACTTATGAGTATATTTTTGAAGAAATTTATATTACTAAAAACTTTTCATTACATATGTTTATAAATGATTTTTTAATGGCAATATTTTTCTTAGTTGCAGGACTTGAGATAAAACATGAAATACTTCATGGAAACTTATCCTCGTTTAAAAAAGCTTCTTTCCCTGTTATAGCATCATTAGGTGGTGTTATCGTTCCTGCCATAATATTTATAGCTTTTAATAAAAATACACCTTTTATGAGTGGATTTTGTATTCCAATATCAACAGATATAGCATTTGCTGTTGGTGTTTTTCTTATATTTTCAAAAAAACTAAATCCTTCATTAAAAATATTTTTATTATCACTTGCTGTCGTTGACGATTTAATGTCTATACTTGCTATTGGTATTGTTTACTCTATAGACATAAATTTAAAATTTTTAATAATTGCTTTTATCATACTAATTACTCTTATAATTTCTAATAAAGTATTAAATATTAAAAGTATTTTTTATTATTTAATAGCTGGTTTATGCATGTGGTACTTTGTGTATTTAAGCGGTGTTCATTGTACCATAAGTGGCGTTTTACTTGCTATTGCAATACCATCTGATAGTAGCTCAGGTACAAGTACCCTTGAGAAGTTACAACGAATTTTAGTTCCTATAAATAGTTTGATTATTATTCCGCTATTTGCTTTTGCAAACACAGGGATTTCCTTTATGTATAATATCGATATATCATCTGCAAATTCATTAGTATATGGTATAGTACTAGGTCTGTGTATAGGAAAACCTCTAGGGATTATGCTCTTTAGCTTTATAGGATGCTCTTTAAAGATAACTGAAAAACCATCAAATATAAGTTGGACGGCTGTATTTTTAGTATCCCTAATTGCAGGTATAGGATTTACAATGTCTATATTCGTATCAGAAATTGCATTTATACATAATTTAACTTTAGTTAATATTGCTAAAATGTCTATATTGTTTTCCGCATGTTTATCCATAATATCTAGCATCATGGCAATACTTATAGTAGATTTGAAGTTAAAACTAAAAATGAAAAATCATTCTGCTATTGTAAATAAGTACTATATATCCTAACCACATAATAATTAATAAAAAAGTATTAAAAATAGTTTTAATAAGCTACTTTTAATACTTTTTTATATTATAGAATGATTTATTATACTATATAAAACCTTGATTAAGATATATAACTATAATATACTTAAATGTATTGTTTAAAATATATTAAGAGTAAAATAAGTAAGGAGATAAACATGAGATTAAATAACTATATTAGCTCTACAGGAATGTGCTCTAGAAGAGAGGCTGATAAGTTAATTCAGCAAAGAAAAGTTTTAATAAATGGTAAAATCGCTCAAATTGGACAAGCTGTTGAACCGAATGATGTTGTAAAAGTAAATGGAAGAAAAATAACACCTAAAAAACAACATGTCTACATAGCATTAAATAAGCCTGTTGGAATTACTTGTACAACTGAAAGACATATAAAAGATAATATAATTGATTATATAAACTACCCAGAACGTATATTTCCAGTTGGTAGATTAGATAAACCATCAGAAGGATTAATAATATTAACTAGTGATGGAACTATAGTTAACAAAATACTAAGATCAGAGAATAATCATGAAAAAGAATATGTAGTTACTGTTGATAAAAATATAACTGATAAGTTTATATCTGATATGCAAAATGGTGTACGTATTTTTAATCCTGTAAATAATAAATATGTTATAACTAATAAATGTAAAGTAACTAAGGTAAATAATAAGACATTTAAAATAATATTATCTCAAGGTCTAAATAGACAAATTCGTAGAATGTGTGAAGTATTTGGATATAATGTTACAAAACTTCAAAGAATAAGAATAATGAATTTAACAGTTAAAGGAATAGCTCCTGGAAAATGGAGAAAGTTGACTGATAAAGAAGTTCAGTCTTTAATAAAATAATTAAATAAAAAAAGAAGTGCTTATTTAAACACTTCTTTTTTTATTATCATATATAATTTCTTTTAGAATTACTATTCATATAAATAGCTTTATATGCTCTATCGAATCCATTTATAGCAGGTTTAAATACCCATAAACCTATAATGAAATTAGATATAGCATGTATTATATCAAATGAAATTCCATTTAGCCAATATGTTATAGCATATGTTTTATCAATTGGTAAATAAACAATAACAAATAAAAATCCAAAACATATACCAAATAAGCCTAAAATTAAAGCCGCTCTAAATTCATTTGTAATAAATCCTTTTAGCAAGCTACATGCTATAGCAAAAGCTCCCCAGACTCCAAAATATCCAATAGATGCTGGATTAATTCCCCAGATCAGCATATTTAATACAGAAAATACAGTAGTTATATAGAGAGTCTTTTTAGCTCCTAATTTTATAGCAAATACTAGTATTAAAAGACTAACAATTTCTATATTAGGTAAGAAGCTTAGAATTGCTTGTGATGCTTTAAGCAGTGCAGCTAGTAAACCCACCAACACAATATCTTTAGTAGTCATACATTCACCCATTCATCTTAAAATATTTATACGGTAATTATAACATATTTTTAAAACTTAAACATACATAAGCATAGATATAAGAGCTATAAAGGATAGCAATATTCTACTTATATTAAACTTATTTTTATATAAGAATAGACTTAATAAAGCTAGAACTATCAAGGTTAGACAAATAAATCTTTCTTTTATGTAATTAGAAGGGAGCGCTGTTATATTTATAAATAAACCTATTAATACAACAAAATCTATAATTATAAACATTGAGTTTCTCTTTACAAATTTTCCTTCTTTATAATTTAATAAAAATACTATTATAAATGTAAGTAATAAAAATATAATAGTAAAAAGACCCATAAGAAATATTGCCATATTACTAATTCTCCTTTCAAATTTATAATTAATCATATAGTGAATTAATTATAATAATAGTATCTCACATTTTACTATAATTTACATGTAAAAAACAAGACTTTGAAGTGTTATAATAATCTTGCAATATACAAAGGGGAAATTTTGTATAACGTAAATATAATTTTGGGGGATCTAGTGTAATGAAAGGTATTTCAGAAAGAGAAAAATTCGTATGCCCTAAGTGTAATAGCACAAATTTTGATTTAATTACTTCTTCTACTAATTTTGCATATGAATATTGCACAAAGTGTAAATACAATTTAAAGGAAGCAAAAAAACAAGTAGAACTTGATTTAATATTCAAGTATCTAACTGATTACTTAAAAAATAATAAGTATAAAAATTTAAACATTGAACTTATAAAAAATAGTGATTCTTTTGAACTAGTTATAAATGGGATTTCTATATTAAATCATAATTTTACATATGAAATATCAAATAAAGATATATACTTCATTGAAAATACAGTGTTTGAATTAGTAGAAGATATTACTAAAGATTTAAATATTGAAAGTAATATAATAATTTGTGCATAAAAAATATTAGAAAAAACAAAAGCTCTATTAATAAGGGTTTTTGTTTTTTATTTTTTTGACTCTTTAAAAATATGTGGATTTGCAATATAATGATTGTATTCGATTAATACATATGAAAGGAATTTAACATATATGAGTAATAAAACAGTACTAATAACAGGTGCTTCTAGGGGGATTGGTAGAGCCACTGCTAGATTATTTGCACAAAATAATTATAATGTTTTAATAAACTATAATAAATCAGAAAAAGAGGCATATTCTCTTCTTAAAGAATTAAAAGATAATGGATATAGTGCAGATATTTATAAGGCTGATGTATCTAATCCTTTTGAAGTAAATTTAATGGTAAAACATTGCATAGGTACATTCGGAAAAATAGATGTTCTTATAAATAATGCTGGAATAGCTACAGCTAGATTATTTACAGATATAACACATGAAGAATGGAATGAGATGATAAACACTAATTTAAATAGTGTGTTTTATACAACACAAGCTTCTCTTAAATATATGATTAGCGAACATGCTGGAAAGATAATTAATATCTCTTCTATATGGGGAATGGTTGGAGGATCTTTAGAAGTTCATTACTCTACTTCTAAAGCTGCTATAATAGGAATGTCTAAAGCTCTAGCCAAGGAATTAGGTCCATCTAATATTCAAGTTAACTGTATTGCTCCAGGAGCAATTCAAACTGATATGTTAAAAAATGTTAGTGAAGAAGTTCTAGAGGGCTTAAAAGAAGAAACTCCTTTAATGAGATTAGGAACACCAGAAGATATTGCTAATTGTGCACTTTTTTTAGCTAGTGATAATGCAAGCTTTATAACTGGACAAGTAATAAGCCCTAATGGTGGATTTGTAATAGTTTAATATTTTAAAGTTATACAAAAAATATTAGAAGCTCTGATTTTTAACAATTCAGAGCTTTATTTTACATTGAGTATACATCTGAAAACTCAACATTACATTTTTCAATTCTTAAATGTTCATTATCCATATCAAATTTCTCAATGCTATTTTCCTGTATTACCCTTATTGGAATTTCAAATATAAATTCAGAACCTTTTCCAAGTTCACTATTTACGTAAATATCTCCATCATGCATATTAACTAAAGATTTTACTAGTGATAAACCTATCCCACTACCTTCAGATTTAACTCTATATTTACGGTCATCTTGCACATATCTTTCAAAAATATGAGGTAATTTTTCTTGACTTATTCCGCTTCCGTTATCTCTTATAGACACACGAACTTTTGATGGGAATGTGTTTATTAAAACATTAATTTCTCCACCATTATCTGTATACTTAATTGAGTTTGATAGTAAATTAAGTACTATTCTTTCTATTTTATCTGGATCACAAGCAACTGTTAGTTCTTCACAGTCTGTATCAAATACTAAATTTATTCCTTTTGTTTCCATATAACTAGATACAGAAAGAGTAATCTCTTCTATTATATTTATTATATTATGATTTCCTAATTGTAATTGATAGTACCCAGTTTCTATTCTAGTCATATCTATAATATTGTTTGCTAGTCTTAATAATCTATATGAGTTTTGCTTTATACACTTTGTATGTCTGTTTAAATCTGTACCATTCACTGAATTTATATTCCCTTTAGCAACGTTTTTTTCTATTAGCTGAATTGTCCCTAAAATTAAATTTAATGGTGTCTTGAATTCATGAGATATGTTTCCAAAAAATTCATTTCTCATCTCTTCTTTATCTGTACTATTACAATTACAAATTATAACAAAAGCATCTTTATTTTCAAAAGTAGATTTTTTTATATTTCCATTAAATAAAACTTTATCTTTTGCACTATTGTAAAAGTATAAATCTATATTATGTACAGATTTATTTTCATTCAATTGCTCTATAATAAAATTAAAATCTTTATCCACTAAAATTGAATTTAGGTCTCTAAGTTCATCAAGTGTATATTTTAGCTTGTTTAATAAGGATGTATTGGCAAACATTATACACCCATTTTCATCAACAACTAATACATAATCAGTTATTGTATTTAAAATATCTATCATTAGTAGCACTCCCCCTAAAAACTTTCCCCTAATTCTATCTAGCTATATACATTATAGCATGTTATTTAACAAAATGTGAATTATTCTATGAAAATTGTTAATAAACGTTTTATTACTGTTGATAAGTTGCAAGTTTCTGTTAACAACATTTAACAAATTACTTAAATTCTATTAAAATTATTTTGAGTAAATTTTCATTTTATGGTAATATTAATAATTGAAAATGATAGAAAGATATAGGTGATTACATGGACTTATTACAATTTACAAATCCAAATTTATTTAAAAGTATCTCATTAGATCAAGAAACATTAATATTGGTTAGTAAAGACTCTAAATATACTTTCCATATAAACTTTAAAGATGAAATAAAAGGTGTAGATTTTTATGAATTAGCTTTAGCAACTAAAAATTCATCTGGATATATAAACAAATCTGGTACAGTAAAAGTAATACAAAAATTTGTACTAGATGTTTTAAGTGATAAAATTAAAAATGTAGAAGATGAAGACACTACAGAAAATAAAAATTATAAATCAAATAATGATAAAAAAATAGCTAAAAAATCTGTTAATAATAATACTAAAAGTAAATTTTATAAAAACTTAAAGAAGCGTTAATAACTATTACACAACATGGAAAAATTTTTAAAAAAGTTCATGTTGTGTATTTTTATTTACAAAATCCAGCTTCTTTATTTGTCATTACTTTACTAGAATTACAAAGCGGACAAGCGATTTTATTATTTAAATAATTCACCATGTAGGTTTCTCCGCATACAGCACATCTAAATTTACAAATAGTAGTTATCTTTTTTTCAGGTATATTTTCTTCTATTGTGATTGGTATATTTTCTATAATTGATGTTGCAATTTTTTTTCTAGCACTTAATACTAGATCACTAAATTCATCATCTGACATTTTAAGCCTCTTAGCACATCTTTTGTTTTTTAAATTCTCTATATCAATAAGTTTTATAGCTTCTACTTCAATAGGTGTTATCTTGATACTTTTTTCTGAAGGTTTATTTATATCTTGATTATTAATATGATTGATACTCATATTTCACCCTCCTTAAAAAGTTATAAAACAATTAATGATATATACTATGCTTATTAAAGATAAATGTTAAATTACTTATTTAAGATACAAGTTTTTATATGTTTTTAAAAATCCAGAAGCTAATTTATCTACTTTACCATCCCAATTTTTACCTTTTCCTTCATCTGGGCAATAATTTATCTGTACATCATCAACAGCAACACCTAGATAATATGGTCCGCTTTTTGATAAATAGTTTTTTGATAAATGCCTGGCAGTTTGTACTACAGATTCATATTGACTTGAAAATAAATGTCCTTCTGAATCATCACTATAAACTTCATATCCAGTTAAATTATTATCCTCTACTGCTCTTCTTGATGTAGCAAATCCACTTTCTAAAGCTACAATTGCTGCCATTGTAAAAGCATTTACACCATATTTTCTCTCAGCATCAACAATTGCTCTTGACAAATGAGCCATAGTAGATGCACCTGTATAATTCATAAAAACATTATTTAGTTCTTTCTCAGTAATACCACTTACTAATGTCATATCATCTCTACTATAATCTACGCTTTGTTTTCTTATTTTTTCTTTTAATAAAATTTGTTCTCTTTGAGAATTATCAACATTTATACTAGTACTGCTTTTAACAATAGTCTGTTCAATTACAGTATTTTTGCTATAATAATCAAAGTCTATTGAGCATAAATTTGAATCATTATATGATGAACTACTTTTAGATGAAGAATTAAATCCTAGCATTAAAGAAGTCAAACATATTAAGCTAATAACTTTTTTACTCAAATTCATATTATTTGTCTCCTTGCTTTTATATAAAATCACCCCTTAGATAGTTATATATAGTTCAATATGTTACTAAAATATCCTTTATGTAAATTTATATTGCATTTTATCTAGTTTTTATATTTTTTTGCATTTAAAAATTTTTTTCGACTAGTTTTTATATAAGTTTTAAGTGTTTATTGTAAGATTATATTTATTAAAGTATTTTATTTTTGTCGTAATAGATAAATAATTCTTGTATAATTTTTTTATGTCAAATAAAATACCTACACTAATATATAAATCAAAGTGTAGGTATTTTTGTTATCTTATTAGTTTTTAAGTTTTTTATACTGTTCTTTTGTGGCTCTAAGTACAAATTTTACAATTTCATTTAGTAAAAGTACTGTTGATGCTAAAATTACTATCTTGAACCACATTATATGACTTAGCGAAACAGAATTAAAGAAACCTTTAAATACTTGTGTAAATAATATCTGTGCTATAGATGTTATAAGTATAACTTGTAGTGCTAGTTTATTTTTAAAGAAATTTGGTATAGTACTATTTAATCCAAATTCTCTACAGTTTAAAGCGTTAAATAGTGCACAAAATGCAAATAATGAGAATACAACAGTTGGTTGTTCTGTTGGCGTAGCTTTTAATATATTAAATAGATACTGTCCATACACAATTGCTATTATTAAAAATGCATTTATAAATATATTTACTGCCATGCTTCTTGCAATTATACCAGACTTTCTATTTATAGGTTTCCTATTTAAAACGTAGTCTCTCACAGGTTCTAAGCCTAATGCTAAAGCTGGGGGTCCATCCATTATTATATTTACCCATAATAGCTGAATAGTTGTAAATGGCATTTCTTTTCCCATAAGCTGAGAAATAACAGCTATTGCAAATGCAACGATATTTACTGTAAGCTGAAATTGTATAAATCTTTGAAAGTTTTCATATATACCTCTACCCCATTTTATACCATCAACTATTGTACTAAAGCTATCATCAGTTAATATTATATCTGCTGCATTTTTAGAAACTTCAGTTCCTGATATCCCCATAGCAATACCTACATCAGCTTTATTAAGGGCTGGAGCATCATTTATACCATCACCAGTAACAGCAACAACTTCTCCATTTTTTTGAAGAGCTTGAACTATTCTCATTTTAGTATCAGGTTTTGAACGTGCTACTATTGAAATATCATTTATCTCATTCATTAAATCTTCATCGGTTAAAGCATCTATATATGTAGCTTCTACAGCTTTCTTACCATTTTTTAATAATCCAATTTCCTCTCCTATTGCTTTTGCAGTATTTATATTATCTCCTGTTAACATTTTTACAGAAACACCAGCATTTTTTGCAATATTAATAGACTCTTTTACTCCATCTCTAAGTGGATCTATTATTCCTACGAAACCTCCGAAAACTAAAGATTCTCCTCTATCTAAACTAATGTCAGATGTAAAAGCCGCTTCTATATAAGCTCTACTTACTTCTTTATATGCAAATCCTAATGTTCTCATTGATTTTGTTTGTAGTTTTTTTATCTCCGCTATCATATTCTCTCTAAGGCTATTTGTCATAGGTACTACTTTTGAACCTTTTTGCATATACATGCATTCTTTTAGAAGAACTTCTGGTGCACCTTTACAAAGAATAACACCTTGATTATCCTTTACTATAGTAGAAGTCATACGTTTTTTTTCTGAGCTAAAAGGTATTTGAGAAGCTATCATTGTACTTTGTCTCATATTTTGATAGTCTTTTTCTTTATGATATAAAAGTAATGCACATTCTGTTGCACTTCCTATATATTTAAATGAATTATCTTCTTTTTCTATATCTGCAGTCGAATTTATTATACAGTTTTCTTCAAAGTAACTATTACTTTTATAACTTGAGCTATCTACATAATTACCATCTATATATGCAATTTCAACTTTCATTTTATTTTGTGTTAATGTACCGGTTTTATCAGAACAAATTACTGAAACAGCACCTATAGTCTCACAAGCTTCCTTTTTAGTTACAAGAGCATTTATTTTAGCCATTTTTTGCATTGTGATAGCCAAAGTAACATTTATCATAGTTGGTAGTCCCTCTGGAACTGTTGCAACTATTAAAGCAATACATACCATATAAATATCTTTAGTTGGTTCTAATGATTGTAAAAAAGGTATAAAACCTGAAGTATTTATTTGTATTTGACCTTTTAACTGCATTTCCATTATCATGTAAAGACAAAGCAGTGTAGCTACTAAACCAGATATAGATGCTATTTTTGTGCCTAATTTTCCTAATTTTATTTGAAGAGGTGTTTGTACATTATCTTCACCTAGATTTTGAGCTATCTTACCCATTTCAGTATTATCGCCTATAGAGGTAACAACCATGACACCTCTACCGTAAGCCACTAAAGTTCCTCCAAATACCATATTTATTTGCTTAGCAGGTATTGTATCCTGTTCCATTATTTCTGTTTTTCCATAAATAACATCCATATCTACAATAGCATTTGCATCTTTTAATACATCCGCAGATTCTCCTGTTAACATATCTTCTCTTAGCTTTAAGTCATGAGATTCTAATAGTCTGCCATCCGCTGGTATCATATCACCAGTTTCTATATGTACTATATCTCCAGGAACTAAGTCATTTTTAGATATTTGAATTATTTTCCCGTTTCTAATAGCTTTAACCTCTATATTTTCTGTCATTTTAGATAAGGCTTGAGCAGCTTTTTTAGATTTGCCCTCTGTCACTATTCCTATCGAAATACCTAATAAAATAGCTATAATTATTCCGATTGAATCATGTATTTCCCCAACAAATGAACTAAGAACTGCAGCTCCTAATAATATAAGTATCATAGGTTCCATTAAGCTTTCACTTAACTCGTCCCAAAATGTAGGTCCATCTCTTACTGTAAACTCATTTTTACCATATCTTTTTTTTCTCTCTTCTATATCTACATCATCTAAACCATGTTTTGAGTTTACTTTTAGATAATTTAATGTTTCTGATATAGATTTGTTGTAGTATCTCATATAATTCATCCCCTTGGTTCTTTTATATACTTTAAGAAATTATATGAGCCTGTCCTTAGAGTTATTCCACTAAATCTCCTTTTAACATAATCTTTACTTTAAAATGACAATAAAAAAATGATGTAATAAAGCTATTATGCTTTTTACATCACATTTTTAAGTAACGGACGAAGTCGTTGGCGACATGAAGTGTAGCGCCCACACAGTGGCTTAAGCGAAGCGGATTTTTTATATCTTAAAGTTTATTTATATTTTCTTTTATATCATTATAAAAATCAGATAAATTAATTACCTTGTGACTTATTCTAGAATATTCTGCTGCAAAAGCCATAACATGACTTTGTACTGATTTTATAGCAGTTGTTTTTAACTCTCCATCATTAGAACTTATAGAACTTATAAAATCTTTAATAAGTGAATAATCACCTCCGCCATGCCCACTTTGATTTAACTTTGGATTAATTATAGTATGAGTATTGGTACCAAACTTATGAATATCTATTATATTTTGTGTAAAATTACCTCCAACTTCTCCATGGCTAAACATTAGTTTTATAGTTCTACTACATTCTTGTGTAAAAGCAGATAAATTAAAAGTTGCAGTAACTTTGTTTTTAAATTCGATTATATTTACCATATGATCTACAACATTATTATCACATTTGTATACACATCTTCCATATGGACCATTTTGTAGTGCTTTTTTTAAATTATACTTTGTAGGATGGGGGTGAACTGCATTTAACGATCTAACTATTTTATCTTCTTCTAGATAAATTTTGACTGCAGAGTAAGGACATGTCTCTTGTAGATCACATTTTACACAGTGATCTTTCATACTTGTTTTAAATGAAGCACTTGTCAAATGACTTAAATTTCCAAATGAAGATATATATTCACCAGGACTATCAACTAACCATAAAAGTATATCTAAATCATGGCAGCTCTTGGCTAGAATTAAAGGGCTAGTTTCAATGCTATTTCGCCAATTACCTCTAACATAACTATGAGCAAAATGCCAGTATCCTATATTTTCATTGTGTTGTATGCTTATTAGCTCCCCTAGCTCTTTGCTTTCAACAATTTTTTTTAACTCATTAAAAAATGGTGTGTATCTTAGTACATGGCATACCATGAACACCTGATTATTATATTGTTTTGCCAGTTCACCTAAGCTTATAACTTTATTTAAATCATTAGACATAGGTTTCTCTAACAATACATGGTATCCTTTTTCTAAGGCTAATTTAGCAGGTTCAAAATGAGAGTCATCATTGTTAGCTATTATTATAGCATCAGCAATCTTATCATTTGCCAGTAAGTCTTGCCAAGAGTTAAATATATTTTTTGAATCAAGATTATATTTATTTTTAAAAAGATCTCTTTTTTCATCAATAGGTTCTGCTATTGCAACAATTTCTCCTAGTTCTGGGTTATCCAATAAATAAGGTGCATAAGCATACATTCCTCTAGACCCAGCACCTACTACAGCTATTTTTACTTTTTTCATAAAATCTCTCCCGTATTAAGAATATTAATATATACCTTATATAAATAGTATCTAAATAAAAAAAATATTCGCATTGTAATATCAAAAGATAATCAAACTTAAAAAAAGCCATAAATTAAACTTATACAAGTTAATTTATGGCTTTAGTTGATGTATCTAATAAATTAATATAGTTTTTAAAAGAGCAAAAAATTCACGTGTATAATATACAGGAATAAAGGCTAACTTGGATTTACTAGAATAAAACGTAACATTGGTATATTCATTTCTTTTAGCTAATACAGAGCTTCTTAAGCTATGAAAATCTGTTGTAACTACCTTTATTTTAAGATCTTTTATAGAAGATGAGCTATGTTTTTCAATTTTCTCTCTAGAATATTTAAAGTTCTCAAAGGTATTAGTTGACTTATCCTCTAATAGTATTTTAGATGGATTTATATTTTTATCTACAAGATATTCTTTCATAGCTTGAGCTTCAGATGTTTTTTCATCTGAGCCTTTACCACCAGATACAACTATAAAGCAATCATCTTTAGTTTTATCTAAATACTCTATTGCTGAATTTAATCTCGCTCTTAAGGTAAGGCTTGGCCCATTTTTTTTAACCGCAGCCCCTAGTATAATTAAATAATCACACTGATTAGTTATGTCACTTTTAGGATATAAAATCATCAAAGCTTCTCCTATTATAAAAATTGCTACAATAGTTATTATTGTTAACTTTATTATTATATTTTCAAGATAGTTTTTCTTTATCTTATTTTTTATAACTCCATATAAAATAAAACAAATTCCAAGGAATAAGAAAAATTCATCAAATGCTAATCCTCCAAATGCAATATTTATATAAGAATAATAAATAATAGAAATTAATCCTATTATAAAGTAAATATAACTACTTTTTAATATAGACATATGTTTTTTAATTGTTATCACCCCCAAGAAATTATATCAATTATGTAAATATATGTAAATAAAAAAGTCGCTTCGCTCATGTCGCCAACGACTTCGTCCGTTGCTAAAAAATGTAAATTTTTCCTTTTACAAAGATATTGATGTTACTATACTCTATAGGTTATCAACTGTTTTTGATGTATCATAATATCCTTAAACGTAAAAAATAAAGTAGGATATTCCTACTTTATTTTTTATTACATATATTAAAGAGCTCTAATAGTTAATATAGGCTTTCTTAACATATAATCTTTTTCAACATCTATATCTAACTTCATTTTTACTATTTGTCTTGCATGAGGAGCTGATTCTATAGGTTCATTTTTTTCATCATACATTTCTAATATGTTAGCTTGCATAGTTTCCTTAAATGGACCAATAATTTCTATTTTATCTCCTACATTCATCTTATTTCTTTGTTCTACTATAACTAAATCAGAATCTTCTTCGTGACCTCTTACAATACCTATGAAGTCATAATTTCTTATATAAGAAGCTGACTCATAGTTATGAGCAGTATCATCTGGTCTATTGAAATAAAACCCTGTTGAATAATCTCTGTGACTACCTTTTTTTAGTTCATCTAACCACATAGGATTAAACTTCCAATTTTGAGGATCTTTATAATATTCATCTAAAGCCATTCTATATGCTCTAACTGTTGTAGCTACATAATAAGCTGTTTTCATTCTACCTTCTATTTTTAAACTTGTTATTCCGCTTTGTATTATTTGAGGTATGTATTCTATCATACATAAATCTTTAGAGTTAAAGAAGAACGAAGAATCGATTCCTTCTACTACTGGTTCATATTCTCCTAAACTTACTTCATCAAATAAAGTATATTTCCATCTACATGGTTGAGCACAAGCACCTCTATTTGCATCTCTACCTGTTGTATAGTTACTTATAACACACTTACCAGAATAAGACATACACATAGCTCCATGAACAAAGGCCTCTATATCCATATCCTCAGCGGCATTGTCTCTTATTCTTTTTATCTCTTCAAATGATAATTCTCTTGCCATGACAACTCTTTTAGCGCCTTGATTATACCAGAAGTTTGAAGCTAATGAATTTGTCGTACTAGCTTGAGTACTTATATGTATTTCCATATTAGGAATAGTTTCTTTTACTACACTAAATACACCTGGATCACTTACTATAACTGCATCTACACCTATTTGATCTAACTCTAATAAGTATGCTTTTAATTGGTCTAGCTCTTCATTTCTAGGTATTATATTTATAGTTACAAATACTTGTTTACCTCTTTCATGAGCGAATTCTAAACCTTCTTTCATATCTTCTATTGTAAAATTTTTAGCTGCAGATCTCATACCAAATATTTCGCCACCTAGGTATACCGCATCTGCACCATAAGTAAATGCTATTTTTAATCTTTCTAAATCACCTGCTGGTGCTAGTAGTTCTACTTTTTTCATATGTTTCTCCTTTGCTTATATATTAAATTAAATCATAATATTTAATGTCACAAATCGTTTTATATACTTATATTTTACCCAAATACATGGTTATAAAACTTGCTTAAATTATTAAAAAATTTATTATAACTAATTTATTATACATTATATTGTCGATTTTATAAAGAATTCTGTTTGATTAAAATTAAATATTAAAATATATATGAATATAAAAATAAAAGAGAGTAATAATTTTAAGTTACTCTCTCTTAGTATTAATTCTAGTTTAAATTTTTAAAATGATTAAATTACTCATAAACTCAACTTCATATAAAGATGATTAAAAATATTTATTTATTTCATCTAAAAATTGTTGTTTTTTATTATCATTACTTGATGCTAAGTTGTTATTTATCCATTTAATGTTATTCATTCCTACAACCTTTAAAGTTCCATTTATTATAGTATTTGTTATAGGATCATTGAGTTCATTTTTTATATATTCAGTGTCTGATTCTGATGTTGTTATTAATATACCAGATTTTATGTTTGTTAAAAGTCCCTTAGGTCTTTTGTATTCTTCCGTAAATGCAAATTCTTTTACAAAGACTTTGTCAAAAAATCCTTTTAACATAGCAGGTACATTATTGTACCAAATAGGAAATATTAATATTATTTCATCACTTTCCTTTAAATTAGACTGATACTCTTTAACTAAATCATCGTCAGTTTGTCCACTTGAATAAAGCTCTAATTGTTTTTGTGTCATAATAGGATTAAAGTTGTCTTCGTATAAATCTATAATATTATAACTTTTATTTTTTCTATCTAATCCATTTTTAACTGATTCTAATATTTTTTTACTAAACGAGTCTTTAGATGGATTAGATACTATTATTGTTGTATTCATTTTGTCACCTCTAAATATAAATTTTATATTGTTTAGTATAAATATTTATATATATTTGTATTCATAATAAATACAAACTTTAAATAAAAGTTAAACAAATTGCTATTTATTCATTTCTTGAGATTTTTTTATACAGTTTTCCATAGCTTTTATAACAGCATTTCTTAGGCCTTTTTCTTCTAATGTTTTAACTGCTTCTATAGTAGTTCCTCCAGGAGAACAAACCATATCTTTAAGTTCACCTGGATGTTTACCGCTTTCTAAGACCATCTTTGCTGAGCCCATTACAGCTTGTGATGCAAATTTATAAGCTTGAGGTCTAGACATACCCGCACTAACTGCAGCATCTGCCATAGCTTCTATAAACATAAAAACATATGCTGGAGCAGAACCACTAACACCTATTACAGCATCTATCATATTTTCAGAAACAACCTCGCTTTTACCAAATGAATCAAATATACTTTTTACAGTATCTAATTCATCATTAGATATATTTTTATTTTTACAAAGAGCACTCATTCCCTCGTTAACAAGCGCTGGTGTGTTTGGCATAGTTCTTACTATTTTTTTATCGTTTCCTATAATGTTTTCAATTGATGCTATTGTCTTTCCAGCTGCTATAGTAACTATTATCTTATTATTGTCTATTAAATCTTTTACAGATTCTAGAACTAAATCATATACATTAGGTTTTACTGCTACAATAACAATGTCTGATTTTTCAACTACATCCCTTGAATCTGTAGATGTATTTACATTAAATTCAGCATTAACCTTATTTAATGTGTCTTGATTTAAATCAGAAACATTTATTTTATTTGAAGGTACTAATTTAGACTTAACTATTCCACCTATCATAGCTTTAGCCATATTACCTGATCCTATAAATCCTATTGTTTTATTCATTTACATTTCTCCTTTGATTTCAAATTTATTTATTAAAATGTTTGCTCAGTTCTTCCTATTATTTCATCTTGCAAAGCTCTACTTAAGTTGTTAAAGTGATCACTATATCCTGCAACTCTTACTATTAAATCATTGTATTCTTCAGGATTTTTTTGAGCTTTAAGTAATATATTTTTATCAAACACATTAAATTGAATATGATGTCCATCCATATTAAAATATGCTCTTATTAAGTTAGACATATTTTCTATACCTTCTTTATCCTTTACTACAGAAGGTGCAAAACGTTGATTTAATAAAGTTCCTCCAGTTTTTAAGTGATCCATTTTAGAACAAGACTTAATTACAGAAGTAGGTCCATTTATGTCGGCTCCTTTTTCAGGAGAAATACCCTCTGACAATGGCTTACCTTTTAATCTTCCATTTGAGCTTGCTCCCATAACTTCTCCAAAGTAAACGTGGCAAGTAGTAGGTAACATATTTATTCTATAAGTGCCACCTATAGGTGATCTTCTCCCTGTTACTTCTTGATAAAATGAATTAAATACATTTACCATTAAATCATCAACATAATCATCATCATTGCCATACTTAGGTGTTTTATTTTTAACTAAGTTGTGAATTCTTTCATATCCTTCAAAGTTATTCTCAATAGCATTTAACAATTCTTCCATTGTAAACTTCTTATTATCAAATATATTATATTTTATTGAAGCTAAACTATCTGTTATAGTTCCTATTCCTACACCTTGAATATACTTAGTGTTATATCGAGCCCCTCCTGCATTATAGTCTTTTGCCGTTTTTATACAGTCATCTACAATAACACTCATAAGAGGAGATGGCATGTGTTTTGCATAAATAGATTCTATTACATTATTTCCCTTTATCTTAATATCTACAAAGTGTTTAAGTTGGTTTTTAAATGCATCAAATAAATCTTCATATGTACTAAACTCTTTAGCATCTCCTGTTTTTAATCCAATTTGTTTTTTAGATATAGGGTCAAATCCATTATTTAAAGTAATTTCGAGAATTTTAGGTAAATTTAAATAACCAGTTAAAACATAAGCCTCTTTTCCAAAGCATCCTGTTTCAACACATCCACTTGTTCCTCCATGCCTAGCATCTTCTAAGGTCTTACCTGCATCTAAAAGCTCTTGTAAAATAGCTTCTGTATTATAAAATGCCGGTTGTCCCCATCCTTGTCTAGAAATCTCACAAGCCCTTTGTAAAAATTTCTGTGGTGTTTTTTTACTTATTTGAACATTAGAACTTGGCTGCAAAAGTCTCATTTCATCCATAACATCTAATATAATATAACTTACATCATTTACACCATTTTTACCATCACTAGTTATTCCACCTGTGTTTATGTTTGCAAAATCGGTATATGTTCCACTTTCTTTTAATGTTATACCAACCTTTGGAGGAGCAGGCTGATTATTAAATTTAACCCATAAACATTCTAATAATTCTTTTGCTTTGTTATAGTCGATTATACCATTTTCTAAATCATCTTTATAAAAAGGATATAAATGCTGATCTAACCTACCAGGGCTAAAAGCATCCCAAATATTAAGTTCAGTTGTAACACCTATATGAACAAACCAATACATCTGAAGAGCCTGATGATATGTATTCGGTTTATTCATTGGAACGACTTCACAATTGTCTGCTATTAGTAAAAGTTCTTTTTTTCTATTTTCATCAGATTCATTTTGTGCCAATTCTCTAGCGTATTTAGCATATCTTTGAGCATAAATAATAATTGCATCACAAGCTATATCCATAGCTTCTAGTTGAGTTTTTTTATCATAAGCATTTAAGTCATTTATAAAATCAAGATTATCTATTTCATCTTTTATCTCTTTTTTTAAATCTAAAAATCCTTTTTTATATATAATATCACCACATACAGTATGACCTGGAGCCCTTTGTTCCATAAATTCAGTGAAAATTCCATTTTCATAACAATCTATCCATTGTTTATCCATTGAATTTATTATTTTACTTCTTAATTGCCTATTTTTCCAAAAAGGTATAATTTCCTCTTTTTGTATTTGTCGTACATCCTCACTTACTTTAAAAGATATCTTATCTCTCTTATCCATAATTTCTAAGTCATCCATTGTATGACAGCAAAGCTCCGGATAAGTTGGAGCGCCTTGTGCAGAACAACCCTTTTCTCCTACAATTAGCTCACCTTCATTTATACAAAGACTTCTATTTTCCATGTAATACTTAAACGCTAATGCCCTAAGTATCGGAGTTTCAACACTACCTTCATATTTTTTATATGCTTCTGTTATAAGCTTTGCTCTTTCTATACTTATATATGGTTTTGTATCTACACTTTCTTTTCTTAGTTTTTTAGTTCTATCAAAGCTTCCCCTTAACATATTCATCCCCCTATTTTAGTTATAAAATGATTATTTTCAAATAATGAACTGATCTCTTTTAATTTTTCTTCACTTGGAGCTTTAAATTCTGTACCATAATATTCTTTATTTAACTTTGTGTATTTATAAACTCCTATATCATGATATGGAAGAAGATTTATGTGTTTTATATTTAATGGTAATAAAAATTGTATTATTTTTATTATCTCAGTGTTGTCTTTATCTACATTTACACCTTCTATTAACGGTATTCTAATAGTGATACTAACATCTTCTTTAGATAATCTTTCTAGATTATCAAGTATTAGTTTATTGTCTACATCTGTAACTAATAGATGCTTTTCGTTATCTATTAGTTTAACATCATATAAAAATAAATCTGTGTATGGTAAAATTTCTTTAAAATTTTCAAATGAAGTAAAACCACAAGTATCAATTGTAGTATGTATACCTTTATCTTTGCATGATTTAAGTATTTGTTTAATAAAAAATATATCTGATGTCATAACTTCTCCCCCAGATAAAGTAACTCCACCATTAGATTCTTCATAGAAAATCATGTCTTTTTCAATTTCATGAACTAGTTGATTGACAGTGTATGTTTTACCTACTATTTCACGAGCATTATTTAAACAATAGTCTAAACAAGTTTCGCAAAATTCACACTTTTCTTTATGCAAATATATTCGATTATTTTCTTTATATATAGCATGATTAGGGCAATTATTCATACATGAATTGCACTGTGTACATTTTTCTTGATTATATAAAACTTCTTTTGTGTATTTCTGACTTTCTGGATTGTGACACCAAGTACATTTTAGAGGACAACCCTTAAAAAAAATAGTAGTTCTAATACCCGGTCCATCGTGAATGCTACATTTTTGTATGTTTATAACTAATGGATTATTCATTTTACCCCCTATTTAAATTGAATTTTCATCTATATTTTTAACATACTATACTAGTAATACTTTGTCTATATAAGTTTTTAAATTTCTATACACTTACTTCAAAAACTAAAAAAATATCTTAAAATATGTTAGATTAAGATATCTTTTTTTTAGTTTTAAATCAATTATCTTTAAATATGTATTGCTTAATATAATTTATAGATATAGCTTTTTATCTATTCGTCTGTCATACTCTGACCAACTATTTTCTTTGGTAACTTCTTTTATCTGGTTGATTCTATTTAAAGTAGCATCTACACTATCTGCATAATTTAATATAAAGGATTCTTCCATGTTAGCCTCTCTTGGAGAACCATATTCAATTTTTCCGTGATGTTGTATTATACATCCTTTTATTCGTCTTATAAAGTCATCACTAAATGGATAGTCGATATTATTAAAAGCTCTGTCTATTAATTGAATACCTATGGCTATATGCCCTTCTAATTCACCTTGTAATGTATACTTAAAAGGACCATTGTAATCAAGCTCATAAATTTTACCTATATCATGCAATTTAGCACTAAGAACTGCTATTTCTCTCCGTCTACAATTGTATCTATCACATAACACTTTAGTTAAATACATTACACCTAGTGTATGTTCACATAATCCACCTATGTAATTATGATGCATAGATATTCCTCCAATAGCTACTTTAAATTTAGATATAAAATCTTGATCTTTAAAAAAGTAATCATTTAGAAGCTTACCTTCTTGTGAAGTTATACATTCCTCTGATATTATTTCTATTTCATTAATAATGTCATCGATAGATCTATTTACAGTAGGAAGATAGTCTTCCAAGCTGTAATCTGTTAACTTTTCAATTTGTGAGATATCTAATATAAAAGTTTTTTGAGTATTAATGCTTATGACATCTCCTATCTCTAGCTTAATTCGAGCAGGTATTTTTGCTTTTATTTGTTCACTTTTATCACTTAATAAATAAACTACTTTGTTAGTATCTTTGTATAGTCTCTTCATGACTAAAAGAGATGTATTAAATTGTTGTCCATCTTCTATATCTTTTAAAAAAATTTTTTTACCCATAATTTATATACACTCATTTCTTTTAAATAGTTTTATTTAAGTTTATTATTTCTATAGTTAATCTTTTTTATAAGTATATTTAAATTATAGGAAATAGAATTATTAATATATATCAGAAAATTCAATACTCATTCTTTCTACTAATTCATTCGTATTTATTAACTTATCATTTATTTTTGAAACTTTTTTAGTATTTAAATGCTCCTTAGTAGATGGTATTTTCACTATAAACTCAGTTCCTAAACCTATTTCACTGTTTACCGATATATTTCCATTATGAATTTCAACAAGTGACTTAGTTAATGATAATCCTATACCACTTCCTTCACTATGTTTTGTTAGTCTATTATCAATTTGTTTAAACCTTTTAAATATTTCATCTTGCTTCTCTTTAGGTATTCCAATACCAGTATCTTTTACCTTTATTTCAAATATATTTTGCTTTAATTTTAAAATTACATCTATCCTTCCATGAGGTTTGTTATATTTTATTGCATTAGATATTAAATTTAACATTATACGCTCTATTTTTTCCATATCAAAACTCATAATGCATTCTTCTATATAAGTATCAAAGATTATAGTCAATCCTTTTTGATGTACAAACTCCGAAACAGAATCACAGATATTTTCTATAAATTGTACAATATCACCATTTTGAGCATTTAATTCTAAATATCCATTGTTTAACCTATTAGAATCTATAAAATTATTAATTAACCGTAATGACCTTTTAGAATTTTGTTTTATAATATCTAGATATGATCCACATGAAGCTTTTATATCATCATTGTCTTTTATTTTTAAGTCTATCATCTGTAAACAACTGAATATTAAGTTAAGAGGTGTTCTTAGTTCATGTGATAAATTAGCGAAAAAGTCTGCCTTTATTTTTTCCTCTTCTACTTCCCTTAATACACGATCTGTAATATCTCGTGATATTCCAACAATCCCAAGGATTCTATTTTCACTATCAAAGCACGGTGCTTTTATAGTTTCAATATGCCTTAAATCATTTCCAAAGTAAATTACCTCATGGAATACTTCAGATTTTTTACTTTGAAGTATTTTATCATCAGATTCTTTAAAGTTTTCACTAAGATCTCTAAATATTTCAAGATCATAATTAGTTTTTCCTATAACATCCTCTTTTAATAACTTTGTATCTTGCAAAAAACTTCTATTTACATCCATATATCTACCTTCTAGATCTCTATAAAATATATGGTCCGGAATAGAATCGCTAACAATATCCAATATTTTTTTATGATCAAACTCTAGAGCTATTTTTTTATTATATTCTAAAATATTTTCGGTATCATTATAGCCTTCATAGGTAGGATAAAAGTAAATTATAAAATAACTATCATCTATATTTTGAATAGTTATTTTAAACCATTGTAAGGCTTTAGCTATGTAGCATATAAAATTTTGATTACATAGTTCAGTTTTGCAACCATCTTTATTTAAATTGTAATTAACTGTTTTAATAAAATCTTTCAAAAATTCTTTTTCTGATAAATTATAGTCTTTTAATAAATTATTTATTAAAGAGCTATAACTTTTTATCGAAGTTAATTCTATACCATTTGTATTTATTTCAAATTCTCCCAATACAGCTGGTATAGGTATATTTTCTATCATATTAATAACTACACTACTTAAACTCTTCATTATATATCCCTTCCAAATAATATTTACATTTAATTAATCTTTCCCCTTTATGCAAATTATATCATTTTAAAAGTATTTATGACAACGATTGAGCGTAAGGTTTTCATAACTTTCATTTTATAGATTGAAAAATAATAAACACCCTTTATAAAATATCTAAATAAAGGGTGTTTATTATTTTATTTATTCTTTTTTACTTTTACAAAATATTTTGTATGTAAAAGTTCATGAGCTTTGTGGCTTAAAGGATGATCTAAGTATTTATCATAAATTGCAAGTACAGCTGGATTTTCATAAGATCTTCTAATTGGAAGAGATCTATCTATGCTATTTAATCCTTCAGCTCTTTTTTGTAATACTTCATTTCTTTTTCTTGCTTTTGGTTGTCCACCACCGCCAACACATCCATATGTGCAAGCCATGATTTCAATAGCATGGAAAAACTCTTCGCCTTCTTTTATTTTATCTAACATTTTACCTGCTTCTTTTAGTCCATACGTTATACCTATTCTTAGCTTTAAATCTCCTACTTCAAGTTCACATGCTCTAAAAGAATCCCATCCTCTTAATTGTTCAAATTCTATATTATCAACTCTTTTACCTGTCATTTTCTCAACTGCAGTTCTTGTAGCTGCTTCTATAACCCCACCTGTTCTACCAAATATGACTCCTGCCCCTGTATATTCACCTAACACTTGGTCTATAGGCTCGTCTTCAATTGTACTTAAATCTATACCTGAATCTTTAAAAATCTTTACAAGTTCAGCTGTTGTAATTACATAATCAACATCGTAGTTAAGTCCTCTAGAAAACTCAGGTCTTGAAGCTTCATATTTCTTTGCTATACATGGCATAATTGCTACTGATGTAATTTGATCTCTTTCTAGTCCATGTTCTCTTCCCCATAAATCTTTAGCTACCGTTGCAAACATTTGCATTGGTGACTTAGCTGATGATGGTACATCTAGCATATCCCCGTAGTTTTGTTCTATGAATTTTACCCATGCAGGGCAACATGATGTAAGAATAGGAAGTTTTACATCCTTATCTCCAGCTAAATGTTTTTCTAGCCTTTCTTGAAGCTCAGCTGCTTCTTCCATTATGGTCAAATCTGCAGCCCATGTAGTATCAAATACATATTCTACACCTAATTTTCTAAGACCTGCAGCTATTTTATTTTCAACATTTGTACCTGGTTCAAACCCAAATGCTTCTCCGATAGCAACCCTTACTGCGGGTGCCATTTGTGTTATTACAACTTTATTTGGAGTAGCTAAATCTCTTAAAAACTTAAATGTATTATCTCCTGCTGTTATAGCATTTACAGGACATGCAGCTATACACTGACCACAATGTGTACATCTTGTATAATCTATGTAATGTTGTTTTTTAGGTTCTCCATTTATACAATCAACAGGACATGCTCTTTTACAAGCTCCGCATCCTATACATTTAGATGTTATTCTTAGTTTTATTAAATGATTACATTGTGATGTATAACATCTATTTTCCTCTATATGTTCTTTGATTTCTTCATAGAATTTATCTATTATTTCCTCTATTATGTTATGTTTTTGATTTACCTTTTCTTTAACAGTACCTGTGAGTCTTCTTAATAGGTATACATCTCTCATATTAGCTCTACCTTTACTTATTCTATCAAGAAGCTTCCAAATCCTAATTATCTCCTTTTTAGCAACATCATATTCCTCAAGTCCACCGTCTTGAATTTTACCCAATAAATAATCTACATAGAATTTAGCATACTGTATTATACAATCCTCTTGAGAAAGTATTATTATATTTCTACTTGTTACATTATCAAAAAGTTTAAAATCTAATTCTTTATCTAAACTATCTTCTGTTAAAAAACCTCCAAATGGAATACCAAGTTGGGCAGCTTTAAAACCACTATCATTTAATAAACCTCCAGCTTGAGTTATTACTTCAGCTAAAGTAGCATTTTCAGGTACTTCTATTATCCCAGGGTTATTTATTTTACCAGATATAGCAACAGTTCTTTTATTCTTATCTGTTATTTTTTTTAACTCATCTTCACTAAAAACTGAAAATACAGATCCTAATGAACTTTGTATTAATGTTTGTTTTTTGTTTTGCATTTTTTACTCCTTATATATTTAATTTTAAGATTTTATTTACTTTATTTACTATTTAATTTTTCCATCTATATCTAATCTTATACTAAAAAAGGAATAAGAGAGTTTTCATATGAAAACTCTCTTGGTTAAATTGATTTATTTTAATTTTTCTATAAGTTTTTCTAGCAATATTTTTTTTAGCTGTTGATTTAAATCATTAGTAGATGCTTTTGATTTATTTTTACTTTTACTTAATTTTTTTGAATTCTTATTGTTCTTAGGTACTCTACCTTTATTTGATTTATTGTTTGTGTGCATGTATATACCCCCAATAAGTTCTGTAAATTTTACTTCTTATTGTATAAATATGTATTTTTTTTCATATTGTTACATTTTACTTATAAATAAAATAAAGCTATCTCATTGAAATGAGATAGCTTTATTTTAACTCTCTTCCTATTGGAAAAATAATATTAATTTCTGTTCCTTTATTATGTATAGAGTTTAGCGTTAATCCTATACCTAATTTATCACATAGCTTCTTACATAGATACAATCCTATACCAGTAGATTTGCCATATAACCTTCCATTTTCACCAGTAAATCCTTTTTCAAAAACTCTATTTAAATCTTTTGGTGAAATACCCACTCCATTATCCTTTATTGTAAGTATAGTATTATTTTCATTTTTAGTAGAATATATACTTACCTTAGGATTTTCAGTTGTACTATACTTTATAGAGTTTGATATAATCTGATTTATTATAAATTCTATCCACTTTGAATCACTATATACAAATCCACTTAAATTGTGCATATCTATAGCTATTTTTTTATTTATAAAATCACTAGCATTTTTCTTTACTACATTTCTAACTACATATTCTAAATCCATCTTTTTTATTATATAATCTTTACTTACATCATTACTTCTTGAATAATATAAAACTTGATCTATATAGTTTTCAATTTTTTTGATTTCATTTTTCATAGAATATGGAACTAGTTCCTCATTATTCTCTATTATAAGCATCGTAGAAGCTATAGGTGTTTTTATTTCATGTACCCAAGTCTCTATATATTCTTGATACTCTTTTTGAATATTTTTATAGTAATTAATCTGTTCTCTCATGCTACGATTAGTTTCAGTTAATATATCTTTAATTTTTTCCTCTTCATGGTTAGATGGCTTTTTCATAATTTCAGATAACAAATATTTTTTATCAATATTTGCAAGAATATCTTCTAATTCATCATAAAATTTTTTCTTATTATTAAATTCTAATAGAATATATGACATTAATGGAACAAACCATATGAACATTATTATAGCTATTAATTCAATTTTAAACTTGAATGCAACCATAATTAAAACTATAGGTAAAGCCAGGATTAAATTTATTGATAGAAAAAGGCCTCTATCTTTTAAGAATTTTGATAGCTTCATTTAATTATATACCCCAATCCTCTTCTTGTTTCGATATAGTTATCTAGTCCTATTTCCTCTAGTTTTTTTCTAAGTCTATTAACATTTACAGACAATGTATTATCATCTACAAATACATCTGAATTCCACATATAGTTCATTATTTTATCACGAGATACTATTGTTTCTTTGTTTTTCATAAGATAAGACAATATTTTTAATTCATTTTTACTTATTTCCAAAGTATTACCAAATGCATGTATAGTTCCCTTTGATAAATTTAGTTGTAGCTCTTTATATGTAAGTATATCCATATTTTCAGTATCGCCATAAGCTCTTTTCAATACTGAACTTATTCTAGCTAGTAATATTTGAGTATTATATGGTTTAGTAACAAAATCATCTGCTCCTAAGTTCATACTCATAAGTTCATCCATATCACTATCTCTACTTGTAACTATTATAATTGGAACATTTGATGTTTTTCTAACTTCTCTACATATATAGAATCCATCAAATACAGGTAAGTTTATATCTAATAAAATTAGATTTGGATTTTGAGTTTCAATTTCATTAATTATATTATCAAAGTTATCTGGAGCTATGACCTCATATCCATATTTGGATAATAGAGAGCTTAATTCTTGTCTTATAACTTCTGAATCTTCTATTATCATAAGTTTTTTCATATTTAAATCTCCTTGCTAGTTATTATTTAGGTCTAAAAAGTGTAATATAAATAGTTTTAGTATTTTATATAGTATTATACTAAAATAACCAACATATATCTATAAAATAATTTAGATATGTGTTGGCTAGGTATATTATTTAACTTCAATTATATATGCTGATGTTTGAGGAGGAATGCTCATAGTCATTCTATTTGAGTGGTATACAAAAACATAATCTCCTATATTTAAATCATCAATTCCTATTTCAGAATATTCACAATCAAGTATTATAGTGTCTTGAGAATATACTAATTTAGTATACGTATATATATCATTTACATCTTTTGCTATCATTATATACTTAAAATTCTCATTTGAACTTTCAGAGATTTCCACAATAATTCCACTCCTATAACTAAGATATTTCATTTATTATTCCTCCTTAAATTTATTGTTTTAGTAATAAACTAAAGCTTATTGAATTATATTATATAAATAAACTATAAAAAGTAAAAAATAAACTGTTATTATATATTATATATTGTAACTAATTTAAGTGCATGGCCATAATTTAATATATATACTAAGTTTATTTATTTTGAGGATAGTGTGTAATATTAATTAGGGGGGAATTATTTATGTTAGGTCCTAGTTTAAAATTTATATCTGAACAAGATGTTTTCCAAACTATAGAAAAGTGTGAAAATAAGAAGCTTAAAGTAACATACTGCTCACTAAGTATCAATGGAGAGTGTATTACAAGTAAAAATGTAATACTTAAAATAACAAAAATTCATAAAAATTGTGGCTTTATTGAAGGTGTTGTATTAAAAGATAATGAGCCCTTTGAAGACATAATATTAAAGTCTAGTCAAATATTAAGTTTAGAGTGTTTTAAAGAAAATCAAAAGCCTGAAAAACCATCTATATTTGAAGTAATTAAAAATTGTAATGGAATGGTTCGTATAACACAATGTACTAAGTTTGAAAAGGGAGCTTGTAAAGACAGTAGAACTTTTAATTTTATAGTTACTCAATTAGATGAGAAAAATAAGAATGTAAAAGGATATAGAATAAGAGGTAATGGTCAGGCAGAATATATGGTGATTGATTCTAGTATGATACTAAAAGTAGAATGTCTAACTTCTAGAGAAGTACTGGCTAATCCTTGGATGATGTTTCCTTTTAAATAGATGAGTAAAATAAAAGTACCTTTATATTTTAATTGTAAGGTACTTTTTATTTTAATTGCTTATTATATTATAAAACGTCTTTTATAACTCTTAATGCATTTTTGTACATCATTTTTTCTATTTCATCTTCATTGAATCTTGATTTTAATAATGCATCTTGTAGCATATACATTTGACTTATATCTTTCATTTCTAGGTCATCTGGTATCCCATCAAAATCAGACCCCATTGCAACTACATCAATTCCTCCAACATTTACAATATGTTTTATATGTTTTACTATATCATCTACTTTTGATACATTGCTCTCTCCTAAGAAAAATTTACAAAAGTTAATTCCAGTAACTCCACCCTTGTTACCTAAAACTTTTATCATATCATCAGTTAAATTTCTACTAGCTCCAGTAACATTTCTTGCATTTGAATGAGATGCTATAAAAGGTTTCTTTGAATTACGAGAAACATCATAAAAACCTCCATCATTTAAGTGCGATACATCAATTATCATTCCTAGTTCATTCATTCGTTCAATAACCTCTAATCCAAAAGGTTTAAGTCCTTCATTCTCAAAGCCTACTTTATTGTGAGGATATCCTATTTCATTTTCATAATTCCAAGTTAAAGTTATTAATCTAACACCAGCTTCATGTGCCTTATATAAATTTTTAATATCTCCATTAAGAGCAGCACCTTCTTCTATAGAAAGTATTGCTGATAGTTTATTTTGTTTCTGGTTATTTAATATATCTTGATAATTTTTAGCTAAAGCTATGTCATTTTTATTTAAATCTAGTTGTTCATAGAATTTTGATGCCATATTTTCAAATCGATTATATGGATTACCTCTGTACAAATCTAAGTCAAAATAAACTGCAAATACTTGAGCTATCGAATTTGATTTTTTTAGCTTTTGTATATCTATTGAAAAATCATTTTTATATAAATTTGCATTTTGATCTTCCATTAATTTATCTATAGTGTCACAATGTAAATCTATTAATTTCATAAATTATCATCTCCTTATTGTTTAATTATATCATATTTTAAATTTCCTTAAATTGAAAAGAGCTGTCAAAAGACTAATATTTTAATTAGTCTTTTAACAGCTCTTTGAATTATTTTATTTGATCTATTATATTATTTAAAGTTTCACTTAATTCATTACTAATTTCCTCAACACCATTATGTGTTATATTTACTATTTCTTTAGTCATAGGTAATTCTCCAAGTAACTTTAAGTTCATTTCATCTAAGAACTTATTAGTTTCTTCACCTTCAAATAGCTTTATTTTTTTGTCACAATCTGGGCATTGAATATAACTCATATTTTCTACAACCCCTATTACGTTAACATTAAGCATTTTAGCCATATTAACAGCTTTTGCTACTATCATTGATATCATATCTTGAGGTACAGAAACCATTACTATCCCACTTATAGGAATAGATTGCATAACTGTTAAAGCAACATCTCCTGTTCCTGGAGGCATATCAATTAATAAATAATCTAATTCACCCCACATAACATCTTTATAAAATTGTTTTACAGTTTTTCCTACTAGAGGACCTTTCCATACTATAGGTTGATTTTCTTTATCTACCATAAAGTTAACTGACATAGTTTTTATTTTATCTTTAGTCTCTACTGGATAAATATCTACACCATTTGGAGATATCGCTCTTTCATTTTCTAATCCCATAAGTCTTGGTATACTAGGTCCTGTTATATCCGAATCTAAAATACCTACTTTATATCCCATTTTGTTTAATTGCTTAGCTAATAATGATGTAACAGTAGATTTTCCAACTCCACCTTTCCCACTCATTACAGCTATTATTTTTTTTATTTTGTTATTAGGATTATTCTCTATATTACAAGTTGCTTGACTCTTGCAACTATTTTTTGATGGACATGAATTACAATTTGACATATTTCTTCCTCCGTGATTAATTTTTCTTTTGTATTTTATATTTATTTAGTACCCTATTAAAATTATATTGAAACAAAATAAACTTATTTATGAGTCATGCTAAAATTCCATAGGTATTAATTTTTCCTCATTGTATCTAGCCATTGCATATAAAACGTCTGACAATCTATTTATGTATTTAATTACTAAAGGATTTACCTCTTCATATTTGCTAAGAGATAAAATTCTTCTTTCTGCTCTTCTACATACGGTACGTGCTATATGTAAATTTGCTGATGCTAAACCTGTTCCTGGAATTATAAAAGCATTTATATCTTCTGTTTTGTTTATATAATCATCTATAATTTTTTCTAATTTAATTATATCACTTTCTTCTATAGTTTTTTTTAGTTTATCTTTTTTTATTGTTGCAAGGTCTGCAGAAACGTAAAAAAGAAACTTTTGAATATCAAATAATATTTTTTTGTCAGTTTCATCTTTAGTGTAATTTATACACAATCCTATATAAGAATTTAACTCATCTATTGTTCCATAAGACTCAACTCTTAAGCTATCTTTATCTATTCTAGTTCCATCATATAACGATGTTTGACCACTATCACCTGTTTTAGTATATATTCTCATTAAAGTAAATCCAACCTTTCTACTTATTATAAGTTCTTTCAATTATATCTTTCTTAATAATTATATACCCAAATTTTTTATTATATAACTATCTACTTTTTTGTTTTCTTAGTATATATCTCTACTAGGAGCTTTTGTATTAATTTGGTCGTATTAAAAGAGCCTTAGTAGGAATCTACGTTTAGCTCTTTTAATATCTTTTTTAAATATAATATTTATCTACATAAGTTGAAGAAGTTAAATAAAGCATACTAGGGTAAAACACTCCAAAATTAATTATATCTCCTATTTTAAATTCTTGTGCTGAATTTTGTATATCTATAATCAAGTGATCACTACTACTTCCAACTATTTCTACGCCCTCATCTAAAGGTATTAAAGTATCATGAAATACAAAATCTTGCTTTCCTATACCTAATATAGCTCTTTTTCTAATTCCTCTATCTTCATATTGTGGTTTATTTCCAAATGCATCTATAAACATTTCACCGATTGGGTAAGAAGGTTTTTCTTTTATTTCTATAATTTCGGCTTTCAAAGTTATTGTATCTTTGTGTATTTCTTTTATATCATATCCCCAATAATCTTCTAAATCTCTTCCTACTAATATAGCTTCTCCTACTCTTAAATTGTTTATTTTTTTAGGTATTTTATTATCTAATATTAAAGGTAGCGTTGTTGTTGCGCCTCCAGATACTATATCTAATTCTCTTTTTATATTTTTTTCAATTTCAATAGCTACATTACATAGTTTTTCTAGATTTTCATAAGATGGTTTAATTGAACCATAGCAGCTTAAATTAGTTCCTACTCCATAAAGTTTTATATTTTTTAGGTTGTTTTCTATATATATTGCAGTTTCTATAAATTCTTTTTGATCAAATATTCCTTCTCTTAAATCCCCTAAATCAAACATTAAAACTACTTTATGCTGTTTATTTTGTTTTTTACACTCTTGGTTTATTTTTATTATAGTCTCTAATTCTGAATTCAAACTTATATCAACATTTCCTACTAATTTCTCTATTTCTCCCATCATAGGCATTCTTATTAACATAGTATCTTTATTCATACCATTTGCCTTTAATTGTATAAGCTGATTTATTCTTGAACTTGCTATATACTCACATCCTCCATCTACCATTTTTTCAACTACTTCGGATTGAGCATTAACACCTTTTACAACTCCGGCTATGCTTATATCTAAATCTTTGCATAGATTTACTATATATTTAGTATTTGCATAGATTTTATCTAAATTTATTTCTAATGCTGGATATGTGTGTGCACAATTCATATAAGAATCCCCCTTTTATCATTCAACTAAGTCAACTATAAAATCATAAAATTTTTTTATTACGTAACTAAATGCCATACTTTCATCGCTTATCCAATTGTCATATCTAATTGATGTTTGATTGGCTCCTCCTGGTTGGAATACATTAGCTATACATCCTACCTTAACCTTATTTTCACTTGATATACTCCAGTTGTACTTATGCCTTTCATCAACCTTTGATAAATATTCATTTACACTTTCTAATAAATCACTATAAACTACTTTGGCTCCCTCTAATAATAGGTTCTCTAATGTTCCTTTTGAACTATTATCAGGGAAAAAATAATAGTTAAGATTTATAATTTCTCCTCTAACTCTGCAATGACCAACTAAAAAATCTTTTTTATTTATCACCATATCCTTATTATATTTTTTAAATTTATCATCAAAAGATTTTTGTGCACTATTTTGATCTGCATCAAATATAGCACATACACCGTTTATTTGCTTCAATTCAGCTTTTGTCATATTACTCAAATACAAGTCTATATCATTAATTATATTTGTAGCACCATTTGAAGAAACAATTGTCACACATAGGTTATTTTTCATAAAAAATGATGGCATTGGTATATGTCTATCTAGTCTATTGTTTATAAATGGGTATGTTCTTGGAATTCTATCTTTCCACATTTGAGGTAACTGATCTATATTATTAGCTTCTTTAAAGTGTCTAAGAAGCAATACTCTTGCTACACAGTTTACATCATGTACTCCTTCAACAAAGAATATAAAGCTTCTCATTATCTCACATCCTGACCTAGAAAAGTTCTAATATCTTTTAATCTATTGCCTGAAAATTTAGTACTGTAGACATTATTATCGTATGTCTCTATTCTAAAGCAAGATAGATCATCAATTTCCTCATCCATAGACATTATAATTCCATCGATTACCTCTAAACTATGAGTTGTGCAAACTAGTTGAACTTCATATTCTTTACAAAATTCAATAAACCATTTAAATACTTCAATCATCATATTTTTGTGTATAGCTGTTTCTATTTCATCTACTAAAAGTATACCTTGTTTTGCATTTATAACAGCTGAAGCTAATGTAAGAACTTTCTTTATACTATCTCCAAAGCTAAATAGCGGCATTTCTCCATTGATTTTATGGTGTATATATGTCCTTTGGATATTATTTTTACTGTTTTTTGTTACTACCTTAAAATCCAATATATTTTCATCGAATTTTTTTAATAACTCTATTATCTTCAATTTTTCACTTAATTCTATATTTTCTATAGTTTTATTTATAAGTCCATCTTTAAAATGGTCATATGGTGTTATATATATGATTTTTATGATGTCATAACTACTATTCTCTATTACACTTTGATTCTCCTTTAACTCTATCTTTTTCTTTGTAATACTTTCTTCATTTAATTTAACGCTGATAGTACCTTTAAATGATTTTTGATTATAATCCTTTAAGCAAACACTATCTAATTCTAAATCATTTGACAAACTTCCTTTTAGTACTAACTCTCTACTTTTATTGTTTATAATAGAATTTATGTGTATGCTTTTTAATTCATCTTGTTGTTTTGGAAATAGCTCTAAAAAAAGTTCAAATTTAGATAGGTATGCACTGTCTCTTCTTGATATGTGTTTTAAAATAGTTTTTAGACTATTTTGGCTTTGTAATAATGATATTGCTTCTAATAATGATGTTTTACCTGTGTTATTATTTCCAACTATTATATTTACGTTTGATAGATCCTTTAGCTCTAAATTTTCTATCCCTTTGAAATGTTTTATATTTAAATAGCTCAAATAGTTCATAAAATCACTTCTTTCTTATTATCAATATATAATTATATATATTTGAAAATTTCTATATATTACTAAAAAGTAATTTTAGTATTAATTTTTAATTTGTGGATATAATTTACATATACTCATTACTAACCTTATATATTTTATTCATTAAAAGGTGTAGGCAAATATTGCTTATGCCTTTTAAGTAGCAAACGACGTCGTTGGCGACAGGAGCGAAGCGACTTTTTTATATTTATTTAATTAAATTGATATAAAATATCTATATATTGGTAATAATCTATTTAGGATTATTAATTTTTAAAAGGAGTGTATATGGATAGTACTGCGATTTATCTTAAGTCTAAATTAAACTTAAATAACTTTACATTAGTAAAAACAACATCTAATAAGTTTGTTGCTTTTAAGTGTTTATATAAATATACTAAATGTATTTATATAAACATCTTCGATGATTATATTGAGATTAAAATTGACAAAGTTTTTGATAATAAATACTTTTTTAATGGTATAGAACGACTACTAATTTCTAAAAAATTTTTTGATAATATAGACGATTCAATTAACTATATTCAAAAAAATTTGGCAGTTTAAAAATATGCATAAATATAAATAAAGAGGTATCATAAATCTAGCTTATGATACCTCTTTTTATTATATTAATAATTAAAGCTTAATATAGTTTCTTCTAATCTATTACATAAACCATTCCAGGTTTTATCTTCCATGTTTATCGTTTTATTTCTAGTATTATGTTCTACAATATTTAATATCATATTGTTTATAGCATATGTTAGGTTGTTTTCAAAATTAGGAAGTTCATTTTCATAAGGAACTCCTACATCTTTCATATTAGGCAAATCTACATAACTAATTTTATTACTATTATTTATTTCTTTTCCTATCCATTTCTTTATGCCAGGTATATCAGTAGTAATAACATTACATCCACATGCTAAAGACTCTATAACTACTAACGGTAAACCTTCAAAAAATGATGGTAAAACAAATATGTGAGATTCTCTAAATAATCTAGATAGTTCTGTTTGTTTTATTTTACCTAAAAAATTTATATTATAATAGTTTTCATTGGCTAAATTAATAATTTCCTCATATTCATCCTTATTGTTGCCATCTCCAACTATGTTTATATTTAGAAAATCTTTAGAGTGTGTTAAATTACTCAACGACTTTATAAGGGACTTAAGTCCTTTTGCCTTAGCTATTTTGCCAGCATATGTTATATTTATAAAGTCATTTGGTAATTCCTTTTTATTTTTAAAAAATTTATTTTCATCATATCCACTTCCTAAAGTAAATACTTTTGATGGAGATATATTAAATATCTCAATTATTTCTTTTCTTTGCTCATCATGAAGAGCAAATATAGCATCTAAATTTTTTATATTTTGTAGTATATAATTTTTTTCTAAATTATGACTTTTAAGTTGCCTTAAGCAAGTTCCATGACAAACACTTACCACAGGAATATCACTTATAACTTCTTTTACATAAGATGTAAGCAAATATAAATGATGACATATTATTAAATCTGGTTTAAATTCTTTTATTGCTTTATCTATTTTAATCTTAAAAGCTGACTTTAGAGAATCAACCATACTTTTATCCATTTCTTTATACAATGTACTCTTATATGGCATTACGTCACTCATCCCAACAACATTAAAAGGTAATTCTTTTGTATTAAAGTTTACCGGATAAAACTTTATATTTTTATTAAATAGTACTTGTTCATCATCTTTATCTATCCCCGCTATTACAGCTTGTTTATGCCCTATTTTTTCAAATCCATTTATCATACCACACATATATATTCCACTACCTGTGCTGTTTGGCTTTTGAGTTATTATATGAAGTATATTCATTTTGTCCCCCTTGTTTATGTCAATTATAATTAATTTTAATCTAAATTTAAGTATACGCACGATGAATCATCTTTTACCTTAAATCTAGGAAATTTAATTGTTTTAAAATCATCTTCTTCCACACTACGAAGTTTTGAATAAATAACTCCTATACCATCATTTATAGCACAGTCTAGTAAGTTATATTCATTTATAAGATTATATCTATCGCTAATACATGAAAAACCATCACTTGCCATTAAAATATCTATAGGCTGATTTACTTTTATTTCTCCATAGATAGCTTTTTCTATAGCCTTTTCTTCAAACTCTAATATCCAGTAACCATTTTCAGTATTCTTTTTTAGTCTATTATTAATTATTGTTTGCATTACACTTGTTTTAATTTCTTCAAATGAAAGTTTTGAAAGGTTGTCTAGGTTTTCCATTTCGTCATAAACGATTTTATCTAGTTTACAAATTGTTCTATCCTTTATTATATGTGTATTCTCCCCAATTTTCATATGTAAAGAACAGTCTCCTAGTAATAAATATTCTATTATATTGTCTCTATATTTTATTATAGATATAGAACTTGATGGTGTATCTAATTTTTCTATTTTAGATTTTTCTGTTTTTGAGTAATATTCTAACTTTATATTCTTTATTCCTTCAATCATAATTTCCTTTAGAGTTTTCTCTTTATTAATATTTTCATAAAGATATTTGTTCCACCAATTTACATACCATTTTGCATCACTTTCTTTGCATACTAAATTTTTATTGTTGAGTCCTGTAGCCCCATCTAAAACCCAAGCTCCCCAAGGTGTTACTCCAACAATATCTTCATTATATTTAGCACTACCTTTGTAACATAAAGTATCACAACTGCTTATATTTATTGACATAACACTCCTCCAAATTAGTGAAATATATAAGTCTATATTAATTATCACGACTTATATTAACATATTTTTATAGTTATATTTGTCGAATCTCCTGTTAAATATAAATAAACTAATTAATGTATTTATATTTATTAGTTTCAGTGTAAACAACATATATCCTTTAAAATAATTACTATTTTTAAGATAACAATAAAAAAGTCGCTTCGCTCCTGTCGTCAACGTACTTTCATGAGTTATCCATAGAAAATGAAGTATCATAATGTCCTTAAGCATAAAAAAATGTCTCAAATATTTTTTAAAATATTTGAGACATTTAATTTATTAACTAGCTTTTTTTATTTCTTTATTATTTTTAACATGTTTTCTTTCATAATTAGTATATAAGAAGAATGCAATTAAACCGAATATAGTTGGACCTAATATCATCATTATTGAGTCAAATACTTTTCCATCTATTGCAGGTTGAGCTATAGAGAATATATTTGCAAATCCAACTAATAATCCTATTATTATAGCTGCTCCTGTTGCTACACCTTGAGTTTTGTAAACCATATATGCCTTATCAACTTCTCCACTTAATTGCTTTTTCTTGAATTTAGGGAAAGCTGCTAATAAGAATAAGTATGGTATAGTCATTGCAACATTAGTCATTAAAACTAATATATTAAAGAACTCAGAAGCTCCCTTACCACCGAATGAAACTAGTAGTATTAAAGCTATAACTATTACTGCTTGGAACTTCATAGCATTTACTGGCATTCCATTTTTGATTTCTCCAAGTTTTCCTGGCCATACTGCTTTTGGTGCACCAGAAATTAAAGTTTTTAATGGAGAATAAGTTAATGTGAAGAATGCTCCTGTGAAAGCTAAGAACATAGAGAATCCAACGAATCTTGCTGTCCAAGCTCCCATTTGTAAAGCTACTGCATTAGTTGTTCCCATAGCCTGTCCTAATTGATATCCTAAGTTGTTCATTAAAACATAAGCAACGTTACCCATATGAACATTTTCACCTGATAAAACATCTGCCCAGTTAGTGAAAGTACCACATGCAAATATACCTACTGCATATCCTACTGATATAACTACAGCTGAAATAACAAGACCTTTAGGGAAGTTTTTCTCAGCATTTTCAGTTTGGTCAACTAATCCACCTAAAACCTCAAGCCCTCCAAATGCAAATATTGCAAATGTAACAAATGATAATACCATTAATGGTGTTTGGTATTGAGGATTAGGAGATGTTAAAAATGCTTGTGAGAAGCTTTCAACTGGTTGAGATAATTCTCCACCATTTAATACTACTACAGCAACTGCTCCTACTAATAAAACTACATTTAATAAAGCAACAAATGTTCCTCCTATAGAAGTTATCTTTGTTATTTTTTCAACTCCTTTAGTTCCTACAACTGTAACGAATAATATCCATATTGATCCTAATAATCCTATAGTTTGAGTTGAACTTAATCCAAAGATACTCCATGTAGCTGTCATATCTGATCCAAAGATAGCATTTGAGAACGGTATCCATATACCTGAAGATACGTTAACCATCCAGATTATGTAAGATGCATACCACATAAATGTACCTATGAATGCAAACTTAGATCCTACTGACTTTTCCATCCAAGAGTACATACCACCACTCTCATTTTTAAATGCTGATCCATATTCAGCCATCATGAATGCGTATGGTATAAAGAATACTAATGCACTTAGTATATACCAAGGAATTGCACCATACCCCATTAAGTAATATGATCTTGGCATATTAGCAAAACCAAATACTGATGTAAATATCATTAATATTAATGACATTAGTGTAAGCTTTTTTGCACTGTTTGTGTTATTGCCCATTGTTTCACACCTCTATATTTATTTTTTTGTCTTTACCTTTAGATGATTAAAGGTTAAAAAGATTATACACTCTTCGATTCCTTTCGACAACATTTTCACAGATTGTTATAATTTTCATAATAATCATTTGTTTTTAAATTTTGAAAAATTAGAAATCTAATTATTTTTAAATTTCTTTTGTTTGTCTGTTAAATATATTTTACATTCTATTTTTTTTTATGTTCAGTTGGGCTTTTTTAGTATTTTGAACATTTTTTTAAAAAAATTATTTTATTCATATTTTTCATTAATGAATATTTTAAAATAATATTTATCATTTTTGGTTTTTTTTGTTAAGGTAGCTTCACCAAGTAAAAAAATCTGAATTTTAGAAATATGAAAAAATCATAAATAATTTTTTATTTTTTTTTATATTTTTTCATATTCCAACAAAAAAAGACTCCCTATGAATTATAGGTAGCCTTTTTATTTATATTTAACCTTGTAATAGCTCATTTAAAGCTTCGTATGAGAAATCTATTATTTCTCCACAACTTACTTTATTTCTTTTTAATTCCGAACATATTTCTGTATTATATTTTGCTCTTACTCTAGTCATTAATTCTCTAGAATAGCTTCTCGCTTCATTTGGTATAGAGCTGTCTTCTCTTCCTTTTATAAATCCAACAACCATCGCAGCTGCATTTACAGCACCACATAAACTACCAACTGTCATACCTACTCCCATACCACTTCCTAGAGATACAGGTATATTTGTATTATGCTCTTCGTTGTATGATTTTATTATTGCCTCTGCACAAGTGTATCCTTGTTGATGATATACTGAAGGTTTTGTCATTGCCATCATCCTTTCAATCTTTTCTATTGTTTTTTAAGTCCTATTTATAGTATAACATTTTTCCATATTTTTCTGTGACTTTATCACATAATTAAAAACAGTATATAGATTAACTAAAAAAGGATAATCTATATACTGTATATTTAGTGTTGATAATATGCTAGAAAAGTTATTATCGATAATAATATTGTTGGTAAAATAGTGTTAACTATTAATTTTTTATTTTTAATATTTTCTTTTATATCTACTAATCCAAAAACTGTAAATGGTAATATAATCGGAGGAATCGTAATTAAAACCGATTCTGGGCTACTCATAGCAATAACAGTCATGTTTCCTATAAAAAATAAATAATATATTATCGCTACAATTTTTTTCGTTTGATTTTCACTTCTGAATCCTGGTACTTTAGAGAATATATCCATTTATTGCCTCCATATATGCTAAAATAATTTTAACTAAAAACGTTATTATATGAATTAGGATACCTCAAATTTATAAATATGTCTAGTTTTTTATAGAAATGACCACATTAAAATAACCACAAGCAAAACTCTCATCAATATCTCATTTACCTTATTATAAAATATATTGGAGTAAATTGGATTATTTGTGTTGTTGTCTATATCACTTTTAATAAAATCCTCTTGTTTCCCATATACAACTTTTTTAATACTTTGATCATACACAAATTCATATCCATTGGTAGATAAATTCATTTTTTGATATTCATAGTTATTAATACTTTTATTAAAGTTCATACTAAATGCTATAACTTCGGCCATATTAACTACAAAGTTTAAATCTTTGCTTGAAAACAAGTCACTGTCACTTACAATACCTATTATAGAGTAATCCCCTATACTAGGTAAGCTTTTGCCAACACCTTCTCCTGGTATAATCGGTCCTTTATAAACATGTATTTGTCCTATAGATCTTTTACTTCCTACACAAGCATCTATTGCAACAATTTTAGATGTTGGGTGCATTGATTTTATATATTCTAATTTTTCATTAATATTTAAGGCATTAATAGTTTCACCTATGATGCCATATATTGTATTTTTTATATTCATACTTTCAAGTATTTTGCCAACTACTGGACCCAAAGAATCTAGTATACATCTATCAGTTCCAATACATATAATTACTGTGTCATCATCTATGATTTTGCTTATCTGTGTTGTTAATTCAAATAAGGCATTTTTATCATCATATTTTATTCTTAATAAACACATTATTTTAGTCTCCTAAAAGATTTTAATTATATATATTCTAACTTTATTTCTATTTACCTTCTTTAATTTATGTATACTTATATATTTTGAGATTTGATACTCGTTAAAAATAATAAAAAATCAAAATTATAATGTAAATTATAAATAACAAAAGAGAGTAATATTATTACTCTCTTTTGTTATTTAACATTAATCTCTGTTTATCCTTGTAAATCATTAGCTTGACGTTCCATATTTTCTATAACCACATCATAAATTTCTCCCAAAGAAGCACAATATTCAAGTACTTTCCATGGTGTATTTGTATGGAAATGAATTTTAATTAATTCATCATCACCAACTGCAAGTAAGCAATCTCCTTCTATATTGTTTGTAATATAGTCGTTAATTTCATCTTCTGAAAGATTTTTTCCTTCAATTAATAACTGAGTATCAAATTTATATTCAAGCATAATACACCATCCTTATCTGTTTCATTCCATAAATTGCTATTTTAATTATAGCACAAGCTATATTGTAAAAATCTAACTATTTTATAATATATACCCTTAATGATTTTTTTTAATCTACGTATATATATTATAAAATATGTTATAATTTATAACATATACATTTAAGGGGGTATTTTATATGGAATTAGCTAATGTAATAGTAGATATAGCTGATTTAGTAATTACTTTTTTCTCCGATAATGAATGGAAGAAGTTTGTAAGAGTTATAAAAAAACACTAATCTTTATTAATCATAAAAAGCCAATATTACTTATTGGCTTTTTACTCATATATGTTATAAAATAACAGCAAAAATAACTTTTGCTACCCCATCAGAACTATTTTCCCAACGATGCTTTACACCAGCAGGAACTTTTACGCTATCTCCTTTGAATAATGTAAACTTTTCATCATCAAGATATAAATTTACTTCACCTTCTAGTATGTATGCGATTTCATTTCCGTTATGAAATATATGTTCATTACAAGACGATGATTGTGGAAGTAGATTCATTATAGCAAACTCTAAGTTATCACTATTATCAGGTGCTAAAACTTCATACTCAACATTCTCGCTTCCTGGTAAAATAACTTTTTTTCTTTGTTTTGATCTTACTATCAAATCTTCCTTTATTACTTCTGAAGTAAAAAATGTAAACAAAGGTGTATTTAAGGCAGTTGCAACTGACTTTAATGAATTTACCGATGGATTAGCAAGCCCTCTTTCAATTTGACTAAGTAATGATGGAGTAACATTAGCCTGTTTAGCTAATTCTCTTATACTAATACCTTTACTTTGTCTTATTTGAGATATTCTTTCTCCGATATTTACGTTATTCATACCTTTTCTCCTTATAATAATTCTATTTTGTATTATACCATAATATGGACTATTTTATATTAATCTCTATTTAATTACACTTATTTTAAATTATAAAATATAAAGGATATATCTAAATTTAAAGATATATCCTTATCTATGTTTATTACTAGTCATTAAAATATTACTCTGTATCAAAAGGAATTATATTTTAATAGCATATAAATTATGACAATTCTTAATAGAGTCGCTTATTTTATAACATCTACTCCCATATAAGGTCTTAGTACTTCAGGAACAACAACTGTACCGTCTTCTTGTTGATAGTTTTCTAGTATAGCAGCAAAACTTCTACCTATAGCTAGACCTGATCCATTTAATGTATGAGCGTACTCTGTTTTAGAGTTTTTATCTCTTTTAAATCTAATTCCTGCTCTTCTTGCTTGGAAGTCTTCACAGTTTGAACAAGAAGAAATCTCAACATATCTGTTATAGCTTGGCATCCAAACTTCTAGATCATATTTAAATGCAGCTGTAAATCCTAAATCTCCAGTACATATTTTAACCACTCTATACGGTAAATTTAACTTCTGTAATAATTTTTCTGCATTGTAAGTTAACTTTTCTAATTCATTGTAAGATTCTTCTGGTGCTACTATCTTTACCATTTCTACCTTATTGAATTGATGCTGTCTAACTAACCCTCTAGTATCTCTACCAGCAGATCCTGCTTCTGATCTAAAGCATGGTGTATATGCAGTATAGTTTATAGGAAGCTGTTCAAATGGCATAATTTGATTAGCATGTATATTAGTTAGAGGAACTTCTGACGTAGGTATTAAATAATAATCTAAACCTTCTACCTTAAACATATCTTCTTCAAACTTTGGCAATTGCCCTGTTCCTAAAAAACTATTTTTATTAGCCATAAATGGTGGTATAGCTTCAGTATATCCTTGTTCTTCTACATTAGTATTTAAGAAAAAGTTTATTAGTGCTCTTTCAAGCCTTGCACCTAAACCTTTATATAAAGTAAACCTAGATCCTGTTATTTTAGCTCCAGTTTCAAAATCTAATATACCTAAGTTAGTTCCTATATCCCAGTGAGCTTTATTTTCGAAATCAAAGCTTCTCGGTTCTCCCCATTTTCTAACCTCTACATTATCTTCATCAGTTTCACCTTGAGGAACTTCTTCATTTGGGACATTTGGTATTCTCATTAATTTATATTCTAATTCAGATTCAACAGCTCTAACTTTTTCATCTAATACTTTTATTTGCTCTGATAAATCTTTCAATTTAGCTTTTTCTTCTTTTATATCATAACCTTCTTTCATAAGGTTAGGTATGTTTTTAGAATCTACATTCATTTTATTTTTAAGAACCTCTACCTCTTTAAGCAACCCTTTTCTTTCATCATCTAATAAAACTACTTCATCTAAATCAAATTCCTTTTCCCCTCTTCTTGCCATAGCTTTTTTAATAGCATCTAAATCTTCTTTAATTCTCTTAATGTCTAGCATAATTATTCCTCCTGTGTTTTAAGATTTCAGTGTTTTGTTAAATATATCTTATCTTTTTAAATTGTATTAACTATATTTTAGCCCTGACATACTTTAATGTCAAATATTTTTTAATATATTTAATCATATTTAACACTTCGTGAGTTATCCAAAGAAAATGAAGTATCATAATATCCTTAATCATAAAAAAAGCACTTTAACTCATAATATAAATTAAAGTACTTTAAGTATTAAATTAGTTCTTTGAAATATATGAATTTATACCATGTTTATTAAAAAGGTCAATTAGCTCATTTCCATTTATAAGCTGTATATTGTTTGAAGCTGCAAATATCTTACATTGTGGACTAAAATTGCTTGTCGATATAAATATACCTTTCATAGCATCTGAGTTTCTTAAAACACATTCAAATTCTCTAAGTTTTGGTATATCAATATTATTTTTATACTTTTTAACCTGACCTATGATTTTTCCACTTACAAGTGGATCTTCATAATGAAATTCACAATCTATTCCACCATCGTTACTCTTATTAGTAGTTACAGCATTATATCCCATTTTTCTAAATAATATAGTAACTAAATCTTCAAATTCATATGGATCAACATCTAATAAATTTATACTATCATTGTTTACAATAGATTTATTAAAATCATCACATTTACATATAGGATTTATATATTTAAACTCTAAATTAGAATTTATATTTACTCTTGCTTGCATTATCTCTTTTAAACATTTTAATTTATTGATTTTTGTTATATCTATATTTTTAAATTTTTCTTTATCTATTGTAGCAGATATTATATATGGCTTTATATCTTGACCTGTAGCTAAGTCTATGTCTTCTATATATCCATTAAATACTACATTATCTATATTATTAGGTTTATCGAACTTAAACACTTCATTTATAGTCCTAATAACTATAGAAAATACTACTTCATTATATATACTTCTTATATCTTTTTCTTTTCTTAGTTTAGCTTTTATCTTATCTCCTTTTTGTATATATTCATATTTCTGCACATTTGGTACTATATTATCTTTAGGTAATAAGTAATCTATAACTAAAGTCTTAGTCTCTTTAGAGTATCCAGTAGTTATATTTTTCTTAAAATCAAAAGGATACTTTAACTTACTAAGTATCTCTTCTTTATATCCAGTTATAGTACTTACATCACCGTTTGAATACAACTGTTTTTTTATATTTATAATTTCATTGACTTGTAATTCATGAGCTTTTATCAAATTTTCTAGTTGTTTTTTTCTTTTATACTCTTTATCTTCGTATATCTTATATTCATTATTATATTTACTTTCTATTTCATCTACATACATACTATAATTGTATTTATGATTTTTAAGTACTTTTTCAAATAAATTGGCTTTCCTTATAATAGGCTTATTCGGTTCTTTATATTTTAATAACAATGATTTAGGTAACTGTAATGTATGTATATCTTTTTTTATAAATTCTTCTATTGATATTATTTTATAGTTATCCATTTCGTAATTTATTATATTTGATAATTCTTTTATTTGCTTATCTATATTTAAAGTGCTATTCTTAGCTTCTTCATATCTTTTATTTATGTAATCTTCCTTTTGTTGTTTATCTGACATAACATATGCTCCTTTTAAATAGTCTATACTTAAATTATGTGCAGAATGTTATTTTTATAATACAAACAATACTGGTAATTGATTCCTTATATTATTATGTGTACATATTTTTTATAGTTGATTGTTTTGATATACTTTATTAAAATAAAACATATGCGTAAAAAATTATACTTAGTATACTAAAGAATCTAAGAACCTTATATATACTTTACAACTTAATAGGAGGATCATTTATATGACAGACAAATTACCCGCTTGTCCAGTGGAAATAACTTTACAACTTATAGGAAACAAATGGAAGGTACTAATATTGCGTGATTTATTAGATGGTACTAAGCGTTTTGGGGAATTAAAAAAATCAGTTACTGGTATCACTCAAAAGGTGCTTACAAGTAATCTTCGTTCTATGGAAGAGTCTGACTTAGTTACAAGAGAGGTATTTCCTGAAGTTCCTCCAAGAGTTGAATACACCTTAACAGAAATAGGATATAGTCTTAAGCCTATATTAGACTCTATGGCTGTATGGGGTTACGAATATAAATCAAGATTAAATAAATAGTAAAAAATCTAGTTATAAGCTTTATATTAGCAAATAACTAGATTTTTTTATCTTTATTTATAATGAATATTCTTTTGGTGGATTACCTGAAAAATCTGCTATAGTAGCCTTAGCTTCTTCTAGATAAAATACCTCGAATACAGGATTATCAGCTTGCTGATAAATATTTTTCACAAGTGGTGCTGATGATAATATTTTTTCTTTTATTTCTATATTATTTTCAAATACCACTTTACCTGATAAACGCATCCATGCAAATTCAGGTGTTGAAGTACATATTTCTATATATGGATTAGTTTTCATTTCACTATACACAGTTTTTTGGTTGCTAGTACAAAACCATAGTTTTCCGCTATCTTCTAACATAAATTGAAATGGTCTAACTTTTGCTTTATTGTCAGTTCCAACTGTTGCTACATATTGTACTGGATTTTCATTTAGAAATTTTATTAATTGGTTCATATCTATTTACTCCTCTTATTTAATTGATTTTATTTGGTGTTATCTACAAGTTAATAATAAAATAAATTAAATAATTCGTATAGTAAGCACTTTGAAGTGGTATAGTTTCCTATTGGAAACCTTTAAGTATTTATCTATATTTGAGCAAATTATATTTTGTTATTTATTTTGCATTTCCACTTCTCAAAAGCTTTGCAAAGTCATTAGGTAACATTTCTTCTGACTCTATCTCCTTAGCAGGTATTTCATAATCATAAGGTACTTCTATGATTTCAACATTTACAGCTTCTTTTATATTAAGATCTTCATTTGTATTTTTAATTTCTATTATTACATAATTAGAATCTGGTTTATTAGTTTTCGGCTTGCCTACACTACCAGCATTTATTAAAAGTTTATCGTTATATTCCTTAAAGTAAGGTATATGTGTATGTCCACATACTAATATATCTTCAGTTATTTCATTCATTACTTCTTGTGCTTGAATTGAATCTTCTTTTAAATACTCATTTATAAGTCTAGTACTTCCATGAACAAATCGTATATTTTTTTGATTAAAGCTAAGTACAACTTCCCTTGGTAAGTTTTTTAGATACAATTTATTTTCTTCAGTAGTTTTTGATAATGTAAAACTCATTGATGCACCTGCTTTTTCAGCATCTTTAGGATCTGGATAATCACATCCACACACTAATCTATGATTTCCTATAGCATCATCATAGTTTCCCATTATAGTTAATATCCTGTTTTTTCTTATGGCATTAATTACTTCATTAGGCCTAGTTCCATATCCTACTAAATCTCCAGTACATACAACCATTTCTATATCTCTAGATTCTATATCCTTAAGTACAGCTTCTAGTGCATAGATGTTACTGTGTATATCAGATATTACTGCTATTTTCATTAGTTTTTCCTTTCTATAACACACAATATTTTTTTATTTTAATTCATTTTCGACTTCTCAATTGATTCACAAGATAGCCCATTTAATTTGCATCTAGTAGTCTTTATAAAATCCTCTTTTAATTTATCTGTTTTATCTAATTCATTGTCTAGAAGCTCTTTTACAAATGGATGAGCTTTTAATGTTTCTTCATTTAATTTATAATATACATACTTAGCTTCTTTATAATAAGTCACTAATCTTGCAGTCATTAATTTATTTAAATGCCTAGATACATTTGATTGGCTTAGCTCAAGAATTTCTTCTATTTCACAGACACAAAGAGCACCATGTCTAAGCACACTTAATATTCTTAGTCTATTTTCATCTCCAAGTGCCTTTATCATTTGTACTATTTCCATAAAATAACCTCCTATAATCATATTCAATTATACTCATATGATATGCTATAATACTTTATTTGTAAACTATTTAATATTAATATTTTTAAAATAATATATATCTCTACTAGGTATTTTTATAAAATATTGTTTTAAAGGTTTAATATTATCTATTAAGTATCATAAAAAAAAAAGGCTTAATATTAAGCCTTTTTTTTATTTTATGATTTTTTCGAAAGCTACTCTTTTACTTCCATCTTCTACATAGATTATTCCACAATATTTAAATCCATTTTTCTTAAGTAAATTTTGCATAACTTTATTATCAGTATGTGTATCTACTTTAAAACTATTAACTCCTTTATCTAAGCAAAGTTGTTCTACATGTTTAAAAATTTGATGTGAAAGTCCTAGACCTTTATATTTATTATCTACTGCTACTCTATGTACAACTACATATTTATCATTAGTTATCCATTCACCTTCATAAATAGTTTTATATGTTGGTTCTCCGTTAAATGACGCTACTGTAGTTGCAACAATTTCATTGTCTTTTAATAATACGTAACTTTCTCCATTATCAATATCATTGTTTATAACTTCTCTATTAGGATAATTATTTTGCCACTGGTCAATTCCTTGTTCCTTGAAATGTTCTTGTGCTTGTTTTATAATCTCCATTATTCTATCTGCATCTGTTTTAACTGATTTTCTAAATTCCATGTATACTCTCCCTTTTTCTTATGTAAATGTATTAATATTAGTTTAATAAAAAATTAGTTAAAGTTAAAGTATTTACAAGTATTTTCTGCTATAACCTTCTATATTTTTTTAAGGCTATTGTATTTAATACTATAAATAAAATTGCATAACCTAATAATATTAAAACATCTGTACCTACATCAAACAAAGTTGATCCTCTAAGAACCACCCCTGTTAGCGCATCAGCTGCATAAGTTAATGGGAATATCTTTGATAAACCTTCAACCCAAATAGGTGCTTCTCTTAGAGAAAATATTCCGCTAAATAATATTTGAGGTAATATTACAATAGGTATAAATTGAATTAATTGAAACTCTGTCTTTGCAAATGTAGAAAGCAGTGTACCTAAAGAAAGTGAACCAGCTGCTAATAATACATTTATTAAAAGAACTGAAAATGAATTTCCTTTTATTTCTATTCCTAATCCATGTACCATAAATAACTGAATAATTATTGTCTGAATCATTACAAAAACACCAAATCCTAAGAAATAACCCATTACAATTTCATATCTTTTTATTGGTGTTGCCATTAACCTTTCTAAGGTTCCACTTATTCTTTCTCTTAAAAATGCAATACCTGCCAATAAAAATACAAAGAAAAATATGAAAAATCCCATCATCATTGGAGCTATTGAATCAAAGGTGCTTACATCAGATGAACCATTTATGTAATTTATCTCATTATCCATCATTTTAATTCCCATCATAGACAGTTTTTCATTTGAAGACATCATATCTTTTGTATAATTTGAAAAAGCAGTAGCAACAGATTTTTGAACTGATGCGTTTATACTCATCTCTGTTCCTTCTACTGTAGTTATTAGCTTGTTATCACTTATTTGTATCAACCCATCGTATTCTCTGTTTTTAATTTTATCTAGTAAGGCTTCTTGTGAATCACTACTTTTAGTAACATCTCCTTGTTTTTTTAATTCATCTACTAATTCAATAGGTATTTTAGTATTTGTATCTATTAATAATTTCGGATTTTCAATTGTTGCATTTAAAATTACATCAAATAAAAATAATACAAATATTGGTGCAATAAATAAAAGTGCAAGAGATCTTTTATCTCCTATAATTTGCTTAATAATCCTTTTTGACATTGTTAAAGTTCTCATTTACTCTTCCCCCTCATCAGTACTATAGAATAAGAATGCATCTTCTATTGTTTGGCCACCTGATGCAGTTATTATTTCGTTAGGAGATCCTTCAGCTATTATTTTTCCATTTCTAATTAGAGCTAACTTGTTACATTTATATGCTTCATCCATTACGTGTGTAGTTACAATAATCGTTCCACCACTATTCTTAATTCTATTAAACTCATCCCAGAATTTTTTTCTAAGGATTGGATCTATACCAACAGTTGGTTCATCTAAAATTAAAAGCTTTGGACTATGAACTAGCGCTATTGCAAGAGAAAGTCTTCTTTTCATCCCACCAGAATAATTTTTAACCGGTCTCTTAGCATGCTTTTGCAAATCAACCAATTCTAAGACTTCCATAGCTCTTTGTTTTGCAATTTTGCCTTTTATGCCATAAAGTTCCGCAAAGAATAATACATTATCAATTCCTGTTAAATCATCATATAAAGCATCACTTTGAGCCATATATCCTATATCATTTACTACTTTTAACGTTGGCATCTTTTCATCTAAGACTACTACTTTTCCTTTGACAAATCCCTTCATTCCAATAATAGTCTTTACTAATGTAGTCTTTCCTGACCCAGACGGGCCTAATAATCCAATTATCTCACCTTCTTTAATGTTAAGGTTGATATTGTTTAATATTTTTACCTTGTCATACTCAACATCTAGATTACATACCTTTACTGCCACATTATTGCTCATATTCTCACCTCTTAATATTCTTTAAAGAAATTATCTATTAATATATCAATATATCCTTCAATATCATCACTAAACTTATATTCTATTGGTCCACCCTTTTCAACTAAGGGTAATGCCATCATAGGGAAAAATATAGATCCTACTAATTGAAACATTGTAAAAGTCAAAAATTTATCATCCTCTATTTTTGTAATTTGCTCTGTTAAATGTTTTATTTTTCCAAATCCCATTTGATTTACAAATTTTAATAACTCTAATTGAGATTGAAATAATTTATCAGTATCAGCCATAGCTTTTTTAATTATTGATGTATTCTCACCTAATATTTCTACATATCCTAAAAGAAATAGCTTTAATTTTTTCTTTGGTTCAATTTCATCATTTTCAAGTGTATTAAATAGCTGTTCCATGTCTTTTATCAGTATTTTTAATGCTTCATTTATTAGATTGTCTTTTGACCCAAAATGATAATTAATTAATGCTACATTAACATTTGCTTCTTTAGCTATTTTTCTTATAGTTATGCTTTCAATGCCCTCTTTTTTTATAATATTTAATGTTATCTTTAAAATAGTATCTTTTGTAGATAGCTCTTTTTCTTCGTTATTCATATTATTGTCGCCCTCCAAATTAAACACTGTTTAAAACATTGTTTAATTTATTATAGATCTATTAGTTTATAAAATCAACTTGTAATTTATTAATTTCAAAAAATTTCACATAAATACAAATAAAGCTATATATCTGCAACTATGTCACAAGTATATAGCTTTATTTATATAATTATTTTTAGATTTTATTATATGTTTTCAGATAAATTATAGATTTCTTCTTTTTCACTATCATTTAAAGCTTTGTCAGTTATTCTAGCTATTAATATAATTCCAAATATATTTATAATTAATCTAGTAATAGTAAACTTCCATCCCAATGATTGACCTTCCATTAAAAGTAAAGGTATCTTCGTTGTTGACCATGCACCTATAAATATTAAGATATTTGAAAATTTAGATCCTTTTTTAAGTAATACACCTGCTACTGGAAATGCTGCATATAAAGGCCCTGCTGCTACTGATCCTAATAAAAATGCTATTATCACTCCTAATATACCTGATCCGTCTCCCATATATTTTATCATTTGCTCTCTTGGTACCCATACATCTAACAATCCTAATAAAATAAATATAGGTGGTATTATTTTTATCATTTCAATTATATTTTTTATAGTCATTGACGTAGCTACTTGTCCTTTTGTTGGAACAATCAAAGTCATCATTAATAGTATAATTATCATTAAAATAGCTGTTTTGTATCTTTTGAATAAATTTTTCATTATAATATCACCCCCATAATTATAGCTACTACTATAGAAAATCCAAATGCTAATAAGTTTCTAAGTATAGTTGCTTTCTTGCCCCAATACTTCATTTCAAGAGGTATTGTCACTATCCCTACCATCATAAGTGTGGATATAAATGCTGCTAGTTGAGATATTCCTGCACCATTTTCTAATAGTACCTTTGCAAGTGGAAATGCAACAAAAGATGGTATAAGAGTTATAGATCCTATTGCAGAAGCTATTACTATTCCTATAGTTCCACTATCTTCGCCTATTAAATTAGAAATAACTTGATTATCTACTACTGCAAGTATTATCCCTATTAAAATAATTATCGTTAAGAATTGTGGTAACATATTTTCAAATGACTTCCATGCTTTTTTCAATGCCATCTTTGTTTTATTTTTATCCTTTGAAGCAGATACCACTAATAGTGCTACTGCTAATACATACATAAGATTGCTAAACATTATGTCTCCTCCTGTTTGATTATAATTATTATTTGATAATTAAAGTATATATAAATTACTATATAAGTTCTGTGATATTGTCACCGTACACTTAACCCAATAAAAAAGGACCTATAAATTTTTTCATAGGTCCTTTTTTATTTAAAAATCTCTTAGACTTTTTATTGCTTACTTGCTATTATGCAAACTAATTTTTCAGATGATTCTATCTCTTTAATATCTTTAAAGTTAGCATGTTTTAAGTCATTTATAATACACTCTTTTTTTACAAAGTGATGATGTTTTCCTTCTTTCCAATCGCATATTAAAACTTTTCCACTATCTTTTAATATTCTATTTACATCTTTAAGTAGCTCTCCACCATTTTCTAATTCATGATGTAGAGTTATCATAAATGCTAAGTCTGCTTTATCATCTTTTAATGGTATTTTATTTTCATCCATTAAGCCTACATTAAGTCTTGACTCTAAATTATTAATACGATTTAACTTCATCCATTCAATCATTTCCTCAGATATATCAAATGCATAACAACTAGAATCTGGTATTAGATTTAATAATTTTTCTGAAAATATACCTGTTCCTGCGCCTATATCGACTAAAGTGCTTTTTGTGGGTAAATCTAATTCAGTAATTATTTTATTTAAATCTAGCATATTTAATCTTTCTGGATTATTTAGTTTTTCAAGTTTTTTTACATCAAATTTATGTATACTCATTTTTAATACCCCTTCATCAATTAAGTTATTGTCTTTATTTATTATTTTGATCATCATCAGTACTAATATTTAATAAATTTAGATTTTCAGATACATCTTTATATGTTTTTCTTCCTCTTACCAAAAAATATATTGCTGAAATTATAAGCACCAAGGCAACTATAATACCTTCAATACCGCCTAGCAACTTATACAATGTTAATGCTGCAACTAAAAAACTTACTACTGTCCTAGTATATGATAAATGAGTTCTTTCATTTGCCAGTATGGTTCTATCGATGGCTAAGTAATCTCTTAGCGTCATATCTTTATGATTATTTTTATAGTTTTCATATTTCATATACGATTCACCCTTTATTTTTAAAATTTTTTATTAAATTATCTTAATCTATGTTTACTTTTATAACATCATTGTCTATATGTTCTAGGAACTTATTAAAATCTTCTCCTGATATATTAAATGTTTCTGTATTTATAGCAGGGTGAAAGTTAAGTTTATTTCCGTCTAATAAATCACTATCGATTAATAATTCTACCTGACTGTCTTTATCATTTATAATACTAAATGGATTTACACTTCCAGGTGTTACTTTTAATAGTTCGTATAATTTCTCCGGTGTATCAAATGAAAGTCTTGTACTTCCTATTTGTGATTTAACATCTTTTAGATTTACCGCTTTATCGTGCTTTGCTACTAGTAAATAGTTTTTACTCTTATTTGAGTTTTTTAAGAATAGGTTTTTGCAGTGATAACCTGGCATATTTTTAGTTACGTCGTAAAATTCTTCTGCTGTGAATACTTCTTTGTGTTCTAATATTTGGTATTTTATATCTAGCTCATCTAGTTTTTTGTATATATTTTTTTTCATTTGTATTACCTCCCTTTCTATGTAATTATTTAATTTATAACTACTGATTAACTTAATAATATCACAATCTACATTACATTTTTTTATTAAATTTTTTCTATCTACACAATCAATAACGATAAACTTTAACTTATTAAAAAGTATTTAATAAATCTCTTTAACTCTTATTTCTGCTATACTTATTATAAAATTATATAAGGGGTAAGAATGATAACATGGAGATTAGAAAAATAGAAATGGAAGATGCTAATAATTATTTAGATATGCTTTTAAATTTGGATAATGAAACTAAGTTTATGATGTTTGAACCTGGAGAGCGACCTACAGATATTAATATAACAAAAAACATAATTGAAAAAAGTATTAATGGTGATAATTTGGTTTTAATAGCTACTGATGGCGAAAATATAGTAGGTTTTCTTTCTGCTCAAAGAGGTGTCCCAAATAGAATTAAGCATACTGCATATATTATAGCCGGAATACGTGAAAATTTTAGGGGAAAAGGTATTGGAAGTAAATTATTTTTTGAATTAGATATATGGGCTAGGGAGAATAACATTACAAGGCTTGATCTAAGTGTAGTTTGCTCTAATACCATAGCAAAACATCTTTATGAAAAGAATGGGTTTAAAATAGAAGGCATTAAGAAAAATGCAATGATTATAGATGGTAAATACGTTGATGAATTTTTTATGGCTAAGCTGTATAATGATTAAATATTAAAAGAGAGTAAATATCAAATATTTACTCTCTTTTAGTCTTCTGTAGTATATTATTCTGATACTCTATTTATAATTTATATCAATAACTAAATTCTCTTTTTTAATAAAGGAGTAATTTCTCCTAGATAATATATATTTAACACATGAAGAGCTCTTGTACAGCAAGTGTATAGTAATAATCTTTCATCCTCACTGTTATACTTTTTATCGCTTGCATTATATATAAATACTACATCAAACTCAAGACCTTTAGCTAGATATGAAGGTATTACTAATACCCCATTTACATAGTCATCATCATCTTTTTCTATAGATACTACATCAATGTTATTTGCCTTTAATAAACTGTATACCTCTCTAGTTTCACGAGCTGTTTTTGTAATAATTCCAATAGATTTATACTTCTTTTGTCTGTATGATTTTATGTCTTCTATAAGTTTTTCATGCATATGATTTTCATCTAAAAAGCCAATAACATTAGGTTCATCACCATGCCTTTCAACATACTCATCATTTATACTCTTAGGGAGAAGTTTTCTAGAAAACTTCGTAATTTCCATTGTTGAACGATAACTTTTGGTTAAGTTTATTATACAAGTATCATTCTTTGATATATCGTAAATATTATCGTAATTTCCAACATTCATAAATGGATTAATTGATTGGTTTATATCTCCTAATATAGTCATGCTAGCAGATTTAAAAAGATGATAAAATATTTCATATTGTAATGGAGTATAGTCTTGAGCCTCATCTATAATTACATACTTAATTTGTGATGTATTTGGCATATCTCCAAGCACTCCTTTTAAGTATAAAAGTGCAACTTGATCTTCATAATTAAGTATGCGTGCATTTAAATTATCTAATGTGTAAGTCTTTATATGCTCTATAAAACTATCATCATATTCAATATTGGTTTTATCTAGAAACATATTTAAATTCTTAAACACACCTTTATAAATCTCAATTAAATTAAATTTTGTCATCTGTGAAATTTTTTCATAAGTCTTTTTTAATTTTTTCTTTACAATTAAATTACTTTTTTCTATCATTTCTTCTTTATCTATATAATCTCCAGATTGGAAAAGCTCTTTATATATTTCATCAATCCAAGCTTTTTCATAAGGTTCAATAAGAAATACAATTCTTGATTTTATTTTTTCTAATCTTCTTTTAACTGGTAGGTTTGAATAATCCTCAAAAAATAATTTTTGTATATCTTTAGATGAAATTATTAATTTACCTCTTACAAAAATATCCTTAAATCCTCTATCCATTGTTTCTAAGTAATTTACATATTGTTTTAAAATATTCATAAACTCTACTGATGTCTTAAACTTTATGTTTTTAATTCTATCTTGATATGTTAATTTTTCATTAGAATCAAGTATATATTCCATCATTTCTGAAGTTGTCTCTTTCTTAAATTGATTACTTAACTCTTTATGCATATAGTCTTTAAATGTTGTTTGATACATGTTATCTTCACCAAGTTGAGGTAATACATTCGAAATATAATCATTAAATATATTGTTTGGAGAAAATATTATTATATTTTGAGGTGTTATTTTATCTTTGTGTTTGTATAGTAAGTATGCAATTCTATGAAGTGCTACAGAAGTTTTACCACTTCCAGCAGCTCCTTGTACAATTAAATTCTTATAATACTCATTACGAATTACTTTATTTTGTTCTCTCTGAATAGTTGTAACTATACCTTTCATTTTATCATCAGAATTTTTACTAAGAAGTTCTTGTAATACTTCATCTTCAATGCTTATATTACTATCGAACATATACTCAATTTTTCCGTTATTAATTTTATATTGCCTTTTACTAGTTATTTCTCCAGAGATTAAACCTTCTGGGCATTCATAACTTGCTTGTCCAGTTTCATAGTCATAAAACATACTTGAAATAGGAGCTCTCCAGTCATAGACTAGAAAATCATAATCTTCATCAATAAGGTTTGATAATCCAATATAACATTTTTCATTAGTGGACTCATTTTCTTCAACAAAGTCAATTCTGCCAAAATAAGGAGACTCAAGCATTTTTTCATACTTTGCTTCAAGTTTTTCATTGAATTCATGGCTTCTTTTTTGATTTTTCATAATGTCCATAAATGACATAAAATCTGAAAGTTGATCTAATCCATTCTCTATAGAAACAGATCCTAAATCACTCCATAATTCTCTCTGTGTTTCTACAGCCTCTTTTTTTAACCTATCTTTAGCATCACGCTTTTCATCAAGTTGCTTTTTAGTTTCTTTAAGAACTTTTTGCAACCATTCATTTTCAAGATTCCATTCATAATTATTTAAACTCATAGTATATCCTCCTTTATATATAAATTAACTTTGTTTAATCTACTACAACAATTATATAGTAATTAATAAATATTCATAGTCTAAAAAAAAGGAATTATTTATGTTATAATTATAGTGGGATAAAAAAGAATGTAAAAACATATAAAAATAAGTGTTCCTAAAAACTATCCGTTTTTAGGAACACTTATTTAATATTGTATTTAATTAATAAGTATTTTTAGTTTAAATAATTATTTTTAACTCCTACTTCCCTTGCTTAGAAACTAGATCAACATCTGACGATAATTCTACATATTCGATAACATCTTTCATATCTTCTTTCTCAAGAGATTTAAACCCATCAATAAATTCCTTAACTATTGCATCCTTTTTATTTTTATCCATTTTTGTCCTCCCCTATTTGTATACTTTAACTTACTACATATAATATAATACCATAAATTTACAATTTTTTTCACCTTAATTATTAAATTTTATATCTACTGGGTATATTTTTATTATTCTAAGAACATCTTTAAATCATCTTCAACATTTGTTATTCCACCAATACCAAAGTTTTCAATTAACACATTTGCTACATTTGGTGATAAAAATGCTGGTAATGTAGGTCCTAAGTGAATGTTTTTAACACCTAAGTATAATAGTGATAATAATACTATTACAGCTTTTTGCTCATACCAAGCTATATTAAATGCTATTGGTAATTCATTTATATCTTGAAGTTCAAACACTTCTTTTAATTTAAGCGCTATTAAAGCTAGTGAATATGAGTCATTACATTGACCTGCGTCTAATACTCTTGGAATACCGTTTATATCACCTAGGTTTAATTTGTTGTATTTATACTTAGCACATCCTGCTGTAAGTATTACAGTATCCTTTGGTAGTGCTTTTGCAAAATCTGTGTAATAGTTTCTTGATTTAGCTCTACCATCACACCCTGCCATTACAAAGAATTTCTTTATTGCTCCTGTTTTTACTGCTTCTACAACTTGGTCTGCAAGTGCAAATACTTGATTATGTGCAAATCCACCTATTATTTCTCCAGTTTCTATTTGTTTAGGAGGAGCACACTTTTTAGCTTGTTCTATTATTTCTGAAAAATCTTTATTGTCTTCACTTATACCTTTTATATGCTTAACTCCAACAAATCCTGCTGCACCTGTAGTATATATTCTATTCTTATAGCTATCCTTTGGTGGCACTATACAGTTTGTAGTCATTAATATTGGCCCATTAAAACTTTCAAATTCTTCTTTTTGCTTCCACCAAGCATTTCCATAGTTACCTGCAAAGTGAGAATACTTTTTAAATGCTGGATAGTAATGAGCTGGTAGCATTTCTGAATGAGTATATACATCAACACCTGTTCCTTCTGTTTGTTTTAATAATAACTCTAAATCTTTTAAATCATGCCCTGATACAAGTATACCTGGGTTATTTCTTACACCTATATTTACTTTAGTTATTTCTGGGTGTCCGTAAGTTCCTGTATTTGCACTATCTAAAAGTGCCATACCATCTACCCCTACTTTACCAGTTTCTAATGTTAATGCTATTAATTCATCTATGCTTAAGTTATCATCTAAAGTCTTAGCTAATGTTGATTGCATAAATGCATTTACATCCTCACTATCATATCCTAATGCATTAGCATGTTTCATATATGCAGACATACCTTTAAGACCATATATTATTAACTCTCTTAAACTTCTTATATCTTCATCTTTAGTTGCAAGTACACCTACCTTAGTTGATTTTGCATCTAGTACTTTATCTATATCAACAGATTCTTTTCCACTTCCAAGTATAGCATCTTTTATCTTGCTTAATATATTTACTTTAACATCCATCTCAGCATTTGAAGTTGCGTTCCATAATGCTGCCTCTGATAAGTCCTTTTTATTTTTTAATTTAGATAATAAAGACTCTTTAACAGCTAAAGTTTCTTTAACTCTTGCATAAAATACTGCATCATCAAAGTTTGCATTTGTTATTGTAGTAAATAAATTTATAGTTATTAAATGATTTATTTTAGCATCTATTAAATTTCCTTCTTTTCTAAGTCTTGTTGTTACTTCTGATAATCCTTTTGTTGTATATATTAATAAATCTTGCATTCTTGCTAAATCTGGTGATTTTCCACATACTCCAAACTTTGTACATCCACTACACCCTGCTGTTTCTTGACATTGATAACAAAACATTAAATTTTCCATTTATATATATCCTCCAAATGTGTATTTTATATACTCTTTTTAATGTATAAAAATATTTTTTAATTTTCAATTTAATAAGTATACTCAAATTATACACAAGATGATTTATATATTCCGTAACGTAAGTTACATTTTAAGCAACGAATCTAACTTAATAATCAAAGACTTTGTCCGTTGCTTAAAATGCCATTTATTGTTATCTATAAAATTAATATATATTTATTATATCTGCTAAATAATTATATTTAGCTTCTAGATATATTTTATTTACTTATTTAGTAGGTAGTTCTAAACATGATGCTAAGTCTTTTTCTGGTGTACTTATAGGTTTTATATCAAATGCATCAACTAAGTATTGAAGTACATTTGGACTTAAAAATGCTGGTAATGATGGCCCAAGATATATACCTTTTATACCTAATGATAAAAGTGCTAATAAATCTGCAACTGCTTTTTGTTCATACCATGATAATATTATAGAAAGTGGTAAACTATTTACGTCTGTATCAAAAGCATCTGCTAAAGCTAAGGATATTCTTACAGCTGAGTAAGCATCATTACATTGACCTACATCTAATAATCTTGGAAGTCCTGCTACTTCACCAAACTCTAATTTATTGAATCTATATTTACCACAAGCTAATGTAAGTATTATACAATCATTTGGAACTTGTTTAGCAAACTCTGTATAATAGTTTCTTCCAGGTCTTGCACCATCACAGCCACCTATTAAGAAGAAGTGTCTTAACTTTCCTGACTTAACTGCATCTATTATAGCTGGTGCATTACTTAAAGTAGCATTATGCCCAAAGCCAACTAATATTTCTTTAGGTTCTTGGTCTTCTTTAAATCCTCCAAGCTCTAAAGTTTTATTTATTATTTCACTAAAATCTTTTTCACCATTTTCAGTTTTTCCTATATATTTTACGCCATCCCATCCAACTACACTTGTTGTAAATATTCTATCTTTGTATGAATCTCTAGGCTTCATAAGACAGTTTGTAGTCATTAGTATACAACCTGGAATGTTATCAAATTCTTTTTGTTGGTCTTGCCAAGCACCACCAAAGTTTCCTGCTAAGTGAGGATACTTATTAAGTTCTGGATATCCATGGCAAGGAATCATTTCACCATGTGTGTATATATTTATTCCTTTTCCTTCTGTTTGCTTTAAAAGCATCTCTAAGTCTTTTAAATCATGTCCAGAAACAACTATAAATGGACCTTTCTTTACATGAACATTTACTTTATGAGGAGCTGGATTTTTATATATCGTAGTGTTTGCTTCATCTAGTTTTTGCATAACAGCAACACTCATATCTCCTGTTTTTAGAGTCCAAGTTATTAGATCTTCTACTGTTAAATTATCATCACATGTTGCAGCTAAAGCTCTAAAATAAAATTCATCAACTTGATCATTATAGTATCCTAACGCTCTAGCTTGGTGACCATATGCAGATATTCCTTTTAATCCATATATTATAGTTTGTCTTAAAGAACGTATATCTGCATCTAAATTTTGATCATACATTATACCTGCGCGTTTTGCATCTTCTAACATTTTATCTCTAGTGTCACTTAAATTATATGTAGCTTGCTCACAACAGTTTTCACAAGTTGATACCTTACTTCTTAAGTTTTGCTTTATTTGTTGAGACTTCTTTAACATTTCTTCATGAACATCACCATCAAAGTTAACATTTGTAAGTGTTGTAAATAAAGAATTTTCAACAAAGCTAACTATATCTTTATCTATTTTTTCACCTTTTTTTATTAACTCATTTACATAACAACTTATTCCTTTTGCTTGATATATAAGTAAATCTTGAAGAGCTGCTATTTCTGGCGTTTTACTACAAACCCCTACCTTAGTACAACCCTTTCCACCTGCCGTTTGCTCACATTGATAACAAAACATTGGATAATCCATATTTGTACACTCCTTTTTAACATTTTAGTATTATCTTTTCCTAAAATGTTAAAAATATAGTTGCTGACGTTGCTTTTAAGATTAATATTTTTTATAAACCATTAACAAAATATATAAATTTGCATATATTATACTAAGAGACAAAGGCGTCATCTTAAAATATCAAAAAGGTATTTTAGGTAACGTCTATTTTTTTGTTTAAATATATACATCTTAGGAGGATTTTAAATGTGTTCAATATGTGGAATAATCGACTTTAAAAATAAAGATAATCTAAATAAAGATATATTACTAGAAATGGGTAAGGAATTAAGCCATAGGGGTCCTGACCAAAACGGTGTGTTTATTAATGATAAGGTTGCTTTTCAACACAATAGATTAGCAATAATGGACTTAGAAAATGGTCTTCAACCTATGACTAGATATTTTCAAGGTAATGAATACACTATAATCTATAACGGTGAAATATATAATACACCAGAATTAAAATCAGAGCTAGAAAGCTACGGAATAGAATTTAAAACTAATTGTGATACAGAAGTAGTACTTTACTCTTATATAGTATTCAAAGAAGAATGTGCTGAAAAATTAAATGGAATATTTGCATTTGCTGTATTTGATAAAAATAATAATGAAGTTTATATAGCTAGAGATAGATTCGGAATTAAGCCTTTATTTTATACTCAAGTAGGAACGTCACTATTGTTTGCTTCAGAAATAAAAGCATTACTTAAACACCCTAAAGTAAATGCTAATTTAGATAAAGAAGGTTTATGGCAACTATTTTACTTAGCTCCTATGAAAATAAGCGGTACAAGTGTATTTAAAGATATACACGAAGTTAAGCCAGCTCATTTTGGAATATATAAAGATAATCACTTTGACTTGAAACAATACTGGAACTTAGAAGCAAAAGAATTTGTAGGAACTGAAAAGGATGCTATAGAAAACACTAGATACTTAGTAACTGATGCAATTAATAGACAGTTAGTTTCAGATGCTCCTCTATCTACATTTTTATCAGGTGGTCTAGATTCATCCATAATAAGTTCTGTAGCTAGTCAAAAATATAAAAATGAAGGTAATATACTTGGAACATATTCTTTTGAATACAAAGGAAACAAGGAAAACTTTAAAAATACAATTTTCCAACCACAATCAGATGATGAATATGCAAGATATCTAGCTCATTATCTAGGAACAGACCACAGAATTTTAACTGCAGATATATCTGACATAACAAGTTTATTATTTGATGCTGTTAAATATAGAGATTTACCTGGAATGGCAGATATAGACTCTTCTCTTTTATACTATTGCTCTAAGGTAAAAGAACATCATACAGTTGCTTTATCTGGAGAATGTGCTGATGAAATATTTGGTGGCTATCCTTGGTTTTATAGAAAAGAAATGTTAGAGCGTGACTTCTTCCCTTGGATACATGATCCTCATACTCGTATAAGCTTATTTGATGATACTATAGTAAAAAGAAAAGAAGGATATGAGTTTGTAAAAGAAGTTTATAAAAATAGTGTTAATGAATGTAGTATGCTTGATAGTGATAATGCTAGCATGAAGCAAAGTAGAATAGCTACTTGGTTATCTACTCAGTACTTTATGACTTCACTTCTTGAAAGAAAAGATAGAATGAGTATGGCTAGTGGTGTTGAGGTAAGAGTACCATTTGCTGATCACAGAATATTAGAATACGTATTTAATGTTCCTTGGGAGTATAAATTTGAAAATGGAGTTGAAAAATCACTTCTAAGAAATGCTATGCATGACTGTTTACCTGATAAAATTTTAAATCGTAAAAAAAGTCCTTATCCAAAAACTCATAATCCACAATATGAAGAATTAGTTACTAAGTTATTAAGAGAAAAGCTAAAAAATCCTAACTCTATACTTGCTAATATAATAGACTCTCATGCTTTAGATAATATATTACAGTACGAAAATATAACTTGGTTTGGCCAATTGATGTCAAAGCCACAACTTATTGCATGGCTTGTTCAACTTGATTATTGGTTTGATTTATACAATATAAATATATTATAGTTAATTAAATTAACTCCTAAATTATAAAAAGGTTATGTCTTAATATTAAAACATAACCTTTTTGTTTGTTACCTATATTATTAAATTTAACCCTTAATAGATAATTTATCTTATATTAATTTGTATCTTTCTAATAACTCTTCAATTATAGTACCTGAAATTTCTTTCATTGCAGATTTTACCTTAAGCTTAGTTGCCATTGGTAATTTAACATCTGTAAGTTTTTTCCCATCTAGCATTTTCGCTGTTGAATCTAAAAGTACTCTAATATCATAGCAAGAAGCAAATACCTCAGGAACTCCTCTATCAACGTTAAGCAAAGTATAAACAGCTTCCATAGCAGTTCTTACAGAATATTCTGTTGTAAATACTGTATCACGAACAGTATCTGAGAATTGACCAATAAATGCAAAGTTTACACTCTTTTCTGGTACAATCTTTGGTCTATCTCCCGATGTTCTTGGCATAAAGAATGAAGTAATATATGGCATCATACAAGGAATACAATGTGCTGAATTTGCCATATCAGGTATTTCTTCAACAGGAACTCCTAAATGATATAGCCACTCTTGAGTAATCTCATTCCCACTACATTCTTTCATAGGCTTTTTAATAAAGTCTCCTTCAACATTTGTAAATAATCCATAAACCCATACTACAAGTTGATTATCTGCTTGTTCTTTAAAGTGTGGTTGACGATTTAAAGTATAACTCATTAACCAAGATGAATCTTTAACTGTAACAATTCCACCTGTAACAACTTTACCACTAAATGGATTACGCTTACATACTTTTTCTATATATGGAGGTATTCTATTATCTAAAGTAGTTATAGTAGCTGATTCCCAGTTAGTTTGATCTATATTAGTACAAAACTTATCTGGTCTACCAAAAGCTGGATCTTGTGCTGCAATATTTCTCCATAGTCTCCAACAAGCACCTTCTGAAGTATTTAAACCAGGTGCATTACTATCATCTCCAAGAGTTGAGTTTTCTGTACAACTACCATTTGTAATAAATACTAAATCATCTTCTACTAAATCAATAGTTTCTTCTTTTCCATTATGAGTACAAACTATTTGTTTAGCTACTTTTTTATCATCATTTATTTCAAATATAACATTGTTAACTATCGTATTATATTGGAAATGAACGCCATGAGCTTCTAAGTACTTAATCATTGGAAGAATTAATGATTCATACTGATTATATTTAGTGAATTTTAATGTTGAGAAATCAGGAAGCCCACCAATATGATGAATAAATCTTTGTATATATAACTTCATTTCTAAAGCACTGTGCCAATCTTCAAACGCAAACATAGTTCTCCAGTATAGCCAGAAGTTTGATTCAAAGAATTCTTGTGTAAATACATCTTTGATTTTCTTATCATATAATGATTCATCTCTAGACATAAATAACTGTATTATCTCCATAGATGCTTTATCGCTTAATGTAAATTTACCATCAGTATGAGCATCTTCTCCTCTGTTAACTGTCGCTCTCATTAATGAATAGTTTGGATCTTTTTTGTTTAACCAATAATACTCATCCAGTACTGAAATTCCTTCTGTTTCTATTGAAGGTATTGATCTAAATAAATCCCATAAACACTCAAAGTGGTTTTCCATTTCACGACCACCACGTATTATAAATCCCTTTTGCAAATCTTTAATACCATCACAAGCTCCACCAGCAATATCTAACTCCTCTAGTATATGGATATGTTCACCTTTCATTTGACCATCACGAACTAAAAAACATGCAGCAGCTAAAGATGCTAACCCTGCTCCAACTAAGTATGCTGACTTTCTATCTACACCTTCTGGTTTTTGCGGACGTGCAAATGCTTCATAATTTCCATTGCTATAATACATTAAAAATCAACCCCTATGTTTTTTTATTATTTATTAACATAGTATTCTGTTTTGATTTTTTATTATATATACAATATTGTAGCTATGTAAAATATTTAGCCATACACCTAAAAGTGTAAAAAAACTAGACATATAATAACATTTGTCTAGTTTGTCCTTTTGTATTTACTTTAATATATTAATTGTCTGTTCTATATCTTTCTAAAGCTTCTTCTATATTTCCATAAATTAATGTATTTAATCTATCAATAATATCTTTTGGATTTTCTTTCATTCCTTTTTTTATCCAATCAAGCAAAATACCTACAAAAGCGTATTTATAAAAGTCTGCTATAAATATTTTATCTTTTTCTCTAATAGGTATGTCTTTTGATTTTTCCTCAATTACTCCCATTAATAACGTATATGTTTCATTATATAGATATCTTTCTAAGTACTCTCTACTTACAGAATTAAAAGTATTTAAGGCAAAAGATTTATTTTCTAAAATATAGTTAAATATATGATTAAACCCCTGCTGCCAAGTGTCATATGTCTTTTTTCCATCTAAGGCTTTGCTAGCTTCATGTGTATAAATCCACTCTAATAAATCATAAATATCCTTAAAATGATAGTAAAATGTTTGACGATTAACTTCACAATCCTCAGTAATGTCTATAACCTTTATCTTATCTAAGGGCTTTTGTGATAACATCTTTTTTAATGATGCTGCAAATGCCTTTTTCGTAATTTGAGACATAAAAATTCCCCCAACTATATTATTTTGATTACTACTAATATACAGTATATCATCTATATAATTAAATATATTAAGTTTATTTTGCTTAAAATTACTAAACCATCTAAAAAATTTATGCATAGTTTTTGATGTATTATAATTTCCTTAAGCGTAAAAAAGAGCCTTTTAAAAGGCTCTTCTTGTTATATACTAAATAATAAATCTCCATAGCTTGGATAAGGCCAATACTTTCTAGCTACAATACCTTCCAATGTATCTACTAAAGCTCTAAGGTTATTCATTGTTGGTATGATAATATCCTTATATAAATTGGATTTATCTAGCAAATCTGTATGCTTATCTAAATCGTTTATTAAAACTTCTAAATCTTCTACTTTTTCATAAGTTAAGTAAATGATGTCTGATATTTTATTTAGAAGATATTCTTCCGTTTTATAATTAATATTTCCAAGTAAGGATTTCTTTCTTACTACTATTTCTAAAAGTTCATTTACATAAGCATTTACACTTGGTATAATATCTTTTTTAACCATATCTATCATAGTAAGAGATTCTATATTAACAGTTTTACAATACTTTTCAAGCAAAATCTCATATCTTGATTGTAGCTCAACCTCACTAAATACATTATGCTTAGTAAAAAGTTTTATATTTTTATCATTGTTAAGATAACTTATAGCTTCAGGGGTAGTTTTTAGATTTAATAAACCTCTACGTTTTGCTTCTAATATCCACTCATTAGAATAATTATTTCCGTTAAACAATATTCTTTTGTGTTTTTTTATAGTTTCTTTTATTAATTTATTTAAATCATTTTTAAAATCATCACTATTTTCTAGTATATCAGCAAATTCACATAAACTATCTGCAACTATAGTATTTAAAAATATATTTGGTGATGCAATTGAAAATGTTGAACCCACCATACGAAACTCGAATTTATTACCTGTAAAAGCAAATGGGGATGTTCTATTTCTATCAGTAGTATCTTTTGTAAATGGTGGTAGTGAATCCACTCCTATATCTAACTTCATATTAGGCTTTTTGCTATAACTATATCCATTTTCAATAGCTTCTAATATTTCTGTTAATTCTGTGCCTAAAAATATAGATATAATAGCAGGTGGAGCCTCATTAGCACCTAGTCTGTGGTCATTTCCAGCACTTGCTACTGATATTCTTAAAAGGTCTTGATGTGTATCTACTGCTTTTATAATTGCCATTAAAAAAAGTAAAAATTGTGCGTTCTCTTGAGGATTTTCTCCTGGGCTTAATAAATTTACACCTGTATTTGTAGAAATTGACCAGTTGTTGTGTTTACCACTACCATTAATTCCTTCAAATGGCTTCTCATGTAATAAACAAACTAAGTTGTGATAAGTAGCCAATTTTTTCATAATTTCCATTGTAAGTTGATTTTGATCTGTTGCAATATTCACGGTTGTAAATATTGGAGCTAATTCATGTTGAGCTGGTGCAACTTCATTGTGTTCACTTTTAGCAGGTATCCCCAACTTCCAAAGTTCTTTGTCTAAGTCTTGCATATATTTTAAAACTCTAGGCTTTATAGTTCCAAAATAATGGTCATCTAAATCTTGACCTTTTGGTGGCATTGCTCCAAATAAGGTTCTTCCACAATATATTAAATCTCTTCTTTTATCATACAAATCCTTGTCTATTAAAAAATACTCTTGTTCTGGACCTGCATTAGTAAAAACTCTTGTAACATCATTATTTCCAAATAATTTTAAAACTCTAAGTGCCTGTTTATTTATAGCTTCCATAGAACGAAGAAGAGGTGTTTTCTTGTCTAATGCTTCTTCTGTATAGGCACAAAATACACTAGGTATGCAAAGTGTATTATCTTTTATAAATACATATGATGTAGGGTCCCAAGATGTATAACCTCTAGCTTCAAATGTATCACGAAGCCCTCCTGATGGAAAACTTGATGCATCAGGCTCTCCTTTTATAAGTTCCTTTCCACTAAACTCCATTATAATTTGATCTTCACACCTTTCTATAAAACTATCATGTTTTTCTGCTGTTATTCCCGTCATAGGTTGAAACCAATGTGTAAAATGGGTTACTCCTTTTTCAATAGCCCAGTCTTTCATAGCATTTGCAATTACATTTGCATCATTTAAGCTAATACTACTGCCCTCTTCCATACATTTTTTTATAGCTTTGTATGTGTCTTTAGGTAATCTTTCTTTCATTACTGAATCATTAAACACCATACTTGCAAATATTTGCGATAGATTACTCATAAACAACGACCTCCATTTATATAATTATAATAAGTTTTTAAAAATCAATAAAATGCAAAAAAGGCACCGTAGATTTAATATCTACAGCGCCTTTGCTGATAGTATATTATATTAAAATATCATTAAATGGTGCATGTTTTTCTAAAATTGGGAGGAATTATGAAATGAGTAATATTATTAATGATGTATTAGATTTTACTAAAGAAAATGATGTGAAATTTATAAAACTTTCATTTTGTGATATATTTGGAAGTCAGAAAAACATTTGTATAACATCAGAAGAGCTACCTCGTGCCTTTAAACATGGAATATCATTTGATGCATCAGCTTTAAAAGGCTTTATGAATGTTGAAGAATCTGATTTATTTTTATTCCCTGATCCAACCACTTTATCTATACTTCCTTGGAGACCAGAACAAGGAAGAGTTGTTAGACTATTTTGTGATATAAAACATCCAGATAAAACACCTTTTGAAGGTGATGGGCGACATATCCTAAAAAAAGCAATAAAAAAAGCTAATGATATGGGGTATGTTTGCAAAATAGGTCCGGAATGTGAATTTTATTTATTTGAGCTAAATGAAAAGGGCTACCCTACTAAAATACCTCATGATTTTGCTGGATACTTTGACTTAGGTCCATTTGATAGAGGGGAAAATGTACGTCGTGAAATTTGTGTAGCATTAGATGAAATGGGAATAATTCCAGAAAGTTCACACCATGAACAGGGTCCAGGTCAAAATGAAATCGACTTTAAGTATAGCAATGCCTTAGATGCTGCTGATAATTTAATTACCTTTAAATCTATTGTAAAATCAGTTGCTAATAGGCACGGTCTATTTGCATCATTTATGCCAAAACCTATTTTAGATAAAAGTGGAAGTGGACTTCATGTTAATATATCATTATTTAAAAATGGTATAAATATATTTGATAAAGAAATCAAAGAAAGCTATGGTATTGCTCAAAGTTTTATGGCTGGTATATTAGCTCATATAGATGAAATAACTGCTTTTCTAAATCCATTAACAAACTCTTATTATAGATTAGGATACTTTGAAGCACCTAAATATATTACTTGGTCTTGTCAAAATAGATCTCAACTTATAAGAATTCCTGCTGCTAAAGGAATTTATAGTAGAATGGAGCTTCGTTCTCCAGATCCATGTTGTAATCCATATATAGCATTTGCACTTATAATAAATGCTGGACTTGATGGTATAAAAAACAACCTAAAGCTTACTAATCCTTGTAATCTAAACTTATATGCTGCTTCTTTTGAAGAATTAAAAGATATAGCTTCATTGCCTACAAATCTAAGAGATGCACTACAAAAAGCTAAAGAAAGTAATTTTGTTAAATCTGTACTTCCTCCTAACACACTAAAAAAATATATAGACTATAAAGATCAAGAATTTGAAGCATATTTATACGCTTCGAATAAAGAAACTATCGAAGAAAAGTTGTATTTCCAAACTATGTAAAGAGGTGGTTTAGTGGAAAATATCTTATTAGTAGTAAATTCAGACAAAGCTAAAGAAAATATAGTCCAGATGCTAAAGTCAAATGCCTCTTATAAAATATCTGTATCTAGAAATTGTTGTGAAGCAAGTAGAGCTTTAGTTGATAATATATTTGATTTAGTGATTATAAATACACCTTTACCAGATGAGTTTGGAAGTGAACTTGCTCTTAATATAACTGAATCTACATCTTGTGGTGTTTTGCTTATAGTAAAAAATGATTTAGTAGATGAAATTTCACAAATTGTAGAAAATGCAGGTGTGTTTGTTATAGGAAAACCCATAAGTAAAGCAATGTTTTTTCAGACCTTAAAATTAGTAAGCGCTTTTCATAATAGGATTAGTAATTTAAAAAATGAAAATGATGTGCTTAAAAATAAAATCCAAGAAATAAAGCTTGTTGATAGAGCTAAATGTGTTTTAATTGAATACTTAAATATGAGTGAAAATGAAGCTCATAAATACATAGAAAAGCAAGCTATGAATAATAGATTAACAAAGGTTGATGTTGCTAATGATATATTAAAAACTTATGACTCTAAAGTTAATTGATATAATCTTAAGCAACTTAACAGAGTTTATTTATTACAAAAAAGATGTATCTAAAAATTAGATACATCCTTTTTGTAGACTTTTTAAATTATTTATTTCTTCTTCACTAGGTCCTACTTCTCCATGAAGATCAATTCCTTCTTTTCTTACTCCATATTTTCTGTAAGCATTAAATTTATACTTACATTTATCCTTAATAATTTTTGATACTTCTAAAACAGTTTTCTCATTATCTAGATTTGGAGCTATAACTGTTCTAACCTCATATAGTTTGTTATTATCTAAAAGATATTTTAAATTTTTTAAAACTATATCATTACTAGTACCTGTAACTTTAATATGCTCATCTTCGTCTATACTTTTTACATCTAGCATAAACTTATCAGTTATATCTACTAATTCTTTATACTCCGATAAATCTATTCCCCCATTAGTATCAACAAAACAAGTAAGGCCTAATTCATTTTTTACTTTTTTAAATAGTTCTATTAAAAAGTCAGCATTTAAGGTACATTCTCCACCACTTACAGTTATACCTTGAATAAAAGGGCTTATTTCTTTTATTTGATTGAATAACTCATCTACACTAAAATCTTTAGTTTTAGGAGTAGATAAATGACTACATTCCCTAATACAATTATCACATTGTACACATTTATCTTCATTCCAAATTACTTTTTCATCTTTTATTTCTAAAGCTTTAACAGGGCAAACCAAAACGCATTTTTTACAATTTATACATTTGTTTATAGTTTCAGGGTTGTGACAATAAGTGCATTTAAAATTACATCCTTGAAAAAATATAGCAGTTCTATTTCCTGGCCCATCTATACATGAAAATGGAATAATCTTATTAACTAATGCCATAACTAATCTCTAATCTTTCTGTCAAATGCTTTTGCCCCATTTTTAGCATTCATACCAAATACTGTTGCATTATTTTTTACTGCATTTCCACTTTCAAGTTGCGCTACTTCTGATTTTTTTACTAAATAACCTGTAACACGAACTACATCACAGCTATCACTATATATTGATATATATCTTATTCCACTATTAAATGCACCATCTATAACATTTACTACAGCTTCTAAATTGTCCTTATAAGTATCTTCAAATACAAATATATCACCTATTCCATTGAAGAAGTATTTATGATATGGTGCTGATTGTAAAATGTGTTTGAATAATTCAGGTTCTTCACCTACTGGTACTCTACATCCTGGTGATATTCCTTCATCTATATCTATTCCAACTTGTGCATGTAGCAAATGATTTGAATTAAAGCCAGTTGAATATTTTGATTTATATGAAGTTACAATAGAATTAAGCTTCTCTATTATTCTTAAGCCTAAATCATTAGCTTCTTTTGAGTATCCAAATCTATCTTGTTGATTAGTTGCATTTAAAAGATAGTTTACTGCTTCTGCAAGTCCAACTACACCAAACATTCCACTAAATAGTTCTTGTTTTACAAAGCCTTCTAATACAAGGAAGTTTGATTTGAAAAATGCTGCTTCTTCAAGTAAAAATCTTACTCTTTCATCTATATAATCTAACATCTTAAGTGATGCATAAGGTAATTTATTTTCTATAAAATCTTCAACAGAGTCTGATTCCTTAGCTAATTTGCTAAGAACTAGTCTAACTAGTGTATAGCCTCCTCCACCGATTATAAATCCATTATAACAACTTGCTAATGCGTACTTTTCTGTATTAAAATCTTTAACATCCATCTTATGATTTGCAAAACTTGGTTTAGCCGTTGATAAGGCCGTACTTGCACATAACTTTGTAAATTCCTTTGAAGTTAAGTCTTTATCATATCTTACCGTTAAGTTTGGTACTGCACATTGAAGTTCTTCCATTGCCTTAAGTACAAGTCTTCCAGCTTTTGTATCTATTGGTCCTATATTTGCATGAACAAAAGAATCTGTTAGCGTTCTATCTATATGCTTTAAGAATAATTTAATAGCCTTATAAGCTTCATCTTCATCTTTTACAAAAGGCTCTAAAAGTTCATCTAGGTTTCCAAGATATACTGGATATGATGTTATAGATGGAACATGCTTATAAAATATTAATAATGTATTAGTTGCATCCCATATATCTGTTGGTGCATCTAGATCTAAAAATTTACATCCATTTTTCATTAATAATTCATAATCAGGTATTATGTATCTTGGTCTATAAGGTGCATTACCTTCAAACATACCACATATTATATTTTTATCTAGTAACTGTTTAGTTTCTTCATCTATGTTGAGTACATTTAAAGTACTCTCTGCTTGACCTGCTAATTGTAGTACTTGTTGACTGTAAGTTAGTGTTTTATTTTTTATAATATCTAGTACTGGTTGCATATTTTTCTCCCTATATAATTTATATTTTTATTTAATTGAATTTAACTTATTTGAAAGCTTTTCAAATTGTCTTTTACTTATCGATATATATTTTCTCTCAACATCAACTAAATTATCTTCTTTAAGAATTTTTAGATTCCTATTTATTGTCCTTATAGAAAATCCTAATATTGAACCTATTTCTTCTCTACTTTTTTTAATGTACACAGTTTCTTCATCTTCATTTTCATATGTATCTATCAAATAGTTTATAAGTGAATATATCGCAGGATATGCTAAAACTTCACCGTTGTTTAATGATTGTTTGTACATACTAGAAGATACGAATTTGAGTACATCTAGTGCTAAGCTTTGATCTTGGTTTATCCAATTTACAAAGTCATCTACTTTCATCTCTATCATTGTGCACTCTGTAGTAGTTTGCAGGGTAGATGAGTATAATTTCTCATTTGCCATAACTTCCATTACACCTATATATGCAATAGAGCTAACTTGTGCAAAATTGTATATAAACCCGTTTTCAAATTCATTTTTAACTTGCATATTTCCTACTAAGCTTATGTATATTTTTTCTATATCATTGCCTTTAAGTGTTATTATTTTAGATTTTTCAAAAGTTCTTATCTTGTATTTATCTTTTATAGTATTCGGTATTTTACTTATAAATTCTTTTGCTTTTTTATCTTGCATTTTAATTGCTCCTAGAATACGTTTCTATTTAAGTTTATTTTAACAAATATTAGATTTTATAAAAAGGACATATGTCTCTTTCTTGAAGTTTAATTTTTTTATTTTTGTTTTATTAAATACTTTATTCCTACTAGGTAGTTTATTTACATATACTTAAACTATATTATATTTTTATTCAATAGAAAGCTAGCCAAAGAGGCTAGCTTCTTAATTTATAAATTCATTTAATATTAATCGTTTTATTACTTATATATTTTTTCCCATTTCATATGCTTCGTTCATTGCGTCACTACTTTTTATATCGCCTTTTTCCTTTGATCCTTCTATATAATTTAGCTTTGTTATAAATGTAAAAAGAGCTGATTTGTATTGATAACAAGATCAGCCCTTTTTTATATTATATTTTATTAAGCTAAAGTTTTTATATCTTCAAGTACTTTTTCTATATCTGCTACTATTAACTTTTCAGTTAAATGATAACGCTCATATAATACTTCTAAAGCTACACTATCAGTAAACTCTTTATCAGCTCCAAAGTTTAATACTCTCATATTTTTATCTGAGTAGAATCTTGATATCTTTTCACCAAATCCACCATTAAGTATTCCATCTTCTAATGTTATTACTACTTTATGGTCTTTTTGTAGTTCATTTAATAACTCTTCATCTACTCCTGTTATAAATCTTGGGTTTATTAATGTAGCATTTATCCCAATTTCTTTTAATCTATTAGCTACCTTTTTACCTAAGTGGAAGAATGATCCAAGCCCTATTATTGCTACTTCGCTACCTTCTTCAACTTTTACATATTTATCTAGTTCATCAAAGTTAGGTTCAACTTCAATTCCTGTTGATACAACTTCCATATTCGGAACACGTATAGCTACAGGGTGATTGTCTTGTTCTATAGCCCATTCCATCATAGCAATATGTTCTTCTTTAGTTGTAGGTGCTAAGTATACTATGTTTGGTATATTTGATATTAGAGGTATATCAAATAATCCTAAGTGAGTTACATCACCACCACTTATACCTCCCCAGTTAACTAATATAGTAGCTGGGTTATTATTTATTGCAAGATCTTGAGATAGTTGATCATAAGTTCTTTGTATAAACGAACTTATAAATGATGCTACTGGTTTCCCACCTCTTTTAGCTATACCTGATGCAAGTGCTATTGCATGTTCTTCAGCTATTCCAACATCTACATATTGATCTTTAAACTCATTTCTAAGTCCAGCTAATCCAACTATGTTTGGCGTAGCTGCAGTTATTCCTACTATACTTTTATCTTTTCTTGCTTTTTCTACTAAGAAATCACTTGTTATATCTCCATAAGATTTAACATATTCACCACTAAACAATGGTGATTTAGTTTCTAAATCAAATGGCATTACCCAGTGGAATGCTTCTTTGTTTACTTCTGCATCATCATATCCTTTACCTTTTACAGTGTGCATATGAATTACTACTGGATGATTTGTATCCTTAACCTTTTTAAAAGTTTCTATTAATGAATCAATATCATTTCCATCTTTAACAAAGTGATAGTCAAATCCAAACGATTTAAAGAAGTTATGTTCTGCCTTTCCTTCAGTTTCTCGAAGTAGAGCTAAGTTTTGGTATAATCCTCCGTGATTTTCGGCTATAGACATATCATTGTCATTTACTAATATTATTATATTTTTTCCCGATGCTGCTGCATTGTTTAATCCTTCGTAAGCTTCTCCTCCACTTAGAGAACCATCACCTATTATAGCAACGATATTTTCCTTACCACCTACTACATCTCTTCCTTTTGCTAATCCACAAGCTAAGCTTATTGAAGTTGATGTATGACCTACTGTAAAGAAGTCATGTTCACTTTCTTTAGGTTCAGTGTATCCTGTAACAGTTTTAAACTTTTCAGGATTTGTAAATGCTTCTTTTCTTCCAGTTAATATTTTGTGTGTATATGATTGATGAGATACATCGTATACAAACTTATCTACTGGTGAATTAAACACATAGTGAAGTGCTATAGTTGCTTCTACCATACCTAAGTTTGGTCCAAAATGACCACCTGTTGTACTTACTCTTTTTATTAATACATCTCTTATCTCTGTTGATAATGTATGTAATTCTTCTCTCGATAGTATTTTTAAATCTCTTGGATTGTTGATTTTATTTAAAATATTTAAACTCATTTAATTTCTCCTTTTTGGGTATATTTTGTGTTGCTATATTGACAGTATAATAGTTGGTGTTAACTCCAAGTCAATAGTTTTTTTTATTTTTTTATATTAAAATACCCTACGTCTGATTTTCAGACGTAGGGTATATGATAATTTTATTTTACATTAATGTGATTTTTATTAATTAAAAACTTCATTAGATGTTCCTTCTTTTGCAAAGTGAAGTTTGGCATCTGCCCAGTTAGCATGGTCTGAACCTATTCCATTGTTACCATCAGTTACAACTAATTTTAGTTCTCTTGCCCCTGCAATGTTAATTTCTATATACTTTTGGACATCTTTTGATTTCATTAAACCACTATTATAAACTTCCTTGCCGTCTAATAGTACTTTAAATTCCACAGAACCAACAGTTCCAAACATTTGTCTATCTACTCCAATATATGAAGTAAAGTATGATGCATCTATATCAGTTAAATCATAAATAATATTTGATGTTGCATGAGTTCCTATACCTTTTTGGTATGATACTTCTTTATTATCTACATTTGTAAGCCTTATAGCATTTCCACTTACTGCCTTGTCTTTTTTTATACTTGACCAACCAATATTTGCTGATTTCCAATTATAGTCACTTAGGTATTCACTATCTTCCATATTTACAACATGTATAGTTCTAGATTTAACAACTTCATTTCCATTACTATCTGATACCTTATATGTTTGAATGTATTTACCTGATTTATTAAAATCAATTTCTCCAGTTACTTCTACTTTTTTAGTTATGTCTCCATCTTCTACATCAATAGCACTAAATTCTTCATTTATATTTATAGGTTCTCCAATTTTAGTAGCTATTGATTCAGGTATTGTTAAGCTTGGCTTAGAATTATTAGTAGTAAATTTAGCTTCTCCCCATATTGTATGATCATTAGAGTTACTATCATTAGCATCTGTTGTTACAAGTTTTACTTCTTTAGCACCCTTTATATCTACTTTTATATGTTCAACATTTGTATCAGCTTTAAATGTTTTACTACTATATTTCTTTTCTCCATCTACATATACTTCAAATGTTGCAGATGAATTTTTACCTTTTCTAGATTGATCTATTCCTATATTACTTTCAAAATAATCATAGCCCTTATTTTCTACATTATATACAATTTCAGAGTTTGCATGAGCGCCTATACCCTTTTTGTATGTAACATTATTTCCATTGTTTAATAAAGTTATAGTTCTTCCATCTGGTGATTTATCTTTTTCTAGTTTACCATATCCTACTTTTGAAGAAATCACTTCTAAATCAGATAAATAGTCATAATTACTTACTACATTTACTTTTATATTTTCTCTTATTTTACATCCATTGCTTTCAACTTCTAATACTAAATCATATTCTCCATGCTTATTAGTATTTATATTATTTTTTATTATTTTTACATCTGATTTGATATTATTTCCGTTATAATCAGTAGCTGTAAAGTAATCTGATGGGTTAAACTCTTCATTTAACTTAATTGTTATATTATTTTGATTAACTATTAATTTTGGACCTTGTGAATTTAGGGTAACTGGTGAATTAGTATTCAACTTTCTATCATAAGCTATAACTGTATACTTATCATTTTTAGTTAAATCACTAGCTTCATCAACAAAGTATTCTTTTTCAGTAAATCCTACTACTTCTCCATTTTTAAGTATTTCATATCCAAGTAAGTCATCTTTTCCATTTTCAGTTACACTAAATTTTAACTTTATTTTTTCATTTTCATTACTTAAGTTTAACTTAGTTTGTACTCCATCTACAAAACCTTGTCCATTATATTTAACTACTTTATCATTTAAGTACCAAAGTTTTTTGTCAGGTTTTTTATACTTAGTAGCCATTTCAGTTTTAACTTCATCAGTTACAGGGAATCCATGTCTAGCAAAGTATTCACTTAAATCTACTCCTAGTATTTCTGATGAAAACTCTACTATGTACTTAGTTTTACTTTCTTCTTGTTTATCTCCTGATAATATAGTTATATCTTTATCTCTTTCTCTGTAATAGCTATTAAATTCTGCCCAATAACCAGGATAGTATAATTCTAACTGCCAAAATGGTGCTATCCTTTCAAAGTATCCACCAGTTACAAACTCATTAGAATTTTCACTCATTACATTTTCGTATATTTTTTCATAAGGCACAGAATTGCCTGGTTGTAACTCATAATAATAATCCATGTATAGAGCTAACATATTATTAGTTGACTCACCATAAAGTCTTTTTTGCATATCCATTCTATGACCAATCTCATGAGTTATTCCCCAATTAGAACCCTTTCTATCTTCAAATGGTATACATAAGTTAGTCATAACATCACCTTGAACCCCTATATGATCACCCGCTGCATACATATACCCCCAAGGTTGAGCAAGCCTTATATTTTCTCTTATATATTTAGGATCATCGTATTCATTGTTTCCATCTAATCCATAATATTTAAATAGTACTTTCATGTAATTATTCCATGACTTTATAGTATCAAGTGGCTTAACTCCTTTATTAACATAAGCCTCATAAGCTCCACTTGTAGTTCCTGTGAAAAACATATGCTCTGTTTTAAATTCAAATGTATCTATAACTTGTCTATTAGCTACATCTGGATTTGCTTTAACATCTTCATCTACTTTTGCTTTATACTCTTTTAAAAATTCTATAAACTCTTTTTCATTAGTATTTTCATCAAAGTATGGGAATAGTTCTGCCCCACTTTCAAACCTTACAATTGGAGCTTTTCCTTGTTCTTGTTCAGTATATGGATTTATTAAATATACTGGTCCTCCTGATACAACCTTATGTCCATAATGTGCTTCCTGAGATACCTTAGGTACAGTTATTATATTTTTACCTGGCTTTAAATCAATAGTTCTTCCCCAACTAGCCCAACTACCTTCTTGTTGAGAGAAGAAGATTTTAGGTAGTGGTTTGCCTTGTTCTGCCTCTACATATACAACCAACTTATCTCCTGGCTTAGCTAAAACACCTGTTGGCTGATTATTACTTCCAAATCCAAATTTTAAAGTTTCTCTTGCATGTTTTTCCATATTTCCATGTTGTTCTGCTTCTACAATCTTTATAGTTTGCTGCTTATTATTTAATATATCTTTTGCTATATTGATTTTTTCCATAAGAGTATCTTTTAAAGGATGATTATTTGCTTCTTTTTCAAGCTTTTCTATAACTTCTATAGAATTATACTCTTTCTTTAACTCATTATATAAATTGTTTGTAAATAAATCTTCAACCTTGTCTTTTACTTCATCTTGGTAGTATAGACCAAACTCTGATGCTAATGCCCAATTTTCATATCCTTTTTTAAATACAAACTTAACTCTTTTAAATTCTGTTGGATTAAACTTTATTTCTACAGAGTCTTTAGTTTTTGATGCTACTCCACTACTTACTAGTTTGAAAGTATCTCCTTTTGAAGTAGTTGATGCATATATATCAAAACTTTCTGCAAATCCTCTATATGTACTTTGAGGTGCAGTATATACTATTCTATTTAATGTAGTTGTTTTATCTAATGTTAATATAACTTCATTTGTATAAGTATCGCTATTTTGTTTACCTGAATGCCAAGATGTATTTACATCTGAGTCTATAGCTTTTTCTATATTGCTTGATCCATAATGACCACCATTTGTTGTTATACTTGTTATTTTATCTGATGATACTTTAAATGAATTATCATATTTAGGTAATCTTTCATCTCCAAAGTTTATAAATGGTGATACTTTAGCATTTACAAACTTAACATCTCTATTTTCTAATATTAGTTTTGCATTTTCTATATCTTCTTTAAAATTATTATATAAAGGATGATTTTTAGCTTCTTCTTCAAAAGCATTTAATTTTTCTATTGTATTAAATTCTTCTGATAATTGATTCATACTATTATCTGTAAATATTTTATTTAATTTATCTATTATTTTATCTTCTCTATAAAACCAAAATTCAGATGCACTTGCCCATCCTTGATTTGCTTCTTTAAATACAAATTTAACCTTTTTAGTAGTTATAGTATCAAATTTAAACTCCATCATATCTCCAGTAGTTGAATGACTCCCTATTGACACTAACTTAAAATCTTCATCTTTTCCTGTAATTGACGAATAAACTTCAAATGAGTTCGGAAACCCTTTCCCTTTTGCCCCATCTTGTCTTGTGGCATAAGCTATTCTATCTATTGTTTCTAAATTATTAAACTCTATTACAACTTCATTTTTAAATGTTTCGCTGTTTGGCTTTCCTGTTTCCCAATGAGTTGATAGATTGTTGTCTATTGCCTTTTCTATAGAACTTGAAGCATATTTTCCTCCATTGTTAGAGATTGTTTTTATTTCATCTTTATTTACTCTAAACTTTGAGTTATATTCTTCAAAATTTGAATAACTTTTTAAATCAAATTTTTTGATTTGAGCTTCACGTATTTCTTTTGTTTCTATAAGTTTTGCCTTTTCTTTTACTACCTCATTTGCATACACATTAATCACTGGTGAAATATTAGTAGCTATCATTGATACTGCTACTACTGCTGATATTTTTTTCTTCATAATGTCTCCCTCTCATTTTTAATATTAAAAACCAAGGTCATATTATTTAAGCTAAAAAATAAAATTCTTAAAGAAGAAATTAAAAAAACTATCCTTAAAGGATAGTTGCCATCAAAAATAAATATAGATTATTATTTTGTATTACCTTAAAAATAGACATAACAAAATAGACCTATATAAACAAAGAATTTTTATTCTTCGGCAACTGGCTGGCATAGTTGTACAACCTTAGCCCCTTTAGCTTTGCGTCTCTGGATTTCCCCAGATTTGCCAATATTTACCTGTATTTGTTTTTATTATATAATGTTTACATCCATTTTTAAAGTATTATTTAGAATTTTTTTAATTATTTTAAATTTAGTAAGTTTATATATTAAAAAGAGTTTATGTATACACTTTTAGTTAATCTAAAAATATCATAAACTCTCATTTGTATATAATTAACGTAGCGTTATATTTATCTACTAATTCCTAAATAGTCTCTTTTACTCATTATATTTTTTTGAGCTACCTTTGAATTTATCTACAGGATATTTAACTTTATTTTTTTCTATCTTTCTTTCTACAACGTCAAAAAGATTTACATCTAATTCATTGCATAAAAGTATTAAATAATTAGCTACATCAGCTATTTCATCTTCTATAGATTCTCTTTTACTACTTTTTAAAATTTCTTCAATATCATGATTACTTTTCCATTGAAAACATTCTAGTAATTCTCCAGCTTCTATATTTAATGATATTGCTATATCTTTTGGATTATGAAATTGCTTCCAGTCTCTTTCATCTCTGAAATTAATAATGCTCTTTCTTATTTCTTCATATCTGTCCATTTTTTTACCTCATCTTTATAAATCTATACTCAATCTAATCATATCTATACATTCAATTCCATTTTCTACAATCTTTTCTTTGTAGTGTTTTTTAAAAAAGTCTCTGTCTATACCAACTATTCTAAAACCACATCTTTGATAAAAAGCTAATTGAGATATGCTAGAGTTTCCTGTTCCAACTTCTAAAGTCTTAGCATTTGATTTCTTGGCTATATCAATAGCACTATATAATAATTTTTTGCCTATACCATATCCTTGATATTCTTCAGAAACAGCAATGTTTACAAGTTCTAATGTTGATGGTCGTGTTTTTATTAAAATATATGCACCTACAAGTTCGTTATCTTTGTACGCAATATAACAGTCCCCTCTATCTATACACTCTTTCACAGATTCAATAGATGGATCTGCTAGATATAGCAAATCATATGGAATGTTATCATTTGCAGATAGTTTATTAATTTTAATATTATTCATATTACATTCTCCTATAATTTTATAATCGTTATATAAAAATATATACTTTTATTAATTTTATCCATTCTGAGATAAAACTACAGGGTTTCTAGTCTGAATTAATATTTCACCTGGGCCTTTAAATCTAGCTACAAAACCTTCTCCACTAAAAAATGATGACGCTACCCCTTTACATGCTAGTTCTGTTGAGTATTCCATATCATCATCCCATAAAACTAGATGACTAGAATCTACTATGTATTCTTGTCCTTCTGCAAGGTTTATCTTATATATTGAACCACAAGAATTTACAAATAAGGTTCCAATACCTTTAGCTCTAAGCCCAAATATTCCTTCCCCACTACCTAATATACCTTTTATTCTTGCTTTTGTTTCTAAATCTATGCCTTCAGTGCAAGCTAAGAAGTTGCCGTTACTTATTCTTAAACTTTTGCTTCCATCTAAATCAATCTTAGTTATATCTCCTGATGCTGTAGGTGCTAATAATAATTCTCCATCATCCAAAGCTGTGTATTCTTGAAGCAGTGCACTTTCTCCAGACATCCATCTTCCAAACATTTTTCCTATTCCACCTGCTTTTACATTTAAATCAAAGCTTGGTGTCATTGCAACCATAGATCCTGCTTCTACTATATATACTTCACCTCTGTTTGCATATATTTTAAGTATTCTACTATCCCCTTGGCATAATAGTTCAAATTTTTCACTGTTCATAATATTCCTCCTGTACAATATATAATTTATATTATTCAAATTTAACTATACTACTATCTTTGTCTATAACTTTCCAATTTCCATCTTCGTTTTCAACTTTAAAATTAATTTTAGATATACATTCTCCATGCTTTCCAGGCTGTGTTACTATCACATTTTCACCATTTTTATTTTTATAATCATGTTGTTCAAATGCTACATGAGTATGACCTGCAACTATTGCATCAATTCCTTCTACATTTTGAGCTAAGTCTTGGATTCTATTGCCTGGATGTCTAGGTTTTTTAGGTTTTTCTCCACTGTGTGCTACTGCTACTATTATATCTGCTTTTTCTTTTTCCTTCATTACCTTAGCCCATTTTTGAGCATCTTCTACCAAATCATTCATGTATAATTTGTTTTTATACGACGGCATATCTTTTAAGTCTCTCGATCCTTCGTCATTAACTTCTTTAATTGTAAGGCCTAAAACACCTAATTTTATAGTTCCTTCATCTGTTTTAAGTTCTTTTATAATATAAGGTTTTGTGTAATTTTCTCCATTAACCTTATATGTATTTGCTGACAGTAGAGGCATATTGTTTTTTTCATAATGTGATATTAGTTCATCTAATGTAGATTTGTTATTTGATATAAACTCATGGTTTCCAAGAGCTATAGCGTCATATTTTAATTTATACATGTCTTTTACAACTGGTGGTTCTCCCTCTCTTGAATATACAATTTCGTTGTCATCGTACAATGCTTTTGATCTAAACCACCTATTCATCTTAGGATCTTTAATATCAAAAAAATCCCCTGCATCAACTACAGTTATGTTTGCATCTTTTTTTCTTTCACTATCTACATACTCTACCATTGCTTCTGGCACTAGGCTATGTAAATCTGTAGTTGCTAACACATTAACATCTACTTGTTTTTTGCTACATCCTGATAACATTAATGTCAGTAATATAGATGCGCATAATATTCCTTTTTTCCTTTTCATAATATGTCCCCTTAATTTATGATATTATTTTATAAAAAATTCGCTTCGCTCATGTCGCCAACGACTTTGTCCGTTGCTCAAAAATGTCATTTTTTACTTTCACAAAGATATTGATATTACTATACTCTATAGGTTATCCACAGTTTTTGATGTATCATAATATCCTTAAACGTAAAAAATTTATAAAAATTCCCATTGCGATTATATCATATATTTAAATAATTCCCAAATTATGTAAATATTTTAGTAGTAAATTTATTGAATAATTGCTAAATTTAACCTATAATTAAATAATCAATTTTAGGAGGTACTTACTTGAAAAATTTTTTCTCGTTTAAAAATAATAACTTTAATATATTTACTGCAACGGGATTAGTCCTTATATTTTTAAGTTTTTTCTATATTGGTAAACCTTTACTGTTTTTTGCACTTATTTTGGGATTGATACCAGATCTTTATATAGGTATTAGTAGTTATAAAGAATCTAAAAATATAACTTTTATAATGGTTTTAAATATTCTTATTCTTATTATTTTAGCCATATCTTTAATTCTAGAATTGTTTACAAACTAATTATTTATTGAAATTTATTTAGATATGCACTTAAATTATATACATTAACTTATAAATTTTAAGAGGTGATTTATTGAAAATAATCGAAAAACATCGTGATATGATTATAAAAAAATCCACCATATTTTTATACGGTGGATCTTTTTATAACTATTATTAATAATTTTCATCTACCTTTTCATCTACCTTTTCATCAGCTTCTGAATCTGCTTTTGTTTGATGAATTGTATTATATGGATGTTCTGGTGGACCATATATAGCATATAGCTTAAGTGGCTGAGTCCCAACATTAGTAATATTATGCCATTTACCAGCAGGTATTAATATAGCAGAGTCATCATACACCGCTCTTTGAAAATCTAAATTATCTTTACTATCGCCCATTTGTACAAGTCCTTGACCTGATTTAATTCTAATAAATTGATCTCCCTCTTGATGAACTTCTAAACCTATATCATCTCCAGGTTCAATGCTCATTAATGTAATTTGTAAATTTTCTCCTGTCCATAAGACTGTACGAAAGGTTTTGTTTTGTATACTAGCGTCCTCTATATTAACTACGAATGGATCTGGTCCATAATCTTTTCTTTGAATATTAAAATGTTGGCTACACGCTCCTATGTTACTCCAAAATTGACTTTGATGCATGCTATATATTTGTGGATTAAACCAAAAAGGATATTGGTACATATTATACATTTGTTGGTTAAACCAGTAAGAATAAGGATTCGAAACACTATTCATATCTTACCTCCTTTTAGTCGCTTTATAACCATTGTATGATATGTACTTATATAAAATGTTAATCTACCTCAATTTAACTTATTTATTTCTTTTTAAATATTTCATAACTATAATACCATCTTCAACCGAATAGTAATTAAGATCTAAATCTATTTTAGGATTATTTTCTAAAAATAGTTTTCTGCCTTTACCTAAAATAGTAGGTATGATTCCAATAATATATTCATCTATAATATCAGCTTTAGTAAAGTTATCTATTACTCCACCTCCACCAAATAAGTATATATTTTTACCTTCATTTCTTAAGTTAATTATAGTATTTAATATATCTGTACCTATAAAATGATAATTTTCATAGTTATCAATATCTTGTGAAGTCGCTATATATACGTCTATGTCTTTAAAATCCTTATGAAATCCTTGATCATAACATTTTCTACCCATAACTACAACATCAATATCTTCTAAAAATTTATTATGTTCCCATTTATTTTCTGTATTAAGTGTAGAGTTACCATCTCCAACTATCCACTCATATCCTCCTTGCTCATCTGCTATGTATCCATCTAAGCTCATTGCTAAGTTTAATATTATTTTTCCATTCATATAGTAATCCTCCGTCTGCTATTTTTATATAGTATATGTATTTATTAATTTTAATTCATGATTTATTAAATACATACCCTTGATACATTACAATTAAAACTAAAATAACCCTGAGTCTGTTTTTCAGACGTAGGGTTATTTAAATTTATTCTTAATTTATACTGCTATATAATTCCTAATCTACTTTTTATCATAGGTAAGTCTTTAAAGAATACAGAGTAGAAGTTTTCTCCTTCTCCTACTTTTAGACGATAAAAACTATCTAATAGAACTTCATTAATTTCTTCAAGTTCTTTTTCATCTCTAACAAACTTTAAACGGAAACCTAGTGCCTTAATAAATTTATGCCACTCTAAAATAAATACTTTGTTTTCATCATAGTTTTCAATTCCTACCCACTCTTTTACCTTAACATCTTTTAAGTCTTCTTTAGGACAGTTTCCTACCTGTAAAAAATACTTAAAAGTATCGTCTTGGTATGCTCTTCCTAGAGGGAATAAACGGCAAATATTAGGACGTTTAGAGTGAATCATACATCTACCTTCTTCGTTTAAAAAACTACAGTTTTTATTATCATCCTGCATCTTTAAGTATGGTAATGATATTTTATTATTTTTACGTAATTCAATCTTATTTCCTATTAGTTCATCAAATTTAACACCTAAATAGGTTACCATTTCATATATATCAAAAGGTGTAAGCACCACTAATTCTCCAACATCACAGCAACAATCATTACATCCATTACAACCACATGTATCTGCTTTTACTATATCTTCTATATCATATAATTTTCCATCTGAAATTTCATCTAGTATATTTGTAGATCTCATCTATGTTTATCCTCGCTTCTTATTTATATTTTAGTATAATACTTAATCATATCTTATTATACTAAAAATCATCTCATAGTTTAACATATTTAGAGTTATCATTAAAGTAAAAATTAATTTTACTTAACTCACTTATTAAGTGTTACTATTTATGTAGTTATGCAATATATTTGTTTCTTAAAATATAAAAATACCCCTACGTATGTTTTCAGACACAGGGGTATTTTTGTATAATATTTTTAATTACATATTTTTATAATCAGCTAAAAACTTTTCTATTCCTATATCAGTTAAAGGATGTTTAGCCATTTGCTTTAATACATTAAATGGTATAGTAGCAATATCTGAACCTGCTAATGCACATTCAGATGCATGTATTGGATTTCTAACACTTGCTGATATTATTTCTGTTTTTATATTATGGGCTTTAAATATAGCTGAAACTTCAGTTATTAAATCAATTCCAACCATACCTATATCATCTAATCTTCCTACAAATGGACTTACATAAGTAGCTCCTGATTTTGCTGCAAGTAAAGCTTGTTGAGATGAGAATATTAAAGTTACATTAGTTTTAATTCCCTTTTGAGTTAATATATTAACTGCTTTTAGTCCTTCTATGCACATTGGTATTTTAATTACTATATTTTTGTGTAGCTTTACTAATTCTAAAGCTTCCTCTACCATTTTATCACACTCTAAGCTTATTACTTCTGCACTTATTGGTCCATCTACTATCCCACATATTTCATTTATTACTTCTTTTATATCTCTTCCTTCTTTAGCTATTAATGATGGGTTTGTTGTTACACCATCTAATATCCCCCATGTTGCTGCTTCCTTTATTTCATCTACGTTTGCTGTATCTATAAATATTTTCATAATCTCTCTCCTATGTTATTAATTAATTATTTATTTATTTCTTCCATCACTACATTTTTTATATTTTCTTTAGTTAATCCATAGTGTTGTAATAGTTCTTTAGGTGTACCTGATTGTCCAAAAGTATCTTCTATACCAACTTTTCTTACCTTAACTGGTGATTTTAAACTTGTTACAGAACATACTCTATCACCTAATCCGCCTATTATTGAATGTTCTTCAAACGTAATTATACACTTAGTTTCTTTAGCTGCTTTTATTAATATTTCTTCATCAATAGGTTTTATAGTAGGCATATGTATTACTCTTACATTAACATTATCATTCTCTAATTCTTTTGCTGCTTCTAATGCTATATTTGTAGTAAGGCCTGTTGTAACTATTGTTATATCATTACCTTCTTTTACAGCTATCCCTTTTCCAACTTCAAACTTATAATTTTCATCAAATATGTCCTCTGCTGCAAGTCTTCCTAATCTTATATATACAGGACCATTTATTCTTGCTGCTTCTTTTATTACTTGAACAGTTTCAGCCTCATCTGCTGGAACTATTACTGTCATATTTGGAAGTGATGACATTAAAGCTATATCTTCTATTGATTGATGAGATCCTCCATCTTCTCCAACAGTTATACCTGCATGAGTTGCAGCTATTTTTACATTTAAGTTAGGATAACATATTGAATTTCTTATTATTTCAAATGCCCTACCTGTAGCAAATACTGCAAATGTACTTGCAAAAGGTATTTTTCCATAAGAGGCAAGACCTGCACTTAATCCCATTAGATTTTGTTCTGCTATACCTACATTTATAAATCTCTCTTTATATTCCTTTGCAAAATCTGCTGTTTTAGTAGACTTTGATAAATCCGCATCTAATACTACTATATTTTCATTTTCTTTCCCTAATTGCACTAATGCTTTTCCGTATGCTTCTCTAGTAGCTAATCCCATTACTATACCCCCTTAGACTCTAATTCTTGTATTGCTATGTTTCTTTGTTCTAAACTAGGAGCATTTCCATGCCATCCTGCTTCATTTTCCATAAATGAAACACCTTTACCTTTTACTGTTTTAGCTATTATAACTGTTGGCATTCCTTTTGTGTCTTTTGCAATATCAAATGCTTTTTCTATTTCTTCAAAAGAATGCCCATCTATTTCTAATACATTTAAATTAAATGCTTTTAATTTATCTTTTAAAGAGTATATATTCATTACATCTTCATTTTTACCATCTATTTGTAATCCATTGTTATCTATTATTGCTACTAAGTTATCTAATTTATAGTGTGCAGCTGCCATAAGTGCTTCCCAAACTAATCCTTCTTGTACTTCCCCATCACCAAGTAATGAGTACACTCTAACATTGCTTTTATCTATTTTAGCACCTAAAGCTATACCTACTGCATTTGATATACCTTGACCTAAAGAACCTGTAGATACATCAACACCAACTAATTTCTTGCTATCCGGATGCCCTTGTAGTGGTGAATGTAATTTTCTTAATGTATTTAACATCTCTTTATCAAAATAACCTCTTTGAGCAAGTGTTGCATATAAAACAGGTGCTGCATGACCCTTACTTAGTACAAATCTATCTCTATCTTGCTTTTTAGGATTTTGTGGATCTATATTCATTTCTTTAAAGTATAAATATGTAAGTATCTCAACTGCTGATAAAGATCCACCTGGATGCCCTGATTTTGACGAATAAATCATATCAACGATATTTTTTCTAATGTCGTTTGCATTACGTTCTAAACTTTTCATAATTTTACCTCCCGATTTTATTTCAACTAAATTAAAAAATAATACTTCCGATTTTAATATGTATTATTTTTTAATTTAGATATTATAATTTTTATTAATTGTACTAGAATTTGTAGTTTTCAAGGTCATATAAGTTAGGTATTGAAGTTTGTGCTCCTACCTTAGTAACACATAAAGCCCCTACTTTTGATGCAAAATCCATAGCTTCATCTATGCTCTTGTTTTGAGAAAGTGCTACTGATAATGCTCCTGTGTAACTATCCCCTGCAGCTGTAGTGTCTACTGCATCTACTTTATATGATTTTTTAAATTCCATAGTATCTTTATCTAAGTAAAGACTTCCCTTCGATCCTAATGTAACTATAAGTTGTTTTACACCTTTTTCTATCATTATATTAGCTGCTTTTTTTATATCATCTTCACAGTTTATGCTTACTCCACTTAATATTTCTAATTCAGTTTCATTTGGTGTTAATAAATCTACATTTTTTATAATGTCATCGCTTAACTTAACTGCTGGTGCTGGGTTTAATATTGTAAACTTACCTAGTTCTTTTGATTTTTCTAAAGCATATTTTATTGTATCTACTGGTGTTTCAAGTTGTATTACTACTGTAGCGCTTTCCTTTATTGCATCTATACATTTATCTATATCAGTTTCTGTTAACTTAAAGTTTGCTCCTGGTGAAACTACTATTGCGTTTTCAGCATTTTCATCTACTGTTATAAGAGCTACACCACTTGGTCCTTCTTCAACTTGTACATATTTAGTGTTTACATTATCTGCTTTTAATTGTTTTAATAAGCTTTCTCCAAAGCCATCATTTCCAACTTTACCTATCATACATACATCTCCACCAAGTCTTGATGCTGCAACAGCTTGATTTCCACCTTTTCCACCTGGTATTTCTCTAAATTTACTTCCTATTAAAGTTTGACCTTTCTTTGGCATTTCACACACATTTACAACTAGGTCCATATTAAGACTTCCTATTACACATATCTTTTCCATATTAAATTCCCCTCTCTACTGTCATGTAAATTTAATTTTTTATATATTTTCATATATCAAACATTTTAAACCTTATAAATATCGTTTTCATTAAATATATAATATAATATTTTTTTATTAATTGCAATCACTTTTTCACATTTATTTCATATTTTTTACATATTTTTTACATACACTTCAACTTTCTTTATATAAAAATTGCATTAGTATACTATACTAATGCAATCATTTTCCTAAACTATGCAACTTCACTTATTAATTCATTTGATACTTTTTCATTTTTACTTAATAGCTTAATAGCAATAAATGTAACTAATGTTAATCCTAACATCATGTAAAGTCTATAATCTACTATTCCTTCATATAAAGCATTATGTACTAATCCTGAAGTAGTTGCTCCCATTATAGGTGCTACTACAGGTATCCATGCATATTTAAAATCAGAATTTCCTTTACCTGGTATTGGAAGTAGGAAATGTGCTAAACGCGGACCTAAATCTCTAGCTGGGTTTAATGCAGCCCCTGTTACTCCTCCAAATGATGTCCCTACTAAAAAGATTAAACATCCAACCGCTAAAGGCTTTAATCCTCCTGGGAATGTATTTGTATCAATTCCTAATATACAAAATACTAATCCAAATGTTACTATATATTCACTAAAAAAGTTTGCTACGTTATTTCTTATAGTTGGAGCTGTTGCAAATATTGTTAACTTAACATTTACATCATCTGTTTTTTCCCAATGATCAATGAACTGAAGATAAACTAAAAGTGAACCAAACATTCCACCTGCTATTTGTGCTAATATGTATCCTGGTACTAAACTCCATTCAAAACTTCCCTTTACAGCTTGCATAATAGTTATTGCCGGATTAATATGCGCTCCACTTATATCTCCTAAACAAAATATAACCATAGCAACTGTGCATCCCCAAGCAATATTTATCGCTACATTTCCTGCTTGATATGATCCTGAAGTTTTTAATGCATTTCCTGCTAAAACCCCACATCCAAAGAATATTAACATTGCTACTCCTATAAATTCCGCTAAATATACATTCATTTTGATCTCTCCCTTTTAAATTATTTTTTGTTTTTTATTAATGCTTCCTATAAATTTCCCTTTTACTTTCACATTTGTTCCATGTCTATAATATCGTTTTCCTGTTCTATATTCATATAATATATTATTTTTTTTATTTTTTCAATACTTTTTTTATATATTTTTTCATATTTTTTTCATATTATTTTTCATTTATTACATTTTTGTTTCACATCTTTTATTTGTCACTATTTTAGAATAAAATTTCACTTAGCTTAATTCCTCTATATGAACTAATTATGCACAGATTTTGAGGTATCATAATTACATTAAATAAAAAAATAGAGGTCATTTGACCTCTATTTTTTATTATTTCCTTTTAATTTTTCTGAGCCTCTAATTACAATACTTGGCTTTAATACTATATTTTGAGTAGCACAAGGTTCTTCGTCTATTAGTTTCTTTGATAATACTTCAAAAGCCATTTTCCCCATTTCAGAAGTTGGCCTAGATACAACACTTATATTTAATCCTAAGTATGTAAAAAATTCTAAATCATCAAATCCTAATAAGGATATATCTTGTCCTATTTTTATATTCATCTCATTTAATGCATTTATAGCACCTAGTGTCATCATATTATTACAGATAAATATTGCTGTTACATCTTTATTATTTTTTATTATCTCTTTTGTGAATTTATATCCTGAGTCTACATGAAAATCACCTTCATATATATACTCTTCATTAATTTCTAGTCCATTTATTTTGTGTGCTTGTTTATATCCTTCTAGTCTATGCTGTGCTGTTTCATACTCCAGGGGACCTGTTATTACAGCTATTTCCTTATGTCCTGAAGTTATTAAAGTATCTACTCCATCAAAAGCACCTTTTTGATTGTCAATAAAAACTCCGTCAAAATCACAGAATATCAAATCTCTATCTAATAGTATTACAGGTACACCTAAAGAGTTTAATTTTTGAATATGTTGCTTGGTTGTTTCTCTATTTTTTATAGTTGTAGTAATTATTAACCCACAAATATTAAAATCATTTAAAGCATCTATTATTTTCATTTCTTTTTCTATACTTTCGCCACTATCGAATGAAAATACATTATAATTTAATTTTTCTGCTTCCTCAGTTAATCCTTTAAGTACATCTGTAAAAAACATATTTGATAAGTCTGGAAATACTACTGCAATGTTTTTTTCTCTTACATATGTTTTATCTTGTTCTTTTATTTCTTGTATTGCATTTTTTATAAGTTCTCTTGTTTCTTGTTTTACATATCCTGATTTATTTAAATATCTAGAAACCGTAGCTATAGATACTCCTGATTTAGCCGCTATATCTTTTACTTTTATGTTCATCTAAAAACTATCCCCCTAGGTTATACGTTTATATTATAATTATACTCTATAAAATATTATTTTACAAAATTTCTGTATTTATTCACTTCCAAAATATTGTAATTTATTAGTTACCATTTTATTTTTTGAAGTGCTATAATAATTTTAAAATTACATATTTAATAGGGGGATTTTATGAACTGCTTAAGATGCGATACTGAATTAAAATTTTTAAAGGAATATAGATTTGACAGTCAAGACAACAATAGAGGATTTTTTAGTTTTGTATTTGATATAGAAGATCACTTAGTTTTTGATGTTTATGTATGCCCAAACTGTAGAAAAACTGAATTTATATATAAATCAAATCTAGGTGGATTTGAATCTATGATTGATAGATAATTACATAGACATAATTTAAAACCACTATCTAAATTTTACTTAGATAGTGGTTTATTTTATTTATATAAAAAATGGAATTGTCAGTGAACCAATTGTCATAACTAATAAAAGTGCTATAATTACTTTTCCTTTAACACTTGCTAAGTTAAAAGTCCATCCTGCTCCAAATCTTTTCTCTACAATAAATGATGAGTCATCTTTATTATAATATATAAATCCATAAATCCATTTTTCATCATCTGAATCTAGTGAATTTATATCTTTATTTTTACTTTTTAATGATGAAAGTCTAATAAAGTAATACATAGATGCTATCCCGAAAAACATTGGTAAAATCATACTTGGTATAAATAATATCATAGGTACATTCATTTGATTAACCATGAAAATTGGCATCGTTGTCGTAATTGATTGTATACTTAAAGTTAGTAGTAAAAAACAATATCCTAATCTATTTAGGTATGTTATAGCTTTTTTTCTGTTTTCTTCTAAATTAACAATGTCTATGTATACTCTAGCCCCAATAGTTTCTACGGTCGTAAATGCCATTAATACTACTAATGTTAAATCTATAAAGCTAATAAAGAATACGCTTTGTAAGCTTTTTTGTGAAAATCCATCCGGCTTTCCATCTGGCCCCCAGTGAGTAATTATTGTATCTGGCAAACTATTATAATTAATAGCTAAGTATAGTGCTGAAATTATAGATAATGCTATACATATTCCAAATAATACAGTAAACTTTTTCTTTAATTTAGCCTTTGCATTTAATAATTCTGTATCTATAATTATTTTTTTGCTTTCATTCACATTTTTTAAATCATGATTTTCCTGTAAGTTTAATAGGCTACTTTTTAATGATTTCACTTCTACATAATATGTTTTTAGAAACACAAAGGATACGATTGTATATCCAAGCATTAAGATTACCATAATCATTTCACTACTATATTTTTTTAAGACTATATTAATAATAAATATTAATAGCATTATTAATAATGTTAAATTCATTTTTCTTTTATAGCCTTTATCAATTCGCATTTTGTCTTCTTCATTTAATGTAATATTTTTTACATATACACCATAAAAATAATTTTTTCCACTTAAAAACTGTATGTTATATATAAACAAGTGAAACATTAAAAATATAGGTATAAGTACTGCTAAAAAAACCATATTGTTATTCATATTTCTTCCCCCATACTCCCTATAATAATCACTTCATATGTAATTATATTTTACAACGTAAACTCCATTGGTACATATCTTATTCCATTTTTAATTTGTTCTACATCAATAGCTATAAAGCCTATTTTCTCATAAAATGGTATTGCATACGGCGATGAATTCAGCTTAATTTTATCTACATTTTTCAATTTCAACTTACTAACAATTTCATTGATCAACTTTGTTGCAATACCCCTTCTATGGTACTTCTTATCTACAAAAACAAGCGATATATGATTCCTTATACTAATAGCTAATACTCCAATAATTTTATTGTTATGAAAAGCCCCTATCATTAATTGTTCACCAGTTTTAAATTTATTAATAAACTCTTTATTTTCAATTATTTGATTTATAAATTCATTTACTCCCTCTTGGCTGTAATCTGGAGCATCAAATTCCATAAATACATCTTTTACTAATTTAAACGCTTCTTCTATATCATTGAAATCAACGTTTTTAATACAGTAATTTTCCACCATATCCCCCCCTTATATTTTTCCCTTTTTTATACTTAATTAAGTCATCTAAATAATTCATTCACATAGCCTCACACTAAAAATAAAATCAGATGTACTTAATAAGTTTATAGTAAGTTTTAATTTAATTATAACAGAAATTACATATTTTAACTTATTTATTAAGTATCCACTTAGTTAAAACACCTTTATATAAAAGTATATTTGTGAACACAAAAAAAGAGAGTTAAATTATTACTCTCTCAACTCAAAATACAATAAATTACTTAAACTCATTTAAAATAGTCAATTATATTAGTATTTTTAATATAATTGACTATTTATAATTGATATATTTCAAACTATTTTTGTAATCCTGCTAGTTTTAATGCTATTTCTTGTTTTTTAGCTTCAAATTGCTTTTGTAATTCAGCTTGCTTTAATGCTATTTCTTGCTTTTTGGCATCAAGTTGCTTTTGTAACTCTGCTTGCTTTAGGGCTATTTCTTGTTTTTTAGCTTCAAATTGCTTTTGTAGCTCTGCTTTTCTCTGTTCTTTATTTGCACCTTTTAATTGTGCTATTTTTACTGCTATCTCTTGTTTTTTAGCATCAAGTTGTTTTTGTAGCTCTGCTTGCTTTAATGCTACTTCTTGCTTTTTAGCATTAAGTTGCTTTTGTAACTCTGCTTGTTTTAGTGCTACTTCTTGCTTTTTAGCATCAAGTTGTTTTTGTAGCTCTGCCTTTTTTAATGCTACTTGTTGTTTAACTGCAGTTACTTTTGAAGATATTTCTGTTTTAGATATAGTTCTTGCTTGTGCATTAGATATTATTGGAGTAGTTAAATTTAATGCTATTACTGCTCCCCCTACTAATGCTATTACCCTTGCTCTTGACTTTTTCATATGTGTTTCCTCCCAATAATAGTAGTATTAATCACCATTAAGGTTAATTAATACTACTATTATCGTTGGTAAGAGTTAAATCTTTAGGTAAATATCAAATGTTTAACATCAATTTAATATTAGTTTAAAAGTTTTAACTTAATCACTTTGTATATTAACCAAGTATCTGTTGTAAATAACTTATTTATTTTTTTGCATTACATAATTTATTAATTGAACACCATCTCTATCTACAAATTGTTTTTTTACTACTATATATCCTCGCTTTTCAAAAAATAATTTTGCTGTTATAGAAGCATGCGTTATAATGTGGTCTACATCATATTTATTCTCTAATACATCGCAAATTGATGTTGCTATTCCACGATTTTGATAATTTTTATGTACATATAATCTATCTAAATAACCTACATTATTAACATCACCAAAACCAACTATAGTTCCATTGTCCTCCATAACTACTGTATAGTTATTTAAAAAAGATTTATTCCACTTATCTATATCTATATTTCCTGTAGCCCATACATCTAACTGTTCTTGTGTATAGTCTTTTGAATTAATGTAATGAACTGTATTATAAAATAAATCAGTGATTGCTTTACAATCACTTGTTTTGTATTCTCTTATTTCCATGTCAATTCTCCTATTAAATTATTTCAATAAATTCACTAGCAACTACTCATTGTTTTTTTCTGCTAATATTAGATATACAACTCCTATAACTAGTGAAATTATGCTTAATGTTGTAAGGGTGCCTCCTACATAACTTAACATATTCGAAAACAACTCTTCATCCCATGAAGAAACATTTGATCCAAAAATTGCAGCACTTATATATCTTGTTGAATATAATATTGCCGATATCAAACAAAATATTGCTCCAGTTCCTCTTCTATTCATAGTTTCCTCCCTCTACTTTTTATTTAATTGTATCAGAATTATTACACACAGGACATAGCATTGTTATTCTTACTGTAGATAAATTAATATCTCAGTAATATACACAATAAAAACCCTCTTAATAAAGAGGTTTTTTTATTAACTAAGTCTCATTATTGCTATAATTTAGTTAGCTTCCATATTGACAGTTTTGCAATAAAGTTGTAATATCAATAGGATTATAGCTTTTTATAGTACATAAAAAATTATGTCCATTTTAAAACTGTTAATAAATATAATTTTTTATATTTGGATAATCATAAAATTAAAATAAAGGATGATAAAAAATGACAGAACAAAATTTAAACTTGATTGATGAAGTTAAAAGAAGAAGAACTTTTGCAATCATTTCCCATCCCGATGCAGGAAAAACTACATTAACTGAAAAGTTCCTATTATATGGTGGAGCTATTCGTGAAGCAGGATCTGTTAAATCAAGAAGATCTCAAAAACATGCAGTCTCTGACTGGATGGAAATTGAAAAACAAAGAGGTATATCTGTTGCATCAAGTGTTCTTCAATTTGAATATAATAACTTTTGTATAAACATTCTTGATACTCCTGGGCATCAAGATTTCAGTGAAGATACTTATAGAACTCTTATGGCTGCAGACTGTGCAGTAATGGTTATTGACTCTGCTAAAGGGGTTGAGGAACAAACAAAGAAATTATTCCACGTTTGTAAAATGAGAGGAATTCCAATTTTCACGTTCATAAATAAAATGGACCGTCAAGGAAAAGACCCATTTGAATTACTTGAAGATATTGAAAATGTGTTAGGAATTCGTTCTTGCCCAGTAAACTGGCCAATTGGTTCTGGTAAAGAATTTAGAGGTGTATTTAACCGTCATAAAAATCAAATAGAATTATTTGATGATGGTAACCACGGACAATCTATCGCTAACTCTATAACTGGAGAAGTAACTGATGAAAAATTCAATACTTTATTAGGTGATGCTCTTCATTCAAAATTACTAGAAGATATTGAACTTTTAGATATAGCTGGTGATAATTTTGATTTAGATAAAATATTAAATGGTGAATTATCACCTGTATTCTTCGGAAGTGCCCTTACTAACTTTGGTGTTGAACCATTTTTAGAGTCATTTTTAGAGATAACACCACCACCTATGCCTCGTAGCAGTAACTTAGGTGATATAGACCCTAATTCTGATAACTTCTCAGGATTTATATTTAAAATCCAAGCTAATATGGATAAAGCTCATAGAGATAGAATTGCATTCCTTAGAATTTGCTCTGGTAAATTCGAAAAAGGTATGGCAGTAAATCATGTTCAAAGAAATAAGAAGATAAAACTTTCTCAACCACAACAGTTTGTGGCACAAGACCGTGTTATAATAGATACAGCTTATCCAGGGGATATTATAGGTATACATGACCCAGGTATATTTAATATTGGTGATACTTTAAGTGAAAAACAATCAAAGCTTGAGTACACTGGTATACCACAATTTGCTCCTGAACATTTTGCAAGAGTTTCTACAAAGAATGCTCTTAAGAGAAAGCAATTTGTAAAAGGTATTACACAATTAGCAGAAGAAGGTGCTATACAAGTATTCAAACAACCTAACTTTGGTATGGAAGAACTTATAGTAGGAGTTGTTGGAGTTTTACAATTTGAAGTTTTAGAATATCGTCTAAAGCAAGAGTATGGTGTTGACATGTTAATGAACTCACTACCTTACCGCTATGTACGTTGGATTGAAAATGATATTTCTAAATCTGACAAGATTTCAATGCCAATGGATACACTACTAGTTGAAGATAAAAATAGAAATCCAGTTGTATTATTCCAAAATGAATGGTCTATTAGACACTTTATTGAAAGAAATGAAAATTTAAGTTTAAGAGAAACTTCTTTATAATATATTCAAAAAAGGATGTAGTGATAAAATAAAATATTACTACATCCTTTTACATTCAGTTATAATTTTGTTGCTTTAGTTGCAATAAATGTATCTATATGCTTATCTAAAAGTCCATCCCCTAACTTATCTTCATAAAAGCCACTAATTACAAAACCAGCATCTATTTGACCCCCTATTTGACTTTGTAGAGAGTGACCAAATTCTAATGTATCTTTCGTTTGTATTCTTTCTTCTAACTGATCTTTTGGAAGTTGTTCTATATCCGAATACGGTATGCTATTTCTCACAATTAATTTATTATTTTTTTCCCATTCATATAAATCAAATATGTAGGAAATAGGATTTGAGAACCCTGCTATCAATACCCCACCTGGTCTTAGTACTCTATAACATTGTGACCATACAGTCTCAATATTATCAATAAAACAGTTAGATACTGGGTGAAATATAAAATCAAAAGTTTCATTATCAAACCTTGATAAATCTCTCATATCACCTTGTTGAAGCTTTATATTTAAGTTATCTCTATTAGCTACCATTTCATCTTTTGATAATTGCTCCTTACTATTATCAAAAACTGTTACATTGGCTCCAAGTGCCGAAAATATAGGCCCTTGTTGCCCTCCTCCAGATGCAAGACATAATAAGTCTTTTCCTGCTACGTCTCCTATCCAATTGTTAGGTACAGGCTTTGTTGGAGTTAATAGTATTGTGTAATTTCCCTTCTTAGCCATATCTACATCTACAGAGCTTACTGGTATCGTCCATTTGTTTCCTATCTTAACTTCATTGTCCCAAGCAATTTCATTGTGTTTTCTTATATCCATTATCTTAATACCCCCTATTTATTATCTCTACAACATTCTACTGTATCTTTTTAGTAGTTCAAATTCACTTATTTTGCATCTATTTTTTCAGCTTCATAATTTATAAACTTTTTAACCTCTGGATTTACAACAATACTACATACAATAATAAGTCCAACTATGGTACTTCCCATTATAACAGCCCTAGGATTCATAAATTCACCTAATACCCCACCAACAAAATTTCCAATAGGTGAAATAGCCATTGCTAAAGTACCTATTGTAGCAAATACCTTTCCTCTTTTATCAGCTGGTGTCAGTTCCATTATTGTTGAGTTTGCAACTGTGTTAAATACAAACATAAATCCAAATGCACTAGTAAAGCATATGATGATGATTACAAAATTATTTATAAATGCCCCTAACCCTATAAGCGATACAAACGTTACTATTGAAAAGATATAAACATTATATTTCTGATTTGACTTAATAGTTATAAATGATAATACAAATGTACCTATTAAAAATCCAAAGCTTTGAAATCCATTTAAAACTCCATACTTTGCCATCCCAAGAGAAGGATCAGATACAAACCAAGGTATTATTAGAACTCTTATCATTCCAAATAAAAAATTCACAAAGAAAGCCATAATTAAACTTCTAATTAATCCTTTAAATCGTAGTATAAATTTTATACCTTCCATAAAATCTTCTCTAAAAGTTATATTTATATTTTTTCTTTCTATTTTAGGAATTTTAATAAATCCTTCGGTAAAAGCTGAAAATAGGTATGATACTGAATTGACTAAAAACATTAAAGGTGCTCCTATGACTGTATATAAAAGACCTCCTATAGATTGACCAACTATGTCTGCTCCTGTAGTTGCCATTTGGTATGATGAGTTTGCCTTAATTAATTTATCACTTGGGACTATTTCTGGAAGTACAGACTGTATTGACGGATTGAAAAAAGATGAACATATTCCAAGCACTATTCCCATTAGCATTACCATCCATATTTTCAATGAACCATTTAGTGCTAATATAGCAATAATTAACATTCCTATTCCTCTTATTAAATCCCCAAGTATAATTAACTTTTTCCTATCACATCTATCTACTATAACACCTGCAAAAGGACCTAGTATTATTCTGGGTATTGTAACTAAAGCCATAATACTACCCATAATTGTAGTTGATCCAGTTTCTTGCAATACCCAAAATCCTAAAGCTATTGAGTATAACGCATCTCCAAAAACAGATACTAATTGACCTTGCCATAGTAGAAAAAAGTTTCTATTCCATAACTTCATAGGCATTCCCCCTAAATGTAGTAATTTAAAATACCATCTATAATAGTATATTAATTCCAGTGCTCTAGCTATATAACTTTATTAAATTTAGTCACATCACCAAGTAATTCTATGTGATTATTATTTATAACAATAGCTCCAGTATCCTTAATGGCATAAACTATTCGTTTCTTTTCATCCAACACTCGATTTATAGAAGACTTTTGTATATCTGTTTCATTATAATGAACTTCGATATTAAAACTTTTTATAATGTCTAACCCTATATTGTATGAAAAAGTATCATAATCTTTATCGGGAGAAATATGATATTCTTTAGTTTGTATCATTGCACCAGCACTAGCACCTATTATTATACCTTTAAATGTTTCTATGTATTTTATTAAACCTAATTCCTTTAATCTATCCATTGTTTTATCTGGAAGTCCTCCAGTAAAAAATAAAATATCACTCTTTCCTATCATTTCTATGATATTTTCTTTTTCATCTGTGAAATAATTTATCCAGCTAATATTATCTTCTCTAATCCCATAACTAGCAAATGGAGATACTACTTCCTTATAATATTTTCCATAGTTAGGATTATATGATTTTTGCCAATCTTCATCACTGCTTATTTTCCTATTATCAAATGATAAAGGGACTATTAATACTCTATGATTACTATTAATAATACCTTTTAATCTTTCATAACACCAAGTCTCATCAAAATTATATCTACTAATTAAGATATTTATCATGGTCTCCCCTACCTTATTCTAATGATTTATTTTGTATAAAGTATAACTATTACTACCATATTAACTTTATTCATTTCTTTTTAAATATAAGATTAGTTATAGTACCTAAAATTAAAGCTGGAATTGCAGCTACTGTTAATGTACCTATTACAACGGTTACAGATAATTCAAACAATTGAGCTATAAATAGCCCTGCAATAATTGCATAAAATAATATATAATCTAATTTTCTAAATGATGAAAAGTTCATATTATTACCACCTCTTTAACTCATAATTTATAATGATTGTTAATTTAATTATATCAAAAGTTAGAGTTTAATTGTCTATTATATCCATATACAACGGTATATCTATTTTTAACTGACTGTAGGAGCAATAATATTAATATTATTGCTCCTTTCTTATCACTAGCCCTAACATATTTTTATTCATAATTTTACTGCATAAAATTTTACATATTCGTTAGATCTCCTTTAACAAGTTGTATTAGAAATGATTTCCATAGTCTCCTCCTAACGTTTATAACTTCTCTTCTAAAATCATACTTTTTTTGTAGAAATTATATTTTCTATAAAATTCTAATACCTCTTCATTACCTTCTGCAACTACTATTCTCTTTGTTTTTAAATGCTTACTATTTAGCCACTCTAATGCTCTATTCATTAATTCTTCACCAAAGCCATACTTACGATACTCTGCCTCTATAAAAATCGAATCAATTTCCCCTACTAATTCTTTATTTATGGTGCTAATACAATATCCAATGTATAAGTTTTTATCTATATCTTTAATTAAATCTACTTTGATATCTACATTATTATCATTTATAAACTTGTTTTTTCTGTCTTCAAATTTAAGATTTGAAAATCTATACTCAAAATAGTTTGAACTAGCTTTATGATGTTCATTTAAATTTTCCCATAATGGCTTTACGCAATCTACTAATTCTACGCTTCCAGTTATAAATTGGTACTTCTTCATATAAAACCTCCTTCATTTTTAGTATAATCAACCTTTAATTATAGCTAAAATTAAGATTGCTATTTTTTATATACTTAATTAAATCATCTAAAGAGTTCATATATAAATCTAATGATGTTCCATTTTCCAAATTACTACTACCATCTTTGTTCAAGCCTTTCTCTGCTGTACTTCTAACAGCTAACCCGCTATTCGGTAATTTAAATACTATAGGATCAATACCCACACCATCTCCTCCAGTATTTTCATTCCCTACAACCTTTGCCCAGCCACTATCTTTGCAAAATATAGCAAATCCCTCAGATGATGAAAATACACCTCTATCTACTAATAAATATATATTTCCACTATAACCTTTTTCATCCTGCTTAATTTTATACATATTACCATTATAAATATTTAATTTATATTCAGTATAATATTTATAATCCTCTATATTTTTTACTTTCTCTAGTATATCTTTATCAGGAAATTTATTTATTTCTTTTAAATCTATGCCTCTTTTTGCATAATAATCTTTTGTTATTTTTCCATCCTTATGAAGTGCATATGTGGTGCTCTCATATGTCTTATTTATTATGGGGCTTACAATATGATTAATCCACAGTTGATTATTCCCACCACCATTGCCTCTTATATCTATAATATAATCGTTATACTTATTAATCTCTTTATATAACTTATTTATTTTACTAATATCCTCATCACTAAATTCTGTAAAGTTATTAACTTTAAGATATGCTATCTCATTATCAATTATATTTGTTTGTATATTGTCTTTGTTATTTTCATAAATTTTTTCATTAACTTTTTTATCTAAACTTTGTAAATTATTGTTTTGCGCTAAATAATTTTCCCATTTTTTATTTTTGTCTACTAAATCTTTATCATTTAAAACGTTAAGTTGATAATCGCTTTTATATGTACTTCTACACCAATCTATTTTATCTGGGGGTATTAAATTAGTGTGGCCATCTTGAAGTAAACTTATTGAAGCATTCATTATGTCATAAAATTCCTGATTGTTGTTACTATTTTCTATTTCTTTTTTTAAAACTTCATAAAGATCTAAGTATTCTGTTTTGTATTTATTATAAAAAACATCAAAATTACAGTAATTTTCTTTCATTGTATTTATATAATAGTTAAAATCCTCTACTTTTTCTTCTTTACTTAATTCTTTTAATTTCTCGTCTCTGCTACATCCAATTGATAGGCTTAATAAGAAAATTAATAAAATTAAACTTATTATTCTTCTCAAATAATTACCTCCTAAAAATAAAATTATATTCATTCTCTTAACGTTAATCTTTTATTATTCAATACATGCATAATTTTTCACTCTCAAATAATAAAATTTATGAACAATTAACTTTGTCCTATAACTTATTTTTCATATATCTATTTGCCAAAAGTTATTTAGTTTGCTAATTTATAAATATCATTGTATAGCTACATATAAATAACAATGAATTAAAATATCTGAAAAACTTAGCATACCAAAATACCCTACGTCTATTTTCTAGACGTAGGGTATTTTGCATCAACATATCTTGTATTCACTTTTTATTTAAATATATCTTTTATCTGTATTAATGATATTACAATTTTACTAATCCATTCCGATTATCTTAAAATCTTTACTTCTTAATATATCAACTAATTCATTATCCGAAGTAATTTTTTTATCTGTATATATACCCGTTGCACATAGGTCTTCTTGCTTATGTACATCACTTCCACCTGTAGCTATTAAAGTTGGATTCGCTTTATAAATAGCTTCCGTCAAATCATTATGATTGTTGTGTCTTGGGTTTAGGTTGAATATTTCTAATCCATGTAAATAGTTTATATCTTCTAGTTTACTACCTCTTTCTCTATGAGGATGAGCTTGTATAATAACAGCTTTGTCCTTGAACTTATTATAAAATTCCTTCAATTCCATTTCTATCATCCACTCATTTTCTAAAAAATCATTCTTTTCAAATCCATATACTAAAAAGTCATTAGTATCACTTTTAAAACTAATTTCCATACCTAGACCTATATAAAAATCCTTATCTTTGCAATATTCTTTAGCTCTATCATAGCTATAGAAATATTCATTTGTCTTTTCCTTCCAATCCTCTTTATTACATTTTCTGTAATAGCCCCTTCTCATGTGGTCTGTAATTACTAGCCCAGAATAGCCGTCTTCTATATATTGGTCTATTATTTCTTCTATACTAAGGCGTCCACAAGGACTAACCTCTTTTGTATGTACATGTAAGTCATATTTAAATTTCATATTTTTCTCCTTGATGTAATTTCCCTTTTTATTTTATATTAATTTAAATCTTCTACCCTTTAATATATCATAATAATTACTAATAATAAACTTGATACTAAAAATTTAGCTTTGATTAATATATACCTGATTAAAGTTGAAATAAATTATTTATAAATTAAAAATTTAATTTAATAAAATTCTTAAGATTTAATAAAAGACCCATCATATAATCATTTTAATTATATGATGGGTCTTTACTTATCTAACTACAGGTTTACATTCTGAATTTACACTACTTAACTTATTTTTCTTTAATAATCTATAACATATAAATATAGTCACTACCTCTGCGAAAACTATAGTTCCCCATATTCCATTTATTCCAAATAAATAAGGTAGTACAAGTATACCAACAAATATAAAAATTAGCCCTCTACTTGCAGCTACTATTATTGAAGATTTTGCATCATCAATAGCTGTAAAATAAGAAGATATTAATATATTTAAACCATTAAATAAGAATGCTAATCCATAAATTCTCGCTCCAGTACTTGCCATTTCTAATACATTTTTTCCATCTTTCAAGAAAATATTTATCAATGGCTTAGAGAATACAGACATTATTATAAATATTATAACTCCGATTACTATATTAACGATTACTGATGCTTTTAATAGCTTTTGTACTCTTTCATTATTCTCAGCACCAAAGTTATAGCTTACTATAGGTCTAATACCATCAGCTATACCAAATAGTATCATATATCCAACTTGAGCTATATAATTGATTATAGAGAATGCGGCTATACCACTTTCACCAGCTATTTTCATAAGTGCAGTGTTAAATAAAAACATAGACAATGCATTTGATATTGAAGAAACTCCTTCTGATGAACCATTGTACATCATTGGGAATATTTCAACTTTAGCAAATTTTCCTTTATATATGTTAATAGAAGATTTTTTGCTTAAAAAAGGTATTATATTTATAAAAAATGCAGTAGAATATGAGATTCCAGTTGCTAATGCAGCTCCACTTATTCCCATATTGAATTTTTTAATTAATAAATAATCTAACACTACATTTATTAATACCGCTACTATCATACTTATTAATGATATTGTTGGTTTCCCAATTGATCTTACTACCATTTCAAATAAGAACATTGCAGATACAAATATTACAAATAACGATATAGTCTTTATATAAGTAGAAGCACCTTCTACTAATGCATCATTAGCACCTAACATTAATGCTATATTATCACTAAAAAATAATCCTAATATAGTTACAGCAACTGATGCTAGAACTAATAAAATTAATGCTGTTCTAAATACATTTTGTGCTTTTTCAGTTTCTCCTTTGCCTAGGCTTATACCTATTATACTTTGAGCACCAACACTTATAACTAAAGCATAAGCCATTATAAGTTGCATATAAGGCTGAACTAAATTGACACTAGCTAGAGCATTTTCTCCTATTATATTTCCAACAAATAACCCATCTATTATTCCTTGTATTCCTATAAATATCATTCCTATGATACTTGGTATCGTAAATTTAATAAATAGCTTAGATAGTCTTTCTGTTCCTAAAATTGTTTGATCCATACTTATCACCTCGAAACAAGTATAAACCTTTTTGTAACACAAATGTCAATAGCAATTAATCTAAAGGTATAGTTATTTCTACAAAATTAATTGTTCCTTTTTCATTGTATACTACCCATATCCAATTAATACTAATATCTAAATTTAGATTTTCTTTATTATCGTAAAAGTTACTTAAAATCAATTTTATATATTCTTCTACTTCATCCATCGTTCCTACAAACTTTGTTTTAATAAAATTTCCTTTATATTTTTTCTTATATATCTTTTTATCTTCTTCAATTATTAAATTACTTGTATTGTATTCATATATAGCCATATATTTTTTATCATCTATTAGAGTATTTTTATCTTTAGCTTCATACATTATCATCCATGGCTCTAAGTACAAAGACCTTAAAGAACTATCTTTTTGTTTAATTTTACTATTTATTAGATATTCTATAGGAATAAATACTATTGTATTATCTTCATTCTTGATTTCTAGTTTCTCAAAATCGTAGTTATTTTCAAAATTAAGCATTTCATTTAAAATTGCTTTCTTTTGTTTTGCTTGTTCTTTTATTTTTAGTAAATGTTCAATCTTTTCATCTATAGTTTTTTCTTGTAAATCTATTAAATCTATGTAATTATCAATACTTTCATTTTTTAGTGCTTCTTTAATGTTAGATAAAGGTATTTCTAAGTACTTTGCATCTAATATTAAATCTAGCATTTCTATTTCTTTTAATGAGTAATATCTATACCCATTATCTTCATTAATTATAGGGTTTAATAGACCTATCCTATCATAGTGTCTAAGTGTTTCAGATGTAATATTAAATAACTTACTAATTTGACCTACTGTCATTAACCATTCCATAATCTCTGCTCCTAAGTTTAATCTATATTTAAGTTTTTGTTTATCTATATTATACCAATTTTAATTATATATCATAATCTGTTGATTAAAGTAAACATTTTATAGAGCAATAAAAATAGAGAGTATTAAGTTTATATATACTCTCTAGGTAATTTAAAATATAAGTTTTTAATAGTCTATACTTAACTATGCTAAGTTCTAGTCTTTACTAGTTTTTCTGCATCAATTTATCTAACAGTTTTAAAATTTGAGGATAGAAATCTTCAAATGTTTTATACTTATCTCTATTTGGCTCATACTCTTTTTTTAGTAAATCTATTATATCCTCTACATAAATAAAACTACATTCTTTTTCCATTTTTAGATACTTGTCAACTTCTTCTTTAGTTCCATAAATATCAGTAATCCTTATAACAGCAGCTCTTACAATATGCTCATTTAAGCAAGTCTCCCACGTAGAATATGCTTGCTTTTCCATATCAGCTTTTATTGGTTCATAAAGTTTAGAATATTTATTAACTTCTTTAATATTTTGTGTAGCTAAGTAGTTTACAAAAGAATGACCAAATTCGTGTCTAACAATATATTTAAAATATACATCATCAGAAAATACTGGTACGTCATTTTTTATTCCACTTGATCCTAATATAGAGTATAAATCATAGCTTCCATCTTTATTTTTTATTTTAGGACCATAATTATTTGCATAAAGCATGCCATTTAGTACGATATTATATCCTCTTTGTTCTTTACCATAGTATTTTTCTACTTGAGAAACATAATCTATATCTTCTAAATTATTTACTGTATTGTCTATTATCTTATTATAATAATCTAAATGTTCATTATAAAATTCATAAAAATTTGTTTCAGCACAAAAATCATTTAGTGCTTCAACGAATTTTAGAAACTTCTTTTCTCCTCCAGCTCTTTCCATACACTGAGTATAAACATAATCTTGTTTATCTATATCTTCTCTTAAGGTTAAATTTGGTGTATTGCTTAAAAATAACATAGCTGTAGGTGGTGCATCATAACTAAATCCATTATTATTAAACATTGATCTAAATATATTTACTGCTTTATGGTTTTTAAATTTGTTAAAGCGTTCTTCTACATCTTTCTTATATGATAAATTTTCTGGTGTAATGCTCTTAGTACTTTCGTTATAATCTGGACATAAATAAATAATTACAGATAGCAACTCAATTCTAGGATCTACTATCATATTAATGTTGTTAAACTCTTTTACTATTTGTTTATTTTCTTTTCCATTAGTATCATGTTTATTCTCAACTCTCGTAGAAGTACAACCTGTAACAAACACTAATATTATGCAAAGTACTAATGAAATAGCTTTATTCTTTTTCATTTTATTCATTACTTCCCCCTCATACAATTTTAGTTACAGTAACTATTCTACTAAATCCACTGTTATTCCTCTATTGTAGGATTTTCGTAATTATTCTTTTAAACTAGACTATATTTATTAATTTGTAAACCTTAGTAAGTAACCATCTGGATCTTGTATAAGAAATTCCTTTTGAACTTCTTCATTTCCATCACATAAATATATAGTTTCTTTTAGCTCTCTGTAAATATTTATCTTACTATTTTTAACAATATCATATAGGCGTTCAATGTCATTGCAAGCTATTGAAAAATTTATCCCTCTACCTAATGGATATTCTAAAACATCTGTATTCCATCCATATGAATGAATTTCTTCAAACATAAATTGACTATCTCCATAAGATAAAAACATAAATTTCTCATTCAGTCTTTGATATTCTAGTTTAAAACCTAAAATGGATATGTAAAAATACTTTGTATCTTCAATATTATTTACAGATAGTTCTGGTATTAATGAGTTAAATTTCATGAACCCTCCCCCTAAATGTTTATATCTATCTTATTAATATTATTTACTCACTTATCCCCAAATACCTGCTAAGTTTTTTACACATCCTATAATTTAACTTTTTTCTTACTAATATTAGCTACCTTGACCTCTATTGAAATATTGGTAATTTTATCCTATAATTAAACAATCTATTACTACGTATAAAAATGAAGGTTATGTAAACTTTACTTTAGTTTTTACTGCCATACTACTTGTGTATTTACTTATCGTATTAGTTTTTAAAACTTATTGATATATTTTCTATTCATTTATACTAAATTTAAATTTTACTTATCATGAAAGGATGTGACACACTTGAGTATAAATAAATTTAAACCATTTTCGATATTAATTATTTTATGTCCTCTAGTGACTATTATAGATTACTTACTATTTAACCGAAATAACACCTTTTATATCGTCACATATACTCTTTTGTGTGTTATTTTTGCTTTATATGGACAATACTCGTTATTCTTAGTTTTAAAACCATATAAAAATATGGATTTTAAAACCTATATGATAGCCTTGTTGCTTGGTAGTGTTTCATTATGGGCTATATATTTGTTTGTTGTCTTTAAAGTTATATTATAATATTTTAAATTCTAAACACTCTTGAAGTAGTAGTTTCTATAATTTGTTATTTTATGGTAAATATTATATAATTGTTTTATAAAATTTAAAGAGGTGATTGTTTGAAGTTAACAGAAAAACAACTATCTACAATAACAATTGTATCTACCTTTTGCTTACTTATATTTGATTCACTATTTTTACCTAATGCATCTTTCAATTTATTTAAATTAGTTGCAAATATTTTTATTATAATTTTTTTAATTAGACTTATAAATAGTGCGATATCAGAGATAAAATCTAAGAGCAAAGTAAATGTTGTTGGTTTTATCGTTACTTTTATTCTTGTAGCATTTATGTTTAAAGTGGTTAATTTTTAACCACTTTTTGTGATGTCATAAAAATAGCCCCCTAAAATTAACAGATTTTTAATTTAATCTGCAAACTCTAAGAGGCTTATAACTTACTTATTTAAAAAGATACTATTTAAAGTAACTTAATCAGTCCTTCTAACTCTTCAGATAAAGTTCTTGCAAGTTCAAAGTCAGTGTCTACTAAAGCAAGTGCTATTTTCATTTCAACTTCTTTTTTCTTTTGCTCTATTTGTAAATAGTCTTTATCAAAATGAGTATCATAAATCATCTTTCTAAATTTACGCATATTAACTTTTCTAATTTTCTTATCTTCTATCATTAAAACATAATCCATAGAATTAATTATAAAATGATAATCATGAGAAATCATTAAAACTGCACCATTATAATTTTTTACAGCTTTCTCAAGAGCTATTTGTGAATAAGTATCTAAATGACTTGTAGGTTCATCAAGAAGCAACATATTTGCTTTACTAGCTGATACTTTAGCTAATTGAAGAATATTTTTTTCTCCACCAGATAAAGATTCTATCTTTTGTTCAATAAATTTTTCTCCAAAACCATAATTTGAAAGATATCTTCTAATCTCTCTGTAAGTTTCAAATCCTGCATCGTAAAACTCTTCAAGTATTGTATTAGACTCATTTAGTATCTCACCTTGCATCTGAGATAAATAAGCCACTTCAATGTTGTCATTTATTTCAATAGAATCACTATTATTTTTAAATATTGATCTAAGTAAAGTAGTTTTTCCAACTCCGTTTGTACCAATAATAGCTACTTTATCATTAGATTTAATCTCAAAGTTAACATCTTCTAAAAGTACTTCATCAAAAGCTACACTAAAATCATTAACTTTTAAAGCAACAGTCTCTTCTATTTCATTATCAGTAACTAAATTTATATCAGGTTGTTTAATATCTACAAATGGAGCTTTAATTCTACGTGCTTCTAATCTTTCTTGAATTTTAACTCTAGCTTTTAAAGCTCTTCCGTTAGATGCTTCAGCATTATAAGTTGCTCTTTCTCTTAGCTTTTCTATTAAAGCTTCATTTCTTTCAATTTCTTCATCATCAGCAATAGCTAATTCTTGCATCTCAATCTTAGTTTGAAGTAATGAGAAATTATAATCAATATATCTTCCATCAAATTCTTGAAGTTCCGTATTTTCAAGATGTATAATTTTATTAAAACAATGATTTAATAGATATCTATTATGTGTAATAATTAGCATTGTTTTTTTGTGAGAGTTAATTAGATTTTTAAGAGAATTAAGATTCTCAAAATCTAAAAATACATCTGGTTCATCCATAATCATTAGGTCTGGCTTATTAAGCATTTCCTTAATTACTTGAATAAGTTTAAACTCCCCACCACTAAGTTCAGATATCATTCTATCTTTATGCTTATTTAAGTTTGCAAGATTTAGTTTTTTATTAATATTACTTTCGTAATCATCACCATCAATTGCATCAAATGCATCTAAAGCTTCTTGATACTGCTCTAATAAAGTCTCTATATCTGAAGATGTTTCCATTTCAGTACAAATAGATGCGATTTTTTCTTGCAGTTTAATAAATTCTTCTGCTATATATTCAAAAACAGTAGTTTCTTTTGTTTTTTCTAGTTGTGAGAACTGGCTTACATATCCAATTCTACAGTTTTGATCCATTTCTAATTTACCATCAAACATATATCTTTCTGGATCCATAATTATATCTATCAGTGTACTTTTTCCGCTACCACTGGCTCCTATAAAAGCACAATGTTGACCTTCTTCTAATGTAAATGAAATCTTATTGTATAGATCTTTGTTCGGAAATGAGTAAGACAAGTTGTCAATTTTTATCATATTATTACCTCTCTTTATCATTTAAAAAGAGCTTATAAAAATAAGCTCTTCTATGTATAATAACGACATTCTTTTTTTTAATTTACTTTTGTAAGCATAACATTTTTTGCGACTAATTTCAATCATTTTAATTAAATCTTATTATAACTAAGTGTTATTTTTAAAAAAATATTTACACAAAAATATGTTGCTATGTCTTAATCTTATTGAATAAATTTGAGTCTTTTTTTCTTTACTATAATTACCTCTGCAATAATAAATATAATGAATAGACTTGCTAACAGTACCGCTATCCCTACTGGTACTTCAATAATATATTTATCTAGTGTCATGATTACTCCTAATATAGCTGAAATTGTACCAGTTAAAAAATATGCTTTAGAAAATAAATTTATATATCCATCCGTGTCTTTTATTTTTTTAGAAGTGTCCATTCCATATTTTTTTATATTTTTAGTTTTCTTTAGTTGATATGCTCTGTATATAAACCAAAGGCCTATTAATATATTTAGCATTTATCTCTCCCCTTTTCATAAATGTATCAACATTATTATATCATATTGTTTGAATAAGCATTTTAAGGATACCTAGATTTTACTTTAAAGACTAAGTTATGTATTTAAAATATAATTAATTATTATCAACCTTTTTTAACTTTAGCTTCCCCAAAAGGTACATAGTGCCTCCAAAAAAAGCTCCTCCACAAGCCCATATAACAAATGAAATTAAACCTACTTCAATTTTTTCGCCCTCAAGTGCTGGGAATATATACTCCATCATTATAAGCATCCAAAGACCCCATTGTATCCCAGCCATCATTGATTGTTTTTTTAATCTTTTTAACTGTAATATGTATGTAGCATTATCATAAAATTCTGTTGTATCAACACCGCTTTTTCTTATTTTTATAAAAATATAATATGCATTAAATTGCTGAATAAAAAATAATGCAAATGTCCCAAATGTAAACTGATGATTAATAGAATCAAAGATAAGACTTCCCATCATTAAAATCGAAATTAAATAAAATGAATACATATTTACTTTTGCAAGAGTATTATATATTATACTTTTTTGATACTCATCTCTTTCATCTAAGTAACCTATGTAATGTTTAAAAAGTTTTTCTTCTAGTGTTTTCATGATTTTTAATCCCCCCATGTTAATCTAAAATAATGTATTTAAGTCAGTTCTATGATTTTTATTATATATATTGAAAAAATGCAGAAGGTAAATTATTAATAATTGTATAAATAAATTAACATCTATATTAATTTTATACCTAATCTTGAGATAAATAATTGAAATCATCCTCAGATAAATCATCTATGTTTATCTTCTTTTCAAGAGTATTTAAAAGATATTGTAACGCAGACTTATAATACCTTTGATTGTACCAATCCTTATCCTTAATCTCTAGAAGTTCATCTGAAACAAAGAAATCTACTCTATGGTTTACATTTGGTTTAAACTCTATTAATGTAGAAGCTAATTCTAATAAAGATTCTTTTTCTTCTTGATTAATCTCATCATAAGTATATATACTTACAACAATTAGATTACCATCATCTTCCCATTCAAATGTTCCATCTTCATACACTGGTTTTAAGTATTCAAAATCCTCTAATGTTCCTGGACGTCTATAATCTTCTAAAACTAAAAAACCAATTTCGCAACATCTATCTTGTGAATTTTTTATTATTTTAAATATCATATGATTTGATAAATTTAATTCTAACTGTAATAAAAAATAATATTTTATCAACTCTATCTTACCTCCGTATATTTTATATTAAAATATCGTAAAATTTCTTACCTATGAATTTAAATAAAATATTATTATACTGAGTTTAATTTGTAAATAAGATGTGCACGATAGGTCTTTTTTTATACCTGAATGGTAGGTTTTATAGCTAAATATATCTATAACCCTAAAATCCAAAAACAATCTGATTTATTTAAGTCAGACTTTAACCAATATTCTATGTTTAAGAAAAATTTTTTGATGTCATTATCTTTGACATTTAAACTATTAAATCTAGACCTTACATTATTCCATTGCTCAATATGGATTTTATTAGGTCCATAATAATTGAAGTTTTCTATAGCTGCATCTATAAATTCAGATAAAATCGTAAATTCTTCATCTGAAATATAGATAGATTCACTACTCCAATGCCCATCAGAAGAATCTTCATTATAATTGTTTAAATATGAAAATTCATATACATCATGTCCTTTTAATTCTGCTAATTTCATTAATTTCATAAAATAATCTCCTTAAATTTGATTTTTATATTTTTAAATGGTATGCGTACATATGTAACCCCAGATATTCATTTTTCGCTCTCTTTTACCTAAGTGTTCTATTCAATACAAATCGGAGTATAGACGGATTTAGTTTTGCATAAATCCATCTATACTCCGATTTATAATATAAAAAGTTATTCGTGCTTTTATCATTGATTTATTAAAAGAATCTTTTATAATCACTATAACAATCTAAACAAACTTTTTTCCCCTCTTGAAGTCTTGTAAATTGTTCAGATGATTTTTCTCCACATATTTCACAAACTTCTGATAAGAATATTCTAGCTTTTTCTGGAAGCTCTACATTTGACTCTGAAAAATCAAATAATTCCATTGGATTAGAATTTATTAAGTAATTTTTGTATTCTTCCCTAGATAAATCATTGTTCTTTGGTTTTAAACACATTCTAACTGACTTATTGTTCTTTCTGTTATAAAAATGATATACGCTCTTCCCTCTAAGTCTTATTAATAAGTTACCTTTTCCTACAGTGCATCCAAGCATTACTTGTATTGCATCTAATCCACATGCATCATTTTCTGATACACAAACGATTTCTTCATCTTGTGAAAAATCTAGCTCTAAGTATTCTTTAGCTGCTTTTGATACAGCATATCCTATTGCTAAGCCTGGACATTCATGTCCGTGAAATTTAATTACTTCTTCCCAAGTTTTCATAACTTATACCATTCTACTAAAGCGCTCTAAATAATATTTATCAAACCTAAAGTAGCCTTTCTTTAATATTTAACTTAATAAACTATTAACGCCCCCAAGAATAAATTTTCCACTTTGAGCTTTGATCCTTTGCTAATATATAGTCTATTTCATCCTCTCCATTACCTATAGATGACTTTGATTCATCGTTAAATTTAATATCATATTTAACCTTATATATTTCAATATCTTCTTCATCTATATTATTACTATCTATAAATGATTTATATAAATTTGCATCGTTTACTTTATCTATATTTATGATATTTACTGATTCTATATTATCTATACTGTCTTCTTGTATAGATTCTGGATATTTATAACATTTTTTATATGCCTCAGAATCATGTTTATTTTTAAATTTAAAAGATTTTTGTATAACTTTAATAGGGTTATACTGCCACTCTATTTTATTTTTATAATATGCAATTCCTGATATAACTAAAATTATACTTAAGAAAAATATAGCTATTAGTTTTTTATTTTTCATGTTAAACATAATGTTCCCTTCTCTGTATCTATATTTATAGATAATAATATTCAAATTATTTAAATAAATTTTGAACAAATGATGTGCTAGTAGCCATTTCTCACTATATAGTCTTGATTATTCTCAAATTTTATCAATCCAATTTTGCACTGAACTCTTATCGTAATATATATTTCCATTTATATTTATATGTTTTATGTTTGGATATTCCTTTATTAAATAATCAATTTCATGTTTAGAAACTCCCAGTTTCTTAGCTATATATTTTTTATTAACTAATTTAGGATTAGATATATCTTCATTTTCTTGAAATAGAATATCTCCAAATTTATCTGAAGAGTAATTAGAGTTATTGCTTTTAAAAAATATTAAACCCTTACTTATTCCATTGCCTATGTAATATCCTGATATAGCTATTGATGCCCCTATAATAAGAGCTGATAAATTATCCATATGTATTCTCTCCTTTAACATCTTGCTACACAACCTTAATAGCCGTGCCGTTATACTTATTATATTCAATTTAACCCCCTGTAAATAGTTCGCACTATACGATTTTTGTACTACCATATAGCTTTTATAAAAATTATGATTCTACTTACAATAATTACTTTTTATTTAACATATAAATTGCTAAAAAAATAAAATCTGAAAATAATTGCATTAAAAATTGCTAGATAAGAAAGCCCAGATTTATTTATTATCTTTAAATGCATCATTTATATCACTAAATCCAATATCAATTAGCATTTTGCTAAAACCTGTTTTATCTATTAATCTTACATTATACTCTTTTGCCTTTCTTATTGCTATATCTGAAAAAATGTCAGCAGATGTTATTACCCAAGGTATGTATGTATACTCATCATATAAATTTTCTTTTTGATTTTTATATTCATTAATTTGATCTATTGCCCATTCCGTCGTACATCCTTGATGGTGTTTAACTTGTACATATATAATAACTTTTATAGCTTCAAATGTTGCTATAACATCTGCATCTGCTCCATTTTCTTTTCCTGATTCATTTTTAGATGGTATGTATACATCACTAGCTCCAATTTTATAAAAATACCACTTTACTAGTTGTTCTAATTTATCAGGATCTAACCTTTCAACAATATTCTTCTCTACATTACTTAATATACTTTCTAATAAACTTGAATGAAAAGTAGATAATTTATTATTTTTCCATTCATCTACTATCTTTTCTATGCTAACTTTTAAATCTGTTATATTTGCATTTGTATTTCTTATCTTCATTCTAGATATAAGGGATCTTTCAAATACCTCTTTTCTAGGTATATTTTTTGCTATAGGTCTTACCTTCCATACAAAACCAATATCTCTAAGATTATTATTTTCGTATAGCTTACCGTCTTCTTTAATTTCAAATCCACTTTCTTTTAATTTACTTGGAAGTACATCTTTATTTATCAATTTTACTTCCTCTTCTAATTCATATATAGAGAATTCACCCCAAGATGGAACTAAAACCCAGTCTCCTCTTTTAAATTCATTAATAAATCTCCATAGGTTGTGCCTAGTCTTTTTTAGATCGCTCCACTTTTCTACAAATCGATTATTAAAAAATTTCCAATCACCATCTATAGTCTTTTCTAAAAATTCCTTGTTACAAAAATCAGAAAATCCTATTGATAGATAATTTTCATCTATCAATGGATATGAAATATCCATACAATGAGATATTCTATGTAACCATATATTCATTTTTATCTCTCCCTTTGACTTTAAGTACTCTATTCATTTCTATTTTATATTATACTCTTGGTACCTTCTACACAACCTTAAACAACTCTTTATAGTACTTTCAGATAAATTAGTCTTTTCAAGCTTTGCTTTTACATACTCTTCTCCCTTTGTATAATCAATGTTTCTACTTTTCATTATGTTTATCCTAGACATATCATCCTTAATAGATTTTTCACTTAGTGTACCTAACGATCTTAAATATTCTTCAAATTCATTCATATTATATCTCTCCCATATCTTTTTATTTTAACATGCTCTATAGCTTTATAGCTCCTGCTCCCGTCAAAGCATATCCTCACCCTAGCAAATAATTTGAATTTTCAACTCTAGTGCCTAACATACAAGCTCAGTTGCAACCTTGTCCATTTTGCTACATTGGAGGCTATCACTTTAATCATAATTAAATTATATTACATATTTAATCATTTCTAAACCTATTGTATAATTATATATAAATAACAACGAGGTGAATCTTATGAAAAAAAATTTAAAAGTAGTTGCTGCTATTATAGAAAATGAATATAATGAAGTTTTGTGTGCCCTAAGATCTCCTCAAATGACGCTTCCAAATATGTGGGAGTTCCCTGGTGGTAAGGTTGAAAGTGGAGAATCGCTTAATGATGCTATTGAGCGTGAAATAATGGAAGAACTAGATTGTAAAATTAAAGCTTTAGATGTTTTCCATGATAATACTCATGAATACGAAAATGTTATAGTTAATCTTATCTGTATCAGATGTAAGATTGTTGAAGGACTTCCAACTTCTAATGAGCATTCTGAGCTTATATGGTTTAGACGTGAGAACCTTGAGTCTTTAAGATGGGCTCCTGCTGATATTCCTGCGGTAAATAAGTTAATATCTGAGTAATAAAAAAGTCGCTTCGCTCCTGTCGCCAACGACCTAAAACCAGGTCCGTTGCTCAAGCCTAGGAGTTGGCATTATATAAAAAAGATAGTTGATTTTATATAACATCAACTATCTTTTTATCATTTACTTATTATCTACTTTATGTAAAATTACATTTAAATATTAATACCTATACCTTCTGCTAACTCACGGTTTTAAATATTATTTTCAACTATATCCTTAAGAGTCTCTAATGTCTTTACTTCATCATAAAGACTTACTGCATATACCCTTATCTTTTTATTCTTATTATGCTCTAGATACCAAGACTCTAAATACTCACTACTACTATCACTGCTACTAGGATATAACAAAATAGCACTTTTCACATCTTCATATCTAGTTAAATAAGCATACATCTGATAAAAATCATCTCTCTTTACACCATGCCTATTTAAACTTCCATCAATCTTTTTCCATTTAGTGTCTATAATTAACTTTTCCTTACCTTCAACCTCTATAACGATATCTGGCTGAAGTAAAAATATATCTCTATCAGTTTTTTCATTCTTAAGTAGTTTATACTTATTATGCTGAGAATGAACTTCGTATTTATCTAAATTTAGCCTAAGCAAATTAGTTATATATCTTTCATAAACATCATTCATTTCAAATAATATAGCAAAAGACTTATCATCACCTTTATTTCCAATAGATGAATATCCATTTAAAAGCATCTTAGCTAATAATAAACTTGGCTCAAATCTAGAATTTAGCCTACTAAACTTATAAGCTAATAATTTCTTATTATTTATATCAATATATGATACTTCAGAAAATATAACATTTATATGACTTAGAATCTTTAAAGTTTCCGAGTTTTTTACATTTTTTATAGTCTTTCTTATACAAGTGTTAAATATCTGATTTAATGTATTATCTATAGAAAATTCTTCAAACTTGCAAAATACATCACTACTACATCTAGATATATTTTTAATATGTTCTTTAACTAATAAACTTCCCTTTAGAGCCTTGCTATTTTCTTCTACATTAATATATTCTAAGTACGGTCCTCTTATTAATTGACTTTGAAGAGTTTTAGCAAATATTAGTGCTAGTATTTCATTTAAATCCATTTTATACACACTTAACATTCCTAAATTTGAATAATTAAAATTTATTATCCCACTTTTGCTTAACATATTAAGTAATGATTTTCTACTACCTTCATGATCACTGCTATTTATATTTACTTTAGGTAATATTTCTATGGATACCGTAGATAACTTTATAAATCCAACATAATTTATAAATATTACATCATCTCTTGACCATATAATATTTCTATTATCTAGCTTTTGTCTTTCTATGTATCGATTTAACTCATCAGCTTCTTTAACACTTATGGATCTATTAGATCCTCCATTTGTAATTTTAAGCTTATCATAACACTCATAAATAGTTATATGCCTCATAAAACTATTCTCCATCTAATGTAGTTGTATTATCTAAAGCTTCATCTTTTATATCATCATATATTCTTATGAAAGCTTCTCTACTAGGATTTTCTACCACACTATATTTAACTTGGTCTGGATACATAAAAGTTTGATTGGTTTTAAATAAACTACTTGCCTTGATAGTTGTTTTATTTAGTAAGTAATTATTATTAAAAGCCTTACCGCTACCACCTAAAACCATTTCTATTTTTTCAAAATCATCATAGAAATACTCTTGAAGTAGAGGAATAATCTTATTTTTCATAATAGATACAAGGTCTTCAAAAGTTAAATTATCTTTTATAAAATATGTATGTCCTATTGTATGATCTCTATCAAGTAAAAACTCAATTCTATCATTTATAGTTTTTAATAACTTAGACACATTTACTCCTTCTACATCTTTTGAAAGTAATTCTTCATTAGGCATATACTCTTCAAAATCAAATCTTCTTCTAAGTGCAGTATCAAGTAGTGCTATTGATCTATCCGCTGTATTCATCGTTCCTATTATGTATAAATTATTTGGCACACCAAAAGATTCATTTGAATATGGAAGACTTACTTTTAATTCATTTCTCTCACCGATTCTTTTGTCTTCTTCTATAAGCGTTATAAGCTCTCCAAATATTTTAGATATATTACCTCTATTTATTTCATCTATTATAAGCACGTAATTTTTAGCTTTATTTTCTATGGGCTTTTCTGATATAAGCTCTTTTATATTATCAAACTTTAAATCTTCATTGTAGAATGTATATATTGATTGTTGAGAAAATACTTTATCCTTTAGTATTCTTTTTACATCTATTGCTTCTCCGTTATAAAGCCATTCTACTTTTCTAAAATGATTATATCTAATTTCTGTATTAGAATCGTAGTAATAATCCCCTGTAATTTTACCTATAGCTCTTGCTTTGTGGTTTCCTTGTGATATTATTACTAAATCACCTTCTTGGATTATATGTTTAAATCTATTTATAGCATTTATATCAAAACTATTGTCACTAGATTCTGGAAAGTTTTCTTTAAATATTTGCTTTATAGATTCTCTATCATTACAATTTGAGTAATCTATATTTTCTCCCCATCCTAGAGATATACAATTGTTTTTTATACAGTATTCATATATGTTATCTTCTTTGCTGCTAGTATCCCCTAAAGACATTTTGTGTACTGATATTTGATTTTGGTCAAATTCATATTTTGGTAGTTCTGTTTGAGCTTTTACTGATGTACTTTCACATATTTGTTTAAATATACCATCCTTAGGCTCAAATCCTCCGCTACCATTACTTCTTAGACCTTCTACAAAGTCTTCGTATGAATATGATTGATGGAATGTGCAAAATCCAATAAGTCCATCTTCTTTTAGCTTGTTAAATTCTTTCACTACTTCATCTCTCTTTGAAGGATTATTTATGATATCTTTGTATTTTTCATGGTCTATTATCTCTAAAGCTTTGTTGCAAACATTATAAGTCTTTCCTGTACCTGGAGGACCATATAATATTGTATTTTTTGATATCTGATTATTTCTACTACTCACTTTTGCATCATCCCCCTCTTTTGTATCTACAATATAATCTTCTGGTAGATTATTTGATTTATTAGACCAAGAACAATGAGACATCTCAATAAAATTCTTAAACTTATAATTACCACTCTCAACAAGCCTTTTACACTCATTTGATATATCTATATACTGCTTACCATTTGGAACATGTCCCTTTTCAATATTTGGAAATATTGATTTTACTGTATTTAAATTATTTTTCTCATTACAAATAAATGTTCTGTTTTGTTCATCAAGATTAATATATCTATAAGGCCTTATCCAAAATAATCCCATACTTAATTTCCATTTTACACCCTTTTGTGCTATTGTTTTATCATAGTAATTAATTAAATTTAATTCATCTTCGTCATTTTGATTTTCATCATATTTGATTGCATATTCAAATACTTTCCATAAGTTATCAATATCATCTTCTTTTCTATATCCCTCAAATTTATAAAAAGTTGAAGACATATTATTAAGTAAAGGTATACCCGAAAAATCAGTTGGCACTTCTAAATTTATATTTAGAAGCTTTGCAAATTCAGTTATAATAATAGTTCTATTTTCATCTTTTATGCCTTTATTAAACAATCCAAAAACAGTAAAAGGATCTATGTCTACAATATTATTCTCTTTTTCAAGTGTTGGTAATTTAATATTAATATTGTCATAAACCTTTCTAATAATTGTAATTAAATCTTTTCTATTATTTTTATATTGTAGTATTTTATTTGCAAACTCTTGATAAAAATCTCCCCATATTTTGTAGTCTATGTCCTCCATTACAATATCTCCTCTATAGTTATTTGTTAATCTTCTTTAAGTATAATTATATCATCAAATATTAAATTTCTATATCTCTGATTTCAAATGCTAATAATGATTATAATATTTTCTTTTTATTGTCATTGTACATAAGTAAATTTATTAAATAAATAACTTCTAGGGCTACATTGTTGTCAAATAAATCAAATATATTGTTGTTATCACTACGCTCTGGAGTAGCTGTCATACCTAGTGTAAACTCAGGTGTAAAATAATTAAGCACACTTAAATATGTATTGCTAGCAGGATGGTGAGCTTCATCTATCATTTGGTGTTATTGTTTTTAGATTTTCAAATATAAGGTTGTTAGTTTTGTTTATACTTTTAAGTTGCTTTATAAAATCTTCTTATTTTATCTAGTGCTTTTGGATCTGTAAAGTTTAGGTAGGTTGATGTTATTATTTTACCTGGTACGCACTTTCCTTGTAGTTCTTTTAGTGTGTCTAGTAGTAGTTGTAATCCGCTAAAGTTTATGAATGCTACGCTGAAATAGAATGATTTACATTCCTTTAAGCTTTTTTGTAGTTCGTTTAGCAGGTTTTGGTTTTGTGTGTTTGTTATTAATTTATTTGAATTTATCATTTACTTTCTCCTTGGGTTTTTAAGTAAAAATATTTTACTCCTATTAAGATTTTATATTATTTTTAGGTATTAGAAAAGCCCCCTAAAACTTTTAGAGAGCTCATTAGATGTAGGTTAGAAAATAATTTAAATAAAAGATCTGCGTCTAAATTTTTAGGTATTTCTGAAAAAAATTATAGCCTCTTGGAAGATAGCTTACTTATGAGTATATAAACTTATTCTATAGTTAAATCTAACTTAATAAAATCTAAATTAATTAGCATAATATTTTTTATACATATCTTATTATTCTACGCTATATCTATTTTAGGTTTCCATTTATAATAATACTTCAAATTTTGAAAGAATTTAATTATATTTAATTTGCTTTTTCTAAATCCAAATCACTATTCCATTCTTTCTTATAATTACATTTAAATTTAGATGTTATTTTTCTACCTATAAAATCACACTTACCATTATTTTCATTATACTCATAAGTTATTAATACATATTCCTTAGCTTTAGAAACATACTCTGGTAGCTTTTGTTTAAGAATTATAGAGGCCTCACTTTTATCTTTTTCATTTACTGACCCCAATATCTGTATTAAATGTAATTTTTTTCTTTTCTTATCTTTTTTAACATCTTTATATCTATTTTCTCTCATAACAAAATATAATCTTTTATCATGGATATTATATATAACTATCTGGTTCCAATACCCCCTTTTAACTAATAATGTTTTATAAATCTCCTCTTTAAAACGTTCTTCTATATTAGTATTTATAAAATCCCACCTCATACCTGGGTCACCATTTCTAGTCGTTAAATTATAATGTTTATGAAATTCTATCATATCTTTATCATATACTTTTTTTACACTTTTTGTTATACGCTGTATGTCAAGTTGCATTTTATCCATATTTTAGCCCCCCCTATTAATTTTAGTATATTTATTATATTAAGATTGAGGTAAATATGTTACTTGTACATCTAACTTTAACCAATGTTGTAAGTATTATCCAAAACGCTTCTAATTCTATTGATTTCTATGCCTTTCTAAAATGATATATCTTTTATATCATTAATATTTATAATAAATTCTTTAATCTCAGAGTTGGTTATCAAAATAGATATGTATATTATGACAAAGTTAAATACATTTCTAGCTCCTTTATATTCTTATTTTGAATCACGCATAACTATACACATTGTACACATAACAGCTATAGATATTATAATTATTCCTAACAATAAACGCCTAGTATATGTGTTTATTATAAAAACATGTATGATACTAAACTTAGCCACATCTCTTAATTGTTCTATTCTTAATATTACAATATTACTCTACATATATTCTAAGTAACTATCTAATTACATTTTCTATTACTAATTTTTTCATCAATAAGTTTTAAATTTATCTCTTCCCAATAATTTATATATACAAGTTTAATTCCATATTTATCACTTAATTGTTTTTTTAATTTATCTCTTTCTACATTTTTTCTATAGCCTTCTTCTCCACCAAAAAATTCTACAGCCTCAAAGTGTTGCTTACCTTGATATTCTATAGCTATATTTAACCCTGATATAAATACATCATAAGACATTTGACCTCCAGTAGGACCTTTTAAAAAGAACGGTCTATGCTGATAAATAACATTATAGTCTTTGTATAGTTTTTTAGTTAAATTATATACCAACTCTTCTGAAATCCACTTATTAATAGGTTTTAGATATGTACTTTTTTCTTTATGTGTATATTCATCTTTGTAGGCATTTTCCAGTATCTTATCAGCATACCTCCATACATTATCTTTTTCTCTAAAATGCTTGCTTAAGTAAAAATACCTAAAATGATTTTCTAATCTATATTTTCTAGTTTTCCCTTTCCATGACTCAAATGCTTTTTTTAATTTCAAATTACCTTGGCGAATATCCCCAATGCTATTATAAGTCCCTTGTTTTAGAATTTTTTTACATCTTGAATTTATATAAGTATGAGGATTTTGAGTAGTGTAAGCAACTCCATATTCTATATTTCCATTCACATCTTCTATTTCTAGTACTATGAAATTATACTTTATACCTTCCCATGATTTATATCTCTCTTTCAATTTAGCTTTTGGAACTAATTCATTTATTTTTTCAACAAGTGTTTTCTCCTCTTGACACCAATATGTTCTAGAATATCCTTTAAATTTTGTATAAGTAACATCTAAATCAAGATAACTTATTCCTGTAAATGATTCCATGTCACGAATAAAACCGCTATGATTATATTTAAATCCTAAAGCATTGTAGGTTAACTCCTCTATAAATAAAATATAATAATCTTTACCTTTTTCTGGCATATCCATAAATTCACAATCTTTAGTCCACCCATATTTTTCTTTTACATTTTCACAAACACAAAAGTCTTCTTTTTGTATTCCTATATATAAAGCTAAACTATCTTCCAATATAACTACTTTTTCAAACTCATTAATATTATAAGTTTCAGTAGAATATTTATATAGATTCTTTTCAAATTCATTACGTATATACTTTACGGCTCTTAATGGTAAATGTAACATAGATCCTCCTTAGTTATTATCTGATTTTATCTCTTCTTTAAATATCTTCTTTATATCTACTAAGTCAATATCTATATTTCTATGTATAATACTATGACAATTCGAACACACCATCATAATATCTTCAATCTTAGTTTCATCTCCATCTTTCATTTTACTGACTGGTTTTATATGATGACCTTCTATAAACCCTCTTCCTAACTCTCCATATACCTCTTCAAAATCAAAACCACAAATTTCACAAAACATACTATTATGATGCTCATAAAACAACTCCTTAGCATCCTTTATAAGTTGTTGGTCCCTTTCTCTTTTTCTATGGTTTTCTACTAATATTTGTCTTCCTTCCTCATATCTCTTGTTTAATTTAGATAAATTCACATTTGAGTAGATATATTTTTTATTTATATAAAGTTCCTCTTGTGAATATCTTTTTTTCCATTCACGATTGTCCCTATTAGGGTTATTAGCTATATCTGTTAATTTTCGTTGATATTGATTTATCTATAAAATCAAAGTAATTTCTACCGTTTTGATTAGCAAACATACCTGTTATAGCATAATTATAGCTATTGCTATTTCTTATATCTACTGATCCATTTTTTCTGCATTCATCAAGTATTTGTCCTATTTCATCAACTGTAAATTTCTTTTGTGGATTTACACCTTTTAATTCTATATATTTAGTAAATTCTTTAAATAACTTATCTGGATTTTTCATATTAAGCTCCCTCCAAATTTTATACTATAAAAATATTTTAGTATTCTTTATAATTTAAAGAGAGTAGAATTTTCTACTCCCTTATTACTTTATAATATTTTCTTATAAATTTTCATTGACTTTTTTGTATAAATAAATTAAATAAATCATTTGAATTTATTTAACTAAGTAATATATTATACTTTTAATTGTATGCTTTATAGAAAGCTGTTCTTCTAATATATCATTTTTACCATTTTCCGCTAATAATATTTCTCCTAATATAAAGTCAAACCTTTGATACTCTAACAAATATTTAGGTATACCACATGGTAAATAAGTGTTAAACTTTATAGCAAGTCCATTTTTCAACAACTCATGTCTTATCAGTAGATCACCTTTTTCGTATATACATTTTTCCTCATTGTATCTATATTCATATACTTTTATCCATCGAATAACTTCTGAAGAAGATAAGTAAACCTCTTCACTATTATTATCTCCTAAATTATACTCTTCTACTACCCTTAGGTTTTGTTCTTTATTATTATATGATACATTAATAGATTCTGAAATTATAACCTTCATTTGTTTTATCATAAAGCTTCTACCTGCTATATAAGCTATAAATAAAACTAAAGATATGATTGATGAAGTAAATCCGATAACTTCTACGACTTCTAATTCCGATAAGCTTGATGTAAGAGCTTTAAAAATCGAACTAAAATCTATTTTACCACATATGTATCCTAATATAAAAATCATTAATGCTGTAAATATTTTTTTGAATGTATGTTTCACTCTTTATCTCCTTATTAATACTACTATATATATTATTTTTCATTACTTAGTTGCAATTTCCTTAATGCATAAATCATCATTTATCTTTACAATAATGATTATTACTAACTTCAAAAATATCAAATAATTAGTTTCATGTAATTTCTCATCATTAGTCTGAGTTCCATGTAAATAACTATTACGAAGATCTAATGAATTACTAAACTTTGATTTGTTTAGATGATAGTTAAAATAATCTTGTTCATCATTAGTAAAGAATTTATTATCAAATTTAAGCACATTTTCATTAATCAATATATCAATTTCACACCTTAATACCTTATTATAATTCCAGTAACTTATTACTCCATTTTTATATAAGTCTAAAAATATAGCAATTTTATTTGTATTTACAAATTGTAAGTATCCGTCTGTATCCTCACATATAAAATTATTTTCTATAAGCCACTCTATATTTCTAATTTGATATTCCTTGAAATCTGAAAGCTTAACTTTTACCATCATAATTAATCTATAAAACTCATTATAATTTTCCTCTAAGTTAGGCAAATAACTAATCATACTTTGATCTGAAAATAATAAATTTGAAGCTATAGTAAATACTTTAGAATTTGGATATACATATTTATTACCAACTATACTCATACAATTTTCAAATACTTTGTTCTGAGCTGAAGACATTTGAAGTAACTCTTGGTCTATTTCTCCATCCTCTACATAAAGCATATATTGTTTTAGTATTCTATCCATTTCAGGTAATATCGCTCTACACTTTTCAAAATAAGATGAGCTACTTGTTGGCATTTTTACAACATAATTATCAATTCCAAATTCCTGTAATAAATAATCTTTAAAGAACCATTCTATAACTTCTTCTAGTCTTATCTTATATCTTTCTAAAACTTGCACATAACTATAAATTTGAGATGTAGACATCATATTTTTTCTATTAAATTCAAAAGATTGTTTATATAAGTAGTTTAAGTCATCAAGTACAAGGTGCCTTTCTAAAGCACTAATTTCACTTATTTTACTTACTAATGTTAACCTCATTTGATTATCAAAAAAGTTAAATATATAAATAAAATTATTTAATAATGTATTATAATCTAAATTTTCTTCAATCCATTTAGTACTTATACTACATTTTGATGAATCTCCACTGTATGTATATATAACAGATTCCTCTTGATTTTTATCATATACTATATTTACCGATATAGTTCTACATACACTGCTTTCAAATATCTTTTTAGATTCTTTTTCATATCTACGCTTAGACTTTAATCTAATTTTATCTACTATTTTAAAATCACTATTATTCGGAAAATCTATTATCCTTTCAATGTATCTAGGATTTACATTTTCAGACTCTATATAATTAAGTAATATTTTTTCTTTAAACTCTTGAGATAAAGATTTTGGTAAATACATTTTATCTCTGTCTTGATATTCTTCGTACATATATTTATTAATTAAAATCTCCGCACATTTACTATCTTCTAGCATGGTTTCACATATAATTTTATCAAATTTATCTACTATTTTTCTATATTTGAGTATTATATAACAATGGACATCAGTGTTTTTTAATAAGTCTTTAAAATCTAAATCATTAATATTGTTATAAATGCTATATTGCTCTATTAATTCAAAGAAATCTTCTTTATATTCAAAGTATACATCTCTGTACAAACTTAAAAAACTCTCTTTATTTTCTCCAATAAATTTTCCAATTCTTTTTCCTATTATTTTTAATACTTTATCAAATTCTTTATTTGTTTCATTTATAATTATCTCTTTAAATTCATCATCTTTGCTAAACTTAATAATATTAAAATATTCTAATATATCATTGATATTATATTCTTCTATTTCACTTCTAAAGTGGTTAATAAATTTAATAATATTGTTTATACTAGTACTACTTGTAAGGTCATACTTAGAATAAAATTTAATTCGCTCCATGTCTCTCCCCTTTATGTATAAATATTACTTTTAATGTATTAGTATTTCCATTAACTATAAAGAGAGTAGAACTTTCTACTCTCATATTATTTTACAATATTTTCTTATAATTTTCCATTAAATGCTTTTTGCATAATTATCTTTATCATCCATAGCTTCATGCATTGCTTTATTACCATGAAGTCTCACTATATTAAACCAATCTGGTATGGATTGATATTTACTGTTCTTAGTTTTTTATTTTATCATCTTGAGTTGAAAATCTATCTATTTCTATTTTTAAAGCTACTAATACTAAATCTATTAATTGTTCCCCTAGTATTCTAATCTTTAGCATGGAAGCATTTTGATCTGTGACTATATATGTTTCTGCTTGCATTCCTAGTTTTTTAGATTCGACCATCTATCTAAAAAATAAAAATTTGACATTTTTTAAATTTTCCCCTTTTTATTTTATAATATTTCAATTTATCATATTTACATAAATATTATTATATCATCTATATATACTCTATAGTTAAAATATATTGATTAAAAGTTCTAGTTTATATTTTAATGAGCTTGATTTTCAGATCAAATTTATTAACTTTACTTCCACAAATAAATTATGGATGTAAAAAAGAAATTAGTTATGAACTTTAAAACTATTTTAGTTATAAATTATTCTATTTTTTGCAACTAAAAAAGTTGAAGCATGAATAACATCTTCACACTTCAACTTTTCTTATAACATATATTAAGCTTTTTTATAATTAATAATATTTCTAACTTGCATTTCAGTTATACCAAACCTTCTCGCCAAGTCTTTGTAATTTCCATCAAAGTTTTCCTTAATCAATTTATTTCTAAACGACTTAATAACACTATTTTCACTAGGTATATAAACATTTCCTCCACCAGCTAACTTTATCAATTCTTTCACATTTTCAATACCAATAGTATCTATAATATCACCTAATGATTCTGGCAGATCTTCTTTAGTTAAATACTCTAACATAAAGTACCTCCATATTTAATTCTAAATATCTATATAATAAATACGTTTATAGTGCTTATTAATCCTTCTTATTTCAACATTTAAATTCATCAAAATATGATATATTTTCTTTTTATAAAAACTATAGTTTATAAACTATTTTAATATATTTCTTTAAATTTTTAACCCTAAAATGTAATCACAAATCATTAAAAACTTAAGGAGGAATAAACAATGAAATGGTACTTAGACTTTGGACATGGTGGGAAAGACACTGGAGCATTAGGCTTTAAAAATACAAAAGAAAGTGATGCAGTATTACAAATAGGAATGATAGTTAAAAATAACCTAGAAAAATCTAATGAAAAAGTAATTACAACACGTGAAAGTGACACATACTACTCACTAGATTATAGAAGTACTAAAGCCAACAACAATAGCTGTGACTACTTTGTAAGCCTACACATGAACTCTTCAACTAATAAATCTGCTAAAGGATGTGAAGTATGGGTCTATAGTGAAAATAGCAAAGCATACACATTATCTAAAAACATATGCTCAAATCTATCAAATAAAATCAATACCCCTAATCGTGGTGTTAAAATATCAAAAGAATTTTCAGTACTTAGAAAAACTAAAATGCCTGCACTTTTAATAGAAATAGACTTTATATCTAATAAAGACGTTGAAACTTCTTTAAGCTCTAATCAATATATAAAAGATATAGCAAATAGCATATCATCAAGCTTACTGTCATTTGTAAATAAATCAGTTGTTGATGAAAATTCAAATAATAACTTTATAGTTGATAAAACAAACAGTACTGATTTTTACAGGGTATGTATAGGCGCATTTAAAGATAAATCTAACGCTATTAAGTGTAAAAATGAAGCTATTTCAAAGGGATTTAAAGATACTTATATTTTATAAAGCTTTTTCAAAAACTTTTATAAAGAATTTTAATATATTCTAAAATTCTAAATCCTTATACTTATCTCAAGAAGCAAACAACTTCTAAAAAACTAAGGAGGTATTTATTATGGCAATATCAACTAAAAATCCATCAGGATTAAAATTAAAATTTCAAACAGGTACAGATCCTATAACTCAAAAAGTTATAGTAAAAACTAAGACTTACTCAAATTTAAAACCATCAGCATCTAATGATGATGTGTATGAAGTAGGAGAAATATTAGCTTCACTTCAAGGACATTCTTTATTAGAAATAGCTAAAATTGACAATACAACTCTATCAGCATAAAACTTTACTATATTTTGAGCAACTTGCAGATAACTTTTAATATTCTCAGTTGCTCAAGCTTAAATTATATATTAAAAATTGGAGGTATTTATTATGGATATAAAAAAGAAATTAGTTATGAACTTTAAAACTGTTTTAGGTAAAAAGGTAGCTTTATCAGTAGATAATCCTAGAGAGGATTTAAATGAATCAGAAATAAAAACTGCTATGGAAAATATATTAGCTAAAAATATATTTACATCAAATGGTGATGATTTGGTTGCTTTTGTTGATGCTAAAGTAGTTGAAACTGGAACTACTGATTATGATTTAAAATTATAATCAAATTTAAAGACTATGTTAAGATTCTAATTTTTTAGACTTCTATCATAGTCTTTTTTTAAACCTATATTAATAGAAAGGATGATATTTATGTATTCAGAAATTCAAACTTTAATAGCTTCTGTAGGTTTCCCAATAGCTATTAGCATGTATTTGCTTGTTAGGATTGAAGGAAAGCTTCAGACTCTATCCGATAGTATTAATGAATTATCTAAAAATATATTAAGCATGAAATAATGATACTTTACGATATTTCAAAGAAAGGATTCCTTTTACTAGTTGCTCAAGTTATGTAGATTCAAGTAACTTGTATCTAAGTAATATGAATACGGTACTCTAAAAAAATAACATACACTATACCAATACATTCAGCTGTTTTTGTACTTACTCTACAGCCTTATATCTTATAACTAGTACTGATGAAACTACATTAATTGTTAATAACGAAATAAAACATAAAAAGAGTCCTATGTCTATTGTAAATATAAATCCAACCGTAACACCTATAATCATAGAATAAAGTTGCATAGATAATTCAGTAGGCTTGTATTTAGTTTTACAACATTCGCATGTGTATCCTTCAGATGTATTCTTTTTCCATAACTTAAACTTCTCTATAAAATTTATCTTAGTATTACACTTATCACAAAATTTAAACATTGTCCCACTCTCCCTGTTGACTTATATTAAAGGTTATTTTTTAAATTTTTTCATATCCTTATTTACATTATTAAATAAAGGTAATTGAAGTATGAGTGTTTTTTACTTATACTTCAATTACCCATTCATTATTTCATGTACATAAAAAATTATAGTTTAGTTATTTTTTAATATTTTTTAAAATATCTACACTTAAAAAAATTACTAATATAATTTCTATAATTACAAAAACACTTAAAATCATATCAGAATTATTGATACTTTTACCCCAAAATAAAACAAATGAACTTGTTAATAATGATACAATTAAAGTTGAAACTACTAAAATTCTTCTATTCATTTTCATATATAGATTATCACCTTACCACTTCTATAGACTATTAAATTAAAACCCCTATAATTACTAATACACTTGCTCAATTGCTATATTATGGTAAGCAAATTTAATTGTAAACATTATTTGCTTGAATAGTCATATTTCATACCCAAATGGTTATATAGTTATAATTCAAACTATATATTTCTTTTCTATATACTAATAAAAAATAGCTGAACATTTGGTAATACAAATGTATTCAGCTATTTTTATATTTATTCTACAGCCTTATATCTTACAACTATTGCCGGTGTAACTAAATTAACTGTTACTAACAAAATAAAACATAAAAAGAATCCTATTTTTAAATTTAACTCACTCATAAATACAAACACAAATGTAAGCCATATTACCATAAAATCAAGTAACATAGATAATTTAGTCGGCTTATATTTAGTTCCACAATTTTCGCATGTATATCCTTCATATGTACTCTTATTCCATAATTTAAACTTCTGTCTAAAGCCTATCTTCGTATTACACTTATCACAAAATTTAAACATTATCCCACTCTCCCTATTAGCATCTATTATAAATTACTTGTTAAATTTTTTCATATCCTTATTTTCATTATTAATTATAAAATTTATATATTCATAAACTCAAACTTTAATAGATTCTGTAGGTTTTCCAATAGCTATTAGCATATATTTACTTGTTATTTTACTTATTTTGATAATATTTTGAAAGCTATATAAATATTATATTTTTTATTAAAAATCTTTATTTTCATTTAATCTTAAGCTTAAAAATACAAATAACACAATTATTAATACTGTTGAGATTACTATAGGAAAACTTAAATTTAACATAGCAGGACATGCAGATAAAAGATTAAATGGAGAGTTACTATATAAATCTAATAACTGTTTATTCCCTAATTTTATAAACAAACCTTGTATTAATGTTGGTAAAATTATTATTATTATCATATTCACTATCATTATTTTTGACTTCGATTGATCTAGTAATGCTAAAATCAAATCTATTACTCCTAGGAATACCACTATTAGCGGATATATAGCTAGAATTTGTATTTGATTTATACTTGTACCACTAACTACAAACTTTGAAAATACAAAATTATAAGCAAATATTATTATTATACTATGTATAAATCCTACTACTAAAAATAATATTACTTTATTTATTAAGTATTGATTTCTTGAATATCCACTTGAATATAAAAATTGAATTATTTTGTTTCTAAAATCATATGTTGCTAAATCACTTATGTAGTATATATAGAAGATACTCATCATAAACCAAATTACAAAGAAATAATCCAAAGTAGCTACATCTAGATTTGATGATTTTATAAAAAATAGACTAATACAACCTAATAAGCTTAATATAACTACAGGTAATAAGCTTTTCCATTTTTTTAAGTAATTTCCAATAATAAATTTTGTTACACTGTTATTCATTTTTATTCTCCTTTAATTTCATATATTAGTTGTTATAGTAATTATTTATAGATATAAGATCAATTTCTTTATATTCGCTATTTATAAGAGAAAGGTTTTTTATAAAATCATTATCGTATTCAACAGTTACCATATCATTATCTGAACTTACAATATTGAAGTATTTAGAAATAACTTTTTTATCAGAGTTTGGTATATTCATAGTTATAAGCTTTTTAAAATTATAGTTAGAGTCTTCAATTGTTCCATTACTAATTTTTATAATTCTATCGCATATTTCATTAACATCATTTAAATTATGGCTACTAATTAAGATTCCTATATTTTGACTTTTAAGAAACTTTAAATAATCAAATAGATGTCTTCTACTATCATCATCCATTCCATTAGTTGGTTCATCGATTACATAAAAAGGTCTATTAAATAATAACGTAATTATTAAACCTAGTTTTTGCTTTGTTCCTAATGAATAATTTTTAGCCTTATTATTTAAATGCTTATCTAACCCCCAAGCACTCATTAAGTCTTTAAGATTTGACGATATCTTTCGATTTGCTAATGTTGAAAAATAATCAATGTTTTCTTTACCAGTTAAATTATCTATAAATTTAGGGTACTCTATAAATGATGAAACTGCTAAGTTTTGCTCAACAGGTTTATTATTATAAGTTATACTACCTTTAAAATTTTTCGTTAAACCTGTTATAGCTTTCATAGTCGAGCTTTTTCCTGCTCCATTTTCTCCTACTAGTCCAATAATTTCACCTTTTGATACTTTAAAATTTATATCTTTTAAAATAACTTTATTTTTAATTTTTCTCTCTTTAATATCAACTTGAATCATAAAAAAAACACTCCTCTTTCTATTATATATATCTTAGACCCCACAAATTATAAAATAAACATTATCAAAATTATGAAAACACTTTGATAACATCATATTTAGAACTAATTTATACTATATAAAATATTTTTTTACAATAAAATTTGCATGAATGGTTGTTATTAGACCCCAATTAGCATTTAGATAATGTGTTGTATGCTTATTTGGTAGGAGGATGATATAAATATAAATGTTATAAAAGACAGGAAATTAAACCTGTCTTTTGTATATTCCAATATTTTATTTTCCATACATTCTATAATTTAACCTTTGCCCTTTTAACTCTAATAAATAGTCCTTGCACATTTCAACTAATCTACTACCTATAGCTTCATCAACATTTAACAGTCCATCAATATCCAGCTCACAACTAACAATTACAGGTAACTTATTAAAATATCTGTAATTAATCAGCTCAAATATAATATTAATATCACTATCAGTGACCTTACCCTTAAACAAGTCATCAATCAAAAGTACCCTTGCAACTTTGTACTTCCCTAGTACCCTATGATAATAAACATCATCCATAATATTTTGCTTAAGCTTTGTTATCACTTCTCTATAACTCATATACACTACACCTACACTATTTTCCATAAGTTCATTGGCAATAGCTAGGCTAAGGTGGGTCTTGCCTGACCCAACTTGCCCCATAAACATAATAGAATTACACCTATCATTTTCAATATCCTTAAAATATTTAGAGTAAGTACAAGCTTCTTTATATGCATCTATAATTTGCCTTTGGCTACCATAAACAAAATTACTAAATCTCTTATTCCTAAACTCCTCACTTATACCACTTCTTTTTAGTATCTCCTCAGCTTGCCTTACCCCTCTACATTCACAAGCTATTGCAACTCCATCTTCTATAATAAAAGTTAAATCCCTACACTTAGCACATCTATACTCACTAATGTTTAGTTCTAAATTCTCCAAATTCCCTTTCGACTGCTGCGATTTCATCATATGTTGGCTTTCTATAAAGTTCTTCATCCTCATCTTCGCACCATGAGGTAAATTCATTTTTTCTATACTTGTTGCTATTTGCTCCATATCTATCTCCCCTATTTTGTTTACTTTTTTCATAAGCCATTAGATCACTATAGCTTCTAATGTTATTATCACTCCATTGATTTAAAATTCCATTTATATATCCCTTATTGCATTTACCTCTATCTGTAGCTATTTCTATAGCTTTTTTAAATAATTCATAATCTATATTCTCAGCAAGTTCTATTAACCACTGAGCTACAATTCCATTTATAAGACCTACATTTTCTTCATATAATTTTTTAAACTTACCTACAGACATAGAATACGCCACGTCTTCATTTTCTTTTTCTTCTTCTTTTTCTTTTTTATTTTCTTTTTCTTTTTGCCCACGTATCGTAAGCCTACTATCCAACGAATCGTTATACGTATCGTCTATATACTTTACAAACTCTATTTTTATATCTTCTTTAGATATATCATCAGCTACATAAGCTAGTAATGTTTTATCCTTTACTTCTCTTATCTCTTTTTTTACACAATCTAAAATTGGCTTACCACCTTTAATTAAGTTGTACTTACCCCATTTTTTAATAGCAACTTCACGTGTTGTTGGATTATACCTTATAACTTTATAATAATTTTCAAATCTATCTACAAAAGTATTTACACTTTCTATTGAATAACCTAATTCAAAGGCCATTTGCTTTTTAGGTATTTTATACACTCCTATTTGAGTCGTATTCCCATTTGTTAAAAGATATAAAAAGAATAACTTATCCTCAGGAGTCATCTCTTCTAACACCTTTTCATCTCTCCAAAACTCTGTCCTAACATGTCTAAATAAAGCCATATATATCCCCCTTCTTTTTTGCCCTTAACTTATATTGCCCTACCAAGCGGCAATTCTTACTCACCTATAGATTCAACTAACAACATGTCACTATCAATGCTAGATTTAACACTTTCATCAAAAGCTACAGCCTTTTGCATTTCAATACTAAGTGGTGCATATTTTAAAAGTTTTTTAATAACAGTTTTCTTAGCCATTGAATCAAAATCTTTTTCCCATATACCACCTTCAAAGTCTTTAGAGTACTTTTTACCATGCTTTGCTACTTCATCATAAGTCATAAATTCAAAACTATATCCACTAGGTTCTAGGTGATAAACTGCATAGTATCCAATAACATCTCCTCTATTTCCTTTAAGTAATGGCTTATGAATAAGCTTTTGTTCTAGTCCATAATCTATTTCAAACTCATCATTTTCTTTAACTTCATGAGCATATAAAGTTTTTAGCTTTCCACTTCTATGTGCTAATTGTAAAAGTCCTTTATATCCAACTTGAAATTGTACTTTATCTACTCCATTTAAATTATGTGGTATTAAATAGACTTGTCCTAGAGGTGTGTTTGGCTCTAATCCTAACTGAGCACTTTGCATCATAGCTGCAATAAATGTCGTAGGCTCACAGTTTTGAAGCTTCTCATTATTATTAAATGCTGACATTGATACCTTTTGAAATCTTTCACTACTTAGATTTTTAGGAAGTGCTAAATCTATATCATTTTTCATTTTTATCATTAATTGTTTCATAGCATAAGTTGGATTTACTGTTATACCTTGTCCTTTGTCTTCTTGATTTTTTAATACATTTTTTAAATTACTCATTTTTTATCCCCTTTTATTGAAATTTTAAAGTTTTATAACTACAATTAAATTATCTTTATTATTGGAGGTTCTTATGTTAAAAAAAATTTTGTCTCTTACTAATGAATTCAATATTTTTTCTTTATTAGGTATTGCTTTCGGACTTATAGGTCTTTTTACTCTAAATTCTAAATTAATACTAGTGGGTGGTTCTTTTATATATCTACCTACCGTTTATAGCTCTTTTATTAATTATAGAAGTACTAAGAAATTTACATTTTCATTTGCTATGAATCTTTTCTTCTTTTTAATCTGTACTTTCTTTACTGTTATATATACCTATAAGTTTTTTATCAAATTCTAAATGCTCTACAAGTAGTAGTTTTCATATATTTTTCTACTACTTCTGGCAATTCTTCTTTTAATCTTTTAGTATCCAAACTCTTTCTCTCTTGTATTTTCCAAGTGATCTTCCTCTCCCCAAGATATGCTATTTCATATTCTTTCATTTGCATCTGTATATATTGCTCTATAGTTTTCTTTTCAATATCTAGTTCTTTTATAAGACCACAAACATCATCATATCTATTTAATACATCTTCTTTTTCAAACAATATTAATTCTTCTTGTTTACTATCTTTATAAAAACTTTGAAGTACTTTTGAATAGTCACTACTTCCATCTGGTAAAGGTAAATCTCCACCTAATACGCACTGATGCCAAAACTTTTTTCCAAATCCATTATTTCATTTATGATTTCTTCATCTCTTTTTAGTTCATGTATAATTAATTTTTCATTTCCAATTAGTGCTGCTACATAGCAATGAGTTGCTCCACTTACTGCCATATAGTGATAGCACTGTATTTGATAATGAATAGGGACTTCTTTTTCCCATAGCTTTTTATTATAGCTACTAGTTACTTTACATTCTAAAAATGCTTTTTCACCAACAACTGATCTATCTATATTTGATATAGCAAATGGATATTTATCATTTCTTAAAATGCCATTTACATTTCTAACTTTTTTCCCAGTTTTTAAAGTAAATTCATTAGCTACAAAGTTTTCTAATTTATTACCAAGTTCCATTTTATAATTTGTTTCTTTATCTACTATATTTGAATCATTTTTAGGTAAGCTACTTTGATTGATAAATTCCTTCCCGAAGTTATTTATAATATTATTATCATTAGTTTTTTCTAAATAAACACTCATTGAACTTCTATATGGATTAAGCCCTAGTACACTAGCTGCATCACTTCCTCCAATTCCACATTTTCTAGCTTCCAGCCATGATTTTTTATCTTTATCTTTTGTTTCAAATATTATATTTGCATCTAAATATTTTCTCATTAGATTACTCCCCCCAACATCTATTATTGTAAAAAAGTCGCTTCGCTTAAGCCACTGCGTGGGCGCTACATTTTCTGTCGCCAACGACTTCGTCCGTTGCTTAAAAAATCATTTCTAATGATTCACTGAAATACTTTTGACCTTTACCAGTTATAAGAGTTGTAGCTGATAGAAATTTCCCCTCACTTGTATTTACTATACTTTCACTTACTTCAAATAAACCTTGCTTTATATAAATTTGCTTTGGTATGTTTTTATCTTTACCAGTCTTTATTAAATAACCATTGTCCCTTAAATATCCATATAGCTGATTTCTTCCTATTTTTATATTGTTATTATTAAGAAGCTTTGCAAATTTACCTATAGTTAAGCAGCCTGTAGAATTTACTATAGACTTTCCAAACTCAGTATATGGCTTATCTATTTTAATAGCTGATTCTAAGTTACTTGCTCTTTTCTCAGCTTTTAATCTTTCTTCTTTTTCTGATTTGAGCTTATTTGCCATTTGTATTATAAAATCTGGATTGTTTAGTGTTTGTTCAATTGCCTCATCATTCATGTACATACCATTTTTTCTAATAGAAGGTATCACCTCATCCATTAACCAACTCTCAAACTTCTTGGCACTTGGTAATTTTGATTTAAGTATTAACCTATATACATTTCCTTCATCTATGAACTTTTTACTAACATATTGAATTGCCTGACTCTTATCACATTTTGTTGCGGTGATTACCCCCACGTCGGAAAATACGACCCCCTCTTTTTTACATAATCTAAGTATTGCATCTCTTGGATTTGAGTATCCTAATGCCTTTGCTATAGGTATAGCTTCAAAGTATTCTTTTTTGTTTATTAGTACAACATTTATTTCCCCGAAATTTTCATTTGTAAATAACCCTAAATGATTCATTCATATTCCCCCTTTAACTTTACGTTTTAGCATATTTTATTTTTTATCCAACTTTTTGGTAATTTACTAAAGAAAAAAATATCGTTAGCTTCATCAAATGTCAAATCTAAACGTTCAATTAACTTCAATATTTCATCTACAGTAAATGGTATTTTCCCATTTTCCTTAAAATTATATGTTTTAGAAGATACCCCTATATCTTGTGCTAATTCATATTGATACAAACCTTTAAGTACACGTTTTGATTTAAGTAATCTAAAATTCAAATTTATCCCCCCATAACTTTTCTGTGTTTCTGTAATTTAATATTAACTGGAATTAATATCCAGAGTCAAGACATTTTCTGACCATTTGTATAAATTTACATTTAAATTTACCATTTAGTAACTTTTTTATCCTTTTTGGTAATATTGTATTTTATTTTTTCTATTTTGAAAATTATATTTCTGTTTTATAAATTATTTCTATTTTTTTACCATTTGTTAATTTTTATTTCCTTTTTGGTAAATTCATACTATAATGTTTATAGAGGTGATAATTATGGAGAGTATCGGAGAAAGAATAACAAAAGCTAGACGTTATTTAGGTATGAATCAAAAAGAATTATGTGAAAAAGCCAAAATAAATGAAGCAACTTTATCTAGGTATGAAAATGGACTTAGAGAACCTAAAGCTGCTACACTATCAAAATTAGCTGAGATTTTAGAAGTATCTACTGATTACTTACTTGGTATAACAGATATTAGAAACTATAAAACTTTGCAAAATGATATGAATAAAGATATTGAAAGTATATATGAAAATACTAAAGAAATGCTAAAACAAGATGGTTTGATGCTTTATGGTAAGCCTGCTGATAAAAATGATATAGACAACATACTAAAAGCAATGAAAGTTGGTATGATGATGGCACTACAAAAAGATAATGATTGATTCAAGTAGATATATAAATTCCTGCTTACTCACTTAATTTTTACGATTTTTAGGGGGAGGGACTTATTAATGAAAATAAATTATATAAGGGAAACACTTAGAAGAGTTACATATTGTTATGATTCATCTGATCCAGAAGAACTTATAAATGCAATGGGGATTAAATTAAATTATTTACCTAATTATACTGATATAAATAAACTAAAGGGATGTTATGGCATGATTAAAGGGGAAAAAGTCATACTTATTCATCCTGATTTAGATGATATAGGGCGTCGTGAGGTATGTGCTCATGAGTTAGGTCATGCTGTACTTCACCCTACTACTAACGCTTTATTTTTAGCTACTTATACATATTTTAGATTAGGAACTTTAGAAACAGAAGCTGATACTGGAGCTAGTGAGCTTTTATTATCGGATGAAATTTGTTATAAATACATAGGCAAGGAATATAATGAAATAGCATATTTAGAAAAAGTTCCTGTAAGGTATGTTGAGTTAAAAATGAATAATTTTAAAAAAAGAACGAGTAAAGTTATGAAATGTTAGGAATAATAATATTATATTAAACTTTTTTTCGCCTCAATAAAGAACATACTTTCTTTTTTGAGATATATTTGTTCTTCTAAAAAATATCTCAAACAATTATAAAAAGGTAGGGTGGTATATTTATTTACATACTCCTACCCTTTTGTTTACATTTGTAATACATTTAATATTACTTTAGCACTGTCAAATGCGCCCTGTTCTAAAGCTATTTTTTCCGATAAAGTCTTTGAATTATCAACTATATCTTTATTTAGTGCATAAGCTATTCCATCTGCAAGTTTATCAGCAGTAAGATCTTTTTTATAAATAGGCTTACACCCAACACCTAAATCAAAGGCTCTGTGCGCCCATGCAAACTGATCATTTGAAAATGGTATAATAACACTTGGTACTCCTGCCCTAAACCCTGCCGCTGTAGTTCCTGAACCACCATGATGACAAACTACTGATACTTTTTCAAATAACCATGTATGAGGTATACTTCCTACTGAAATAAGATTATCTGGTAAATTATCTATTTTACCCATACCTGAAATAATTCCACGTTTACCGCATTTTGTAATAGCATCTATGATAATTTTAACTATCTCATCTTTCTCATCACTATCAAACATACTACCAAAACCTATATATACAGGTTTATCACCCTTGTTTATAAAGTCTTCTAATTCCTTAGAAGGTTTGTATTCATTGTTTTCTTCTACAAACCAATATCCACTTTGATGAATATTTTCATTCCAATCCTTTGGTCTAGGAAATACATAATTACTGCATGAAACTATTGCAGGTTGTAATTTTGATACTTTCTCATAAGGATTCTTAAAGTTTATAGGCATTCTTCCAAAACGCTCTTTCCAATGCTCTTTGACAGTATTACTTGAAGCTAACCAAAGCATACTCTGTATCATCTTATAGCTTATCTTCTTATTTATATTTGTAGGTTTAGATTTGCCATACATCACTACAGATAAATACTCATTAGTCTTGTGCATAGGAAATGGTGTAGCAAGTACTGATGGTATGTTCATCTCCTGTGCTGCAAAATATCCTATAGTACATCCTGGATGATAAACAATTAAATCACTTCCTTCAAATGCATCATAGGTTTGTTTTGCTATCTGAGCACCATATTTTTTCATCTTGTTAAAAGTTAAAAGCATTTTAATCGGGTTATCTGCTGAACCTGCTTGTTTTAACATTTTAGGGTCTACGCCTAATGCTTTATAATCCACTTCTATTGGAATATAGTCAATTCCATAACTTTTTACAAAATCTTCAAATTGTGAAAATCCTGTTATCCTTACATCTTTACCTAATTTTTTTATTTGTTGAGCCAGCGCTATATAAGGTTGAAAGTCCCCTCTTGAACCAGAACATATTATTGTAATCATATTAAATCACTCCTCTTGTATAATCAAACAACCTGTTGTATATTTAGATTATAAAAAATTTTATATTTATCATCAACCGACAATGTTTATATTAATGTCGGATTTATAGAGGTGTAAAGTGAAAAATAATACAGAGATTGTATCTAAAACTAAACAAAATTTAATAGATGCCTTTTGGCACTTATACTGTGAAAAAAGAATAGAAAAAATAACTATAAAAGAAATTACAGTTAAGGCTGGTTACAACCGTAGTACGTTTTATGAGTATTTTACTGATATTTATGATGTACTTGAACAAATAGAAAATTCACTCATTCCCAGTTTAGATGAGTTGCCACCTATATCTATACTAAATAAAAACAATGAAATTCCGCTAAATATGTTTTTAAAACTATATGAGCAAAATGAAAAATATTATTCAGTTTTACTTGGAGACAATGGTGATCCTGCTTTTGCAAGTAAATTAAAAAACTCTATTAAACCTCTGCTTAAGGAAGCTTTAGTTAAAGATACAAAACTTAATGATTTAGAATTTGATTTTGTTTTGGAGTATATACTATCATCTATGATTAGTATTATGAGCTATTGGTTTAAAAATGATAAGATATTACCTTCCGATAAGTTGATCTTTATTATGAAAAATATTATGGAAAATGGTATACAGGGTATTTTCAATAAATAAAGTGTATAAATTATATTCGATTCTTAAGAACTTTACATTTTACTTGGGTTATATAATTTAAGGAGAACTGGAAGTTCTAAAAGACATCAATTTTTCCTTAAGCGAAGGACAAATACTTACACTACTTGGACTATCAGGTGGTATGATACAACGTGTGGCTCTTATCAGAACATTAGCTGTTAATCCTGAGTATTACTTCTTTATGAGTTTTTGGACAAGCTTAGTTTTTAGTACATATAATAAAATTAAAGATAATTTACAAAAATATAATTTGTCATAATACAAAATAGAGCTAAACAATTAGCTCTATTTTATATATTTATCTTGCACATGCAAGGGAAATAGGAAATACTGAAGTATATTTTTTATCTAAATGATAGAAATCTTCTATTTTTACATCTACGCCAAAAGCTTTACCTAGACTGTCTTCTACAATAATACTATCAGCATATCCAAACATACTACTACCATCACGATTAAGTATAAGTGACTTATCAGATATAGATATTGCATGATCAGGATAATGAGTATTGACTATACAAGATATACCCTCTTCATCACGAAGACTCTTTATAGTATCTAGTACAATAAGCTGATTTTTAAAATCTAAGTTAGACTCTGGCTCATCTAAAATTAAAAGTTTAGGTTGTGCTGCTAATGCTCTAGCAATCAATACCATCTGAAGCTCTCCACCACTTATTTTACTACAAAGCTTTCCTTTTAAATAATCAATTCCTATACGCTCTATACACTTCTGTGCTATTTCTCTATCTTTCTTACCTGGCTGTTCTAACATTTTTAAATGACTATTTCTCCCAAGTAATACCATTTCATCTACAGTATAAGCAAATGCAGAAAGTTTCGCCTGTGGAACATATCCTATACTACTCCAAAGTTCACGATGACTCATATTTTTTATGTTTTTGCCATCAATTAATGTTTCTCCACTTTTCCAATTTAATAGTCCTAGTGTACACTTTAATAAAGTAGTTTTTCCCACTCCATTTGAACCTAAAATTGAAAGAATTTCTTTTTCATCAACACTAAAATTTATATTATTTAATATTTGCTTACCATTAGAGTATCCAAAACATCCATCTTTAACTGAAAAATTCATTAGTGAATCCCTCCTGTCTTTCTAAGTAAAATAATAAAGAAAGGCGCACCAACAACTGCCGTTAAAATAGAAATTGGTATTTCTGCAGCAGTAGCACTTCTAGCAATTGTATCAATAATTATCATAAAAATTGCTCCAAGTCCAATACTAGCTGGAATTACACTTTTATTATTATTACCAAATATCATTCTAGAAATATGAGGTATTAAAAGTCCTACCCATCCTACATTTCCACAAATAGATACAACAGATGCTGTAATAAGTGCTGCTGACATAATTGTAAATAAACGTACAACTTTTACATTTACCCCAAGAGATTTAGATTCATCTTCATGTAAAGATAACATATTCATTTTCCATCTTAAGAGGAAAATTATTACTATACCTATAATTATAAATGGGCTACCTAGAATTAACTCCTCAAATCCTACACCTGATAAACTTCCCATAAGCCAGAATGTAATCTGCGGTAGTGTATCCTGTGGATCTGCTACATATTTTAGTAAAGATACCATTGCTTGAAACAATGAACTTATAACCATTCCTGCTAGAATAATCATAATCATAGGTCTTTCACCTTTTACTTTACTTATAGCATATACAAGTCCTATACAAGCAATACCTGCTATAAAAGCACAACTTTGTACTCCAATAGAATCAAAACCAAGTATAATACCTAAAGCTGCTCCAAAAGATGCTCCAGTAGCAACCCCTAATGTATCAGGTGTTGCTAATGGATTTGAAAATAAACTTTGGAATGCTGCTCCAGATATAGCTAGTCCACTACCGGCAAGAGCTGCTATAAGAACTCTAGGCAATCTTATATTATAAATAACTTTTTTTACATTTGGGTCTATATTCCCCGATGATAAACTATCTGGAAGTAATACATTAATAATATCACCTATACTGATGCTATATCTACCGATCCCCATAGCAACTAACATAGTAATAATTAATAATGTACTGATACTAATTCCCAAAATACTACTCTTTATATAACTTTTATTCATTTGATTTTCTCCAAATTCTATAGACCCTCTGCACTATCTCTTGAAGGATTATACATACTTTTAATTTGTTCATCTTTCATATCAATATTTTGATAATCTTTATAGTAAGTTTTTGTTACTTCTTCTAAATTTACATCTTCAAAAAGTTCAGGATAAACTGTTTTTGCAAACCATTGTAATGTTACTGGCGTATCTGCACCAGGTGTAAATGTACGATATAAACCTAAAGGCATTTTATATACTTGTCCATTTTTCACTGCATTTACTGTACTCCAGTCATCTCCACTTATAGCATCATTGTATAAGTCTTCTGGCTGATAACTTGTAAAGTTAGTCATGATTATAACATCTGGATTCCATTCATATACTTGTTCCATATTTATATTTATAGCCCCAGTTTCTGTAGAATCTTGTGCCACATTTACTGCATTTACTGCATCACACCAATATTGTCCGAAGAAATTCCCCCCTGAAGTAGCTATAGCTTCATCATCATATTTATATAAGAATAATACTTTCTTCTTATCTTTTTCATCTATAGTAGATACTCTTTCTTCGATAAGCTTAGATACTTCCTTACTATATTCTGATACTTTTTCACTTACTTCACTTTTTCCAAAAATTTGATCAAATAGTGCAATCCACTCATCATAAGTTTCTAATACATCATAATCCCAGTTTGAAACAGATAATGTTACAGCTGGTATTCCTGCTTGTCTTAAAGTTTGTGCTTGCTCTTTAGGTACACCTATTACTATATCTGGATCTAGCTTTAAAAGTTCTTCGATATTAATTTCAGAACCATTTATAAAATCTGTTTCAGCTTGTAATATTTCAGGATATACTTCACTTAAAAGCCCACTCTCTGCTGCTGTCATTGATGCTGGATGAAGACCTACAATTTTCTCCGCTCCACCTAAATAAACACTAAGTATTGATGCTAAAGGCAATGTATTTCCAACTACAACTCTATCAATCTTTGTAGGAACTTCTACCTCTACACCTTCATGGTCAACTACAATTTTAGTAGATGCTTGTTCTACTTGTGCTTCTCCTTTACTACTTTCATTAGCTGTATTATTAGTACTTTGGCAACCTGCTAAACTTAGTACAAGCGACCCACTTAAAATAAGCGATAATATTTTTTTATTTTTTAGTTTCATTTTAATACTCTCTTTCCTTATCTTAAATTTATATTTTTTATTTTATATTCCATCCACTTCCTATATAAACCCATCTTTTTTGATCTGTTAGTTTACTAGAAATCGCATATTTAGGTAAATCTACTAATTTTACTCCATCCTTTTTCTCTCTATATTGAATTAAAAATGGGTCTGCTGCTAAAAGTGTACTTTCTTCTGTATTTATAGCATCCATAATTTCATATTCATTATCTGTATACTTAGCTTCTATATCAGACATACCTAAATCTTTACCAAATATTGATACTACATCTACTTTTTCATAACCTTGTAATAATAATTCCATTCTTATAGAAGAAGCTATTATACCATCTTCTATAACTACTGCATGTCCTTTTTTATCTCCCTTTATTTGAATAGGCTTTTGAGATATTTCCATACTTTTTCCACATTCAAATACTTCTTTAAGGCAATCAAAATAATGATTCGTTCCTAATTCACCAATAGGTAGTCCTGATAAATATGGCATATCATATTTTTTCTCTAAGTCTTTTGATATAAGTGCTCCAGCTTGTGTAATAGCAAGGTTTACATCTGCTTTATAGAAAGATACAAATTCATCTAAATCATTAGACATTGAAAGAACACTCACTACTTCATATCCTCTTGATTTTAATAATTCTCTAAATGTTTCTAAATTTTCTTCACTAATATCTAATGGTGTTGCACCTACAATATTTACTTTTTTACCACTTCTATCTTCATTACGTATAAGTTCTGCTTTCTTTGGTAACACATAGTAATCAAGTAACTTAGTAACCCCCATTACTACACCTTCTTTATGACTACCTGTCATACCAGCTGTATCAAAACCAAATGCAGGTATACCAAGACGTTGCTGTAATATTTTTGCTACTCCATTAAAGTCAAAACCAGTGATTAATGGTACTGGACTTCCCAAAATTGCTATAAACTTAGGATTCATATCTTTAGCTGCACGTACAATTTTATCTATATATACTTCGTCATTACCTAATATTGCATCGTCTCTACGAAGTCCCGTACAATATACTAATTGTTTTGAATCATAAGACCTTGGCTCATCAAAACCTACATAATTTCCTGTACAACCTGAAGCATCATGAATACATAACATTCCTCCTAGCTCATAAAGAGCTGATGCTACTCCTGAATAATCTCCCGCAAAAGGTGGAAGATATCTATATAATCTTTTCATTATACTACCGCTCCATATTCATCTATCATTTTTTTAAGGTCTGCTTTTTCTTCTATAGATTTTTCCAGCATACCCATAAGTTTTCTAACTCCATAATATCCATACATTCCTTCATCACCAGATAAGTCAACTACATAATCACTTTGACGTAAGTATGCACCTTCAAATCCAATTGCAACAATATTAGTATCTTCATTGTCACGTACTGCATTTTTATGATGCTGTGGCTGTATTACTTTAATTTCTGGATGATTTTTACATATATATTCATAAGCCTCTTCATCTATAGTAAGAACTCTTTGAGAAATTACTTCAGTTACATTAAAACCATAGCTAATTAAAGCTTTAGCTAAAGTAAAAGGACGAAGTACCGCAGTGTTGGATATACTTATAGGAATATTTTTTAACTTATTTACTGCTCTATCAATTGCAATCTTAGTTTCATTCTCTTGAGCATCTATATCAAACTTTTGATTATCTATTATGCTATGACTCTCTGAAAGTACTCTTTTCCATTCTTCATAATTCTTACGAATTTCCTCTATATCATAAGTAATCATATATTGCACAGAACTTGTTCCATAATGTTTATCCATATATCCTGCTGCTGATCTTCCTTCTGGACGAAGTATAAGATTATATTTACTTCTTCCCATTTCACAGAATTTTTCATACTCTTCATAATCAGCAAGCTGTCTTACAGATATTCCAAAATCACCAAGGAAATCAAATAAATCACATTCTTCTTCTATCTTCGCAAAGCTACCGCAAAGATTAACTGCATCTTCTGTAGCTTTATTTTCAGTATTTATGGTAGAATACATAGCTTCCATAGTAGTTACTAAATGTGGTTTATTAGTTTCTACTGCAATAGGGTTCATATGACATGCACGAACTACTACATTTGGATATTTCATTTCTACTTCTTTTGCAATAGATTCAATATCTGTACCAATAAAATCATCCATACAAGGTACGAATAAAAATAGTACCTTTATACTTTTATCTCTATCTAGAAGTTCTTGTGCACCTTCTAAAATTAAATCATCATAACCAATTACAACATCTGCAGGTGTAATACATAAATATGATGTCCTATTTTTATATCCATGCTGTACTGCACCTAATGCACCATGTCTGAAACATGCTGAAGGGCAAATAAATAATAGATGACTTTCTGGAATAATTGACGCTATACGTATAAGACCCCATCCACCATGTCCTGGTGAGCAATAATTTAAAGTCTTTTCAAAACAATTGTTTACACACATGCTTCTTCTTTCTCCTTTTCACATATTTCAATAATTTTCTTTGCAAGTTCTCTATAATCATCAGCAATATCTGTATCAGGTGATGATTCAATAACTGTTTGACCAAGTTCCTCTGATTTTTGAACTACTTCACTTCTACGAATTTTTTGAATAACATTATGTCCTTCTTCTCTAGCAAATTGTTCTACTAATTCATCTTCATTCTTTACTTTTCTTTCATTTAGAATAATTCCAGATACTTTTGCATATCCTCTATTTTTAAAGTTACTAACAGCTTTAGAAATATTTGAAGCTGCAAATAAAGCCATCATTTCACCACTAGTTACAATAAATACATTCTCTGCATACCCATCCCTAATAGGCATAGCAAATCCTCCGCATACTACATCTCCAAGAACATCATATAATACAATATCTGGCTTATATACTTCAAAAGCATTTAATTCTTCTAACTTTTGAAAAGCTGCTATAATACCAAGTCCTGCACATCCTATACCTGGTGTAGGTCCGCCTGCTTCTACGCATAGTACTCCATTATAGCCTTCATGAACTATATCTTCTAATGTTACTTCATTTTTCTTTTCTTTAAGCATATCTAAAACCGTATTGATTTCTTTATTATTTAATAAATTTTTAGTAGAATCTGCTTTTGGGTCACATCCTATCTGCATTACTTTATACTTTTCAGAAAGTGCTGCAGCTAAATTAGATGTTGTTGTTGATTTTCCTATTCCACCTTTACCATAAATAGCTATTTTTATCATTATGTTTATTCCTTTCTTATTTTTTTTACAAATTATTGTCAAAATTTTATTTTTGCTTATAATGTAATTATATAAGCTTCTTAAAACCATCATGGTATATAAATAATTTATCATGTTAGTTCATATTATGTCTGTTGCATATGCAACATCATTAAAAATAATTTTCAATAACCGTTGAAAATAATTATCATTATATTTTTAATAGTTTTTTAAATTAATTTTAGTGGGAGGTTCTTAATGACAAAAAATTATATTTTTAATTTAATAAGTAATCATACATTCTTCCAACATATATCAAAAGAAGAAATACATTCTGTTATAAACTCTTCGTCTTGCTGTATAAAAACTTTTGATTCCAAAATAAATATTTATAAAGCTGGGGAAAAAATTCAATCTGTTGGAATTATACTTGATGGAATTGTAGATATAATACATACATCTATAAATGGAGATGAAACTATAGTTAATCGTCTTACTAAAGGTCATACTTTTGGAAATTGTTTTTCATGTGTCTCCAATATTAATAATTTAAATGATATTCGTAGCATTACTTTTTCTACAATCTTATTTATAGACATATATAATCTATTAAAAGATTCTAATTTTAGCTATGAATTTCGTATAAACTTATTCGAAAATATTATGAGTTCACTTGCTCAAACTAATATTGCTCTTAATACTAAGATACAAATTTTATCACAAAAAACATTACGTGATAAACTTATTACATATTTTGAGTTACTATCTATACAAAATGGTTCAAATAAAATAACTATTCCATTTAATAGAGAACAGCTAGCATGCTATCTTGGATCAGAGCGTAGTTCTGTATGTCGTGAACTAAGTAAACTAAAATATGACAATATTATTAATATAAATAAAAATAATATTGTACTTCTTAATCAAAATATCTCATAATAAAAAAATCTTGACAAATTGCCGATATCTATCGATAATAATTATTAATATTATTTGATATTAATTACTATTTTGGTTTTTTAATATTTCTTATAATATAATTAACAAAGTAAATAAGAAAGGAGATAGTTACTGTAAAACCAATAAGGTTTAATATATTTTTCAGTAACGAATTTATAATGGAATTAAAAATTTTAGAACTCAGTGCATCTCACGCTTTTGGAGTAAGAGAAGTTAATAAAACAGATTATATATCATTAATTGATCAATATGAACTTGAATCAACAGATTTATCTAAATACAATGTATTATTAATTACATATTTTGCTGACCAAGAGCATTTATACAAAAACAAAAACATAATTGAAGACTTCTTAAATGAAGGAAAGGTTGTTGTATTCTGTGGTCATTTATTCCGCCAATGGTTACCAGGTTGTTCATTATTTATGCCTAAAAAAATAAACGGATATAAAGACTATTTTGTAAGAACACTTCCTAATTCACCTTTATTTAATGATGTTAAAGTTGAAGATATTGTTTGTAATAAAGGTGTTGTAGGATTTTTTGCGCGTGGATATTATTATGCACCAGAAAAAGCTGAAGTTTGTTTAACTTTTACTGATGGTAAAGTTATATCTTATATAGATAGGCATACAACAAATGGAACAATAATTGTTCATGCTGGTAGAAATCTTTTAGGATATAAAAACGAAAATAAAACAACAGATAAAATTAGTGTTCAGGCATTTAATTTATTAAAAAAAGAAGTATGTGGAGGTAAAAACAATGAGAAAAATAGCAGTAATTTATAGTGGACATGCATCCCATTATCGTACTTTCCATGAGCCTAAATTTGCACAGTATATAGAAAAACTTATATACTTACCAGAACTTGAAAATACAGACCTTGATCCATTTGATGTATTAATTGTTCCATCTCAACTTAATTCAAACTTATTATTAAAATCAGCTAAAAAGATTCATAAATTTGCTGATAATGGAAAAACTGTTGTTGCGCTAGGTCCACAACCTTGGGAGTGGATACCTAATCAAAAGTGGGAACATCGCCCAACAAACTTCTGGTGGTGGCTTGAAGAAAATGCAGATAGTGGCTTAAGAGTTAAAAACGAAAATCATCCATTCTTTGACTATTTCACATTAGAAGATTCTTCATGGCATCAACATGGTGTATTTTGGCCACCAAGTAATGCAACAACATTAATTTCAACAATAGATAATGGATCTGTATTATATATTGATGAAGTATCAACAAATGGGACTTGGATTATTACAACACTAGATCCAGATTATCACTTTGGTTCTTATTTCATGCCATCAGCAGAGCGTTTCCTTGAAGCGTTGTTCCCATGGTTAAGTGTTGGAAATTTTAATTAATAATTACATTATTATATATAAAAGCTGCTTAAATAATTAACTTTATTATTAAGCAGCCTTCTTATTTTATATACATATTAATGGTAAATAACTAATAAATTAGGTATATCTCCTACTATCCATTTATATCTAATTAATACACTTTTTTAATTATATTAAATCTTAACATTTATAAAAAATGGTACAAATCATTCAGCAAATTAATACAATAATATATAGGAACAAACTTCATGGGGGTGGCATATATGAATGAAATTGTAAAAGTTACAGATTTATCTCAGACCTTTTACACTAAGGAAGGAGAACTGGAAGTCCTAAAAGACATCAATTTTTCCTTAAACGAAGGACAAATACTTACACTACTTGGACCATCGGGTTCTGGTAAATCAACTATTCTTAATATATTAACTAAACTTTTAAAACCAACTAGCGGTGACGTTGTTATAAACGGTAATATCGGATATATGTTTCAAAAGGATCATCTGCTAGAATGGCGAAATATCATGGATAATATAACTATCGGTCTAGAAATTCAAAATAATAAAACTAAAGAATCTATTGAACAAGTCGAAAAACTGTTAAAAACTTACGGCCTATGGGAATACCGCTATATGTATCCTAAAGAGCTATCAGGTGGTATGAGACAACGTGTGGCTCTTATCAGAACATTAGCTGTTAATCCTGATATATTACTTCTTGATGAGCCATTCTCTGCTCTTGATTATCAAACAAGGTTACTTGTTAGTGATGATGTTTTTAAGATAATTAAAAATGAAAACAAGTCTGCTATATTGGTTACTCACGATATAAGTGAAGCTATATCAATGTCTGATGTAGTTGTGGCTTTATCTAAGCGTCCTGCTACAGTTAAAAATATTTACAACATAGACCTAAGACAAAATGAAGATCTTACACCACTTCAAACTCGTAAAGTTCCTGAGTTCCAAAATTATTTTGACATACTATGGAAGGAGCTGGATTCAAATGAGACTAAGTAAAGACTCTGAAGGATATCTAAACTATATAAAAACAGTTAAAAAGAATAAAATAAAGATACTAATTTCTCAAATCTTACTTCTTGTAGGATTTATAGCTCTTTGGGAAGTTCTAGCTAATTTCAAAATTATAAATACTTTTTTATTTAGTAAACCTAGTGATATCTATCATTTATTCATGACATATGTACAAAATGGGGAATTAATGACACACATATGGATTTCTGTATATGAAACTGTACTAGGACTTGTAATTGGTACAGTACTTGGTATATTAATAGCTATAGCCCTTTGGTGGTCTGAAAGACTTTCTAAAATTTTAGATCCATTCTTAGTAGTTTTAAATGCTTTGCCTAAAACTGCTCTAGCTCCTATTATAATAGTTTGGGCTGGTGCTGGCATAACAGGTATAGTTGTTACTGCTGTTACTATATCAGTAGTTGTTACTATTTTATCTGCATATAACTATTTCATAAATGTTGACGAAGAAAAAGTCAAAATGTTAAGAAGTTTTGGCGCATCTAAGAGTCAAATTTTATTCAAGCTTATAATTCCATCTAATATAGGTAATTTAATAAACCTTACTAAAATTAATATAGGTATGGCTTGGGTTGGAGTCATAGTTGGCGAGTTCTTAGTATCTCGTGCTGGTATTGGTTATTTGATTGTTTATGGTAGCCAGGTATTTAAACTAGACTTAGTAATGATGGGTGTATTTGTATTAGCATTTTGCGCATGGATCATGTATGAAATTTTAAATATTATAGAAAAAATTTATAACTCTAGAAGATAAAACAAAGGGGGCTATCTCTTAATAGAGATATGCCCCCTTTTAAATTATATAAAAATATTAACATTCTTCTTTTAAAGTATAATTTTCTAATTTATTATCCTTTTGAATAACATTAAATAATAGTATTGATGAGAACACTAGCATAACCATATCTGTTATTGGTTGTGCATAAATAAACCCATTAAATCCAAGTACTTTATTTAATATAACTAAAAGAGGCATATAAAGTATTCCTTGTCTTGATATAGATAAGATAAATGCAACAACAACTTTACCCATTGATTGTGCTGATGTTGTAGCTATCATTTGACCACCTACAAAAGGAAGTGAAATTATTAGTGCTCTAAGTATAATTGCACCTTTATTTATAACTTCAGCATCACTTGTAAATAATCCAATTAATGAATTAGCAAATACTCCAAAGACTAAAGCTAAAGTTATTCCTATTATAGAAGTTATTATTATTCCTTTTTTTATAATCTCTTTTACCCTAGCTGTGTTATTACTTCCATAATTATATCCAACTAAAGGTTGACATCCTGCTGAAAATCCCATAAATACAAAAGTACCTATAGTCATTATCTTCATAGCAACACCCATACCAGCAACTGTCAATGTTCCATATCCTATAGCTATATTATTTGCAACAACTGTAGCTACTCCCATTAACATTTGATTTAAAGATGCAGGAACTCCTATTGTAAATATTTCTTTAAATATATTTTTATCATATTTGAAATTTTTTAAATTTATTTTTAAAGTTGTTTTTGAACTTAAAAATGCATACATAAAGTATAATAGTGTTGATGTTTGACCTATTACAGTAGCTATAGCAGCTCCTGATATTTGAAGGTTAAATCCAAATATCAAAACAGGGTCTAATATTATATTAACAACTGTACCTAATGTAAGACCTATTACTGATTGCATTATGTTTCCTTCTGAACGAAGAAGTTGACCAAGTGCATAACTACACATAACAGGTATTGCACCTATAAACATTATAACTATATATTTGTAAGTATAGTCAAGTGTAGCATCATTTGCACCCAATCCTTTTGCTATCATAGGAGACATAAATATACCGCCTATCATAACTACTATACTCATAATAATTAAAATTCCAACTGCTGTTGATATAGTTTTATTAGCTTCATCATAATCTTTTTGACCAATACATCTTGATATATATGATGATGAACCAGAACCAACTATCCCTGCTATTGCCATTAACATCATAAATACAGGAAGTGATATATTTGCTGCTGCTAATTGATTTGAATCATTTAACATTCCTATAAAATACGTATCTACTAAATTATATAAAACTTGAATCATCATACCCATAACCATAGGTATAGATAGTTTTAGTATAGCTTTTGAAACTTTTTCATCTCTTAAAAGTACTATTTTTTTATCTTCCATTTTCCTACTCCTATTTCTATTTAATATTTTTTTTATTTTTCATACAAAATTTAGCTATTAACTTTAATGCTTCATTTATTTCTTCTCTTTCACTTTCTTCAATATTGTTAAACATATTATTTATACCACTGTATAAATTTTCTTCTAACTTAATTGCCATTTCTGTTCCTTTTTGTGTTAATTCTAGATTTGTTGATCTTTTGTCATTTTCATCTTTAATTTTTAATATATATCCATTCTTAATTAAAGTATCAACAGATGTTGTAAAAGCACCCTTTTGAATCCCTATATAAGAATTAATTTTACTCATTTGCCTATGTTCATGTTTATATACAAATAGTAAAATTTTTGAATGTGTTTCATTAAGATTAGAGTCTATTTCTTTTATTGATGAATACTTAAATATATTTTTTGTAAAGTGATGTATTATCATAAAGTTTTCTATAAAATCTAAATTTTTCATATGATATCCCTTCTAATTGGTTTTATTTAAAACTAATATTTATTTATAATTTACCCCAGAAAAATAGTTTTAAACAAAAGTTTTATTTAAAACTATTTTTTATTACCTTAAATTATAAATTTTTATTTATAAAAAATAAATATAAAACTGAAATCTCTCCTTTAACTGTTTATATGATAAGTCCATAGGGTTTGCTTACTACTCATGAGCTTGGATGAAATGTTGAAAATGGTGAGTTTGACAAGTTTTAGTTCCATTGAAAAAAGGACACCCAAAACGGTGTCCTTTTCTTGGCATTAACTACTATCTACCTTGTTTAACTAAATCCATTAAAAGATATAATTTATCTTCATCAACAGTTCTCTCAATAAAAGAAAGAGGATATCTATGATACATTGTACTTTCATGACAAACAAATATTAAGAAATCATCATCTTTTCTAATAAATTCAGTTGTATTTTTAAGCTTTTCAGCACAAAATAGTGCTGTCTCTTCCAGAAAAGTAAATGTATCATCAGGCAACTCTATTCTATCTAATATTCCATTTTGCACTGGTATTCCAAAGTCATCATAGTAACCCTTTGGTATAGGAATGCTATCGTCATACATATAATAAAGTATTGATCCCCAAAAATCTATTGTGTGATTATTTGTGAAGAAAAATATATTTTCAACTTCATTTAAATATTCAAATTCTTGCACATCATATTTGTGAACTTCCAACCCTTTTTTAAGTTGAACATTAAAACCATCCTTAGTCTGATATCGGACTTTTATCCCATATTCTTCTCCATAAAATATTTCTAATGCTATTGCATATATACTTTTATCACAATTAGAAAGCTGATTTTTTAATAAATTTAGCATCTCTAAGTATACATTTTCTTTAAAAGATTCAAATTTTTTCAAAACACCACTCCTTGTATTAAAGTGCTCCAACAGGGCTAATAAAGAGAATCAATCAATTTCAAGTTGTTTGCAATAAATGTCTTTTCAGGATGTTTAGAAAGGTGTTCCCACGCATAGTCATAAGGACTTAGTTTTGTTTTTTCAATAATAAGAGTAGTAATTGATCTAGCAGGTACGCCCTTAAAGTCAACTCCAGCACCAACAAGAATTTTTATTGTTTCTCTTCTATCACCACGATTATCAATCACTAATGTATCATGATAAATTGATTTCTCAACGCCCTTACAACTTTCGTACATCTTATTTAAATCAGCTCCACACTCTATTAGGCAACGTATTGCATCAAAAGCATTATAAATAATTGCCCAACAAAGTGATTTACTCATATGTATTGGATCTACACCATTTTCTAATAAAAACGATATTGCGTCACAGTTATTAGTCTCTGCTGCATCCTGCAATGTTGATACTTTATCTACTGAAGTTGCACTAACTAAGCATCCATGCCCCACTAAAAATTCTGCAAAATTTTTGTCCCAAGCATGTAATATCAACTGGCTTAGTGCATTCCTATTTTGACATCCCTTTTTATTAACATTAGCACCTTTTTCAATCAAATATTTTGCAACATCTAATTTTTTTTCTTCTATACAAGCAAGTAATGCACTATTTTTCATAAAATTTCCTTGTTCTATATTCGCACCAGCTGATAGTAAAAGATCGATTGCCTCTATATTTCCGTTTTTAGCAGCGGCATGCAAAGGTGTACCTGTTTCTATAGTACTCTTTTTTAATTGAGCTGGTTTTACACCAATTATTCGCTCTTTAATCAAATCCATATCATTTATGTAGCATGCATACAACAAAGAGTTATCCTTTTCCATAATTAAACTCCTTTCTTACTATATAAACTATTTTCTCTTAAACAAGACATCAAGATTTTCGTCTATTTCTTCTCGCGTCATTAAAGCTACATATATGCCATTTTCGTCAAGAGTAAAAAAGCCCTTACACTCATCAGGCATGTCATTATATTGTTTTTCTAATTGATCCAATGCTTCTTTAAAGCAGTCATATCTGTACTGTTCAACTAAATATGGCAATCCAAATTTCGAGCGAAGCATTTCATATTCTTGATAATTATAGGGTGTACGGCTTGGTATTTTAACTAAAATATCTATAAATTTTTTCATAAGGGGAGAAATTTCTTTTTCTGATGCATAGATAGCATATCCACGGATGGCAGTTAAACGCATATCAAGATAGCGCTCTTTTTTAAAAGCACTTAAAAAGAATTCTTTTAAATCATATTTTTGACATTGCAAAACAAACGCTTGTAATATTTGATTTCGACTGAAAATATCCTTTACAGTCTTATAATAATCAATAAAGAAATTTGTATCTTCTATTGTGAAGCTTTCAAACCTCATATTTATCATGGCCTCTCTATAAATAGAGCTGTTTAGATAACCTCTTTTTCCAATCTGACTTTTTACAACTTCAATATTTGTCATAAAGCCCCCTCCTGTCTTTAACTTTATAAGTGCATATTATATAAAAATTTCTTTCATGTTTATAATTTAATGTTAGACTATCATAAATCAATCCAATGTCATCAGAAACATAATTCGAAAGTTCACTCCCAGTATTTTTCAAATTATTTTTATATGCACATATTAGTTTTTAATCTTAATATTAAATCTGAATATTTAATACTAATTAAATTAAATATTTTTTCATCAATAATCTTTAAATGTGATATATCTCCATCTGTTAGTAATTCTATTATTTCTATTGCTGTTATTTCTTTGCAGTTGTCATTATTTAAAACTGTTATTATAGGTAACCACTCATCATCATAATTAAAATCTAATATAAATGCATGTAATATCTCTGGTGAATCTAAATTTTCTATTTTTGAACATATATCATCTATATCCTCATTATATAAAAGCTCTTCTAATATATTTTCTTCATCTGAACTTAATGTTAATCTTATAGATCCTTTTGTCTCTAATAACATATCTGCTATTTTTTTATTTTTTCGAGCAAAAAACCATGGAGAATTTTCTATATTTTCGCTTTGGATATTAACTCCATGTTTAATTAGTAATTCTACTACATCTATCATTTTAAACTTTATAGCTTTTTTAAGTGCAGTATCTCCTAATTTATCTTTTAACTCTAAATTAGCTCCCTCCATTATTATAGACTCTATAATATCTATTGGCTTTCTTTGAACTATTGAATTTATAAGTGTAGTTCTTCCTCTACTATCTTTTTTATCTATATCTTCTGGTAAACCTAATAATTGCCTAAAAGCAATCGCATTATCACACATCATATCAATTCCTATTTTAGGATCTGTTATGAAGGGAGCTGTTCCCCAGGATTCTAAACCACTACAAGCAATTCCAACATAATTTGTGATATAACTTTCAAAATTTAGACCCAATATCCATCCGTGTTCTTCTGCATCATCATGACTTAGATAAACAACATTTGGCTCATCTTTATCACTTAATAAATCAAGGGCTATTACATCACCATTACCAATACACATCAACCCTAATTTATTATGCCAAACCTTATCGTAATCATCTTCTGGATTGAAAAAACATTCATTAACCCAGTTTTCTATACTATCCTGTGCATCAATGATACCAGATAAACTTATGTTTAATTCAAACAATCCAATGTCAAAGAATTTCTTGTTTTTTTGGATTTCTTTAAGTAATGTTTCATCAAGATCTATAAAAAAATTTATATCCTTGGATACAGTAGAGAAAAATTTCTTTAGACTATTTGGAAGTTGCTTTCTTAACTTACGCTCTGTTTCTTCGATTTCCTCTTTTGTTGCGGCAACATCTACATTAAGTATAACTTTACTATTTGATGAATTAAGCGTTTCTTTAAGTAATTCCAATGATTTTATTAGTTTGCTGTAGCTCATTTTGACCTCCCAATATAAATAATGACTTATTCTTTTATATTTACAATTCTATAGCCTCATATTTAAATCCAATAGATTCTATAAATTTAAGCATATCGTCTGTAGATATAAAAATTGTCTTGGTATTATCATTAGGATGAAAACTCATTCTATCTTCCAAAAGAATTTCTTTATCAAAGTAAACTTGGACATCTTTTTCTACATTATTTAGCAACCCAAATATAGATACAGCTCCTGGAAACAGCCCTATTTTGTCCATTAAACGGTTAGCTGAACAAAACTTAATATGGTTTGTTCCTGTTATAGTTCCAAATTTCTTCATATCTAATCGTTTCTGTCCATCCATAATAAGTAAATAATATACGGTTTTCTTTTTATTTGTTAAGAATAATGACTTTGTTCTAGCTCCATCTATCCCCTCAATGTATGAATCAGCTTCTTCTGTAGTTAATACTGGAGGATGTTTTACAATTTCAAAATCAATATTTAATTCTTCTAGTTTATCTTTAACCTTTTCATAAGCTTCCATATGAAATACCCCTTTCATCATTTACATATTTTGTAATTTATTATATCATTTATAACACAAACTGGCTATTTTAAAAGGTATCCACTAAATTCCCATCCACGTTATAATTAGCTTTTTATATTTAGAACTCCTAAGCTAATTTGTAATTTATTCCTATTTAGTTTATAATGAAATCATTCTATATACTATAATTATAATATATAGCAAAATTTAAAATAGCATCGGAGGAAACATATATGTATTCAGCAGAATATTTCATAAAAAATTTAAACTTAGAAAAGCATGTAGAAGGTGGATATTTTAAACAAACTTTTGCTTCAAGTGAAAATATTACATCAAATGATTTAAGAACAAAATTTGAAGGCGAAAGAATACTTTGGACTAGTATTTATTTTTTACTTATGGATGGCGAAGTATCTAACTTCCATAGACTAAAATCTGATGAAATGTGGTATTATCATGCAGGTTCTCCTTTAACAGTTTATATGATAAGTCCAGAGGGAGAGCTTACTACTCATGAGCTTGGATTAAACGTTGAAAATGGTGAGGTTCCACAAGTTTTAGTTCCTAAGAACTATATATTTGGTTCTGCTATGAATCATGAAGGCTTCTCATTAGTTGGATGTATGGTTTCTCCAGGATTTGAATTTAGAGATTTTGAATTATTCAAAAGAGATTATTTACTAGATTTATATCCTCAACACGAAGAAGTTATAGTTAAATTAACTAGAGATTAATATATACATAAAAAAAGGAGCTATTCTCTATTTTGAGATAGCTCTTTTTTATATCATATATTTTTATTATCTATTTAGACAAACACCATTTCCATCAAAAGAATAGTACATACCATCTATATACATACTTGTTCCTGCTATCATGTTTCCACCATACATGTATATTTCATCTCCGTATACATAGTCTAAGTAATACCACTTACCATACTCTTTTATCCATTGACCTGTTTTTATAGTACCATCACCATTTCCATAGTACCATTCATCACCAACTTTTATCCAACCTTTTTTTTCTATCATTGCTCCATTTTGGTCAAATATATAGCATTTTTCATTTACATCAAATACACCATTAGTTACTATATTCCCACCTTGTGATAATCCATCAAAATAAGTTGCAAAATACCATTTATTCCCCTCTTTTATCCATTGATTATACTTCATAGTACCATCGCCATTTCCATAATACCAACTATCCCAAAGTTTAATCCAACCTTTTTTCTCTACCATTGCTCCATTTTGATCAAATATGTATGTCTTATTCCCTATATCTGCTGGTCCTATAGTAAGCTCACCTGCATAATCTTGATACCCATTTCCACCTAAGTAGTACCATTTACCTGCATCTTTTACCCATTCTTGGTCCTTTATAGTTCCATCTCCTTTGCCATAGAACCACATGCCTTGCTGCCCAAGGTTTAATTTAATCCAACCTTTTTTATTAACCATAGCTCCATTACTTCCAAATATATAATCTTTTCCATCTATATATTTCACAGTATTGCTTATCATATTTCCATATTCATCAAAATAATACCAGCTACCTTTATCTTTTACCCATTCATTTTCTACAAATCTTCCATCTTTTATATAATACCATTCTCCAAAATCATTATTAAACCAACCTGTATATGATGGACTTTGGTCATCATACCTGAATATAGTATCATTATTTCTTATTTCTTTTCCATTTGCATGAGTGATAGCAGTTTGCCCCCCTATAAATATAAGCCCTGCCACTACTAAGCTTAAAATACGTTTGTTCATTTTATTCCTCCTATAAACTTTATCCCTCTGTTAATTTATGTCTGATTTTACCCTTAACTTCATATATTTTTCTTAATGAAGATTTTTATATTTACTCATATTTAATTAACGAAGTAATTTTTTTAATTCAATACAAATTATACCTAAATATGGAAATTTTTACAATATAAGCAACAAAAATCCAATTTTATGTTTAAAAAGTTATCTTGACTAGCTATTGTTTTAAGATACTAGTAAAAAAGGAGCTATTCTCTATTTTGAGATAGCTCCTTTTTATTTAAATTATTTCTTTAATATTGATTTTATCTTAGCAAATATTCCTTCATTTCCATTTCCACCAACTTGAGTTAACATTTTAGTTTTCTTAGTTGATAAAACTTGTACTTGCTTTTCATTTAAGTTATCTGAACCTATAACAACTGGTGCATCTACCTTAGCTGCAACTGCTCCTACTGCTAATGCATCTACTAAATCAGTATTGTTTTTGATTCCATTTTTAGCTACATATATATTGTTAAGTTCTTCGTTAGTGTAGAACTTCTCAATTACCATAGCATTAGTTTCATTTCTATCTTTTCCACCAATTCTTTCTGCATTAGGTAATTTAGCTGCTACTTCTTTTGATATTGAAGCTTCTTGACCTATTACATATGATTTAGTTACTTTTTCATCTTTTATATAGCTATCAGATACTTTTGTACCTTCAGTTGGTGAAGAGAATAGTATTGGCATATTTTTACTAGCTGCTACTGGAGCTACACTTACAGCATCTGCTAATCCTTTTTGTCCATTAACTACAGCTACTTCTGATACATCGCCTAATTTCTTAGCTACTTGTAGAGCTGTTTCGTATCTATCTTTACCACTTATTCTTTCAACGTTTAAGTTCATTGATTTAAGTTCTTTAGATACTGATTCTTCTACTCTAGTATCTCCACCTATTATATAAGCATTTTTTGCACCTAATCTAGTTATCTCTGCTTTTGTATTAGCATCTAAAGTTTTGCTACCTGTTAAAAGTATTGGAGCATCTTTAAGTTTTGCAAATGGTGTTGCTGCTAATGCATCTGCATCACCTTGAGAGTTAACTATTATTACATTATCAGCTTTTTTAAATGCGCTTTCACTTATTTTAACTGCTGTTTCGTATCTTGAGCTTCCAACAAGTTTGTTTGTATTTACTGCATATGTATTTATTATATTAGGATTTTTGTTTATATCTATTTTATTTAATCCTAAAGTTCCATTTCCATTTCTATCTTCTTTTGAGAATTTTTCTGTATACTTTTCAAATGCTTCTAAATCACCCATAACAACTTCGTATTTAGATTCTTTGAATGTATCAAATCCATCTCCACCTTGTGCTAAGAATATGTTTACAACAGCATTTATCTTAGTATCAGCTTTTACTTCTGTTTTCTTTTCATCTTTTAAGTTTATGCTATCTACTTTTACTACCCATTTTCCATCTTTCTTTTCAGGATGCCATTTATATGTAAATCCATCTATTTGTAACATTCTTGGTCTATTGTATTTACCTTCTTCTTGTCCTACTATCCAGTCATGTATTTCTTGTTTTTCTAATATCTCTTTTAATTGAGCTCCTGTTAATGTAAGCTTAGTTAAATCATTACTAAATGGTTGTATAGTATAAACATCTTCATAAGTTACATCTCCAGCTTTTAATTCAGATCTAACTCCACCTATGTTCATTAAAGAGATATCTATATTTTCTCCTTTATCTCTTACTGCCCAAAGTTGAGCTTCAGCTATCATTCTTCCAAGTTCAGCTTCTCCATGATCATTATCTATTGTTCTTGGTATTTCTTCTTCTGCATATCCTACTTTTCTTTCAAGCATTGGTTTTACATCTTCAGCTGCTTTTTGAACTATATTTGTAACTTTAGCATCTGCAGTTATTTTCTTAGGATCAACAGATATTATATTAGCTTTACTATTAACTACATCACCTGTTGTTTTATCTATAGTTAAGTCTATTTCACCTATGTTTTGCCCTTTTGAATAAGCTTCTGTTACAACTATATCATCTTTTCCTTCTCTTTTAACAACTGAGTTTGCATAGTCATGATTGTCAGCTGCTATTATAACGTCTACTTCACCATTAACTTTTTGAGATATATCATATATATCACTTTCTTCAGATAAATCTATTAATTTACCTGTGTCTTTGTCTGTTTTTGCTGGAACATGTGATAATACAACTATAGTTTTAACACCTTGAGACTTTAATTCTTCTGTGTATTTATCTATAGCTTGAACTTCATCTATAAAGTCTACATCTTTTATTCCATTTGGAACTACTTTTTTAGCCGTATCTGTTGTTACAACCCCTATAACTCCTACTTTTACTCCATCAAATTCTTTTACTGTATATGGATTTAAAATTGGATCACCTTTTTTTATAGTTTTATTTCCAAATTGTAAATCTTTATTAGCTACAACATTTGAAGTTATCCATCCTAAACCTTCTGACCCTGCCCAGTCAAGTCCTGATGCATGTTTTCCACCTTGTACTAATCTTGCTAACTCAGTTATACCTTCATCATATTCATGGTTTCCAGTTGTAACTATATCTACATTCATTTCTTTTAATATTTCAAGTGTTGGTTGATCTTGTTTTAGAGCGGCTACTGCAGGACTTCCCCCAACTGCATCTCCTGCTGACATTGTAAGCGTATTTTTATTTTCTGATTGTAATTTTTTTAGATATGCTGATAAGTTATCTATTCCTCCACCATATTTAGCATCTGCATCATATTGTCCATGTAAATCATTGAATGATAATAATTTTACATCTACTGTACTCCCTTGTGCATTTGCTATTGCTGGTTGCATTATAGGCACTATTAATCCTGCCGAAAGAGCTATTGTTGCTAATCTTTTAGTTCCTCTTTTGTAACTCATATTTAATTCTCCCCCACGTTTATAATAATTTTTAAAATATAAGGAAGTCTCTCAAATAAAACTTAAGTTTATGAGATTCTTCCTTATACTGGTTTTAATAAAATGTTATAAATTAATTAATTTATTTTTTTAATACATTCTTTAATTTGTTAAATATTCCTTCATTTCCGTTTCCACCAACTTTAGTTAACATTTTTGTTTTCTTAGCTGATAAAACTTCTTCTTGTTTCTTATCTACGTTTTTGCTACCTATTACAACTGGAGCATTTTCTTTAGCTGCAACAGCACCAACTGCTAATGCATCTATTAATTCACTTTCATTTTTCATTCCATCTTTAGCTACATAAACATTGTTTAATTCTTCACCTTTGTAGAATTCATCTATTATCATAGCATTAGTTTCATTTCTATTAGCTCCACCTAATCTTGTTGCATTAGGTAATTCTTTTGCAGTTTCTTCACTTACAGATGATTTTCCACCTATTACGTAAGCTTTATTTACTTTTTCATCTTTTATAAATTGTTCATATTGTTTTACACCGTTATTTGCTGAAGAAAGAAGTATAGCCATGTTTTTGCTACCAGCAACTGGTGCTACACTTACTGCATCTGCTAATCCTTTTTGTCCGCTAACTACTGCTACTTCTGATACATCCCCTAGTTTTTTAGCTATTTGTAAAGAAGTTTGATATCTATCATTTCCAGCTATTCTTTCTACATTTACATTCATAGATTTTAATTCTTTTACTACAGATTCATCTACTGCATTAGTTCCACCTACTATATAAACATTTTTAGCACCTAATCTAGATATTTCTGCTTTAGTTTTAGCATCTAAAGTTTTGCTACCTGTTAAAAGTATTGGAGCATTTTTAAGTTTTGCAAATGGTGTTGCACAAAGACCATCTGTTATAGCTGAAGAGTTTACTATTACTACGTTTTCAGCTTTATCAAATGCACTTTGACTTATCTTAGTAGCTGTTTCATATCTTGTAGTACCTGTTAGTTTTTGCTCTGGTATTGAACTACTTATGTAGTTTAAGTCGTATGAATACTTACTCATTCCGTCTACATCTGCTCTGTCTGCATCTATAGCTTGATTTTCTGATAAGTAATTCTTACCATTTTCATGTGAAGTGAATACTACTTTAGCATCACTATCTACTGATTTTATTTTCCAGTTGTTATCAACACTTGGAGTTATTGCTCCTTGTTCTTTTATATAATCAACTATTGTTTCTCTATTTTCATAAGCACTTTCGTATACTCTTTGTCCATCTCTAACACCTGGGAATGTTCCACTTCCTCTATAGTTATTAGTTGCAACTAAGAATTCTTGTTTTGGATCTAAATCCTTACCTTTGAACTTTAAGTTAGTTATTCTTGAAGTATTTGCATTTACTGTTTTACCATCTTTATCGTATTTAGCTGGTTTTGTTACATCTATTTCATAAGTTAATCCTTCTATACTATCAAAGTTGTATGATCTATAGTTGTGGTTGAATAGTTCTTGCTCTGTTTTAGAGTTTGGATCTATTGTGTTGAACATTCCAGCACACATTTCTAACCATTCTTTGATTTGCTCTCCATTTAATTTTACAACAGTTAAAGTATTGTCATATATATATAAGTTAGATAAATCTTTTATTTTTAAATCTCCAGCTTTGATGTCAACAAAGTTTGTTGGATCATTAAATTCTCTTCCACCTGCTTTAAATGGTGCTGCAGCTGATAATACTTCAAGGTCTTTGTATGGTTGTAATTCTGTTTGACCTTGCTTCATTATTTTTTCTACATATGATTTTTGAGAATTTGCTACTAATTCAACTGAAGCATTATCTGCAACTAATGAGAAGAAACTATTTAAATCTTTAGTAGTTTTTCCAACTCCTGAGTTAACATATTTTACTGTTGCTTCGTGTGCTGCTTTTAATGAAGCACTTTCTGTTATTCTTGTATCGTTTACTGCTGCTTTTCCAACTCTAATTGGATCTTTTGCTGTTCCATAAACTTTACCATCAACATTTCTTCTTTCTACAGAACTTTCTTCGTCTACTACGCCCCACTTACCATCTTTTTGAGTTAATTTTAAGTCAACTACACCTAATTCTTTACCCCAGTTAGATGGTTGTACTAATTGTACTCCATTTTTTTGAGCAATTGCAGTTGAATGAGAATGTCCTGCTACTACTACATCTATTCCATCTACTTTAGTTAATTGATAAGCTGCATTTTCTGAATTTTCAACGTGCTTATCATCATCCCCAGTACCACTATGTGCTAGAGCTACTACTATATCTACGCCTTCTTTTTCTTTTAATGTTTTAGTAACTTTATCTGCTGCAGTTTTTATATCTTCAACTTTAACTTTTCCTTCTAGGTTTTGCTTGTCCCAGTTTAATATTTGAGGTGGAACAAATCCTGTTATACCTACTTTTATAGTTTGTTTATTTCCATTTGAATCTACAACTTCTTCAGTTACTACCTTATATGGGTTAAATGCATTAGTTCCATCTGTGTTTAAAACATTTGCATTTATGATGTCTGTTTTCATAACAGATTTATCTGTTATTTGCTTTAAGAAATCAAGTCCATAGTTAAATTCATGATTTCCTAATGTACCTGCATCATATTCTAAAATATCTAATGCTTCATATGCAGGATATTTTTCACCTGGCTTAGTTTTTGTTTCTGAGTTCATAGCATATACTGTTGCTAGTGGATTTCCTTGTATTGTATCTCCATTGTCAACTAATAATGCGTTATCTATTTTATCGTTCCCATTTCCATTTTTATCTATTTCAGCTTTTGCATCTTTTATAAGAGTTGCAATTTTTGATATACCTAAATTTTGATTTGGTGTGTCTGTATAATAATCATGATCCATTATATTTGCATGTAAATCTGTAGTTGCCATTATTCTAAAGTCAACTGTTGGACTTTGATTTGCTTTTACTTCTGTGTTTTGATTTGTATTTGTTTTCTCAATTGCTAATACAGGCATTGCTGCTTGTCCTGTCATTGCTGCTGCCATAGCTATTGTAGCTATCTTTCTCCCCTTGTTTTTCATAAACATCCTCCAATATTATATTGCTAAATAGTGTACATCATTTATAAATAGTACGCTCATTTATAATATAGTATAATTTTCGAATATTGTAAACATTTTTTTATGTTAGATTCGACTTATTTTTACAGGAATACGTATTCTAAAGTTAATTTTTATTCTTTTATACATATATGCATGAACATTTTCTAATATAATTAGATTTTATATTCAATTTTAATTTTTAATCAAAATTAATTTTTTATTTCATTTTAATCTTCCATTTTTATATATGATACACTATTTATCAACATTATTTTCATATATAAAATATAAAATTCACTTATTTAATATAATTTTATATTTTAAAAAGCCATACAATGATATTTTTTCATTGTACGGCTTTTATTTAATCTAATATATTAATTTTATAGAACTCCCTCTTTTATTTCCTGTTCTACAATTTTCATTTCTTCTGGAGGCAATTTTTCCATTGTTATACCTGTTGCTGCATAGAATAGAGAAACTAATGGATTTATTAAATTTAAAAATGCAAATGGTAAATATGCAAAAGGATGTACTCCAAGAGTTACCCACATATAAGCACCACATGTATTCCATGGAATAAGTGGAGATAAAAGCGTTCCACTATCTTCTAGTGCTCTAGATAAGTTTTTAGGATGTAGACCTCTTTTTCTATATTCATTTTTATACATTCTTCCTGGTAAAACAAGTGATAAGTATTGTTCTCCTGTTGCTAAGTTTACTCCTATACAAGAAACTATTGTTGCAAGTACTAAACCAAAAGTACCTTTTGAGAATTTAAGTAGTGCATTTGCAAGAGCTTCTAACATTCCAGTCTTCTCAAGGATTCCACCTAAAGTAAGTGCACATAATATAAGTGATACAGTCCACATCATACTATCAAGACCTCCACGACTCAATAGCTCATCAACTGCTTTTACTCCAGTTTCAGATACATATCCATAATGAGCTGCACCTATTATTGATCCTAAGTCAGCACCTTGGAATACTGCTGCAAATATAGCACCTAACAATGAACCTATTAAAAGTCCTGGTATTGCTGGCATTTTACATACAACCATTAATATAACCACTACTGGCGGTATTAATAAAATTGGTGATAAAGTATTAAATCCACCTTCTAAAGCACTTCTCATAACTTCTATCTGGCTTATATCTAATTCTTTACCTGCATATCTCATTCCTATTATTCCATATAATACAAGTGCTATTATAAGTGATGGTCCTGTTGTATATATCATATGTTTTATATGATCAAATAAAGTTGCTCCTGCCATTGCTGGTGCTAGATTTGTAGTATCTGAAAGTGGAGACATTTTATCTCCAAAGTATGCTCCTGATATTATAGCCCCTGCTACTAGAGGTAGTGGCATTCCAAGTCCTTGACCTATACCAATAAGAGCTATACCTACAGTTCCTGCTGTAGTCCAAGATGAACCTGTCGCAAGTGAAACTATACAACATATTAATGTTGTTGCTGGTAAAAATATTGCTGGTGATATTATTTTTAGTCCCCAATAAATCATAGATGGTACTGTACCACTTAATATCCAAGTTCCTATTAATGTTCCAACTACCATAAGTATAAGTACTGCTTGCATAGCCATTCTTATAGTGTCTAAAACTCCCTCTTCTAACTCTTTCCATGTAAATCCTAATCTAAATATTCCTATAAGTCCTGCTGCAAAAGCTCCTAGTATAAGTGGTATATGTGGATCGGCGTCTAACTTAACTAGTGAATATGCTAGTACTCCAATTAAAAATAATAGCGGTATTAAGGCTTCCCCTACGGTCGCCTTTCTCTTGGGTTTTGGCTCTGTTTTCAAAATAAATCCTCCTCTTATTCTTTTAATATGTGTTATTTTTTTTTTACACGCATTAAAAATTTTTAATATATTAGATTATATTAAATTTTCTGAAAATTATACCAAGTTTTTTTAACAAAAAAGGAAATTTGCAGCATACTATGCAAATTCCCTTAGCCAAATCCTATATCATATCCTATCTATACATATAAGTTTTTAAATATCTTTCTCAAATTTTCACTTTCTTTAAGTGCATTTAAAGTAACTTCAGCATGGCCTTTAGTGTATCCATTACCAATTATCATAGTTACATCTTTTCCTACACCCTCAGCTCCAAGTGCTGCTTTTGTAAATGCAGTTGCCATTGAGAAGAAATATACACACCCATTATCTTTAACAGGAAGTATTGATGACATTTCTGTATTAGTAACATTTACGCAGTTTATGCATAAATCTACTTCTTTACCTTTATTAACTCTTAAAACTTTTTGTAACACATCATTAGGATTTTTAGCATCTCCAATTATTGCTACATCAACAAGCTTATTTTCTATTAAACATTGTGCTTGATTATCATCTATAACCAGTCCAATTACTCTACCTTTTCTACCAGCTTTTTTTCTAGCTTCATAACAACATAGCATTCCTGATTTTCCTGCAGCTCCTAATACAAGTACACTATCTCCTTCTTTAACAAGCTTTTGAGTTTGAGCTGGTGCTCCAGCAACATCTAGGGCTGCTAAAGCTAAATTTTCTTCCATATCTTTTGGTAATTTTGCATATATTCCACTTTCAAATAATATTGCTTTTCCTTTTATCTCTACTCTATCTATATCAGGTTTTATATCTATTATTTCATCTATTCTTAGAGGTGTTAATGATAGTGATACTAATGTAGCTACTTTATCCCCAACTTTTAAGTCTATTTTATCTACTAATTCACTTCCGATTTCTTCTATAGTTCCTATTAACATTCCACCTGATCCTGTCACAGGATTTTGCATCTTGCCTTTTTCATTTACTATTTCTAATATTTTTGATTTTATTTTTTCTATATCGTGATTACACTCTTCTTCTATTTGAGTAAAACTAGCAGAATCTATATTTAAAGCACTTACATTTATTAATACTTCATTATCATAAATGTTCATGTCATTGTTAACTTTTATAGCGGGTTGTGGTAATACATTTTCATTTATAACTCTGTGAGTTCCATACTTGCATCCTTTCATAAAACATCCCCCTTATTAATATAAATTATACTTGTATTAATTATATTTGAAAGCTTTAAAAAAAATGCACTAAACCTTTTGGCTTTATACTGCCATATAAGCTAAATTATTCGGTATTATAAGTTCAGCCTCTGTCATTGACTTTAACTCTTCAACAGTTATATCTTTACTTATTTCTCTTACTACCAATCCTTCTTTTGTTACTTCCATTACTGCAAGTTCAGTTACTATCATATCTACAACTCCCTTTGCAGTTAGTGGAAGTGTACAATTTTTCAGTATTTTTGATTTTCCTTTTACTGTATGAAGCATAGCTACTATTACCTTTTTAGCTCCAACAACTAAATCCATAGCTCCACCCATTCCTGGTACCATTTTTCCAGGAACTATCCAGTTTGCTAAGTTACCATACTGGTCCACTTCTAATGCTCCAAGAACTGTAACATCAACATGACCTCCCCTTATAAGGCCAAATGACATTGAACTATCAAAGAAAGCTCCATCTTCATTTATAGTTACAAATTGACCTCCAGCATTAGTAATATTTAAATCTATTTCTTCTTCATTTGCAACTTTCCCCATTCCAACCATACCATTTTCAGATTGAAAAGTTACTTTTATATCTGAATCTATATAATTAGAAGTCATTGTTGGTAAACCTATCCCTAGATTTACCAACTGATTATCTTTAAGTTCCATTGCAACTCTTCTCGCTATAATTTCTTTTGGTTTCATTTATCTCTCCTCCATCACTATGTAATCTACTAATACACCAGGAGTCATTATCATGTCTTTATTTAAACTTCCTGCTTCTACTAATGTCTCTGCTTCTACTATTACTAAATCACTAGCCATAGCTATCATAGGGTTAAAGTTTTTAGTAGTTCCTTTATATCTTGTATTTCCAAACGCATCTACAACACTTCCTTTCACAAGCGCTATATCTGCTCTAATTGGCAGTTCTAATAAATATTCAACACCATTAACTATTATTTTTTCTTTTCCTTTTTCTACTAAAGTTCCTACCCCTGTTTCAGTAAGTATTCCTCCTAATCCAAAGCCCCCAGCTCTAACTCTTTCTATTAATGTTCCTTGTGGAGATAATTCTACATCTAGCTTACCTTCACTCATAAGCCTTCCTGTTTCTGGATTTGTTCCTATATGAGATGCTATAACCTTTTTTACTTGATTATTAACTATTAATTTTCCTATACCTTTATCTACAAATGAAGTGTCATTCCCTATTATGGTTAGATTTTTAGCCCCGCTTTCTACAAGAGCATCAATTAATGTTTCTGATGTTCCACAAGCCAAAAATCCACCTATCATAATGGTCATGTTATCTTTGAAAAGTTCCTTTATTTTTTCAACTGATACAACTTTACTCATTCATTTTCCCCCACATCTAAATTTAATTATCTTCTTTGTTTATCCTTAGGTACTACACAAGTTCCACTAGCTTTACAAACAACTATAGGTTCAGCTAAAAATTCTGCTGCTGAATCATTTATATCTGGAAGAGGTATTATTACTTTTCTAGCTTCAAATACCATTTTTCTAGAAGTATTTCCAAATCCTACTATCTCACCAACAGCCTCTATATAATCGCCTGCATATACTGGAGCTAAAAATTCTATATTATCATAAGCCTTAAATAAGCCTTCATCTCCATCATGTTTTATTAAAAGCTCTGTTGCTACATCTCCAAACAATTGAAGCATCTTTGCTCCATCAACTAAATTCCCACCATAGTGAGCATCATTACTTCCCATTCTAACTCTTATCATAGCTTTCATAATAAAATCCCCCTAAACTTAATTTTTAGTTTATTTAACTTTTGAATATCTATTTAATTTAATTTGTTTTATGTTTGTTTGGTTTACTTAAGCAGTGCTAAGCTTAAATGTTAGCTAACTGCTTAAGTAAAATTTATCTTTATTTATTTTTAAATTCATCTATTAAGTTTCTAACTACTTTATTTACATCTCCAACTATTCCAACATCAGCTACTTCAAATATTGGAGCTTCATTGTTTTTATTTATAGCAATTATAAACTCTGATTCTTCCATACCTGCTAAATGTTGTATAGCCCCTGATATACCACAAGCTATATAAAGGTCTGGTCTTACTGTTTTTCCTGTTTGACCTACTTGACGAGCTTTATCTACCCATCCACTATCAACAACAGCACGAGAAGCACTTACCTCTGCGCCTAATAAGTCTGCAAGTTCATACAATTTGTTCATATTTTCTTTAGAACCTATACCACGGCCTGCTGATATTAGTATGTTTGCATCTTCTATATTAACTTTCTTTACATTTTCTTTTACGTATTTTAATACTTCAACACTCTTATCATCTTCAAACTTAACATTGAAATGTTCTATTGTTCCTGCTTTTGAGTTGTCTTTTGGTAATTTTTGCATTACCCCTGGTCTTACTGTACTCATTTGTGGTCTATGATCTGGGCATACAATTGTTGCCATTATATTTCCACCAAATGCAGGTCTAGTCATAAGAAGACCTTTAGTTTCATCATCTATTTCAAGTGACGTACAGTCTGCTGTAAGTCCTGTTTTTAAAGTAGCACTAACTCGTGGAGCTAAGTCTCTACCTATTGTTGTTGCACCTATTAAAACTATTTCAGGTTTTTTCTTTTCTATTACATCACAAAGAGCTTTAGCATAGTTATTAGTTGTATACATTTTTAAGTTTTTATCATCTACACAAATAACTTCATCCGCCCCATAAGCTACTATTTCTTCACATAAATTCTTAACATTATTTCCTAACAAAACAGCTGTTAATTTATCAGATAATTTGCCAGATAGCTCTCTACCTTTTCCTAACAATTCCAAAGAAACATTTTGAATTTCGCTGTCTCTTTGTTCTATAAAAACCATTACACTCATCGTTACCCCTCCTATACAACTTTTGAAATCTCCGTTTTTTCCAATTTTATTATGAACTACTTAGTTATTATGAATTTTTCATAAAGAGAATCCATTATTATAGATGCCCCTTGCTTTTCATCTACTTCATAAAGTTTTCCAGCAGGTTTAACAGCTTTAGTAAATGATTTTTTTACTTTAGTAGGAGAACCTTTTAATCCTATCTCTTCTAAATTTACGTCTATGTCATTTAAATTCCATGTTTCTATTTTACTTTCGTCAAAACATTCATAGATTCCAGATACTCTCATGTGTCTTGGAATATTCATTTCTTTTAAAGTAGTTATAAGAAGTGGCATTTTAGCTTTTATAACTTGATATCCATCCTCAAATGCTCTATTTACAACAACTGAATCATCTTGTATTTCTAATTTTTCTACATAAGTTATTGAAGGTATATCAAGATGTTTTGCAATTTGAGGCCCAACTTGAGCTGTATCTCCATCTATTGCCTGTCTTCCAGCTATTATTAAATCATAATCTAATTTTTTAATAGCTCCAGCTAAAGTGCTTGATGTTGCTAACGTATCTGCACCTGCAAAAGCTCTATCTGTAAGTAATATTGCTTTATCAGCTCCCATAGCTAATGCTTCTCTTAAAGCATTTTTAGCTTGAGGTGGGCCCATTGTCAACACTGTAACATTTGCATCTGTTCTATCTTTTATATTTAAAGCTTCTTCTAGTCCTGCTTTATCATCTGGATTTATAATACTTGGAACTCCATCTCTTATTAATGTACCTGTTTTTGGATCTAATTTAACTTCTGTTGTATCCGGAACTTGTTTAATACAAACTAAAATATTCATAGTTAATCCCCTTCCTCTTTTATCAAACTTCTATCTTAATAAATCTGCACTTATAACCATTCTTTGAACTTCGCTTGTTCCTTCATAGATTTCAGTTATTTTAGCATCTCTCATCATTCTTTCTACATCATATTCACGAGTGTATCCATATCCACCATGAAGTTGAACTGCTTTTGTAGTAACTTCCATAGCAACTTCTGCTGCATATAATTTAGCCATCGCTGCTTCTACACTAAAAGGCTTACCTTCATCTTTTTTATTAGCTGCTTGGTACACTAAAAGTCTTGCAGCTTCTATCTTAGTTTTCATATTAGCAAGTTCAAATTGCGTATTTTGGAAAGCTGATATACTTCTTCCAAACTGCTTTCTCTCTTTTACGTACTCTACTGTTTTATCTAGTGCTCCTTGAGCTATTCCTAAAGCTTGAGCAGCTATTCCTATACGTCCTCCGTCTAGTGTTTTCATCGCTATTTTAAATCCTTGGCCTACTTTACCTAGTAAGTTTTCCTTAGGAATTTTGCAATTTTCAAATACAAGTTCACATGTTGAAGAACCTCTTATTCCTAATTTCTTCTCTTTTTTACCTATGCTAAATCCAGGAGTATCTTTTTCAACTATAAATGCTGTTATACCACGTGTTCCTTTTGATTTATCTGTCATTGCCATAACTATATATATATCTGCAACACCTGCATTAGTTATAAAGATCTTACTTCCATTTAATATGTAGTAATCTCCATCTTCTACTGCTGTAGTTTGTTGCGCTGAAGCATCAGTACCTGCATTAGGTTCTGTAAGTCCAAAAGCACCTAGTTTTTCACCCTTAGCAAGTGGTACTAAGAATTTTTGTTTTTGTTCTTCTGTTCCAAATTCATATATAGGAGAAGCACCTAATGAAGTATGAGCCGATAATATTACTCCAGTAGTACCGCAAGCTTTAGATAACTCTTCAACTGCTAAAGTATATCCAAAATAATCTCCACCTTCTCCACCATATTTTTTAGGGAAAGGTATACCTAGCATACCGCACTCAGCCATTTTATCTACTGTCTCAAATGGAAATTTTTCTTGTTCATCTATTTCATGTGCAATAGGAGCTACTTCACTTACCGTGAACTCTCTATACATTTGTTTTAATAATTCATATTTATCCATAATAATTAACCCCCATACTTTTTTAATTATTGATAATCATAGAAACCTTTTTTAGTTTTTCTTCCTAATAATCCCCCTCTTACCATTTTTCTAAGTAATGGATGAGCTCTATATTTTGAATCTGAAAATTCACTGTATAATACGTCCATTATATTTAAACATACATCTAATCCTATAAGATCACCTAACGCTAATGGCCCTATTGGATGATTCGCACCTAACTTCATAGCATCATCTATATCCTTAGCACTTGCTACACCTTCAGCTAAAATACCTACTGCTTCATTTATCATAGGTATTAATATTCTATTAACTATAAATCCTGGCGCTTCTTTAACACTTACAGGATTTTTTTTCAAGTTTGTTGATAATTCAAAGATAGTATCGTGAGTTTCTTGAGATGTTAACATACCGTCAATTATTTCTATTAACTTCATAATTGGTGCAGGATTGAAGAAATGCATTCCTATTACTTTATCTGGTCTATTAGTAGATAAAGCAATTTCTGTTATTGATAATGATGATGTATTTGTTGCAAGGATTGTTTGTTTTTTACATATATAATCTAATTCTTTAAATAATTTCTTTTTAACTTCCATATTTTCAACTATAGCTTCGATTACTAAATCACAATCCATAGCTTCCTTAATATCGGTTGTTCCTACAAGTCTTTTTAACATTTCGCTTTTTTTATCTTCTTCTAATCTTCCCTTTGCAACTTGTTTTTCTAAGTTTTTTGTAATTCTTAATACACCTTTTTCCATATTTTCTTGATCTATATCTCTAAGTACTACTTGGTGGTTATTAGCTATTAAAACCTCAGCTATTCCACTTCCCATAGTTCCGCTTCCTATTACCATTATTTTCATATCATTTACCCCCTTATTTATTGGTTGTTTACAATCAATAGTCTTTATAATAATTTATTTATTGTTAGATATATCTTTTTGTATATCAAATTTAGCATCTCTTTTTTCTAAAAATGCGCTCATACCTTCTTTTTGATCATAACTTGCAAAACATAATCCAAATAAGTAGCTTTCTAAGTTAATAGCATTATCAAGGTCTATCTCATATCCTTTATTTACTGCGCATTTTGCATATCTTATTGCTAATTGTCCTTTTGATGATATCTTTTTACCTAAATCTATACACTCTTGTAATAAGTTATCAGGTTCAACAACTTTGTTTACTAGTTTTATATTTAATGCTTCATCTGCTTTTATAATGTCTGCTGTATATATAAGTTCTTTTGCTTTACCTATTCCTACTATTCTAGGTAATCTTTGAGTACCTCCAAATCCTGGAAGTATTCCAAGGTTTGTTTCTACTTGACCAAACTTAGCTTTAGTTGATGCTATTCTTAAATCACAACTCATAGCAAGTTCTAATCCTCCACCTAAGCAAAAACCATTTATTCCTGCGATTATTGGCTTATCACAATTTTCTATTTTTCTAAAAAGCTCTGTTCCTAATTTAGAAAATCTTCTAGCTTGTTCAAAATTCATATCTTTCATAGCATCTATATCTGCCCCTGCTACAAACGCCTTACCTTGTCCAATTATTACACCAACATATACCTCTTCATCATCATTTAAAATATCTACTGCCATTTCTAATTCTTTTAAGACTTCTTCACTTAATGAGTTTAAATACTTCTCCCTACTTATTTTTATTACATATATATTGTCATGCTTTTCACAAATCAAATTTTTAAACACTCTAACCATCTCCCTCAAATCTTATTTAATAGTAAATTATATGAAAATTTTTTTTATATATGATAATAAAATATATAATCAATTTTTTTCGTTGCTTATTTGACATTTATTTTTAAAAACTATTCATAGTTTAAATTTAAAATTTATATATTAATAATTAATTTATATATTTAGAAATCTCTTTTTTACTGTACTAACCTTAGTTTTAAGCCTGTTTACCTTTTAATTGCACATAAAAAGACTATGTCAAAAACAAACCTTTGACATAGCCTTTTTAAAAAATTATTTAATATTATTTTGAGAAATTTGCATTATTTGATATTTTCAATTTCATTATTTGAATAATCTTTATTTAATCTATTTATATATATGTATTTTAATTTGTTAAATACATAGTTATAACGTTAGTAAATTCAACTACTTAAACACTATAGATTTAAAATATTTCATAATTTTTAATTATACATGAGATGTATTTTGATAAAAGATTATATAGAAAAAGTACTTAACTTTTTATGATTTTGATTTAAGTATGTCTAAGATTGAATTACCTTCGTTATATGTTGATACCGCTAAAATAAGGGATTGACTATTATTATTTTCAAAAAAATCTCGTATTTTTATTGTTGAAATTTCATAATAGTTTAAAATTGAAAGTAGTGCTAAATAATCTGATTTTTCATTACCTTTTGTGTTTTTAAGAGCAGTTAGTATTTCTTTCCTTTCTCTAATTACTTGTGTTTCTATAAACTTTATATCCTTTTCAGTCTGTTCATAACTATCACCTTTAATTATTGATAAAAAAAGTGTATTTAAACAATTAGACATTAAGTCTATGTCTTTTATGTTATCTTTTGTATTAGCAAATGATATGCTAGTACATAATATAAAAACTCCTATAAAACATACTATTTTTTTATACATAAATACCTCCTATAAACGTAATAATATTTTTATTATTTGACTTTTTTTTGGTATGTATTCTATACAGTATAAAATTTATATAAGAATCAATATTATTAAATTTCTAAATTTTTTATTTTTTAAATAATTAATCTTATTATATTTTTTCTTTTATATATTAGGCATATAGATTAATGATAAAAAAAGGCTATGCAAGAAATAATTGTCCTGCATAGCCTTTTTATATTTATTTAACGTTTTTTACTGCATTGTTTGCAAAATCTGTATTTACTATATCTTTATAAGGAGCTTCTTTATCTAACTCTTTAGCTTCCTTCATTACTTCCATTAATTTATTCAAACTTTCTTCTTTAAGAACAGGGTCTTTGCTCCATGCATCTACTTCTTTATATCTTTTTACAACAGATACTAAATCATCTAAACTCATATCATTGAAAAATGGTTGCATAGCTTTTGCTACTTCTTCATCAGATGCACTTTGTACCCATAATTGGCCTTTATATACTGCATTTGTAAATCTTTGTATTAAGTCTTTATTTTCATTCATAAAAGACTTAGTTGTAGAATAAGCAGTATATGGTATTTCTCCAGAATCTTGACCGATTGATGCTACTATATGTCCTGTACCATCCTTTTCTAATTGTGTTCCAGTTGGTTCAAATGCTGTTGTAAAATCAGCTTCTCCACCAACAAACGCTCCTGTCATTACTCCAAATTGCACGTCTGTTCTTACGTTAACTTCTCCAGCCGCTGTATTTTCACCAATTTTAAGCCCATGTTGTTTTAATACATACTCAAGTGTCATTAAAGGTACTCCACCTTTTCTTCCACCTAATATTTCTTTACCTTTTAAGTCTTCATATTTAAAATCAGGCATTTTATCTCTAGCTATCAAAAAACTTCCATCTCTTTTAGTAAGTTGAGCAAAGTTTATAGCGTAGTTGTCACTACCTTGATTATAAACATAAATCGATGCCTCAGGTCCCATAAGCCCCACTTGTGCTTCTCCTGAAATAAGCGCAGCCATAGTTTTATCTGCACCTTGAGTATTTAGTATATCGATATCAATTCCTTCTTCTTCAAAAAATCCTTTAGTTACAGCTGCATATTGTGGTGCATAAAATACTGAGTGAGTTACCTCTGCTATAGTAACTTTATCTAATTTTTTATCCTCAGTTTTTTGCTGTTCATTTGTTGTTTGTGCACATCCAGTAAAGCATAGCATACTAAGTGCCAATGAACTAGCCAGTGCCACTACTTTTTTGAACATAGAATCCCCCTCTTATATAGTATTTTTTAAGCTAAAACTCTGATTATACTATATAATATTTAATTCTAATTTGATGTGTTACATTCTTTTATTATTTCTTTATATTCGAATTCAATTATACATACTTACTAAGATTTATTTATTCGTTTTGAGTTAATTCTTCCTTTAATTGGTTAATTATTGATTCAAACACAATGGCTTCAGGTTCTACTTGCCCGATTCTAGCAATTACTACATTAGATAACTTTATACACTCTTCTAATTCTTTTTTATTTAGAAATTTTTTCATCAATATATTTAAAATTTCTATATTTGTTCTTAATGTATAAGGGTTTCTTTTTTCATGCCACTCCATCATACATTCAGTTATTTGTAAATTTACTTTTAAAAACTTGATTACTCTATCTGTCTCTGTTATACACATTTTTTCATATAATTCAAATACTACATCTCTTGTAATTTCCATCAATTTTTCTCCCTTGTTTATATAATTATGTATTTCACTATAATTACTCAAAATAAATGTTACATGTAAATAGGAGGAGAGTTTAGGATACCCTCCTCCTATTTATATATTTTACCATAAGCTATCAAAACCGTCATATACCATGCCGTCTAAGTCTATAACCTATCTACATTGATTAATTGTACGGATAATGAAATAATTTCCTTAGTATTTTTTATGTAATATATAGGGTCTAATGAATAAAATCATTGTATTATTTCAATCATAATGAAGTATTAATATTTTTACTATTTTATATTTTTGTAGTATAATAAGCTTTATATAATTTAATTATTATATATAATAACTTGTTTATATATTACTCAAGGAGGAACAAACAATGAAATTAAACAGATTAGAAAAAGTTTTATCTGGAATGAAGGAAAACAATATCCATCAAATGTTAGTAACAGATAAAATATCAATCTTTTACTTAACAGGTAAAATGATAAGCCCTGGCGAAAGGCTTATTGCCCTTTATCTAAATACTAACGGAGATCATAAATTTTTCTTAAATGAATTATTCCCTGTTACTGAAGATTTAGGTGTAGAAAAGGTTTGGTTTAACGATACTCAAAATGCAATAGAAATAGTTTCAAATTACATAGATAAAAATGCTACAATCGGAATCGATAAAAATTGGCCAGCAAGATTCTTATTATCTTTAATGGATGCTTGCCCTAATTGCAAATATGTAAATTCATCATTTATAATAGACTCTTTAAGAATGTGTAAAGATGATGAGGAAAAAGATTTAATGAGAAAAGCTTCTCAAATAAATGATATGGCTATGGTTAAGCTTCAACAAGCTTTACTTGAAGATTTAACAGAAAAAGAAATGGCTTCAAAATTAGCTACTATATATGAAGAACTTGGTGCAGATGGATTCTCATTCTCTCCAATAATAGGATATGGTCCAAATGGTGCTGATCCTCATGCTCATCCATCAGATGCTAAGGTAAAAGTTGGAGACTGTATTATACTTGATATGGGATGTATAAAAGACAACTACTGCTCTGATATGACTAGAACAGTATTTTATAAAGAAGCTCCTCAAAAAGCTAAAGAAGTGTTTGAAATAGTACTTGAAGCAAATAAAAGAGCTATAGCATTAGTTAAGCCAGGAATGAGATTTTGCGATATAGACAATGCCGCAAGAGATTATATAACTGAAAAAGGTTATGGAAAATACTTCACTCATAGAACTGGTCACTCTATAGGACTTGAAACTCATGATATGGGAGATGTTTCTGCTATAAATACTGATGTATTAAAGCCTGGAATGATATTCTCTGTTGAACCTGGTATCTACTTACCTGGAGAATTCGGAGTTAGAATAGAAGATTTAGTATTAGTAACTGAAGACGGACATGAAATACTAAACAAACATACTAAAGAATTAAATATAATAAAATAATTAACAAACTCCAACATGTATTAAACCTTATTTGTATTAATTTAAATAAAGGTTAATATATTTGTTGGAGTTTTTTCTTATAAGATTAATCATAACCATAAACTAATTAATATCATCTTCATCCATATCTAGTTCTTTTTGAATTTTCTCTTCCTTCTTTTTGCTAAGATAATATATAACAGACAACATCACCACATAAACTATGGCGTATGATATATAAAATCCAATAACATCTTCTAGTTTTTGACCAGTCAATATAGGAACAAGAATCATAGTTCCTATCCCTGAAATTGCAGCATTTTTAAAATAGCTTTTATATGATCCTTCATTATTAACAAAAATATTATTACCTAATTTTAAATTACGTATAAGATTATAAAACCCAGCACCTATTAAACATAAAAGTTCTCCTGAATATTGACTCGGTGGAGCTTGAAAAAAAAACATCTGTACTATAATTACTAAAAACAATCCATATATTAATAATTGAAATCCATCACTTTGAATTTTTCTTCTTTGAGCTAAAACTCTTTCGTCTTGATTTTTAATATTATTCATCTCTATTCCTCCCAAAATAAATCATCTAAGGTTTTCCCTAAAGCTTTACATATTGCAATACAAAGATTTAGAGTTGGATTATAGTTTCCTGCCTCTATCAAACCAATCGTCTGCCTTGTTACCCCTACTGCTTTGGCTAGATCGTCTTGCTTCATATCACATTCAATACGAGCTATTTTCATTCTTTTATTTTTCATAAAAACCTCCCTATATTACATATAGTATGATAAGTATAACAAAATGTAAACTATATATTGCATTTTGTTATATAAAATATTCATTATAAAGATATCAATTAGTATACTTACTTTTCTGATATTTAAATTTCAATTAATAGAAATAGCTATTCCATAAAATTATAATCTAACTTTTAGTTTTTTCATTTTTTGTAAATATATGTATTTTATTATATAATTGTATTATACAAAATAATGTCATTTAGGGGGATACATTATGAAGAGAATAGACGAAAGAGACACTATGTTTGCAAGAGCAAGCTATCAAAAGGGAAGTTCAGCTTATCAAGATTATTATTCAAAACATCCAGATAAACAAGAAATTGATGATAGTTTAAGATCTAGACCTAACTTATGTGAGGAAGGTACTATGACTTATAATGAAATAAATTCAAAAATGCCTAGCTGTGCTTTTGAATTTTTAGAAGATATAAGACATCTATGTGAAAAAGAAGTTAATTCACCAAAGGTTGAAACAAATCCTAAAGCAATTACTAAAAAATTAAAAGGATTTGCTAAACAATATGGAGCTTGTGTTGTGGGAATTACTAAATTAAATGAATCACATATATATACTCATAGAGGTCGTCATGAGGAAAACTATGGTGAAGAAGTTAATCTAAATCATAAGTATGCAATTGTATTTGGATGTGAAATGAACAAAGAAATGATAAATAGGTCTCCTATGATTTGTGAAGTCATAGAAACTAGCAAGTGTTACGTAGATGCATCTATTGTAGGTATGATTCTTAGTTATTTTATAAGAAGTCTTGGATATGAAGCTAGAAATCACATGGATGCTAACTATTTAGTTATGCCAGTACTTTTAGCTCGTGATGCAGGTCTTGGAGATATTGGTAGAAATGCTATTTTAACTAACAAAATATATGGTTCTAGACTAAGACTAGGTGTAGTTACTACTGATTTAGAACTTGAGGAAGATGGCTATGAAGACTTTGGATTAGAGGATTTTTGCAATGAGTGTAAAAAATGTTCATTCAACTGCCCTTCTCATTCATTAAGTAATGATAATAAAATCAGTAACTTAGGAGAATATAATTGGGTAATAGATCATGAATCATGCTACACAAAATGGAGATATTTAGGTACAGATTGCGGTATGTGTATTTCAGCTTGTCCATTTAGCCAAGACTTAGAAACCATAAAAAATGCAACTACATTTAAAAATAATAAAGCTCTTATTGATGAGGCTTTAAAAGAATTTAAAAAGAAATTTGGAAATAGAGTTTTTGTCCCAGGTAATCCACCTTGGCTTAGATAATGATTAGCATAAAAATATACTGAGTTAAAATATATTTTTATTTTAACTCAGTATATTTTTAATTTACCATTTTGCATAGTGGTCTTCAAACCAACAGATAACATCGTTAAATTTAATAGTTTCATCATTTACTTTAACTTCTCCATTTATCCTTCCTATATGCTGTTTTAGACTTGATTTGACTAATAATTTATTATTTTTTTTATCATTTATAGACTCTACTTTAAATATCAAATCTATTTGTTCTTCTTCATTTTGATTATTTTTTATAGACCAAGTATTTTCATCTATTTTTTCAAAGTTAACATCACTATATATCTTATGTAAGATACCATTTATTTTTATACCATTTTCATTTACGCCTGTATTGTCAGTCCATTTCCCACCTAAGTTTAGTCCAACTTTCAAATCTTCATTTTTAAATCCACAAGTTAACCAATACCAAGATTTTTCTCTTTCCCATATTCCCCTTCCGTAATCAATAAAACCTATAGAATCTTCTAAATTAAAAGTTTCATTTTCATCTTGACCTATGCATATATATCCCTTTGATTTTAGAGGTAGTTGTTTTGATGTATAGTGATATTTTTTATCACTCCACGGTACTAATACATTTAATGACTCTTTTTGTAATATAAAATTAGCATCTATATCTATTTCATTCCATTTAATCATAACATGTAGCTTTTCATGTACTCTTATTATGTTAAAATACATATCTTTGTTTTGATAATGAGCATAAGACCCTACTGAGTTGTGTATTATCATCCCATTACATAAAGGTATTGTAATATTTTTATGTATCTCCCTTTTTTCCTCTAAGTCATAAAAGTCTATAAAAATTAATCCTGCATAATCAAGTTTTACTATAGCAAATGCACATATGTATTTGTCGCTCATCCACATATAATGATTCCATATTTTTTTCCTAAAATATCCACTATCTATATCACAATTTGAAAATATCTTTCTACTCCACCCTATAGATTCTTTATTTAGAGTTCCATCTTTTGTACATATAAAGTTTTTGTTTTTTAATTCTTTCATTACATTCCCCCATTTAACAACTCATAATAATTCTTTAATAAATATATTTATATGATTTTAACTTTATTTTTATATCTTAAAAATTATTTTCTGAATTTTTCTTTAATTAATATTATTACTTTTTAATATAAAATGCAATTTTAAACTTAATAATCCTTTTATTATAATTGTATATATGAAAAAAAGCTACTTTAAGTTTTACCTTAAAATAGCTAAAAAATTTATTTAAATATTTAATTTACTTAGCTAAGTACTCGTCTATTGCAATTGCTACTCTTTTTCCAAGAGCAGTTGCATAGCAAGCAGTTTTATCTCCTTTTACTATATCACCTGTTGCAAATATATCATCTATATTAGTTTTAAAGTTATTTGTTATAACAATTCCTCTATCATCAGTTTCAACAGGAGCAATTTTTTCAATTCCATCTGACATCTGCCCTACAGCAAATATAACTGTGTCAGCATCTAATATTAATTTAGATCCATCATCTACGCCTTTAAATTCCATAGCACAAACTTTATTATCTTTATCTCCAATTATTTGAACTGAATCAAAGTTATCAAATACAGGTACTTTAACTTTATGTAAATAATTTAACTCTTTCTTACTTGCAGTCATTTCTTCTAATGGACCCCTAACTACAACTCTTACCTTATCATACCCGATAAGCTTTGCTGTCGTACCACAATCCATACCAACATCTCCGCCACCGATTATTATAGCACTTTTACCTGTAGGTATGTTTCCATCTTTACTCTTAGCTTCTGCTAAAAAACTAACCGCATCGTACACACCATTAAGCTCATGTCCTTTTACTTTTAATATTCTTCCTTTATTAAATCCTGTACACACTAGAAATGCATCAAATCCACCTTTTCTTAAATCATCGAATGTTTTGTCATCTCCTATGCTACAGTTAGTTATAAACTCTACTCCCAAACTCTCTATATATTCTACATCTTCTTTTATTATTTCCTTTGGTAATCTATGAGGAGGTATACCATAACTTAACCACCCTCCCACATCTTCTCTAGCTTCAAATACAACTACTTTATGTCCTTTTTTTGCTAAAGATGCTGCAGCAGAAAGACCAGATGGACCAGATCCTATTATAGCAATTTTTTTGCCACTTGATAGTTCTATCGATTCTTTCTTTATTATAGTATTTGTGTCCTTTTCATGTTCAGTTAAAAACTTTTGAATAAATGGTATCATTATTGGCTCTTTAAGAGATGTTTTTTTGCATCCTCCAACACAATATGTTTCATAGGGACAAACTCTTGAGCATATTCCAGCTAACGGATTATTTTCTCTTAAAAGTTCTATAGCATCCTGAATTTTTTCTTTAGCTACAAGTTCTATAAATTCTCTCGGATTACTTCCAATTGGACAACCTTTGCTACAATGTGCCTCTTCACATAATGTGCACCTCTTCGCTTCTTGGATTGCCTCTTCCTTTGTAAAATATTTTGCAGATTCTGTTAAGTATCCTATACTGCTCATCTTTATCCCCCTAATAAATGATTTAGCATTATAACAAATCTACCTTTAGAAGCTAAAATAAATATGACTTTATTAGTTATAATTCTTTAATTTTTATGTAATGTTTTACTTATAAATGTCTTTATTAATTTCTGTCTATTAAAATTATAATACATATCAACTCCATTTGTCACATTTATCAGATAATTCACATATTTTATTTTCACTTTATGTATTTATTTTTTTATATGTATATAAAATGTTAAATTTTTATATTTTTTTATTTATATATTACTAAAATAAGTTTATTTGAATATAATAAATAGTAATGTAGTTTTATACTACTTATTAAATTTATATTCTCGAGGTGCTTAAAATGAATATTTCTTTTAGATCATCAAAAAAATGCAACGGTAAAAGAAGTAAGATTTTGGACTTAATAAATTTTAATGATTTATTATCTGATAGTGATATTTTGTTATATGATGATGATTATGATTACGACAATACTTATGACGAAGATTATGACTCTGATTATGTAATTTCTGAGGATAACTTAAAGATGGAAGATGATGTTTATAAAGATGATACAATATACTATTTATAAATTTTTAATATAGTTTAGAATATATTTATTTTAAGGTGTCTCAATATTTTAGAGGCACTTTTCTTGTTATACAATACTTAAAACTATTTCCTTTCTTTTTTGTATAATCCCTACTCTAATTTATAAAATTTCAATATTTAATAATTATTTATAATAAAATAACCAATACATTAATATCAAAAACTATCCATTCGTACCTAAAATAGTACCATTTATACATAAAATATTGTAAAAAACTATTTTTAGTTTATTCTTAAGTAAAAGCATAAAGTTTTATACAGTTAAGGGGAGAAGTCATGGATAAAGCAATACTTATAAAAGATTTAAAGATGAACTTTGATGGTAAAGAAGTTTTAAAAGGAATAAACCTTGAAATAGATAAGGGAAATATAATAGGATATATAGGTCCAAACGGCGCTGGAAAAAGTACAACTGTAAAAATAATACTAGGTTTAGTTGAAGGTTATACAGGAGTTGTTAAAATATTTGGAGAAGATATATCTGAAGAAGAAGTATATAAAAAAAGAATAGGATATGTACCTGAAGTAGCAGAAACTTACGAAAGCTTAACAGCTAGAGAATATTTAACATTTATAGGACAACTTTACGGATTAGAATATGATGATGCTGATAAAAAAGCTTATAAATTAATGGATATATTAGAAATAAAAGATGTTTATAACTCAAAAATAGAATCCTTTTCAAAAGGAATGAAACAAAAGGTTATTATAATATCTAGCCTAATACATAACCCAGATATACTATTTTTAGATGAACCACTAAGTGGATTAGATGCAAATAGCGTAATGATAATAAAGGAAATCTTACTAAGTTTAAAAGAAGAAGGTAAAACTATTTTTTACTCTTCACATATAATGGAAATTGTAGAAAAGATAAGTGATAGAATCATACTTTTAAATGATGGAGCTATTGTTGCAGATGGAAGCTTTGATGACTTAAAAGAAAGTGTACATCAAAAATCCCTAGAACAAATCTTTAATCAACTTACAGGATTTAGTGAATATAAAAATCTTGCAAAAAAATTTATATCTGTAATAAAAGAGGTGTAAATTATGAATAATTTTATTTCACTAAATATACTTGATAGATTTAGGTTTTTATATGAAAAACTTGGTATTGATTATGATACTATGAAATTAATATTAAGAGTAAAACTAACATTAGACTCAAGAAAAACTTCTAACTTATTAGGACGTCAACAGTTTGATCAATATTTAGATCAATATAAAACAGTTCAAATAATATATACAATTATCGGATTTTTTATGATGTTTATTGTGATAATGAGTAAAAATACTTTAGTCTCAATGGCTACTTATTTTGCAATGTTTATGTTTTTTATATCTACAAATTTCATGTCCGATTTTTCATCTGTGATATTAGATGTTAAAGATAAATCTATATTAGCTACTAGAGGTATAGATTTAAAAACTTTAAATGCATCTAAAATAACACATGTTATGATATACATGTTAAAAATAAGTATAGCTTTAAGTGGATTTTCATTAATTGCATCACTAAAATATGGATTACTTTTTTCTTTAGTATTCTTAATAGAAATATTTCTTATAAATATTTTTATGCTAATGTTTTCTGGACTAATTTATTTACTTTTGCTAAAGTTATTTACTGGATCAAAACTTAAAGATGCAATCACTATTATACAAATAGGAGTTACAGTATCCTTTAGTTTGGCTTATATAATTGTTATGAATTTATCTACAAGCATAAATTTATTTAAAAGCATTCATTTAGGAAAACTTATTTACTTTTTACCACCTTTTTGGTTTGCATCTTTACTTGAAATAATAGCAACAAAAGATATAAATAAAACATTATTAATACTTTCTTTTTTAGCATTAGTAATACCTTTAATATCAGCTTTGATATATATAAAGCTTACACCAGTATTTGAAAAAAATCTTCAAAAACTCAATAATGAAAGCTCAAATAAAAATATAAAAAAATATAAATTTCCAATAAAATTGACTAAGATTATATGTAAAGATAAAGAAGAAAGAATATTTTTTAATTTTTTCTCTAGAATGATAAGAGTTGATAGAGATTTTAAGGCTACAGTATATACAACTATTGGATCCAATTTAATTTGTTTTTTTGTAGTTCTTGATAGATATGTAGAAGATATGGGTGTATATATTTATTTATTTTTATATAGCTATGTAACTATAATTCCTACGATAATAATAGCATTAAAATTTTCTAGAAATTATAATGCATCATACATATATAAAACTATACCTATAAAAAATAAAATGAATGTACATAAAGCAGCTATTAAAGCTTGCTTAGCCAATATAATAATACCTATTTACATAATTTCAAGTATTATCTTTATAAATATTTATGAAGTAAGTAAAGTACAACATCTAATAATTATATTTTTAGTTACTATATTTATAGCTATAAGTACATTTGTTATATTAAATAAAAATCTGCCATTTTCTCAACCACCTAATATATTTAAGAAAAATTATGCAATATTAGATAATTATTTAATGATAGTTTTAACTCTTATTATGGCAGGTGTTCACTTTGTTATTTCGCTATTTGGAACTTTACCACTTAATATTTATATGATAGCTCTTTTAATTATAAATATAATTTTATATAAACTAGCTTTTAGGGTTAAGTAATTTAATTATAACTTTTAAGAGCTTAAGTATTTCAATCAAAATAAAAAGCTAACCTAAATTTATTTTAATTTAGGTTAGCTTTTTATTATATATATCTATGCATTTTCAAAAGTATAAATAGCTTCAACTCTAGCTAGATACACAGAACAATCTGTGCATCCTATATATTTAGCATATTTTTCAACTTTTTCTTTATCAGACTCTATATCATAGCTATTTTCTTTTATTATTTTCTTTATATATGTATCCATTAATACATTTTTATGCTCGCTTATATCATATCCTAAGTAACTTGTCAGTCTTTCTATTTCTTGGCTAAAATCTCCATCTTCTTTTACTAAAAATTCATATACGTCTTTTTTGTAAGGATTTAAGTCTATTATCTGCTTAACTACTTTCCATTCATCTGGTTTAGTTATAAATCCATCTTTATAATTATTAAACAAAGCTTTTGCTTTTTGTTTTCTAGATTTATCTATATAGCAACTTATTGAATCAATATTATTTTCTATAAGTGCATCAACTACTGCGTAATGTATATTAAAACAATCTTCATAAAGATACTGACTTAATTTTTTTACAATAGGTTTAATATCAAAAATTTTATGATTATGTTTTTTACTTTTATTATTTAGTAAAACTTCTTTATTTAAATTATTAAATTGTCTTTCATAGTTTAGATATTTTTCACAATAAGAATTTTTAAAAATTTCAAGATCAATTGTTATTATGTCAAATCCAACAATTGTTTCTATAGCTTTTTTTAATCCGCTCTCAATATATTCAGCCCCTAATTTTAATCCATTTTCTGATAATAATTTCTTACTTTTAAAATTTTCTAAACAATTTTTTTCAAAATCTTCACTAGCTCTCTTTGCATATATCTTAAACGACTTTCTAACAGTGTTATAATTATCTAATTTTTCATCAAACTCTACAATTGCACCATTTATATCAAATGTAACCATTCTAAAATCCCCCTACTATAATCAAATTTCTGTATTTTATAACTATTTATTTATATATTTGATTATTAAAGCGATTTTCCTTCTAAATAAAGAATTTGTCTAAACTTTCTAAGATTTAGCCTTATTTTATTAAGACTTCTTGAACTTTATAATATGTTTTTGTTGTTTTTTGTTTTATATTATACCTAATATTCCAGCTATAATTGGTAAAAATACTGCAGGTAATAGATTAGCAATCTTTATATTTGTTGCTTTAAGTATGTTTAATCCTAACCCTATTATCAAAAGGCTACCCACACATGTCATAGAATTTATTACTGCGTCACTTAAAATATTCGATAAAAATGATGCTCCTAAAGTAATGATTCCTTGATATATAAAAACTGATATGGAAGAAAATATAACACCAATTCCCAATGTAGCAGTAAATATAATCGACGTTATTCCATCTATAACTGATTTGGCTAGAAGTGTTTCATGATTCCCTGTTAATCCACTTTGAAGGCTTCCAACTATACTCATAGCCCCTATGCAAAATATTAAGCTAGCTGATACAAATCCTTGAGATATTGATATATTTTCTTTTTCTTTATCTTTCCCCTTATTAACTTTTAGCTCTATTTTTTCACCTAAATTATTTAACCATTTGTCTATATCTATTAACTCACCTATCAAAGCTCCTAAAGCTACACATATTATCGTTAGTAAAGTATTCTCACCTTTTAATGCACCTGATATCCCTATGTATACAACACATAATGCCAATCCATTCATTATGGTATCACTAATTTTTTGTGATACTCTACCTTTTACCAATAGTCCTATTACGCACCCTAAAACAATAGCTAAACTATTTACTATAGTTCCCAACATATAACCACTCTCCCCTATATACTTTTATGTGAGTTTAATTATATCAATATATTTTTTAGAATTCATTAAATTTTCTAATTTTTGTAATATAAAAGACTGTTTCTTTTTTATTATTGGAAACAGCCTCTTACATTTATATATCAATTTTATATTTATATACAAATTATAGTTTTTACATTTCTGAAGTTAACTTTTAATTATTATTACCTTCTTTACGTTTTTTAGCAAACTCTGCTACAGCAGTAAATAATACATCAGTTGAAGAGTTTAATGCAGTCTCACAAGAATCCTGTATAACTCCTACTATAAATCCAACTCCTACAACTTGCATTGCAACATCATTTGGAATTCCAAATAAACTACAAGCTAATGGTATTAATAATAAAGAACCTCCTGCAACACCTGATGCACCACATGCACTTACAGCTGATAATAAACTTAATATAAGTGCCATCCCAATATCTACTTCTATTCCTAGTGTGTGTACAGCAGCTAATGTTAATACTGATATAGTTACAGCAGCTCCACCCATATTTATAGTTGCTCCTAATGGGATTGACACAGAGTAAGTATCTTTATCTAATTTTAACTCTTCGCAAAGTCCCATATTTACAGGTATATTTGCAGCTGAACTTCTTGTAAAAAATGCTGTAATTCCACTGTTTTTTAAGCACTTAAATACTAATGGGTATGGATTTTTTCTCATTCCTATAAATGCTATTATAGGATTTACAACAAATGCAACAAATGCCATACATCCAACTAATAATACAATCAACTGACCATATCCAAGTAATGATTCAATACCTTGTGTTGCTATACTATCAAATACAAGCCCCATAATACCAAGTGGTGCAAAATTTATTATCCATCTAACTACTTGTGATAGTGCATCAGCTACATTACTTATCATTAACTTTGTTGACTCTGCAGAATTTTTAAGTGCAATCCCTAAAATTAGCGCCCAAGATAATATCCCTATATAATTAGCATTAAAAAGAGCTTTAACTGGATTGTCAACAACATTCATTAATAAAGTCTTAAGTACTTCTACAACACCACCAGGAGGAACAACATCTTCCACTCCTGCTCCAAGAGTTAATGTTATCTTAAACATAAAGCTAGCTACAACAGCTATAAGTCCTGCTAAAAAAGTACCTAAAAGATAAAGACATATAATTGATTTCATGTTAGTTTGTTGACCTTTTTTATGCTGAGAAATAGCAGACATTACTAAAAAGAAAACTAGAATTGGTGCAACTGCCTTTAGTGCCCCTACAAATAAAGAACCTAAAATTACTATTGGCTTTGCAATATCAGGAATTGTTAATGCTAATATAATACCGATTACTAAACCTACTATAATTCTTTTTACCAAACTAATTTGATTCCACTTACTAAGTATTTTTTTCATTTACTACCCCCTATTACTTTAATATAGTTAAAATAGATAAAAATCAGTCTACTAAAGATATGATTTTATCTATTTTAAATTTTATTAAGCAACTATTAAGGATATGTTTCATTTGTCAGAATTTTTAATATATATAAAAAAAATTATTTTTTAATAATCAATCTTATTATATATAATATTAATTTATTTATTTTTTATATATTTTAAAGGATTTTTAGCAAAGTCTTGAAAAGAGCTTCTAGTGTAAATTACATCACTTCCTAAAAACCTTTTATATCGATCTTCTTCTTTTAATAAAGAGTCCTCTTCTTTTCCTTCATGATTATTAAATACTATTATTTTTAATGGTGGCTTTTTTCTACTACTTTGAACTCGTTTTAACATATATTTTATGTGAATATCTGCATCTGGAAAAGAGTATCCACAAAATACTAAAACATCACATTTTCTTAAAGTTCTCTCTACTTCTCTCCATACTGTAGATATAAATACATTAGACATATTTTTAAAAAAAGTTGGAGGTATTATTATTGGTACTGTAACCTCCTTACACTCCAAGCACTTTGCTTCTTTTATATTATCAAGTAATCTCATTACTCCACCTTCATAAGGAGTAAGGGTTAAGCTATTACATATAGGACAGTAAAGCCAATTTAGTGAACCATGTATTTTGTATAATTTCACGCTAGGTTCTGTAGGCTTTTTCCATCCTCCTTCTACATCAAAATTGTTAAAATCAACGCCATAATCCAACATAATAGGCTGTTTTTTGCGACGATATAGAGCTGCTATAGTATTATCTATATGTATATCATAGTTGGCACTTATAAATGTTGTCTTTTCTAATAAATTGCTATCATATAAATTATCAACTAGCATTTTATGATATTCATTTCTTCTACCTTCACTTTTATGTATAGCACGAGCCATAAGTAAAATAAGATACTGTCTTAAAAATCTTATACTGTCACTTCTTCTATTTAAAGTCTCTAAACCAAAATTTTTAAATGATTCTCTTCTTTGCTCTGCTAAGTCAATTAAACCTAATACTTCTTCAAATGTAGGAAAGTTAGCATTTTTCATATCATCTTTCATAACGTCAATCTTAAACATTTGTTTAAAAAATCTATATAATTCTTTGTTCATATCATTTTCAAAATCTTTGGGCTTTAAACTTGCAAAATATTCACTGAATAATTCATTTTGAATAGGTGAATTTTCAGCAGCTGAAGCTCCAGCCCCAAGAAATATACATACGTTCATTATATTTCCCTCCCATATGAAATTATCTCAAAATTCAAAAAAAATAAGTATAGAAATTATTAATTCCTATACTTATTATATGATTTGTATTTAATTTTATTTATATATTACTTTAATAATTCATATACAGAAAGAGCATATATTTCAACAGCCTTTGTAAGGTCTTCTATACTTATATATTCGTTAGCTTGATGCTCTGTTTTAGGTTTCCCTGGAAATACAGATCCAAATGCTACACAGTTATCTAACGCTCTAGCATATGTAGCTCCTCCTGATGAATGAGGTGCTCCATCTAATCCTGTTTCTTCTTCAAATACTTTTCTTAAAGTTTTTACTAAGAAATTATCTTCCGGAACATATATAGCTTTTAAGAAATCAAACTCTTCATAAGTTAATCCATATTCTTTAGCTTTTTCTACTAATTGTTTTACAAACTCTTCCTTATCATATGTAACAGGTATTCTAACATCTACACCTATACTTTCTTTATCTTTATTTATGCTTAATTTACCAATATTAAATGTTAGTTTTCCTGAAACTTCATCTTGGCAATTTTCTATTATATTATTTGCATTAGCATCTTCACCTATAACTTCAGCTATAAACTTAATAGCATTTGAGTTAACACCAATATTGTTTAATGCTATAGCTAATCTTGAAATAGCATTTATACCACTATCACTTACTGCAGAGTGAACACCTTTACCTAATACACATATTTTATCTTCTTCTCTTGTGTATTCAAACTTTAACTTGCTTAATTCTTTTTCAAGCTCTTCTATATATTTACCTTTATAAACAGCTTTATCTGGTACAGAGTTAAATGCATTTCCAAGTTCTAATTCTATATCACTATTTCCTGGGGCATTTAAAAATACTTGTAAAAGTCCTTTTTCTGCATTTATCATAGGGAACTTTGAATCTGGAGTAAATCCATAGTTAGGTATTTCTTCTTTATTTTCAGAGTATTTATTTATACATCTCCAAAGATTTTCTTCATCTGTTCCAAATATAAATCTTACCCTTTTATTAAATTCAACACCTAAATCCATTAATGCTTTTACAGCATAGATAGCTCCTATTGTAGGTCCTTTATCATCCTGAGTACCTCTTCCACAAAGCTTGTCTCCATCTATTACACCTTCATATGGAGGAAACTCCCAACTTTCTAATTCTCCTTCTGGAACTACATCTAAGTGACCTAGTATACCTATTAGTTCTTCACCTTCACCTATTTCTGCATATCCATAGTATCCATCTTTATATACTGTTTTAAATCCTAAAGATTTACATAGTTCTAATGTGTATCTTAATGCTTTATCTATATTTTCCCCAAATGGGCAATTTTCTGTAGCGTCACTTATAACACTTGGTATTTTTACACAATCTACTATAGATGATATCATCTCAGGTTTTAATTGTTGTATTTTTTCTTTTATTTGTTTTTTCATGATTAACCCCCTAAGTTTGTCATTTATTTTTCTATTCTATTATAATATACTATATTTTACCTATTTCTTCTACATTTTATTTTAACGTTTTCCTGGTATTTGTTTTATATTTTAAAAGTTTACTATCAAACAATTTTACTATTTAAATCTATTTGTTTATAAACCTAAAAAAAGTAAGATATTACCTCAGGTAACTACCTTACTTTCTTAATTTTTTATTATTTTATTATTTAGCTAAAGCTGCTTGAACTGATTCTTTTAATATTTCATATGCCTTATCACAATCTGCTTTAGTTAAAATTAATGGAGGTACCATTCTTATTATACTCGTTCCTATTAATGTAACTAATAATTTTCTATCTATACAGTTATGTTTAATATCAAGACCTATTGGTAAATCAAATTCTACTCCAACTAATAATCCTTTACCTCTAACATCTTTTACATGTGGAAGATCTTTTAATTTATTCATAAAATATTCTCCCATTTTTTTAGCATTATCAGCTAACTTTCTATCTAATAATTCATTAATCTGAGCATATGCAGCTGCACAACAAACAGGATTTCCTCCATAAGTACTTCCATGAGATCCCATTGTAAATGCCTTAGAAACTTCTTTACTTGCACATACTGCAGATATTGGCATTCCACCACCCATAGCTTTAGCCATAGATACTATATCTGGCTTAACATTATAATTCATATAAGCCATAACTTCTCCCGTTCTACACCATCCTGTTTGTATCTCATCAAATAATAATAATAGCCTTTTTTCTTCGCAAAGTTCTTTTATTCCATCTATAAATTCTTGTGTAGCAGGCCTAACACCGCCTTCCCCTTGTACTGGTTCTATCATTATAGCTATAGTATCATCTGTAACTAATTTTCTAAAAGAATCTACGTCATTAAAGTCAGCATAACTAAATCCTGGTAACATAGGCTTAAATCCTAATTGGCATCCGTTATCTGGTTGACCTGTTGCAGACATTGCTCCATATGTTCTTCCGTGAAAGCTGCTTTTAGCTGTTATTATATGATATTTGTTAGGTCCGTAATTATCTGTACCATATTTTCTAGCCATTTTTATCATAGCTTCATTAGCTTCTGCACCTGAATTTTGGTAAAATATTTTATCCATCCCTATAGTTTCACATATTAATTTAGCAAGTAATACTTGGGGCACTGTGTATGGATAATTAAAAGTGTGTATAATATCTTTTACCTGATCACAAACTGCTTCTACTACCTTTTCATTGCAACTTCCTGCGCTATTTACAGCTACTCCACCATAAAAGTCTAAATATCCATTTCCTTCTTCATCATATAAATACATATCTTTTGCTGTCTGTGCTATAAAATCAAATCTTTCATAAGTTTCTATCATATACTTTTTAGTTAAATCTTTAAGTTCTTGTTTAGTTAATTTAGCTTCATTTAATTTCATTTAATTACCCCCACTCAAATCCAAAGATTTTAATAAGATACTAGATAGTCCATACTCCCAGTAGATTATTTATATTAATTTACATTATTACTTTTTCTTTTAGCGCTTATAAAGAATATTGCACCCAATACGGTCCATCCTCCTACAATTATCCATTCTGCTTTAATAAGCCCCGGAATATATAATAAAAGCATTAATGATGCTAATATTATAGCCATAGAACCTATAAACTTATAATTTTTAAGTTTGTATGGTCTTGGCATATCTGGTTCTTTCTTTCTTAATACCATAAAAGATATTGATACCAATACATAAGCTATAACTATACCGAAGCTACCTGCATTAGTAATACAAGTAAGCATTACTTTTCCAAAGAAAGGTGCTACACAAGAACATAGACCTATTAATAATATTGCATTAGTTGGAGTTTTGTATTTAGGATGTAATTTAGCTAAAAACGATGGTAACATTTTAGCTTGTGCTAATGAGTATATTGCACGACTACCACCCATTAAAAATGCATTCCAACTTGAAACTATACCTGCTAATCCAGCTATAATTAAAATTTGAGCTGCTATTTGTCTACCTCCAAATGCAAACTTCATAGCATCAGCTGTTACAAGTATTGATGTCTCCATCTCCCATGGTTTCATAGTCATTGATACAGAAAAAATAACTAATGCATACCAAGACACTGCCATTACTATTGACAATATTAATATTTTACCAATTTTATTAAAAGGCATATTTATTTCTTCTGCAGCTTGAGGGATTACATCAAATCCAACATACATAAATGGTGTAGCTATTGCAACTCCCATAATTCCACCAATTCCATCTATAAATAATGGTTTTGTATTTTCAATATTACCTGAAAATGCAGATCCACATATTAGAGCTATTCCAACAGCGGCTATTGCAACTGTTAGTACTGATTGTAAAACTGCTGCAGGTTTTGCTCCAAAGTAGTTTATTGCAGTTATTATAATTGAACTTACAACCCCAACGGCTACCCAACTAGCATATATATCAAATCCTGCTACGCTATACATGTATCCTTTTAGAAATCCTGGTAGTAAATATTCAACAACATTAGGTAGTGCACAAGCCTCAAAGGCGACTACTCCAACATATCCTAAAATTAGTGCCCATGTACATACAAATGATGCATTTTTGCCTAGTGCCCTTCGACTAAATACATTAGCCCCTCCACATTCTGGCATAGCTGCTGTAAGCTCTGCATAAACTAAACCTACAAATATTACCATTATACCGCCTATAATAAAGGCACTCATTGCTCCTAATGTTCCTGCTTTTAAAATCCATCCACCTACTAATATTACCCATCCCCATCCTATCATTGCACCAAAGGCCAGGGCCAGGACGTCTTTTTTACCTAACACTCTATCAAAATTTTTCTCTTCCATACATAACCCCCATTTAATCAAATTAATAAAAAATTCGCTTCGCTCATGTCGCCAACGACTTCGTCCGTTGCTCAAAAATGTCATTTTTTACTTTCACAAACGTGTTGACATGACTATACTTCATGACTTACCCACAGTTTTTGAAGTATCATAAATTCCTTAAGCGTAAAAAATCTATAAATTTGGATTTATGTTATTGAGATTGATCTAGATTTGATTTGTTTTTATTTGCAAAATACCCTAAAAACATTACTAGAATTGAAACTGATACACCTAAAAATAAAGGGTCTATATGAGATGGTAATATGAATTTTCCAATTAATACAAATGTCGGACCTAATATAATAGCACCTAGAGCAAATTTTTTGTGTATCTTTCCTGGCAAGAACAATGCACAACATAATGGTGCAAATGCTACTGCTCCTCTAAGCCCCATTGACATAAAACTCCAACCCAGTATTAATGATCCTAGATTTCCACTTGCAAGTATTGCGACTATAATTAATATTCCAGCTATTATAATCCTTGCTGCTTTTAATAATGTCTTATCACTTGCATTTTTATTAAAATATACCTTATATATATCATTACATATCATTGAACTCAAACCAAGGGCTACACCTGCTCCTGTTCCAACTAATGCGACTAACAATGTAGCCATTACCATTCCAGCAACTAATGGGGGAAGGTTTTGCATTATAAATGTTGGAAGTGCTTCTCCTGCTACCATGTTTGGAGCTGTCATCTTCATATACATACCTACAAATATTCCAGCGGTACCAACTATTGGTATTAAAACTGCACTTACTATAGCTCCTGATTTTGATATTTTTAGGCTTTTAGCTGATATTATAGCCTGAATATACGCTTGAGTTGTTATAACACCTAAGATTAGAGATATTCCTGCTCCCATATCCACCATAGTTCCTCTTGCAAACAAACTAAAATATTGATCACTTGGCAATGCTTCTCTAAATGCAGATAATCCTCCTCCTAAATTTAAGGCCATAAATCCACAGATTATAACAGTAGCATAAAGTAGTATTGTTTTTACTATTCCAACAAGACCTGCTCCCCAAACTCCTCCAAATATAACATAAGCAAGCATTAATAATACTATACATACTGTTGCTGGAAATGAGCCTAGATGACTAACTGTTGTTACTAATGCTATCCCTGATAAAACTTGTGCTACTATACTTAAAAAACTACCTATTGACATTAAAACAGTTGAAACTGTACTGGCTGTTTGACCATACTCTCTTGCAAATACTTGTGGTAGAGTTGTTATTTCACTGTTGTATAAAGGCTTTGCAAATCCTAAACCTAGTATTAGACAACCAATTCCTCCTCCAAGTGTAAACCACCAAGCTGAAAAACCATAATTGAAAGCTAACTGTGCTGTTCCTATAGTTGATGCTCCCCCAACTAATGTCCCTATTATAGAACCTGCTACAATTCCAACACCTGCTTTTCTACCACCAGATGAAAAATCTTTTGCTGAACTTACTTTTCTACCAGAGTAAATTCCTACTGCTGTGATTAATGATAATATTAACACAGCCCCTAAATAATGTAATGACGTCATTTAAAGTTTCCCTCCTTTAATTCTTGGAGTTACTTATTTGGATACATTTGTAATTTTTCTTTATTGTCAAGAACTCTAAGTACACCACATGCTAAAGCTTTCATTTCATGCTCTCCAGGGAATACCTTAACTGGTGCAATAAATTCAACTCTATCTTTTATCCAATCCATAAGTATTGAATCATATGCAAGACCACCTGTTAACAATATTGCATCAACATCACCTTTAAGCACTGCAGAAGATGCTCCTATTTCTTTTGAAATTTGATATGCCATTGCTTCATATATAAGTTTTGAATATTCATCGCCTTCTTTTATTCTTTTTATAACTTCCCTAGCGTCATTTGTTCCTAAATATCCTACTAAACCTCCACATCCAACTAATTTTTTTCTTAATTCTTTTTTAGTGTATTCACCTGAATAGCATAAATCTATAACTCCACCAAATGGTATTGCTCCACATCTTTCTGGAGACATTGGTCCATCACCATCAAGAGCATTATTAACATCTATCATTCTACCTCTTTTATGAGTTCCAACAGATATTCCACCACCTAAATGCGCTATTATAAAATTAAAATCATCATATTTTCCACCCATTTCTTTAGCAGCTTCCCTAGCTACTGCTCTTTGATTCAATGGATGATCTTTAGACTTTCTTGGTATCAAAGGTGTTCCTGATATTCTGGCTAATGGTTCAAATTCATCAACTACAACAGGATCTACTACATATGCCTTTAACCCTAGCTCACTTGCTATTGAGTATGCTAATCCTCCACCTAGATTAGATGCATGCTGACCCATAACGCCTATTTTTAAATCATTTAGCATTTCTTCATTAACTTCATAAGTTCCACCAACTACAGGCTTCATATTTCCACCACGAGCTATAATAGCTGTAAATGTTGATAAATCTATATTTTTGTTTTTTAATACATCCATTATAAGATCTTTACGAAAATCAAATTGATCATAAATCTCTTTGTATGAATTTATTTTTTCACTTGAATGTCGAATAGTTTCCGTCATAGTCTCTATATCATTTTCAAATATTGAAATCTTAGTAGATGTTGATCCTGGATTTATTATTAGAAAAGTATAATTATTCATATTCCTACTCCTTTCCAAGTTGTTGAACAACTAGTGCACCTAGTGCTATTGAATGAAGTTTTGATATATCAGAACTTGCTCTTGAAGTTAAAATTATTGGAGTTTTAGCCCCCATTATTACTCCCGCTTTTTCTGCCTTTGCAAAATATTCCATTGATTTATTTAAAATATTACCTGCTTCTATATCTGGAGCTATTAATATATCTGCCTTACCTGCAACAGGATGATTTATCCCTTTATGTTTTGCCGCCTCCAAACTTACTGCGTTATCTATTGCCAAAGGTCCTTTAATTAGACAGCCTTTAATTATTCCACTTTCATTCATTTTTGTAAGTTCTTGTGCATCTATTGTTGCTGGCATTTTAGGATTTACTTTTTCAACTGCACAAAGGATTGCCACTTTAGGTTCTTTATTACCTAGTGCATGTGAAATTTTAATACTATTTTTAATAATATCTACCTTCTCATCTAAGGTAGGTGCAATAGTCATAGCACTATCACTTAATACAAATAATCTATCAAATCCATTGACTTCAAGTAAGCCAACATGACTGATTAAATTACCTGTTTTAAGACCTGTTTCTTTATTCAACACAGCTTTTAATATAACTGATGTATCTACAAATCCTTTCATAGGTAAATCTGCTTTACCTTCTCTTACTAATTTAACAGCATATATACAAGCCTCTGTCTTATCTTTTATATCTATAATTTCAAAATTATCTAACTTAATGTCTATTTGATTAGCAATTTTTTCTATATCTTCCTTATCCCCTACTAAAATTGCTTTAGCTATCCCCATTTTATAGGCATTATTTACAGCAGACAGTACGTCTTTATCTTGTGCTACCGCTACTGCTATTGTTTTTGTTTCATTTTTGATAACTAGATCCATTAATTCTTTAAAATTTTTTATCATTTTTTATCTCCTTTATTTGAAGATTTAATTCCATATTTCATCGTCTGTAGGAATTTTCTTACTAGGAACTTCATAAGCTATTTTGCTTACATTTATTAAATGATTAAACCATAAATTTTCACTTATACTATTATTTCCCCAAGAACCACAGCCTAATGTTGCGGTAGGATTAAGACCATTTAAGAAAGATCCTCCAAGCCCACTTGACCCAATTTGATTAACTCCAAATCGAGATACTGGAAGTATATTTGCTGCATATTCTATATTCTCTTTTGTATAAGAGTGTATTATTGCACTATGACCTTTACCTTCATATTCTAAATTTTGATTAGCTATATTTACTGCATCCTCCCATTTTTCATACTTGTATGCTGATAATACTGGGCACATCTTTTCTTTAGCAAAATATTCTTCTGTTCCATATTTTTCAACTTTTACAACTAGTAACTTTGTATCTTTTGGTATAGCTATAGATGCCATCTTAGCTATTTCATAAGGAGATGCTCCAACACAGTCCTTACTTATATTACCGTCTGGAAATAATGCTTTTCTTAAAGATTTAACTTCTTCTTCTTTTTCTATATAATACGCTCCACTTTGTACTAATCTATCTATAAATTCATTGTACATTTCATCAGGACATATAGCACTTTGTTCACATGTGCAAAGTATTCCATTATCATATATTCTACCTTTTATAACTTTAGGAACTACTTCCTCAAGATTTGCATCTTTATCTATTAAACACTGTACATTTCCTGCACCTACTCCAAATGCTGGTTTTCCACTACTATATGCAACCTTTACCATTCCAGGTCCACCAGTTGATACACATACATCTGATAATTGCATTACCAAGTTTGATATTTCAACAGTAGGCTCATTTACTATTTGAATTAAATCTTTAGGTGCTCCTACTTTATCTAACGCTTCTCTCATTAAATCTACTGTTTTTACTCCAGTATTTTTAGCTCTTGGATGAGGACATATAATAATCGCATTACCTCCTTTTAATGCAATCATTGCATTGTGCATAGGTGTCATTGTTGGATTAGTTGTAGGAGTTACAGCACCTACTACTCCTATAGGCTTAGCTACTTCGACTAATCCTTCTTCTGCTATATATTTTATTATTCCCCTACTTTTTACACCTTTTAGTTTGTTCCAAACAGCTTTTGACTTTCCTTTATTTTTTACTATTTTATCTTCATAAACTCCCATTTTAGTTTCATCAACTGCCATACGAGCAAGCATTTCACCGTTATCATATATTGATTTTCCTATAGCACGAACTGCTTCATCTACCTGCTCTTGAGAATACTTTTCAAATTCTTTCTGAGCTATACGAGCTTTATTTATTAACTGTAAAACATAATCTCTTGCTTCCATGTAAATACCCCCTCAGAATCATATATAGTTTTTTTTATACATATTGTGTTAATATTTTGCTTTATATTTAAATTGTAGTATATTGGACAAAATTAAGTAAAGTGAATTTTCTGAAAATTTCAAATTATTCTCATTTATTTATTTTTTAACATTTTAACAATTAAATTTCTAAATTGTGCTTTATACTTAAAGTGTTTTACCTATTTAAATTTCAACGTTCTATAATTTTATATTTATTTTTTTGTCAATCAAATTTAATAAAAATCTATTTTAAATATTAATTTTGTGTTAAATATAACAATCCAACTTATAATACAGCTAATTGTAATCTACCATACATAATTAGAGAATAATTTAATTATACTTTTATTGCACGCAGAAATAAGGCTACAGTTTTAAATCTAACCATACCCTTATTTTCACACATATATTTATATTTTTTAGTTACATTGATCATCTAATGATGACAAAAACTCATCTAATATATTTAATAAGTTTTCAAATTCATCTTCTTTTATATCATGACCTGAATTTTCAAAATGCTTTATTCTTATGCTTTTACTTCCTAGATTTTGTATATATTCACTTATATCTTCTAGTGTTAGTAAAGTTTCTTCTTTTTCACCTTTTAAAATCAATGTATTACATGTTATATTCGGTAACTGATCTTTAAAATAAATCTGTTCTGATTCTCTTTCTATAGCTTCTAGTACATTGTACTTTATTGATATAGATTGACAATGGGAATTATAAAATTCCATACTCTCACTTGCCCATCCTTTTGGCATTTTTTTATGTTGTGCTGGATATTCCCCTAATATCAATCCTTTTAAAGCATTTTGATTTAATAATGAATACCCTAGTGCATAAGAAACTCCTCTAGAGTATCCCATTATACAAAATTTATCTAAATTCAAACATTCAACTATTGAATGTATATCTTGTAAATGATGAGTTAATGTATACCCACGTTCTGGTGAATCACTTTTCCCTCTCCCCCTAAAGGATAAAGCTATACACCTTCTATCATTTAATCTTTCTATTATTTTTATATAGTCTTGTGCTGACTCTGATAATCCTGGACATATTAATAATGGCGTTTTTTTACTATTTATTATATGATTATCGATATAATTTATTTTTATGCCTTTGTTATTTACCCAATCTTGTATAAGCTGCATATCATAATCCCCTTTATAGTTTTTGGCCTAAGATCTAATTTTAAAAAAAGTAAAACTCTGCTATACATGTGTATGAATATATTTTTTTATTATTACTATAAGTTATCAGTGAACTACAAATATTATCTTCTATTATATATAATCCTATATAGCTAAATAAAAACCTTTATTTTTTAGTTTTTTATGTGGAATATATACTTGTTAATAAAAATAGAGTGCAGTTTAATTTAATTAAACTGCACTCTATTTTTTATATTTTTAAATTTTTTATTATTTTTATAATAAACTTTAGTCATTATCTTTTACAATAGCTAATATTCTTAATATATCTAAAAGTAGATTTAAGAAACTTATAAATATTGAATATGATAATTGTACAACTTCTGTTTCAGATAAAACACCATATCTACATCTACTTTGAACAGACTTCATTATTACTATTGCATATAATGAATATACTAAAACACCTATAGTAGATAATATTAAATCAAATGTTCCAAATTTAAATAAGAATATATTTAAAAACTCTAATATTAATAAAGAAAATATTAATGGCCATATCATAGATGATATTTTAAACATGCTTTCTTCTGAAGTTTTACTTGCAACTATATAAGCTAGTCCAAACACTAATATTACACCCAACACAGCTGATAAGAATAAATCTGATCCCAACGTTGCAAAATAGTATACATAAGTAGAACCAGTTAATATCCCTAATATAAACGCATACGCATACATGCTTCCTTTAGATTTTATAAATCCACCTTTTCTTGAAAAAATAGAAAATAGAACTAATACAAAAAATGCTATATTTAACATATATCTAACTGATGGTGGTATTATTAATACCCCTATTATACTTCCAATTGCTAAAAATAATAATGCCATAAAAAATGTCTTCATTATAGCTAAATAATTTTTTCTCTCCATGTGCATCTCCTTGTAATATTTTTTTATAAATAATAATTTATATTAATTATTATCAACTATATTTTGTATTATATTACATAATCATCTATTTGTTTTAATTTAAAACAAATTTTTATATGAATTTTTTTTCACTTTACATTTTTATTTAAAATAATTATAATGTGAATTTTTTTAAAATTATAAAAAGTCTATGTTTTAAGTAAGTGTTGAAAATGGATATTTACAAATATATAGATTATAATATAGATATATCAATGTGTCGGAGGTTATATCATACAGACAATCATAAGTAATATATTAAATTCGCTTCAGACCATAAACGAATAAAAACAAGGAGAAAATATAAAATGAAAAAACTAGCAATATTAACCACACTAGCAATTAGCATAAATCTAACAGGGTGTAGTGCTAAAATGGATAATAATAAACCAAATAATAATAAAAAAGTAAAAAATGAAGTAGTCCAAACTGCACCTAAGGAAAATGAAGTAGATTACAGCGATAGTTTTAATGGAATAAATGGATGTGCTGTATTCTTTAGTCCAGAAGAAAATACATACAATATATATAACAAAGAATTAATAGATGAGCAAATACCTCCATACTCTACTTTTAAGATAATTAACTCTTTGATGGGGTTATCTCAGAACATAACAACTTCAGCAGACTCAAAATTAGGATATGATGGTAAAATATATTGGAAAGAAGAATGGAATAAAGATATTACATTTAAAGAGGCTTTCAAAGAATCATGTGTATGGTACTACGAAAAAATCATGGATTCATTAGATAAAGAATACGTACAAAATACACTTAATGATTTAAATTACGGTAATAGAGATATAAGTGCTTGGAATGAAAATGGGCATAATACTTATTGGATATCTTCATCTTTGAAAATATCGCCAATGGAACAAGTAAAAGTATTAGAAACTATATTTGAAGGAAAATCATCATTTGAACCTAATGACATTAATTTAGTCAAGGACTTTATGTTAGTTGAAAGTAATGAAAATTATTCAGTGTATGGCAAAACAGGTAGTGCAAAAGACACAAATGCTTGGTTTACAGGCTTTATTGAAAAAAATGATAAAAAAACTTATTTTGCTGTACGTATAGATGATGAAAATCAAAAACTTGCAGGTTCAGTAGCAAAAAGTATATCTTTAAATATTATAAAACAGCATTATAATATTTAGTAGACTACGCATTTATTTTACAATTTTAATATACTATGAATAAAAATAGGAGTTATATCGATCGGTATACCCCTCCTTTTTTATTATTAAAATTATTCCTAGTATCAACATTGAATTAAAACATAGCCTATAAAAAATCCAAGTTGTAATAAACAACTTGGATTTTAATATTTTTTAATACCTAAGATTCCATTTTCTAATACTTTTGCATTTATACCTATTAACTTTGCATAGGCCCACATAGTAGGGCTTCTTAGCCTTCCTTTTGAACATCCAATAATTAGTGCTTTTGTTTTATTATGCGATACTCTTATAAGATCTTTAGTTATTTCCTTTATATTTTTTATCATGCCATAAATTACAATTACTTCTGCCCAAAATAAGTGTCTATGTAAAAAATCATGTTCTTCCTTTGTCATTATAGGAATGTTATATTTGAATACATTATTTTCTGAGTACTGCTCTTTTGTTCTTACATCTACTGTTATTTCGTCCTTAATGTCTTCATATTTTATTAAATACTTTTTTAATAAAAGCTTCATAAATTTATCTAATGTAAATATAATATCCTCCCCTTAAAAATCACTTATATATGCTCTTTATGGTATTTTAACACAATTAAAATCATTTTTAAATAAAAAAGTCGCTTCGCTCCTGTCGCCAACGACCTAAAAAACAGGTCCGTTGCTCAAGCCTAACAGTGAGAATTATAACTTATCCACAAACCAGATAATTTATAATTCCTTAGTATGTAAAAAAATACTGTGTAAAGATAAAACTTATACACAGTATTTCTTTATTTTTTATTTAAAATCATTTTCAAATTCATCTATACTATCTTTTAATAAAGTAGCACTATAAGCCATAGATGGACCTCCACCAAATCCAACTGCAACCATAGCTGCTTCCATTATTTCTTCTCTAGTAGCACCTGCCTCTAATGACTTATATACATGGTATACTATGCAATATTCACAACGATTATATACTCCTATCGCCACACTCATAAGTTCTTTAGTCTTAGTACTTAAAGCACCTTCCTTGTACCCCGTATTTAAAAGGCGCATAAATGCATTAACATTAGCTTTATTAGTTTCACTTATAGCAGCTAACCCATCTGTAAAATCTTTTAACATTCCTCTAACATCTTTTTTCATGATTTTTCCCCCTTATGATTATCCTTTTTAAATACTTGCTATAGCAATTATTTATATGACAAGTATATCATCATTATAGTACTTTGTAAATCATTATTACGTATTTTTTAGATTATTTACTATTTGATTTAAAACATTTTTAAACGTCTCTAAATCTTTTTCTGATATATTTTTTACACTATCATTTGAAAATTTTTCTCCTATAGGTATTATTTCTTCTCTTTTTTTATTTCCATAATCAGTTAAATATAGTCGGGTAATTCTTCTATCATTTTCATCTTTTTCTCTCTTGACCATATCATCCTTTTCCATTCTATCTACAAGTCTAACAATTGAAGATTCATTTGAATCTAGTATATATGATAATTGTTTTTGTGTTATCCCTTCATTTTGGCCAATATAATAAATTGCTATCCATTGTACTCTTGTTATTCCATGGCTTAATACTCTATTATTAAAAGCTTCTATAATTTCTTTATTATATTTATTTGTTATAACTCCTATACAATCATTTAAATTAAACATATTTTCTCCCTTCACATAATAAAAATTTTGTTATTTTTTATATAAAACAGTTAAAATTTAAATATTAATTATTTTCTGAAATTTCCCAGGCAATTTATAATATATAATTTTAAAAATTAATATAATTCATTAATAACTCTTACTCTACTAAAAATTTTAGATATATCAAGTAATATAATATCTTTTAATTAAGATTAAAGCAACATAGTTTTATAAAAACTATGTTGCTTTAATCTAGTATTAATTGAGGCTTATATTTAATATTTGCAGTTATAGGATAGTGATCTGATAATTTGGACTCTATTATATTATACGTAGATGAATATATCCCTCCCTTTTTTATAAATATATGATCTATTCTAGAATCTATAGGTATAAATGTTTTTGAGTTAACGTATCCATGATACTTCCCTACATCTACTAATTTACTCAATTCTAAGTTAGTTTGATTAAAATCTCCAACTAAAATAACCTCTCCATCTAATCCATTTATATAGTTCATCATTTCATCTATTTGTACTTTTCGTTCATCTGTATTTATTGCTAAATGTGCATTAATTACATTGACATATTTATTATTTATATAAAAAGTTACATGTAAAAGGCCTCTTTGTTCACCATTGCTAGTTAACAGTATTTGATTACTTTCTACTATAGGGTACTTTGAGTATATAGCTAATCCATGAGAAAATAAATTATCTCTTTGATTAACTATAAACTGTGAATTATTTTCAAGATGTTTTTTTATCTTAGCATCTTGAAAACCTAATACTTCTTGTAAGCAAACTATATCTGCATTATTTTCTTTTATAAGCTTTATCGTCGAATCTAATGTATATTTATTCTTCTCATTTCTGCCTTTATGTATATTAAACGACATAATTTTCATGTCTGCTGATTCTTGTATATTTTTAGAATTTAAGCTCGGTACTAAATCATCTTTATATAAATTATATATTTTCATTTGTTTAGTATCTAAATATTTAAACTTCTGATCTTGTTTTATGCATATAAAAATATTTATTAAAACTATACTAAATAGTATAAATACTATTTTTTTCGTTAGCTTCATATTTTCACCCACTATCATAATGTTTTATTTATTGTTTATTATAGTCACTATTTCCAATAAAAATTACAATTATACATTACGATTTTTACTAAATTATTTTATGCGTATTCTAAATAAAAACATAGTAAAAAAGCTATAAAAACATCTACTAATACTAGCGTTTTTATAGCTTTTTATTATGTTTAATATATATTTTATATAATGTACATCCTATTTATATTTAATAGTTATTAATTATCCATATATAAGACAATCTATTTCCATAGCTAAATTAATAGAATTCGGATTCCAAGTTCTATCTTGTAAACCTCTTATTTCATAATTAAATTTAGATTTATTTAAAAACTCATAAAATTTTTTATCTAACCATGGAGCACTCCATGCACCAGATCTACAAATATGTACTATATCAAAAACATCACTCTCTTTTATATCATCGAGTCGTAAATAATTTACATTAAAGTTATCATTAATTTCTTTAAAATATTCAGGCTTTTCCCCTGTATATTTACTATAAACTATATTTGCTTCCTTTATTATGTTATCATCTAATAGTTTTCCTAACCAATTTGCACAGTTAACTTCAAAATAAAGAGAACGTAAACCTCCATATCCTAAGTCTGAGTGTGCATCAAATGAATACACCTTTTCACAACCACTATTTTTTATTATCTCATAAGCATTTGCGTGAGACTCTGTTACAATAAGCTTAGTTTTCTTAGTTAGTTTAAATTTTTCCTTCAATACTTTCCAGAAAAATTTTTCTTGACCGCTAGTACCCATTTTTTTGCTTAAATCAATTCCCTTTGATTTATTTTCTAAATATATTTTATACCAATGCATGATTATATTATTTTTATTTTCTATTTCTGAATCTTGATAGTCCTTTATATAATTCATGAAATAATCCCAATCAATACTTATAAATGATTTCATATTACCACCCCTAGTTTAATTGTTATTGAATGTACATTATATATAAGGTCTATACTTAAATACTATATAAGTGTGATTAAAATGTCAAATTATACCACAATATAATAAAAATGAGCTACCTAAATTTAGGTAACTCATCTTTATTATGCTGCAATTTTTTTATCTATCTCAATATCTTTTGATCTATTTTTATTTTCATAGTAATTATAAACAGGTAATCCTATTAAAGTTGCTATAATTCCTCCTAAAGACATAATAGTACTATTTATGCCTGCAAAGAATAACTGATTTATAACAACAAACAATCCACTTAATATTGCAACCATTGGTATAAAAGGGTACAGAGGTACTTTATAAGGTCTATGTATATTTGGATGACTTTTTCTTAATTTTATTACACCTATAAATGTTAATACATAAAAACTCCAAATAGCAAACATAGATAAATCACTCAATAAATTAAACTGGCCAGATAATGCATATAATGCTGATAACGAAGCCATTATTAGAGTTGCATTTGCTGGAACATCATGTTTATTTAATTTTCCTATAAATTTTGGAACATGTCCTTGTGTCCCTAAAGTATAAGTTATTCTAGGTCCTGTTAATAAATAACCATTTATACATCCAAATACAGATATTAATATACCTACAGTTATAAATTTCCCACCAACTGGTCCAAATATAGATTCTGCAACAGCAGATGCAGGTGATGCATATTGAGCTAATTCATTAGCTGGTAACACCCAAAGGTATGCTAAGTTTATGACTACATATACTGCCATAACTAAAGATAGTCCACCTATTATAGCTTTTGGTAAATCTTTTCCTGGGTCTTTCATTTCTCCTGCTATAGCTCCTACATTTATCCATCCGTCATAAGCAAATAATATTGCAACTAATAGCTGCCCTATTACTCCCGCTGGCTTAAGCCCTTCACTTACTAAAGGTGTCATTATAGCATTTTCACCACTACCTTTTATAAATCCAAATAATATAAGTAATACAAGAGGTATTAATTTACATATTGTAGATACTGTCTGTATAACACCACTTGTTTTTGAACCAAATGAATTTAAAATTCCTATAAATAATATAACTCCAACCGTCATAGGTATAACTAATGATTCATTTCCTAATAAAATTGCTGATTGCTGCCCAAACATAACTGATATTGCAGCTATAGTTGCTGGGAAAAATAATACCGATTGCATCCATCCAGTTAAAAAACCTAGTCTTTTACCATAGATTTCTTCTATGTAAACCATCATTCCACCTGTTTTAGGTATGGCTGCCGATACTTCTGCAGCTGTAAGACCTGCTGTTATTGTCATTATTCCAGCTAAAATCCAAGCTATAATTCCAAGTCCTGGAGCTCCTCCAGTTAGTTCATATACTGCTTGAGGTTTAAAAAATACCCCTCCTCCTATTACCATACCAACAACTGTCGATAAGGCTGCAGATGCTCCTAATGTTTTTTGTAATTGTTTATTTTCCATCTATGACCTCCTATAGATTTCTTATTTCTTTTCGTCACAAATAGCAATTTTACCAACATTTTTCAATTATTACAATGTTTTTTAAAATATTTTTTTATTTTTCATTTTTATTAAATTTTATTCAATTTTAATCATATAATTCAAGCTAATTCATTTTTATAATTTACTTAAATACAAAAAAGGTATTTGTAATATATGAATATTAAAACTAATCATATATTACAAATACCAGTTAACATAATAATATTATTTATAATTCTTTACTTTTTAGATTTATGGCTTCCATGAACTATATTAAATCCATATTTTTTTAATATATTTTCATGCTTTTTATAATTATCACATTCAATCTTTGTACATAAAGCTAAGTGTATATTTTTTACATTTTTATTTTGTAATTGTTTCATTTTATGTTCCCAATCTTCGCCTTCTACTAAAGTATCTTTGCATCCTATGCAGTAAAAAAAGCTTGCTAGTTCCGGCTTTTCTTTGTATATATCAAAAGCATCGTCTAAATTATTATAAGCTTCAAAACATCCACTGCCAGAACACATTCCCATAAGCTTTCTACATGACATTATTGCTATTTTCATCTTTAGTTTCCTATTTAACTTCCCGCTATAGAAAGTTCTTTAATTATAACTGAAGGCGATCCTACATTGCTCATAGGGAATTTTAAATCATTTCCTATTACTTCAATATTTTTTAATAAATCAAAGTAATTACCTGCTACAGTTATTTGTTCAATAGGAAATTCTTTCTTACCATCCTTGATATAAAATCCTTTAGCTGCTAAAGAAAAGTCTCCTGTTATAGAATTAGCTCCTGAATGAAGTCCTGCTAAATCAGTTATAACAACTCCTTCTCCAACTAAGCCCATAAGTTCATCAAAAGATTTTTCACCTTTTTCTATATATAAGTTACTAGGCTCAACTCCAACTTGAGATGAATAAGATGCTTTAAATCCATTTCCTGTAGTTTTTACATTTGCTTTATTAGCAGTTTTTAGATTGTGTAAAAGAGTAGTTAACTTTCCTTGAGATACTATTTCTTTTTTGAAAGTAGCTACTCCTTCATCATCAAATGGAGTAGATGCTAATCCATCTTCTAGTAAAGGATTATCCACTATTGTAACTATTTCATTTGCAATGATCTCCCCTTCTTTATCTTTCAATAGAGAAAGACCTTTTTGCGCTGAGTCTGCACTAAATATGTCTGCAAAAGTTCCAATAAGAGAAACCATCGCTTCATTATATAGTATAGTTTTGTAGTTTCCTGATGGTATAATTTTTCCATTTAATTTTGAGATAGCTTCTTTAACTCCTTGTTTAGCAATTGTTTTAGGGTCTATTTCATCTAAAGATTTTGCAATAGTGTATCCTATTCCATCTTGCTTCTCTCCATTTTCTTCTACTACTGGAACAACATAAGACATTAATATATTGCTTTTATTAGTTAACTCTAGCCCTTTTGTATTGTATATTCCATAATTAGATGAACTATATGATATTTTACATCCATTAATATTTACTACATTTTCATATAGTTTTGTTTCTTTTTCTACATCTAAAACTAATTCTATCATTTTAGCAGCATCTATATTCTCAAGTTTTTCTGAGTAAGAGCTTACTTTTTCATATTTTTTATCACCTTCATAAATAAACTGCATATCATCATTTTCTATATATAATGCACTTTCCTTCGCATTTTTTATTAACATATTTATTGCATCAAAATCCATTATTTCTGTAAATGAATATCCTATTTTGCCATTTAATTTACCTCTAAATGATAAACCAAATGCTTTATCTAAACTATATTTTTCAACTTCTCCCTCATATACACTTATGCTTATACTTTCGCCTTCACTAAAGTATATTTCACACTCTTCAAATCCAGCTTCTATACCTTTTTTTAATAACATTTTTTTAAAACTTTTAAATTCCATAGCTACTCCTCCGATCTTCCACCAACTGTAATTTCTTTTACTCTAACCATTGGCTGACCTACATTAGTTGGTATACTTCCTGATGATGATCCACACATACCTTGTGCTTGTTTTAGGTTATTTCCAACCATGTCTATATTCATTAAAACTTCGCTACCTTTTCCAATTAAGCTAGCACCTCTAACAGGCTCTACAATTTCACCATTTTTAACTAAATATCCTTCTGATACCGCAAAGTTAAATTCTCCTGTAACAGGATTTACAGATCCTCCACCCATTTTTTTAGCATACAATCCATTGTCTATTGACTTTATTATATCTTCTGGTCTATCATCACCTGCTGCTATATATGTATTAGTCATTCTTGATGTAGGAGCATATTTATAGTTTTGTCTACGAGAACTTCCTGTTGGGTTCATGTTCATTCTTCTTCCATTCAATTTATCTATCATATATGATTTTAGTATTCCATCTTCTATAAGCACATTTCTTTGAGTCTTATTTCCTTCATCATCTATATTACTAGATCCCCAGTGATTTTGAAGTGTTCCATCATCTATAGCCGTTACTTTAGTTGATGCGATTTGTTCTCCTAATTTATTTGCAAATACAGAGTTTCCTTTTGCTACAGCAGTTGCCTCTAGTGAATGGCCGCATGCTTCATGGAATATTACTCCTCCAAAGCCATTATCTATAGCTACCATCATTTTACCTGCTGGACAATTTTTAGCATTAAGCATTGTTGTTGCGACCCTTGATGCTTCTTTTGCATGATACTCTGGATCTATATCTTCAAATATTTCAAACCCTTTACATCCACCAGGTGCTTCGAATCCCGTTTGATTTTCATTTCCTTTAGATGCTACTGAACTTATAGCTAATCTAGTTCTTACTCTTCTATCTTCAGTGTATAAACCTTCAGTATTTGCTATTAATACCTTTTGATCTTTATCTATATAAGTTACACTTACTTGTGATATATCTGTACTGTATGATTTTGCACTTTTATATGCAGTTTTCATCACTCCTATTTTTTTATCATATCCAATATCATTTGGATAAAGCTGTATAGGATTTATATCCGTTATGATTTTAGTATCATGAAGCGTAATACTTATATCTTCTTTTAGGCTTCCTAACGCCAATGCTGCTTTATGTGCTGTATCTAATAGAGAGTTTAAACTATTATCATTAGTGTAAGCATATACACTCTTAAATCCTTTAAAAATTCTTATACCCACACCATAGCTTCTACCACCTAGTGCATTTTCTATTTTTTCATCTATTAGACCTATTGAATTTGTAATAGTGTCCTCTTCAAAGATTTCAGCAAAATCTCCACCTGTAATCAAGCATTTTTCTAAAACTCTAGTTGCTATTTCTTTTGAAATCATACTTGACCTCCTATCTTATTTTTTTAATTTTCTTTATATAATTATTATAAGGTAAATTTAACCAAATTAAATCTTTTTTTATCAAACATAGATAAATTTACTTTTTAGTTTATTTTCATTACTATTATTATTAAAGTAACTTAGCTTTTAGTATAAAATTTTTATATTCTTTATAAGCTAATTTCAAACTACTTATCCCCAATTATAATGTAATCTTACGTTTCTTATATGTAAAAAAGTCGCTTCGCTCCTGTCGCCAACGACTTCGTACGTTGCTCAAAATGTTTTTTATGCCTAAAACCAATTTGTTGATATAACTTACTTTCATGAGTTATCCACACAAAATTAAGTATCATAATATCCTTAAGCATAAAAAATAGCTATACTAAGTTTACTTAGTATAGCTATTAAAAAATCTCTACTTTTTATTATTATATTGGCTAAGCAGTATTTCTTCTCCCATTTCAACTAGCCTTTTACTCATTTGGCCTCCTACTTTACCACCTATAACTCCATTTTGATAGGCACTTTTACTTGCACCATTATGATTACTTTCAACACCTAGCTCATTTGAAATTTCTAATTTCATTTGATTTAAAGCTTCTTTAGCATTTTGATTATTAATAGATTTTTTCATACTTAACCCTCCTAAAATTATGCTTTAATTATTAAATGGTCAAGTATATTTTTCTTAAAAAGTATATATATTATACGAGTTATAGATAAAATATCTCAATCTAAATAATTTTAATCTTACATATCTATATTAAATTTTTAAAATTTGTTATCTATTTAGTATTACTATAATACTCAATATTATCAACTATATTTTCTAAATCTTTATTTATATGTTCGTTCAAATTATTTGCTTCTAAATCGGCCAGTAAATTTTTAACATCTAGGGCACATCTTTTTAGTTCTTTTAGAAATTCTCTACTTTCATCTTCCTTTTCAAGTTCTTTGCTCATATTTAAACTTAGATGTTTACCTTCTATCTTAATCTTATTATATTGACTATCTATATTATTTATATTATCATACATATTTTTGGCTTCTTTAAAGTATCCTTCGCTTTCTAATTGTTTACCTTCTATTACATTACTAGCTTGATTCAATAGAGCTTTTGCCTCTTTATTATCTCGCTTTTCAAATGTTGCTAAATTAAACTTTTCCTTAGCAGTTTCATAATCTCCTCTTTCTACAGCTATTTTACCTTCATTCATAATTTGGTTAAAATGTTTCTCAGTACAACCTACAATTAAAATTAAAATACCTATGATTATGATTAATAAAAGTAATATTTTTTTCATAATAATACCTCCGTATTAATAAAAACTTCAAACCACCCTATTATAATTTTTGTTTTTGATATAAAATATTTATTATATAGGATGGTGAAAAAAATGAAGTTAAATAAGATAAGAATTGTATTTAAAAACGATTTTGTAAAAATCGTAGAAAGAGATAATATAAGAAACTTTAACTCTTTAATTGACTGGATGGAACAATTTAATAGTGGTGAAAATGTAGCTTTACTAACTTTATCTAGTAAAGAATTAGGAAGTTCATTTTCCATTGATAAAAATAATATAAAACTTATAGAAATATTAAATGACTAAAGGCTATTGTTATGAAATTTGTTAAAGAATCATTTTTAGCTAACGGGCCATTGTCTGTAGCAGTGGTAGATAAAAGAATAACGCATAATATGCAAAATACTTTACTTGATTTAGGTATTAAAATTATAGAAACTACAGAATGTCCTAACACATATAATGCAATCAAATGTCATCCAGATATAAGCCTTTGTAAATTATATGATAATAATATAGTTGTTGCACCTAATGTTTATGATTATTATTTAAAAACATTAAAAAATTATGGATTTAATGTAATTAAAGGTAGTTCCTTAATACAAAATAAATATCCATATAATATAAGCTACAATGTTGCTTTATTTGGAAATTATGCAATACATAATTTTAAGTACACTGACCCTAAAATTTTAGAATTTATAAACAAAAATAAAATACAAAAGATAGATGTAAAACAAGGTTATAGTAAATGTTCAATTTGTATTGTTGATGAAAAATCTATAATAACTTCTGATGAAGGAATTGTGAAGGCTTGTTCAGAATTTGATATTGATTGCTTGCTTATTACCCAAGGCTTTATAGATTTATTTGATATGAATTATGGCTTTATAGGAGGTTGTAGTGGGAGCATATCTAATGATACTATTGCATTTTTCGGTGACATAAAAAAACATCCAGACTATGAAAAAATATTTAAATTTATAACAAATAAAAATAAAAAAATAGTATGTCTAAGTGAAGAAAATTTATTAGATTTAGGATCACTTATTCCTCTTTTACTATAAGTTTTTGCTTTTATTTCTTAAATATAAAAAGAGATATTGAAATACAATATCTCTTTTTATATTTACATTTACCAATCATACAGATAATTATTTATTATCACCATAAGTACAACCATCATATGGTATATCAGCTTCGCAGCTATATAATTTTTTAAAACTCTCTATAACATTTCCTGTATTTTCTTCTATATCTTTCATGCTAAAAAATATACTACCCTCTACTTCACAATATTTTCTATTAATCTCTATTTGCTTATCTATCTCTTTAGCTATCTCTACATTACTTATGTTTTGCCCGATATATAAATCTACCCCACTATTTTTTACTCTATCAGACCACCATTTTATAGAAGCTTCATATGAACTACTTTTGTTACCTATTGTCCAATATATCTGAGGTGCTATATAGTCTATTATTTTCTCATCTATCCATTTAACACTATCTACGTAAATATCATAATAACTTTCTAAATTGTTAGTATCTGACCCACTTGGATCAGTGGATTTATTTTTCCATACTCCAAAAGGGCTAACCCCAAATTGCATACATTCTCTAGTTGATTTTATTGCTTTATAAACCAATCTAATCATATCATTAACTGCTTCTCTTCTATTGTTTGCTATCTCACCTTCTTTATCTTCTCCTTTTGGTAAAGGGTAGTTGTATGGATAAAAGTAATCATCAAAGTGTATCCCATCAACATAATAATTTTTTACTATTTCAAAAACTGTTGTAGCTATATATCTTATAACTTCAGGATTTTCTGGGTCATAAAACAATGCATCGTCATATTCTATTAACCATTCAGGGTTTAATTTTGCTGGATGAAGTTTATATAGTTTATCTAAATCCGTTCCTTTATTTGTTACTCTATATGGATTTAACCATGCATGAAAATCCATCCCTCTTTTGTGAGTTTCTCTAATCATAAATTTTAATGGATCATATGAAGGCTTTTTCCCTTGTTCTCCTGTAATATACTTTGACCATGGATTTATATATGAATTATAAAATGCATCAGACTCGGGTCTTATTTGGACAAACACGGTATTAAAATTCAAATCTTGTAATGTATCTAATATTTCTATAAATTCTTTTTGCTGAGCTTTTGGATCATTTGTTGTTTTAGGCCAATCTATTCCATACACTGTTGTTATCCATACCCCTCTAAGTTCTTTATAGTCACATAGGCTCAAATTATCACTACCTTTCTTAATATATTAAATTTCAGTTTCAATACTTATATAATATTTTTATGTAAATAGATTTGTTCCTGATTTAATTTATATCGCTACATTTAAGTTACTTATCTTCAATGATAATATAACCATAATTTCCTTATACGTAAAAAAGATATAAGTAAACAATAGTTACCTATATCTTTTTATTTTATTTTTATTATATTTTATATAGAATCTAACTCGTCACTTTGTATATAGTACAAGCTATAAAAATAGCCTTTTAAATTTATTAACGATTCGAAACTTCCTTTTTCTATAACTTTTCCTTCTTTCATAACAATTATTTCATCATACTTTAATAAAATACTCTTTATAAGCTTATGGGTAACTACTATTAAAGTTAAATCTTCCAAGCTTAACAACGAATTTTCTAAGTTATATGCAGTTTCATTATCTAATGCAGATGTAGATTCATCTAGTATAAGTATTTTTGTATCATTTATAAGAGATCTCGCAATTGCAATTCTTTGCTTTTCTCCTCCAGATAACTTATTTCCATTTTCACCTACTAGTGAATCTATTCCATTAGGCAATCTTTCTATTAAATTTATAATTCCTGCTCTTTTACAAGTATCTAAAACTTTTTCATCTGTGTGATTTGAAAATAATCTTATATTTTCTTTAATTGTATCATCAAACATAAATACATTTTGCTGTATCATAGATATATTTTTATATAAATTAGAGCTATAAATAGACTTTATATCTTTATTATCTATTGTTATTTCTCCATCATAGTCATTATAATATCTCATAAGTAACTTTATTAGAGTACTTTTTCCACAACCACTTTCACCCACTATTGCATATTTTTTATCTTTTTCTAACGTAAGATTTATATTTTCTAATGCTCTTCTTTCTTCTGTATACGAAAAACTTAGATTTTTTATTTTTATAGATTGATCAAAATTTTCTAAACTTGTACTTTCATTATTACAATTAGAATTTTCTAATATATTTTCTATTTTATCTGCAATTAAAGATACTGACTTAATTTGATTAATTAACGATATACTTGTTTTTACTGGCCCAACTATATGAGTACTAAGTTGTATTATTATTATTGCAGTTCCCACAGAAATATTTTGTTTATACATTAGGTATCCACCAACTAATAATACACCTAAATATATAGTTACGCTAAAAGATAATGAAAAGCCTCTAATAATTGACTCTAATATAGAGCATTTTTTCTTTGAATTCTCTACATTAATTGATGACTTTTTAAAAACTGAATTTATTTTACTACTAATATTAAAGCCTTTTATTACTTCAAATCCAGAAAATAAATCTTTAGTTACTGAAGTTATTTCTTCTAAAGTTGTTGAGTATTTATTTTTTTCCAATATTAATTTTTTTGAAAGTGAATTTGGTATTATAAATCCAAGAATACCAAATACAGTTATAAATACCACGATTAATGGACTTATAGAAAATAATACTATTAAGGATATAATAAACGATATAAATGATGATATAACTTGAAAAATATTATTGAAAAAACTTTCTTCTATAATCTTTATATCATTGTATAGAATTGATATATATTTCCCACTATTATCAAGGGAAAAATCTCTTATATCTTTATTAATTATTTTAGAAAATATATCTGTTCTTAAATAATTTACAGTATTTTTAATATAATTAGACATAACTAATCCATCTATGTATTCTGTTAAAAACATTATCACTATGAGCGATATACTCATAATTGTTATAGGTAAAAATTTATCTACCTGACCTTGTGAAAATATATCGACTATAAACCCCATTAAAAAGTCAAAGCAAATACTTGCTAGAGCTACTAATGAAATAGTAACTATTCTTGCTATGAATTGAAGTTTATATTTTAATACGTACCTCCACATCATCTTCATTTTTTATCACCCCCCATATACAATATACTATTCATCTTAAAGTATATAAAATAATAATCGATTTTATAAGTACGCACTTAATAGTTACATAGTGAAATCAAGGTAACTATTGCATTTATAAGTTTGTGTCATTTATTTCAGTGTCTATATTTTTATTTAAACAAGCCTTTAAATAATTTATATCATTGATAATAAATCTATGCTTAACTTCCTCACTTTTAAAGTTTAGTAGCTTAAATACAATTTGTATAAAATAACCTAGACCTACAGCTGTTATAACTGTTCCAATTCCAGCAGTTCCCCCTAATAAATATCCTACAAATAATGCAGCTAACTCCATAATTGCTCTTATAGATTTTACCGACTTTCCAGTTCTTTTTTGAAATGCTATCATCATGCCATCTCTCGGACCACTTCCAAGGCCAGTTCCAATATATAATACCATACCGATACCCATAAGAATCATACCTATTAATAACATTAAGACTCCACCTACAAACGAACTAGCTTTAGGTACTATATTTGCAAAAATTATTAAATCTAAAAATATACCAACCAATAGCATATTAAGTACGGTACCCCAACCTACATTTTCCCCTAAGACTACATCAATAATTACAACAACTAAACCTACCACAATAGTAGCTGTTCCCATCGTTATCCCTAGATTATCTGAAATACCTTGATGAAGTACATCCCATGGAGACAAACCTAAGTTAGCATTTATCATGAATGCTATAGCTAATGCACAAAAAATAAACCCTATCAACAACCTTATTAATTTTAAAAAAATATCTTTCACCTTACTCCTCCTTTAATTTTTTATACTAATTTTAATATTAGTCAAAATTTTCATAATACATTTTTTATCATACTATAAACTTTAAATAAAATATAGTTTTTAATATATTATTTTATATTAAAATTAAAAAAAGGATATCTGATTTAAGATATCCTATAATATATATAATAAGATTAGTTAGCAATACAAACATGTATTTCTTCTATTCTTCTGTTATCAATTTTTATTAGTTTAAGTGTTAAATTTTCTAGATTAATTTCTATATTTTCATTATCATCTGGTATCTGACCAAGTTGATCTATTATATATCCACTTAAAGTATCATAATCACCTTGTTCTATATTAGTTCTAAAATTTTTATTAAAGTCACTTACAGTTAAAAAGCCTTTAACTATAAAGTTTTTATCATCAATTTTAGTTATTTTAGAATTTTTAATTTCCTTATCATATGATATTCCCTTAATTTCATACATTAAATCATCTAATGTAACTATTCCTGAAAATCCACCATATTCATCAACTAATATAAATAATTCATCTTTCTTAGAGTTTATTGAATTATATAATTCTTTTACATGTTTGGTTTCAGGTACACAATTAGGTTGATGTAGTATATTTCTTATATCAATATTGTTACATTCTCTTTCTTTTGCACTAATTAATAAATCTTTTACATATAAAATACCTATAATATTATCAATATTTTTTTCATATACAGGAATTTTAGAATGCTTTGTGTTCGCTAAACTGTCTAAAATACTATCTATATCATCTTCAATATCTATAGTGAAAGTATCCTTCCTTGACGTCATTATTTCTCTAACTATTTTTTTGTGTAATTTATTTTGACCATTGAATTTTGCCTCTTCATCTGCTAATGCTTCTTTATTTTTCTTAAAAGCCAATATCTTACCTTCTCTATTTTTATGGCTTAATTCTGAAATTTTGTCAAACGCATCAGCTAATGCTAATGAAATTTTTTGAAAATGTGATTGTGAAAGGGTCCTTTCGGGTTCCGGTTCTAATATGTTCATACTCTTCTCCTTAAAAATAATTTTTAGATGATTTTATCACAGAAAGCTAAATAAATCAATTAATATACATACTTTTATAAAAATTCGATTTCCTTAAGCCACTGCATTGTTGCTACACTTCATGGCTCCAATAACTTCGCATGTTGTAAAATTGATTATATTTACTACATAATATATGCTACATTTTATTAAATGTTAATGCTTATATTATTATATATTATATAAAAGTAGTTATTACAATATTCCTTATTTAATAACTACAGTTGTTCCATCAGGTATATTGTAATATATCCATTTTGCATTATTTGTATCAAGTCTTATACATCCATGACTTATAGCAACCCCTAATCTATCATCAATTACATAGCTACCAGTTGAATCATATAAAATCGAATGATAATAATATCCATCTTTTATCCTTGTAGCATATTTTACCATATACTTATCTGTTCCAAATGCTGTTCTCCTCCCATTTATATTGAATATCCCTGTAATAGTTGGTGTTGAAGGTTTTCCAACTGTGCATCTCCACTTATACATTAAATCCCACTTAGAATTAAGCCTCTGAAATACATAAGTATATTTATTAGTTAAAGATGTAATTAACAAGTACTTTGTTTTACTTTCTATTTTATTCCTGTTTACAAATTCAACCATATCTATATTAAACATAGAATAATCTAATATTTCATCATTTTCCCTTGATAGCTTATTTTTAATCAAAGTGTATGCCTCCTTATAAAATAATTTATAATATATGCTATGAAATTCTATTTTTAAATTTTACTGTATTTTAATCACTATTATTTTAATAATAGATAAATTTAAAATATAAAAACCCCTTGGAACATAATATTTTCCCAAGGGGTTTATCTTAATTGATTTTGTTATTATTTCTTATTTCTTTTTGTATCTTTTTTAAAGCTTTTTTAGATCCTCGTTGTATATCTTTTTCCAGTTTTCTATCTTCATAGGATATAAACAAACTATCAATGTCATATCCAGCAGGATATAAGTCTTCTGCTTTTAAATACAACTCTATTTTTTTATAGTTAACTTTTATAAATTCATCTTTATATAAAACTTCTACGTTATTAAATTTATCTATACTTTTATATACTACTGCATAATTATTTTCATCTAATAATTTAACTTTATCACCAATTTTATAATCAGTGTAAATATTTTTTATTACACTTTTTTCCTTTTCATCATTGGTAGCTATTTTTTTATTCTTAACAGTATCTAAATTATATTCCTTTTCATTTATATAATTTAGAGCCCTTTTTATTACATTTTCTTTAATACCCATCTTCTTGGATATAAACAATGCATTACTTTCTTCAGACTTACCTATAATAAGCTTATATAATGGTTCTAAAGTATCTTTATCAAACATCATACCTGCATTTTCAAATTCTGGATGAAGATTTGCAAACTTTTTAATTTCTCCATAATGAGTAGATGCAACAGTTATACAACCCATTTTGTAAAATTCTTCTAATATTGATATTGCAAGTCCTGCACCTTCATTAGGCTCAGTTCCACTTCCTATTTCATCAAATAAAACTAATGTTGATTTATTGCTTAAATTCATTATTTGAGCAATATTCTTTATGTGGGACGAAAAAGTACTAAGTGCATTTTCTATACTTTGGTTATCTCCAATATCAACAAATACATTTTCAAATATACTCATTTCAGTTTCTTCTTTAGCACATATATCAAAACCGCACTGAACCATTAAAGTTAACAATCCTACAGTTTTAAGAGCAACTGTCTTTCCTCCAGCATTCGGACCAGTTATAATTAAGCTTTTATAATTTTTTCCTACCTCAAAATCAAGTGCAACTACATTACCTTTTAGTAATGGATGTTTGCCTTTTACTATTTTTATATAACCCTTGTTATTTACCTGTGGAGTTATACATTTATTATTTAAACTATATTTTGATTTTGCAAAAACCATATCATACTCTGATATAATTTCTATATTTAACTTAATTTCATATAATTTTTCAAATATCATTTCAGTTAAATATGATAGAATCTTGTATTCTTCTATACTTTCATCTGACTTTAAGCTTATAAGCTCTATACTTAATTTTGATATAGAGTTTGGTTCAATAAAAACTGTACTTCCCTTTGATGAAGTATCCAGAATAACTCCATCTACTTCATTTTTATAAGATGACTTTATTGGAACTACATATCTGTCATCTCTTTTACTTATTATAAATTCCTGGATATACTTTTTGTTACTACTAGATGTTATAAATTTATTTAGTTTATCTTGTATTCTACTTTCACATATATCTATATTTCTTCGAATTTTTTTTAATTCTTTAGAGGCACTTGAGTCAACTTTATTGTTTTTTATCGCATATTTTATTTCATTTTCAATATAATCGCACTCTGTTATATTTAAAGCGTAAGAACTTAATGTTTTGGCATAAAATTCTTTATCTAACATAAAGTTTTTTATTTTTTTACATCCTCTTAAAAAATCCTCTATCTTTATAAGCTCTAAAGGCTCTAAAATCATCCCTTTTTCTACTTTATCAACTATTTCAGTTATATTGAAAAGACCTTCTAAGGGTATGTGGTTACTATTTAATAAAATATTTTTAGCTTCATGATTTTCAGCTAATCTTCTTTTAACTACAGATATATCCTTACTAGGGCTTAGTTTATCTATAAGGTCTTTACCAAGAGAACTCACACAATGTAGCTTTACTAGTTCCTTTAATTCATCTAATTGCAATTTCTCGAATGTATAATTATTCATTTGTAAGACCTCCTAAGCCTAATTGACTACTTTGTTTTTTTATATTTGAAATTATTTTTCTTATGCTAGATTCTGATAAGTTATATATTTTTACTATTTCATGAATTGAATAGCCTTCTTGATATAACTTAAATATGTTTTCATTTCTATCATATATAGCTTGTTTAGTTCCATTTTTTTCACCCCAAGGCATTTTTTTATCTCCTACAATTGGTATATATATAAAATCACCTTGAGTATACTGTTGTATTTCTTCTAATAATTCTTTAGGCAATATATTTTTTGCATTTTTATATTTCAATTTTCTTTGATCTCCTTTGCTATAAGTTGTACTATGTTCAACTTAATAACTAAGGAATTAATTTTACTGTAACTCCTTAGTTATTAAGAAGCACAACTCCCAGCTCATTATAATTAGTTTTTTTCATAAAACTACACTCCTTTACTTGTTTCATTAATTTATATTATTTCATATAATAATATTTGTTTCAATCTAAAAAATCATTATAGTCAAATTTTCCTATTTAAAAACTTAACATAAAAATCAGAAAATCTATTTCATCTAAATTTATTACTTATTATTATCTTTATAACTTTAATTTTCTTATACACAAAAATAACTATAGCTTAAAGATTTAAGCTATAGCCGTTTTTGTTCATTGTAATTTTAAAATTTAATTTTAATTAGTTATTTTTTCCCCTTCATCTTCTTCTAGCAATCCTAATTTTTTAGCAACTAACTTTGTAGTGCTTCCTTGTATTATTAAAGTTATTAATATTGCCATAAATACTATAGATGAAATAATTTCATATCCAGGAATTTTCATGGCTGCTATTATACCACATAGCGCAGCTGGTATTACTCCTGTTTCTCTTACCCACATCATAAATAAAATTTCTTTTTTAGACCATTTTGCATTTCTATCAACTAAAGTACATGCTAACACACATAGTGGTCTTGCTATAAACATTAAACTTAAAACAACTACAAGTGCTGGAACAAAATATTTTCCTAGCATAACTAAATCTACTTGGCTTCCTAATATTACAAATATAGCCATACGACATATAGTTCCTAGTGTTTCTGCAACATAACAGTCAGCATCATAAGAACGTTGTGATAGCCATATTTTAAAGTTTTTCTTATTTCCTGTTATAATACCTACTATAAAGCAAGCCATATACCCACTGCCACCAAACTTTGTAGCTACCTCATAAGCTATTACTACTGAAAGTATTGATATAATAGGTGCAAAATCTTTAAATACACCATATGGCTGATCATTAACTAATTTAAGAAGTACTATACCAGTTACAATACCTACTACAACTCCAACGATAACCATTATAGCTAGCTCATATATGTTTTCTGATAGTGAGAATTTACCAGATAATATTATAGATAATACTGCTGATGTAAGTATCGCACCAGTAGCATCATTAAATGCTGATTCACTTATAACTGTCTGTTTTACTCTATCTTTTATTTTTACCTGATTAAATATAGGTACTAATGTTGCAGGATCTGTTGATGCGATAATTGATCCTATCAACAATGCTGTCATAGCTGACACTTGAAAACTTAATCCAACTACTTTTGCTACCACTACTGCTGATATGACTACCCCTAACGAAGATAATAAAAATACTGTTATTCTTACATTCTTTAATACTTTTAAACTTATTTCTTTTCCACCTAAATAAAGTATAAACGCTGACCCAAATGTTAAAATCAATTGATTTTCAACTTGATATTGGCTTATATCTATAAAGTTTAAGAAAGAAGGTCCTATTAAAATCCCCGCTAATAAAAATAATACTACATCTGGTACTTTTAACATTTCACTCAACTTGCTACAAACAATCCCCGTCATAGCAACTATTGCAAAAATTATTAAAAGTGCATTACTTGCTATTGTTTGTATAGACGATTCCATATAAACATCCCCCTTATTAACTTGTTTTTAACTTATATCTAACATTATATTATATTTACAAACTCGAAATTTGTTATTTTTTATATTGTTAAATTTTTTTAACTTTAGTGAATTAACTAGCTTTAATATTTAAATGAACTATTAGTTAGACTTTAAACTTTAATTCTAATTACTACTTTATATTAAATTTATGTTACAATTAAGTTTGATAATATTAGTTTGTTAGGAGTGATTTTTATAAGTACTCAATGTAAAAGTAGATTATATGCAAAAGAAATACCAATATTTTATTCATTATCTGAAATTGAATTAGAAGAAATTTTAACAAATATAGAACATTTTTGTTTCAAAAAAGATGAAATAATCTTTAATGAGGGAGATTTGATTTCAAATCTAATTATAATAAGCAATGGGACTATAAAATTATCAAAGACAACTCACGATGGAAAGGAACAAATAATTCGTATTTTATCAATCGGTGATTTTTTTGGAGAGCTTAGCTTATTTAATGATGATTACATATCGAATTTTTCCGCAACTGCAGTTAACAATGTAACTATTTGTACAGTTTCTAAAAAAAATATGGACAAAGTTTTATCTAATAATCCTCATATAACTTTAAAAATTTTAAATGAAGTAAGTAAAAAGTTAATGCAAACTGAAAATTTAGCAACATGCCTTGCTTCAAATGATGTTGACCATAGAATAATATGTATGCTTTTAGAGTTTGCTGATAAATATAGTAAAGAAGTTAACGGTCAAATTCAAGTTAATATACCTTTAAATAGAGAGGGAATGGCTAATTATTGTGGTATTACTAGAGAAACTATGAGTAGAAAACTCTCTAAATATGAACAAGATGGCTTATTTGAATTTAAAGGTCTAAAAAAACTAATTATTAAAGATTTAGATAAAATGAAAGAATTAATTAGTTAATTTTATATTATAATTTTTAATACATAAAATAAAAAGGGAATAGTATTCCCTTTTTAAATTTCTAATACAGTATATTTTTCTACAAACTTGATTGGATGATAAGAAAGTTTAGCTTTTCTAAGCCCTTCTATTCCTAAATCTTCTTCTCTGTTTATAAATTTAGTATTTTTAAATTCATTTAATAAAAATTGTTGATTTATATATGGATATAGCCCTCTTATATCAGGATTAGCTTTTTCAATATGTATTACAGCCATATCATTGTTTAACATTTCACCAATTGTAAAAGCTTCTAGTTTAGAATCTATATATATCCCTCCTATTCTTAAATTTTCTTTTAACAATTCATAATTATCAAAAATTCTTTGTATAGCATTAAACTCATCATCATAATCTTTTTGAACTTCTTTTCCTTCAGACCATAGTTGTACAAGATTTATACATTCCTTAAATTGTTTTTCACTTTCTATTTTCTTATATTCAAATCTATTTTCATATTCTTTTAAGAAGTAGTTTAAATGGTTTCTCTTTTTCTGATTTTTACGACCAGCTAAAGTTCTTAAACTTTCTCCATCATAAACATAATCAAAGTAGTCTCTTTCTTCGATGTATTCGAACATTCCTTCATAATTTACTTTCATGAAATCAACTATTTCTTTAGTTATAGCTCTTAAATGAATTTTTTTTCCTTTACCTTTAAATGTATCGATTATAAATTTAATTGCCTTTCCCATATTTTCTTTAGATGCTAGTGGAAGTACTACAAATTCACTTCCATCATATTCTCCAGAAACTATAGCAAAATCATCTTCTACATAATAAACTGTCTTATATAAATCTTTCCACATATATAATGTCACAAAGCAATATTCACATGCTTCATAATCTACTAAATCAAAATATGGTTGCAATACATCTTTTGCATCTATATCTATAGGTTTAAATAATACAACGTCTTCTACTAATTCAAACAAAACAAATCCTCCAATTTTAATATTTTTAATCTCATTAAAAATAATATCACTTTATTTTTATAAAAAATGTGATACTAATCAAATTTTAACTATTATTATAATATTATTAATATTTATCTTTGTTGATTTATTTCTTTATTTGTATATAAAAAATGATTTGTATAAGTAGTATTTAAATAAAGATATAAATAAAATAGGAATAAACGCTTAGAAATATCTATCAAAATAACAAGTTCTTTTATTACTATTTACTTGAGTTTATATATGGTATTTAGATATAATTTAATTATAGACATTGTATTGGGGTGATTTTATGTTTAATAAAACAACGAGTCCGACATTTAAAAACTTTGGGGATTTAATCTATGAAAATATAAGCTTTGATTATGAAAGTAAATTTTTATTTAAAAATAAAAGTATTAAAACTTTATTTTTAGTTGATAGAAATGATCTATTTATAAAAGTAATTAAAGGAGTTGTAATGATATTAGTTTCTTCTGATGGTAATACTTTAGAATCATTTATAATAAATAGAACGTTGAATTTAAAAAAAGGTATTTATTTTAATCTTATTTGTGTATCTGATGACTGCGAAATTAAAATTTCTTGTGATAGCAAAGATTTAAAATCTATAAACTTAAAAGAAAAATATACTTACAAGAATATTTCACCCTCTTTAAATATAAATGAAATATATACTAAATTTTATCAAGAGAAAGGCCTAAACTATAATTTTCCCGGAGAAACACATCCATATTGGGAGCTTACTTATGTTGATAAAGGTTTCTTATCTACTACTGTAGATGATAAGAAATATGAATTAAAACAAGGAGATTTAATTTTTTATGCTCCACTTCAATTTCATACTCAATCAACTCTAGATTCTAGCAGTTCCTATTTAACGATTAATTTTAATATGGACTTTAATCATCATGAGTTATTGTGTAATAAAGTATTTACACTGCAAAGAGACTCGTATTTTATTGTTAGCAAATTAATAGAAGAACTTTCTAGCAATAGTATATACTCTAACGATTTATCACTTTGTTATTTAAAGCAACTTATTATACAAACCCTCAGATTAGAAAATTCTTATTTTCAATCTAAACCAACCACTCATATGCAACAAACTTATGAAAATAATTTGATAAATGAAATAATAAAATTTATAGACAATAATTTATACGAAAAGCTTTCTGTCGATACTTTATGCCGACATTTTTGTATTAGTTCATCTATGTTGCACTCTTTATTTAAAAATAATATGGATAATACTGTGAAAAATTATATTAATGACCTTAAGCTTAACAAAAGCAAGGAACTTATTAAAAACTCTACATATACGCTTAGTGAAATTTCTGAAATGCTCGGATTTTCATCAATTCATTATTTTTCAAAAAAATTTAAATCTAATTTTGGTATTTCACCTACTGAATATTCAAAATCAATTTATGATTAAACAAAAATAACACCTGTAAAATACAGGTGTTATTTTATTTCTACTTATAACTTTCAGGGTAAATTGCTACTGCCATTTCCTTAAGAGCTTTTATAGCATGATGTGATGGACGAGATGATGCATTTTTATCTATTAAAAATACTTTATTATCTTTAACTGCAGTTATATTGTTCCATCCATTACGAGATTTAATTTCATCTAAAGGATTTTTAATATAGCCTACATTAGTTAAGATTACATCTGGATTTTTATCTATTACTGATTCCTCACTTGGACTTATCCATGCTTTTTCATCTTTAAATACATTTTCAGCTCCAACTAATTCTATCATTTCATTTAAGAATGTAGAATTACCAAAACTATATAAATTCGGTGCTGGTCCTATTTCAAAATAAACTTTCTTCTTATCTTTTATAGTTTCACCTATAGCTTTTATTTCATCTACTTCTTTTTTCATATTGTCTACTATTTGTTGACCTTTTTCTTTTTTATCAGTTATATCTGCTAAAAACATAATATCATCATAAATTCCTTGTATACTTTCACTACTTGGTATGTAAACTACACTTATTCCAGCTTCTTTTATAAGTTTAAATGGATCTTCACTCGAACCTGTTTTATTATGTCCTGATGCTATTATGATGTCTGGATTTAGAGCTATTATTGCTTCTGCATCTGGATTTAAGAAATCAATTTTTTCTATGTCTTTGTTTATTCCTTCTATATCTGTTGAATATTTATCCACTGCTACTAATTTATCGGCAAGACCTAAGTCTACTAGTACCTCTGTGTTTGATGGTGCTGTTGATATTATTCTATCCATTTTTTTAGGAAGTGTAACATCATTTCCTTCCCTGTCTTTTATTGTTTTACTTTTTTGGCTACATCCTACAGTAGCTAGCATAAATACTAATACTAATGCTAATATACTCGTTAGTTTCTTTTTCATTTTCTTTCTCCTTACTTATAATTTTCACTTATAAATTTTGTTTTTACTTCTTTATTTAACTTTAATACTAATTCAAAAAACAAAAAAGCATGCTTTGAGAGCATGCTTTTGATTTTATCATTATTATATAGTTAAATATCCAACCCTCAGAAGATATTAACGTTAAAGATATTGGCAGGTATCCCGGCTCAACTTCATCCTACTTTCAAACCTTCCCGATTGCTCAGTGGTATATTTGATTTCGTCAGTTTTACGGTTACTGGGGTAGCTTAGACTTTTAATCTAATTCCCTATTAAGTTGCATAAACACCAATACTTTTATTATTATTTTTTCTCACTTTTATAGTAGCTTATACTTCGCGTATTTGCAACCTTTTATTTCAATAATATTGTTTATACCCTATTTTTCTTTTCATAATCTTTCATTAATTATTTCTTATTATGCTCTTCAAAGCTCTTATAAAAAGTTCTGCTTCTTCTAAAGTATTGTATAAACCTAGACTTAGCCTAACCATTCCATATTGTTTTAAATCTTCATCCATTGCATGTTTATAAGCTTCTTCATCACTTATACCTAACAATCTATTTACATATGGGTGAGCACAGAATTTAGCATATCTCAAAGCTATTCCGAATTCTTCTGCAAATTTATGTGCGACTGTGTCAAACTCTATCCCTTCTATATTAAATGTAATTACACCTAATCTATCTTCCGTATACTCTGTATCACCATAAAGTATTACTCTATCTAACTTTTTCATCTCTTTTATTAAGTAATTTTTAAGTAACATTTCATGACTAGATATATTTCTAAATCCTATATCTCTTAATTGATTTAATGAACTTACCATAGCCATTACACCTAAAAAATTTGATGTTCCAGCTTCATCTTTATGGGCTGGTTCACTCCATACAACATCATAATCACTTACTAAATCAACACACCCTCCACCTCTTAAAAATGGTTCTGCTTGTGAGAGTTCCTCAGTTAATCCTACTACTGCTCCACTTCCATAAGGAGCATATGCTTTATGTGCCGAAAATGCTAAAAAGTCTATTTGCTCTTCTGCTGTTCTACCCTTCATATCTACTTTTTTATGTGCTATAAGCTGAGCCCCATCAACGATTATTTTCGCATTATATTTATGACATATTTTAGCAATTTCATTAATCGGATTTGTATAGCCCGTAACATTTGATGCACCAGTTATACTTACATATTTAATCTCTCCATTGCTTTCTGTCAACTTCTTTTCTATATCATTTATATTGATCCTTCCTAATTCATCTACATCTATATATTCTACAGTAGCTACTTTTCTCCATGGTAAGTCATTAGCATGGTGTTCCATTCTAGTTGTTAATATCTTCTCATTTTTATCTTTTATTAGTATATTAGCTAATAAATTTATTCCTTCTGTTGTGTTTTTTGTGTATATTACAGTGTGTGAATTGCATCCTAATAAGTTAAAGAATGCTAAAATTTGCCCCCTAGCTTCTTCATATTTTTGAGTACATAAATCACCTTTCTGACCTGCTCCTCTAGCTATTGGCCCATATATTAGTGAATTTTCAATAATTGCGTTTGCCGCCATATTTATAGGAGGTGTTGTTGCTCCATTATCAAAATTTATTGGAGTTACAATCTTTCCGTTTTTTATCATTACAGGTGTGTCTATTCCTATAAATAGATTTCTATAACTATTATAATTTCTCATATTTATCCTCCTTAATTAATTACTTCTTTATTTATATATGACTCTAGACTCAATAAAGTTCAAATTTGACAAATTGTAGTATAAAATTAGACTGAATTTGAAACTATATTAGATAATATAAAAAAACTACTTAAAATTAAGTAGTTTTTTATATTGGATTTATTTTTTTGAAAATTTATATACAGTTTTTTGTTTATATACTTCACCTTTATTTAAAGTAGAATATTTTATAAAACACATTTCTCTTCCTATTGGAGGTGCTTGTGTTTCAAAGCATATTCCAAATCTTTTTTGTGCTTTTTTACCATTGTATAATTCAATATCATCTGGAAAATTCATACTATAAACAACTACTGATTTTTGATCTGTTATAATATCTAATACTCTTTTTGATACCCTGTCTTCTAAATGTATTTTTCCATTCTTATTTAATAAAAATGTGTGGTCATAGCCATTTCCTATTTTTATTTGTTCATTATCACAGTCTATATCTTTTCCTATACTCTTTATATCCTTAAAATCAAAAGGTGTATCTTTTACATTAATACTTTTTCCTGTTACTGCACAAGTTTTATCTAATTCTAGTATATAATCAGAGTCTATTTTTAAATATTGTTTTGTTATAGGTAATTTTATATTTCCACTTAGGTTGAAATAGCTATGATTTGTTAAATTAACTAAAGTAGTTTTATCACACTTACATTCATATGTTTGCTCTATTTTAAAGTCTTCATATACTTTAAAGCTAACAATAATATCTAAATTACCTGGATAATTTTCTTCTTTATCTTGGCTAATTGTATACAATCTCAAAGTTATATTATCCTTTTCTTCTATAATATTAACTTCCCATATCTTTTTATTAAACCCAAAGTTTCCTCCATGACCATGATGAGGATTATAGTTTTTGGATAAGCTATATAATCTTCCATCTATAGTTACATTGCCTTCACAAATTCGACCTGATGTTCTGCCTATAATTGCACCTAAATATGATGGGTTTTCTATATAACTTTCTATTTCTTTATATCCAACTACTACATTTTCAAAATTATTATCTTTATCTGGAGTTATTATTTTAGTGATAATTCCTCCTAAATTAAGTATTTCTACCTCAAATTTATTGTCATACTTTATGTTATAAGCTACTATATCTCTATCACTTATTTTGCCAACTATATTTTTAGTACACTTCATCATATCACCAAATCCTAATTTGTTTTTATATACATTTTATTTGTAAAAGCTACAGATTATATATCTGCTCTTTTACGCCCTTCAACGTACAATTTTAAATCTATAACATACCTATTTATGGCATCTAACCCTTCTTTATCCCACTTAAATACTCCACAATGTTCTAATACTTTTTTGAATATATTTCCAACTTCATCTTCAAGTATTTTATCAATATCACTTTCATTAAAATAGATATATTTTTTCTTTAAACTATTAAACCAATCTAAATGCATTTTTAATTTTTCATCTTCCCTGATTAAATTTACTTTAGTTTCATCTAATAAACAAGTTCTTATTACAGCTAATTCTTCTTTTAATCTAGAAGGTAAAACTGCTAAACCTAATACTTCTATAAGACCTATGTTTTCTTTTTTTATATGATGAAGTTCTTTATGTGGATGGAATATGCCATCCGGATAATTTTCATCACATCTATTATTTCTAAGAACTAAATCAAGTTCAAATTTTCCATCTTTACTTCTAGCTATTGGAGTTATTGTATTATGAGGTATATCATTGGTATGTGAATGTATTCCTACGTTTTCATCTGAATAATTTTTCCAATGAGTTAATATTTTTTCTGCTAATTGGCTTATATTATCTCTATTTTCACCACTTATCCTAACTACAGATAGTGGCCATTTTAGTATCGATACTTTTATATCTTCATACCCATTTATACAAAATCTATAAATATCACCTGCTTTTGCCATAGCAAATTCATATCTCCCACCTTGGTAATGATCATGAGTTAGTATAGACCCACCAACTATTGGTAAATCAGCATTCGATCCTATAAAATAATGTGGAAACTTTTCTACAAATTCTAAATTCCGATCAAAAGTATTTTTATTTATACTCATAGGGGTATGTTCACTTGAAAATACTATACAATGCTCATTATAATAAGAATACGGAGAATATTGAAGATTCCATTCTTCGTCTTTTAACTTAAATGGTATTACCCTTAAGTTTTGTCTCGCTGGATGATTTAATCTACCTGCATAGCCTACATTTTCTTTGCACAATAAACACTTTGGATATACTGATTGTTTCATGTTTTTTGCAGCTGCTATAGCCTTTGGATCTTTTTCTGGCTTTGATAAGTTTATAGTTATATCAATTTCACCATACTCAGTATCAACTTTCCATGTTTTATTTTGGGCTACCCTTTGAGTTCTAACATAATTACATGCCTTGCTTAAATCATATAAATAATTTGTAGCACTTACTTTATCCTCTTGATATTTTTTATTAAACTCCTTTATAACCTCTGATGGTCTAGGCATAAGTAAATTCATGATTTTAGTATCCAACAAATCTCTATATATAGGAGAATTAGATTCTAATATTTTATTTTTAAAAGCATAGCTCAATAAGTTATCTAGAATTTCAGTTGGATTTTCTAAATTTTCATCTTCTATATTTTCTATTATATATTCATCGAGTCTAAATAACTCAATTAATGAGTTTCTTATATATATAATATCTTCTTTTTCAAACAATCTTTTTTTTATTCCATAGTTTATAAGCCTCTCAAATTCCCTGTATATATTCATATATCTATCTCTCCCTTAATATCTACATTTCAAAACCATTCGGATGACTTTTATGCCAGTTCCAAGCAGAGGCTATCATCGCCTCAATATTTTCAAATTTAGGTTGCCATCCTAGTTCACGTCTAGCTTTTTCTGATGATGCAACAAGTTTAGCAGGATCTCCAGTTCTTCTTTCACAAACCTTAGCCGGTATAGAATGTCCTGTCACAAGCCTTGCTGCTTCTATCATCTCTTTTACTGTAAATCCATTCCCACTACCTAAATTATATATATTACTATTAAATCCTTCTCTTAATTTATTAACTGCTAATATGTGTGCCTCTGCTAAATCACTTACATGTATATAATCTCTTACACATGTTCCATCATGAGTATCATAATCATCACCAAATATAGATATAAATTCTCTTTTTCCCAATGGCACCTGAAGTATAAGTGGTATTAAATGAGTCTCAGGATTATGATCTTCTCCTATTATTCCACTTACATGAGCACCTGCTACGTTAAAATATCTAAGTGAAATGTACTTAATACCATGTGCTATATCAGCCCACTTCATCATCTTTTCCATAGCTAGTTTTGTTTCCCCATATGCATTTGTGGGTTTTGTTTCATCATTTTCAAGAATTGGAATATTTTTAGGTTCCCCATAGGTTGCCGCTGTTGATGAAAATACAATTTTTTTCACATCATGTTTTGCCATAACATTTAGAAGTACTTCTGTTCCATGTACATTATTGTTATAATACTTTAATGGATTTGTCATACTTTCTCCCACTAATGAATTTGCTGCAAAATGTATTACTTCATCTATTTTATTTTCTTTAAATACAGTTTCTAATGCTTTTTTATCTCTTATATCCACATTATAGAACTTAGCTTTTGGATGTATCGCTTCTTTGTGACCTGTTTCTAAATTATCAACTATAATTACATCTTCTGAATTATCTATAAGTTGTCTTACTGTATGACTACCTATATATCCAGCTCCCCCACAAACTAATATCATATTTACCTCCTACAATTTCTTGACTTATAAATTTGCTTATCAAATAAAATATAGCATAACTTAATTAGGATATATTTTACTTTTATCTGGGCTATTATTTTTTATAATTCTCTAGTTCCATTTCCTATATTTGCAGTATAAAAATCTGCGTCATACCCTATTAGTTCTTTATATCCTTTTCCTACTTTTTTTATAAAATCTTCACTTAATTCTCTTTTGACTATAGATACTGTACATCCTCCAAATCCAGCACCTGTCATTCTAGATCCTATTGTAGCCTCATGTTTTAAAGCAAGTTCTACTAATGTGTCTAGCTCTATTCCAGTTACTTCATAATCATTTTTTAATGATATATGTGAATCATTCATTAACTTTCCAAATTTATATATATCTTTATTTTGTAAAGCTTTAACAGCCTTTAAGGTTCTTTGGTTCTCATAGACAGCATGTCTTGCTCTCTTAACTCTAGTGTCATCCTTAATTAAATATTTATTATTTTCAAATTCATCTTCACTTAATTCTCCTAATGACGTTATATCAAGTTTTGTTTTAAGCTCTTTTAATGCAGTTTCACATTCATTTCTTCTTTCATTGTATTTAGAATCTGCTAAGCCTCTTCTCTTATTAGTATTAGCAATTATAATCACTTCCTTAGTTAAATCAATAGGAGTATATATATAATTCAAAGTATTACAATCTAATAAAATTGCACTATTTTTTCTTCCCATACCTATTGCAAATTGATCCATTATACCGCAATTAACACCTATAAATTTATTTTCAGCTTCTTGAGCTAATTTTACCAAATCTACTCTATCTATATTAAAATTAAATAATTCATCTATCATAACTCCCATTAAAAGCTCTATAGATGCTGATGATGAAAGGCCAGAACCATTTGGTATATTTCCAAATACAACCATATCAAACCCAAAATTTATGTCATAGCCGTGTTTTCTTAGGATATCTATAACACCCTTTGGATAATTCGCCCAATCGTGTTTTTCTTCATTTTTCAAATTATCTATATTAAAATTTATAACACCTAAATCATCAAAATTTTTAGAGTACATTCTAACTAATTTATCATCTCTTAATTTTATCGCTCCATATGTTCCAAAGCTTAATGCACAAGGAAATACATTCCCACCATTATAATCAGTATGCTCACCTATTAAATTTACTCTTCCCGGTGAAAAGAAAACTCTGATATCATTGTTATTTCCATAAACTTTAGTAAACATTTGAATCATTTTTTCTTTCATTTTACTCCCCCATTTTTAATTTTTATCATTATATTTATATATTAGCAGAGTATAACCCCTGCAACAATAACGTTTTCTTAATTATAAGTAAAGCTATGTATTTTTTACTTTTTTTTACTAAATCCACATATAAAAAACACCTTAAAACGTATTTTAAGGTGTTTATGTTCATATATTATTAAGTTCAAATATTTCAACACTTTTTTCTAATATATTAGAAAAATATGCAATAACTAGACCATAATTAGTTATTGGTATATTTTTTGCTTTACATTTTTCTATTTTTTGAATTACACTTTTTCTATTTACCATACAAGCTCCACAGTGTATCACAAAATCATAAGGATCTAAATCTTGTACAAAATCATATCCGACTTTAAAATCAAACTCTAGCTTTCCTTTCGCAATTTTTTCTAATATATTTGGTATTTTAACTCTACCTATGTCTTCATGACTTACATTATGAGTACAACTTTCACAAATAAGAATTTTTTGACCTGGTTTTAAACTATTTAATTTTCTAGCACCATCTAAAAAATCATTTAATTCTCCTTTTTGTCTTGCAAATAATATAGAAAAGCTTGTAAGTTTTAAATCTTTTGGTATTATTTCTTCTACTTGTTTAAATGCTTGAGAATCAGTTATAACTAGATCAATATCTTTTAATTCATCTAAGGCTTGTGTAAGTTCTGTATCTCTTACTACATATGTTTTTATTCCATGATCTAAGCAATCTCTAATAACCTGTACCTGTGGAAGTATTATCCTTCCCTTTGGAGCCTCTGAGTCTATTGGAACTACCAATATCACTTTTGATCCATATTCTAATAAATCCCCTACTATAGGTTTCTCTTCTTCTTCTTTTTCTAAATTTTTTATCAATCTTTCTTTTAAAGATCCTATATTAGTATTTTTTTTAGCAGATATAAATATAGAATCTTTAAATTTATCTTCTAAGTTTTTTATTTCTTCTTTACCTAATTCATCTAATTTATTTATAACCAATAAATGACTTAAATTATATTTTCCAGCTTCTTTTTTCCATGTTTTGTAAGTATCAAAATCTGGATTTTTCCCATCTAATACGTATATAGAAAAATCTAATCTTTTCATATACTCATAGCTTTTTTTAATTCTTATAGATCCTAATTCACTTTTATCTTCAAGCCCTGCTGTATCAATTAAAAGAACTGGACCAAACGGAATTAATTCCATAGCTTTCTGTACTGGATCAGTTGTTGTTCCTTCAACATTTGATACTAAAGAAACTTCTTGTCCCAATATTTTATTCATTAAAGATGACTTTCCACTATTTGTATTTCCATATATACCTATATGCTTTCTATTTCCATTTGGAGTACTATTCATATACGCCTCCTATATATAAAAATCTCTTTTGCCAGATTGCATTTTTTCTAAACTCTCTTTAGTATAATTTTTAATATCTTCTCTTTGAATATTTTCAACCTCAGAATTTATTATTTGCTGTGCTTTTTCATATAATTCTTTATCACCATAATCTAATGTAAATTCTTGTAATGTCATTATAGCATTTGGCTCACAAACATATTTTATATTTCCAGACTTGGCAAGTTGCATAAATCTATCACCAGTTCTACCTTTCCTATAACAAGCTGTACAATAACTAGGTATATATCCGTCTTCTAGTAACTCTTTCAATATTTCAATTGGACTTCTTTCATCATTTGTTTTAAATTGTTTAATATCTCTACCTTCTTCTCTTTCCTTATATCCTCCAACTCCAGTTGAAGAACCAGCAGATATTTGACTTACTCCATATTTTAATAATTCTTTTCTCATGGCTGGTGTTTCTCTAGTTGATAGTATAAGCCCTGTAAAAGGTAGAGCTATTCTAAGTATTGCTACTATTTTTTTAAACATTCTATCATTTAATAAGTATGGATAGCTTTCTAAATTAACACCACTTGCTTCTTGAAGTCTTGGTACTGATATAGTGTGGAATCCAACTCCATATTTTTCTTCTAAATGATTGTTATGCATCATTAAGCTCAATACTTCAAATCTAGGATCTGAAAGTCCAAATAAAACTCCAGCTCCAACATCATCTATCCCTGCTTCCATAGCTCTATCAAAAGATGTTAAATGATAGTTATAGTCACCTTTTATTGATTTTGGATGCATTTTTTCATAAGTAGGTTGATGATAAGTTTCTTGGAATAATATATATGTTCCTATTCCTTTTTCATTTAATAACTTGTAATTCTCTACAGTTGTAGCTGCTATATTTACATTTACTCTTCTTATTTCTCCATTTGCATTTTGAGTCTTATATATAGTATCTAGGCATTCTAAAACATAATCTATGGTAGCATTAACTGGATCTTCTCCAAGTTCTAGTGCTAATCTTTTATGACCCATTTGTTCAAGTATTTTTACTTCTTGTACAACTTCTTCCATTGTAAGTTTTCTTCTTGAAAATTTATTGTCTCTTTTATATCCGCAGTAAACGCAGTTATTTACACAATAATCACTTACATAAAGAGGTGCGAATACAACTATTCTTTTTCCATAAATATCTTTTTTAATTTCACCAGCTAATGAGTATATTTCATTCAAATCTTTTTCATCTTCTGCTTGAAGTAATACTGCTATATCTTCATAAGATAGTCCATCTCTTTTTTTAGCTTTTTCAAGTACACTTTTTATCTCATCATTTGATGGACATTTTGTTTTTTCTAAAATTTCATATATATAATTGTGGTTTATAAACATATAAAAAACTCCTTTTTATTTTATAAAATCTATATTATCTCCTCTATTAACTTCAACCTCAAATCCAGCTTCTTTAACTTTTTCTTCGATTAATTTTCTATACTCTGCATCTTCATCAAGTATATATGCCTTGTCATTGTATAAAGAGTATTTTTTTCTAACGCTCATAGGAGATAAATTAGGCATTATAACATTTCCTCCCGCTTTTAACCCTGCATTTCTTCCATTTTTATCAATACTAGATAATGCTGTTGTAGCTGGTAGTAGTACTTTAGGTAGTAATAGCCTAACTATTGCTAAACAAATAACTGTTTTTTCTAAACTACCATGCTTATATTCCTTAAGTGGTGTATCTTTATGTGGTATAAAAGGTCCAATCCCACACATTGCAGGTGCAAATTTTTTTACAAAAATCAAATCATTTACTAAATCTTCATTAGTTTGATTCGGTATACCAACCATAAATCCTGCTCCAGCTTGATACCCTATCTCTTTTAAATTCTTTAAACAATTAAATCTTTCTTCAAAAGGTTCGCCTGGATGTATAGATTCGTAAAGTTCTTTTGATGCACTTTCATGTCTTAATAAATATCTATCAGCACCTGCCTCAAATAAATTTCTATAAGATTCATAGCTTCTTTCACCTAGAGATAGTGTTATTGCATTTTCAGGAAACTCTTTTTTTATAGCTTTAATGATATTTATCATAATTTCATCACTATAATAAGCATCTTCTCCACCTTGAAGTACAAATGTTTTATATCCTAACTTATCGCCTTTTCTTACACACTCTAAAACATCATCTATATCTAATCTGTATCTTTGAGCATTCTTATTGCTACGTCTAAGACCACAATACAGACAATCTTTTTTACAAAAACTTGTAAGCTCTATAAGTCCTCTTAAATAGACTTTATTTGAGTAATATTTCATTCTAGTATCATGAGCTTTACTTATTAAATAATCTTTTTCTCCTTCATTTATATTATCTAACAAGTAAAGAAGCTCTTTTTTACTAGCACTATTTACTTCATACAACTTATTAATTATATCTTTTACATTCATACATTTCTCCTACTTTAATTTTGTTGATTAACTCTTCATTAAAACTTATATTAAATAGCATCTTGACTCTTACCATTGACTTTGTCAACTTTATCATTACCTCTTCCAAGCATATAATATTTTGACTCAAACTCTGTATGTAAAAGTTCATGAGATTTATGAGATAATGGATTTTCAAAGAATTCTTCATAAGCCTTTATAACATCTGGATTTTCATGGCTACATTTAATTTTAATACCCGCGTCCTTATTATATAATCCATCTATACGCTTTAACCTCATTTCATCTGTAACTCTTTTTTTAGGCTGTTTAGGTTGTCCAGCTCCACCTATGCACCCACCCTTACAAGTCATAACCTCTATAAAGTGATAATTAACTTCTTTTGATTTTAATTTTTCCATTAAAACTTCTGCATTTTTAGTAGTTTGAACAGCTGCAACTTTTATTACTTTTTCATCTATTTGTAATACAGCTTCTTTAACACCTTCAAGTCCTCTAACCGGTTTAAAGTCTAACAATTCCTTCGTTGGTCTTTCTCCAGTTAATATGTTATATGCCGTTCTAACAGCAGCTTCCATAACACCGCCTGTATTACCAAATATAATACCTGCTCCACTACCTAATCCCATAATATTATCAAATTGACTACCATTTAAAGAGTCAAAGTCTATGTTTTCTTCCTTTATCCATTTAGCTAATTCTTTTGTTGTTATTATGTAATCATTATCTCTTAAACCATCTATATTATTAAACCTACTAGAATCATTCATTTCAGGTCTTTTTATTTCATATTTTTTTGATGTACAAGGTGTTATAGTTACATTAACTATTTTAGATGGGTCTATATTTTCTTTTTTAGCAAAGTAAGTTTTTATAGCCGCACCTTGTATACCTATTGGGCTCTTTGTTGTTGATAAATTAGGTATAAATTCCGGATAAAATGTCTCAACATATTTAACCCAAGATGGACAGCAACTTGTAAACTGAGGTAGATTTTCACTTTTATTTAATATTCTATCTATTAGTTCATTAGCTTCTTCCATTATTGTCATATCTGCTCCAAATGTTATGTCAAATACATAATCTCCACCTAGCTTTCTAAGAGATTCTACCATTTTATCTTCAACATATGAACCTACTTCGTATCCAAATTCTTCCCCTAATGCAACTCTTACAGCTGGTGCTGTATTAAATATAACTATCTTTTCAGGATTTTGTATTTCTTCTTTAACTTTTTGATAATCTTCAACTTGTGTAATAGCTTGAGTTGGACATGCAACTGCACATTGTCCACAATGGATACATATCGCTAAATCATTTGTTTCTTCTAAATTAAATCTATTTGCTACTGCTATTTCATTATCACAAGTCCTTTTACACAACCCACATTTTATACATTTATCATAATCAATTTGAATTGCAGGATTATCTAGTTCAACAGGAACAACCTTTTCTGTAAATAAATGTTTCATAAATTTTGTTACCTTGCCTCTCATGTTGTTTTGCATCTTTATGCTTTTAATGTCATTTAATTAAAACAAATTTATCTTTTTACATTTTATTTCTATACCCATTTTTATTTTTAAATAACAAAACCTCACAATTAAAATTAAATTTTAATTGTGAGGTTTAATAATTATTTTACTGAAATGCTATTCTTATAAGTTTTCTACAACTTTAGCTTCATATGGATTTAATTCTGTATTTTGTAGTCTTTGGATCTTTGAAGTATGGTTCATAATAAAATATCTTTCAATATTATTTATTTCTCTCTTAACTACTTCTACCCCTTTTGGAGATTTTAAAGTTTTAATATTAGCTTCTTTTAATATTTTATTTACTAAAGTATCCATTATATTTTCATCTACACCGCTACCTATGTAGTAAACTTTACCACCTTCATATTTATTTAAAGTTATTGCACTTAATCCTTCAAAAAATTCTTCGTTATATCTAAATAAAGTTTTAGCTGTTGTTGTTTTAATTAAATCTCTAAATACTGTTGCTGTTCCTTTTATATTTTCAAATTCACTTAAACCTATAACCTCTATGTTTTGACCATCTTGGAATGATTCTATTTCCTCAACATATCCTCCTATAAAATCAGTAAAGTTAACTGGATTAAACTTACCTAACTCTAAATTATTATAATAGTCTTTAACTCCATTTCTAAAACTTATTACAACAGTTTTTCCTTGACTAGCAAATATTCTCATACGTTCTTGAACTTCTTTTTTATATACAATCATAGCAGGTACTAATAAAATTTCATATTCACTAAAGTCTGAATATGATGGGATGACATCTATAGATAAATTATTTTCATAGAAAGGTCTATATAATCTATATACTTCATTTTTATAATCCATTAAAAAACTTTGTCTTTGTATTCTAAAGGAAGCCATTGATTCAAAATCATAAATTAAAGCTATCTTAGAGTCTATTTTAGAATTTATAATTTCTTCATTTGATTTCATCTCATAAAAAAAATTTTTTACTTCATAAAACTTTCTTCTTTTTATGTTATCTTGGTCTAATATTCCATAGCAATACTGTTCAGCTCCTTTAGTAGCACCTCTATATCTAAAATACATTAAAGAGTTACATCCACGAGCTATTGCCTGATAAGACCACATCTTTGCTTGACCTGGTCTTGGAAGATATCCTATAACATCATGACCTTGAGCCCCCATTATAGCTTCTGTTATCCAAAAATTTTTCTTTTTTGCACCCCTCATAAAATCTAGCCCACAAGCTATTTCATGTGGTGGTATAGGATTTGCTTGCCCTCCCCATACAGGATAATTATTATATGCTACTACATCTATATGTTTTGCTACTTTTGAAAAATCAAAACTCTTATCAAAATATCCACCAGAAAAATCATGAATTACAACTACATCTACTCCAATTATATCTTTTAATATATCAACTTGAAGCTTTGCATACTTTTCAATACTTAAAGATCTGAATCTTTCCCATTCCATCCTAAGACTAGGATTATGAGTTGTTATAGTTTTTGTTGGTAAAGGTATTTCATCAAATTCATTATAAGTTTGAGACCAAAAAATTGTTCCCCAAGTTTCATTTAAATTTTTTATATCATTGTTGTAAGCTTCTTTTAAATACTCTCTAAATTCTTTTTCACAATTGCTACAATAGCAAACATCACTACCTTCATGTCCAAATTCATTATCAATTTGCCATGCAACAATATTTTTTTCATCTTTATAATGAGTCGCAAGCTTTGCTATTATTTTTTTAGAGTATTCTATATACGTTTTACTATTAAAGCAATATTGCCTTCTTCCTCCAAACACTCTTTTTTTATTGTCTTCAAATTCAGATAGAACATCAGGGTGTTTTTTAGCTAGCCATGCAGGCATTGTAGCAGTAGGTGTGCCAAATATTACTTTTAAACTTTTATCTTTTGCTTTTTTTATAATGTTATCAAAGTATGAAAAATCATAATTTCCCTCTATACTCTCCATCATATTCCAAGCAAATTCCCCTATTCTTATTGCATTAGCACCTAATTCTATTATATTTTCTAAATCATTATCTATCATATGTTCATTCCACTGTTCTGGATAATAATCCACCCCTAAATACATTTTACAATTCCCCTTTATATTTTATTTTTTACAATTAAATGTTAGCACACTAATAAACTTGAGCCAATATTTTTTAGTATAATTTTAGTATATTTTAACTAAATTTACTGTATGATTTTTTATTTCAATACTTCTATATAAACACATAAAAAATAGCAACTAAACAAATTTAGTTGCTATTTTTTATTACATTTATATTATACTTTTTGTGCTCTTTCTAATTACTAATTCACTAGGTATTATAACTTTTTTGCAATACTTTCTGCTTTTATTTATTTTTTCAATGATTAAATCAACTGAAGCACTTGCTAAATGTTCTATATGAACCCTAACAGTTGTAAGCGGTACAATAGTATGTTTAGATGCTATTAAATCATTAAACCCAACTATACTAACATCCTCTGGAACCTTTATATTATTTTCATATAAGGCTTTAAGTACTCCAGTTGCTATAGTATCATTTCCAACAAAGAAAGCAGTAGGCATCTTTTCATTACTATTTATAAACTCTATTGTAGATTCATATCCATCCATAGCAGTCATTTCTTTTGTATCTATTATATTTTCCTTTTTATATACGCCTTTAGACTTCATATAATCAGTATAGTATTTTAGTCTATAATCAAGATTTTTTTCTTTTTTATTATCTAAAGTCTTAGCACTTCCAATATATCCAATATCACTATGGCCTAATTCAAACAAATAGTCTAATGCCTTATAAGTACCTAATTTAAAATTAACTTTAACCGAGTCATAACGTTGCTCATCTGGTGAAGAATCTAAAAATACTATATTATCACTAATAGTATTTATCATATTGACTTCTTCATCATTAAATTTACCTATAGCAATTATCCCATTTAGCTTTTCTTCACCTATAAATTTATATTCTTTTTCCGATTTATAAACATTTACAACTTCTATTTCATTATCAAAACATTCTCTGTCTACTACACTTCTAAGAAGTAAGTAATAAGGATCTTGTAGTTGTTCACTATGATTATACATCTCAACTATCCCGACTCTTAATTTATTTATTTTAACTTTACTGCTACTTTTTCTTTGCTTTAAAGTCTTATATTGCATTTCTTCTGCAGTTTCAAATATCTTTATTTTAGTTTCATCAGAAACACTAATTGTTGTATCATGGTTTAATACTCTAGAAACAGTACCTACAGATACACCAACCTCGTTGGCAATCTCCTTTAATGTAACCACTTTTTTACCTCCTTTTTAAAATAAATCAGCTCACTTTGATAATCCCCTCTTAAGCATATGTCAATTATATATATTCATTCCCCACTTTAAAATAAATGATCTAATAAAAACAATTAAGCTCTAATTTAACTTTAAAACTTTAAGAAGGCTGATTAGCTTATCTTATAGTATAAATAATATCTCCGTATAGTAAAAATAGGGGGTACTATTGTGCCCTGACATTTCTTCTTCTATTTTCTATGTATATTTTACCATAACTTACCTATTGAGTAAACTTTGGTTGTATTCTACTATATTTCTTGTATATGTTATACTATTTTAATTTATATAACTATATAGATTAAATTTTTACAATACAAAAAGAGTGCTAAATTTAACACTCTTTCTGTTTATATTATCATTATATTGATATATCTAGATTACCATAGTCGCCATCAATTACTATTTTATTTACTTTAAAGTCTACTTTTTCTTTAAATATTGGACCATCAACCACAAATGTATGATATTCACCATTTTCACCACATGGATCGCATTTTAAATCCTTAATCTCACCAACAATTTCACGAGTTAGTACCTTTCCTAAAAAATCACTAGGTAATTGTGTTAAATTTACTTTTTTAATTACTGTACTAAATCCATTATCTATAAACTCGTTAACTAATTTTTCTCTATCCTCTTGCCATAAAGGTAATATAGCCTCAATTTCTGCTTCCTTGCATCTATCTTCACACCATTTTCTATGATCAGCTATATCTATGTCTCCAAATACACAAGATTGTGCTCCTAGTTCTTTCGCTTTTAGAAGTGTCTCTGTAAATTTGTGTTCATACTCATTCATCTCACATTCAACTAAAAATAAAGGTATTTCTAAACTTTCACTAACTTTATTTAATAATTCTTTTTGTATACTATGAGTCCACGAACCGGTTTCTCCCTTTTTAACTGTTACCAATAATCCTATAGGGATATATCCTTTATTCATCATTCTGTAAAGAGCTAACGTACTATCTTTACCCCCGCTAAATGACATAATAAATTTTTTGCTCATATTTACTTCTCCTTTTAATTTTAAAATTTCTCTTGATTTTATGTACTATATTCTTCTTATTCCCACTTTTTAAGCACTTCTATCATAAACTTCTTAACATCTATATCATAAACTTGCTTAAGTTTTTCACTTCTTAAAACTTCTTTAGGCTTACCCTTTGCCACTATTTCTCCTTTACTTACCATAATTACATTATCAGAAAAATACTGAACTAAATTTAAATCATGTAACACTCCCACAACAATTTTATTATTATCTTTTGCCCAAATTACTAGATGTTGAAGTAACTCTATCTGATGCTTTAAGTCTAGATGATTTGTAGGTTCATCCAGTAATATAATTTCAGGATTCTGAGCGAATGTCCTTGCTAAAAACACTCTTTGTAATTGGCCTCCAGATAATTCACTTATCATTTTATCTTTTATATCATAAAGTCCTACTTTTTCTATACTATCAATAACTATATCTCTATCTTCACCTTTTAAAGATTGAAAGGGACCTTTCATATATGCATATCTTCCCAGTGATACAGTTTCATAAATTGTGTATGGAAAATATATTTGGGATATCTGACTCATTAAGGCTACTTTTGTAGCTAATTCTTTCCTATTAAATGTGTTAACTTCTTTACCGTCTATCTTTATACTTCCTTTATAATCAATTATATTTGCAATAGATTTTAGTAACGTACTCTTTCCACAACCATTTGGTCCTATTATACAAATATTTTCACCTTTTTCAACTTCAAAATTTACATTTTTTATAATATCATTATTATCATATCCGCAATAAAGCTCTTTAACTTCTAGCATTTTCTTACCTATCCTTTTTTATTATTAAAATAAACATATGCAAAGAATGGAGCTCCTATAAGAGCTGTTATAGCACCTACTGGTAACTCTTGTGGTGATACTATTGTTCTTGATATAAGGTCTGTTATGACCATTAAACATCCTCCAAATATAAAAGACATTGGTATAACATATGTATGTTTTGATCCAAATACTTTTCTAACTATATGAGGAGCTATTAAATCAATAAATCCTATAGTTCCACTTAAAGCTACTGCCGAACCTGTTAAAGTCGCTGATAGTATAAATAAGTGTTTCTTTACCTTAGCAGTATCTACACCAACAGCTTTTGCTTGTTCCTCTCCAAATGTTAAAATATCCATTTCTTTAGTATACTTTAATACACCTATCATTCCTATTAATAAAAATGGTACAAGAACTTTTACATATGACCATCCTTTCATCGAAAAGCTTCCCATTTGCCACATTGTAATACTTTTTATATCTTCACTAAACAAAGCTGTCATAGTTGTTAAAAGAGCATTTACAAATAATGAAAGTACCATTCCTGCAAGTATTATAGTATTATTTGACATTGTTTTATCGACTTTTTGACTAAATACTATAACTAAGTAAACTGTTAAAAGCCCAGATAAAAAACCAATCAATGGAAGTGTTAAAGTTCCTAATAATGGTATTGATATTCCAAGTACTATAACCAATCCTGCACCTAATGATGCACCTGAAGATACTCCTAGTGTATAAGGCGATGCTAACTCATTTTTTAATATAGATTGAACTACTGCACCACTTACAGATAAGCACCCTCCAACCATAAATGCTAATAAAACTCTTGGAAACCTTATAGACCATATTATTGATACATCTTTAGGGTTTATATTATCTATTAAAGGAATGTTAAACATTTTATTTAACAATATATTAGCTGTATCTAACAAATTAATATTAGAACTTCCTATAGATATTCCCATGCAAATTATTAAAAACACTATTGGTATGCATATTAGGGATAAACTTTTTCTCCTACTCATATTTTGAATTACCTTTCTAGTTGATAGTTAGGGTGTTTTTATTAAGTTTTTGACATATTCAAAAAGACATACCTAAAGGGTATGCCTGTTCAAATCAATTACTAAATTACAATTAAAAATTGCACTAATCCCCACCCTCAGAAGGTATTAGTTAGATCTTAGGCAGTTCTCCCGGCTTAACTTCATCCTACTTTCAAACCTTCCCGATTAATCAGTGGTATTTTTAGATTTCGTCAGTTTTACGGTTACTGGGGTAGCTTAGAATTTTAATCTAATTCCCTATTAAGTCATATTGACACCTAATATCTTAATATTTACTTATATTATTTATTATATATAATCATTCTACATATATCAACTCTAATAGATTTTATTACACTTTTATTTAACTTTTAAAAGCTAAAAAGACCACCCATAATAAAAATATCCTGGATGGTCTTTTTTTACTAGATGCTATAATTTTTAATAACTACAAACTATTTAAGTACTTTCGCAAGAGCTAAACCGCATACTGCAATTATTGCTGTCCAAGCTACACCCATAAATATCCATGCTGTTGTAGTCACTTTTAACATCTCCTTTTATATAAATTTTATTATTTCTTGTGTTGTAAAAAATAATTAATTTTGTTGTTCATTCTTTATATAAATATATTCTCTCATCGACTAAAATGTATCGTATTTTACCGATAATTAACCTATTTTACAAAATGTTAACAATTTTACTTCCATCTTTCTTTTAGTTAGTTATATCTTTTCCTTTATATGTTTTGTAACTATGTAAAAGCTCTCTGCTGTTAAATATATATTTTCCTCCTATTTGAGTATAATATGATCCTGTTGAATCATAAATTTCTTTTACCTTTTGAGTTAAATTTTTATGATAATATCTAAGTTCTTTAAACTCTTTCTTAAGTTTATCTGCTGTCATCCATACTTTATTAGAAGTTATATCCGCTAATTTAATGTTATCAAATTTAGAATTATTTTTTTGAGAATACACATAAAGTTCAGCTAATAGTTCTTGTAAATTTTCATTTGTAAGGTCATGTTTTAATTTTTTATATAATATAGCCCCCATTGAATCTATACCTTTTTCTTCTAGTTTTTCTTGCTTTATTAGCGCCTCTAGTGGTTGCCTTTTTATGTATACATAAGCATTTTCTTCTAATATATATGTTCCTCTGTGGTATTTAGCTGGCCTATGAATAACAAGAATAGGGCTATACTCACCATTTGTTTCTTCTTCGTTTTTGTCAACTATTTCAGACTTATTCTTAACTTCATAGTCACTAGATATTGCACCATATCTAGATTTTGAGTTTAAAGAATACATTTCATTACTTTCTATATAGTTTATTATATCTTTAACGTATTCTTTATCTATGGTATTATTCAAGTTTTCATTATTATTTACGTAATTTTGAGATAATTCGTCTTTTAAATTATTTATATCATCTATATTTATATTAAAAGCCAAACATATATTTAATAATCTATTTTCTATCTCATTTATATTAGTGTTTATAAATGGTTCTATCTCGGCAAAATATTCTTCATTTTTTATTTGTAAGATTTGATTTAAGATAATCATATGATTTATTGAGCTGTTTCTATCAAATAAATATTTATTCACACTTTCCTTTAATACTTCAATACTTTTATATATTTTTATATATTCTTTTATTAATTTCATACCTTTATTTAGTACTTCTTTTGGTATATTTATGTAAATGTCATTTTCTTTGACACATAGCTTTAGTTCATTTTCTTCAATAATAGCTTTGATGTCTTCTGTCATACTTTTTATCTCCTTCATATTTTAAGCTTAAACTCAGATTTAATTATAACATAAATTATATTTTCAAGTCTAATATTTTACTCTGTTGCAGCTTTTCTTTATATTTCATTATAAAATAAGACACATGAATTTGTATTTAATTCATGTGTCTTATTTTATAATAAATTTAATATTTCTTTTTTTAATTTAACAGTATTTTCTAAGTTATCATCATTTATACAATTTTTATCAATTGCAAATTCTTTTTTTACAATTGAAGGCTTTTTAGATATAACATATATTTTATCAGATAACATTATAGCTTCATCTATATCATGAGTTATTAATAATATAGTTGAATTCACTTTATTCTTTATATTTAATAACCAGTTTTGCATAGATGACTTTGTTATAGAATCTAGTGCTCCAAACGGTTCATCTAATAACATAATATCGTTTGAAGTTACAAAAGTTCTTAAAAAATTAGCTCGTTGTTTCATACCACCAGACAACTCTTTTGGATATTTATTTTCATATCCTTCTAAACCAAATGTTTTAAAATATTCTATAACTTTTTTATGTGCTTCTTTTTTTCTTATAGCTTTATTGTAAAATTTTTTTTCCTTCATAATAGTTAACGGTAAGCTAACATTATCTATTATAGTTTTATGAGGCAATAGCAAATCTTTTTGATACATATAACTCAATTTGCCATTAATTTCAATACTTCCACTATCATATTCTATTAAATTTGTAATCATATTAAATATAGTACTTTTACCACATCCACTAGAACCAAGTATACTTACAAATTCGCCTTCACATACCTTTATACTTATATTATCTAAAACTTTAACATCTTCATATGACTTAGAAATATTTTTAATATCTATTTTAACCTTTTTATTTTGGTAAGAATTCATTAGTATAAGCCTCACTAGGTTTTAAGTCTTTATTTATCAATTTGTATTCTTTTAAGAACCCGGTATAGTTATTCCATACACTATCTTTCATCTCTCCCCATCTGCTTGCATCATCAATATATTTTTTAGCTAAATATTCTTGACTTTTTATTGCTAAATTTTCATCTATTTCAGGTGCATGTTTTACAAGTATTTTAGCAGCTTCTTTAGGATTTTCTATTGCATACTCGTAACCTTTTTTAGTTGCTTCTAAGAATTTTTTAGCAACGTCTGGCTTTTCTTTTAATAATTTTTCATTAGATATTATAAGAGGCGTATAATAATCAAGCCTTTTATCAACTTTACCTATTGGTATATAGTCTAACTCTATCCCACGTTGATTTGCTTCTATACCAGTCCAACCTTCAAATATCCATGCAAAATCTATATTTTTACTTGTTGCCGTAAAGAAATCATCATCTCCTATATTTACTACTTTTAGATTTTTAAAGTCTTTACCTTCTTTTTTCATAACTGCATCTAATATAGCATCTTCAGCTGGTGAACCCCAGCCTCCATAAACCTTGCCTTCAAAGTCTTTTGGTGATTTTATATTTTTATCTTTTGGGGCTGCAAATCCTGAAGTATTATGTTGTATAACTGTTGCTACAGCTTTTATCGGAAGTGGGTCATCACTTGTTTTAGCAAATGTAACTTCCTCTTGATAACTTATACCAAAGTCTGCCTTTTGGGTAGCAACTAAAGTAGATGCTCCTCCTTCTGGCGGTTGTATTATATCAACATCTAATCCTTGTTCTTTATAATACCCATTCTCAAGAGCTACAAATAATCCAGTATGATTTGTATTAGGTGTCCAATCTAGTACCATTGTAACTTTTTCTTCATTAGATTTTTTATCTTCAGACTTTTTATTGTTTGAGCACCCACTTAAAGTACTAATTGTAAGTGCACTTATTAATCCTAGACTAACTAATTTTTTAAGTTTCATAAAACCCTCCCTAGTTGTTGTGCCTTAACACTATTTTTTTTATCAATTGTACTAACAATACGAATAGTAAACTAAAAATTACTACAAGTATTGTTGAAGCAAATACCTTATCAAGAGCATAAGCACTCTTTGCCCTTACCATATATACTCCAAGCCCATTGGTTCCCCCTAACCACTCTGCTACTGTTGCTGCAACTACTGCATATGTTGCTGAAATTTTAAGCCCTGAAAAAAGCTTCTCCATAGCCATGGGAAACTTTAGATGTATAAATGTTGATAATTTTGAACTATTCATTGTTTTAAATAAGTTTAAATAATCTTTGTCTAAATTTTCTATTCCATCTACAAAACTTATAAGTATTGGGAAAAAACAGGTCATAGTTACCATTATAACTTTAGGTAACATATCAAATCCAAACCATATTATCAAAAGAGGCGCTATCGCAATAGTTGGTATCGTTTGAGATACAACCATTATTGGATAAACACATTTTTTAAATATTGGTATGAAGTCCATAAGTATTCCCATAACTAAAGATAATATAATTGCTATCATAAATCCTAGCAATGCTTCATTTAAAGTTGTTAAAGTATTTGTATATAAGTTTAAATAATCTTTGCTAAATACCTTTATTATGTCACTTGGTGCTGGAAGTATATATTGAGGTATATCATTTATTTGTACTACTAATTCCCATAAAAGTAATATGCTTAAAAATGTAATTATTGGATATAAGCTATCTTTTACTTTATCTATGGTTTTTAAGCTTCTCATCTATTGTTATTCCCCCAGCTTTTTCGTCTATTCTAGCTGTCGTTATGACTCTTTCACAGCCAAGGTCAAAAGGTATTTTATGTATTTTCTTTACAAGCTCAAATACTTCATCAAAATCCCCTTCTATAGTTGTACTCATCGCACCTATTTCATATTTTAAACCACTATTTTTTATTTCTTCTATACATGCATCTACAACCTTATACATTTCTTCTTCACCTTTATAAGGTCTTAAAGGTACTACTGCTACATCTGCTATTACCATATAATCCACCATCCTTTATTTTTTATTCATTCAATATTACTAATTTTATTAAATGTAATCTAATTTAACGTAAAAAAGCCAAAATATAATTAATCCCCTATTTTGAAATCGATATCTTGTAATTACAAAAAGGAGAAATTATATTTTGGCTTTAATTGTTGATTATTACAAAACTTACTTTTTAATATAGCCTTTATATAATCTGATTTTTCTCCCTACGCTGGCATTATCCAAACAGGTTTAAAGGGTCGAGATTTGCATCTCCTCTCAGCTTCTCAGCTCCCCTGAAATATATATTTTCAATTTGATTATACTATAATTATCATTTTTTAACAATTATTTTATATTTGTCCTATAATTCTTACTATTTCATATACTATAATAAGTATATAATACTTGTAAGGAGGACATCATGATTAATACCCTAAAAAATAAACTTTCAAACTATAAACCTTATATAAACGGACACAAAAATATGAAAAAAGCTTCTGTACTAATTCCTATTGTAAAAAAGGACGGTAGTTTTTATATATTATTTCAAGTTAGATCCAAAACATTAAGATCTCAACCTAATGAAATATCTTTCCCTGGAGGAAAAATAGAGTTGAATGAGACACCTTATGATGCTTGTATTCGAGAAACTTGTGAAGAGCTTGGTACATTCCCAGATAATATTCAAATAATATCTGAACTAGACTTACTTATAACTCCAGCTAATTTAATTATTCACCCTTATGTGGGTATATTAGATAATATTGAAACTTTAAATATAAATAAAGATGAAGTCGATCATATATTTTTAGTACCAATTTCTTATTTGTTAAAGTATGAGCCTAACTACTATAACAATGAAGTAAAAATTATACCAGATAACAATTTTCCTTATGATATAATTCCAAACAAAGAAAATTATAAATTTGGAAAAGGAAATTATGAAGTTTTATTTTATAAATACAATAATTATATTATTTGGGGTATAACTGCAAAAATACTTCAAAATTTCTTAGAAGTTTTAAACGACTAGTCTAGAATGCTCTATCTAATATAAAAAAGTAGTTTATAAAATACTATATTTTATAAACTACTTTTTTACTATAATTAATTTTCATATTTAAATTCTTCTATGAAAGCTTTAACTATTTCAGGATCAAATTGAGTTCCTGAGCAGCGTTCAATTTCTTTTAAAGCTTGCTCATTAGTCATTTGTTTCTTATATGACCTTTCACTTGTCATTGCATCGTATGCATCAATAACACATATTACTCTGGCTAAAAACGGTATCTCTTTGCCTTTTAACCCCATAGGGTACCCTGTGCCATTCCATTTTTCATGATGTGATAGTATATTATTTGCTACATACGCTATCTCATAATTAGATTTAGCAACCCTATATCCCTTTTCTACATGTGTTTTTATTATATTAAACTCTTCGTCAGTTAGTTTACCATTTTTAGATGCAATTTCATTTTGTATTCCTATTTTACCAATATCATGAAGCATAGCCGAAAGTATAAGCTCTTTTTGATCATCACTATTAAGCTTTAATCTTTTTCCTAATCTTTTAGCATAATATACTACTCTATCTGTATGATTTTTTGCATCTAAACTCTTTTCTTCTAATATTTCCATTAATCCTTTTAAAATTTTTTTCTTAGAATTTATATTTCTCGGTAATTTTTCTTTATATAACTTTTCTTCAGCATCTTTTATAACATCATCTATATTTTGTCCTACGTTTCTTTTTGTTGAGTACCCTAAAGATATACTTAGAGGTATAGACGTATACGGTTCTTTTTTACAAGCACGTGTAATTTTTTTGCATATTTGCTCTGCTTTTTTAGATTCTGTATTTGGAAGTAGTATTATAAATTCATCTCCACCCCAACGAACTATTAACCCCTCATCACAAACTCGTTTTAATACATTTGATACTTGAACTAAAAGCTCATCTCCTTTTAGATGTCCTAATGTATCATTTACTATTTTTAATCCGTCTACATCCCCCATTATTAAACTTAGTGGCAAATATCTTTCATTATCTAAAGTTTTAATTTTTTCATCAAAATAAGCTCTATTGTAAACTTTTGTTAATTTATCATTGTAACCTATTTTCCTTAATTCTTTTTCTACTAGTTTTCTTTCTGTTATATCCCTTGATATACCAACAATTCCCCACATGTTATTTTCTACATCTACTAAAGGAGTTTTTATACACTCCATATATTTTGTTTCTCCATTAACTTTTATATTAATATTCGTAGTTTGAGTAGTCCTATCTTTTATTATTTTTTCATCAGATTTAATAATTTGATTTTTAAAATTTTCATCTTTTATAATATCTAAATCTTTTTTTCCTATAATTTTTTCCTTATCACTTTCATAATAGTTTTGAGCAAAAGATACATTACAATTTATGTATTCACCTTCTAGGTTTTTATAAAATATAGAATCTGGAATTGTATCCATTATAGCTTTTAATAAATTTTTTTGTTTTACTATTTCATCTTCATATTTTTTGCGTTCAGTTTGGTCTTGGAGTATACCTAAATAATTTTCTATTTTTCCATCTTTTTTAATAGGTGCTATATAACATTCTAAAAATATACCTTCTTGGTATCCAGAAAACATTTTAGCTTCTCCTAGACTTTCTACCTCTTCATAGTTTTTTGTGTACTCTTTTCCTAATCTTTCTCCATATATATCATAAACAGTTTTTCCTAATATCTCTTCTTTGGTTTTATTTAAACTATCACATAGACATTTATTTACAAATATAAAATGTCCTTCTTTGCTTCTTAACCAAATAGAGTACGGAATATTATCTAGTAATATCTCTAACATATTGTCAAACATAATCGATTCTCCTATGTTTTATTAATTATTCTTCTTTTATTTTCATGACTATTAAATTTCTCCCCTATTATACTAATAATATATTGAAAGGGACTGCCCCAAAAACAATCTAAACTAAAGGCAACTAACTCCAATACTAATAGTTTAAATATATATGTTTTGAGACAACCCCTTATATTTTCAAATTATTTACTTTCCTTACCTACTAATGAGAAACTATTAGCTCCAGTTATCTCAACCATAACTAACTTTCCTACTAAATCTTCTCCACAAGCTTCAAAGTTTACTAACTTATTTTGTCTTGTTCTTCCTGTAAATTTATCTTCATCAGTCTTACTTTTACCTTCTACTAAGACTTCAACTGTTTTTCCTACATATTCTTTATTGATTTCCCCAGCAATAGTATTTACTCTCTCTAATACTTTATTAAATCTTTCATGTTTTATATCTTCTGGTATTTGATTTTCCATTTCAGCAGCTGGAGTTCCTTTTCTCTTAGAATATATGAATGTAAAAGCAGAACCATATCTAACCTTTTCTACTACATCTATAGTTTCTAATAAATCTTCATCAGTTTCCCCTGGGAATCCTATCATTAAGTCTGTAGAAAAAGCTATATCTGGAACTTCTTTTCTAGCCTTTTCTACTATTTCTAAATAGTATTCCTTAGTATAATGTCTATTCATTTTTTTAAGTAATGGTGTACTACCGCATTGAACTGGTAAATGTAAAAATTCACAAACTTTATCACAATCTCTTATCGCATATATAACTTCATCTGATATATCCTTTGGATGAGATGTCATAAACCTAACTCTTTCTATGCCATCTATATCATTTACTTTTCTTAAAAGTTCTGCAAATGTTATAGGATTTTCTAAAGTTTTTCCATATGAATCAACATTTTGTCCAAGTAATGTAACTTCTTTAGTACCATTTGCAGCTAATTCTTTTATTTCATTTATTATATCTTCTGGTTTTCTACTTCTTTCTCTACCTCTTGTATATGGTACTATACAATAAGTACAGAAATTATTACATCCATACATTATATTAACAAAAGCTTTTAATTCAAATTTTCTAGTACTTTTAAGTCCTTCTACTACTTCTCCGTCAACATCCCACACATCAACTAACATTTTTTTATTATCCATTGATTTTGTTAATAACTCAGGGAATTTATATAAATTATGTGTTCCAAATACTAAATCAACATGATTATATTTAGATTTTAACTCTTTTACAACATGAGGTTGTTGCATCATACATCCACATACAGCTATTTTTAAGTCTGGATTTTTTCTTTTTTGGAATTTTAATTGACCTAAGTTACCATAAACTTTAAGTTCTGCATTTTCTCTTACTGCACAGGTATTGTATATTATTAAATCGCATTCACCTGCAGTCATTCCTCTTTCATATCCCATTTCGTCAAGCATTGCACATAATTTTTCTGAATCATGTTCATTCATTTGACACCCAAATGTTTGTATTAAGTATCTAGGTTTTGCTTTATGTATAGCGTAATATCTTGAATTTTGCTCTGCTATTGCTTCTATAAATATATCTTGTTCTTGTATTTTTTCTATAGGAACTTGTACTTGCTTTCTTTTACTCATTATAATCCTCCCAATTTATTACTTATTTACTCTATAATTTATATAATTTTTATTTTTAAAATAGATAAAAAATTCTCTTCAATTAAGTCACTGCATAGGTTGATAACTTCATGTTGCAATAGCTTAGTACGTCAACTCAAAATTTAATTTTTTATCTATCTAGCTTGTAATTATAATTTTTAGTCATATAAAAACATTTTTATAATTCAATTTAAAGTTAATTATATCAAATTTGTAAAAATTTTAAAAGGTTTTAACATTAGTTTTATGAATCAAAATTATATAAATGGTAATAATAATTTATCATATGACTTTGAAAGGAAAATGAATATGTTAGTAGTTTTAATAAGAAGTATTTTGTTATATATAGTTGTTTTAATATCTCTAAGAGTTATGGGTAAAGGTGAAATAGCTGAAATGAACTCTTTTGATTTAGTTATAACACTTCTAATAGCAGAAGTTGCAGCTGTTCCTATGGAAAACAATAATATCCCTATAATAAATGGTGTTGCAGCTGTTACAGGGCTCGCTGCTATGCAAATAGTTATTTCTTATCTAGCTTTAAAATCTAGAACTGTAAGAGTTCTTTTATCAGGTAAGCCTTCTCTTTTAATCGAAAGAGGAAAAATTAATTACAAAGAATTGCAAAGAGAAAGAGTTACCATAGATGAATTGCTAGAACAGCTTCGTATACAAGGTTATTTCAGAATTATGGATGTTCAATATGCCATACTTGAAACAGATGGAAATCTTAGTGTTTTACCAACACCATCATATAAAAATCCTCCCAATAGTGCCTTTAACCATCTACCTGTATCATTAATAATAGATGGTAAAATCATAAAACATAACTTAAATATAGTAAATAAAGATATAAATTGGTTGGAGGGTATATTAAAATCTAATCACATTGAGAATCTAAAAGATGTACTTTTATGTGTAATAGATGAAAATGAAAAAATATATATTCAAGAAAAGAAAAATTAATTAACATCGAGGTGATTATCTTTGAAATCTTTAGTTTACTCTTTAATCTGGACTATATTATTTGTTATATTTGGACTTTATATTAATAGTGAAATATCTGACTTTACTGATATTTATAATTCTAGAGCAGATATTATAGAAAATTATATAAAAAATGATAATTGGGATGATGCAAAAAACGAGCTAGATGATTATCACAAAGATTTTCATAAGGATAAGGGATCCTGGTATAAGCTATTAAATCATGATTATTTTGATAATGTATGTTTATGCTTAGATATATTAGATGGATCTATAATTTCTAGAGATAAATCAATGGCACTTGAGCAGGTATATAGAATAAAAAGTACTTTAGATAATATATTAGAAAGTGAAAAGTGTGATTTAAACCACATATTTTAAATCAAATGGTCTTAAGAATATTCTTAAGACCATTTTGTTTTTATATAGCCTTATCTACAGCTACTTCTTTGTCTAACTCTAAATCTTTTTGATTATTATTTATTTTTTCATCCTTCATAGATTGTATCTTCAAAGGTAATGTAAATAAATTTATAAATCCTTGTGCATCCTTATGATCATATAAGTCACTTTCCCCAAATGAAGATATAGACTCATCATAAAGTGCGTTTGTTGTAAATATTCCAGCAGGCTTCATAAATCCTTTATAAAGCTTTATTTTAACACTTCCAGATACATTTTGTTGTGTCTGTTCAATAAATGCATCTATTGATTCTCTTAACTTAGAATACCACAATCCATTATATATTAACTCTCCATACTTTAAAGAAACCATTTGTTTAAAATGTAATGCTTCTTTATCTAAAGTAGCACTTTCTAAAATATTGTGTCCTTCATAAAGAATTGTACCTCCTGGAGTCTCGTATATACCTCTTGATTTCATTCCGACTAATCTATTTTCAACTATATCTATCACACCAATACCATGCTTTGCTCCTATGTTATTTAATTCTTTTATGATTTCAACAGGAGATAGTTCTTTTTGATTTACTTTAGTTGGAACGCCCTTTTCAAAATGAATTTCAACATATTCAGCTTCATCACAGGCTTCTTCTACTGGTAAACATTTTTTATACACATGGTTTTGATGTTCATTTTCTAAATGTTCTATATCTCCACCTTCAGTAGATATATGCCAAAGATTTGCATCTACAGAATAAATTTTTTCTTTAGTTACAGTTATAGGAATATTGTGTTTTTGAGCATATTCTATTGCATCCTCTCTAGATTTTATATCCCATATTCTCCATGGCGCTATTATTTTTATACTTGGATCAAGAGCTGCTATAGATGCCTCAAATCTTACTTGATCATTTCCTTTACCTGTACACCCATGGCATATGTATTTTGCACCCTCTATATGAGCTACATCAACTAGCTTTTTAGCTATTATTGGTCTTGCTAAAGATGTTCCTAGTAAATATTTTCCTTCATACTTAGCTTCAGCCTTTATTGCTTTAAATATTGTCTCTGTTACAAATTCTTCACTTACATCATCAACATATGCTTTACTAGCACCACTTTTTAATGCTTTTTCATAAACTTCTTCCATATTTTCTTCTTGCCCTACATTTGCACAAACTGCAATTACTTCAATATCATAGTTTTCCTTTAACCAAGGTATTATTATTGATGTGTCTAATCCTCCTGAATATGCTAAAACAACTTTTTCTTTCATAACCTTTTCCTCCTTAATTTATTTTGTATACAAAACATTGTATTATGTCGTTTTTCCATTTTTATTAAGCCTTTATTTATTTGGACAAATTAAAAAGCCTCTTAGTATTAAATACTAAGAGGCGAATTTTCCGCGGTACCACTCTTATTGATAAATAAAAATTGTTCATTTAGATACTTAGTAACTATATAAAGGAGCTATTATTACTTTTAGTACAAGCTATCTTTATATTAAAAAACGTCTCTTGATTAAAAAATCAAGAGACGAATATTTTCCGCGTTACCACTCTAATTGACAAGTTTTACTTATCCACTCTTTCTCTTAAGGCGAGACAATCCTATTGCAATACTTTTTATATTTCCTGCAATATCCTCCAAAGCTCTATTCACTCAAACTTCAATATTAGGCTTCCACCAACCCTAACTCTCTGTAAAATTCATTTAAGCTACTCTCTTTTTCATTGAATTTATATTATTAAGTTATTATCTTGTAAGTAATATTAGTTTATATTATTTCTAATGTCAACTATATAATTTTATTTTTATAAATTAATAATTTACTTTGTGTAAAATAAGTCCTTTAGATGGAGCTGTATCTGATGCTTTAGATCTATCTTTAAACTCTAGCATTTCCTTTATATCTTGTGGAGTTTTTCTATGTAAACCTACATCAAGTAGTGCTCCTACTATAATTCTTACCATATTATATAAAAATCCATTCCCATGAACATATATTTCAACTAAATTATGATGTTCCTTTATCTCTATAGAGTGTATTTCTCTAATATTTGATTTTTTCTTAGACTTTGATGAAGCAAAACTTGTAAAATCATGCTCTCCTATTAGATATTTACTTGCTTCTCTCATAAGTTCTAAATCTAATTTTTTTTCTACATGAGTAGTGTATTTTCTTAAAAATGGATCATGATATTTATTATTATCTATTTTATATAAATATATTTTAGACTTTGCATTATATCTACTATGGAATCTATCATCTACTTCTTCCATATTTATTATTACAATATCTTCCGGTAAATATTCATATAAATAATCATGCATTTTTTTTATTGATAGTTCAGAATCTGTCTTAAAGTTTGCAACTTGTCCATTAGCATGAACGCCCATATCTGTTCTTCCTGATCCAATTATCTCTATAGATTCATTCGTCATTTTGCTAAGTACATTTTCGATTTTACCTTGTATCGTCATATCATTATCTTTAAGTCTTTGAAATCCTTTGTATCTTGAACCATCATATTTTATTGTCATTTTAATATTTCTCATATTATGCCTCTTTCTTTTAATATATATCCTGTATAAATTTTATTTTATATATTTTATATTAAGTATAACTTGTATTTTATATTATATTAAGTATATTAGCAAATATTATTAATTTTAATCATATATTTATAATCTTAATTATTAATATGGGTATATCAATATATATTTTTTTAATATAAAGTATGTAATGATTTTAAAATAAAAATAGTGCTATATACCTTTACTATATAGCACTATTTTTATTTATATATTATATTGATTCTATTAATTTATTTTTTATAGTAATTGTTATAGCTGTACCTTTACCTTTTTCACTGTTTATATTCATAGTTCCTCCATGAAGTTTTACAATTTCATGGCTTATGGCAAGGCCTAGCCCACTACCAGCTTTATTATAATCTTCTTGGAAGAATTTATCTAGTACTTTATCTAAATTATGAGATTCAATACCACATCCATTATCTATAACTCTAATAGTTGTATATTCTTCACCTTGAGAAACTACTAATTTAACAAATCCATCTTCGCTTGTAAATTTAATAGCATTTTGTATAAGATTTATTAAAACTTGACGTAATCTATTTTTATCTCCTTGTACACTTTCTATTTCTTCATCTTCAAATTCTACACTTAATGTAATATTTTTTTCGCTTGATTTAACTTTTAATTGATTTACAACACCTGTCGCTAAATGTCTTATATCTACCATGTCGATTTGAAGTTTTATTCTGTCCGATGCCAAACGAGAAAAATCTAATAGTTCATTTACAAGTTTTATTAATCTTTCAGTTTCATCTTGTATTATACCTAATCCTAAATCTAATTCATCTTTAGTAATACCTTCATATCCTAGAGTTTCACTCCATCCTTTTATAGACGTAAGTGGTGTTCTTAACTCATGAGATATTGAAGATATAAATTCTTCTTTTAATTTCTCACTTTTATCAATCTCTGCTGCCATATGTTCAAATGTTTGAGCAAGATCTCCAATTTCATCATCAGATATATTTGTATTTTTAAGTTTAATACTATAATTACCATGTGCTAATTCATTTGCAAATTGTTTTAATTCTCTTAACGGCTGAATTAACGACTCTGCAAATCTAAGACTTAGAGATATAGCTATAAGCAATATACATATACCAGCCAGTATAAGTCCAAATGTTAACTTAAAGATTATGTTATCTATTTTGTCTAATGATACAGTATACCTAACTACCCCCTCTATTATATTATTCGTTTTAAGAGGTACTGAGATACTCATAACATGTTCATTTGTTTCAGGTTGCCTATATGTATATGGCGTCAAATCTTTATCTTTGACTCCCCTTAAAGCTCTAGTTACATCTTCATATGATACTTTTTCTTTTACCCTAAATCCATAAGGATCTATTATAATCTCAGAATTTTTATTTATTATCTCAATAGCATACATAGAATTTTTTTCTGTATTTTGTTTTTCAACTATGTTTTTTACCTTACTTTCAAAACTTATACTACCTGTTGTAGGTAAATCATATACTGAATTAGTATAATCTTTTTGATTCATTAAACTTTGTCTAACATAATCATAATAGTAATTTTGAATATAGAATATAAATAAACCTTCAAATAATGCAACTGTTATAATTATTATTGTAAAATAATTTTTAATTATCTTTTTTCTTAACCCTTCAAAGTGTAACACTACTAGTCTTCCTTTCTAAAGCAATATCCATATCCCCAAATAGTTTGTATGTATTTAGGTTTTGATGGGTCATCTTCTATTTTATTTCTTATTCTTCTTATATTTACGTCAACTATTTTAAAATCATACAAATAGTTTGTACCCCATACTTCATCTAATATTTGATCTCTACTTAATGATTGTTTAGCATTTGTCATTAAATATTTAACTATCGAAAATTCAGTTGGAGTAAGTTCTATTTCTTTTGCATTTTTAAATAATTTCCTTTTATCTAAATCAAGTACAAATGGTTCTGATACTATTTCATTAGTTTTTACTACATTATCCTCTTTTTTTATTCTTCTAAGTAAAGCAGATATTCTAACAAGTAGTTCCTTTATACTAAATGGTTTAACCATATAATCATCTGCACCTGATATAAATCCTTCTATTTTGTCGTCCTCTTGACCTTTTGCAGTAAGCATTATTATACCAACTTGATCAAAATTTTGTCTTATAAATTTACACACATCTGTACCACTCATATCAGGAAGCATTACATCTAGTAAAGCTAATTTTATATCACTTTCTGTTGTCATTTTCTCTATAGCTTCACTTCCAGTTCCAGCTTCTATTACTTCATATCCTTCTCTTTTTAAATTTATACTTACGAAACTTCTAATACCTATTTCGTCTTCTAGTACTAATATTTTTTCCTTCATTTTATTTCCTCCCAATTACTATTTCTTTTAATTTTCATCATATATTAGTGAAAAATATTCTTTAATTGTATTTGCATCTATTTTAAACTTTTTAAGTTGTTCTATATCATTTTGATATAATATGAAACTATATTCATTATTATCTGCTAAAATCACACCACTTGATGCAGTAGAATTTTTCTTATCCTCTCTTAAACTCTTATTTACTACAGCTATTGTAAATAAGTTTTTAGGTTCAGAGTTTTGCTTATCATAATAATAGAATTTAAATAAAGCTTCATCCTTAGAGAACTCATGTTCAATATATGAACTTTGGGCTAAATCATTCGGTATATATAATCTGTAATTATATTGATAATTGTAATATATTTGACTTGTAAATACTAATCCTGAATCTGCTCCTTCTTTGCTATTCCATCTAGACCAGTTTACAGTAGTTGAATTCTTTGTAGTATATACATCTCCACTACCTCTAAGTATGACAGGTATATCTATTACCTTATCATTATTTATATCTTCTAATGGTATATAATACGGCTTTACTGTAGGTATATTGTTATCGTCAAATGCTTTTTTAAGTTTGTTATGCTCATCAATATATAATATCTGAGTTGCATAATTATTATCTTGTACAATTGGAATATCTAAAAATATTCCTTTTTTTTCTATAGTTTTATCATTAATTTTTTCTGTAGATACTGTCCCAATTGTAATATAGAAATTGGATAAAGTCTTTACATTTTCAAGTTCAGTATAACCTATTAATTCTAATGAGTCATCAAACTTCGCCAAACTTGCATAAGCTTTAGTTGTTTTAGAATCATGATGTATCATAAGAATTTCTGGTTTATTATCATTATTCATATCACCTATTTTTATTGTCATATCTAAATACTTTTCTCTATCATCTATCCATGTTGGGTCTAGTATATATGTTTTTTGTATCTCATCATTTGCAAAATTATATATGTACATATTAGTTTTTTTATTATTTTTAATTAGTAATATAATTTCTTTGTTTCCATCCCCATTTAGATCATAGAAATTAGCATACTCTATTGAATCTCCAAGTTCTAATCTATTATCGATCTCAGTATATGTTCCATCATTATTTTTACTTAAGATCATAAATCCAACTTGATTTGTTCTTTCTGTTAAATTTTCTTTTTTTTCAAATACAACTAATTCGTCTTTTTTGTCACCATCTAAATCTACTTCGTTTATTTTGCCTACCTCACTTGCATTTGATGGCAAAATCAAACTAGAATTTAGAGGAAGCTTTAATTCAATTGCTTTATATAAAACTTCCTTATTTTCATCATACACAGGCTTATCTTTTAGCAAAGATTCTGGAGATTTTGATAATAGTGATTCACCAGATTTTGAGTCTATACTACATCCAGTTGCTAATAGTGTCACTAAGCTAGCACATGCTATCAACTTACATAATTTCATTAAAAACCTCCTAACTTTTATGAGTTTTACAATACTCCTTAAAACTTTCAATTCTTTTATTTTCTAATTTAATAGTTTCTTCACTTAAATTTCCTCTTCCTAGTCTATCACAATAAGAAATTAATGCAACTTCTTTATAATCTGCATCTTCCAACATATGTTTTGGTTCGAAAAATGGAAGATTCTTGTCATAAAATAATGGTTGCATATGCCATCTTATTAATTTAGATACTTCTTCATTAAATATTTTATCATCACTAACCAAATTTAAAAAGTCTTGTCCTATTTTTTCTCCCTCAATATCATGATTATACGATGTAATTCTTCCTTTTCTAATTCTCGTAGTAGTTAGCTTTCCTATATCATGAAGTAAACAAGCCCACATAAAAACTTTTTCATTTTTTGATAAATGCTTTACTTCACTTCCTTTATCTACTACCATTAATACATGATTTAAGGCGCTTCCTTCTGGATGATATTTTAAATTTTGTTCAATTTTTGCTAAGTTCTTTATTTTATTAAAGGGCTCTTCGTCAAAGCACCCTCTCTTTATTAGACTGTTTATATGTTCAGAAGGTTTCATTTTTTTCAATAAAATTTCATTAACTTCATTAAATACGTCTTTATAATTCATTTTTTTCACCTCAAAATTAGTTTTTGATATTTTTTCACTTATTTTTACTATTATTTTAATAAAATAATACAAAATAAAAGCCTAGCATTTATTACTAAGCCTTTATTTTATATTTTAACACGTATTTAAATTATTTATTTATATTTTTATTTTTTAGGAAACTTATCTTCTGACCAAACTAAATTTTCAAATTTTTGTTTAGTATTTGAATCATCCTTTCCCTCATGTAATTCCACATCTTCTATATCATCTATATATTCAACTTCTTCAGAGCTTCTAAAGTTTACTGAGTCAAAATTATCTTTAACTTCGTAGTCCTCATTGTTTTCTTGAGTATCTATATCTTCTATTATTCTTTTACTATCTTCCTCTACTTGTTTGTTAGAATGTTTAACTCTTTTCTTCTTAGGGCCAATTTGCTTTTTAGTAGCCTTAGTTTCTTCCGGTAATATATCATTAACAATCGGCTCTTGTTCTTGTATATCCTCTATGTCACTTGTCTTAGCATTTGATGATTTACTCTTTTTCTTAGAATTTTTAGGTCTAGATTCACTGTGCTTTGGATTATTTGTTTTTTTACCATTAGGAGCCGAATTATTCTTTTTACTATTTGTTGATTTTTTGCCTTTTGTTGGCTTAGTATTTTCTTCTGCCTGAGTATCACTATTACTATTGTTATTATTTTTATTATGTTTTGTATTTTTTTGTGCATTACCTTTAGAGTTATTCGTTTCCTTTGAAGTATTTGAATTTTTCCCTTTGGAGCTTGTTTTTGAATTTGATTTTGATTTTGACTTTTTAGATCCTAATGCAAAATTTAATTTTAATCCATTAGATTTATTCTCTTTAGGTTGATCTGTACTATTTAATCCAAATTCTTCTCTTTTTTCTTCAGGTACTAAGTCATTTAATATTATTTCATTAAAATCTTCTTGGTATTTTTGTTTACTATCTACTTTTTTTTCTTTAGATGTCTTTTTACGGTTTTTGCCATTCATTCTAAACATTGAGACACCCCCTTAAAATACTCTATATACTATATATATTATCTTAAGAGGGTAAATATAATTAAATTATTAATTTTTTTTAGGAGGTCTTGGTCCTATATATTGGTACAAGTTAGTTTTTAACATACCATTGTATAATTTTCTTCTCTTATCTGCTTCTTTTCCAAATTCTTGTTCAAACTCTTCATAAGAAGTTATTAAATAATAAGACCAATTTTTAAGTTCTCTAAACGTATATCCTAAGTGTTTATATAAACTTTGAACACTTTCCTTGTCTTCAAGTCTTTCACCATAAGGAGGATTTGTAACTATAAATCCATATTCTTCATCACTCTTAAAATCAAGCGCGTTGCCTACATTAAACTCTATATACTCATCTACTCCTGCAATTTCTGCATTTTCTTTAGCTATCTCTATAGCTTCTTCATCTATATCATATCCATATATTTTAAACTGTACATCTTCATCAATTTTATCATATGCATCTTTTCTTACATCCCACCAAATCTTTTTATCCATAGTTCTCCACTTTTCAGATATAAATTCACGATTAAGACCTGGGGCCATGTTTATTCCCATCATAGCAGCCTCTATTAAAATAGTTCCAGACCCACACATAGGATCAACTAATGTTCTTCCTGGTCTCCAAGGATTTAAGTTCATTATACCAGCAGCTAATGTTTCTCTTATTGGCGCCTTATTAGCTTTTTCTCTATATCCTCTTTTATGAAGTGCATCTCCAGTTGTATCTATAGACAATGTTACTTTATCTTTATGTATAAATACGTATATTGGGTACTTTTCTTTATCTTCTTTTAAAAGTCCATCTTCTAAGTAACTTTTCTTTAAGCTTTCAACTATAGCCTTTTTTACTATTGATTGAATATCTGGAGTACTATATAGCTTTGACTTTATTGAAGATGCCTTTGATACTGGAAATTGCGATCCATATGGTATATATTCTGCCCAGTTTATTCTTTTAGTTCCTTCAAATAAGTCATTAAAAGTTTTAGCTTCAAACTCAGCTATTTTAAGATGAACTCTTTCTGCACATCTTAGCCACATATTTGCTTTTGCTATTCCGTCAGCTCCAGTCTTATATGTAATCCTTCCATCTTCCGTTTTTATTATTTCAAAACCTAAATCCTTTATCTCTCTTGCTAACATTTTTTCCATACCGAAAAAACAAGGTGATATTAATGTATAATTTTTCATGATGCCTCCTATTTTTGTATACCTTTATTCATGCTACCCATCTCATATCCTGCCATATCTAAGGTAACATATTCAAACCCTATATCTTTTAATTTTTTATTTGTTTTATTTAGTAAATCTTCATTAAAAAATTTATGTATTTCATCTTTTCCTACTTCTATTCTTGCAATATTTTCATGAATTCTCACTCTAAATTGATTAAACCCTTGTTCTACTAAATATTCTTCACTTTTTTCTATCTTTCTAAGCACTTCTTTTGTAATTTTTGTTCCATAAGGAATTCTCGTTGCAAGACATGCAAAAGCAGGCTTATTAAAAGTTTTTAAATTCATTTCTTTTGATAAAAATCTTATCTCTTCTTTAGTTAACTCACACTCTTTAAGAGGACTAATTATATCTAATTCCTTTAAAGCTTTAAGACCTGGCCTAAAATCACCTAAATCATCTAAGTTAGTTCCATCTAAAACATTCTTAATGTTATGTTGTTTTGCAATCTCTTTTACTGTACCAAATACAGCTTTTTTACAATGATAACATCTATCCACATTATTATTTATAAATTCATCTACATCGAAATTTTCAATATCTACCACAATATGTTCTACACCAAATTGTTTTGCATACTCTTTTGCTTCTTCAATTTCTCTATCTGAATGCATCATAGCATTAAGTGTTACTGCAATAACACGATCTCCTAGCATTTCTTTTGCTACTTTAAGTAAAAAATTACTATCTACACCGCCGGAATATGCCACTGCTACACTTTCTAATTCTAATAGTTTAGATTTAAGGTTATTTAACTTTTCGCTTACTTGCATATAAAAATTACCTCCTTATAAATTTTATTTATCAAATAATAAATATTTATTGTTTGATTCTAAGAGGTTTAAATATAATATCAATCTATATTTATATAGAGTATAATACACTAATTATATAAAATATACATATATAAATCAAACTTAATTTGATATATTGTAGCTTTAAATTTATTTTAATATGTATTTTATATATTAAAATAACTATATATTCTAAAAAAAATAAGATTAAGAGCTTCAAAGACAGAAACTCTTAACCCTATTTTCATTATAGTAAAAACTTATATATACTATTTTTTTATTTATTATTCACTATAGGTGAATTAAAACTCTTTGAAAGTTCATTAATAGATAATGATACTAATACTGTAGCTACAAACTTATCTATATAGTCTGTAAATACCTGTGTAACAAATACACTTAAAACATCATTAGCACCTAAAGCCTTTAGCACTTGAACTATATACGATGATCCAGATGATGTAACACCACCAAATAAATATGCTGCTATTACTGAACTTATTATTGATGTTGGTATTGAAAATGCCATTACTCCCAATATTCTTTTTTTACCATTTAGTAATCCTTTTTTATACATAATTCCTGCAATAAGTCCTGTAGATATCTGAACTGGTGCAAAGTAAAGTGAGTATATATCAAATGTCATCCCACTTAGTAAACTTCCACAAACCCCTGTCATTACTGCATATTTAGGACCTAAAATACAAGCTATCATTATCGTTCCTATAGAATCTAAGTATATTGGAAGCTTTAGCATAAGCGCTACAAAAGCTCCAATTATATTTATAGCAATTCCTAGGCTCATTAAACTTAATTTTCTTATATCTATACTTTTATTTTCCATATTATATAACTCCTTCTATAGAGTCTATAATATCATCGTATCCATTAAACATTCTCTTTAAGAACATACTCATAAATTTATTTTTATCAACATCAGTCAATACAATAGCATTATTTTCTTTTTTATAAAAATTAAAAGAATCTACTATTGATTGCCCCATAGCAATACCATCTTCAACGACCTCTACAAAAGATTCAAAGCCTTTACAAATGTTTCTATCTATAAAATATGCTACTGCTAATGGGTCGTTTATTACGCACCCAATAATTTTTTCTTGATCCCAATGAAAATCAATATAAAATCTTGTTATTTCAGTTATATACTTAGACATATCTTTATCAAGTCTATTTATAAACTCAATTATATTTGGTGTAAGTACAATTTTTCTAGTTACATCTAATCCTACCATATGAATTTTTTTAGGTAAGTTCTTGTAAACATAGTCTGCTCCATGAGGATCAACCCAATAATTAAATTCTGCTACTGGAGAACAATTTCCATGAATTCTAAAAGCTCCTCCCATAGACACAAATTCATCTAAGTTATTAAAAGCTTTTTTATCTTTCATTAATGCTTTAGCTATATTTGTAAGAGGTCCTAAAGCTATAATAGATACATTGTCATTGTTATTTAGAGTATCTATTATAAAATCTACTCCTCCTTCATAAAACTTAGCTTCATTTACATCTTCGTAGAAATTTTCACCTAATCCATCATCTCCATGAGTGTCTTGAGCTGTTACAAGTTCTCGTTTTAGTGGATATTCTTCACCTACATATACGGGAATATGTAAAGAAGAACATATTTGAAGTGTCTTTAGAGCATTTTTTGCTCCTAATTTTGCAGGTACATTACCGCTGCATACAGTAATTCCTAAAACTTCTAGCTCTGGTGAGTTTAAAGCTAAAAGTAGTGCCAAAGAATCATCAATTCCTGGATCACAATCAATTATTACCTTTCTTTTTTGCATAACAAATTCCTCCTAAAAAGTTATTTAAAGGAGAACCTTACAACCTATAAGGTCATAGCTAAGGGTAAAACTTATATACTGCCACTATATAAATACCTTAGTTTTTTATACTTGGAGGTTCTCGAACAAGTTGTAATATTAATCCTTTAGATTCATACTACTTTTGTAAGTATATCATATATTAAATTGATTATCTAGATAAATAGAATCTAAAATTAATCCAGAAATCGATTATCTACATACTTACAAAATAGATTTTTATAGTTTAAATTTGAATTTTATTGGTATTTATTGTATTATATAAATTATTAGGGGTGATGACAATGAATATCAATTATGACATCTTACAAAATTTTCTTAGATGTAATAAAAATATCAAATTAAACTTTAGGGAAAACAGCAGTATTTTAGATGTAGTATCTTATAGTCAAGTTATTTTAACTTTAGAATTAGATAGTTGTGACTTGATTAGCAACAGTAAACTAATTTATGATAGTATCACTAAGCTTAATGGTGTAACTATGTATATTCCTAAAATCTATATAAAAGAAAATTTATAAGTTCACAAAATAAAAAATTCGCTTCGCTCATGTCGCCAACGACTTTGTCCGTTGCTCAAAATGTTTTTTATGACTGAAAACAATTTATTGATATAACTTACTTTTATGAGTTATCCATAAAAAACGAGGTATCATAATATCCTTAAGCATAAAAAATAGGCTATATATTTGTTATAGCCTATTTATATATATCTTTATTTTATTTCTTTATTTTCATATATTTTTATTGATATAGTAGTTGATATAGCTAAAACCACAAAGTTTAAAACAAATGCTATCAAAGAAATTCCAACATTATTTATCATTTCTATTGTTTTCTCCATAGCTTCTGGAGACTCCGCTAGATATCCTATTACTCCAGATGGTATCATCATTAAAACCATCATTATTAATATAACAACTACTCTTCCTTTGTTTATTCCAAATTTAAGCAAAATAGGTATTACGATACACATTGCAATAACACCAACAGTTCCACCTGCAACTAATAAAACATCTAATGAAATTAAATTTTGATTAAGTTTAAGTGCTACAAAGTATTCAATCGATACTATTATGATACTTATAAACAATGCAATTATGCCCATTAAATATCTAGAAAGTACATACTCTTTTTTCTTTACAGGCATTACAGATATTATATTATCTATTCCGTTCATGTCTTCGTATGCCATTACTTGATATACAGTCAACACTATAATCATTCCAAATAGCATATTTAAAAATGTAGGATTAAAAGCAGAAACTACTATCCATATAGCTGCTATAAGCCATATTTGTTTAAATACTGATTTCAAATTTAAAAAACTCATTTTTGTAAGATTTATTATATTATTCATATAGTTTACCCCCTTGTATAGTACATTAAAATATCCTCTAAGTTAGCTTTGTCATATACAACTTCTTCTCCAAACACTTCATAAGCGGATTTTACATTCGATGTTAAACCTTCAAACCCAAACTGATTTTCTTTAAAGCTAACTAGTTCTTTCTTTGTATCATTATCTATTAAATTTTTATTACCTCTTATGATCCTATGATTGTCTAATATAATATCTCTTTCACCTTTAAATATTATTTTCCCATTATATATAAATACTAAATAGTCAGATACTTTATCTAAATCTGAAGTTATATGAGTAGAATAAAATACTGTCGCTTCCTCTTTTTCTATATGTTCTTGTAATATTTCTAAAAATTCATTTCTTACTAAAGGATCTAAATTAGCTGTTGGTTCATCCATTATTATTATTTTAGGGTGATGCGAAAGAGCCATTACAAGTTCAAACTTTTTTTGTTGACCTTTTGATAAGTCTTTATATCTTTTGTTTTCATTTAACTTAAACTTTTCTACATATTTTTGATATACTTTTTCATCCCAATTTTTATAAAACACTGAAATACCTTTTTTTATATCTTTTAATTTCGATTCTGGAATATATCCGGATACATCTCCAACATATCCTATCATCTGTTTTATATCTATATCATCAGATTTATATTCTTTTCCAAATATTTTTATACTACCACTATCTTTAAAAATCATGTTTAAAATCAGCTTTATAGTAGTAGTTTTTCCACTTCCATTAGGACCTATAAATCCTGTTATAAATCCTTTTTCTATGTTTAAATTTTCTATATTTAGCTCAAATTCATTTAAAGTTTTTGTTACATTACTAATCTCTATAGCACTCATATCTCTCCTCCTAAACTTCCTCATATATACTTTTAAATATTTCTATACCTTCTTCTAAACTTACCCCTACAGATTTAGCTTGTTTTATGATTTCTTCTAGCTTACTTTCAATTTCATACATAGCCATTTCTTTTAATCTTTCTGTATTTTGCTGAGCTACAAAAGTCCCTTTACCTGCTACAGTTTGTAAGAATCCTTCTTTTTCTAATTCTTCATAAGCTCTTTTGGTAGTTATTATACTTACTTTAAGTTCTTTAGCCAAGTTTCTTATTGATGGTAATCCTTCTCCTGGTGTTAAGCATCCACTTAATATTTGCGCCTTTATTTGATTTTGAATTTGTTCATATAAAGGTATTGTTGATGAATTACTAACGTTTATATTCAATTTATCACCTCTATCTAATACACTGTGTATATCTGTATATAAAGTGTATATATTATCTATATACATATAATAACACTTAAGTTACACTTAGTCTATATTTTTTTATAAAAAAACTCCTATTGAGTAATATAACGTTACTCAATAGGAGTTTTTATTTATAATAATTTCTCTTTCCATTCATCTTCTTTAAAACCAATAACAACATTTTTACCGTCAAATGCTATAGGTCTTTTTATAAGCATTCCATCACTAGCTAATATTTCTAAAAGCTTTTCATTAGATTCTGTTTTAACAATATCTTTTAAACCTAATTCTCTATATTTTACTCCACTAGTGTTAAAAAATTTTTTTAATTCATATCCACTTATTTCATACATATTTTTTAATTCATCTTTTGTTGGAGGATTTTTAACTATTTCTATATCCTCAAAGTCTATATTATTATCCTTAAGCCAAGCCTTGGCTTTTCTTACAGTCGATCATTTTGAATATCCATAAAATTTTATCATAAGTATCACCCTTTGCTGTTTATTATATTTTATATATACCCAAATAGTTTCTATTAAATCAAATTTAATTCCAAGGAACCACTTCAACCTCTCCAAACCATCTTTCTTTTAAACGATTCGAATATTCTCCCTTATATCCTATAAACGATAAGACTATTAGCTCTACATATCTTGTCCCAATTTGAATTATATTCCACATGTCTTCAACAGTAAGTGTAGCTCTGTTATCTTTTCTCGTTGGATGTACTATCTTATTTCTAAAATAAATTATCAAATCAATTCCATCATCAAATCTAGCTCTTATCCAATCATCGAACAATTCTAGTTCATCACTACTATATGGTATTTTGCATAAATCTAATACCATTTTTATATTTTTAGCAGCACTGTTCGTATCAAACTCTTGATCATTTAATATTTTTTCCTGCTCTACTAAAATCATATACGATAATGTTTCTAGGGCTATTTGTATAGATATTATATTATTTTCTATAGTAATTTCACCTAAAGACTCTATGTACCAATCAATAACTGTTTTTATAACAGGACCACAATATCCATCTTCTAGTTTTTTAGTCATTAAAGACATATACTTTTCTATATTATGATGATTAGCTAATGTATCTGTCCATGTAGGAACAAACTTATAAGGACTTATTATGTTTTCTCTCCATAATCTATATACATTATTATTATTTTGATATCCTTTAACTAAACAAATGCCTACATATCTACCACACATAAAACTTAATGCAAATGAAAGCCTATCTATGAAATTTAGCATATTATTTGTTCTAAATAATTTTTTATCTTTTCTTTCTATTCTACCAATATGAGTTATTATACTCCCCGATTTTGCTTTTAATTCTTCATACAACTCTTTTCTATAATCATACCTTTTATCTATTGTTATGACAAAGTCATTTAATTCAAATTGTATCCTACCCGCAAACAACTTATCCACGTGTTTTATAAGAGTTCCAGGAAACTTATCTAAATTTACTATATGAAAGTCAATATATTCTACATATGAGTTCTTAGATTTTATGTAATTATCATTAGCATATCCTTCTATATTAAAATCATTTATAGTATTTATTGTTATTGATATTGGTTTATATCCATACATTTCTAGTATTGCATCGTCATAGTCTAAATCTAAATCAATATCTTCATCTTCTACCGATAATATTTGAGCTTTAAAATTCATAGATACTGGAGGTGTCATTTTGTAATATATTATTCCACTACATCTGTATTTTTTATCTAAGTAAATACAAAATCTACCTTGATAAATACTTATATCTTCATCTACTTTATACCTTAAATAATCCGAAGATATAGCATTGTTAACTACCTTCATAGCTAGCCCACCTTTACTATTTCTTTAATTCTATATAATTATAACATAATCATTCATATAATATGTAGAATAACTTATAATTAATTGTTTATTCATTATATTGTGTTTACATTTTAACAAAAAAATCACAATATAATTTAAAATTATTTATTATATCAAAATTATAAAATTCTATAATATATTAAAATATAGGCTATAAACTAAATATAAATAAAAGGTGCTATAAATAATATTTTTAGCACCTTTTATCTTAAACTATATATTCTCAAATGCTGTTGATAGCATTAATTTTATTCTATTTAACTGATTTGTTTCACTAGCTGATGGGTCATAATCAATCGGTATTATATTTGCATTTTTATAAATTCTTTTAAGTTCCTTTATTTGACCTTTCCCAGTTATATGATTTGGAAGGCATCCAAAAGGCTGCATGCATATAATATTATTTACTCCATCCTCTATTAATTCTATCATCTCACCTGTTAATAGCCAACCCTCCCCTGTTTGGTTACAAGTTGAAATCACTTTTTGAGTACTTCTAGCAATATTAGTTATTTTTTGTGGGCAATTAAATCGTTTACTTTTTCTTAACTCTTCCTTATAAGTTTTCTGATAGTTTTCCATAAACCATATAACAGATTTACCTATTTCTTTAGTTATCCATTTTCCCTCTAAATACTGATATTTAAAAACGGTATTTAGTGAACAACTATAAAAGAAGTTTATAAGTTCTGGAACAACAGCTTCTCCACCCTCATTTTCTATAATATCAACTAAATAGTTATTAGCAAGCGGGTGGAACTTGACTAAAATTTCTCCAACTAAACCTACCTTTGGTTTCTTTACATCTACTAACTCTAAGTTATCAAAATCATAAATTATTTCTTTAATATTCTTGTTAAAAGTTTTTACATTTGCCTTATTAAGTGAGTCTTTGCATATTTTTACCCATTTATCATAAAGAAGATTACTACTACCACTCACTTTTTCATAAGGTCTTACTCTATACAAAACTTTCATAAGTAAATCTCCATATATAGCACTCATAAATATTCTATTTATAAGTTTCAAATTAACATTTTTTATTAGTCCATTTTTTTCTATTCCATTAACACTTAAAGATATTACAGGCACCTCTTTAAATCCAGCATCATACATTGCTTTTCTTAAAAATCCTATATAATTTGTAGCTCTGCATCCTCCACCTGTCTGAGTTATTACAACAGATGTATTGTTTAAATCATATTTGCCTGATTTTAATGCATTTATTATCTGACCTATTACAATTATAGCTGGATAGCAAGCATCATTATTTACATATCTTAATCCTTCTTCTACAATATTGCTTTCTGTTGAATTTAATATCTCTAATCTAAACCCACTTAAATTAACAGCTTCTTCAAAAAACTGAAAATGTATAGGAGACATTTGTGGAGCTAATATGGTATGCTTCTTAGTTAAAATACCTTTTGTATATTCAATCTTTTTATTTTCTATATAATCATTCTGACAATTTATTTCTCTTTCTGACATTGCGGCTTTTAATGATCTTAATCTTATCTTAGCCGCTCCTAGATTATTTCCTTCATCTATTTTTATAGTCGTATAAATTTTAGAACCTTCATTCAAGATTTCTTGTACTTGATCTATTGTTACAGCATCTATTCCACATCCAAAGGAATTTAATTGAACTAATTCTAAATTTTTTTCATTTTTGACAAAACTTGCCGCTCTATAAAGTCGTGAATGATAAACCCATTGGTCTACAACTCTTAATGGCCTTTTTACAGCTCCTAAGTGACTTACTGAGTCCTCTGTCAGTACTGCCATACCTAATGAGTTTATTACTTCTGGTATTCCATGGTTTATTTCTGGGTCTAGGTGATATGGTCTACCACATAAAACAATAGCTTTTATATCTCTTTCTTTAATTTCTAAAAGTGCTTTTTCTCCTTCACATTCAATATCCCTTTTAAAATTTTCTTGTTCTTCACTTGCTCTTTCTACTGCTTTTTCTATATTTGTTTTTAATATATTGGTAAAAATTTTAGACAATTCTTCATAAAGTCTATCTTTTAATTTTTCCTTATTATTCAAGCTTAAAAATGGATTTATATAAGTTATATTATTTTCTTTAATTTCTTCAACATTATTTTTTATAACTTCAGAATATGATATAACCACTGGACAATTATAATGATTATTTGCACTTATATCCTCTTTTTTCTCATTTGTTATACACGGATAAAATATATACTTTATTCCTTGCTCTATCAATGATTCTATATGACCATGGGCCAATTTTGCAGGATAGCATACAGTTTCTGATGCAATAGAAGTTATACCCTTTTCATAAATATCTTTTGAAGATCTACTAGATAACACTACCCTGAATCCTAGCTCTGTAAAGAACGTATGCCAAAACGGATAATTTTCATACATGTTCAATACTCTAGGTATTCCTATTTCTCCCATAAAAGCTTCTTCTTTTAATAAAGGCTTATATCTAAATACTCTATTGTACTTATATTTAAATAGATTTATAGCTTTATTTACTTTTTTATTTTTATTATAAATAATTTCTCCTTTTTCACATCTATTTCCAGACACAAACACCTCTTGTTCTGAAAACTTGTTTATAGTCAATAAGCAATTATTTGAACATCCTCCACACCTATTTACACTTACATCTAGATTTATATCTTTCAGTTCCTCTTTTTTTAATAAATTGGTCTTATTTCCATATTTGTATTTTTCTTTGGCTATTAAAGCTGCTCCAAAAGCTCCCATAATTCCAGCAATAGATGGTCTTATAACATCTTTACCTGTAAGTTTTTCAAAACTTCTTAAAACTAAGTCATTGTAAAATGTTCCACCTTGAGCTACTATATGTTTTCCTATTTCATTTACATCTCTTATTTTAATTACTTTAAACAATGCATTTTTTATTACTGAGTATGAAAGGCCTGCTGAAATATCAGCTATAGTTGCACCTTCTTTTTGCGCTTGCTTTACTCTAGAATTCATAAATACTGTGCATCTAGATCCCAAGTCAACAGGAAACCTTGAACATATACCTTTTTTAGCAAACTCTTTTATATCCATTGATAAAGATGTTGCAAAAGTTTCTAAAAATGATCCACAACCTGAAGAACAAGCTTCATTTAATATAATACTATCTATAACTCCATTTTTGATTTTTAGGCATTTCATGTCCTGCCCACCTATATCTAGAATAAAATCAACATCTTTATTAAAAAATTTAGCTGATTTATAGTGAGCTATAGTTTCTATTTCTCCATAGTCTATTTTTAAGGCTTTTTTTATCAGCCCCTCTCCATATCCAGTTACAGTAGATGATACTATATTACATTTACTTGGAAGTATATCATATACTTCGTTCATTACATTTATAACTGTTTCTAATGGTCTTCCTTCATTACTACTATAGTGTGTATATAATAAATTGCCCTTATCATCTATCAACGCTACTTTAGTTGTTGTAGAACCTGCATCTATCCCTAAAAAACAGTCACCTTCGAAATCTTGTATACCTTTGATTTTAATTAAATTTTTTTCATGTCTTTTTATAAATTCTTCATATTCTAAATCATCTTTAAATAAAGGCTCTAATTTATTTACATTATCAAAATCTTCAATGTCTAGATTTTGTATTTTTCTTATTAAATCATTTAAGTTTATACTATCTTCTTTTTTAGATAGCAAACTTGCTCCCATGGCTACATAAAGTTGTGCATCTTCTGGAAAAATTATGTCTTTATCATCTAGTTTTAATACTTTTTTAAAACATTCTCTAAGCTGTGATAAAAAATATAGTGGGCCTCCCAAAAAAGCTATTTTACCTTTAATTTTTCTTCCACAAGCTAATACACTTACGGTCTGCATAACAACTGCATTGAAAATACTCATGGCAATGTCACTTTTCTTAGCTCCATCATTTATAAGAGGCTGTATATCTGTTTTAGCAAATACACCACATCTCGATGCTATAGGATAAATTACTTTATAATCTTTTGCCATTTCATTTAGGCCTATAGCATCAGTTTGTAAAAGAGATGCCATTTGGTCTATAAATGCACCTGTTCCTCCTGCACAAATACCATTCATTCTTTGGTCAATTCCTCCGCTTAAATAAGTTATTTTTGCATCTTCTCCTCCAAGTTCTATTACAACATCTGTTTGAGGATAAAAATATTCAATTGCTTTTGTAGATGATATGACCTCTTGAATAAATTTAATATCTAGTTTTGTAGAGATATCTATACCCCCTGAACCAGTTATAGCAATAGTAACTTTTGAGTTTTCTAACTTCTTATAAATATTAACTAAGACTTCTTTTACAGATTTTTTTACATCTGAGTAATGTCTTTTATATTCTTTATATACTATATTATTGTTAGTACCAAGCACTACTGTTTTAACTGTAGTTGAACCAATATCAATACCTATGCGAAATACTTCCTCCATTTCTATCCCCCCAAATGCATAAATATATTTGACTATATTTTTAATAAAAACCTATTTATCTAATATTAAAATTTATGCATTTTAGATATCTTATATGTTGGATAATTTATTTAATGTATTTTTTTATCATTTTTTCTTGTTCGTTATATTTTTTAATAATTTATTAATTTAATATTTTTATATAAAAAATTGATTTTTCCGTAAAAAAATAGGTCATTTAATATGACCTATTTCTAAATAATTTTAATTATATATTCTTTTAGCTATATTTGAACAATGATCTGATATTCTTTCTAAATTTGTTATTAAATCAAGATATAAAATTCCAGAATCTATATTGCACTCATTATTATTTAATCTATATATATGATTTACTCTTATAGACTTTTCTATTTTATTAACTTCTTCTTCTGTTTTTATTATTTTACGTGCAATATCAGAGTCTTTAGTTTCTATTAGTTTTATAATACTTTCGCAGTTTTCTTTTACTTTTTCATACATTTGGTTTATTTCTCTAGTTCCTTCATCAGACATTTCTACCTTTTTATCGATCGATTCTATTGATATCTCAGCAATATTTTCTGAATGTGCACCTATTCTTTCTATATCATTTATAGTATTAAACAAATTATCTATATCATCTATTGATTCTTTTGTAATAGATGTTTTTGATAGTTTTAGTAAATAGTTAGATATGCTTTTCTGTAATTCTTTTACTTTTGTCTCCATTTCTAAAGCATTTTGAGCCTCTTTAGAATCCTTCTTAAAAAAACTATTTAAAGATGTATTTAAACAGTCTTTTGATAAATCAGCCATTTTTAGAGTTTCTTTAATAGTATTACCAAATGCTATAGAAGGTGTTTCTAGAATCCTTTCATCAAGAAACGTTTCATTTTCTTTTTCATCTGCACCTTCTGGTATTATTCTCATTGCTATTTTTACTATATATTTCGCAAATGGAAGTAAAATTATTACTGAAATTATATTAAATAACGTATGAGTATTAGCTAGTTGTCTTGCTACATCATTTGGATTAATTTTTGTTACAATTGATACTACTGGCTTATTTAAAAATAATAAAAATATCATTGTTCCTATTATATTAAATAATAAATGCATTATCGCAGCTCGTTTAGCATTTCTATTTGCACCTATACTTGAAATTAGAGAAGTAACACAAGTACCTATATTTTGACCATATAGTATAGGTAGTGCTGAGCTTAATGGTATTAACCCTTGAGCAGCTAAAGCTATTAGCATCCCCATTGAAGCACTTGAACTTTGAACAATGGCTGTTATAACTAAACCTAAAAGTAGTCCAAGTATTGGTCTTTGTCCAAAACTAATAAGTGCATCTGTAAATCCTTTGTATTCAGCTAAAGGATTTACAGCATCTTTCATAAATTCCATCCCTGTAAATAATATACCGAATCCCAATAATATTTCTGCAATATTTTTCACTTTAGGTTTTGATGAAAAAAGGTATAATACAATACCTATTCCTAATGTTATTGGTGCTAGCCCTTCTAAATTAAAACTAACTAACTGAGCTGTGACAGTAGTACCTATATTAGCACCCATTATAACTCCTATAGCTTGAGAAAGCCCCATAAGTCCTGCATTTACAAATCCTACTACCATTACAGTTGTTGCACTAGAACTTTGAATAATAGCTGTAACGACCGTTCCGACTAAAACTCCCATTATTATATTACTGGTCAAAAGTTCTATTATTCTTTTTAATTTATCTCCTGCTGATTTTTGTAATCCCTCTCCCATAAGGCTCATGCCATATAAAAAAAGTCCTAAACCTCCAATAAGACTTATTGCTATATTCAAAATAATACCTCCTTTAATGCTTAAACTCTCTAGGTATATGATTATCTATTTTAGAATTTATAATACATTAATATAACTATAAAGAGAGCTTTATTTTTTAATTTCCTTATCTTACATAATATAAAATAATTATTTTGGTTAAATTATTACTGCTGAATAATTTTTCACTTAGGAGGACATCATGGCAAAGAATAAAAACATTAAAGACCCTAAACAGTGCAAAAATGTAGCACAATCAAGCTTAGAGATAGCAGAGGAACTTAATATTGAACCTCGCTTAAGACCTTCTAAAACAGGTTCTGTTAGTCAAAATACTGCTAGACCTATAAAGTCTCACAAAAATACATCTAAGTAATTTAAAGCATCTAAAGTTAGATTTAATTGGCACGTTAAATAAACTCCGTACTTAGTAAAAAGTAAAAAAAGTAGACTTAAGAACTCTTAAGTCTACTTTTTTATGCAAATTTAACCTAAAATAACGAATATAAAATGAGCTGCCATACCTGCACAAAGCCCACCAATAGTATGAGAAAGTATCGCTTTACTAGTTAAACCTCTAGCATCTAACGCGTCCATCATACCTACATGAGTACTTAAGTATCCACTCCAGCACATTCCCATAGCAGTAAATACAGCTATATCGTTAGGAGTTATAACATTATCCGCTATAAATTTTGGTACTAAACTCATTGCGGCTCCAACAGCACCTAATGATGTAATAGGAAATGCTATAGCTTGTGACGATGTGAATCCAAACATAGGCTCTAATATAAATCTTAACTTTTCTCCTATAACAGGAAGTAAAGCTATACCCTCATATGCTACACCTTTATAAACTTCTTTTCCTGTTGCTGGATCTACAGAAGGTCCAAAAGTTAGTAACATGACTAATGTACATACTATCAATACTCCTGGAATAATAGCTAATCCTAACTCTACTCCTGACTTTCCACCTTCCAACATCGCATCTAACACTCTTTGAAATATGCTTCCATCTCTAATCTCTCTATATTCTTGTGAATCTTCTAATTGTATATTTTTTTTACAATCTTCATTTATAAGTGAAACTGCAACTTCTTCTATAGAATTACTTTCTTCATTTTTTAAATAGAATTTTTTAGTAAAGTGCAGCATTATCCTAACACTTACTATACTTCCTATTATTGCAGCTATATTTCCTATTATTGCTGGTAATACATATTCTTCACCTTGAGATATCATAAATGTTGTTACAATAAGACCCATTCCAAAAGATGTTCCTAAGTTGCATAATGCAGGAACTTGATATTCTTTAAAATATTTAGTAAAGGCTTTATCTTTGCTAAATGAAATTATTGCAGGATTGTCAGATAAGTAAGTCGTTATAGCTCCAGCTATACTCGCTCCGGGTAGTCCATATAAGGGTTTCATAAAAATGGCAAATAATTTATTTAAAAGTGAAATAACTCCAAATTCTGATAATAATGCACTAAGTGCACCTGCTAATACAGCCATTGCCATTATTAAAAATACTGTGTTTAAAAGTAAATCGTGTGCTGTGCTCATTATAACTTTAAACATTACACCAGCACCCATTATACTAGCTATATATCCAAATCCAGCTAGTAGTAGCGCTAAAAATACGAAAGTCTCAAGCCCAATGGCCTTGACTCTCCTTCTCTCTACGCTCTTATCCATGTAAATCATCCCCTTATTAAATTTTAAAATCTGACTTTGACTTCACTTAAAGCCTAAGTTTCCATTTATTGCATTTGGTATATTATATAATAAAATTCATGCTTATTCTAGTTTTTTTTCATTTTTTAGTATTTTTTGTCATCTTAAACAAAATACCTATACCTCATAATGCATGAAGTATAGGCATTTTGTTTATTTATAACTAATTTTTTATATTAATTATTTGACTGTTTAAACATATTTCTTGCAATATGATTTACTAAATCCACCGTTCTAGTTGAGTATCCCCATTCATTATCATACCAAGAAACAACTTTAATCATTTTATTATCCATAACCATAGTAGACAAACCATCAACTATAGAAGATCTTTCATCTTGTTTATAATCAACTGACACTAACGGCTTTTCACAATATCCTAATATTCCTTTTAATCTAGTTTGAGACGCTTCTTTTAATGCATTATTTACTTGTTCTTTTGTTACATCTGTTTTCAATTCACATACTAAATCAACTAATGAAACTGTAGGTGTTGGAACTCTTACTGAAAATCCATTTAATTTACCTTCTAACTTAGGTAAAACTTTTGACACAGCTTTTGCTGCTCCTGTTGTAGTTGGTATCATAGATTCACCTGCTGCTCTTGCTCTTCTTAAATCCTTATGATTTTTATCTAATATTTGCTGATCATTAGTGTATGAATGTATAGTTGTCATTAATCCTTTTTCTATACCAAATGCCTCATCTATTGCTTTTGCTAGTGGTGCTAGACAATTCGTAGTACAAGATGCATTAGATATTATATTATGAATTTTATCATTGTACTTTTCTTCATTTACACCCATTACTACAGTTAAATCTTCATCACTTCCTGGAGCTGTTATTATTACCTTTTTAGCTCCTGCATCAATATGTTTTTGAGCTTGTTCTCTTTTTGTAAATATACCTGTAGATTCTACAACAATATCTACTCCTAACTCTTTCCAAGGTATATCCTTAGGATCATTGTTTCTTAAAATTTTTATTTCTCTTGAATTTATTAATAAAGTTTCATCGTCCTTAGCTTCAACTTCACCTTTAAATGTTCCATAACAAGAATCATATGTGAATAGATGTGCTAAAGTCTCAGCTGTTCCTCTTGCATTTATTGCTACTATTTCAATATTTTCATCAAGTCTTTCACCAGCTATTCTTAAAACAGCTCTTCCTATTCTTCCAAATCCATTTAGACCTACTTTTATCTTCATAATTATGTCCCCCTAGCTCGTCATTTATTATATACTAATTCATTTATTTTCCTCTTTATTTTAAATATAGTATACACTATATATTTAAAATTGTATACTATATATTTTATTTTTTACAATAAAAAAGGAATAGTATCATTTAAGATATACTATTCCTTATATATTATTGAAATATATACTACATTATTAACTTACTATATATTTTCAGTAATCTTTTGTGAATTATTATTATGATAATATATTAAATCTATAACTTTACCACTTATTGTAACTGCAATTAACGAGTAGAATATATCAAATAATGATAAATACGTAAGTGATAAAATCAATACTACAACATCACCTAATAGATATACAATACCTATATTTAAAGATGTAGTCTTAGCAATCACTAATGCTAAAGCATCGTCTCCTCCTGCTGCTGCTCCTGCCTTTACTATAAGACCCACTCCTAATCCTACACTTATACCTGCTAGTATTGTTGCTAATAGCATACTGTGTATTTGAGGTATTATTGGACCTATATACTCAAAGCATTCATATAAAAATGAGAAACTTACTGATGCTATCACAGAGTAAATAAAGAATTTTTTTCCGAAGAATTTATACCCTATTAATAGAAGTGCTCCATCGATAATGATATTCGCTATAGAAGGCTCTATATTAAATACATTCTTTAACAGTAGTAAAAGTCCTAACACTCCACCTTCAGTTATGTTGTTTAAATAATAAAAATTGTAAAATCCAAAAGCTAATATAAAAGATCCTAATAAAATCTTTCCTAAGCTTTCTAAAAATCGCCGCCTGGCCATAATATCCCTTCCTTTTTCTTGGTTTACTTCATTATATTACACCAATTAGCCTTTGTATACTGGAATTTTTTAATCTTAAATTATACAATTTTTATTTTTAAATTTCAATAGTTTTTTTATATTTTTTTTATGAAAAACTAAAATTTATTTAAAAGCCAGTATTTTCAATAGTTACACATTTTATTATTTTATTAAAGTTTATATTAGCTACTATTTTAATTTAGTATACATAAATCTTTGTTCATATAACTTTTTTATTTGTTTAGAAATACTATCCTATTGTAAATGTTATTTTTTGAAGTTTTGTAATAGTCTGTAAAATATTTCAAATATAAAAAAAGCATTATTTAAAAATAATGCTTTTTTTATATTTACATCTTGGAGTTTTTAGGGGCACTATTTACTATCTATGATAGTTCTAGTTGTATCTATATCTTTCGCCACACATCTTTGGCTGTTAATTCTCTCATTTACTAATATATAACTTGTTATTTCTTTCATTGTTTTTGCTAATTTGTTTAAAAATATCATCTTCTTTTTCTCTCCCTTTTTCTTTTGATAAATATATTGTATACAATATACTGTATGTAGTCAATGTTTTTTATCAACTTTTTATAAGTTTAATTTTTATCAATAATTAAGCTTTATTTACTATCGTTTTCATTGAAAAATAGCCTTTTCTTGACAGAAAATTTCAAATTTAAATTACTAATTTTAAAAAAAATACATCGTATAAACGATGTATTTTTATCTATATGTATTTTTCCATTCTTATATCACTATGCCATGTACCATTATAGTACACAATTTTTTCATGTTCTCCTATTTTTTCATATCCCATTTTTTTATATAATTCAATTGCTTTTTCATTGTATCCAAATACACCTAATTCAATTCGGTTTTGGTTTAAATTCTTACTAATTTCTTCTATATATCCCATAGCTTTTTTTGCTATCCCTCTGCCTCTATATTCGGATTCCCCTATACATATACCAATCCACACACTATTTTTTTCTTTTTTGTATAACCCAAAAAAATCCATATCTATACTAATGTACCCAATCTTTTTATTATCACAAGATATTATATATATTTTTTTATTGCCATTTGATTTAAATCCATTTATTATACTGTCTACTTTTATATCATCCATTTCACCCTTTGTAAAATTTGGTCTAATAAGGTATTTTATATCACTTTGATTATCCCAATGTGCTATTAATTCAAAATCTTCAAAGTCATTTTCATTTATTTCTATAAATTTAATCTCCATTCAAATGCCCTTTCTTCTAAGAATATACTTAACTATTAATTATTTTAATTTTCTAATTATTATATATTATATACTATTTTGTTCTTGTTTTGAAACTAATTCTGTCTTTTGTATTCAATCATATACCTTAGATTTATTTAAATTTTCTAAGTCTTTTTATTAAAATAATGGGTATAATATAAAATGTTATTCTTTACAAAGCATAACCTAAAAGTTAAAATATAATAAGTATATAAAGCAAGGAGTTGATTAGTATGTCATGCCCAAATTGCAAGTGCAATAAATCTAAAGCATCAAATATTGATCCTGAGGAGTATCAAGAATTAAAGGAATATTTCCAAGATGAAATAATCGATTTTAAAATCATAGATTATATAAACGATAATAACGAGCATAGCTCTTATGTCGAAGTCGAATTTGAAGATTACATAGTTGAGTTAGAAAATATTAATACATCAAATTTAACTTTAGATACTGTTATAGATACTATAATAAAAAATAATCTTAAGTAATAATAAAAAGACTTTAGAAGTTGTTTAACTTCTAAAGTCTTTTTATTATTTTACATCATCTTTTTGAGTTTCTATTTTCATCTTAATTATTTCTAGCTGACTTTTATCTTGTAATATTTTCTGATTCAACGCCATTAATTTAGTCTCTAAAGATGTTTTAGCCTTTTCATTGTCTATACTTTCCATATCATTTTCTAACTTTTCTTTCATAGCTTCTAACACTTGAATTTTATCTTCTAACTTTTCACATAATAATTCAGGGTTTTTATATACTTTTATTTGCTTATTTTCTATTGCCCATATTACTTTGAAATAAGCGTAACTCACTACCATATTTACAACTATATCAAATACTGTTTGATTCATATGATTAGATATCATTGATACTATCATAAAACTAAGTATATTAAATAAGAATAAATTATTTAATATTCTCTTATTTTGAGAATAGTGTTCTAGTCCTTTTTCTTTCATAAATGTATATGGTATAGCTAAAGTTATTATAGGGGCTATAAACAATATGTTAGACTCTAAGGCAGCATATACAACACTTAAAGCTGTTAAAAGAGTTATTGTTTTACTCGCAATGTCTATTCTTTTCATTACCACTTAATCTCCTTAATAAAAATTTCTACTTATTAATATGTATTAATATTACCTATAAAAATGATACTCTTATTAAAAAAAATCATTTTATTCTTAAATAGTATTGTTTTATATTATTATAATAAAAAAATACTTTTTTGTATAGTATTTAAAACTTGTTAATTTACTATTTTATTTTGTACTTATATTATAAAAAATACCCTTATAATGATATTCATGTATATAATACCCAAATATATGTTGTTCAATAATAATTCTATATACTTTGTATACAAGGTGAATTCTAATGTTACTTAAAAAGCACCTACTATATTAAGTAGGTGCTTTTAAGAATTATCTCACTAAAATTACTTTGCATCTTTGTACATTTCTTTTAATTGAGCTTGTATATCCTTATTTTCTAAATACTCATCAAGAGTAGTTTTTCTATCCATTATTCCATTTGGAGTTATTTCTATTATTCTATTTGCAAGAGTTTGTATCATCTCGTGGTCATGAGAGTTAAATATTAATACTCCTGGGAACTTTTCTAAACCTTTGTTTACTGATGTTATACTTTCTAAGTCTAAGTGGTTAGTTGGGTCATCTAAAACTAAAACGTTAGCATTTGATAACATTAACTTAGATAACATACATCTAACTTTTTCTCCCCCAGATAAAACTTGAGATTGCTTTAAAGCTTCTTCCCCAGAGAATAACATTCTACCTAGGAATCCTCTTATAAAACTTTCACTCTTTTCTTCTGAGTATTGTCTTAACCAGTCAACTAATGAATATTCTATTCCATCGAAGTATTGGTTATGATTTTTAGGAAGATATGATTGAGATGTAGTTACTCCCCATTTGAAAGTACCTTCATCTGCTGTATCTTCTCCCATTATTATGTTGAATAAAGTAGTTATAGCTATTTCATCACCCATAAACGCTACTTTATCTTCTTTATCTAATCTGAAAGATACATTATCTAAAACTTTAACACCATCTATAGTTTTAGTTAATCCTTCAACTTCTAAAACTTCATTACCGATTTCTCTTTCAGGGGTAAATCCAACATATGGATATCTTCTTCTTGATGGTTGTATTTCATCTAGTTCTATCTTATCTAATTGTTTCTTTCTAGATGTAGCTTGCTTTGCTTTAGATGCATTTGAACTGAATCTTGCAATGAACTCTTTTAATTGAGCTATTTTTTCTTCAGCTTTTTTGTTTTGATCTTTAGCTAATTGTAAAGCTAATTGACTTGATTCATACCAGAAATCGTAGTTACCTACGTACATTTGTATCTTACCAAAGTCAACGTCAACTATATTTGTACATATTTGATTTAAGAAATGTCTATCATGCGATACAACTATTACGATAGAATCTTCTAGACCCATTATAAACTCATTTAACCAGTTTATAGATTGGAAGTCTAAGTGGTTTGTAGGTTCATCCATTATTAGTATTTCAGGCTTACCAAATAATGCTTGAGCTAATAACACTTTTACCTTTTCTCCACCAACTAATTCTTTCATTTGCTTATAATGTAATTCTTTAGGTATTCCAAGACCCATTAATAATCTTTCTGCATTAGTTTCTGCATCCCATCCGTCAAGTTCAGCAAACTCACCTTCAAGTTCAGCAGCTTTTATACCATCTTCTTCTGAGAAATCCTCTTTCATGTATAATGCATCTTTTTCTTTCATTATAGAGTAAAGTCTTTCGTGACCCATTATAACTACATCTAATACAGTATTTTCTTCGTATTTGAAGTGATCCTGTCTAAGAACTGACATTCTTTCCTTTTCTGTTATTGAAACACTTCCTGTATTTGCTTCTATATCACCAGCTAATATTTTTAGGAAAGTAGATTTCCCTGCACCATTAGCTCCTATTATCCCGTAACAATTACCTTTAGTGAATTTTAAGTTAACATCTTTGAATAACTCTTTATCACCAAATCTAAGTCCAACATTTGTAACTTGTAACATTCGTGTATTTTCCTTTCTTCGTATCTAAATTAATTTTCTATTATACAACATTATTTATAATATAACAAATATTTATTTTAGTCAACTAAGTAAACAGTTATTTCTAAGCCTTTTGTATAACTATTTTTAAAGTTTCGTACATTATAATAATTGTTATTTTTTTGCTAATTCTCATTTATAAATAAGTTCTATTTATTTTTATTATATAAATGTTTTTGTTCTATTTTTATATACTTATAATTTATATTTTTGCAAAATTACAAGACGGATAAGTACATACTTCACAACTCATACAAAGTCCACCATGACCATATTTTACTATATCTAGTTTTGTTAATTTCTCATCTATTAATACTCTCGGTAATATGACATCAAAAACTGTTGTTTTATTGTACATTGCACATCCAGGTATACCCATTATTGGTATATCTTTATTATATGCAAGTAAAAACATAGCACCTGGAAGTATTGGTGCTCCATATGTAACTATTTCTGCTCCACTTTCCTTTATAGCAGTTGGAGTAACATCATCTGGATCAACGCTCATTCCACCTGTACAACATATAAGTTCTGCCCCTTGATTTATAAAATCATTTATAGCATTTTTTATCATTGCTTTATCATCAGAACATATTGCTTGCCCTATAACTTGGCATCCAAACTTTTCAACTTTTTCTTTTATAACTGGTCCAAATTTATCTACTATTCTTTTATGATAGATCTCATTGCCAGTTGTTACTATTGCTACTTTTTTTGGTTTGAATTTAATTACATCTACTATTTTTTTATTTTTTACAACTTCTTTAGCTTCTATTAATTTTTGTTCATCAATAAGTAAAGGTATGACTCTTGTTCCTGCAACTTTTAGTCCTTTCTTAACTACGAAATTATTATGTAAAGTAGATAGCACTATATCATCTATTAAATTTAAATTTAATAATGCATCAACATCTACTTTTAATAGTCCATCTGTATTTGCTATGAAGTCTATCTTACCTTCTTTAATTTCACTAAATTCTAAATTTTCTCCAGCTGTTAAGTCTTTTAAAACAACTGCTGCATCATTTTCATGAACAAGGCCATCAATTTTTTCCCATACATATAAGTTATCTTTTCCCATAGATAATAAAACTTCTATATCTTCTTCTTTTACTACATGCCCTTTTTTAAAAGCTCTTCCTTTAAATTTCCCTGGTGCTATTCTTGTAATGTCATGACATAATATATGTCCGATAGCATCTACTGTCTTTATTTTCTTCATTTTACACCTCTAATTTTTTGTAGTCTTCTTTCGTGTCTATATCAAATAACATACTTTCTGGAACTTCTATATATTTTATATTAGAAGTTTTATTTATTATTTTTTTACCCTTCTCATCATTTTTTAATTTTAATAATTCTTCTTTTTTAGAAAAAGGAAATATTACAGGATTTCCAGTTTTGTTTTTACATTTAGGAATTATTATATAATCTAGATTTTTATAGAAATCAAAAATCATATTCTTTATGTATATTTCGTCTATCAAAGGCTGATCTCCAACAAAAAACATGTATCCGTCACAAGGCTTGCTATTTAAAATTCCTAGTTTTATAGATTCACTCTGACCTATATCAGATTTTTTATTATGCACATATTTGAATTTATAATTTTCGCTAATCTTTTTTATTTCATCATATTGACTTATGACAATTACCTCATGAAATAAGCAATTTTTAACAGCTTCAAATACATATTGTATTATAGGTTCATTCTTGTAATTTAACAATAACTTATTAGCGCCCATTCTAGTAGATAATCCAGATGCCATTATAATGGCTGTTATTTTATTATTTATCAATAGATTCTCCTTTATATATCATGCTATTAATAGTCTTTAAAAATTTTAAATACTTCTAATTTTATACTCCCATAACATATTTTTATATCTTTATTTTGTTTTGTTATCTTTTTTGCCAGTTGAATACTTAAATCTTCATAGTATTTATTTTCAACTTTATTTATAAATAATATTTTATCTCCAATAGCATTTTTAAACAATCCATTTTTATTCAAAATCATTTGATATAACATATCTAAATTGATGTATTTATCATTTATGTTTTTAATATCTATTAAATACTTAAATTTTTTTAATCTATGTATATTTTCATCGCTTATTTCCATATTATATGATGTTATATCTAAGATTCCAATAGTCTTAGTAGTTTTATTATAGACTACTGGCTCATTTTCATTCCAGCCTTTAAGCTTTTTTCTTTTAGATCCATCGCCTTCAATAAGTAGTAAATCAAATGTTTGATCTAAACCTTTCAATTCATTAAAATCAAGTCCGATAATTTTATTTTCATTATTTATATATTTTCCGATTACTGTAACTCCATTTTTATTTTCATAAATATCACTATTATTTACATTTTGTAAAAGACAGATTCTATCATACAAATCTTTATTTGGCATGTAAATTTTAGTTGTTGTTGTTAATAATACAGAACATTCATATCTTAACTCTTTAGATATATAATTTATAAAAGATGTTTTACCCCCTGCTCCTATTACAGTTATAATATCTTTCTTTTTTATATTGAAAATTTTCGCTATATCATTATTCATATTTTTCACTCTTTTTTATTATAATTTATTAACTATGTTCATTTTAATTTGTAGTTTTATTTTAACTAATGATATTAAAATAAAGCTAAATACTCAATCTATTCTAAAAAGGTAATAAAAAAACCTTAAAAAAATTATATCATTTTTTTAAGGTTTTTTATATTAGTTACAAACTAATCCTATTTTTATTTTTTCTTGAGACTTCTCTCTGATGTATAATGAGAATATAGTTTCATAAGATTCTTTATTACTGTCTTGAATTTTCATTAATAAGTCATTTAATATTATTAACATCTTTTCTTCTTCACAATAGTTAGAATCCATTTCTACAAGTATTACTTGTTTTTTACCAACAAACTCTTCACCTGATTCTATAGTATTTTCTAATAGTGAATTAACTATTTCATCATTATTTACACTTTTAGCAAATTCTCCACAAGAATATTTTATACCTTTTTCCGCACATAAAGTTTCTTTAAGATCACTTAAATCTATATTTATCATACAAAAATCTGATATAGAATCTAATAGCATATTCATAACATTTAATAATGTATCTGTGTTTTCATCATTTATTTTGAACTCTCTATTTAAATTCACATCATCTTTATTTTCTTTTTTAGCAGAGTCTAGCCCAACACTTAACACTCTTCTTTCATCTGCCATATAACCTATAGCATTAACTATTTGTAATGACTTTTTATCTTCACTATTATATGTTAAAAATAATACATCTACTCCATCTAATAGTTCTCTGACATAGTCCTTATCAACATCTTGATTAACAGTTATCTTTTCTAAATCCATATTATGTACTATTTTATCTGATATAGAATCTAATATTTTTATACCATCTTCACCTATACCTATCATTTTAGCACTTTCTATTTTTTCGATTTCGTTCATTTTTACTCCTTACTAATTACATAAAATATTAAGATATATTTTTTAGCAATTTTAAATATTTATTATTAAATACTTTGAATAAAGGAACGCCTATTATAGTTATTACTACGAATTGACCAAATCCTACTTGTGATATAGAAAGAATTAATGGTAATCCAAAGAATCCATATAGTACAACTCCTCCTATTATTATAGCATTTACTATTGTTGGCCACAATGATGCTATTAATATATATCCAGGCTTATCTTTCATCGTCTTTCCTGTAAAGTATACTAAATATGCACTTATAAGTGTTGCAAGTGTCCCAAACACTATATCAGGCACTCCTAGGCCTCCAAATAAGTTAGCAAGAAAACAACCTATTGTTAAAGCAATTATATATTCACCACCTATTAAAGGAAGCAAGTTCATTACTTCTGCAATTCTAAATTGTATTGGTCCATAACTTATTGCACCTAATGCTATTGTTAGTGATGCATATAAAGCTGCAACAACAGCTAATCTTACCATTTTTTTAGTTTTTTCTCTCATATTTTTCTCCTAATATTGATTATTTTGTAGCCTTTCTAACTAGGAAAATTTATTTTTTATCTTTTAAAGTTATATATTTAATTATGTCCTTATAGTAAGATACAATTCACTTTAAAAGCTACACCTTTAAACAAAATAAAACCGTAGTTTTTATCTACGGTTTTTTGCACAAAAATTATACATTGTTTAAATGCTTTTTTTACCGTAGTTTTATTTATAGACAGGAGGCTTCCGAACTGTCTTATTAAGTTTACCTAAGTATTATATACCATAATATATTTAAATTCAAACTTTTTTATATAAATATTATCTATTTTAAAATCTTTCTTGCTTCAATCATTCTTTGTAGTGCTGTTATAAGTATAATAAATGCAAATATATTAATAACTATACCTAAGTAAGTTTTGCTTAACATCATTATTGAAAACATTATAAATCCTTCACTTCTTTCAGCAACTCCTGCTTGATAGTAAAATGACTTTATTCCACTTTTCTCGCTTACTGCTCCTACAGTTAAAAATATTACCATAGATAATAAAATACAACTTAACAGAATCATTAAATTAAACCTTACATCTACAAATTTTATTCCTGTTACAACTATTATTCCTATTTCAACTATTCTATCACTAGTTATATCAAGTACTGTCCCAAAGCTAGATGATGAGTTAGTTTTTCTTGCTATTGATCCGTCAACAGCATCTAAATATCCTGATAACCAAAGAATTAATACTGCGATTATATTTTGATCAAAATATAATAATATGGATGCAAATATTCCAAGCAATAAAGCTAATATAGTTACACTATCCGCACTTAATTTTAGTTTAATAAAAAAATTTGCTCCTTTTTCTATAAATGGATTAACATATTTTCTTGCATGTGTATCTAACATAATAAATCCTTTCTTAATCGATTTCTTTTAATTTATTATTTAAAAATTTCTTTTTAAGTAATATTGATATTGCAAAAAGTAATATAAGCATAGCTATTGATATATAAAAACTTGTACCACTTATATCCAAAGCACTCGCCCCTATATTAGTAAATACTGCAATTCCAGGTATTGTTCCAAGTAATGTAGCTAATAAAAATTGTTTATAGTCTACACTAGTAAGTCCTGCTCCATAGCTTATTATATCAAATGGAAAAAGCGGAATTAATCTTAATAAAAATATTATATAAAATCCATTTGCGTTTATTAATTTCTCTATCTTTGACAACTTATCATTAGAAATTTTCTTTAGCAAATCATATCCTATATATCTTGCTAGAAAAAATGCAATACTTCCTCCTAACAAAGCACCTATTGTAGTATATATATATCCTTTATAAAATCCGAAAATAAGACCTGATGATATGGCTAATATAGAATCTGGGAAAAATGTTAAAGGAACGATCGCAAACATTACAATATATACTATTGGCGCAAATATTTTAAAAGAGTTTATATAATCTCTAATTGTATATATATCAATATTGTTTTTTATAATTTTAGATGATATAAATATAAAAAATATAACTGTAATTAGTAATAGTGCTTTCTTCAAATTTTTATTCATAATTTCTCCTATTATTTATTTTATATCTATTTTCCCAAGTTTTAAAACTTGATATTTTTTTTTGAGTGAACATTTTTTTATTTATAACCTCTTCATTAAATAATAAGTCTAGTATATGAATAGAATTTTTCCCACCTTCTAACATAGATTTAGCACATGTTTCACAATAAGATATTATATTATCACAATCAGTTTGTTCACATCTTCTTTTTATCTGCTCTAATCTTTTTTTATCATCTACAAATATAGATCCACAGCAGTTTGATTTTGTTTTGTTTTTTTCAAATTCTATATATTTAATTCCTAATTGATCTAATATAAATCTACAACTTTCATATATAGACTCATTACCTCTTATTGCACAAGAATCTTGTATTGTAAAAATTTGCTCTATATCTATATAGTTATTGAGTAATTCTTTATCAATACCTTTTTCTTTTATAACTTCTAATAAAAAGGTTACCTTTATATTTTTAGAATTTTCTTTTATAGTTTTATAACAATTAGGGCAGGCTGTTATAACTTCTTTTATATTATTATCCTTTAGCATATTATCTAAAGTTTTATAATATTTGTTAAAAGAATCATAATCTTTTATCATAATACTTGGCTTGTAACAGCATGATAAACTAATCCCTAAATCATCTATATGTTTTTTTAAATACTCATATATTTTTATAATAATATCTTGTCTGTATCCACTTAAGCTACATCCTGGCATAAATACAACATGGCTATCGTGAGTTAAAAATGTTTTTTTAAAAATTTTATTATTACTATTTACTTGGTGAAACTTAAACGATAATTTTCCCATAATATTCTCCTTTCTAATCTATAATTATTTTTAAAATTAAATATTTATTTAAAATTAAAAATTCCTAATCTTAATCTTGATATTTTAACATATTTTAAATAAAAAACCTAAAAAACACAGTTTTTTGTATTATAGTTTTTATATATATTTACATTTATACGTATAGTTTTTTTCTATTTTATAAAAAAACTTGAGAATATTATTTAGATCTTAAATTTTCTAAATAGTCAAAATTATATAAATATTACTTATTGTATTGAAATAATAAAAATAGTGTGGTACATTCATTTTGAGAAGAACTTTTAAACTTAATTTAATAAAAGTGCAATAGAGAATAGGAGTCAAGCACATAACTAGAAGTAACTTTATATAGTTATTATTTCTAGTATAGGCTTGACTTTTTTGTGCAAAAAAGGGGGGAAATATTAAATGTTTAATTTTCTAAAGCCAGCACCTTCTGTTGAAAGGTTATCTGAAGAAAAAATACCTGCTGCTTATAAAAGGTATCGTATTCAAATGTTTATCAGTATTTATGTTGGTTATCTTATTTATTACTTTGTTAGAAGCAACTTTGCATTGTCTAAAGTTTACCTTCTAGAACAAGGATTTAGCAAAACTCAAATTGGATTTGTTGCATCTGCATTAGGACTTTCATACGGAATTAGTAAATTCGTAATGGGAAACGTTTCTGATAGATCTAATCCAAGATACTTCTTAGCTATTGGTCTTATATTATCAGGAGTAACAAACTTATTCCTACCAAATGCTACGAATATTACCTTTATGTTTATTTTAATGTTACTTAATGGATGGTTCCAAGGAATGGGATGGCCTCCTTGCGGTAGAATAATGACTCACTGGTTCTCTGATAGTGAACGTGGTGTAAAGATGTCAATTTGGAATACTGCTCATAATATAGGTGGAGGTTTCATTGCTACTGTTGTATTAGTAGGTGTATCTTTATTTGGAACTTGGAAAGGTGCTTTTTACCTACCTGGTATTATAGCTATAATTGGTGGTATTATTTACATAGCATTTGCAAGAGATACTCCACAATCAGTTGGATTACCACCTATTGAAGAGTATAAAAATGACTATCCTGAATATGATGTAGAAGTTGAAGATGCTGAATCTGAACTTACAGCAAAAGAAATATTATTTAAGTATGTCTTAAACAATAAGTTCTTATGGTGTATAGCTCTTGCAAACGTTTTTGTATATTTAGTTAGATATGGAGTTATAAACTGGGTTCCTACTTATTTACAAGAAGTTAAAAACTTCAACCCAAAAGATTCATCTGTTGCATTCGCATTGTTTGAATATGCAGCTATACCAGGTACTATACTAGTTGGATGGATAAGTGATCACATATTCCATGGTAGACGTGCTCCTATAGGTATAATTTGTATGATTGGTGTTACTATAGCTACATTCATATACTGGAAAAGTTCAAGTCCAATTGCTATCAACTGTGCTTTAGCATCAATAGGTGCTTTAATTTATGGACCTGTTATGTTAATAGGTGTAAGTGCACTTGATTTAGTGCCTAAGAAAGCTGCTGGAACTGCTGCTGGATTTACTGGTTTATTTGGATATATGGGTGGTCAAGTTTTAGCTGAAATGTTAATGGGTATTATAGTTGATAGATTCAGTTGGGATGGTGGATTTATATTATTAATCATTTCGTCTGTATTAGCTATATTCTTCTTGTCATTTACATGGAACACTCATAATATAAAAGAAAGAGCAAATGCTTAAATAAAAAATGAATTGGCAAAAGCCAATTCATTTTTTATTTTTAATTTATAGTTTTATTATTTTTTTCATTATATATTTTTTTAATCATAAAGGCCAATATGCTTAAAGCAAATAATATCATAATTCCCATCATAACTATCTTTGCAGATCCTGTAAGCATGCCACCAACATATGAGTAAATAATAGTAGCAGGTAGTTGTCCTATTCCTGTTGCTATGAAAAATGACATGAAACTCATAGAAGTAAGTCCAGCTGCATAACTCACAAGGTCAAATGACATGAACGGTAAAAGCCTTGCTATTAATATAGTATGTTTTCCATATCTTTCAAAGAAATTATCCACATTCTCTAAAGCATACTTACTCGTTAGCTTTTCTACAACATCTCTTCCTAAAAACTTAGCAATATAAAAGCAAAGTGCTGCTCCTGCCATTGCACTAGTCCAAGATAAAATTGCTCCATAAACCCATCCAAATAACGCTGCGTTAGCAAATGTTATTAAAAAAGCTGGAAGTGGAGCTGCAACTGATTGAAGTAACATCAGTAAAAATGATATTATAGGAGCCCATATTCCAAATGATAAAATATATTCTTTTATCGCATCTAAATTAACCATACTTAAATAAAATATCATCTGATTTACATTTTGCTTTACTGTTGGAACAAATAAGTATATACCTAATACAATTAGTATTGCTGATAGCTTTATTAATAATTTTTTCTTATTTTCTATTTTCCTCACTCCAAACTTATTTAACTACTTCATTATTTTTATCTGCCGCCCATTCATAATATGAAGAATCATAGTTTCTAACATTATCATATCCTGCATTTTTCAATGCAAGCGCCATATGAGCTGATCTTATTCCTGATGTACAGTACGTAACTATCTTATCAGTTTTTTCAATTTTATTTTCTTTCATTATTTTATCTATCTCGTCATTTGACTTTATAGTGCCATCTTCATTGTATAATTTGTTAAATGCTATATTTATACTTCCTGGTAAATGGCCTCCTCTTGCCTCTCCAAACTTAGTAGCACCTTTATATTCATCTTCTTCTCTAGTATCTATTATTTTTACATCTTTAATTTCTTTTTTAAGTTCATCTGTAGTTATATTAACATTATTATTTATTTTTATATCTTCTAATTTTATATATTCTTTATTTGAATCATTTTCTGAGTTTTGTATTTTTGAATCTTTACTTATTTCTTTATTTTCTTTTTGCCATAAATCGAATCCACCATTTAACATTCTTGCGTCTATGCCAGCTCTTTGTAGACACCAAACAATTCTTCCATCTTCACCCCAGCCACCTTTATTAGCATATACTACTACTTGACTATTCTTCGGTATATCTAGTGGAGCTAAAACTTTATATAAAATTAACTCTTCATCTATTAAATTACCCCAATCTTTATCTCCAGCTTTTCCAACCATATTAGCCAACGCTTGCCACTGTACATTTACTGCTCCTGGTATATGACCATTATTATAATCCTTATCACTTCTTCCGTCTATTATAACTAAATTTTTATTGTCTTTAATATTTTTTTCTAACCAAGATATACTTGTAAAGTAATCATTATTTTCGTATGTATAATCCTCTTTAGTTGTTAATTGTATATTTTGTTCTACTTTTGTACTTTCTGATTTTTTTTCTTGCTCATTTTTTTGATTTGAACATCCTACAAATACACTTCCTATCATCATAACTGATATTATTATTGCTAAACGTTTATTATACTTCATATGTATTATTCCTCCATAATTTTTTTCGATCTTAACCTGGATATTTTAACATATTTTTATTGTAAAATTTATTAATATTAATTATTATAGTTTTTTTATATATAAATGCAACGAATTATAGATTTAATCTATTGTATTTTTTTAAAGTAACTATGTAACGTTTATTTAGTTAGTTCATATAATAAAATAGTACTACTTTTTTATGGAGGTATTATGCCTAAAACTAATTATACTTATAGAGATTTCGATATTAATAATCACTGTAATAATTTAGCTAATCAATATCTTATACTCGTTACTATATTTGCGGCTATAATTTCTCAAGAAATTGAAAATGATGAAGATTTAGGTATATTAGGTTCCTTTTTAATTTCTTTAGGAGAAGAAATTTCTTTAGCTTCTGAAACTAGAATTGCTTGTAAAGCTAAATTTGAAGATGAAGGATACTTATCAGGGCAAATTGAGGATGTGTTCGATAGAGGATTTAAAGACAATGATAATAAAAATTTACGTAAAGTTAAAAAAAAATACATAAAAAAAATCAAGAAAAATTGTAAAAAATAAAGGCTATAGTTTTTAAATTTAAACTACAGCCTTTATTTTATTTATTCTTTAGCATTCTTTTGATCATTTTTTAAATTTCTATGCTTAGTCATAGTTTTATTACTAAACTTTGGATCTCCTTGAGATGCTATCTCTGCATTGACTTCAGTATTGTTGCATCCATTTATTCCTAATTCTTCAGCAACTTCTAATTTTTCTTTTTTATAATGATCCATCTTTTGATTATTAGGTACTTTTTTATGAGTCATGTTGCCACATCCTTTTGGTTTTATTTCTATATTTATTATTTCACTAATGCAGTTTAAAATTCTTGTAAAAATTTTCATATGAATTTTTTATAAAGTAAATAAAAAAAAGCTATGATTATTCTTTCATAGCCTTTTTTAATCTATCTATTTACTGAGCTTATTTTTGATGTTGGATAAATTAATATACAAGAATCTTTATTATCTACTATCATTATCCCATTGCCTACATATTCTATATTTCCTTTTATATTTTCTTTAGATACACTATCATCATCTTCAAATGCATTTTCAATATCTTTTCTTAAACATGCACTTGGCTTATCTAAACTAGCATCTTCTATTACATTATAAAAATCATTTTCTACACTTAATGAATGTATTGCTGAACCAATACTTATATGATTTATTTGTTTAATTGACTCATTTTTTGTATTTACTATATTACTTATTTCTTCTAAGGTTTCTTTACTTACAACATTTACTATATCCCCTACATTTGTAATATTATTTACTTGTTCATTTTTTATATCTATTATATCCTTTATATTTTTTATATTTTCAGATCTACACTCTACCAAATTATTTGCATATTCTAAATCTAATGTTTTTATAGATGTTTCTTTAGATGTATTTATGTCTTTTACAACTTTACTTATATTATTTTCAACTTGTATATTACCTAATAAATTTTCAACTTCACTATCTAATATTTTTAATGTTTTTTTAGATATTTGCAATGGTTCAAATGTTCCATCATCTAATACAACACCTATATATAGTTCTCCTGTAGGGTCTAATCTTAATGGTTTTGAATTTATATCTTCTTTATCAACATGTTTATTTATAGGCTCTATACAGAATATATCAATACTTTTGGGATTAATTATTTGATCATTATAGTTTACATTTCCTATTACATCATGTGCATATGTTGTATCTACATCCGAAATCACATCACATTCATTTGCCGTAATATTTTTTACTGCCTTTGTACTATATTTATTTATCAAGATCTCTTGATCCTCTATATTTATATTAGTAACCACATTTAACGGTTTTGTTTCAATAGGCCCTGCTACCTCAACCTCTTTCGCTTTATCTGTTAAAACATTTACCTTTTCAAGGCTAATTCCTGTTACTACATCTTGATCATATGTGTCAATTGAGTTAACCACCTTACTATTTTTTGTTGATACTTTTAAATCTTTTAAAACTTCAGTTTTATGTATATTTAAAGATAGGTCACTATTTTCAATCAAAATATTGTTTTTTTCATTATTTTCATGTCGATTTAATCTTATACATTCTATATTTTCTATATTTTCATAAATATAATCTTCAATAGCTTTATCCCTTGATCGTTTTCCACTTCTTCTTTGGTAACTAGGAGTATACAAGTGTTTAGAGTTATATATATCTATGTTTATTAATTCAGACATGATTTTATCTCTTATTGGTTCATCTGCTATTATGTTTATTTTAACTATATCATTTAAAGATATTGCTATATTTTTATACATTATAATATTATTGCTAATATCTATTTCATTTTTTTCATTACTTAACAATTCTATAGTCGTTACAGATCCATCTGCTGTACTAATCTCTATATATACAGAAAAGCAATACCTATTTGATAATTTTGTAATAATATCATCTATTTTTATAAATATATCTACTATAGACTTATTTTCATATTTTTCCAAGTTTTAATACCTCCTTATTAATTAAATAAATATAAACATAATGATAAGTATTTATTTATATTTATGTTCTAAAATATTACCTTATTACATAAATATTTATTTAAATATTTTATTTTTGCTAATATACAGTTTCAATTAAAAATATATAAGACCTATTTTGTTAAACAGGTCTTATATATTTTAATGTTTAATTAAGCTATTAGCATCCGCTTGGTTTTATAGTTTCATCATTACATGGTATTCTTCCTGGAGCTGTATATACAACTAATTCTTCTTTAACTATAGCATAAACTTTTTCTGTTACTAAAAGTGAAGAAAATACGTCTGCTTTAAATTCTCTATTTGGGTTAGTTTCTTTATCTGGGTTAAATTTTTCTTGAGGAGATACACAGTCAACACCTATACATCCATCAAAGTTCAATTTCATATTTACACATTTTTGATTTGATGGTAAGCATACTTTACCTATAAAATCTAATGGTGTTGTTTCTGCATTCGATATGTTTAATATTGGTCCACTATAATGTGTACAGGCTTCAAAGTCTTCGCATCCTATTTTTCCAGTTACAGTTATTACTAAATTACATACATAAAACTCTACTCCTATTTGAGCTATTCTTATTTTTTTACCATCCATGCAACAACTAGGATTAGTTGCTATAAATTTTTTATTTTTATAAGAATTATACAGTGTTTTTCCGTAGCATTCACACTCAGGGGCACACTCATCTGGTACAAAATTTATTTCTTGATTGTCTATATATGATTTTAAATGAGGTTTCTTATCACTATTTATTAAGCCTATAAAATCATATTCAACTAATATATCTTTTACACATATTTCATTTGCCCCATATTTTGCGCAAGGTTTATTTTTAATTTCAAATACTAAATCTTTTATTAATTTCATTGTACCTGATTTTAGGCATACATAATCATATATTCTTTCTGTTAATACAGGTATACATCTAGCATTTGATATATCCACTGGACATCTAAGTTCAATTGGTTCACAGCATTGGCCTGCGCACTTATTTGGCTTTGGTGTTGGTGGTGTTGGCTTACATTCTTCACAACAATTATTTACTTGATTAGTTTTATTTTCTTCCATGTCAAATATCCACTCCTGTTAATAAATTTTAAAAAGAGTATTTCTCTTCTTAATTAAAATATATGGATATTTGTAACTACGTGTTACTATTTATTGGTATTATTTTATTATTTTTATTTAATTAAGGTATAAAGTCTCCTGTTCTAAAATATAAATATTAGTATAAGTACTTTTTGGAGGGATGCTATGTCTTTTTTTAATGATACGTATATATTTATTAGAAAATCAGATAAAACACTAAGTATCTTTGATTTTAATAAACATATTTTTTATAATAGGTTAGATTCCAACCTTAATATTTTACATTCTGATATCATAATTAAGGGAGATTTTTCTTTTGCTGATGCATGGTTTGATGTAGACTTTGATGATAATATATATGGAATAGTTAATGATAAAAAAGGTAAATTAATTAATATAGATATAACTAATGATAACATTATTAATACTCTAATACTTAAATATGACTATTATAATTATTTTATTAAATTTCCATATATAAAAAATTTAATAGACTCAAATCATATTATTTATTATGTAATTTCTAATAATAAATCAACGAGGTTAATTCATATTTATAAACAAAATAATGTATATAAAAAAAATATTATTGATTACATTGACCATAATATACTTACTAACTTTATAACGACTTGGAATTATGATATACCTACTATATTCTACTTTAAGGTTGTAAATAACTCTGAAGAAATATTTACATCTACATTTGATTTAACAAGTCTTAAATGGTCTAATCCTATTCAGATAACAAATTCAAAAAAAAATAAGATTTACTTATCTGTTATTCAATCTAAAGAAGGAGTTTATCATATTTCATATTCGGAAGATAATAGTGGAAAATATATATATAAATATTTTTCTTTAAATCTGAGTAATTGTTCTTTTGAAACTTATAATCATAACTACCTAAGTTCTAACATTATGTGTTTATTTCCCAGTTTGGTTGAATTTGATTCCGTATTATATGCTTACTGGGTAGAATATTATAACTTATACACTTGTAAGTCGCATGATTTTGGTACAACATGGGATAAACCTACGCTAATAAACTACGCATCTTCTAATCCACTTTTAATATATGCCTTCCACTCTAACTTAAAAAATGATAAAAAATATAATCTTTCTTCGTTATTCACTTTTAAAGATTATTTTGATATAGACACAATTTTACCTAAACATGAAGTATATTAATTTAATGAAAAATACTAAAAATTTAAATTAAACTATAAGAAAGCTAAGATTTTATATATAAAACCTTAGCTTTCTTATAGTATTATTTACAAGAGTTTTTACCTCTACCTTTTCCTTGACTATTTCCTTTGTTGAAATTATTTTGCATTTCTTCTCTATGCAGCTTTCTTTGTTCTCTTCTTTCTTTAACTTGTGATTTAAAATCTTCATCCATATACTTATAAACTTTATCAACTATTTGATAATATTTGTTTAATTCCTCTTCACTCAAATCTTTTTTATGATTTTGATGATATTTATCATACATATCTTTTTCTTCTTGAGTTAACTCATTGTATCCCTTTTCTATAAGCTTTTGTTGTTCTTCTGTCAAATTTTTACACATATTATTTTTTTGTTTTTGAGACCCATTACCTCTATTAGAGTTGTCTGTAATTTCTTTTATGCTATTGTTTGACGGCGCATTTTGGTCGCTTGCATTAGCTTGTACAGTAAATGCTCCTAGTCCTAATAATGATACTACACTTAAAGCTATTAATGATTTTTTCATTTTTATTACCTCCAATAATATTTTATTTAACTTTATTATAGGAGGCAAATGTCACACTAATGTCACAAATTAAATTTTTTTAATTTTATCCAAAATACTACTCCATCATCTGTGTTTTTAGCTCCACATTCTCCATCATGTAGCTCCATTATTTCTTTTACTATAGCTAGCCCTAAACCTATTCGATTACTATTATAAGTTCTTGCTTTATCTAATCTTACAAATGAATACCATATTTTCTGTAAATCTTCTTCTTTTATCTTATTGCCACTATTATAAATATATATATATACATCCTCATCTATTAATTCTGTATATACTTTTATTTTATTTTCATTTGTAACATAATTTATTGCATTATCAATTAAATTATTTAAAACTTGCTCTATCCTTATTTTGTCTCCAATAGCATAAGGTGCATTTTTTAATTCTTCATCTATATCAACCATTATCTCTATTTCTTTTTCTTTTAATACAAACTCTTGTTTTTTAACTACTTTTTTTATTAGCTCATTTATATTTAGCTTTTCTTTTTTTAAATTAAAAGTTTTTGACTCTAACTTATATAAATCTAGTAAATCATTTACCATTAATCCCATTTTTTCACTTTCTTCACAAATAACATCAACATAAAAATTTCTATCCTCTTCATTGTCTACTATATTACTTTTTAGACCTTGAGCATATCCACCTATAACTGTTATTGGTGTTTTAAGCTCATGAGATACACTTGATACAAATTCTCTCTTAAGTTTCTCTTGTTTAATTTTATTTTCTATCATAATCTCTAGTTCTTCATTTTTAAATTTTAAATCAGCCATAGTAGTTTTTATTTTATAAGATAGATAATTTATACTGTTTCCAAGTTCCTCGATTTCATCTTTTGTATGTATTTCTGCTTTTTCACTAAAATCTAAATTTGACATATTATTACTTATTTTAGTTAATTTAATTATTGGTTTTGTAAATTTATTTGAAAAATATATTGCCATAAATATACTTAATATAATTATAGGTATAAATATCATCAATAAAAAATTTGATGCGATATCGACACTGTTTTTTATAGCACTTATTGGTGTTTTACATATTATTGAATAAAGACCATCATCACTTGTGACTATTGTAGCTAAAAATTCAATCCCTTGTGACTTATCTTTCATTATATATGATGATAGATTTTTTCCTATTTTATATTCATGAGTTATTGAGCATCGATTCTTCTTTGAAACTATTGGTTTATTTTGAGAATTTGGCCCTCTATGACCATGCATTGAACTATATTTATTTGTAAAAGTCAACGAATCATATTGATCATATATATCAATACTTATGTTTTTACTTTCACCGTATTTATTTATATAGTCATTTAATTGTTCCTCATTGCTTTCGCTTGCCAAAACTTTGATTTCATTTCCAAATTCATTTAATAGTTTGCTTGTATGTTTTATATAAAAATCTTCAAATCCAAATTTAAATATAAAAATTCCTATTAACAATATTGAATTTATTAATAGAATTCCAGCTAGAAGCTTGTTTTTGATAGATTTCAATTTATTCTCCTCCAAATTTGTATCCGAATCCTCTTACTGTTTTTAATAAATAAGATTTTTCACCTAACTTATTTCTTAGTCTGTTTATATGTGTATCTAAAGTTCTAGGGTCTCCCAAATAGTCATAACCCCAAACAATATCTAATAAGTTCTCCCTTTCAAAAAGTCTACCTTTATTTTTTATAAATAAAACTATTAAGTCATATTCTTTAGGCTTTAATTCTATAGTTTCATTATTAATAATCATTAATTTATTATCCACATCTAGTGAGATATCTTCATAATTTAATAAGTTTGTTTTTTGTTTCTCATCTGAGTTTTTTTTAATTTGTTTTTGAACTTCTATTCTTTTTAATAAATTTTTAACTCTAGCTAATAAAAGTACAGGATTAAATGGCTTAGATATGTACTCATCTGCACCAGAATCAAATCCAAATAGTTCATCTGAGTCACTATCTTTTGCTGTTAGTATCAATATAGGTATATCTGACTCTTTTCTTATCTCTTTACATACATGCCATCCATCATATATAGGCATCATTATATCTAAAATCACCAATGAAATTTTTTCTTTTTTAAATATATCTAGAGCTTCCTTCCCATTGGTAGCTTGGTATACATTATAATTATCATTTTTTAAAAAATCAGATATTAATCGTAATATTCTTAAATCATCTTCTGCAACTAATATATTTAACATAATAGTACTCCTTTTAATATAATTTAATTATATTAACAATATTTTTTTATTCAAATTTAAATACATATTGTGTAGTATATATAATTTATTTAATTATACACAAAATACCCCATAAATGTATATTTAATTATAGTTCATTCATGTTTTACTTGACAATGATTTTAGTATATAATAGTATTATGTTTTATTGTGATTGAAGTATTTTTACAATTTTGTTTTATATAAAAAATTGTACATATGGAAGGAGATTTAGTATGGGTATAAAAATTGTTACAGATAGTACATCTTATATACCACAAGAATACATTGACAAATATGATATTTCTATCGTTTCATTAAATGTATTTATGAACAATAAAAGTACTAGAGAGTTAGATATTGATAATCAATGTTTCTATAAAGAAATGGAAAAAATAGATGAAATACCAAAATCATCTCAGCCTATTCCAGATGAAATGTTACGTACTTTTGAATCTATAGTTAAAAATGGAGATTCTATAATAGGTATATTTTTATCATCTAGTATGAGTGGTACTTTTTCTAGCGCTAATTTAATAAAAGAAATGGTTTTAGAAAATCATCCAAATGCAGATATAACTTTAATAGACTCTAAGACGAATTGTATGCAAATGGGGTTTGCAGCTATAAAAGGTGCTCAAGCTGCTTCTGATGGGAAATCTAAAAATGATATAGTTGATACAGTTAACTATGTATTAAATAATAGTAGATTTTTATTTTCACCGGAAACACTAGATTATTTAAAAAAGGGGGGAAGAATAGGTTCTGCATCTGCTCTTTTAGGAACTATACTTCAAATTAAACCTATTCTTACTGTTAAGGATGGTGAGACATCTATTTTTACTAAGGTTAGAACTAGAAAGAAAGCTATAGATACAATAGTTAATGCTGTATTTGAAGATATTGAAAAAAATGGCCTTGGAGATGTAATAGTTCATCATATAAATTGTGAAGAAGAAGGATTAGCTCTTGCTAAAAGACTTGAAGAAAAGCTAAATATACCTGTAAAAATACAATCTATAGGTCCTGTTATTGGACTTCATGTAGGTCCTGGAAGTATAGGTATTGCATATTATACTAAATAAAAGAGCTACCTATCATTAGGTAGCTTTTTTATTATTTATTCATCTCTATAAATATTTTTTCTGGAGTTATAGGCAAAGTGTTTATTCTAACACCAGTTCCATTAAACACAGATTCCTGTATTGCTGGAAGTGGTGTATTTAAAACTACCTCTCCAACTGACTTTGCACCAAATGGGCCTGTTGGCTCATGAGTTTCAACAAAATCTACTATTATATTACCTACATCACATCTAGCCGGCATTTTATATTGCATAAATGTATTTGTGTCCATTTGCCCAGAGTCTGTATATCTTACCTCTTCAAACATAGCCATACCTATTCCCTGAACTATTCCACCTTCAACTTGTATCCTAGCTAAATTTTTATTTATAACAGTGCCACAATCTACTACTGCTACATAATCTATTATTTCTACTTTTCCAGTTTCTTCATCTATTTCAGTTTCAACAAATCCTGCTATAAATGGTGGTGGTGAAACTGGGCTTCCGTGTGAAGCATATCCTATTAATTGGTTTTTCTGAGGCCCTACTGTAAAATCTACTGCAATTTCAAATAAAGATATATCCTCACTGTCTGTAAATACTCTTTCTCCATCGAATTCAACATACTCTTTATCTATATTAAGTCTCTCAGCACCAACCTTAATTATTTTTTCTCTTAGTTCTGTAGCAGCTTTTACTACTGCCATACCTGTAACATATGTTGTTGAAGAAGCATATGATCCTGGGTCATATGGTACTACGTCCGTATCAGCAGCTATTACAGTTATTTTATCCATAGTAGTCTCAAGTATTTCACATGCCATTTGAGCAAGTATAGTATCACTTCCTGTTCCCATGTCAGTTGATCCTACTAATAATGTGTAGTTTCCATCATCATTTAATTTAATTTCTGCACTAGCAGTATCTATGCCTGCTATTCCTGATCCTTGCATTGTAAGTGACATTCCAACACTTCTTACTTTGCCATTTTCTAATTTTTTGCAAGGATATTTTTCATCCCATTTAATTAATTCTTTACCCTTTTGAATACATCTCTCTAAATCTACTGAGTTTAAAGTTTTATCATATGCAAATGAAGTTTCACCTTCTTTTACTATATTTTTAAGTCTTATCTCAGTTGGATCTATATTTAATTTACTAGCTAATACATTTATTGTTGATTCTACAGCAAAACATCCTTGACTTGCTCCATATCCCCTAAATGCTCCTGCTGGCATTTTATTTGTATAGACTACATGACCTTTAAACCTAGATGCTTCTAGTTTATTATACATTGGCATAGTTTTTTCCCCAACTAATCCAAATGTAGTTGAAGCATGTTCACCATATGCACCTGTATCTGATATTGCATCTATATCTATAACTTTTATTATACCTTCTTTAGTAGCTCCTATTTTTACATTTAATTTCATAGCATGTCTACTAGTTGAGCAGTTTAATGTCTCTCTTCTATCATATATTATTTTTGCTGGTTTGCCTGTTTTTAAAGTTACAATAGCCGAGAATATTTCAACACAAGCAGTTTGTTTACCACCAAATCCTCCACCTATTCTTGGTTTTATTACCCTTATTTTACTTGATGGTATATTTAATGCTCTACTTAAATGACGCCTTACATGAAATGGTATTTGAGTTGAACTCACAACAACTAATCTTCCCATATGGTCTAAGTAGTTGTATGATCTATATGTTTCCATCATTCCATGAAGTTGAGGCTGTGTATAATAACTTTCTTCAACTACTATATCACAGTCATTCATAACTTTATCAACATCACCCTTTGTATAGTTATGAGTAGAAACTATATTCTTTTCTCTATTCATTCCTATATCAAAGTTGGTATGTCTATGATTATCATGTACTAAAACGTTAGATTCTGTTGCTTTTTCAAAATCAAGTACAGGTTCTAGAACTTCATATTCAACTTTTATCATTCTCATTGCTTTAACGGCTGTTTTTTCATCTATAGCAGCAATTATTGCTACTTCATCTCCAACATATCTTACTGTATCTTCAAGTATTAATCTATCATATGGTGATGGTTCTGGATAACTTTGTCCTGCAAGTGTAAACCTTGTATCTGGCACATCTTTATAAGTAAGTACACACTCCACACCCTCTATCATTAAAGCTCTTTTTATATCTATATTTTTTATTTTAGCATGTGCATGAGGACTTCTAAGTATTTTTACTATCAAAGCATCCTTTGATGCTAAGTCATCAGTATATACTGGTTTTCCTGTAGCAATTGCCATTCCATCTATTTTTGCTATACTTTTTCCTACTATGTTCATACTATTTTACCCCCAGATAAGTTTTAATAGCTCTTAGCTGTCCCATATATCCTGTACATCTACATAGATTTCCAGTTAAGTAATGTTTTATTTCTTCTTCTGTTGGATTTTCAAGTTCTTCTTTCATTGCAATTACGGTCATTATAAAACCAGGAGAACAGAATCCGCATTGTTCAGCACCTTCACTTACTAATATTCTAGCAAACTCACTAGCTTCTTTTTCTATTCCCTCTATTGTAGTTATTTCTTTATTTAATGCTCTAACTGTTAACATTGCGCATGATAATACTGGTTTTTTATCTATCCATATAGAACATAGTCCACAACATCCAGTATCACATCCTCTTTTAACACTTAGATTTCCTAATTTTCTTAATGTATCCACTAAATATTCTTCACAATCTATCTCAACTTTTCTTTTTTTACCATTTACTTTAAGTTCTACTAGCATTATATGACCTCCATTATAGCTCTTTTTATGAGTACCTTAGTCATAGCATATCGATACTCTTTAGTTGCTCTCATATTAGTTCCAAAAACTAATTCATCAGCTGCTATTTGAGCTGCTTTATCTATGTTTTCTTCATTTATACTATTTTTAGATATAAATTCACTAGACTTTAAAGCAACTGTAGCTCTTTGAGGTCTTGCTCCAACACATATTTTAAATACATCGTCATTCCTTGAAACCGATACGTTTATTAATGGATAGTCACTCTTAGCATTTCTAAGTGATTTATATGATGATTTTTTCTTATTTTTCTTTATATAAATCTTTGTTAAAAAGTCTTTTTCATACTTTCTATTTAAAAACTCATCTAAAGAAATTCTTCCACCTTTACATAGTTGTACCTCAGTGTCTAAACATAATAGTGCTACTATTAAATCTGAGAACCCATATCTAGAAAACACTGTAGCTCCTATTGTTACAATACTTCTAAATTGTACGCCTATTATGTCTTTTACTGAATTTTTTATTATGCTTCCAAAGTTTTCTTCAAGTACTTTACTAATTTCTAAATCTCTAAATGTAGTCATAGCACCTATTTCTACATAATTATCATCTTCTTTTATATAATCTAGGTTTAGGTTAGATAATTCTATTCCAGTTCCTATTCTTTTTTTCCCCATTCTTAAAAAAGCACTACCACCGATTAATTGATTGTTTCTTCTTTTAGTTAAAACTTCGTATGCTTCTTCTACTGTAGTTGGCTGAACAATATCTATTAGCGTAAACATACTTCCTCCTAATATTTATTTATTTTCTTGATTATAACATAATCATATATTTTAATTCAATAAAATACGCAATATATGTAAACATTTTATATTTTTTATCATTTTATGTACGTATTTTTTTATTATTTTTTAATATTAACACATTTTACTCCTATTAAATATTCGTTTTTCTAATCTTTTATTTAATAAAAAATTTTATTTATCTATAAAAATAGCCTTGGAAATAATTAATCAAAATAATTATTTTCAAGGCATTTTAACTTATAATACTCTATTTTATTTATAACCTACTAGCATTAAATGTTCTTCTTTTATTTGGCTTAACAAGTTTTTATCACAATATAATTCCAGCGCAGTTGTTGCCATAGATTTAATTGCCTTATGTAATAATTCATACGATTCATTGGAATTTGCAAATTTTAAAAATTCTTTTTCATGAACATATACCATAGGATTAATATTTAAACTTAACTCAGTATACATGGTAGGACATACTTGACTTACATTTCCAATATCAGTTGATCCAGTAGGAGGATTATTACCTTCATAAAAATCTATTACTCCAATATCTTGTAAATTTGATTTCATAATACTTTGAAAACTACTTATATTTATTATATTATCAAAAGGATTTTCAAAATTTCTATAACTTAATTTAGCTCCTGTCATAAGTTCTGCACCTTTGGCACAATTAATAACCTTCTGAGTAACCTCTTCTAGATAGCTTCTTTCACTTGCTCTTATATAAAATTGACAAATACTTTTTTCTGGTACTATATTTGCAGCTTGGCCTCCATTAGTTATAATTCCATGTATTCTAACATCACTTTTTACATGTTGCCTTAGAGCATTTATTCCTGCAAACATTAAGTTAACTGCATCTAATGCATTTACACCTTTATGCGGATGTGATGCGGCATGTGCTGCTAATCCTTCAAATTCAAATTCTAGAGAATCCATAGCTAGAGATTTACAATTCACATTATTACATGACTCTATATGCATTTGAAATGCAGCATCTATATCATCAAATGCCCCTGATTTTACTAAGTTGTATTTATACCCAATTGTTTCTTCTGCTGGAGTTCCAATTAAAATAATTTTACCTTTAAAGTACTTCTTTAACTTACTAAGAACAACGCATGCACCTAAAGTTGATGCCGCTATCCAATTATGACCGCATGCATGTCCTGGTTCATCATTATTTTCCCCATAACCAGGTAGTGCATCATATTCTGAAATAAATGCTATTGTTGGCCCTTCTTCATCTCCAAGTTCAGCTCTAAAAGCTGTATCTATATTGCAATATGGAAAAGTTGTTTTAAATCCATATTCATTCATTTTATCAACTATATATTTAGAAGACTTATATTCTTGTCCACCAAGTTCTGGATTTTTAAATATATAATCATTTACTTCTTCAAATTCCTTACATAATTTGTTTTCTATCTCATATGCCCTTAACTTTAAATTTTGTAAATTCATACTCTCTCCCCTTGTATTTTAATTTAAATATCTCTAGCTTATATTTTTAATATTATAATATATTTAAATAAAAAAGCATCTTGTAAAGATTTTAATTTCTCTAAAGATGCTTTTTATATCTATTTATCTAAACATGCTAACCCAAATACACTTGGTCCAGAATGACAAGCAACACAAGACCCAATACGGAATGTATGTACATTTTTAGGTGATAATTCTTTTTTAACTATTTCAATAAATTTATCACGTAATTCTAAATCATCTCCATATCCAACATAAACGTCTTTGCCTGAAAAATCTTCACCAATTTGTAATTTCAATTCTTCAATTAACTTTGGAATTATTTTTTTAGTTCCTCTAACTTGACTTACTTGATTTACTAAACCACCTTCAATTTTTAATATTGGTTTTATATTAAGTAATGTTCCTATAGCCGCTTTAGTTCCTGATATTCTTCCACCCTTGTGTAAATAATCTAGTGAATCTACTGAAAAATAAACATTTACTTTATTTTTATACTCTTCTAACTTATTTATTATATATTCTATATCATGTCCTTGTTCTACCATTTTAGCAGCTTCGTATATAAGCATACCTCCACCTACAGATAAACTATATGTATCAAATATATGAACGTCTCCATCTATATCATTTTTTGCTATTGTAGCTGATTGATATATTCCAGATGCAGTTGATGACCCAGCCATATATAGTATTGTCTTACCTTCATTTACATATTTTTCAAATATTTCTTTATATGTAATGTATGTTATTTGTGAAGTAGATGGAATACTTTCTGAATTTCTTAATAATTTGTAAAAATCATCTGTGTCTATATCTACACCAGCTTTATATTCTTTACCTTCAAATATTATTGTTGCTGGCAGTATATCTACATCATATTTGTCCATAATTTTTTCTGGTAAATCATTCATTGTATCGCATATTATCTTAATATTACTCATGTTTATAACTCCCTTTTACTATTGTTATACTAAATCATCTTTTATCATAAGACTGTTTTAATGTAAATTTCAACTATTTATTATTAAATTTATATTTATAATTGCTATTATATTAATTATACCATAAGTTCTATTTTATACTAAAATATTTTTCAGCACATCTTTTATATCTTTTAACCTTTATCAATAATTAAGGAAATTACATACAGTTATCTAATTATTTCATGTCTTCTCTATATACATATACCTGTAGTCAGACTATTTACGGTAGCCTTGTAGAAACATTTAGTCCATATTACTAAATATATACAGGTTATATTAAGCAATGTTTAGCTTTAAATTATAAGAATATAAATTTACATATAAATAAGATACTTAAAACTACAAGAGATATATTGACTTTTTCTCTTTGCCCACATAAAAATTTAAGAATCGTATAAGAAATTATACCAAATACTATACCTTCCGCTATACTATATGCAAGTGGCATCATGACAAATGTTAAAAATGCTGGAATAGCATCTGTTGGATCTTTAAAGTTAATTTCAAGAACCGAACTTGCCATTAAAACTCCAACTAATATCAATACTGGCCCTGTTGCTTGTGGTGGTATGGCTGTAAATATTGGAGAGAAAAATAATGATGCTAAAAATAAAAATCCTGTTGTAACAGCTGTAAGCCCTGTTCTTCCACCTTCTGCTATACCTGCTGAACTTTCAACATAACAAGTTATTGTGGATGTACCTAACATAGCTCCTGCTGTTGTTGCTATTGCATCTGAAAGTAAAGCATCTTTAGCTCTAGGTAATGTTCCATCTTCATTTAATAAATTACCCTTAGATGCAACACCCACTAGACATCCTACTGTATCAAACAAATCAACAAATAAGAATGTAAATACTACAACTACCATATCTAAACTAAATATTTCTGATTTAGGAACTGTGAATGCCTTTAAAAATATTGGATCTAAAGATGGTATACTTGATACTATAGCTTTTGGAAATTCTACTAATCCACAAAACATACCTATAGCAGCTGTTACTATCATAGATAATAAAAATGCTCCTTTTACATTTTTGCACATTAATACTGATGCCAATATAAGTCCTGCTATAGATAATAATACTAATGGAGTTTGCATACTTCCTAGAGTCAAGATAGCTCCACCTGGCTCTACTATACCTGTATTAACTAACCCTATAAATGTTATAAAAAGACCTATACCTACTGTAACTGCATGCTTTAAAAGAGGTGGTATGCAATTTATAATTTCTTCACGAACATTTGTAAGTGTTAAAAGTATAAATACTAAACCTTCAATAAAAACTGCACATAATGCAAATTGCCATGTATGCCCCATCGCTATAACTACAGTATAAGTAAAAAATGCATTTAATCCCATACCTGGAGCCAATCCTATTGGATAATTAGCAAGCAATCCCATAATCATTGAGCCTATAAAAGCTGCTATAGCAGTCGCTACGAATACCGCTCCTTTATCCATACCCGCATCTCCTAAAATATTAGCATTTACAACTAAAATATATGCCATAGTCATAAAAGTTGTAATTCCAGCTAATACTTCAGTTTTAACATTGGTATTGTGTTCTTTGAGTTTAAATTTTTTCTCTAAAAACTCCATATATGCACAACCTCCCTTTAAATTTATCCTAAAAGGCTTTTATCTTATATTTTAAAGATATAGGCCTAAACTAGGGCAAGCTCTATAGCTTCAATGTTAAAAAATTTTCGTCATTTATTTAATTTTAACTGATCCTTAATCTGAAAATTCAAGTTGACTCGTTTTGTACTATAAATTATATGATTAGATTTTTATAAACTTAACTAGATGGCTTGTACTTTGTTTTGAATTTTGCGAATTTTTTTTATATTTTTATGAACTCAAATTTAACTACATCAAACAACCCTCTATCAGTTAACTTTATTTGAGGTATAACTGGAAGTGCTAGAAATGATAATGTCATAAATGGATCTATTTCTTTATTTACATTAAGCTCATTGTAAGCTAAATTTAACATTTTGTTTAATTTATCATTAACAAATTCAATACTTTTATCACTTACTATTCCACCTATTGGAAGTGATAAACTATCTAATATTTTTCCATTAGATGAAATAGATATACCTCCGCCTATTCTTTTAACTTCTTCTATCGCATTTAATATATCTTCATCATTGTCTCCAATTACTATTATATTGTGTGAATCATGTGCTATAGTTGATGCTATTGATCCATTTTTTAATTTGAAATTTTCAACAAGTCCAAGTCCAATATTCCCTGTGTTTTTGTGTCTTTCTATAACTACTAATTTTAATAAGTCTAATTTTTCATTATATTTAAATTCATTATTTTTAATATCAACCTTTCTAACCACTTTTTCTGTTACTAAATTATGAGGAAGCAATCTAATAACATTTACTATATCATTTTCTAAAATAATTTTTAAATTTTCTTTATTAACTTTGCCTATATTGACAGTATCAATAACTTTAGATGTATCAACTAACCTAGTTTCAAATAAAGCTTTTTTATGTTTACCTACTAATTTTCCATTTTTATAAACTTCCTCAATATTAAAATCCTTTAAGTTATCAACTATTAATAAATCAGCCTTATATCCTGGAGATATTGCTCCTACAGATTTTAAATTATAACAATTTGCTGCATTTATTGTTGCTATTTGTATTGCTGTTATTGGATCTATTCCATTTTTAATTGCCAATCTCACATTATTGTCAATATGACCACTGTTTAAAGTATCTTGTGGGTGTCTATCGTCTGTGCAAAATAGACATCTTTGATAATTAAAATTGTTTATACCTCGAACTAATTCTTCTAAATTTCTAGCTGCTGAGCCTTCTCTTATCATTACATACATCCCAAGTCTAATTCTATCTAGCATTTCTTCAACAGTTGAACATTCATGTTCAGTGCACACTCCACTCACTACATAAGCATTTAACTTTTCATCTTTTATATCTGGACCATGTCCATCTATTATTTTATTGCTTTTGTGAGCTAAGTTTAATTTATTTATAACATCGTCTTCTTTATATATAACCCCTGGATAATTCATCATTTCACCAAGACCTAAAACTTTAGGATGATTTATAAATTTTGCTAATTCATCTGAGCTTAATACTGCTCCTGCATTTTCAAAGTTTGTAGCTGGAACACAAGATGGAAGCATAATATAAACATCTAATGGTAATTTTTCACTAGAATTTAACATATATTCTATACCATCTAATCCACAAACATTAGCTATTTCATGTGGGTCTGCAATTACAGTAGTAGTACCTCTTGGAACTACTGCCTTTGCAAATTCTTGGGGTGTTACCATAGCTGATTCTATATGCAAATGTGAATCTATAAGGCCTGGAACTATAAATTTTCCTTCTAAATCAATATTTTCTATTCCATCGTAGCTTCCTACTCCAACTATAACTCCACTATCTATAGCTACATCAGAATTTACAATTTCATGTGAAAATACATTTACTATTTTCGCATTTTTTAACACTAACTCAGCCTTTTTATTTTTCATAGCTAAGTCTATTAAATTTTTAGTGTTCATATATTCCTCCTTATATGAATTTAGCTATTTATAAGATTTATTATTTTATTAGGCGTTAATGGTATTTCATAAGCTCTTTTATCTAACTTACTTGCAACAGCATTTAATATAGCAGGTGCTACATATACTATAACCGGCTCTCCTATTCCCTTAGCTCCAAATGGTGCACTACTTTCTTCATCCTCTACTATTATTTTTTTAAAATCTATTGTATCTAAAGAAGTTGGTATTAAATACTTAGACAACTTATTATTTTTTATATATCCATTTATAACATTTAGATCTTCAAATAAAGTATATCCAACTCCCATAGCAAATCCTCCATCTATTTGACCTTCTATTAGTTGTGGATTTATAGCTTTGCCTACATCTTGAGCTACTACTGCTTTTAATAATTCAACTTCTCCTGTTTTTTCATTTATATCTACTTCAATACCACATGCTCCAAAAGTATATGGCCAATAAGGATCTCCTATTCCTGTTTCTTCATCCATAGTAGTTGTATAAGCAGTAAATGATGCATGCTTAACAAGTTTATCGTCATCCATATTTTTGTATACTTCTTTTAAATCATATTTCTTTATATCGTATTCTTTAGCTATTTCATCTCTTAATTTTTCACATGCTATCTTTATTGCATTACCTGTATTATAAGTTTGACGGCTAGCTGCAGCAGTTCCTGAGTCTGGAGTTATAGATGTATCTTCATTTATAAAAATTACATCTTCTATATTTATTTTTAAGACTTCAGCTCCAATTTGACTCATTATTGTTTTAGCCCCTTGACCTACTTCTGTTGCACCCACATATATTTCTAATTTTCCATATTTATTTATTTTTACGGTTGCATTTGAAATATCTGGAAATCCATTTCCATAACCCGTTCCATAAAACATAATCCCTATACCACAGCCTTTTTTATTTATGTCTATGTGTTTTTTAACTTCTTTTATACATCTTTCTAGAGGAACGCTTTCCTTTAGCATTTGATTGGTAGCTGTTTTACTTCCTTTTCTAAAAATATTATTAAGTCTAAATTCAATAGGATCCATATTTAACTTTTGTGCTAATATATCCATTTGTTGTTCATAAGCAATCGGTACTTGAGTTGCTCCAAATCCTCTCATAGCTCCACTAAATGGATTATTTGTATAAACTGCATAGCTATCGACCCAAACATTTTCTATTTCATAAGGTCCAGTTGCATGCACACCAGCTTTTCTAAGTACATTTATAGCCCAAGACGCATAAGCACCTGTATCACCTATTATAGTTACTTTTATCGCTTTTAGCTTACCATCCTTAGTAACCCCTGTTTTATATTTCATTATCATAGAATGCCTCTTTGAGTGTGCTAAAAATGATTCTTCTCTAGTGTAAACTGTTTTTATTGGCCTTTTTAATTCTTTAGCTGCTAGTGCTAAATGTATTTGCATCATTATGTCTTCTCTCCCACCAAATGCTCCACCAACTGTACAATTTATAATTTTAACCTTATTTGATTCTATTCCAAGTGCTTCAGATACTTCAATTACATCATAATGAGGATATTGCGTTGATATGTATAAAGTTATATTTCCATCTTCATCAATAGTAGAAACACCACTTTCTGGTTGTAAAAATACGTGATCTACTTGCGGTACTTTATATTCATTTTCAACTATAATATCACATTCTTCAAACCCTTTATCAATATCTCCATTTCTAATCTTAAAATGATGAACTATATTACTTTCATTATCATGAACTTTTACTGAGTCGTTTTTCATTGCAATTTCTGGGTCAAACACACATTCAATTTCTTCATAGTCTATCCTTATATATTCTAATGCCATATTTGCAACTTCTTTAGATATTGCTACCACAAATGCAATTGGATCTCCAACTCTTCTAACTTTATTTTCACAAAATACTTGATGATCTTTTAATACAACTCCATGATAGTTATTTTTTATATCTTTTGCCGTAAATATTTTTATGACGCCTTCTAACTCTAAGGCTTTGCTAATATCAACTTTTATATATGCATGTGGCTTGGTTGATCTTAAAGTTGCTCCATAAAGCATATTATCTATATATATATCTTGTGGATATATCGCTTTTCCACTTACTTTATCATAGGCATCTACTCTTTTTACACTTTTACCTACTACATCCACTACTTATCTCCCCTTATCTTCGATGCGTTATATATTGCATCTATAATCTTATTGTAACCTGTACATCTGCACAAGTTTCCAGATATACTTTCCCTTATTTGTTCTTTTGTAGGATTTTGATTTTGGTCTAATATTACTTTTCCACTTAGTATCATACCTGGAGTACAAAAACCGCATTGTACTGCTCCAACATCTATAAAAGATTGTTTTAAATATTCATCTTTTACACCTTCTATAGTTGTTATTTTTTTATCTTGTACTTGAAATGCCATTACTAAGCAAGAGTTCACTATTTCTCCATCTATAATTACAGAACAAGCTCCACACTCTCCCTCTCCACAGCCTTCTTTAGTTCCTGTTAGCTTTAATTTATCTCTAAGTACATCTATTAATCGATCATTTTCATTTATGCTCACATTGTACAAAGTATTATTAATATTTAAATTAATATTTTTCAACACTTCACCCTCTTATATTCAATTTTATACATTCACTTATAGCACTTTCTACTATACCTTTAACTGCATGAGATTTAAATTCAGCGCTTTCTCTTCCTCGTAATTCTTTTTTTACATTATTTTCTATCATATCTATTGCATTATTTATATACTCATCTTTTACTTCTTTTCCAATTAAATAGTTTTCTACATTATACGCTCTTCTAGCTATATTACTTAATGCACCTAAAGATATTCTAACCATGCTAAATTTATTATCTTTTATATCTAAAAAAACACCAGCAGATACTTTTGCAATTGCTAGTGATTTCCTAAAACCTAATTTTGAAAAAGTTACTATTTGGTTTTTCTTAGGTTTTTCAAACTCTATATAGGTTAATATTTCATTTTCTTTAATATCTACTTCGTTTTTATCTAATAATAAATCTTTTAAATAAACTTTTCTTTCATATGATTTTGTTTGTATTCTAACTGCTGCGTCTAACGCTAATAAAGGTACTATAAAATCTGCACTCGGAGAATTATTGCATATATTACCTCCAATAGTTCCTCTACTTCGTATTTGTGGTGATCCTACTGACATAGCAGCTTTTTTTAATCCATATAAATTACTATTTAGTATCTCATTATGTATTATTTGGTTAAACGTTGTACATGCGCCTATTTTTATAATGCCTTTGTCTTCTGATATTTTTTTTAATTCTTCTACATCCGAAATATCAATTAAAGTCTTTTTTTCAACTCTTTTATTCCTCATTTGAACAATTATATCTGTTCCTCCTGCAATAATCATCGAGCTACTTTTAGAATCTAATAATTTTAATGTTTCGTCTAAAGTCTTCACCTTATATACTTCTTCAATCATAAATTCCTCCATAAAAAATTTAGTTTTTATAAATAATTTTAGCCTGAGTGTCTTTTATCTAGTTTAAATAATTTTAAATTCAAAATATAATTCTAAAAATCACATTGAAAACATATTATAAATGTTAAAATATCTTTCTTAAAACATATGAGCATTTTAAGAATTATAGTACTTTTTTATTTGAATTAATTATATTTTTGTAAAAGAATGTTGTATTATCAATTTTAAAATTTGTTCGCAAAATTACGTACATTAAAATTCAACTTTTATTTTTCATAATCCAAAGTTTTATTTTATATTAATTTGTTGATTTTAAAACAATATTCTTGAATATTTTCGAATAAATTTTAATATATATTATTTATATAAAATTAATATTATTGATGTTAGTATAATTTTTTAAAGTAACACGAATTTTTTATTAAGAGGTGTTTTATGAGGATTATTAAAGGAAATATAATTTTCACCCCTACATATCATAAATTTGAAGTTATAGAAGATGGGTATATAGTTTTATCTAACAACACTGTTTTAGATGTATGCAAAAAATTGCCTGAGAAATATAAACATTATGAATTAATTGATTACAAAGATAAGCTTATAATTCCTGGGATGAATGATTTACACTGTCATGCTCCTCAATTTAGAAACCTTGGTATTGCTATGGATAAAGAATTACTTCCTTGGCTTAATGATTATACATTCCCTGAGGAATCTAAGTATGTTGATGTAAATTATGGAGAAAAAATGTACTCTAGATTTGTAAATGAAGTTTATAAAAATGGCACTACTAGGGTAGCTGCATTTGCTACTATACACAAAGATTCTACTTTAAAACTAATAGATTTATTTAAACAATCTGGTATTGGCGCATATATTGGTAAAGTTAATATGGATAGAAACTCTTGTGATACTTTATGTGAAAATACTTATGATTCTATAAATGATACTATTGATATTATAAGTCAAACATTTAATAAGTCAGAACTAGTTAATCCTATCATAACGCCTAGATTTGTTCCTACATGTAGTGAAACTTTACTTAAAGAGTTAGGAGCTATAGCGGTGAAATATAATATTCCTGTTCAGTCTCATTTATCAGAAAATATTGGTGAGATAAACTGGGTAAGAGAGCTTCATCCAGATTCAAAGTTCTACGGAGATGTGTATAATAAATTCAATTTATTTGGTGATACGCCCACATTAATGGCACATTGTATACATTTAACAGATGATGAAATTGACCTTATGAAAAATAAAAATGTTTATGCAGTTCACTGCCCTACCTCTAATGCTAATTTAGCCAGTGGAATAATGCCAATAAGAAAACTACTAGATAATAATGTTAAAATAGGATTCGGAAGCGATGTAAGTGGAGGTCATAGTTTTTCTATTTTTAAAACTATGGTTTATGCTATTGAATTTTCAAAGCTTACTTGGGCTCAAAATAAGGAATATGATTTCTTAAGTTTTAGCGAGGCATTTTATATAGCCACTAAAGGTGGTGGATCCTTCTTTGGAAATGTTGGTAGTTTTGAAAAAGGTTATGATTTTGATGCACTAATTATTGATGATCATGATCTTAACTTTGACAATTATAATTTAATAGAGCGCTTAGAAAGGTTTGTCTATTTAGGAGATGATAGACAAATTTATCATAGATATGTTAAAGGTTCATTAATATAAAAACTTAACTTATTTTTATTTATTAAATTAATTAATGTTCTTTTCATAAAAAAATTCTTGGATTATTTAAATAATCCAAGAATTTATTTATTTATATTTATTTAAATTTTTATATTTTTTCATCCACCATCTTTCTTTAGTATCATTTATATATAGTTCCTTTTCTAAATGTCTCATATGATATGCATATATAGCAAATTCACCTAACTTATCAACTAATTTATTGTTTACATACGCACCTACAAATGCTCCAATACCAGGCGCTAACTGCAACAATTTAGCTAGATCTATATAATCTCTATATTCTTGCTGAAATGACCTCCAATTAAAATCATTTATATCATCTGATAAAGTTTCTTTATATTCATCCCAATGCTCCATCTTTTCAAATATGTAGTTTACATGATTTTGACTTGAAAATGCTAATTGAAATATATTTAATATATATATCCTCTCTCTATAATCATTAACGTCAAATCCATATATACTAGCCAGTTCATATAAAAGTTTTATTTTTATACTCAGTAGTAATGGTAAGTCTGCTAAGCCTATTAATATACCACCTGCTCCTGTTCCTGCCCCTTCTAAAACTGCTGTTGTTTTATAATTTTTAATTTTTTCTTTAGCTAATATATCTCTTTCTTCTAAATCTAAATTTTGTATTGGTGGCTTAGTTGTGTATTTTGATCCTAACAAAACAACTTTTGTCATGTTTTTAATTGCAGTTGTTATTACTTCATGATATTTATCTGGTAAGATAGAGTTTAGTTTGTTTTGGGTACCTTTTGATGCTTTATTTATTATAGATGGTCTTTTCCTCATTTTATTCTGCCATTTAATTAATTCTTTAACTTGTATACTATTATATTCTTTCATTTAATCACCTTTTATCTATTTAGTATATTTATTATATCTCATTTTACGGTCCTAATCACCTACAGTCTTCAATTTATTAATATTATGAAATAAAAATAAGGTTAGAATAACTTATTTATCTAACCTTATTATTTATTTTTATTATTTTTTATATTTTATTACCTACATACATAAGTATTTCCGTCTACAGATTGAACCATCTGTATATTTTGTGCATCCCCAACTATATACAATGTATATATTCTTTCTACTTTATATTCAAATTTTCCTGTTGACATAACATTACCCGTTGTTCCATCTTTTACTGAAATATTGTATATTCCTGGAGGTATGAATACATATGGTGTTTCATCTCGATATGCAACATTATTTAATGATGGTACATCATTAAGTAGCAGATCTATAAATTCTATATTAGGGCATAAATTTACAGTTCTACCTACTGCATCTTGCTTAGAAGGTTGTTGCTCTATATCCTCGTCCACAGCTAACAAAGTTTCTTCTCCTTGATTTCCTGTGAGCGCTATTGTAAAAATTTGGTCTGTAGGTAATCTAAGTGATGTTCTTATTATTGGATTAGATTTAGTACCAGCTTTATAAATATCAACCTTATGAGTACCTATAGGCACATAAAAATAAGATGTAAAATCTTTATATTTTAATTCTGAAAATATGAGTATTCCGTCTCCATATACGTCCACTGGTATATTTATTGGTAGTGCATTGAATACTCTAACTAAAGTTTTTGTTGGTTTAACTTTGAAACAATCCATCTTTTATCCCTCCCTTAAAGTTCTTCTTGATAATAAGATATGTTAACTATTTGGCTTTTGTTCTTTTTATAATTTATATACAAACTATAGATATTATCTATTTCGAAATGTTAGTTTATATTTTTTTTCTATATTATTTTACTAATATCATTTACTTTGTTAATATAATCTAACTTAAATAATTATTTAAATAGAAAGGAAATTCTAATGAAACTTAAATTAAAAACTACATTAACTTTAAGTATTGCTGCACTACTTAGCATATCATTATTATCTGGCTGTGCTAAAAAAGCTGATACTACTCAAGAATCTAATGTCAAAACAATATCAACTAGTGATTTAGAGAAAAAATTAGATGATAAATCTTGGGTAATAGTCGATACTCGTATAAACGATGCTTATAATGGTTGGGCCTTAGATGGTATAAAAAGAGGTGGACACATAAAAGGAGCAGTCGATTTTTCAGCAAATTGGCTAAATGTTGACGCTAAAAATAAAGAAAAAACCTTAGAAAAAGCATTAGAAACTAAAGGAATAGATAAAGATAAGAATATAGTACTATATGATTCTAATGAAAAAGACTCTAAGGAAGTATATGACTACTTAAAAAACAAAGGGTATGATAATTTATATACATATAATGTAAATGAATGGGCTAATGATAAAAATTTACCTATGGTTCAATATAGTAATTATGAAATGATAGTTCCAGCTCAAGCTGTTAAAGAATTGTTAGATGGAAAAACACCTGAAACATTTAAAAATTCTAAAAATGTAAAAATAGTTGAAGCTAGCTGGGGTGAAGAAAAAGAAGCTTATTTAAAAGGACATGTTCCTACTAGTGTTCATATAAATACTGACACTATAGAACCACCACCTAGTTGGATGATGGCTAGTGACAAAGAACTAACTAAATTTGCCAATGACTACGGATTTACTAAAAATGATACTGTAATAGTTACTGGACCTGATGTAATGGCATCTTATAGAGTTGCTGTTGTTCTTAGATATATTGGTATAAACGATGTTAGAGTTTTAAATGGCGGAAATGATGCATGGGTAAGTGCTGGGTATGAACTTGAGACTAAAAGCAACCCTAAAATATCAGGAAATGATTTCGGAGCTACAATACCACAAAATCCTGACTTAATAGTTACTATACCAGAACTTAAAGAACAATTAAAAAATTCTAAATTTACTTTAGTAGACATACGTAGTTGGGATGAGCATATAGGTAAAAAAAGTGGCTATAGCTACCATAACAAAAAGGGCCGTATACCAGGATCTATTTATGGCTATGCTGGAACAAGTTCAACTACACTTGAGGACTATCGTAATATAGATAATACAATGAGAAACGCAGATGAAATTCAAAATTTATGGAAATCACAAAATATAAATACTAATAACCATCTTGCATTTATGTGTGGAAGTGGATGGAGAGCAGCTGAAGTTCTAACTTATGCTAATGTTATGGGATTTGACAATACATCTTTATATAGTGATGGATGGATTGGCTGGAGCAACGACCCTTCAAATCCAACAGAAACAGGAGAACCTAAATAATTTTTAACATGAAAAAAATTAATTTTAAAAATATCTTCTGTGCTTTTGCAACGGTTGTTCAATTAATTTTATTTATAGGTGTTTTTATTTTACAATACTTAACTAATAAAAGTGCTGGTGTAATGCATCATGTATATTATAAAAGGTATCAGTTTGAAAATACAATTTTTTCAAATTCTAACTTAAAAATAAAGAGTTATTTTGTAATTTTTATATCAGCATTGTTTTTGCTTTTACTAGTATGCTCTGTCTTAAAAAATAAAAATCTTAATTTAAAATTGAAAATAATTTTAGGTTTTATACTTTCAGTAGCTCTATATATAATTATGATGAGCGGATTATTTAGTTCACTATTAGCTTTTCATTATTTTATATTTTCATTTGCAGCAATTGTATTTATTCAATTAATTGTTGTTTTAATTAATTTTAAAAAAAACAGTTAACCTTCTTAGGTTAACTGTTTTTTATTTAAATTTTTTGTATACCTTTAAAATAATTTTATATATAGTATCATTTTTAATTAAAATACGCTCAATTATATGCAAGTTTTTACTTGTTTATTTAATGTGCTTTATTAAATATATTTAGTATGAATTATTACTATTTTCATATTACTTATATTGTGGTATATTCATACAGGGAGGAAATCATCATGACAAAATTTTACGCAAAATATTTAACTCTTTTTATTGGTTTGGGTGCTTATAATACATTTTTACCAGTATATTTAGAAAAAACATTAGGATTTAGTTCATCTCAAGTTGGGATGATTGTATCAATACCTTCTATAATTGGTATTGTGTTTGTTCCTATATGGGGCCTTATAAGTGATTTACTAAAAAAACAAAAATCTGTCCTTTGGATTAATATATTGATGTCACTTTTATTTACAGTACTTTATATTATTACAGATTCGTTTATTCCAGTACTAGTAGTTACTACATTCCTTGAAATGTTTAGAAACTCTATACTACCTTTAACAGACTCTATAACTACATCATTTTGTAAAGAAAATAATAAAAATTATGGTAGCATAAGGGTAATTGGCTCTATGTCATTTGCTATTTCATCATTTTTATGTGGTCAGCTTATAAAAGCAACAAATAGCAATATAATGTTTTTATATGTCTTTATAGTTAGTATGATTGGATGTTTATTAATAGCTCCTATATTAGATACTACTAATAAAGTGGAGCATAAGGAAAAATTAAACTTGAAAGAAGATTTACCAAAATTATTTAGAAATAAATCGTATATATTAATATTAGTTTGTGGAGTTTGTGTAGCTTCATTAACAGAAGCTATGATGTCTTACCAAGGAATTCATTTAATGAGTCTTGGTGCTGGTGCTGAACTTGTTGGTCTTCTTACTGTATTTATGGTTATTCCTGAATTATTCTTTATGGTAAAAAGCAAAGATTTAGTTGAAAAATATGGAATGGTCAAAATGATAGGATTTGCAAGTTGTGCTCTACTAATTAGATGGACTGTTTATGCATTAACATCTAACCCTTGGTTATTTATGATTGCTACATCTATGCACGGTATCGCTATTTCTATTATGATAATTTGCGCCTTTGATTTTATAGGAAAAGTAGTTGATAAAAAACTCTATACTACATCTATGACTGTTTATACTTTTACAATCGGTGTTTCTTATTCTCTTATGAAGCTGTTATATGGAACTATGATAGACTTATTTGGAATAAATTCAATATTTATTTTTTCTATAGGTGTTTCATTATTTAGCTTTATTGTTTTAAAATGGATAAGTAATTTAGATATTGTTAAGTCTAAAATGTCAGAAGCTGCATAAAAAAAGTCATAAAATAACTTATTAAAGTTGTTTTATGACTTTTAATATTTAATCTATAAAGGAGGTAATTTTATGCCATTTACACTGACACACCCTGCTTTAGTAGTTTTTAATAAAAATAATAATTTAAATTTATTAGGATTAATTTTAGGATCTATGGCCCCTGATTTTATATATTTTATACTTTTTAACCCAAGCAGTAACTTAGGACATACTTTAAATGGTTTTATTTTTTTTAATTTACCTTTATGTTTTTTATTGGCTTATATAATAACTACGATTATAAAATATCCTTTTATATCAAATTTACCATTTGGTCTATCTAAGTATTATACTTATTTATTAGATGACAAAAATAAATCTATAAGTTTAAAGAATGTTATAGTATTTACCTATTCTAGCTTAATTGGAATGCTGACACATGTATTTTGGGATTCCTTTACTCATAAGACAGGATTTTTTGTTAACAATATAAAGTTTTTAACAGAAAGCTTTAATATATTATCATTTAAAATACCTATCTATAAAATATTGCAGCACGGAAGCACAATTATAGGTTTTTTTATAATCTTAGCTTTTCTTTATAGTATAAAAAAAATTTCTTATAAAAAATTTTATTGTAATAAAGTTAAATATCATTTAATTGCTTTAATTTTTTTAATACTAACTTTAATTTTAGGTTATATATTATTTCATAATTTTGGTATAGGTAGATTTGTTGTTACCACTGTAAATGGACTATTTATTGGATATTTTATATCATCGCTTATACTTATAGGAAAATACTAGATAAAATTTTTAATATCATTGACATAATAATGCTATAATAATAAACTCTAATTAAAATAATAATTAGGAGTTTAATTTATGATCAGCTTAAATTTCAATAAAGATAACAACAAAATCAACTTAAAAGCAAATATATGTTCAAATGATATTTTAAAAAACTATATGGACTTTGATTATTTCACGGGTCTTTGCAAGGATGGCTGCCCTCATTATAATCTAAGCTATACTTGCCCTCCAAATAGTCCTAAATTTACTTATTATACTAAAGACTATGATTACTCTTTAGTTATAGCTATGTACATGGAGATAGATAAAGATCAAACTATCAATGATATTCATCCTTACTTAAGAAGAGTTTTATCTGATCTTCTAATTCCTCTTGAGAAAGAGGTCAATGGTTTATTAACAGATGGAGGTCGATGTCGATACTGTGAATCATGTACATATATAGATAACCTACCTTGTAGATATCCAGACAAAATAAGATTTAGTATGGAGGCTATGGGAATAGATTTGGATAAAGTCTGCAAAGATATACTTAATCATTCTATTGTATGGGATAATAATGAAAATAGCTATTGCACAGTACTTGGTTCAGTTAATTTTAATGATTTATCTTATGATAAAATAGAAAAAATTCTATTAAGTTTAGTTAATTGTATATAATATTTTTTTAATAATATTAATAAATTCTACTTTTGCATATTATAGTAAGGTAGAATTTATTTTTTTAACATTTATGTGCTATTATATTTTTTCTACTTGGCATATAATAAACCTATAATAATTTAACCTTTTTATTACGATTAAATTATTTTATTATTTTTTAATTGTAGAGGTGGAAAATATGATTTCTAAAGATTTAAAATACTTTTTTATAACATTAGTATTTTTATGTATAATCGGATTTTCAGTTACCATATATACTACTAATCAAAATATCTTAACTTATGGTTCACCCATTTTTATGATATTTTATGGTATCTCTGGATACTCCCCTGCTTTAGCTGCTTTAATTACAATAAAAATATTTTCGTCTAATTATAGTTTTATTAATTTTATAAAAAATATTACTAATATAAGAAAAAGTTTTAAAGAATACTTCTATGTTTTAATTGTAACTTTAATTTTATGGACAATTCCATTTATTGTTGTTGAATTTCATAGAGGTAAAAGCATTTTACTTAATGAACCATTAATCTCATTAGTTTGGATAACACCTATTATGATATTTGGTGGAGGATTAGAAGAAATTGGTTGGAGAGGATATTTGCTTCCTAAGCTATTAAAGAAATACTCTGATTTTACAAGTTCTTTGATAGTAGGGTCTATTTGGTCATTATGGCATTTACCTCTTTGGTTTGTAGTTGGAACTCCTCAACAGGGCACTAATTTTATACCTTTTACACTTACATGTATTGCGTCATCTTTTATACTCACTTACATATATACTGAAACAAATAGTATTTGGCTTTGTATCTTATTCCATGCATTAGATAATGCTTGCTCTTATGTATTTAAATATGATGTTGGCATGCATATAGTTGTATCTATAGCTACTTGTACTGCTGGATTTTTTATATTTTATTTTTCTAAAAAATATATTAGACTAAAATCTATTTAAATTGTTAAATAAAGCAAAAAACTCATTTGTAGCGCTTATTATATTTATTACTACAAATGAGTTTTATTTTAATTTTTTTATTTTAAATTTTTTCTTTATATCCCATTAATACCTTTTGGGGAGTTATTGGAAGTGTATTTATTCTTACTCCTATTCCATTATAAATAGCATCTGCAATGGCTGGACAAGGATTATTTATGACAACCTCTCCTATAGATTTTGCACCAAATGGACCTGTCGGTTCATAGCTTTCTTCAAAGTCCACTATAATATTTCCTATATCCTTTCTTGATGGTATTTTATATTGCATAAATGTATTTGTAATCATTCTTCCTTTGTTATCATATATAACATCTTCATATAAAGCCATTCCTATCCCCTGCACAATTCCACCCTCTGCTTGTATTCTTGCTAAGTTCCTATTTATAACTGTTCCACAATCTATTACTGATACAAAATTTACCACTTTTGTTTTTCCCGTTTCTATATCAATCTCAACTTCTGCAAACCCTGCAACAAATGGTGGTGGAGAATCCTCACTACCATATGACCCAAATCCTATTAAACGTTCACTTTTATATCCTACAACTGATTTATTAGCTATTTCACATAAGCTAATAAATTTATTTTCATTATTTTTATCTTTTAAATATTTGCCATCAAATAATACATCACTAGTATCTAAATCTAAATATCTTGCACCTTCTTTTATTATTTTTTCTTTTAAGTCCTTTGCACTTTTTATAACTGCCATCCCAGTCACATATGTTGTAGATGATGCATAAGATCCTGTATCATATGGTGATATATCTGTATCTCCTGAATGAACTACCATATTATCCATAGTTGTTCTTAATTCCTCAGCTGCAATCTGTGCAAGTATTGTATCACTTCCGGTTCCCATATCAGCTGAACCTGTATAAAGTGTGTAGTGTCCACTATCATTTAGCTTTATTTCAACAGATGCACAATCTAACTTTGCAACGCCAGATCCTTGCATCGCAACAGCCATACCTACACTTCTTATTATGCTATCGGATACCTTTACAAATGGATATTTTTCATCCCAATTTATTATTTTTTTCCCTTTTTCTATGCATCTATCAAGAGTTGCACTTCTTAGAGGTTTATTGTATGCTACTGAAATATCTCCTTCTTTTACTATGTTTAAAAGCCTTAATTCAGTCGGATCCATGTTTAATTGACTAGCTAACTTATTCACTGTTGATTCTACAGCAAAAGTACCTTGAGTTGCGCCAAATCCTCTAAGCGCGCCTCCAGGCATCTTATTAGTATACACTACCTGCCCTCTAAACCTTGCGGCCTCTATCCTTGAGTATATCGGTAATGTCTTCTCTCCTGCCAAGTTAAATGTAGTCGATCCATGTTCTCCATGAGCTCCTGAATCTGACAATCCATATATATCTATTGCTTTTATTTTTCCTTTTTTATCTGCTCCAATTTTTACATCTAACTTCATTGAATGTCTACTACTGCTACAACTAAATGTCTCTTTTCTATCATATACTATTTTAGATGCCTTCTTAGTTTTTAATGTAACTAAAGCTGTAAACATTTCTACGCATCCATTTTGTTTTCCTCCAAAGCCTCCACCTATTCTAGGCTTTATAACTCTAACATTTCGAATTGGGATTTCTAATGCTTGTGATAATTGTCTTCTTACATGAAATGGTATCTGAGTTGATGTTGTTACTACTAATCTGTTATGTTGATCTATATAACTAAATGCTCTATATGTTTCCATCATAGCGTGCGCTTGTGCTTGCGTATAATATGAATCTTCAACAACTATATCACATTGTTTGAAAATCCCTTCTATATCTTCTCCAAATGATTTATCATAATCCACTACTATATTTCTATGCCTTTGCATACCAAAATCCACATTATTGTGTAAATGCTCTTTATGCACTATAGTTTCATTATCTATTGCTTCTTCCATATTTAATATGGGATTAAACACTTCATATTGTACTTTTATAAGTTTCATTGCTTTTTTTATAGAATCTTCATTACTTCCAGCTATTATTGCGACTTCTTGCCCTGCATATCTTATATTTTTATCAAGTATTAATCTGTCATATGGAGATGCTTCTGGGTAACTTTGACCTGCTAATGTAAATTTGGTAGTTCCAACATCTTTATACGTCAATACACATTCTATATTTTCTATTTTTAAGGCTTTCGATATTTCAATATTTTTTATAACTGCACTTGCATAAGGGCTTCTAAGTATTTTTATAATTAGTGCATCTGTGGGAACTAAATCGTCTGTATATACTGGTTTTGCCATTGTTATCCCCATTCCATCTATTTTAGGTATGCCCTTTCCGACTATATTCATTGATTCACTTCCTCACTTTTTAAATACTTTTTTATGGCCCTTAATTGTCCTACGTACCCTGTACATCTGCAAAGATTTCCTGCTAAATAATGTTTTATATCTTCATCACTTGGATTTTCTAATTCTTTTTTCATAGCTATAACACTAAGTATAAATCCAGGTGAGCAAAACCCACATTGATCAGCACCTTCTCCTGTTAAAAATGTTGCAAATTTACTAGCTTCTTCTTGTAAACCTTCTATAGTAGTTATTTTTTTGCCATCTGATCTTATAGACAACATTGAACATGATAGTACTGGTTTATCATCTATTAATACACTACATAATCCACAGCATGAAGTATCACACCCTCGTCTTACACTATAGTTTCCTAACCTTCTTAGTGTATCAACTAAGTATTCACCAGGTGTTATTTCAATAGTTGTTTTTTTATTATTTATTGTAGTTGTTATTAGCACTTTTCTACCTCCAATATAGCTCTTTTTACAAGTACCTTTGCAACTTCTATACGATATTCACGACTTGCTCTTATATTGCTTCCAAATTCCAGTTCTTTTGATGCAATTTGTGATGCTTTTATTATATTTTCAATTGTCTTTGGATTGCATGATAAAAATTCACTTGCACTTTTAGCTATCATAGCTCGTTTTGGTCTAGCACCTATACAGATTTTAATTTGTTCACCTTGCTTTGATACACTTACATTTAATATTGGGTAATCACTATTTTCATTCCTCATAGATATGTATTTTGACTTGGTATTATCTTTTTTTATATATATTTGAGTTAATAAATCCTTTTTATATTTTCTTTTTAAAAATTCTTCTAATTTAATTATGCCACCATCAAATAATTTTACATAAGTATCATATGATAAAAGAGAGACTATTACATCTGAAAATCCATATTTTGAAAATACACTAGCTCCTATAGTTGCTATATTTCTAAATTGAACTCCTATAATATCTTTTACTGATTCTGATATAGATTTAAAATTTTTCAAAATTAAGTCATTAATTTCTAACTCTCTAAGAGTTGTCATTGCTCCTATTTCAATATATTCATCGTATTCTTTTACATAATCGAGATTCAAACTAGATAAATCTATTCCTTTATTTATTCTTTTATTGCCCATTCTTAAAAATAAAGTTCCACCTAGTATTGTATTATTTTTTTGAGATATTAGCATATTGTAAGCATCTTCTATAGAAGTTGGCTTATAAATTTCTTTTATAATAAACAATTTTTACCTCCTAAATTAATTTTTAATATATTCATATTTTTAATGATTATATCTGTATGCTACATTTCTGCAAATTGTAAAGTCAATCATTTTGCCTGTATAATATTCAGTATTATACATTGCAACCGCTCCATCTCTTGTATACTCTAATACATCAAATGTTATTAAAGGTGTATTTACATTTAAGTTAAATAGTTTTGCTAATTCTTCATCACATGAAAATGGAATAATTTTAACAACATCATGAGTTATGCTTAAATCACATATTTTTTCTACAATAGGAAATATCGTTGGTTCAAAATATTCCTTATTAAATTCACAATCTGTTTTTAAGTTTTTTGCTGGTATTCTATCTATATATAATGCCACAGGCTCATCACTTGCATAAAGAACCTTTTCTATAACTAAAATCTCATCATTATTACTTTCTTCAATTTGCATTTGAAGCTTTTCGTATTCATTTGCAGTCTTATAATATAAATTAACTACACTAAATCTCACTTCATGACCATGTCTTCTTAATGCACCTTCTACATCACTCCCAGAATCAATTCTATTATCTAGTTTAGTTACAAATGAATTTATTAAAGTTCCTTTACCTTGTATTCTAGATACTAATCCTTCTTTCTCAAGTATAGTTATAGATTCTCTTAATGTAAGTCTACTTACGCCTAAAGCGTTTGCGATTTCATCTTCAGATGGCAATACGCTTATATTACTCTCATCTATGTATTTTCTTAAATTTTCTAAAGCCTTTTGAACAGCACTCACCTTGTTGACCTTTTTTATTTTTTTATTCATATTTATCCCCCATAAATTTAATCTCTACTGTAATCAGGTCATCAGATGACTTAATCTTTTGATTAATATAATTATAATTTTTTTATATAAAACATTTCAACACATTCTATTAGTCATCTTCTAACTAGAATCCCTTTTTTTCTTCATTTTAATTATTTGTATAAAATATGCTTATATAAATATTTATATGTGGCTTGTACCTGTTAAATTTCAAATTTTTTTGCATTTTAAATTATTAACTTGAATATCTATATAAAAAGTCCTCAGATGATTAGACAAAAGGTTTAAAAATTATTTTAGGAGGAATATTACTTGAAAAAAAATATTCAAAATTCATCTATCTTTGAGTTTTACTCTAGGCCGCCATTGTCTAAAGCATTGCCATTATCACTTCAACATATTTTAGCTATGATAGTTGGAACTGTAACTGTCCCAATTATTGTTTGTGGAGTTGTTGATGCTTCATTAGAACAAAAAATGACCTTAATTCAATGTGCATTAATATTTTCTGGAATCTCAACTTTGTTACAACTTTATTCTATTGGCAAAATAGGAGCTAAACTACCTGTTATATTTGGAGTTGGTTTTGCTTATGTTCCAACACTTACAGCAATAGGAGCTAAATATGGAATCAGCGGTATCCTTGGAGCTCAATTGATTGGTGGAATTTCTATGATTATAGTAGGAATGTTTATAAAAAAAATAAGAAGATTATTTCCACCTGTTGTTGCAGGTACTGTTGTTCTCGTTATAGGTCTTTCTCTATATGACATTGCTATAAACTATATGGCTGGAGGAATAGGATCTATTAATTATGGTTCTACTAAAAATTGGCTAATCGGATTTATAACTCTTTTAGTTGTATTGATTGTTAGCCAATTTTGTAAAGGTTATTTAAAATTAGCTTCTATATTTTGTGGAATTTTAGTCGGATATTTAATTTCAATTTTATTTGGAATTGTTGATTTTTCTCCAATTAAAGAAGCTAGTTGGTTTGCTTTTGCTAAACCTTTCGAATTTGGAATGGATTTTAATGCTTCTGCCATAATTTCCATGGTAATAATTTGTGTTGTAAATTCAGTACAAACAATTGGTGATTTATCTGCTACTACTATGGCTGGTTTAAATAGAGAAATAACTGATGATGAATTATCTGGAGGACTTATAGGAAACGGTGTTTGTACTTTAATAAGTTCTATATTTGGAGCATTTCCAACATCTTCATTTAGTCAAAATGTTGGTATTGTGGCTATGACAAAAGTTATAAGTAGATATATTTTAGGCTTAGCTGCACTATTTCTGCTTTTGGCTGGATTTATCCCTAAATTTGGTGCCATTATGACTACTATTCCTTACTGTGTTCTTGGTGGTGCTACTATAACTGTATTTGGTATGATAACATTAACAGGTATTAAATTAATAATTAAGGATGAGCTCTCTACTAGAAACACAACTATTGTAAGCTTGGCATTAGCTCTTAGTATGGGAATATATTTAGTGCCAAACTCTATATCTCAATTTCCTAATTGGTTAATATCTATAATAGGTGATTCGCCTGTAATATTAGCAGCTATTATTGCATTTACACTTAATATAATACTACCTAATAAATCTTTAAAAGATGAAGATAATGAAAGAGAGAATATAGATAAATAATCTATAAAGATAAAACCACCGAATATTATAATATTTGGTGGTTTTGTCTTTACAAACTATTAATTTTATTTCTTAACTCATCTCTTAACTTTACTAATTCTTTATATTTATAAAAAAATCTTATTTTTTCATCTTTTACACTTTTTCCCGTTGGTTTATCTTCTAATACAAAATAACTAAAGGTTTCCGCTATATCTTCACTTGGATCTGTTGATGCATATTCATCTACAAAACTATTTTTATGCCTTTCATAAAAATATAAATTATCATTATTTGAATTTCTGTCATCAATTATATCAGTCCAGAAACTTTTATAAAATTCATTTATATATGAGTTTTTCTTAGATGATATTCCTTCTTCACAGTAATTGCTTGTATCATAATCATAAGTATAAGTAACTTGATTGCTATTTAAACTCATATAATGAAAATATTCATGAATTATAGTTTCATAAAAATAATTTTTATTTTCCTCGTTCAATACATCTTTAGGATCTATATTAAGTATCCATCTGCTTCCGTCTTCATTGTTAGGCATTACATAAGCTAACTCATTATCTTTTCCATCTGTTGAAAAATATATCTCATCAAAGCTTTTAAGCCCCGAATCAGGTAATATATATTTTATATTATTCCAAATGCTTTTATATTCAGTAATATTTGAATTTGACAATTTATCAGGTGTTATATTTTTTATATTTTCATACTTAAGTTCTAGATTTTTATTTATTTTGAAAAATGCCTCTAACTCTAAATTGCTGCCTTCTGTTAGATATGATATTAATATATCTGTATGTTTTAAGCTATAATCTTCAAGTACCCACTCTATATTTTCTAACGACTCATATGATTCGTAGTCTCCATATTCATAAAGTTCTATTTGCTCTTTTAAATAATTATAATCACTTTTACTGACTACTGATTTTAATTTTTCTAGTGTTTTGTTTTGCAAATTATATTCATCATCTATATATTCAAATTCATATCCATTAAGTAGGTATGTTATTGTGTAATCATTTAACTTATCATTTATAATTTTGGATAAATTAAATTCTAATAAATTAGGGTCTATTTGATTTTGATTTAATCCAAGTTCTGATAAATATGTTTTTAATGTTAGCAACATTTTAATTTCATTCTTTTCTCTTGACGTTATTTTATTATTTAACAAACCTAAATTTTCTTCTGTTATTTGGCCTATATCATTGCTAGAATACACATTATATATATCTTTAGTAATTATTAATAATCCTACCATGATTATAAGCACAATAAAAATTGATGTCTTATTACATTTTGTCATACGTCTTTCCTCCATATATTATTAAATACAAAAAACTGCTTTAAAACGTAGTTTTAAGGCAGCTATATTTAGACTAGTTAAAATTTTTGTTTCTAATTTTTTTTAGTTTTTATATTCTTACATTGCATTTTTCTGTTATCAAATATAAATCTAGATATTTCATTTTTTTGTTTATTGCTTAGACCTTCAAATTTAACATGATAAAAATATTTTCCATTAGAAAAATTTTCTCTCTTTTTAACTATATAACTTTTTATTTCATATATTTTATCTTCTATATCAACTTTTAATTTAATATTTTTAGTTTGATATATATTTTCATATGTTTCCATAAGCATTCCTCCAACACTTATGTCTAGCGTACTTCCTTCATATTCAGTAATTTCTTTGGGTAATAATGTATAGGTTAAGTCTAATGAGATTGGCAATCTATAATTATCTCTTCGTTGTTTTTTTTCTATGGGTTGAGTAATTTCACCTTTATAATATGTAATATCCTCTTTTATAATTTTTTCTACTATTGTTACTCTAGTTGTATATAACCCTGTATAACTTACAAAATCTATTTTTATATTGTTTCCATTTTTAAATCTTACATGATCATATTCATTTATAGGACATCTAAAAACTACCTCTCTACTATTTATACTCTCTACATCTGTTGTATACGTCTTTCTATTGTAAATCATACGTACCATCAAATTTATGTCTTCCTCTAAAGTCTTGCTATATTCATCAATTGACCTATCTATAGCTTTTTCTGCGGACTTTTGAGTCATTTTTGAAAATAAATCAAATATCACTTTATCACATCTCTCCTAATTTTATTTAATTGTCTATATTTTAAGTATAATAAATTTTTTATTTTTTGTATATATTCTTTTGTACTACAAATAATTACTTATTTCTACATTTCATTACATTTCAAAATATTTTATTTTTTTAATATTTAAGTCTATTTTTTCTTTAAAATAAAAAGAAACTATATAAATATAGCTTCTTTTTATAATCTAAGTAACATAATCTAAACTATAGGATCTAATATTTCAAAATTGTTAACGTCTATAAGACCTTTATCTGTTATTTTCCACTTTGGACTAGTTGATAGTGCTAAGAAAGATAGATGCATAAATGGAGCATGTAATCTTCCACCTAAATCTTTCTCTACTATCTTTTCTAACTTAGATATTTTTTCACTTACTTCAGTTCCTGTAAGTTCATCTGTTATAAGTCCTCCTACTGGCAACCTAAGTTCTTCTAGTACTTTGCCATTATTGACAACTGCTAACCCTCCGCCCATTTCTATAACTTTATTAACAGCAACTACCATATCTCCTATATTAGTTCCAACAACAGTTATATTATGAGTATCATGAGCTACGCTTTCTGCAAAAGCACCTTTTTTAAGTCCGAATCCTTTAACAAATGCCTTTCCTATATTATTATTTCTACCATATCGTTCTACACAAGCTATATATAATAAATCATTAGCTACATCGCTTTGAACTACACCATTTCTAACCGCAGTTTCCTCTTCTATGCATTCAGTTAAATTTTGATCTGGTATTGCCCTTATACATCTAACTGTAACATTATTTTTTTCACTTCTTATTTCTAAATCCGCATCTATTAACATTTCTCTTTTAACTGAATTTTTTACACAATTTGGATAAGTATATTTAGGTAAATCTACTATTAACTCACCTTCAGCTGCAACTAATTTTCCATCTATAAATACAGCTTCTACATCCATTTCATTTAAATCATTTATAATAGCAATGTCAGCTACTTTAGATGGAGATAATACACCTCTATCTTCTAGACCAAAATATGTAGCAGGGTTTATAGTAACCATTTGTATAGCTTCAATTGGATTTACACCTTGATTAATAGTTCTTTTAACTATTTCATTCATATGGCCTAGTTTTTCAAGATCTTTTGCTACCATATCATCGGTTGCTAATATACATCTTCTAGAATCTAATCCTTCTTCTGTAACAGCTCTTATACACTGCGCCATATTTTTTTGAGTTGATCCTTCTCTCATAAACACATATACACCTTGTCTTAATTTTTCTATACACTCTTCTTTTGTCGTAGTTTCATGGCAAGAGCATTTGCCTCCAGTACATATTATATGAGCTGCTAACTCCTCTCCAAATAATTCAGGAGCGTTTCCATCAACTACTTTTCCTATACTTTTTGCATATGTAGTTGATGCAAGCAAATCTGTTATTATTTCAGGAGTATTTCTATATACATGTTTTGCATTACTAAAACCTTGTAACTCTCCTATTCCTATAATGTTTTTATAGTTTAGCAAGTCTTGCATATCTTTAGAGCTTACATCTACACCTGCAGTTTCTAAACTTGGACAATCTGGAGTTAACGCTGGCACTACAAGTCTAACATGATTTACAACCTTACTTGCTTCATCCGCCATAGCTTTCATACCAATAGGACCTAATGCGTTTCCTATTTCATGTGGATCTGCTATTAATGTTGTGGTTCCTGATGGTATAGAAAGTCTTGAGAATTCAGTTATAGTCAGCATACTACTTTCAAAATGCATATGAGAATCTATGAACCCAGGAGATAAATACTTGCCTTCAACATCTACTACAATAGTATTTTCTCCTATTAAACTTTCGCAATTTCCAACCATTAATATATATTTGCCTTTTATAGCAATATCTGCTTTATATACTTCTCGTGTTAATACATTTACAACTCTCCCACCATACAAAACAATATCTGCATGGTGTTTATCACTCATAAGAGTATCTATTAACTCTTTATATTCCATTGCTTGTTTTATATATTTCAAAATTAATCCTCCCATACGTCTATATTATCAACTATACCTACTATTGCAGCATTTATTGATGAATCATATTTTTTAGCTGCATTTCTAGCAGCTGTTCCTTCTGTAAAAATAACTAACTCACCTATTCCCGCTCCAACTGTATCTACCGCAATTAATGGTTTTCCATCAAATTCACTCTTAAAATTTAAAGGTTGAGTTATCATTAATTTACTTCCAACTAAAGAGTCATCTTTTCTAGTTGCAACTACTGTACCTATCACCTTACCTATTTGCATTATTTCATCCCCTACTTTTATTTAGTAAAAATAACCTCTATTTTCTTTTGTTTTATGTAGTCATTAGCTAATGGAGTTATTATAGAATTTTTAGGTATTATAATTCTTTCTTTTCCAAAATTATTTAAAATATCATTTAATGTTATTATTAATCTTATACTTGATTCCGAGTTTTCTTGTTTATAGTCTTCTGAGTTTATATTATTTTTAACACTAGTATCTATCATTTTCGTTTCTAAATTATTTGCTTTACTTTTATTATCATTTAAAATTTTTATTACTTCATTTGCTTTAGGATGATTTATAGGAACCATTATAAATGAATTTAAATTAAGCTTAACATCATTGTTATCTTTTTTAGCTTCTAAAGGATTTCTGATTTTATTTCCTATATTACTTAAGATACTTTGAGTTAAGCTTTTTTTATTTTCCATATATATTATTCTCTATTAAGTATTACTCTTTCTACTTCTGAATGTGGTCTTGGTATTACATGAACTGAATGAAGTTCTCCTACATTTCTTGCTGCATCTGCTCCTGCATCAACTGCAGCTTTTACTGCTCCTACATCACCACTTACCATAACTGTTACAAGTCCAAATCCTATTTTTTCATACCCCATTAGCGTTACATTAGCTGACTTCACCATTGCATCTGCAGCTTCTACAGCTCCTACTAATCCTTTAGTTTCTATCATTCCTAGTGCTTGCCCCATAAACTTATACCTCCTAAATTTGAATATCTTTCTTTTTATTTAAACTATTACTCTTTATTTTCCTCTTTTTTCTTAGAGTTTTTCTTCTCTTCTTTTTTAGATTTTTTTTCTTTTAAATTACTTTTAAATTCATTTATTAAAAAATCAATTTCTTCATGTGGTCTAGCTATTGTTTTACTTGAAACTATTGTTCCAACCTTATTTCCAGCTTCAACACCCGCTTCAATAGCTGCATTTACTGCCGCTACTTCTCCTGCAATATGTATAGTAACACTAACTGATTTTGCTACCCCTATTACTTTATCGTATCCAACTAGTGTAATATCTGCTGCTTTACTGGCTGCATCTAATGCTGCTATTGCAGTTGTTAAACCTACTGCTTCTATCATACCTAGGGCTTTTCTCATAGTACTCCCCCTTATTTAGCTAAATCTCTTAAGCTAGTTATTTTTTTTATTTGTTTTTCTGATGTATGTTTTGTTATATTTTCTTCACACTTACTATTTAAATTTAAACTTTTAAGACTTTGAGTTTTTATTTTAGGTTTAGTTTTACTAAGAGATTCATTAGTTTTGTTATTAGATTTATTTAGTAAATCATCTATGCTATTTTTTTGAAGTGATTTTTCTTGAATCCTAATATTTGAATTAATATTCTTTTTACTTTCTTTTATACTATTTAAAGAATTTAAACTTACTTTATTTTTATATAATATATTTCTTAAAATATTTTTTTCTTTTTCATTTATATTTTTTACACACTCACCATTAGTAGTTTTTTGTAAATTTCCCTCTATTTTTTTATTTTCTGATTTCTTAGATATATTATTCATTATGGTTCTAGCTAGTGGGTTTGCCATTTATTTCACCACCTATAATATTTTGCTTACCTCATCATGTGGTCTTGCTATTACATTTGTCGATATTATTTCTGCAATTTTTGATGCACTTTCTTCTCCATTTTCTACAGCTGCATTAACTGCTGCAACGTCTCCTTTTACTATAGCCGCAACTATTCCAGATCCTACTAAGTTTATATCAACTAAATCAACATCTGCTGATTTTAACATAGTATCTGCAGCTTGTATTGCACCTATCATACTCTTCACTTCTACAATTCCTAATGCTTTCAAAATTTTCACCTCTCTTAAGGTTGCTTTTAATACTTATTAAACGTCTTTTTTATGTATTTTTATTAAAAATAATTAGTTATATCAATGTCTTCATATTCAGGTATTATAGCTCTTTTAAAGCTTTCTTCATTTAATGGCTTGGTTGCATCTATACCTATTTTGTCACTAAAGCCTTTATATACATGAGATGCTTCAAGTGCACTTCCTAGCGCATTTTTTATTACAACAATGTCATCACTAGCTTGTACTCTAGATGCTAGTGCAAATTCAACATCTTTATATGAGTATATGTCAACATCACTATCAACTATTACTACATGTTTTAAATCCTTACTACTTCCTAGTGATGACAATATTGCACTTTTTCCATCGCCTTCATTTTTTTTATCTATACTAACTATAGCGTGTAATCTACATCCTCCCCCTATAGTTACATTTACATCTTTAATATCTACTACACTACTTAATGCACTAAATATTTCAACTTCTCTTATAAGTCCATTTGATAAATGTTCTTCTCTGCAAGGAAACGCATGCTGAAATATCGGATTATCTCTATGCATTATACATTTTATCTCCATTACAGGGTTCGGTGCTACCTCACCATAATATCCCATTAATTCTCCAAATGGCCCTTCTATTACCTTTTTATTAGGAACAATTTCACCTTCTAATACTATTTCACAATACGCAGGAACTTCTATATCGACGCTATGACATTTTACAACTTCTAATGCTTCACCTTTCAATGCACTGTAGACTTTATGCTTATCTAGCCCATACTTTGATGAACTTATCTGAGATGCTATCAAATATTCAGCATCATATCCTAAAACCACTGCACATTCTACAGGCTTATTACTTTCTTCGCTTTTTCTAACTATTTCTCTCAAATGAGGTGATGCACCTGATATAAGAGTACTTATATTAGTTTTAGAATTTACCTGAAATCTTCTAACTGCCATATGAGTATCTCCTGTTTCAGGGTCTTTAACTAAAAGCATACCTGCAGTTATAAAACTAGAAGAATCTTTCTCATGTGAAGTAGGCGTTGGGAGTAATTTCGTTATATCTATATTTTTAGTTATTATATTTTCTTTGATAGGTCCTGTATAAATTAGTTTTGTTTCTTGTGGATTTGCTATAGCATCCATAAACTTAAAAATTCTATTTTCTTTGTTCGTATTCATAAGGTCATAAAATATTTGTCTATTTCCATAAAGCCCACCAACTAATTGCATATCATAACCTTTGACATTTTTAAATATAATTGGTACTTCATTATCAAAATATTTAAGCACAGCTCCTAACTCAAACTTAGGATCAACTTTTTTACTACAAACTTTTGTGTATCCTAAATTATTTAGCTTATCTAAGGTATATCTTAACATTTGAGTTTCCATCTACTCACCCCATCTTTTAAGTAAATTATGATCTATATCTAACTGATCTAAGCTTCTTCCAACTATAGAAGTTACAATATCACTTAAATCTTGAGGATGATTATAAAAACCAGGTGTAGGGGGCATAATAGTTACGCCTAAATTAGAAAGTTTTAACATATTCTCTAAATGAATAGAGCTAAGCGGTGTCTCTCTTGGTAAAATCACCAGCTTTCTTCTATCTTTTATACAAACATCTGCAGCTCTTGTAAGCAAACTATCACTATATCCATATGCTATAGCAGATAAAGTTTTCATAGAACAAGGAACTATAATCATTCCATCTGTCTTAAATGATCCACTCGCTATAGGCGCTGCTAAGTTATAGTTTTCATGATAAAAATCTGCCATATCTTTAAGCTCGTCTAAATCAACTCCGCACTCATGATTTACTACATACTCACCCATATTAGATACTACTAAATGCGTTTCTATATTAAGGCTTTTCAATGCTTTTAATATTCCTAGCGCATAAATTGCACCGCTTCCTCCAGATATTCCTACTATAATTTTCATATAGTTTTCTCCCATCTTTAATTTACCTGTACTAATATAAATTTTAAGTAAGAAGCTTAGCACAAGCTCCTTACTTAAAATTTATTTACCCTTATTCTACTTTGTTTTCTTTATCTCCACCACCTTGCCATGGATCAATACCTTTCTCCCAAGCATCTATATAATCATCTATTGTCATAATTTTAGTAAATATGCTTAAATCTCTAAGTCCTGCTTCATGCATTTCATCATTTTTAGAATGCACTCCATCACTTAAAGTTATAACTTTATATGCATTATATAAAGCATCACTTGCTGTGCTTCTCACACATACATTAGTCCAAACTCCTGTTACAACAACGGTATCTAAGTTTTCCTCTCTTAAATATAAATCTAAATCAGTATGTGCAAATGCACTATGTCTTCTCTTAGGTATAGTATATTCCTCGCCCTGTGGATATAACTCTTTTATAAAATCAGAACCCCAAGTTCCTTTTACAGCATGAACTGGTCTCACTCTAAAATCAGCATCATTTTTTCTATGTGCTTCTTGTATGTGTATTAACTGAATATCATCAAGACCTCTTGCATTTCTTTCTCTTACCCATGCAAATAATTTTTGTAGATTTGGTATGATTTTTTCTCCTCCTGGACATCTAAGTGGAGCTTTCTCTCCAACAAAATCATTTAACATATCTATAACAACAATACCGTGTCTAGGCATAAATTAAATCCTCCTATAAATTTATATAATTAATTTGTAAATTAAGCCGTGCACTAATTAAAGATTGTATCCGTGCATAGCATAAAAACTGTTAACATAATTTTATTATCTATCTAAAATTTTATTTTTTTATCTAATTTCATTATTTGTTGTCTCTTAGTAAACTTACCAAATCCTGGTTTAACCATTATACCTTTTATATTTTTAACATGGTTTAATATAACTTCAGGATGTTCTTTTCTATAACTTACTTTATATTCTCCACTTGTTAATTCTTCTGGATTATTAAATACTACATCATAGTTATCTAAACTACCTAATGTACCGTTTTCTCCATCTTGATATACTAAATTTCCTCTAACTACAGTTTTAAAAACTTTTCCTTTTAGTTTCATTCCTTCAAGTGGAGTATATCCACACATAGATACCATAGTTTTAGGATCTATCGTCCATTCTTTTTCTAAATCTATTATAGTAAAGTCTGCATCTGAACCTATATTTAAAGCTCCTTTTTTAGGATATAATCCGTAATGTTTAGCTGCATTTGTGCTTAATATATCAACTAATTTACTTAAAGATATTCTACCTTTGTTATAGCCTTCGCTTACAACAACTGGAACCATAGTTTCAACACCTGGTATTCCTGGGAATGAAGTCCATATATTCATTCCTTCTTTGTGTTTTTCACTTTCTATTTCATAAGGAGCGTGGTCTGTAGCTATAAAGTCTATACTTCCATCATTTATTCCTTGCCAATGCTCTTCATTATCTTTTTTAGTTCTAAGAGGTGGAGCTATTTTTGCAAGTGGACCATATTTACTCATAGATTCTTGATAGTTTAATGTTAAGTAATGAGGGCAAGATTCACTTGTTATATCTAAGCCTCTCATCTTAGCATCTTTGACTAATTTAGCTCCTATACCTGTACTCATGTGAACTATATGAAGTCTAGCTCCACTAGCTTCTGCAAAGCTTATTCCTAATTCTATTGCAACTTTTTCAGCAAGTTCCATTCTAGCCTCAGCCCATGCTGGTCCATCAAGTCTACCTTCATTTTTAAATTTGTTAACATAAAAATCACACATTGCAAAATTTTCAGCATGAATTCCTATTGGAAGCCCTGTTTTTGAAACTGCTTTAAAGCATTCATACATCTCAGGGTCTGTTACCCTTGGATATGTTGGAACTGATGGAGTCATATATACTTTAAATGCTACTACACCATAATCTGCTTGTTCTTTAACATTGTGCATCCAACCTTCTCTAACATCTTCACCTGTAACACCACCCCACATAGCATAATCTACTACTGCTTGTGGTCCACATAGGCTTAATTTAGTTTCAAGTTGCTCTATGCTTCTAACAGAAGGAACTGAGCAACATGGCATATCTATTATAGTTGTGACACCACCTGTTGCAGCTGCTGCTGTTCCTGTTAAAAAGTTTTCTCTATGTGGGAATCCTTGATACATAAAGTGAGTATGTGAATCAATACATCCTGGAATCGTTAAATTTTCATTTGCATCTATTACCTCTTTAGCATCTATCATACTTATATCATCAACAAAACCTGCTATTTTTTCATTTTTAACTAATATATTAGTAACTATTGTATTATCACCTTGCGGTATTCTCGCATTTTTTATAATTACATCAACCATAATATTACCCCTCCTACATATCCATTAAATGAGTTTCTAGTACTTGCTCTTTTCTAAATCCTTCTAATCTAAAGAAATACTCAAAACTATCTAATATATAATCTAATTTTATTGGACCTACAAGTTCTGTACCTGTAACCATAACACCGTATCTTTCAGCTTCTCTTTTTACAAACTCAAAAGCTCTATGCATTGGGGTTTTAGAACAGTCTAATAAGTTCATTGAAACAACTACGCCTTCTCTTTCTGGAAATTTTATTCCAACAGCTCTTACTGTAGAGAATCCTCCAGTAGGACCTCTTAATCCTTTAGCTATTTCTTTAGCTATTTGAATATTTTCAGTACCTAAAAATATATTATAAGCAGTAAGCCCATCTGTCTCTGCACTACAAATAGTAGCTCCTGCAGTATCACTTATTAAGCCATCTACACTTAAATCTGGCTTTCTATTTTCATACTCTTGCTTTCTTTCCTCATTATTTTTGCATTCTTTTAATAAATCTCTTACACCTTCATATTGACCAGCTCTTATATAAGCAAATGCCTTTCTTTCTTCATTTCTTGCTGCTTCTCCAGCAAAATATATCGGTATTTTAGTTTTATTATGTAATTCATTTCCTATTTCTTTAGCTAAATCAACACATTCTTCTATAGTTATATCTTTAAATGGGAATATTGGAAGGGTATCTTGAGCACCTATTCTTGGATGTGTACCTTTGTGCTCTCTCATATCTATAAGCTCACAAGCTTTTGCTGCCATATTTACTAGAGCTTCTTTTACAGGCTGTGGTTGACCTATAAACGTAACCACAGTTCTATTAAAGTCATGTTCAGGTTCATAACTCACTAATTTAACTCCACTAACTTTTCTAACTTCATTAACAACAGCTTCAATAACATCATGATCTCTACCATTGCTAAAATTCGGAACAGCTAATACATATTGTTTTTTTTCCATTTCACTTATCTCCTTATCTTTAAAATTTAATTATTAAATAAGTAGATAAATTATTAAAACAAGCAAATCTTCATTTATCTTAACCTCATAAAAACCATGTAAACTAAGGTTTTTTAACACAATTAGAACTAATCTATGTGTTGTAAAAATTAATTAGGCTTTATTTAAATTTTTATTATTTTAAAAGCCCTATAAAAAATTTAAATAAACAAAATGTTCCTTAGGTCTTATTTTATCTAAGTATTCTTTTGTTTAAATATATAGATATCCCTATATAATATACAAAATTTATCTAAGCAGTATGTATTAAGTTCATACTTTACCCAAATAATAGCTTCACTTCTATTACAAGTAAGGTTGGAAGTTAATAAAATTTTTAAAGTGTAGCTATAAACTTTTTATTTTGTGCTTGTTTAATAAATTATATTTTTAAATAACATAATTATTACTAAATTTTTTAACTTTTGAAATTTAATTAATAATTTTATATTTAAAGTTATAGTTATAGTGCTTGTAATTTGATTATATTTTTTTTAGTTTATGAATATGTATTATCAACAACACTTTTAGGAGGAATTTTTATGAGTTTAAAAGTAATTGATTTGTCTCAAGAAATATTTCAAGGTATGTCCGTATTTCCAATGCATCAACCAACATTTATTATGACTAACATGACGCATGAAGAAAATATGGAAAAGACAGGTAGCAAGACACTAGGTTTTTCTGCTAGAAACTTACTTATAAGTGAACATGGTGGAACTCATTGTGATGCTGTTTGGGAGTACAAGCCTAGCGGTAAAACTATTGATTTTATGCCTCTTGATTATTTCTTTGGTAGCGCTATATGTATAGATTTATCACATATTGAGCCTGATAGATACATAGAAGTTGATGATATAAAAAAGGCTGTTAAAAAATGCAAAGAAGAATTGAATAAAGGTGATATAGTTTTAATGTATACAGGCCATTATGATAGAAATTTTGGAACTGAAAAATGGCAAACCGAATATAGTGGACTTAGTTACAATGCCGCTAAATATTTAGCTGAATGTGGAGTTGTAAATATAGGCGTGGATGCTCCTGCTATTGATCATCCTAATGATTTAGATTTTTCAGGCCATCTAGTATGCGGTGAATATGATATCACTAATACAGAAAATCTATGCAACCTAGATAAGGTTGTCAATAAAAGATTCTTGTACTTTGGGCTACCCCTAAAAATAAGAGCTGGTTCAGGTTCACCAATAAGAGCTATAGCTCTTATCGAAGATTAATAAATAAAAAAGCTTAACTATAAAATCATTTGTGATTCTTAGTTAAGCTTTTTTTGTATACATATATACATATGATGTATACATAAAACTTGTTTAAAATGTGTCATTAAAATAAACTTATCACTCTATACTTTAATATCACTAAAAATATATCACTAGCAAAATTAAATATTGAGGAGGAGTATTAATGAATAAAACAGATTCTTCTCAAATGATAAAAGAAGCAAAAAATTCTGGCCTGCTTTATCAAATTGACGATAGACCAGAACTAAAACTTTCTGTGCTTCTAGGTTTTCAACATATTGTTGCTGCTTTTGGTGGTATAGTTGCAGTTCCATTAGTTGTAAGTAGCGCTATTGGATTTGATATCCAGTCTACTGCTATGATGGTAAGCGCTGCGATATTTGTAGCTGGTATTGCAACAGTTATTCAAGCTAGAGGATTAGGAAAAGTAGGTTCTAAATTACCATGCATAATGGGAACAGACTTTACATTTGTAGGTCCATCTATTGCTGTTGGCACCTCAATGGGTCTAGCAGGAATTCTTGGTGCCACAATACTTGGATCATTTATTGAAATGATCCTTAGCCGATTTATAAAACCACTTATGAAATTTTTTCCTCCAGTTGTAACAGGTACTGTAGTTACTCTAATTGGACTTACATTGGTTCCAGTTGCTATGGACTGGTGTGCTGGAGGTGTTGGATCTCCTACATATGGCAGTATGACTAATATTGGTGTTGCTTTAATAGTCATGATAATAGTTATTCTTCTTAATAGATATGGTAAGGGTGTTTTTAGCAGTGCCTCTATACTTATTGGTATGACTTTAGGATATTTATTATGTATACCTCTAGGCCTTGTTGACTTTAATCCTATAAAAGAAGCATCTATTATTGGAGTTCCTGGTATTCCACTAGTTTTGAAATATGGAATTAAATTTAGTTTAGCTGGTTTAGTACCTTTTATAATCGCTTACTTAGTAACTACAATAGAAACTGTTGGATGTCTGATAGCTGTTGGTGAAGCATCTCAAAGAGAACCTAACAGCGATGACTTGAGCCGTGGTGTTTTAGCTGATGGTATAGGAAGCTTTATAGCAGGTTTTTTAGGTGCTGGGCCAAATACATCATTTAGTCAAAATGTAGGACTTATACCTATGACTAGGGTGGCTAGCCGACATGTTGTTGTTATGGCAGGTATAATAATGATGCTTCTTGGCATTTTCCCAAAATTAGGATCTATTGTTGCATCTATACCTAATCCCGTTTTAGGCGGTGCTGGTGTAGTAATGTTTGGTGTTGTAGCTGCTAGTGGTATGAAAACTTTAAGTAGAGTAAAAATGAACAATAGAAATCTTTTAATTATAGCAGTTTCTATTGCACTAGGTCTTGGTATTACAACTAGACCCGATTTATTAAGCAATTTACCTCAATCTCTTCAAATGTTATTTGCATCTGGTATAAGTACAGGAACAATTGCAGCTTTAACTCTTAATATTTGCTTAAAAGACGAAGATTAAGTTTTATTTTAAACAGTAAAAGATGTGTATAAAAGTACACATCTTTTGTTATTTTAAATTTTTTCAAATATATATTAAAGATTAACAATCTTTTATTTTATAAATATTCCCTATAATACTCTATATAATATATGTTTATTATTACTTTGTATTCTGTTCTATGTTTAAATTTTTAAGAAAGTTTTTATTATCATTTATTTTTTCCCAATGACTTTCTAATAAAGCTATTTCTTTATCCTCTTTATCAATTATTTGGTGCATTGCTACAATGTTATCTTCTGATTTTTCAATCTGTGTTTGAACTCTTATTTTTTCACCATATTTTATTTCTTTTTCATATTTTATTTTGATATGATTATTTCTATAATTAGTCATGACTTCAAATGGTATAGTTTCCATAATCCATTTTACATATTGAACATTACCAACATGTAGATTTAAATCAATATCTCCATATCTGATTTCAAATTCTTTTTCATGAGTGATTTTTTCAGGTGCCTTTAGTTTTAATTTTTTAATTGGTTCTTTATTGTCTTCTTCCACACAATATAATTCATAATAATACTTAGGTATAATGCATGGTCTAACTTTTATCATATCTATAAAAAATGCTAATGTTTCTCCTTCTACTATTAAAGTATTACTTTCATCGTATATTTCAAATATTCTAATAGCATAAAATTTTTTAAACCGCTTAACATATGTGACTACATTTAGTTTATCTCTATAGTTTGCATACTTATGTATTTTTATTTTATAATCATAAATCACCCAAGTATGATTGCTCTCTATTAAGTCTGATATAGAAAGTCCTAAAGTAGCTTCTTGACAAAATGCTGCATCTACCATAAATTCCATATACGCTGATAAGTTACATTCTTGCCTTACATTTGTATCTCTATATGTAACTTCATACTTTTTTTCAAATATATGAACCATTTTTTCATCCCCTTAATACTCAGTTAATATACTACCATCCTAGTAACTTATCAATTTCATATGTAGGTTGGTATTTTCCAATATCTAAATCTATATCTAGTTTTTGATCTGCATCTATTATACATTCTAATAATTTTGTGTATAATGGCAAAATATGATCTTCTTTATATCCAAACAACTTTACATTTTCAATTATATCTTCTATCATGTCCAGTTTATCATTATTATATATGGATATCATATCTAATATATATTGAACCTGTTCTTTTTTACTTTCTCGTAGTATCCCATCTCTTAACATTTGATTATACAGATATTGTATTGTATCATTTAGCCTGTATCTATCATTCATTAGTAACTCCCCCCTCATTCTATTTTGTTAAATTTGTTAAATTCTACAAAATATATTAAAATCCTTTTTGTTGAATTTGTCAACTTTTCTACTTTATATATTTCACATCCTAAAAAATAATAAAATAAATTAAAAGGCTTAATACAAATAAGTATTAAGCCTTTATTATAAACCTTTAAGATTCTCTTATATTTAATATGCATCTCTTTCCATGTGTAGTATAACATTTGTTGCAAGATACACATTTTGGCTTTTTATTATCTCCATTTATCCACCTGTTTATTAAGTCTGGCTCAGCTGTTAAAGGTCTCGATAATGAAAAATATTGTATATTAGAATTATTTAATATATCTTCCATGACATCTAAATGTCTATTTCCCCCTATTAAAATAACGGGTATATCAACAATCTTAGATAGCTTAGTTGCATAACTTTTGAAATATGATTCTTTTTCTTTTGATATTACTATTTTAGTTCTAGCTGCTCCCATGTTACTATCTACAACTTCCTTTATAGATTCATTTCCTCCTGTAACTTCTATAGCATTTATGCCTAAATTAGCTAATTTTTTTGCAACATATAAACTGTCTATTTCTGTTAATCCACCTTCTTTAACATAATCATATGAATTTAGTTTTATAAGTATTGGAAAATCATTCCCTACACATTTTCTCATTGCATTGAATATTTCAAATATAATTCTTGACCTATTTTCAATATTTCCTCCATATTCATCTTTCCTTTTATTGTAATACGGTGATAAAAATTGACTTAATAAGTAGCCATGACCTGCATGAATTTCCACTCCATCAAACCCAGATTCTTTTACTCTTTTTGCAGCTTGTCCATATGCATCTACTAGATACTTTATTTCTTCTTTTCTCATTTCTTTAGACCAGGTGCCTATGACTTCATTTTTCATTGTTGATGGTCCCCATATTGTTCTGATTTTTGTATTGTAATCTGTCATAAATCCACCATAAACTATTTGCATTATTATATTTGATCCAATTTTGTGTATCTTGTCAGTAAATTCTTTATATTCAGGTATAAATCTATTTTTCATATTCATATTTAATATTTTTGTTTTATCAAATAAAGTTTTCATATTATGAATCCTACCTTTTCTAAATTAGTAAGATTAGTATAATACTATACAAAATTTTTTTAAAGTACGCACTTTTTAGTAAGTATAATATTCAAATAAATAAAAACTAAAAGTAATATTACTTTTAGTTTTTATTTAAAATTATAATATCTCTCTACATACGCACTAACATCATCTGATAAATTTAAATGATAGTATGAATGAAATAAATATTCAGAATAAAACAAATCACTTCCCACAGGTTCATCAGCTTTTATAATATCTAATAATAAAACTAATTGTTCTATACTCATTTTTAAACTTTCACATATAATCATTAGTTCTCTTCCACATACTTGATCTGGCATTGAATTGTACTGTTCTTTTTTAATTTTCTCAATTTCTATTTCTATAGAGTTTAATTGAGTAACAAAAAAATTTACTTCTCTTTGTATTTTATTTGAACTATTTTTAGCAGTAGATTGATTTACCTTTATTAACGTAATATTGTTTCTTATATCTTCTATTCTGTTGAAAACTTCATTATACTCTGCGTATGCTTTTAGCTCTCTTAAAGATGGGGGCGCTGCGTATATATTCTTAGAAAATATAGAAAATATAAATATTATAGCAATCATACTAAATACTATTTTTTTATTCATAGCAATCTCCTTTTAAATCATTATATTTCTATTTTAATTTTTAAATTTTTTTATAATTTTAATATCTGTTTTAAAAGATGCTTTTATTCATTATAAGTATTAATGAACTTTTATAAAATTTGTATTTTTTGTATTTTTTTTCCTTATTTAACAATAAAAAGTAGGCTAATATTAACTTAGTCTACTTTTTATCATTAAATAATTTAAGGGATATTTTATTTTTAGTCTAATATATATTAATTTTTTTATTACAATTTAGCTATCTGTTCACCATATCTGATACACAATTGTTTATCGTCTCCTTCTGGCATTTCATTTACTATAACTGGTTCAATCGGTATTTCAAAACCATATAGTTTCATTTGTTCTTCCCAGTTTCTCATCCATTCTCCATCGCCCCATCCATAAGATCCAAATAATAATGCTTTTTTACCTTGTCCAAAATGTTCTAATCCTTGTATAAATGGTTCAAATTCACTTTCTTCTAGCATCTCAGCTCCCATTGAAGGGCATCCTAGTATTAAAATATTTTCATTCTTTACATCATCTATATTAACTTTATCTACACTTAATACTTCAGCTTCTTTTCCGCTATTTAAAACACCTTTTGCTATTAAGTTTGCCATAGCCTCCGTATTACCTGTTCCACTCCAATATATTATTTTCATAAACATACCTCCTTATCGCAAATGATTATCTTTATCAGTAATCTTATTTAAATGATAACATTTATCATTTAAATCGTCAACAATTTTTATCCTTTAAATTTATTTTTTCTTTATACAAAAATAGAGCCCAATAGACTCTATTTTATATAACTGATTTCTCTTCTAGATACTTTATTATTTTTGTATCTAAATTTTTAAGTTTAATTAAATCTCCAGTATTATTTGAGCATACATCTATATTATAATCATATACATCCTTTTTCTTTTGAAATATACTTTGTTTGTATCCGATTGATTGTATTTTTTCATCGGGTATAATAGTGCTATACTTATTTATGCTACCACTACTTATTTCTATTTTTCCTTTACCAATTTTTATACTAGTATTTTTATAAAGCCTATATCCACTGATAGTTTGAATTATTAATATCATAGATAATATGGTGTACATTATCCATGAGTACATATCTACATAATAAAATACTGGTAATAATATTATCAGACTGATTAGATATATTTTTATTAGAAACCTGCTTATAGAATGTTTTGGAGGATTTATTTTTTCTCCACAACATTCAAACTCATACACTATATGTTTTATTATTTCCTCTTTTAATGCTTTATTAGCTAATGGATATAATAACGCTTGTGATGCCATGTCATCATCTTGATAGCCTATTACGCTTATATTTATATTACATAAATTCAATAATTGACATGCTAAATTTTGATCAAACGTTATAGAATTAATTTGTTCGATCTTAAAACTAAAGCTCTTTTTGCTAATAAGACCATAATCTATAAATATATTATTATCTATTCTCTGTAATGTAAAATTGTAATACTTTACATAATGATATATAAAACAAATTAAAGTACATAATATGTAAATAAATATTAAAAATGAAATTACTATAAAAATCAATATTGCTATATTACTCTTTGATATATTTTCATATAAATATTCTAAATTTTTGCTATAATCATCTATATATTTACTTACTTTATCTGTTCCGATTAAATCATCTAATATGCTATACAAAAAACTAACCATTAAAATAACATAAATTTTACTTTTAGTTATTGTATATAAACATATATCCTTAAATGTCATTTTGTATAAATTCTCTTTGGATCTATAATCTTCTTCCTTAACTATTAATTCTTGTTTGCATAAAATATTTGTATTATTTGAAACTATTTCTTTTATACATTCTATTTGATATTTTTTTAAAGTAAATGAAAATTCTATATCTCCTGAATTATTTATTGCACCTGTATTTATATTTAACCTTGATGTGTTTAGTAATGTATTTAAAATATTCGTTTTTGTATCTAAAGTAGTTATTTTCTCTATTGGTATTTCTTTTTTTGTTTTTTTAAATATTCCATTTTCTACAAATATAGTATTTTCTTTAACATAGAAAAGGTTGCATCTCCATTTTATTATAATTATTGTTAAATAAAATAATATAAATCCTAGTAAAATAAATACTGCCCCTTCTTTTATCATTTTTAACCCAAGAATTATATAAACAATTGAATTAACTATATTTTCAAAAGTCATAAAAAGCATTTCTGACCAGTGATTTCTAGTTACAGGTATCATTTTCATTTTCCACCTTCGCACTTATTTTAGCTCTTAAATACTCACTAATTTCTTTTGCATCTTTTAATTCTAAGTTTGGTATTGTATGTACGCCTCCGGCTGTATGTATATCTATACTTGCAAGAGAAAATATTCTATTAATAAACCCTTCATTAATTACAATGTGTTGAATCCTAATCATTGGAATTATAGTTCTTTTTACAGAAAATATGCCTTCCTTAAAATCAACTTTATCTTCACTTATCATATACTCCCATTGTTTATACTCTATTATAGGATAAACAAAAGTATTTAATAATAATAGTAATAGTATAATAATTATTATTACATTTATTGGAGTTTTAAACATTAATGTAAATTCCCACTCTAATTTATAATTTACAATCCATACTCCCCCAACTAATAAAATTCCTACTATTATAGTAGCTACTAGCCTCGATAAAAACCAAGACTTTTTTGCTTTTTTACTTAGCTTTTTATATTCCAAAAATATTTCACATCCTTTTTCATAAAATTTTAATTTACATATTTATAAATTTGTTCTTTCATATAATAACATTTAAATTTTTTAATTTCTATATGCATGACATAAATGGATGTTATTTAAGTATAAATAGCTATATAATTTAAAATCTAATTATTTTATAATGAAAGAGCATCTTAGTAATTAAATTTTACTAAGATGCTCTTTAAAGTTAACTAAATCTCGTATTGTTAGATTGTTTATAATTATTTTATGTTCTATTGATATGTTAAACTAGTTCTTGGATATAAAGTAGTACCCCATATTGAAGCATTTATTTCATTTGCTAAAGGAACATTTCTTTCATCTATAATAGTTCTCCACCATTCCCAAGCAAGTCCTGTACATTCTCTCGCAAGGATTTTAATATTCTTTGTATTAGCTTCAATTGGTATTGTTGTTGAGAAATGAGCTGTTTTATCTCTGTTATTTCCACTCCATGTTTTATGAGTTAAGATTTCATTTCCATTCTCGTCGTAATTAAACTCATCCCATGAAACATCAAACTGAGCTACATATGCTCCACTATGATCTAAATTAATTTTACCTTTAGAATACTCTGTAGTTGTAGTTTCTATATAATCTGTTTTATTATGTACAGCTGCAATTGAATTATCCTTTAAAAAAGTACTTGTATATGATATTGGATATGCAGGATTTTTTAAACTAAATTCTGCATTTTCCTTAATTACATTTCGAATTTCATCAAAATCTTTTGTTATTATTTTATTATGTTCTTTTGAATCTCCTCCAAGTACTACTGCTGTAAATGAACTATTCTCAAAAATATCTTTGTATTCTTGCTTACTATTTACATCATTTCCTTTTATAAGACATTTAAATGCAGATTGTACATCTTTGCTTTTAGATGTTGTTTCTAATTTTACATATATAGTTCTACCATATGCTACATTTGATACCATAAGCGGTGGTGTTTCATTACTTACACCTTTACGAGTTAACTCTTTAAAAGTTACACTATCATCAAATAACTCTGATGGATTATTAGGTAGTTGAGCACTTACAGTATAAAAAATTTGTTTATATGCTGCAATCATTACTTTTTTTTCTCCATTTGACACAGCATTAAAATCTATACCTAAAGAATTATCTAAAACTTTTGCATTTACATTAAGTGCACTAGCTATTTGAGATTTACTATAAACCATAGACTCTGTATATTGAGTTCTTGCTGGTAATGTATGAGTTTGAGAGTGTTTTTCACTCCAATTAGATACTAATTCATCTACACTTGATGATACATTTGCATATGTTGGATTTTTTACTGTCATTGTGTTATCTTTTTTAAGACCTGGCAGATCTATACTTATATCTATTGGCTTTCTTTTACACATTAGTAAATTAGGCTTGTTGTCAACAAAGTCCTCATCTGCTAATTGTAAGGCACCTGGATATGTTCGATCTGTTATTGAATCGATTATTGAGATATCAACTGGTGATGTTGTAAGTGATTTTTTACTTCTTTCAACTACTACAAATTTATTATTTGATTTTATTCCTTCTTTTGGAATAATACTTTCTATGCTATCACCGTTAACTGCTAAAACTTCCTTTTTATTATACTTTAGATTGCTTATCCCTAAGTCTATTTCTTCACTATTACTTTGAGGATTTGCAAAACTTATAAATACACTTGTACACATACATAAAACAATTATAACAACACTTAGCAATCTTAATTTTTTAAATTTTAAAATTTGTTGCATAAATTCACCCCCTTATATTTCAAATAATACGGCATAAATTTATTTTCTTTAACCTATATTTTCCAAATAATATATTTTTATATTGCCCAACTTGTTTATATATAAAAAATAGCCAACTTAAATCTATTTTATTTAAGCTAATATAACTTATTTAAATAAATTCATAATGACTATTTTATTAATCTAAATTATGTTTTTAAAACTATATTTATCTTTTGTCTTTCATTGATTGTGGCATTTCTTCTGTTCCCACTAATAGCATAGATGCTGCACCTGAGTCTATCATAACTACTGATAATAAACACATTAATCCACCTATTATTTTTTTTAGTTTCATGCTATTTACCTCCTCAAACTTTGTGTTTTTTATTAAACATAAGACATGAATTTATAAATAATGTCCATGTTATAATGCTGCTATATATTCCCTTATTATATAAAATTAAGGAAACTAAAAATAATATACTCGAACTTAACAATGCTAATACTTTATTTCTGATTATTAAATCATTTCTTGTTAAAGGCATATTATCGTTTATTATAGGTGCTTGGTGATAAATACTAAAAATATTTATAAGATTAAGTAATACAATACTTATTATATTTAAATTATTATTTATAGCTAAAATAATAATTATTATAGATATAATCATTGTAACTACTAGGCACTTAATCTGTGAATTTTCATGATATCCTCCAGTAAAAGGTTTAGTCAAACTCATAGTTAAAACTATACATAGTATTTCTCTAAAATATCCACTGAACGAGAACACCCCAACTAGAATAAAAATTTTTAGTATTTCAAATATAAATATTCTAAAGGTATATTCAATTTCTTCTCTTTGCTGTTGTGAGTATCCATTATACTCACAAATATCTCCTGTAAATTTTTTCATTTTTTGTCTAATCATATTTTACCTATGTCTTCACTTTTATTATCTTTTATATAATTATAACATTTTTTGTATTCTTCTAAAAAATGTTTTTTAATATAAATTACGACATTTTCATTATTTTTTAATATAAAATTTAAATTTTCATTTAATTCATAAAATTCATTTTTTAATAAAAAAACATCTTAAACATAAAGTTAAGATGTTTTTTCTATATGTACTTTACTTATATCTTATATATCCTAATTTTTTTAATATGGGTATTATTTTTGAACCTACTGCAGCTATAGCTAAACTTAATAGCAAATCTCCACCTATACACATTATAAAACCATAAAGAATAGCTAAATATACAGTATATGGATTACCTAAATAAAACTTATTTATAAAATATAAATACGGAACTCCTATGAGATATACACAAAATAAACCAGTCAATACAGCTGATAATATATTTTTTATATTTAAATTTTCCTTATTTTCAGTTAACCTTCCAATTATAAATGCTGCAATTATAAAACCTATAAGATATCCAAATGTCGGCTTAAATATATATCCAATTCCTCCCCCTTGTGTAAAAATAGGAATTCCTATAAGTCCTATACATACATATAATAGTTGCGATAACATTCCTAATTTAGAGCCTAAAAATATTCCAGCAAATGCACAAAACATAAATTGCAATGTAAATGGCACATACGGTAGTGGAATATTTATAAATGCACCTACAGCTGTTAAAGCTGCAAAAAGTGCAACCATTGATAGTTCTTTTGTTTTCATAACCTCACCTCATAAAATATTTTTCTTTTTAATTTTACTACATTTTTTTCTTTAGGTAAACTTTTTTATTAGCTAAAGTTTACATTTCATTTAATTCAATATTTTATTTCTCTTAATGGAAATCTATTTAATTTGTTGCTATAATTTTGTTATACAAATAAATTTGAAACAGAAAGGATTTTTGTATGCTAGATTTATTAAAGCAAAGGAGAAGTATTAGAAAATATAAAGATAAACCAATAGAGAAAAACAAATTAGAGAGACTACTTAAGTCAGTATTACTAGCTCCATCTTCTATGAACAAAAAACCTCTTGAATTTATAGTAATAGAGGAAAAAGAAACCATAAATAAATTATCAAGTTGCAAAACAATGGGTACTTTAGGTCTTAATACTGCCCCTATGGCTATAGCTATTATTGCTAATACTGAAGTTAGTGATGTTTGGATCGAAGACTCATCTATTGCAGCTACTATACTTTCACTACAAGCAGAGGCTTTAGGTCTTGGTTCTTGCTGGATACAAGTAAGAAATCGAGAAAGTGAAAATGGAAGCTCTGAAAATAAAGTGAAAAGCATATTAAATATCCCAGATAAATTTGGAGTATTAGCGTTATTTTCTATAGGATACAAAGATGAATCTAAAAATAGCTACAATGAGTCTGATTTAGATTGTTCTAAAATTCATTTTAATAAATTCTAAATTTTTAAATTTTTATACTATGTAAAGCCTACTCTTTAGGTTTTAGTGACTAACCCCCTTACATTATAAAAAAGTGAGGGATATCCCTCACTTTCTATTCATCTACTAATCTATACCCAACACCAACTTCTGTAATTATATATTCTGGTTGTGCAGGGTCTATTTCTATTTTTCGCCTTATACTTGCCATAAAAACTCTTAATGACTGCGTTTCATTCTCACAATAACTACCCCAAATTTCTTTTATTATAAATCGATGAGTAAGCACTCTACCTCTATATTTTGACATTAGCTCTAACAATTTGTATTCTATTGGTGTTAAGTGTATTGATTCTCCTCTTATATATACTTTGTGTTTTTCAAAATCAATCTCTAATTCTTTTAATTTAAAATTAGAAATTTCTTCACAATTATCTGCATGTTTATTAATATTTCTAAGCCCTACCCTTATTCTTGCAAGTAATTCCGGTACGCTAAAAGGTTTTGTTAAATAGTCATCAGCACCTTTATCTAAGGCTTCAACTTTATCTCTATCCCTGTCCCTTGCTGATACTACTATTATTTTTGCGTTAGTCTTATCTCTTATTTTTTCTATTACTTCAATACCATCTATATCTGGAAGTCCAAGGTCTAATATTATAATATCTGGGTTCATAGAGCAAACTAATGAAACTGCATGGCTTCCTGACTCAGTTTCTATACATTTGTAATTTTGCGTCTCTAATGATACTTTTATAAACTTACAAATAGGTTTGTCATCTTCTACAATTAAAACTAATGGCTTTATCTCCATTTATACCTCTCCTCTTGCTGGCAAACTAAATCTAAATGTTGCTCCACCTAAATTATTATTAAAAACACATATATCTCCATCATGCGCTTCTATTATTGACTTGCATATAGCTAAACCTAAACCTATTCCTCTTTGCTCTCCTTGGTTTGCTTTGGTTTTTGTATAAAATCTTTCAAAAATATTTTCTATATTTTCTTTTGATATTCCACACCCATTATCCTCTATTTCAAATACTATATAATTACTCTCTCTTACTATTTTTATGTCAATAGTAGAATTTTTAGGAGTATATCTAACTGCATTTTGAATTAAATTTACTAATACTTGCTCAATTAATAATCCATCTGCATTTATAAGTATTATATCATCTGGTAATGATAAATTTATATTATGACTTTTAGAAAATTTTTTAACTCTAGAAATCGCTTCAACTACTATTTCATCCACTATTTCAATCTTTTTATTTAATTCTAATCTACCTTCATCTATTCTAGTCATACTTAATATATTTTCAAATGATTGACTTAACCAAACAGTATCATCATATACATTTTTAAGAAGTTCTTTTTTTATTTCACTATCTAATACTTCATCATTATCTATTATAGTTGATACTGAACCCAATATGCTAGTTAAAGGAGTTCTTAAATCATGTGATATTGACCTTAATAAGTTTCCTCTTAATCTTTCTCTTTCTGCTTCTAAGCTAACCTTTCTATTTTTTTCAAAAAGATTTTCTCTTTCAATAGCTAAAGCTATTTGAACAGATATGGATTCAAGCAAAATATTTTCTGTATTTGTTAAGTGATTTTCATCATTTAAATTTATGCCTATTATACCTATTATTTTATTTTGGCCTTTTATTGGATAGTAGTAATTTTTTATATTTTTATAATAATTAGTCCCTAACCCACACGGTATTTTTTGATTAAAAGAATACTTCATAGCTTCTTTATCTATATATGAAATAAACATATCTTTAATTTTAGTATTTTTTTTATAATATATATTTTCTTCTTCTAATATATTATCTTTAGCCAAGCAAATCATCACATCTTTATTTAAAATTTCAACTAGACTTTCACCCGAAAAGTCTGTCACCTGTTTTTTATTTTCAGCTTGAAGTAGTTTTCTATTACTTCTATAAAGTGCTTCTATTCTTTTTTCTCTTAAATTTGCAATCATAGCCTCTTCCTTTACATTAGACGTTAGAGTGCTAGTTATTATTGCTACTATAAGCATTATAAAAAATGTTATAGGATAATCAGCTCTATATGCCAGTAATGTATAATATGGCTCTGTAAATAAAAAATTAAAGGATAAAACACTTATTATAGATGCAACTATTCCAAAAAAATAACCTTCCGTCGTAATTGATATAAAAAAAACACCTAGTATATATATAAGTATAATTGTTGCTTCATTTAAATTCATATTATAAAAAATAAATGACACTAATATAGTTAATGTCATTATAAATGTTGATTTTAATAAATTTATAATTAATTTTTCCTTATTTAATAGCCTTCGACCTTCTATCCTATCATAATCATATAATCCTTCCTTTTCTATATTTAATTTTTTCATTTAATCATCTCCAAAACTTTATTTTTGATTCTTTTTAAGCCTCCCTATATTAAGGCTATCATAAACAATTTTGTAACAGGGTTTATATATTGCTTTAAATTCTCCATAATCAATATTCTCTTCTATATACATATACTTATATGAAGTTACTCTTTCTAGGTTTATATTAGATGCTTGCAATGTTGGGTCTAAATCACTAGACGCCCTGTAGTGTTTAGCTGCTAAGTTTAAATCTCCTTTTTTTTCATACAATATTCCTAATAAGTTATGAACTTCACCTGATGAACCATTTTGACATAAGGCATCATGTAAATAATTCATTGCCTTATCTAAGTTATCTATTTTCAAATTATAAATAGCACTTTTTATACATTCTTCATAATTATTTCTACTTAAATATTGTTCTAACATAAATATTTCTCCTTTATTTTGAAATTAATGCTTTAATAATATAATATCAATTTCAAAATAAATATCGCATAAATATATACTGTTGAGTATAAAGATTTTGTTAATATTTTACATTATATTATATAATATTAATATAAAAAAAGAGTTATATTTTTTTTATAACTCTTTTTTCTCTATCTAGTGCAATAGACATCTGTGCTATTATAGCTTCTATCACACATATTTCTTCATTATTTAATTTTTTTTCTTCACAGTCTATACCAATTACTCCTAGGGTTGATTCAATTCCAACTATAGGCATATAATATCCTTTGGCTCCTGGAAGTGTATTTGTATTATTTCCCGCTACAGATGCATTTGTAAATACCCAATTTGCAACAGCTTTCTCATCTTTATCATTTAAAATACTATCTGTACTATTTATAAATTTAGATTGGCTTTTTAATTCCTTTTCATTTTTAGGTACATAGCAAATAATTGATCTATTTAAACTAATAAATAAAAGGTCTAGCCCTTTGTTTATTATATCTTCTTTTATAAACAATCTAGAAAAGCTTCTACTTATTTGATAAAGCATTTGAGCATCACCTTCTCTTTTACAATAAATCTCCATCTGCTGTTGTATTCTAGATGTTAAAGTAGATGTTATTATACCTACTACACTAAACACTATTAGTGTTATTATATAACTAGGATTATCTATATTTAATGTATAAATAGGACTTGTAAATAAAAAATTAACTATTAATATATTAACTATAGAACTTACAATACCTGTACTATATCCTTTAGTAAATGTTGATACTAAAACAACACCTAGCATAAATATTAATAGTATATTGTCTTTACTAAATCCTAACTTATAAATTATATTAACTAGAAAAGTTGTAAAGAGTGTTATTAAGGCTAATTTTAAAAAATCTACTTTACTAATTTTAAATCTTGATAAAAAGGATTTTTCTTTTTTATTTTCATAAGATTTTATCGAACCTTTTTTATATGGAATTACATGCACATCTATATATTCTACTTCATCTATCAATCTATCAACTAAATCTCTTTTTAACATCTGATAAAATTTTTTGTTTTTATAGTGATTTTTACCTATAACTATTTTTGTTACATTTCTCATTTTTGAAAATCTTAATATTTGTTCAACTACATCTTCTCCATGAGATATTATAACCTCTGCGCCCAATTCCTTAGCCAAGGATATATTTATGTTTAATTGTTTTTTTTGAGATTTATCTAATTTTAAATTCGGATTTTCTATATATAAAACTATCCAATTAGATACGTTTGAACTTGCAATTCTTGATGCAGTTCTTATTACCTTCGTGGATGATGGTGATGGTGATATACATGCAAGAAGAGTCTCACAAGTTGGAACTACAGCAACTTCACCTTTTGATAATCTAGTTATTTCTACTTCTTTATTAACTTTTTCAGCTGTTTTTCTAAGCGCTATTTCTCTTAGAGCTATTAAATTATCTTTGATAAAAAAATTTTCCTGCGCTCTTTTAGCTTGCTCTAATTTATATATCTTTCCATCATTAAATCTCTCAAGTAATGCATCAGGTTCAATATCTATTAGTTCTAACTGGGTTGTATTGTCTAGAAATTTATCTGGTATAGTTTCTTTAACACTTACATTAGTTATAATCTCTACTATATCATTTAAACTTTCCAAATGTTGTACATTAACAGTTGTATACACATCTATTCCTGATGCTAAAATTTCTTCTATATCTTGCCACCTTTTATTATGTCTTACACCTTTAGCATTTGTATGAGCAAATTCATCTACTAATATTACTTGAGGATTTCTTTTTAGAGCTTTATCTAAATCAAATTCTTTTAATTCTATAGATTTATATTGTATAATCTTAAGTTCAATTATCTCTAATCCATCTAAAAGTGCGAGTGTTTCAGGTCTTGTATGTGGCTCAATATATCCTACTACTACATCTATTCCTGATTTTTTTAGACTTTGTGCTGATTCTAACATAGAGTAAGTTTTCCCAACACCTGCTGCATACCCAAAAAATATTTTTAATTGTCCTTTTTTATTTTTTTTTTCTTCTGTATTTACTTTAGCTAATAAACTCTTTGGGTCTGGTCTATCCATGCTATCCCCCCAATTTAATTATTTTTTCAACTTATCAAGATCTAGGTTAAGTTCTAATACATTTACTTTTTCTTCTCCAAATATACCTAAAAGTTTCTTTTCAGTATGCTTATCTATAAGATTGTTTATTTTATCTTTTGATATATTAGAGTATTTAGATACTCTATCTATTTGATATTTTGCAGATTCTAGCGATATGTCTGGATCAAGTCCACTTGCTGACGCAGTAACTAAATCCACTGGTATTTTAGTATCTTTGTCTGGGTTATTAGCTTTGATATAATCAATTCTCTCTTTCAAAATTTTTTCATAATCTTTACCAGTTGGAGTTTTATTACTCCCTGTCGATGCCATTGAATTATATGGATAATCACTTGTAGATGATGGTCTTGACCAAAATTTATCTAGTGATGTAAAACTTTGACCTATATATTTTGAACCTACTGGTTTATTATCTTGATATATTATACTTCCATTAGCCTTATGGTTTACAAATACCTGTGCAAATGCAGTTACAGCTAAGGGGTATGCTACCCCAGTTATAGCTGTCATGATTAAAAGTATTAAACTTGCTCTTTTTATATAACTTATAACTTTCATAATTTACTCTCCTTAACTTAAAAATATTGAAACTATTAAATCTATAATTTTTATAGCTATAAATGGAGTTATAATTCCTCCTAAACCATAAATTAATATGTTCTTTCTAAGCAATTTATCTGCTGGTAATTCTTCATATTTAACTCCTTTAAGAGATAATGGTATTAATGCTATTATTACAAACGCATTGTATATAACAGCTGATAATATAGCACTTTGAGGACTACTTAAATTCATTATATTTAATTTGTTTAACTCTGGGTATATACCTATAAATAAAGGAGGTATTATAGCAAAGTATTTCGCTATATCATTTGAAATACTAAAAGTTGTTAAAGCTCCTCTAGTCATAAGTAATTGCTTACCTATTTTCACAATTTCAATAAGCTTAGTTGGACTAGAATCTAAATCTACCATGTTACCTGCTTCTTTAGCCGCCTGTGTACCTGTATTCATAGCAACTGCTACATCTGCTTGTGCAAGAGCTGGGGCATCATTACTTCCATCTCCAGTCATTGCTACTAAATGACCTTTTCTTTGATACTCATGAATTAAATTCATCTTGCCTTCTGGAGTTGCCTCTGCTAAAAAATCGTCTACTCCAGCTTCTGCAGCAATTGCTGCTGCTGTTAATGGATTATCTCCTGTTATCATTACTGTTTTAATTCCCATTTTTCTTAAATCACTAAATTTTTCTGCAACTCCTGATTTTAGTATATCTTTAAGATATATTACACCTAGAACTCTTTCATCTTTACAAACTACAAGTGGTGTCCCGCCTTTTTTAGATACCTCTTCAACAATTACATCACATTCTTTAGGATAATTGCCTCCTAAATTTTCTACAAATAATTTTATTGCTGATGCTGCACCCTTTCTTATTTTATGTTTTGAAGTATTTATACCACTCATTCTGGTTTTAGCAGAAAATGGTACAAACTCTGCATCTAAAGATGCAAAATCTCTTCCTCTTAGTCCATATAAATTTTTTGCAAGAACTACTATACTTCTACCCTCAGGTGTTTCATCTGGTAAAGAACTTAACTGAGCACAATCTGCTAATTCTAATTTATCTACCCCACTTAAAGGAATAAATTCGCTAGCAGCTCTATTACCAAAAGTTATAGTTCCTGTTTTATCTAAAAGTAATACATCTACGTCTCCAGCCGCTTCTATAGCTCTTCCTGATGTAGCAAGAACATTTTTTCTGTTTAATCTACTCATACCTGCAATACCGATTGATGAAAGTAGTGCTCCTATTGTAGTTGGAGCTAAGCAAACTAACAATGCTATTAAAGATGTTACTGAAACTACTTCACCTACTTTATTTTGATTTACTGCAAAGTAGCTAAATGGATAAAGTGTTACTGTTACTACTACAAATATTGTAGTAAGTGCTATAAGTAATGTTTGAAGAGCTATTTCATTTGGCGTTTTCTTTCTTTTAGATCCTTCGACCATTGCTATCATTTTGTCTAAAAAACTTTCTCCTGGTGAGGATGTTATTTCTATTATTAAATAATCTGAGACTACAACTGTACCTCCAGTTACTGCACATCTATCTCCTCCAGATTCTCTTATAACAGGGGCACTTTCGCCTGTTATAGCACTTTCATCAACAGATGCAACACCTTCTATTACATCTCCATCACCTGGTATTTGTTCATTTACTTCAACTAATACTATATCTCCTTTCCTTAAACTACTTGAATTTATCATTTCAAACTCCGAATCTTTATCTTTTTGCTTTAATTTTTTTGCCATTACATCTTTTTTTGCAGCTCTTAAACTTTTAGCTTGAGCTTTCCCTCTGCCCTCTGCTATTGCTTCTGCAAAGTTTGCAAATAAAACAGTAAACCATAAAAATATAGTTATTAGAAGCGTAAATAATTGATTTTCTTTAGTATCTTTAAAAAATGACATAAAATATATTAATGTAGTTATTATAGAACCTAGATATACCACAAACATTACAGGATTTTTTATCTGTGTTTTTAAACTAAGCTTCTTAAAGGAATCTTTAAGAGCTTGTATAAGCATTTCTTTACTTATAAAATCTTTATTTTTATTACTACTCATATTTATTCCCCTTCTCTTTATAAAACTGAATTCATTCTATATTTAAAACATCATACTAAGATGCTCTGCTATTGGACCTAATGCTAATGCTGGTAAAAAACTAAGCGCTCCTATCATTAATATAACTCCCACTAATAATCCTACAAACATTATATTATTAGTTTGAAGAGTACCTGCACTAGTAGGAAGTATCTTTTTCTGAGCTAAGGAACCTGCTATTGCTAAAGTTAATCCTATAGGAATAAAACGTGCTAATATCATAGCTATAGCTGTCAATAAATTTATAAATACATTATTTGCACTAAATCCTGCAAAGGCGCTACCATTGTTATTTCCTGTTGAACTTAATGCATACAATATCTCTGAAAAGCCATGAGCACCATTGTTATTTAGCAAGATGCTTATATTTGGAAGTAAGCAAACAACAGCTGTGCCTAATAATACTAATACTGGTGTAGCTATAATTAAAATAGATGCCATTTTCATTTCAAATGGTTCTATCTTCTTACCTAGATATTCTGGAGTTCTACCTACCATAAGACCTGCAATAAATACTGTAAGTATTGCAAATGCAAGCATTCCATAAAGACCTGACCCCACACCACCAAATATTATTTCTCCAAGTTGCATAAGTAACATTAAAATCATTCCACCCAGTGGTGTATAAGAATCATGCATAGAGTTTACTGAACCATTTGATGCTGATGTTGTAGTTACACCCCATATAACTGAATTTGTTACTCCAAATCTTACTTCTTTTCCCTCCATATTTCCACCAGATTGATTCTTGCCAATTTGAGTATTTATATAATTATTGTTTGCAAGCTCTGGTGTTGCTTTGTACTCAAAATACATAGAAGATGATAATGATATTATGAAAATAATCAACATAGATGCAAGTAGTGTTTTTCCTTGTCTTTTGTCTTTCACCATTTCACCAAAAGTAAAACATAAAGCAGCTGGTATTAGTATTATTGATACTACTTGAGCTATATTTGATCCTATAGTTGGGTTTTCTAGTGGATAGGCCGAATTTGTTCCAAAAAATCCGCCACCATTTGTTCCTAGTTGTTTTATAGCGATTTGACTAGCTGCAGGCCCACCTGGTATTATTTGCTTTGCCGATCCATCAATCGTTTGTCCTATAGTATATGCTTCTTGATATGGATTAAAATTCTGAACAACACCTTGTGTTGTCAAAAATATTGCAAGTACTAATGATAGCGGTAATAAAATGTATAAAATAGATTTAGTTAAATCTACCCAAAAATTACCTATATTTTTATTTTTAGTTCTTATAAATCCTCTTATTAAAACTAATAAAACACATATCCCAACACCTGCAGATACAAAGTTTTGTACCGTTAAACCTAACATTTGAGTTAAATAACTTAAAGTAGATTCCCCACTATATGCCTGCCAGTTAGTATTAGTGACAAAGCTTACAGCTGTATTAAATGCTAAATCCCAATTTATAGATTGCAACTTTTCTGGGTTTAGTGGAAGTATTTGCTGTACTAACTGAATTATTATAACGAATACTAATGAAATAATACTAAAGCTGATTACACTAAAAAAATACTCTTTCCAATTCATTCCTTGCTTTGAATTAACCTTTAATATTTTGTATATAAACTTTTCTATTGGCATACAAATTTTACTTAAAAATACTCTCTCATTATTGAATACTTTAGCCATATAATGCCCTAATGGCTTTGCTAGTATAATAACTAGTAAAATAAAAAATACACATTGTAAAACAATACTACTCATTCCATTTCCTCCTTAATATAAACATGCATTATATTATTTATGTTTATGATAATCTTATCGGTTATGGCATTAAGGTGGTATTAAGTAATTTTTATAAATATAAAGATTGTGTAAAGATTATTATATTTTTATATCAGTTATAAATTATTTTTAAATAAGACAAAAAAAGATATAGTTATAATCAACTATATCTTTTTTTGTCTTATTTAATTAATTCTTCTATCATATATCTTACAAGCTCTGGAACTATTTCAAAAGAATAATCAACAAGGATTCTTTCAGTAAATTTATGAGGATCTTTACCATGAGGTCCGTAATTTAGTACAGGTACATTTAGTTTTTTTATTTCTTCTAATGGTAAGTTATACTTATATCCTAAACATGGCATATTAGGTTTTAAGTATTTTATAACTTCCTCTCCATCTTGAAGTGCAAAATAACTTAAATCAGATAATCCTTTAAAATACTTTTGAGTTTTAATATCTATATTATAATTTTCTTTAGCTCTTTTTATGACATTGTCTACTACATTTAAAATCTTTTTAGATCTTTCATCCTCTTTATCTATCCCAACATGAGGATAATAAGGTGGTGCAAAAAATATAATTAAAAATGGTTCTTCACTTTTAGCAAATTTACAAACTTCTTTTACTATTTCACAACTTATATCCCTTTCATCTAAATCCAAATTTTTTAAAAGTTCATTTATTTTTTCACTTATAGTATCTTTAAATACTTCTCCTTTTTCATTATAAATTTTATTATAAATTTCATCAAAAGTATAAATCTTAATTTCTAAATCCTCTTCTTTTATAGTTGATTTAGACAACTTTTTGTATTCTAGCTTAGCTTTTTTTACCTTTCTAATAACATCATCACTAGCTTCTTTACAGATATCTTTTAATTTTAATATAATATCTTTTGGATTAGAATGTAGTGTTTGCAAGTTATAATACATTATCGCTGATTGAGGCATTTGAATATTATATACTTCTTTAGTATCTTCATACTTTAAACAAGTTGGTGGCATTGTATTTTCATTATCTATATTTTCGCAAAAACTTGTATTAAAATCTAATCTTGAAAGTATTTCAGCACCTATTAAATTTGGATTTAATCCACATAAGCTTTCTCCAACATGAACCTCTTTACCTACTATAAAAATGCCCGGAAGTAACTTCCCACAAGACCCTGTATATATGTACTTATTGTCATCACCCGGATAAGCTCCAAAATCTGGCTCTGAATTAATTACCGCTACTGGGCTTAAATTATTCTCTTTTATTATTTTATTTATAAAAGGTATAGCACTTATTGCCCCCTTTGAATTTGATTCTTCATCTGGTACTGCTATTAATAATAAATTTCCTTCAAAATCATTTCTTTTACTATATTCTTTTATAAGTTGCATTTGCATAGCAAGTCCCATTTTCATATCCATTATGCCTCTGCCAAATAACCAATCTCCACTTAGAAGATCTTTTTTAGCATCTTCATCTAATAAATCTATATGTTCTTTAAGCTTATCTGTGTACTCATATGGACTTAATATATATTCTTTTAATATTCCAGCATTTTCAATATCCGCAGTATCTATATGTGCTATTGTTAAAATCGTTTTTGAAGTCTTTTTTTTAGATTTCATAAGTGCACATACAAATGATCTATTAAGTTCATCATTGATAGGCTGAATAAATAAATGATTTGGATTTTCTTTATAATAATCTAATTCTTTTAGTTTTTGATATACAAAATTTGAAACATAAGCTTCATCACTAGTCCCAGATACACTTTTTATCCCCACAAGTTCTATTGTTAAATTTAATAATTCTTCTTTTCCTGCATACATATCTATCCCTTCTCCCTGTATAAATATTTATTAATATACAAAAAAATTATATCAAATGTTTATAATTTTATCACCTATTTCATTAGCAAATCCTATGTCATGAGTTATTATGAGAATTGCTATTTTTTTATTTTTAAGTTCATTTATTATATTTATCACTTTTTTTATAGACTCTGCATCTAGTGCTGATGTTGGCTCATCAAAGCAAAGAACCTTAGGTGTTAATGCGCAAGCTCTAGCTATTGCAACTCTTTGTTTTTGACCTCCAGATAGTTCAAAAGGGTAAGAGTTTATCTTATCTTCTAAGTCTACAAGTTTTAATAATTTTTTTGCAGTATTTACGGCTTCTTCTTTTGAAATTTTAGCTACACTTATAGGGGCTTGGATAATATTTTCTAAAACCGACATATGAGGAAATAAATTAAAATTTTGAAAAACCATTCCTGTTTTATTTCTAATTTTGTTAATATCTTTTACATTTTTTATAGAAATATCATCAACTGTTATTTCTCCTCTATCAAATTCTTCTAACCCATTTATACATCTTAATATAGTAGTTTTTCCAGTACCTGATTTTCCAAGTAGTACCCCTATTTCACCACTTTTCAACTCAAAAGATATATCATTAAGTACTTTATTTTCTCCAAAAGATTTATTTAATTTATTGACTTTTAACATACTAATATCTCCTATCTATAATATGAATATCTTTTTTCTATTTGTTTAAATATTTGAGTTAATACTGCAATTATTATAATATATACAAGTCCTGCTTGTATTAAAGGAATTAAACTAGCTTGTTGGTTTTGTTTAATTTGAGCTATCCTCAAAATATCATTCAGTCCTATTGTATATACTATTGCTGTATCCTTTATAAGGGTAATTATCTCATTTGACATAGCTGGAAGTATATTTTTTATTACTTGAGGGACTATTATTTTTTTATACATATCAAACTTGCTAAATCCTAATACTAAAGCACCTTCATATTGGCCTTTGTCTATAGTATTTATACCACCTCTAAATATTTCTGCAAAATATGCTGCATAATTTAATGAAAATGCTATTATTGCAGCTGTATATCTATCAAATACGATTCCTAATAGTGGAAGTCCAAAGAATATGAATATAAGCTGTAAAAGTAATGGTGTTCCTCTTATAATAAGTATATAAGTCTTTGCTAATCTACTTATTAATTGATTTTTAGATAATCTAAAAAAAGTTATAAAAATTCCAAGTGGAATTGATATTATTAATGTCATTAAAAATACTGATATTGTAATACTTAATCCCTGTAACATATGTTTTCTCCTTTATTAAATTTAATTATTTTGTCCAAACCATTTTTGGTATATTTCATTAAATACTTTATCTTTCTTTATTTCTCTTAAGATTTTATTAACTTTATCACAAAGTTCAATGTTATCTTTACTAAATGCAACAACATAATCTTCTTCACCGAGATTTTCATCTAAAATGTTGTATTTTTCTCTGCCAGTTTTATTTATATAGTATTTTGCTAATGTTTCATCAGCTACTAATGCATCAATTCTTTTCGCATTTAAATCTCTAAATACTTTATCGAAAGTATCGTAAAGTATTGGTTCTTTATTAGATAAACTATTCAATAATTTTTTATCTTTTTCTATGGCTTCAAGTCCAGCGGATCCTTGTTGTGTTCCTAATATACTTCCTTTTAAATCTCTTTTATTTTTTATACTTGAATCTTTCAATACTACTATTAATTGTTTGTTTTTCATATACGGTTCTGTGTATGTTACTATTTTTTTTCTTTCTTCTGTAAGGCTGTATCCATTCCAGATTGCATCTATATTTTTTGCTCTTAGCTCAGTTTCTTTCATAGACCAGTCAATAGGTTGAAAACTAACCTTCATATTCAATCTTTTAAAGGTTTCTTTTGCTAAATCAATATCAAAGCCTACAGTATCTCCATTTTCATTCATATATCCCATTGGAAAATATGTATTATCAAAACCTATAACTACTTCATTTTCAATTTTTTCTTTTTTTGTGCAACCCACACTTATTAGTAAAATCGCTAAAACTAATAACATTACCTTTAAAATTTTTAATATCTTCTTCATAACTCTCCTCCTTAATTTTGTAATAAACGAAAAAAAACCATATAGGCTTTATACCTATATGGTTTATAATTTGTTGTTTATATACCACCATAGATACAAGCCTTTTTAATAGCACTAAAAGGGCTTGTATCTATGAATTAATTTTCATACTACAATCCCTTGGTTCTATGATGGTGATGATGATTTAATTTTATGTTTGCTTTTTTATTTGTTGTATTTAATTTAATCATAACACCATTCCTCCTCGTTTTTTAATGTTTTTCTTTTTTTATTTAGGTTTAATCTTAATATAGTTTCTTTTATAAGTCAACTATTATTCTAAAATTTAATTAAGATAAATCTTATATTTTTTTAATTTACTAATTATATTTTTCATATTATTTTTTATTGTATTACATACAATTTCTATATTTAATAAATTCAAGACCTTCATTGTATCCATACATTTACTTTTAAGTTCCTTTTTTTATAAATTGTATTGCTGTGATTTTAAAAGTGTACTACTATTTTTTTAGAAACAAGTCAAACAAAATACAAGGGGGATAAATTTATGAATAGTAGATATGTATTAAATAAAAATTTAGCTCAAATGCTAAAAGGTGGAGTAATAATGGATGTTACAAATCCTAAAGAAGCAATAATAGCTCAAAATGCAGGTGCATGTGCAGTAATGGCACTTGAAAGAGTTCCTTCTGATATAAGACGTGATGGTGGAGTTGCTAGAATGTCTGATCCTAAAATGATAAAGGAAATTCAAGAAGCTGTGACTATACCTGTTATGGCTAAAGTTAGAATAGGTCATTTCGTAGAAGCTCAAATACTTGAAGCTTTAGAAGTAGATTATATAGATGAAAGTGAAGTTTTAACACCAGCTGATAATGTATATCATATAGATAAGTCAAAATTTGAAGTTCCATTTGTGTGTGGTGCTAGAAATTTAGGTGAAGCCTTAAGAAGAATTGGTGAAGGAGCTGCAATGATCAGAACTAAAGGTGAAGCTGGAACAGGTGATGTTGTTGAAGCTGTAACTCATATGAGAACTATGACTTCTGACATAAGAAAAGTTGTATCAATGGGTGAAGAAGAGCTTATGAATGCGGCTAAAGAAATGGGAGCACCTTTTGATTTAGTAAAATACGTTCATGACCATAACTCTTTACCAGTAGTAAACTTCGCTGCAGGTGGAATTGCAACACCAGCAGATGCTGCCCTTATGATGCAATTAGGATGTGACGGCGTATTTGTAGGATCAGGAATATTTAAATCAGATAATCCCGAGAAAAGAGCTGAAGCCATAGTTAAAGCTGTTGCTAACTTTAATAATCCTAAGCAATTAGCACAAATTTCAGAAGACTTAGGTGGCGCTATGAGTGGAATGTCAGTATCAAGTCTTAATGACAATGAAAAATTAGCAGTTAGAGGTTGGTAATATGAATATAGGAATATTAGCAATGCAAGGTGCTTATAAAGAACATATTAATATCTTAAAAACTTTGGGTGTCAATGCATTTGAAGTTAGATATAAAAAAGACTTTGATAATTTAGATGGACTTATTATACCCGGTGGTGAAAGCACTAGCATCGGAAAGCTTATAAAAACTTTAGATATATATAATATATTAAAAGATAAAATACATAATAAACTTCCTGTATGGGGCACTTGCGCTGGTATGATTTTACTTGCTAAAGATATTGAAAGTCAGGATGATAAATATTTATGCGAAATGAATATAAAGGTAATAAGAAATGGGTATGGTAGGCAATTAGGAAGTTTTAATACTTATTCTAATATGAAATATATTGGTGATGATATAAATATGGTATTTATTAGAGCTCCCTTTATCCAAAGTGTAGGAAAAAATGTTGAAGTTTTATCAGTTGTAGATAATAAAATAGTTGCAGCAAAAGAAGAAAACATGCTCGTTACATCTTTTCATCCAGAGCTAACAGATGATTATAGAGTTCATAAATATTTTTTAGATATGGTTTCTTCTAATATTTAAGACATAGCTTTATTAATATATAAATAAAAGACAAGCCCCTCAACTTGTCTTTTATTTATATTAATTGAACTAAACGTTATCCTTTTAGTTTTTTCCGAACCAATTTAGTTCCCCTACTTTGATTATTTACTTATTATTTTTACATCCCTTAATGTTTTATCAACATCTATATAATACAACAAACCTTATGTCGAATTTTGTAATTCTTTGTTATTCCCATAAATTTCTTTATTTTATTATTAAAATATTTATTAAAATCAATATAAAATACCTTATTTTATATTTTTTTTATAAAATATATAAAATAGTTGTATATATACTGTAATATTGGATATAATTTATATATCATAAATTATATACTTACATATAAAATCCACTATATGCTAAGACATTAATCTAATTAAATTTTTATAATATGCTTATATTTGAGACAGGTATCGGAAACCTGTCTTTTTTCTTTATACAATTTAATATAAGCATTTTAATAAACTAAATCATTCTTTCTAAATTTATTATCATATCTAATTTTAATTTTGCTGAATCTATTGATATATTATTTAAGGTAACTGATTTAAAATTACTTTTATCTATAATTACATTTCCATCATTAAACGCTACGACAATATCACTTTCTTCTGAAAACCAGTCTTTTACAAAATTATTAATACCGATGTTTACTATCCACTTAGATACTTTTAAGTCTAAAAATTTAACTTCATCAATATTTAAAACTAAGTCTTTATTTTTATTTAGTGAAGGCTTAATCTTAAACTCAATTGGAGTAACTATATTTTTAGTTATATTATAGTCCACTATTGCTTTTATGTATCCATCGCCTATATCTATATTAAGTTTGCTTATTTTTTCATTCTTACTTTCCTTTAAAAAGTGGTCTATTCCATTTTTAATAGATTCTTTTGGTGCTAAAAATGAACCTTCAAATCCAACTGGATTATCTATTAGTTCTACATTTTCAACTTTTAATCCATGTACTTTCCTTAAAAATTCTATTGTACTATTAGCTTCTTTTGTTTCTATAACTTCTTCTACTTTATGGTTATCTTCTTTTATTTTTTTAACATCTGTAGGTTTCATAAAAATATATCCACCTATTAAAACTACTGTCATTACCAAAATACCTGTTACCAACGTCTTTTTGTTCATAAGTATTACCTCTAACTTTTTAAATTTTTAATAAACTGCTAGCCTTATTATAAGTAATTTTTCCTATAATTTCTATAAAATAATAATATCTTGCTTTTATTTCATTTTTTATCTATAATTACATTCATCATAAACACTAAATAAGGAGGTATATAGATGAAAATTTATTTGCCAAAAATAATATATAATTCACCAACTAAATTGCCAGATTTAGAAAAAAATTTTTTTTATTATGTTATACATAAAATGTTTAAATTAAATAGTGAAAATAATAAAGATTTTAATTTAGAAATTAATATAGATGAATTTATAACGATTATAGATAATTCTACTTTACAATTATTTGATATAAAATCTCAAACTATTAACGCTATCAATAACCTTAATAAAATAAATATAAGTTTAGTAGACAATGGATTTCATATAAAGCTTTCTCCATTTGAAAATGTTTATTTGAGTCACCCTATCATTTATATAACTATTAATCCAATAATTCTTGAATACTTAGATCAAATATCAGTTGGAAATTATGTAGTATTTGATTTAAATACAAATTCTATAGTAAATAATTATAATAATTTTATATAAAATCATTTAGTAAAAAACACTAGATACGTTTTTAATATCTAGTGTTTTTTATTAGCATTGTTCAATTACTTCATTTGGATCAATAGGTAATTTTATTATAAAATTGCTTCCTTCTCCTGGAGTACTTTCTACATGTATTGTTCCTTTATGAAGCTTTATTATATGACTTGTAATTGTTAGCCCTAATCCACTTCCGCATTTGGCTTCATCTTGTTCATCTAATACTTGGTTAAATCTATCAAATATTATCTTATGGTATTTCTCTTCTATACCTACACCTGTATCTTGCACACTAATCATAACTTTATCATCTAAATCTTTTACTGTAACAGTTATACTACCACCTTCCGGAGTAAATTTAGCTGCATTTCCTATCAAATTAATTACACATCTTTCTATTTCATATGGATCACAAGTTATTGTTTTTTCTTCCATTTCAGGATCTATTATAATATCGATTCCTTTTGCATTTATATAATCCGCTAATGTCAGGGCAGTTTCTTCCACTAAGTAGACTATATCAACCTCTTTTAAGTCTATAACATACATATCCTTTTGTAACTTAGCTCCGTCTAATATATTATTAATTAAATTCAATAATCTGTGACAGTTTTTTTGTGACACATCAATATAATGACCTAGTTTTTCTTCTGTTATATAAGCCCCCTTTTTCATTAACCCCATTATTAGTTGATTTGTACTACTTATTACATTTAAAGGTGTTCTTAGTTCATGGGACAGATTTACAAAATAGCTATTCTTATTTTTTTCTAGCTTTATATTTTCATTAAGCAATAGTGTATTTCTTTCCATTTCTTCACTTAATAGCTTCGTTCTTTCCTTTACTAGCTTATCTAATGTTTTCATTCTATATTTGTGTCTTATTATAATTATAACTATTAATATAATATATACAATGTATGCTGATGGACTCATCCAGAATGGATATTTTATCGTAAAGTTTACAAAACTTTTATCTCCTATATTTCCATTGGTATCAATAGCTCGTACTTCAAATGTATAACTACCTGGAGACAAACCTTTATATGTAACATAATTATCTTTAGTAACAGAAGATTTGCCTTTATTTCCTAGTAAATGGTATTCATACATAACTTTATTTTTACTAGAGTATATAGGTGTAAAAAACTTTATTGTTATTGTATCTGTATTTTCACTAAGGTTTAACCCATTTATATCTGAATATTCTTTATCGTTTACATTAAATCCGTCAAATAACACATTTGATTTACTTCCTACCTTCTTTACATCATCTGGATAAAATGAATTTAAACCATTTGTACCACCAAAAAACAGTTCTCCATTTTTATTCTTATATGAAGCATTATTGTTAAACTCTTTGCCTTGTATACCATCTGTAATACTTAAATTTTGTACTTTATTATTTTTGGTATCAATTTTAACAAGCCCAAAATTAGTACTTGCCCAAACGTTATTATCATTATCTATTAACACTTCATGGATGGTATTATTTGAAAGTCCATTTTGTGTTTTATATTTTATAAACTTTTTAGTTTTTTTATTAAATTTATTTAGACCGTTATCAGTTCCTATCCATATGTTTTTCTCTTTATCTTCAATTATGCTCGTTACATAATTACTACTTATACTATCTTGATTTGATTGTTGATGTTTATAGTATTTAATTGATTTTTGATCTGGATTTAATACACATAATCCTCCATCTTTTAATAATCCTAAAAAATAATTACCTTCACTGTCTTGATATATTTCTTTTACATATAAATTTTTTTTTATATATTCATTCATATTGACTACTTTATCATTTTTTGTATTCAATAAACATAAACCATTTGTGGTTCCTATCCATAAATACTCTTTATTATCTAAAAATATATCTTGAACTGACCCTTTAATTAGCCCATCTTTTGTATTGTAATTTTTTATAGTTTTATTTTTTCTATCTATTTTCAAAACACCATTGTCAGTAGCAGCAAATATTACACTTCCACTCCCTGTAATATCATTTATATAATCACAGTCTATTTCTTTATTGGTTTTGCTATTTAAATACATACAAACATTATCTTTTCTATCTATTATATTTATTCCTTTTGATTTTGTTCCAACCCAAAGATATCCATCACCATCTTCATATATCCCATGAATCATGTTTTCACTTAATAGCTGGTCTTTCTCTATACCTGCTTTATAGTGCTTTATATTGTTATTTTTATCAAATATTCCTAAGCCTGAATATGTACCAACCCATATAAGGCCTTCTTTATCTTCCATTAAAGACTTTACATGGTCATATATTAAGCTGTTTTTATCATATACTTTGTTTATGTATGTTTTAAATTTATTATTACTTTCATAATACTTCGCAAGACCGCTTTTCGTTCCTATCCATACATTATCACTGCTATCCCTCATAATAGCTTCTATCTGATTTGATGGAATAGAATCCCTATCATTAGAATTATGCTTATATTCTTTTATTTCATTGTTTTTAGTATTTACCTTATATGCACCTGAAGTATAGGTTCCAACCCATACAATATCGTGATTATTATCACAATATAACGTACTAACCTCGTCTTCGCCTAAATAATGTTTAAATTCAGTTGCTAAATAATTGTTTACAACCTTAAAATTGTTTGAAACTTCATCTATCCCAGAATTAGTTCCTAACCATAAATTACCATAATAGTCTTCATCAATAGAATGTATCTCATTACTACTTAATCCATCTGATTGTTTCAGTATAATATCGAATCTATCATTAAATTCATTGTAAATACCTAGTCCTTTATGAGTTGTAGCTAGGATTTTATTGTCTTTTGTACATATAATATTTTTAATATTTCCATCTGATATATTACCTTTGTCTTCAGTATAATTACTTATTTCCCCTGTTTTTATATCTATTTTATTTATACCTCCAACAGTTCCTACCCATATGTTTCCTTTATTATCTTCTGCTACATCAGTTATTACATTCCCACTGATACTATTTTTATTTTCTTCATTTTTATAAACCTTGAATTCATAACCATTGTAGCGATTTAAACCATCATTTGTTCCTATCCATATATATCCTTTACTATCTTGGAATATGCACTCTATAGTTGATTGACTTATACCTGGTTCTATATATATGTTATTAAAATTTATATTGTTTAAGCCCGCATATGATTTAAACCCACTAAACTTTACTATACAAATAATAAGGAAACAAATTATTATTATTTGTTTTTTTAATACTCTATTCTTTCTCATGCCCTTGCCTTTCAAATATTTTATTTCCTCCCCATTTAAATATTACAATATTTCTTTTTAATTTACAATATTTACCATTTAACCTATTTTTAACTTTAATATTGCTCATTTGATTTTATTATAAAAAAAGCCTTCTACTTAAAAGTAGAAAGCTTTTTTGCTTATTAATTTTTATTATTTTTACTTGATCTTATTGGTGTTCTAAATATTTGCCTCATAAGTGCTATTCTATCAAATGGGTATAAAGGATATAAATATGATTGACCTTCTATCGTTCTATTTGTAGCCATAAGTAAAAATGTAATTATAATACCTGCAATAAATCCCCAGACTCCAAATATTCCTGTAAGAATTAAAAGCAACATTCTACAAATTTTAAGAGCAAAACCTAGTTCTACGCTTGATTGTGCAAAGCTTCCTAAAGATACTATTGCCATATATAATATGGTTTCAGGAACAAACCACCCTGTTTTTATGGCAAAATCACCAAGTATTAACGCTCCTACAACTGACAAAGACATTCCTAATGAACCTGGAGTATTTAAAGACGCTAATTTTAATGCATCAACAGCTATTTCTAATAGTACAAATTGTATAATAATAGGTACTGCAAAACCCTTGTCTGGCTCTATAAATCTAATCCACTGAGGTAGTACATTTATATATTCTAACAAAAGTAAATACATTGGCGTAAGTATAAGTGTCATTAGCAACGTAAAGTTTCTTGTAAACCTTAAATAATTTCCCGTTATTATTGGTTGATAATAATCATCTGCATTTTGCATAAAATCAAAAATACTTGTTGGTAAAATTATGACATTTGGAGAAGTGTCTATGATGATGACTATTTTTCCTTCGTTAATATGAGCTGCTGCCACATCTGGCCTTTGAGTCGTTTTAATTTTAGGAAATGGATTATACCACTTAGATTTGGTTAATGCTTCCACTAAGCTTTGTTGTCCCATCTCTAGTCCTCTTACATTTATATCTTCGAGCTCTTTTTTAACAAAGTCTATAACCTTTTCATCTGCACAACCCTTTATATACCCTATAGATACATCCGTTTTAGTTTTATTACCGATGTTAGTCATTTCAAATACTAATTTTTCATCTCTGATTCTCCTTCTAATAAGAGCTGTATTCATTACAATAGTTTCAACAAAACCATCTCTAGGCCCTTTTAGAGTTTGTTCATTTGGAGGTTCTTCAGTTCCTCTAGCTGGATATGTACGTACGTCAAGAAGCATACATTCATCATATCCATCTATTACGATTGCCATAGGACCTACTAAAACAGATGTAGCTATCTTTTCTATATCACTTTCTTTATCTACTTCTATATGTGCTATATATTTATTCATAAATGATTGTATATTTTTGACTTGATTCATTTCATCATTTGATATATTCATTATGTTGTTTAATATTCTCTCTGTTACATCATCTTTTATAAGTCCATCTACAAAAAACAAGTACGACTTTCTTCCTCCTATATATATCTCTCTTGCTATTATGTCAAAGCTATCTTTTATCTCTAACTTTGATGAAATAATATCGTAGTTTTTATCAATGCTTTTAGATAACTTCATAATATCCTCCTTCACTATTTTATTCATAATGCTATTGTTGGCAATTAACATGGATATTATTATAAAATTAGATATTTATAAGTTTATTAAATAAAAAAACAATGAATAAATCTATAATAGATTTATTCATTGTTTTTTATTCTAAATATTCATTTATATATACGTTTAAATCTTGTTCTGCATAATTTAAATTTGGATTTAATGCTATTATAGCAAATATTATTCCTATTACTAAAAATAAATTAGATAAAATTGATACTGTTTTTTTCTCTTTATTTCCACTAAAACACTGAGTTAAAACTAATATAAACATTATAGTCATAGACACGAATGCGTATATTTTATATACATAATTTGTAAATACCTTTTTAGCAGTTATTATATAATCCTCAAAATACTCTGTATTTCTATTTGTCTCTTCTGTCTTGGTATGATGAGAACTAGTTTTAATATCTAAAACTCGCTTATCATCTTCATCGTATGTTAGTTTATACTCATATTCTAAAAAATTCATATGGTTAGTGAATTTAATTTTACTTGTAAAGTTAACTATATACATTGTAAATCCTATAAATATAGCAAGTATAACTGCTACTAATGTTTTGTTTTTTATTAAAACTCTTTCTATATTTTTTTCTTTGTCTCTTATATTTTTTATATATTTTCTTCCTAGATATGATTCATAAGGTACAAATATTACTAATACTAATAGTAATTCTAACATTGTAAATCCATTATACTTAGTCATAAGTATAGAAAATATTCTAATTACTATATATATATCTACAATTATTATAAACTTTTTTAATCCATTATTATATTTTTGCTCATCAAAAAATATATAATTTTTATATTCTTTTGAATTTTTTAATACAGTTGTAAGTCCTCTATGGCATGCATACGATGTAAATAATAAAGATGCTATTTCCATTCCATTATCTAGGATAATATCTATTATAAACCCTATCGCTATCATTATTCCTATCATTTGCATATCTTTTTTTTGTAGTATTTTCTTACTCATTTTTATCCCCTTCGTTTATTTTATCTTGCATTTATATATTAGCATATTTTTACATATTTTTACATGCAAAACGAAGTATATATTTATTCAATTGTATTTATTTTTAAGCTAATATCACTAAACTTATTATACTTTTGAAGTGCTAAATTTTTATTAATAAAAATATACTCTAAAAATAAAACTAGATTGAAAATCATCATTACTAATATAGTATATACTATTTGATTTAAACTTTTTCCAATATTTATTGGAGATGAACTTATATATGCATAATTAGATCCTAAATATTTGTTTAAAATAACCATCATTATATGAAATATATTTATAAATATAACTATATTCTTAAAATCTACTGCTGACATTCCAATATTTTTTATAAATAGTAAATAAATAGATCCCCATAATAAAAATAAATGCCCTATAAAATATGAAAATTGGGTTATATGAGGAAATATAAATGGATCTAATCCTGGAAACAATAAGGCTGCTATTGAACCAAATATGCCTAAATATGAACCTATTTTCATTATATATTCTTTATTGAATATAAGACCTAAACCTATACATATGATTGCTATCCTACAATGATACAAAGGAAGACCTTCCTTAAATAAATCTATTTCACTCATAAAGTACCAACTATATAAAATAATTTGCTGTAAAATTAGTATTATTCCTATAAAAAGTTCAATCTTACGACTTTCAATTTTTTTCATTAATATTAAAATACTTATAATTGCCATAAAACACAATATAAAAATATGTATTTTTCCAAACATAATAAAATTATTTCGTTCTACATTTCCTCTAAAAAAATACTTAAAACTTTCCATACTTCCCTCCTGGTTATTTCTCTTCGCTTTGTAATATAAAGAAACACATTGTTGTATTATACAACATTTTGTCCGTTTTAGTAAAGTAAGTTTACTTACTGACTATATTCCAAATAAAAATAACCTATAAAGTTAAACTTTATAGGTTATTTTTATTTGGCTTAATTTTATTAATTATTAGCTTCTATCTTCGCTGTTTTTTTTACCATAAGATTTGTACATATTCCACATATTATAAGAATGCCTGCAATTATTTTTATAATCGATATAGATTCTCCTAATATACAAAATGCTAATATCATAGAAAATACAGGTACTAAATTTATGAATAGCGAAGTCTTTGTTGGGCCAATTTTTTTTATAGACATTTGTTGTATTAAATATCCACCAACTGAAGGGAATATAGCCATATAAATTACAGACATCCATCCATTAAAAGTAGTACTTGGAATGTATACCCATGGCTTTTCAAGTATAACTAAAGGTATTAAAATTATCACACATGTTAAAAATGCATAACTAGTTATTTTAATAGGTGAATAAACTTCAAGCACCTTCTTTGAAAGAACTCCATAAGTTGCCCAGCATAACACAGCTACCATCATTAATATATCACCTATATTAAACTTCATGTTAAATAGTACACTTATATTTCCATTAGTAGTTATAAGAATTACTCCTAATAAAGATATTAAAATTCCTAATATATTTTTGTAAGTTATTTTATCTTTTAAAAATACGCATGCTAGTATAGTTGTTACTATTGGATTAGTAGCTCCTATTAATGATGAATTTGTGGCAGTAGTATATTTTAAAGATAGGAAAAAGAATACATGATACCCTACCATACCTACTACGCCTAAAGTTAAAAACGTTTTCAAATCCTGTTTAGTAATTTTCCAATTTTCTTCTGTTTTTATAAGTATTATAAAAATAATTATTGTTGCTATTAAAAATCTAAAAAAAACTAAAGAAAACACTGGGAACTCTCCTATTGAAAATTTCCCTGCTATAAATGCTCCTGCCCAAAATATAGTTGCAAACAACATCATATACTTTTCAAATTTTTCTTTCATTATGTCTCCCCCTTTTATTATTTTGTCAATATATGTAAATTATATCATTAAATTATCATTTCTCTTATTAATGTATAAGTCTTAATTTTCAAAATAGTTATTTTTTTTTAATAACAAAATAAAAAGTAGATAAGCTTAGAACTTATCTACTTTTCTTTCATTTATTTTAATTTTAATTTAGCTTTAACTGTATCTATTATAAGATTTACTTCTTGTACTTTAAGAACTATTATACTAACAGCATATACTATAGCCCCGCACCCAACTGCTACAGCTAAAGTAATAGCTTCTTGTATAAATCCTGCACCTAAAATACCAGCTATAAATTTATATACAAATAATGTTACAACTGCCATAAGGCCTGCTCCTATTAAAGCCTTTATCATTACTGTTGCAATATCTTTTCCACCAAATGGTCCTATTTTTCTTCTTAAACTTATAAATAGTAGTACTATAGTAACTATAGCTGATATACTTGTAGCTAATGCTAACCCTGCTAATTGCATATTAGTAAAATTAACAAAACAAATATTCAGCACTATATTTAATGTCATTGCAAGCATACCATTTATCATAGGTGTTTTAGTATCTTGTAATGCGTAAAATACTTTACCTAATATATCTCTAAGACCAAATCCTATCATACCTATTGAATAGAATATAAGAGCAATAGATGTCATATATGTTGCTCTTGCATCAAATTCTCCTCTTTCGAATAATAGTTTAACTATTGGACTTGCAAGTATTATAGCACCTACTGATATAGGTATTACTAATAATATAACAGTATTTGATGCTGTTCTAATTGATTCATTAAATTTCTCTTTGTTATTTTCAGTAGATAACTTAGATAACATTGGATATATAACAGCCGATATAGAAACTATAAACATACCCATAACAAATTGATTAAGTTTGTTTGCATAGTTAAGAGCTGATATACTACCTTCAACTAATGTAGATGCTATAGTTCTATCTACTATAGTACTTACCTGATTTACCGCAACTCCTATAAGTACTGGTCCAACAAGCCATAACATTCTCTTTACGTACCTATCTTTTAAATTTATGTATGGTTTATATTTATATCCTTTCTTAATTGCAAATGGAAGCTGGAAGAAAAACTGAGATGCTATTCCTATAAGAGCTCCCCAAGGTAATAAGTAAGGACTTATCATTGTACTTATAATTATTGTAGCTATTATAAATATATTATTTGGTATTGGCATTAATCCAGGTATTATAAAGTTTTCTTTAACTTGTAAGTAAGCAGTCATTATATAGTTCATACCTAAAAATGCCATTCCTAGAATTATTATTCTAGTAAAGTATATAGCTTGTTCAAGTGTTTCTCCTTTAAATCCAACAGCAAACATTTTTACTATTGGTTCTGTAAATACTGCACCTATTAATGAAACAAATAAACAAATTAATGCTACTATATTAAATACATTATTTGTAAATTTAATTGATGCTTTTTGCCCATGTTTTGATTTTACCTCACAATAAAGCGGTATAAAAGCAGTTCCAAGAGAAGTACCTACAGCTGTAAATATTACTGCTGGTATATTCATAGCTACTAAAAATGCATCACTAGTTGAAGATGCACCATAAGCTGAAGCTAGTGCTAGTTCTCTACCAAATCCTAACATTTTTGCAAATAAGGTTGCAGCCATAAGGCCGACTGCGGCTTTTGCTACTTTTGACATATTCTTTCTCCTACGTTCTTTTTTGATTAATTTAATTTTTTAACAATATCTATTATATAACAAATTTTGATTAATTCTATAAAAATTTTTCAGAAGCTCGTTTCCAAAACTCATAATTAGATCTTCTAAGTAATTTTATTTTAGTCTCAGACCTGATTATCTCTATGTTTACAATATCATTGAACTTATATTCTACACCATCAACAACTACTAGTATAGAATTTTCAAATCTATACTCTGGAAGTATGCTTATAGTTGAGTGAGCCGATAATATAATGCTTGATGTAAATGACCTATATGCAATAGTGTTCATAGGTGCTAAAGGTGTAAGTTGTAAAGTATCCAAACTTGGGTCTACTATACTACCTCCTGCTGAATAATTGTACGCGGTAGAACCTATTGGAGTTGATATTAACATTCCATCGCCACTAAATTTTTGTATTTTATTTTCATTAACCATTAAATCTAAATGCAACGTCCTAGAACATACACTCTTTATTACTACTTCATTTATAGCTTCTATAGTACTATGACTATCTTTAGTACAAATATTAGCTTTTAAAGGATGTACTTCTTGTATAAATACTTTTTTACTTTTATAGTCTTGTATAAATTCATCAATTTCTGATGGATCTAGCTCTGCAAAAAAACCTAAATGTCCAGTATTAATTACTACTACAGGTATATTAGGAAAATTAAAATCATTTATTGTTTTTAAAAATGATCCATCTCCTCCTATAGATATTATTAACTCTGATTCATTTTCTAATCTATCACTAATGCAAAAACCTGCACTTTTTAATTTTTCAGATAAGATTTTTTTGGTTTCTAATGATTTTTTCATATTATTAGAACTTATAGTAATAATTCTTTCCATAATTAACCTATCCTAACTTTTTAAATGTAGTTTTTACTTATATAATATTACCTTAATTTATTTATATTTCAAATTAAATTTTTGTTAACTTTTTATAAATCAACATAAAATTTAATATAAATTTTTAATTTTTTTGACAATTTATATTTTTTATGAGAAAAGAGTGTCTTTATATATAGACACTCTTTTTTATTTATTATATAGCTATTATCAACCCTACAACTAGAGAACTTAGTACACTTACTAAAAATCCTCCTAACATTCCTTTGAATGCTAATTTAGCTAACACATTTCTTTTTTCTGGACAAAATACTGAGATCCCTGATATACATATACCCATACTAGATATATTTGCAAATCCACAAAGAGATATAGCCATCATAAGACCACTTCTATAACTTAATCCACTTAGCATTGGACCTAACTGACCAAATGCTATAAATTCATTTAATACTAATTTACTTCCAAGTAATTGAGAAGCTGTTAAAATATCTTGCTTTGGTAATCCCATCAAGAATCCTATTGGAGCAAATACATACGATAATATTTGTTCTAATGATATCCCAAATACTCCTAATAAACCATTTACTAGTGCAACTAAAGATATTATAGCTATAAGTGATGCACCTATACCAAGCGCCATGTTAAGACCATCGTTAGCCCCTTGAGATATAGCCGCTATAAGGTTTGCATTATCACCTTTATTATCTATTTTTACCTCTTTAGATGCTGCTGCTTCTGCTTGTGCTAAATCATCTTGTAAATCTTGATCTGCCAGTGAAGGTACAACTTCAGGAAGTATCATCTTTGATACAACTATACTACCTAGAGGAACTAATGCTCCACCTATTAATAAGTACTCCATCGGTATACCCATTCCGGCATATCCCATTAAAACAGTCGCCGACATACTACCCATTCCAGATATTAATACTAACATTATTTCACTTTGGCTCATATCCTTTAAATATTTTGCTACAAGTATTGGTGATTCTGTTTGCCCTAAGAACATGTTTGCAACAGCAACGAAACTTTCTACTTTACTAGTTCCAAGTACACTACCTATAGCCCCACCTATTATCTTAACTATAAATCCTATAATTCCAAGATAATAAAGCGCTCCAACTAATGCAGATATAAATATTATATTCCCTAAAACTTGAATAGCAAATATCATTCCTGTTGGTGCTCCTGCATCAGCTAAAGGCCCAAATAAGAATCCTAAACCTTCTTTACCATAACTTAATACATTAGTTACGACATCTGATACTTGTTGTAAAGCTATTCTTCCTAATGGGAACTTTACTAATAAAAATGCCACTACAAACTGAATTAATAATGCTTTTATTATTAATTTTTTATTAATGTCTTTTTTATTAGATGATAAAAGATATAATGCACCTAATAAAATAACTATACCTAATGCATTTATTAATATTGTCATTTTCTCATCCTCTATTTCTATAATATTGTCATTTGGTGAGTTTAAATTTAAGCTACAAAGAATTTCTATTTTGATGCTTAGCTTAAATTATTTTTAGTCTTACCTTTTATTTATGCTAATTTTAATATTTGCACTTTTAAAAACCTTTATGTATTAAAGCTATAACATCTAATTTTTTGCAATTATGTATTTAACTGTACACTTACTTTTTTAAAGTACTTGCCCCATATGTACTTTGTATACTTAATTTGCTATATAATAATTCTACATTGTATGACTTTATAAGCGTTTTTATAATCAAAAAACAAATTTAAACCCTAAGATTTATTATAACCTCTATTACTTTCTTATGACAAGACTTTTTAAATAGTTTTAAATCTCCTAATTTAAAACAACTTACAGAAAACATTTTCTCAAACTTGAATTTATATTACATAATAAAATCATTTTTTTAAATAATAAAAATATAACTTAGTTATTACTTGTTAAAATAATATTTAAAGGAGAATTAATTATGAAAAAAAATAAATGCTCTTCAAAAGACGATTTAACTTACTTAAATAACTTTGATGATCAGTATAAAGAGATTTTAGATAATGTAGAAATAAATGAAAGTACCGATAGCGAAACAACTAATATTGAAAATTTTAGAGTCATAAATAAGAAAAATCCTTATCCTCTAAAATAGTTTTTGTATAATTAATATGGGTATAACTTTATTAAAGTTATACCCATATTAATTTATTTATTTCTTAACAAAACATATCATTCAATATATTTTTTTAAAAATTACAGTTTTTTATCATTCCTTTATGGGTTTATTATTTTCCAACTTTTCTTCTTTTTTTACATTATATAATTTCCCTAATTTTATTAAAAATACAAATATAGTTATAAGTAATATCCCTTTAAATACACTACTTATTGTTATACTCCACCAAACTCCATTTAATCCAAGCATCTCAGGTTTAGATAAAATATAAGCTAGCGGAACTCTAGCACCTGTCAAAACAATACTTATAACCGATGGTATATATGTTCTTCCAAGTCCTTTGAATGCTCCACTAGTTATTATTTCTATACACATAAATAATTGAGAATATCCTAATATTTTTAGGTATATAGTCCCTTCATATATTGCTTTCTCCTCTTGTATAAATACTGTAAAAATATATTTCCCTAAAAATACTAATATAAGTGTATTAAAAATTCCTAATATTATAGCTATTATAAATGTAGCTTTACACCCTTTGTTTATCCTCTCATATTTTTTAGCCCCATAATTTTGACCTACAAATCCAGATAAAGCCACTGCTAGCCCATCAGCTGTCATCCATGATATAGATTCAATTTGGGATCCTACTTTTTGAACAGCTACTGCAATTGGTCCAAAAGATGCAACAATAACCCCTAACAACATAGAAAATAATGTAAACATTCCACTTTGAATAGCAACTGGTAATCCTAATTTATACAATATTTTATAATACTTAAGCTGTATATTCCTAAATATTTTTATTTTAAAATAACCATCTTTATTTTTCTTTATTCTATATATAAATAAAGCTGAAACAACAACTTGAGCTATTACTGTTGCTATCGCAGCTCCAGCTACACCCATTTTAGGCAATCCAAACCATCCTAGAATAAGTATTGGATCTAATATAATATTTGTAATTAATCCTACTGTATTTATTTTAAATGGTGTTTTACTATTACCCATTCCATTAAATATGGCAGTAAAAACTGGGTTTATAAAATAAAATATCATACCCATAGATATTATATACAAATATGTTCTTGACATATTTATAACGTCTACATCACCTAGTTTAAAAAATCCAATTAAGTACTTATTAAAAATTACTAAAAACATAGTATAAAAAACAGATAATATAATATTTATCTCAATAGATGATTTAATATATAATTTTGTTTTATCTAAATCATTTTCACCAATACTTTGAGCTACCTTTACTTCTCCACCAATTTTAGATATCATTATAAAAGCCATAGCAAGCCATGGATAAAATCCAGCAGTTCCAACAGCTGCTACTGAACTACTTCCAACTTTTCCAACCCAAATCATATCTATCATGTTATAAGCCATTTGAATAAATGAAGTTCCCATTATGGGTAATGATAGCTTAATTAACTTTTCTGTAATTTTGCCTTCAGTTAAATTAATTCTCTGTTCCATATAATCTCCTTTCACATCTAACTTTCACTCTATAATATAAATAATACCCAAATGTTTATAGTATGAAATGTAAATAATTAGTATACATTAAAAACTATTTATACTATCAGTATGAGATTAATTGTAGTAAACTTTTTTAATTTTGCAATAGTAAAAAAACTATATAGTAAATTTAATTAACTATATAGTTTTTTATATTAATTCTCTCTAATTTTATCTAATTTTTTATTGTACATAAACATATATAAAGAAGCTACAAAGATTATAATGTATCCTAATATACTATATTTATCTGGAAATACTCCAAATAATACAATACTTATAATGGCAGAAAATATTATATTTGAATAATCAAATATAGATATTTCTTTGGCCGGTGCATATTTATATGCCCATGTTATACCAAATTGCCCCAGTGTTGCAAATGTACCTGCCAGCATTAAATATGTAAATTGTATTAAAGTCATTGATTCATATGATATAACCATGAATGGAAATATTACAATCAATGAAAATAATGAGAAATAAAACACTATAGTGGCACCTTTTTCTCTCCCACCCAAAACTCTTAAACACGTATATGCAATAGCTGCGCATACAGCACCACTTACACCTATTAATGCAGGCATAACTTGCATATTAAGTTCTGGCTTTATAATAAATAAAGCTCCTAAAAATGCAATAACTACAGCTATTATTTGATTTTTCTTTATTTTTTCTTTTAAAAATAATGCTGAAAAAATTATAACAAAAAAAGGACTTAACTTATTCAACATATTAGCATCAGATAAAACTAATTTGTCTATAGCATAAAAATTAAGTATTATTCCCAATGTACCAAATGTAGCTCTTAAAGTTAAAATTCTTCTATTTTCTTTTTTGCCAAAAAAACTTTCATTTGCTTTAATAACCATTATAAATGCTACTATGCATGATACTAAATTTCTGAAAAAAGTTTTTTGAAAAGTAGGTAAATCTCCAGATAACTTAACAAAAGCAGACATCATAGCAAATCCAAATGCGGATATTACAATACAAATTATGCCTTTTGTTCTATCACTTATATTACTTTTTATATTGTCCATAAATTCCTCCTTAGTAGTTTGAATAACATTAGAATTTTACCATAACAATTAATTTTATTCAAAAGTTATTATGTAAACAGTAAAAAATTCGCTTCGCTTAAGCCACTATGTTGGCGCTGCACTTCATGTCGCCAACGACTTCGTCCATTGATTAAAAAAATAGAAACTATATATTTTACTATATATAGTTTCTACCCAAAATTTATTGTATTAAATTTTTATATAAAGTTACTCACCGGAAATAATTTTTTTTACTGCATTCTCATCTAATCTTTTTATTACCTCTGTTAAAAGTTTAACTGTATTAATATAGTCATCTTTATGAATTATTCCAGCATGTGAATGGATATATCTAGTCGCTATGCCTAAATATAAACAAGGTGCACCCTCTAAGTTTATGTGCATTGAACCAGCATCAGTTCCTCCAAAAGGTATATATGAAAATTGATATGGAATATTTAACTCATGAGCAACTTTAATTACAAAGTTTCTTAAATCACTATGACCAACCATAGAACCATCATATATATTTATTAGTGGGCCTTTACCTAATTCTCCAACAGCATCTCTTTTATTAACTCCAGGTGTGTCTGATGAAACTCCTACATCAATAGAAAATCCTATATCTGGATTTACCATATAAGATGCTGTTTTTGAACCTCTACATCCGACTTCTTCTTGAACAGTACCTACACTGTAAAGTTCATTTGGAAGTTTTTCATCTTTCAAACTTTTCATAACATCTATAGCTATAGCACAACCAACTCTATTATCCCAAGCTTTTGCAAGTAAATAATTTGGATTTGCCATAGTATTAAATTCAAAATATGGAGTTACCATATCTCCAGGCATTATACCTAACAACTCCGCTTCACCTTTACAGTTAACACCTATATCTATGTACATATCCTTCATATCAGGTAACTTACTTCTTTGTTCTATAGGAAGTGTAAAAAAAGGTCTTGAATTAATTACTCCAATTATTTTTCTCCCTCTTGATGTAGTTACCGTAACTCTTTGCGCTCCCATTACATTAGTGCTCCACCCGCCTAAAGGCTGAAATGATAAAAAACCATTTTCATCTATTCCCGTAACCATAAAACCGATTTCATCCATGTGACCGGCTATCATTATCCTTGGAAAATTTTTATCAAATGATTTTTTAGCTATTAAACTTCCTAACTTATCTGTATATATCTCGTCTACGTAATCCTTTATATATTCTTTCATTATTTTTCTAACTTCTTTTTCATTTCCACAAGTTCCATCTGCTTCTGTTAAAATTTTAAGCATTTCTAAATTAATATCCATCCTGACCCCCTTATTTAATCACATATACTTATTTGATTATTTAATATATATGTTAATCAATAAGGTGCTATAACTAACTTAATCAGTTATATTAACTAAATTTTTCATGCTTAAGTCTAATACCTTGCTAGAATGTGTTAATGCACCTATAGATACATAATCTACTCCTATGTTACTGATTTGTTTAATATTATCTAGGGATACATTACCTGAAAACTCAGTTATTGCTTTTTTATTTATAATAGCTACAGCCTTTTGTGCAGTTTCTAAATCCATATTATCAAGCATTATTATATCCACACTAGATTCTAGCGCCTCTTTTACCATTTCTAGATTTTCAGTTTCAACTTCTATTTTCCTAACAAAGGATGCACTTCTTCTAACTAGTTCAACAGCTTTTTTTATCCCACCACATGCACTTATATGATTATCCTTAAGCATTATACCATCAGACAAGTTAAATCTATGATTATTACCGCCTCCAACACGTACTGAATATTTTTCTAATATTCTTAAATTAGGAGTTGTTTTTCTGGTATCTAATATCTTTGTATCGCTGTCTTTAATTTCTTGTACAAATAAATTGGTTAGAGTTGCTATGCCACTCATCCTTTGTAATAAGTTTAATGCTACTCTTTCTCCTTTTAAAATATTTCTAGTGTTTCCTCTTAAAAAAGCTACTTTATCTTTAGGATATACTCTATCCCCATCATTTTTATATAAAGTTACATCCACTTTGCCTAGTATATAAAACACTCTTTTAAAAACTTCAAGCCCTGCAATTATACCTTCTTCTTTACATAATAATTCAATTGTAGATACACTACTTTCACTTATAGTATAGTTTGTACTTATATCATCATTTGGTATATCTTCTTTTAATGCATCTTTTATTATATTATCTATAATCAAATAATTCATCGTCAAACCCCTCACAATTTTCTTTTATAGCTTCTATGACTATTTTTGTATTCTTTTTTCTTATATCATTCACATCTTTTTTTATTTTATCTACGCTTTTTATAGTTATATTAATATCATCTATAGTGTTATTTATTGAATCAGATGCTTTTTTTGAAAAAACTAGTCCTTCTAATAATGAGTTACTAGCTAGTCTATTTGCTCCATGTACTCCGGTACAACTAGTTTCTCCTACAGCATATAAATTTTCAAGAGATGTTTTTGAATCTAAATTTACCTCAATTCCCCCCATAAAATAATGTTGTGCTGGAGAAACTTTTATGTAATCTTTGGTTATATCAACGCCTCTTTTTAAACATTCACTGTATATATACGGAAATCTTTTAATAATATAGTCTTTATTCATAAAAGTTAAATCTAGATTTACATATGATGAATTTGTTTTTCTCAGCTGATCAAATATTGCTTTTGATACTATATCTCTAGGAAGCAACTCATCTATAAATCTTTCACCTTTTATATCAATTAGCTTTGCACCTTCACCTCTAACCGCTTCTGATATTAATAATCGTCTTTCACCTTTTTCCTCTTCAAAAAATGCTGTAGGATGTATTTGTATATAATCTAAATTTTTTAATTTAATATTATGTTTTAATGCTATAGCTATAGAGTCACCATTTAATATTTTTTGATTAGTTGTATTTTTAAAGACTCCACCTATCCCCCCTGTAGCCAATATAACTTTTTTTGCATATATATTAAATTGTATATTATCCTTTATAAGCACTGCTCCTAAACATTTGTTTTTATCTTTTATTATATCTACTAAATATGTATATTCATAAATATGTATATTTTCTCTTTCCTTAACTCTATTTATAAGAGTATCTTCAACTCCTTCACCTGTTTTATCCTTTATATGTACTATTCTATTAATGCTATGTGCGCCTTCCTTCGTATACTTTAAATTATTATTATCTATATCAAAATCTACACCTAAGTTTATTAAGTCAATTATTTTTGACTTAGACTCTTTTGCCAATATTTTAACAGCATCAACATTATTTTTGTATTTACCTGCCTTTAGCGTGTCTTGTATAAATAACTCTATGTCATTTTTATCTCTAGCAGTGGATATTCCTCCTTGTGCTAAAGATGTATTTGTTCTTTGCAAATCAGATTTAGTCGCTAATAATATTTCCAAATCTTCTCTTAAATTCAAACTACTATAAAGACCAGATACCCCTGAACCTACTATTAATACATCTACTATTTTATTTATAATCTTATACATTTTCTTTGGCTAAACAGTGCATATTCTCTAAGCATCTTAATGCATTTTTAGCTACATCATCTTCTACAAATATTTCATTTTTCATATTTAGTAGGGTATCATATAAATTTTCTAATGTTGTTTTTTTCATATCAATACAACATATTGTTTCTCCTGGTATAAAAAATTTCTTATCTGGATTTCTCTTTTTTAGTTCATGAAGTATGCCTTCTTCAGTTGCAATTATAAATTCTATGTTTTCAGATTTTGTAGCATAGCTTATAATTCCACTTGTACTACCTACATAATCAGCAATGTCTCGTACTTCTTTTTTACATTCTGGATGAACAAGTATCTTTGCATTTTCATGTTTATTTTTTAAATTTAATATTTGATCTTTATTTATGTTATTATGATATTTACAGTAACCATCCCATAATATAAATTCTTTTCCCTTAAAGAATTCAGATATATAACCACCTAAGTTTTTGTCTGGTAAAAATATTATTTGTTCATTATCAATATTTCTTAATATATTTAATGCACTTGAAGATGTAACTGCAACATCACAATGAGATTTTACTTTTGCAGTTGAATTTATGTAGCATACTGTAGATGCATTTGGATATTTTTCTTTTAACTTTATTAATTCTTCTTCAGACGCCATATCAGCCATTACGCATCCTGCATCTAATACAGGCATTAATACTTTCTTTTTAGGAGATAAAATTTTTGTACTCTCTGCCATAAATCTAACTCCACAAAATACTATAACATTTTCTTTGCTATCTCTTGCAACTTCACTTAAATAATAAGAATCCCCCACAACATCTGCTAGCTCTTGTATATTTGCTGGTTGATAATAATGAGCTAGTATTATAGCGTTTCTTTCTTTTTTTAATTTTAATATTTCCTCTTTTAAATTCATATTCTTTAAATACACCACTTTCTTTACAGTCTTTATATGTGTCTTTACACCTGTAAAGTTATTGTAGCACTATTTATTTTTTCATTCAATAATTAATACTTTTATAACAAAAAAAACGAAGCTTATATAAGCTTCGTTCTCATTATTATTTACTTTTTTTCATATATTCAATAGCTTTTAAAGTTCCCATTTTTGAATGGTCAAAAGTAAGTCCACCTTGGAAATATACATTATATGGCGGTCTTATTGGAGCATCTGCACTTAATTCTATTGAAGATCCTTGTATAAATGCACCCGCTGCCATTATTACTTCATCATCATATCCTGGCATTGCCCAAGGAACGGGTTTTACGTATGAATCAACTGGAGCTGCAGCCTGTACACCTTGGCAGAATGCTACTACCTCATCAGCATTTTTAAGTCTTACTATTTGTATAATATCACTTCTTGGATCATCATATTTTGGAAGTACTTCATATCCCATTTTTTCAAACATTCTAGCACAATATATTGCTCCCATTACGGCTTGAGATACAACGTATGGAGCCATAAAGAATCCCTGAAGAACCGTTCTACTTGTTCCAAATGTTAGACCACACTCTTTCCCTATACCTGGAGATGTTAATCTATATGATATAAGCTCTACCAAGTCACTTCTACCAACTATATATCCACCAGTTAATGCAAGACCTCCACCTGGATTTTTTATAAGAGATCCTGCCATTATGTCTGCACCTACATCAGTTGGCTCTTGTGTTTCTATAAACTCTCCATAACAGTTGTCAACCATAATTATAACTTCTGGTTTTACACTTCTTACAGTGTCTATTATCTCTTTTATATCTGGTATCGTAAGTGATTTTCTCCAAGAATATCCTTTAGATCTTTGTATCATTACAAGTTTAGTTTCATCTTTTAATTTTGCTTTAATTCCTTCTAAGTCAACATTTCCATTTTCTAAGAAATCAACTTGATCATATGTAACACCAAATTCTTTTAAACATCCTTTTTCTTCTCTTATACCAATAGTTCCTTGTAATGTATCATATGGTGCACCTGTTACTGACAAGATTTCATCCCCTGGTCTAACTAGACCTTGTAAGCATAAACTTAATGCATGTGTACCATTTACTATTATAGGTCTAACTATAGCATCTTCTGCACCAAATACCTTAGCATATATTTCTTCTATTTTTTCACGACCAATATCATTATAACCATATCCTGTAGTCCAGTTAAAATGATTATCACTTAAGTTAGCTTCTTGCATAGCTTTTAAAACTTTATATTGATTGTATTCTCTTACTTCTTTTATTTCTTCAAATCTATCTTTTATTTCTTTCATGACTTCTTCAGATAATTCAAAAGTTTCATTATCTAAGCCATAGAAATTTTTCAATAATTCTTTTGTTTCATTTAGCATTGTTTTCACCTGTCTTTTTTATAATTTCAACATTAGAATTTTATCATATTGCTTTGTTTTGTTCAAGTTATATACTCTTTTCTTTGTTTCTACATAAATAAAAGCACTCAAGTTAAAATTGAGTGCTCACTTAATTTTTCTTAAGTTTATGCTTTAATAGCAGACTTTTTTACAATACTTTTAGGTATTAAATTCCATATATACACTGATAATGAAAAATCTATCATACTGTGTATTAATGTTCCAATCCCTACTAAGCCAAGAACTGAAACCATGAATCCTTGCTCATAATATCCAGGCGTAAGAGTTGACCCAAAATAGAAAGGAATAACTATTAAAACCTCACTAACTGCATGAATTAATCCTATAACAAATGAATATAATATTGAACTTTTAGTATTATTAATAATTGATTTATTTTTATTTAAATATAAAGAACCTATAGTAACAAATACCACATGGCTTAATGCTCTAAGTACAACTGTAATAGGAAATCCTCCTAATAAAAAACCAATTGTAGTTCCAATTGTAACAAATAATGCGGTACCAGGTGAAACAAACATAGCTATAAATATCGCTACATGGCTTGCTAAAGTAAATGATGCTGGCTCTAATATTATTTTAATTGGTGAAAACATAGGTATTATAATTCCTATAGCACATAACAGTGCTGATAATATAATCGATGATGTATTTAATTTTTTATTCATATACTCCCTCTATTTACATGTGTCTTTACACCTTTATTTACAGTTTATTATTTTAAGCAACACTTGTCAATTATTTTAAGCTCTAAAAGAAAAAGGATATTTATATTAAGTTTAACTTAATATAAATATCCTTTTTCTTTTAGAGCTTTTGAAACTAACTTAAATGCTTCCTCATTTTTGCATTTTATGGTGTGAAGATGTACTCCATCGGTTAATCTAGCTAAAGAATTGACTTCTTCTTCTTTTAATTTACTCATAAATGATTTTACATCTCTTCTTGAAGATACATGTAGATTGCCCGTTAGTTGCCCGTACACTCCATGTTCTATAATTACATTTATAACACTCGCACCTTCATCTACTATTGTATTTAATTCATCTTCTATACAATCCTCACTATGTTTGCATGCAATTGTTTTTATTACACAGTCATCATTATTTTCTTTATTATTTAATATATACCCTCTTGGAGTTGATATTATATCTACTCCTGTTGCTCTAAGTAAAGCTACATCTCCAACTATAATTTGTCTGCTAACATTTAATTTTTCAGATAAATTAGTTCCACTAATTGCTTCAGATGAACATTTTAAAATATTTAATATTTCTTCTCTTCTCTCTGCTGCACTCATTTTTGCACCTCATTTTATTATAATTATAAACTTAATTATATACCATTAATCTATAACTATCTAGAGAATATTTTTTATTAATTTAAAAGCTCTGCAAAGTTATATATCTTTGCAGAGCTTTTATAATTTATATTATTATTATATTATTTTTGTTGATTAGGATTTTGGAAACTTATATATTTCCCTGGAAGTATAGTAGACACAGCATGTTTATATATCATGTTTTGTTGTCTATTATCTCCTTCTAATAATATTATATAACTATCAAACCCCTTAACAATTCCTTTTACTTGTACACCATTCATTAAATATATAGTTACAGGTATTCTTTCTTTTCTAGCATTATTTAAAAATAAGTCCTGTAAATTTAATACTGAGTTTTTCATTTGCATATATCCTCCCGAGATCTTAATTAAATTTAAAGATTAATATATATTATTGGTAATTTTATACTATTCCTCTATTATATAATATATAAATTAAAGCATTTTTTCAATATAATTATTGATATCTTTTTCTAAAGCCTTTTTATCTTGGTATTCGTCTAAGTTAAACCATTTTGCATTTTCATATCTTCTAAACCAAGTTAATTGACGTTTTGCATATCTTCTTGAGTCTCTTTTTATTATTTCGATGGCTTCATCTAAAGTGTATTCACCATCTAAGTATTTTATTATTTCTTTGTATCCTATTCCTTGCATAGATATTAGATCCTTAGTATAGCCCATATTTAAAAGTTTTTTAACTTCATCTATTAGCCCACCATCCATCATTATATCTACTCTTTTATTTATTCTTTCATATAAATGTTCTCTTTCTCTATTTAAAACAATTATAATCGGATTATATTTTTCATTAAATTTTAAGTCATTAGAGAAATCATTCATTTTCTCTCCGCTTAAACAAACCTCTAACGCTCTTATAACTCTTTTTGTGTTATTTTTGTGAATTCTATTTGCACTTTCACTATCTAAGGTTCTTAATTTTTCATGCATATATTCAATTCCATGTTCTTCAAGTTCTAACCTTAATTGTTCTCTTAGCTCATTATTAGCGTTAGACTTAGCAAAATCCATATTATATATCAACGAATTTAGATAAAGCCCCGTTCCTCCAGTTACTAAAACATTTTTACCTTTTTCATGAATTTCTTGTATGTATTTATTCGATCTATTTTGAAATTCTGAAACAGAAAATGTATAATCTGGTTTTACTTCATCTATCAAATAATGAGTAATTCCGTTCATCTCTTTTTTAGTTACCTTCGCACTACCAATATCCATATACTCATATATTTGCATAGAATCTGCTGATATTATTTCAGCATTTAAAGATTTTGCTAAGTTTATTGATAAATCTGTTTTCCCAACAGCTGTTGGTCCTGTAAGTATTATAAGTGGTATTTTTTTCATAGTCATCTTCCCATTCTACATAATTCTTTTAAACATTTTTTCTATTTCAGTTTTAGAAATTTCTACTATAACAGGTCTTCCATGAGGACATGTAAAAGGATTTGCACATTCTTCCATTTGTTTAAATAAACTATTTATCTCTAGGTTGTTTATTTTATCATTAGCCTTAATTGCTGATCTACATGCCATAGACGCAAATCGCTCTCCTTTTAGCTCATAATTATTTGTTATTTCCTCTATATTATCTATTATTTGTAGTATAAATTTCTCACTTTCAGGAACTCCAAATACAGTGGGTACACATCTTATCATTATATGATTATTACCAAAGATTTCAATTTCAAAACCAAATTTCATAAATAAATCTAAGTTTTTTTCAACATGTAGCATATCCACAGTTGAGAGTTCCAATACTATTGGATCAAGCAACATTTGCATATTTATTTCACTTTTATAAAACTTATCCATATATCTCTCATACAACACCCTTTCATGAGCGGCATGTTGATCTAATAAATACATTGAATTTCCTTTAGATAAAATTATATAAGTATCAAATATTGTTCCAATTACATTATAACCAGATAATGTAAATTTATTATTTTTTGTATTTTCATCTTCAAAAAATTGTTCCTGAGTGTCTTCTTGTATTTCTATATTAATATTATCTTCATTGTAGTTTTCATTTTTATAGTCATTTAAATTTAAAGCTACCTCTTTATCCATTAAATAACCACTATCTAAATCCTTAACTATACTTTTTTCTATACTTTTTTGTAGTTCTCTACTTCTATCAATTCTATCTGAGTAGTCCTCATAAATATTCTTTGAGTACACACTTTCATGCATATTAGTATAGTCTTTAAATTTTTCTTCACTTTCTTTATTTATTTCTTCTTTTTCATGTTCTATTATATACTCTTCTAACGTATTTATTTTTTTATCAGACTTATCGCTACTTAATAAATCATTGACAGATATAAATGAGCCTATTGGATTAGTATCAACATCGATGACATCAACATCTTTAGTATGATCTAAATCCGCTTTATAAGGTATATATTCTAACCCATTCTTTACTTTTACTTCGCTTTTATTTTGTATTGAATCTTTTTTAGATTGTTCTAGCTTTATGTCCTCTTTAATAGGCTTATCAAATGTTTGATATTTTCCTATTAAATTAGTATTTAATAATGCTCTTTTTAAAAAGTCTCTAAGTTCTATATAAAGTTCTTTTTCATTTTCAAATTTTATTTCTAACTTAGTTGGATGTATATTGACATCAATACTGGATGGATCTATTTCTATACTTAAAAAACATACCGCGTGTTTATTAATAGGTATTATAGCTTTATATGCTTCTGATAAAGCATCTAATATTACCTTACTTTTAACAAATCTTTTATTTATATAAACATGTTGTAAATTTTTATTAGCTCTATATACATTATTATTGCCTATATATCCTTTCACATTAAAATATTTACATTTCTGTTCTACCTTTATTAGATTCTCACATACATCTTTTCCATAAATACTTCTAATAACACTTGTAAGCTTATTGTCTCCTGGAGTATTTAGCATAGGTTTATTATTGTTTATATATTTAAATTGAATATTAGGATTGCCTATAGCTAATTTATTTATTAAATCACTTATATTTATAGTTTCAGCATGTGTTGATTTTAAGAATTTTTGTCTAACAGGTGTATTGTAAAACATATCTTTTATTAATATAGTAGTACCATTTGTAGCACCTATTGGTTCTTTAGAAATTACTTTTCCGCCTTCTACTACAACTTTAGTTCCTATTGGTTCATCTTTAGTTTTAGTAATCATTTCTAATTTGCTAATAGCCGATATAGATGCCAATGCTTCTCCTCTAAATCCTAAAGAATATAAATCATATAAATCATCTATTTTATTTATTTTGCTTGTAGCATGTCTTAAAAATGACTTATCAACTTCACTAGATGGTATACCACATCCATTATCTGTTATTCTAATAAGCTTTTTACCACCATCTACAATTTCTATAATAATTTTAGTACTACCTGCATCCACACAGTTTTCAACTAATTCTTTAACAACAGAGGAAGGTCTTTCAACAACCTCCCCAGCAGCTATTTTATTTATAGTCAAATCATCTAGGATATTAATTCTATGCATAAAAAACCTCCCTCCTTATAAATTGCTTATCTCCCAATTTAATTTTTTAAGATATAACTTTCTAATCAATAAACTTAGTTGAGTACATAAGAGTGTTAATGCATTTTTGCTTTCTTTTGTAACATATAAAGTGCATTCATAGCGTCAAGTGGTGTCATATTTAATATATCTAAATTAACTATTTCATCTGATAAGCTATCATTTTCTATAGTTTCAAAAGATATTTGAGTTATAGCTGATTCCTTTACTACTTGGGCACTATTTATATTTTCTTTTATTTTTAAATTCTCATCATTTAATAATTTATTATTTGCTTTTATTTCTTTGTAGTTTTTATATAATGATTCATATTGAGATTTTAAAGTATTATACTCTTCAACTATTTCTTTATCTTTAAAAGATTCATTTTTTATATTTTCTAATTGATTTTCTAAATTAATCTTATCTTTTCTTATTTTATCAAGTTCTATCTCTAATTCTTTTGCTTTACTTTCTATATCCACATCTACAAAGTTTATTTGTGATATATTATCCTGACTTTTAATTTCTTGATTTATAGATACACTTTCATAAACATGATTTTTTTCTAAATCATTTAATATTTCTCTTGACCTATTGATAACTTCATCTGGTAGCTTTGCTAGTTTTGCAACATATATACCGTAACTCTTATCTGCACCTTGTGGAATTATTTTTCTTAAGAAAATTATATTATCACTATCTTCTTTAACGGCTATTGAGTAATTTTTAACATCATCAAATTCATTTTCTAAATCTGTAAGTTCATGATAATGAGTAGCAAATAAAGTTTTACATTTTATCTTTCCTTGTATATATTCAACTATAGACCAAGCTAAGCTTATTCCATCATAGGTACTAGTTCCTCTACCTATTTCATCAAGTATAACTAAACTTTTATCTGTAGCATTTTTTAGTATATGACTTACTTCACTCATTTCAACCATAAATGTAGATTGACCTTGGCTTAAATCATCACTTGCTCCAACTCTAGTAAATATTCTATCAAGTATTGGAATATCTGCATAATCTGCTGGTACGAATGAACCAATATGTGCCATTAATGCTATAATTGCAGTTTGTCTCATATAAGTAGATTTACCTGCCATATTTGGTCCTGTAATTATATTTATTATATTTTCTCCAGAATTTAAGTAAGTGTCATTTGGAACAAAGTTTTCTTCTCCTACTAAACTTTCAACAACTGGGTGTCTCCCATTTTGTATATCTAATTTATTGCCTTCATTTATATTAGGTTTTACATAATTATTCATATATGCAACTGTCGCTAAAGATACACATACATCAATATTTGCTATTATTTTTGCAGTTTTTTGTATTCTATCTATATTTTCATATATAGTATTTCTTATATTTACAAATATCTCATATTCTAAGCTTTTTATTTTTTCTTCTGCATTAAGTATTTTATCTTCTATTTCTTTAAGTTCTGGAGTTATATATCTTTCTGCATTACTTAAAGTTTGCTTTCTTATATAACTTTCATCAATTTTAGCAGTTGATAAATTTGCTTTTGTTATTTCTATATAATACCCAAACACTTTGTTAAATCCTATTTTTAAAGATTTAACTCCTGTTTTTTCTCTTTCTCTATTTTCTATTTCCTTAATTAAAAATGCTCCATTTTTAGATATATCTCTAAGTTCTCTTAATTCATCATTAAAATCAGACTTTATTATATTACCTTCTTTTATAGTTATACCTGGCTCCTCTTTTATAGCTTCTTCTATTAAGCTATAAATATCATCTAGATTATCCATTTTTTCTATATACATTTTAAGTATATCAGCACTTGACGAATTTATAGTCTCTTTAAGATTTGGAAGCTTTTCTATAGAATTTTTTAAATGAATCATCTCTTTAGGTGTTACTTTTTCAAAAGCTATTTTTCCACATATTCTTTCTATATCATATACGCTTTTTAAAGTTTCTAACAAATCTTCCCTAAGCATGAAATCTTCTTTTATTTCTTCTATAACATTAAGTCTTCTTTCTATTTTATCTTTATTAACTAATGGTTCTTCTACGTATTTTCTAAGAAGTCTTCCACCCATAGCTGTAGATGTCTTATCTAAAACGTGTAATAATGAACCTTTTTTCTTATTTCCTCTAATAGTTTGAGTAAGTTCTAAGTTAACTCTAGTAAACATATCTAATACCATATATTCGCTACTATTATATATATTTATTTGGTTTATATTTGACGTTACTTGCTTCTGAGTATTATATATATAATTTAAAAGAATTGATAAACTATTTTTTATAAATCCATTTTCATCAAATTGTAATTTATCCAAGTAATTGTCCGAGAAATATTCATTTAAAATATTTGTATTAAGATAATTTTGGCTAAAGTTTTCATTTATATAAATATTGCTTAATGTTGCTATATTATTAAGCTTTTCTATATAGTTTAAATCATTAAGAATTATTTCTGTTGGATGAACTTTTGCAATTTCTTCTATTAATTTATCTTCTTTTAAGCACGTTGCATTTACTTCACCTGTACTTATATCTACATAAGTTAATCCTATATTTTCATTTTCTTTATATAAACTCATTAAGTAGTTATTCTTTTTATTTTCAAGCAGACTTCCTTCAAGTACCGTTCCAGGAGTTACTACTCTTATTACATCTCTTTTTACTAATCCTTTAGTAGTTGCTGGATCTTCCATCTGCTCTCCTATTGCAACTTTGTATCCACTTTCAACTAATTTAGATATATATGCATTTGCTGAATGAAAAGGTACACCACACATAGGAGCACGTTCATCTAAACCACAAGATTTGCCTGTTAATGCTATTTCAAGTGTTTTTGATGCTACTATTGCATCTTCAAAAAACATTTCATAAAAGTCACCTAGTCTGAAAAATAATATACAGTCTGGATATCTATCTTTTACTTCAAAGTATTGTCTCATCATTGGAGTTAATTTATTTCTATCTATACTCATTAGTGGATTCCTCCCTTGTTTCTTACTAATTTAAGCTTAATTTTAAAATTAAAATAGACTTTTAATAATTCATTTTTGAATTTTATTTTAGTCTAGTTAATTATTATATCATAACTGAAAACTATTATTAAGTTTATATACAAAATTAGACTATAAAAAATTAACTTATCTTAATATATTATTAAGGGGCTACTATTTACATACCCAATGTCTACTTTGCAAGATCATGCCTAATCACACATGTCCTTAATTAATATTTTATAGTTTTTTAGCATTAAAATAGGAGTTGCATATACAACTCCTATAAAAAAATTACAAAATTGATGGTGTCATTAAAATCAACTCTCTTTAATTAACTCCTCTACGTTAACTTTTATCCCTTTTGACGAGATGAGTGATTATTCATAGAATTATTATGAGTTGGAAGGCCATAATTCATTCTTTCGTACATTGGCTGAGTAGGAGCTATCCATACTTTTCCTTGACCACTAAATGTATTTAATAATCCTTCTCCATTTATAGCTGAACCAAACAGACTCTTATCTGATTTAGTCACACTAAATTCTACACCTTTAGTTCTTGCTATTGCAAAGTTTCCATCAACTTTTAATTCTTCACCTTGTTTTATATCAATTTCTACTAACTCATCTTTAGGAACGTTACATTCTAAAACAACTATTCCGCTTCCATATAGTTCTATTTGGAATATTCCTTCTCCACCTAATAAAGTTGCTGAAATGTTTTTTTGCATGCTTCCTTTTATATTAATATCATCTGAGCAGCAATAAAACATGCCTTTGTCTACTATTATGCTGTCATTATCTAGTTCCATCATTATATAATGTTTGTATGAAGGTTCTAGAAGTATTTCTCCACTTCCACTATATGAAGGCTTTATAGTACTTTCATTTGTTATAGTACCAGATACTGCTTTTTTAAATAGTCCTCCTACTCCACCAACATTAGCTTTTGACTTTATACTACCTTTATAATAGTATAGTGCACCAGCCTCTGTTTTTACTGTAGCATTATTTAATTTAATTCTTACCTGCTTCATTTTAAGTCCAGCTTGATTAGCAAAAAATAACCCCATTGCTGTATCAATACTTTGCGCTCCTTGTAAGTCATTGTATGCAACAACTTCAAACTCTACACCATCATAAGACGCTTTATCAATAACTGTTATATTATTCTCTAGTTTATTCATATGTTCTCCTTTTTTATCGTTGTATATAATAAGATTGTATCATATCCTTTTAACTATTTTAAATTAGATGATATAGAAAATCAATTAATCGAATTTAAAATTCTCTTTAGATCTCTTCCTCACTATAATGAATTTATAGTCGATATATCTAGTACTATGATTAATAAAGATAAATAATATTTTAGAAAAATATAAAACCCTTAGATAAATTTTTATCTAAGGGTAATTTCTTTTTAATTTCTAGGACTAGTTGCTTCTTCTAATTCACTTAAATACTTTAAAGCTTCTTCTTGATTTGATCCACACATTTCTTTACAAGGTTTTAATTCTCCACACACCTTGGGTCTTTTGGGATTTTTAAATATTTTACACATATTATTTTCATCTAACTGTATACATCTAACGCCAGCAGGTTTTCCATTTTCCATTTTAGGTATATTAGATGTTATAGATGGTGCTATACAGCAAGCTCCACAATTTGGTCTACATTCCATAAGCTAAATCGCTCCTTAAGTTGATTTTGATATTTTTATATAGTACCATATATATAATTTTATATCTATACATTATAGTATTTAAATGTTTTTATACTGTTTTCCTGTTATTGTACTGCAATCATGCGAATCTGATCCTAATACAGTATGTATATTGTATTGTTTTACTAATTCTAAAAGATATCCATGTATATATGGCTCTTTGCAATACTGTTTTCTTATCCCTGATATATTAAAATCTAATTCATAGTCTTTTTCTTTCACTAATTTAATAACCTCTTCTAGTGTTTTATTTCCTGTATAATCATATGAAAAAATTTGATTATACTTTCTTACTAGATTTAGGTGTCCTAGTCTTTTAGGTTTATATTTACCTAAATCGCTATTTACAGCAAGTTTTAAAGTTTCATAATATTTATTATAAACATTTTCTAATGATCCTAACTTTTCAATTATTTTCTCAAAACCATCTACACTAGAGTCAATACAGTAATATTTATCTTCTATTTTTAACATATGGCAAGATAAAATAGAGTCTTCTATGTATTTACTGTATTTATCTAATTTAGACTTTATTTCTTCTTCATAGCCTTCTATAAAATCTACCTCTACTCCAACATTTATTTTTATTTTGTCTTTGTATTTATCTTTAATTCTTTTTACATCACTAAAGTAATTCATTAGCAGCCTTTCATCCATAGCACTATCTTTCTTAGGCGAAGGATCTTCAAAATTTTTAGGAAGCGGTAAATGTTCTGTAAATGTAATTTCAGTTAATCCTTTATCTATAGCATTTTTTACATATTCTTCAAAGTCATCATTGCTACCATGAGGGCAGTAAGGTGAGTGTATATGACCATCTTTCATATTCTTTCCCCCTTCTATATATTCATATCTTTATTTTTATATATTGCATAACTACTAATTACACAAATAACTATTATACATACACTAATTATAATATATTTAAGCTCAAATCCATTTTTCATAATATTACTTGGCACAAAGTAATCAAAAGGTGAAATATATTTTAGCCATTCAAAACTTTCCTTTAACTTACCTATCATTCCTATAAAGTATGAAACGAAAAATATTCCAATAGATATAGGAATAGCACCTCTATCAGATTTTATAATTGATGATATTAATAATCCTAATGACATAAACACAAATCCAATAAGTGTGATTCCTATAAATACAGATTTAATTTTAATAATTAAATCTATAACTGTAACATCCTCAGGTTTTACAATATAACAAATTCCCATTGCAAGTATACCTATAATCATAATATACATCAAAAATATTAAAACGATTGATAATAATTTTGATGTAACTATTTTTGTTCTAGTTATTGGTTTTGAATATAAAAATTCAATAGTTCCTTGACTTTCTTCTCTTATAAGAGAATTCACTCCCAATATTGCTCCATATATAGCACTTGCCATTGCTATATATTGAATTGCATATCCTAAATAATCAAATATATTTGTAAAATCAACAGCTACATCAATATTAAATGCCTTAAGTAAATCAACTGACATTCCCTGCATCTTTGAATTAACAATCTCTTTCATACCCATATCTTCCATACTTGGAAATAATGCCATAAACAATACTATTAAAAATCCACAAATTAAAGACCATACTATACCTGACTTTAATAATCTTTTAAACTCAAATCTAAATATATTCATTACTCTATCTCCTTATTTTTGTAATAGTCTAAAAAAGTATCTTCAAGATTTTCTTTTTCTATTAATAGTTCATCAATTTTAAACTTACTTATTTCTTTTATAAGAGTATCTATATCTTTTGAGTATGTAAATGTATATGAATTTTCTTTATTACTTAATAATTTACTACTTAAACCTAAAATTATTTCTTTAGTTATATCACTACTAGTTAAGGTTATCTTTAAGCTAAGTTTAGAAATTTCTTTTTCAATTTCTATTATATCTATGATTTTTCCATCTTTTATAACACATGCTCTGTCACATAAATTTTGAACTTCTGTTAAATTGTGTGAAGATAAAAATACAGTATTACCTTTTTCTTTCTCTTTTAATAAAATATTGAAAAGTTTATTCTGCATTAAAGGGTCTAATCCATTCGTAGGTTCATCTAATATTAATAATTTAGGACTATGAATTAATGCTTGAGCTATCGATACTTTCTTTTTATTTCCAAGACTTAGCTCTCCCATTTTTTTATTCATATCTAATTCTAATTCATTACAAATTTTATCAACATACTCTTGATCTATTTTAGAATAGAAGCTTTTTGAGTATTTTATAATATCTTTAACCTTTACATCCTCGTAATATCTTACTTCACTTGGAACATACCCTATATATTCTTTTATTTTTGAACTATCTTCAACAATATCCATTCCTAGTATTTTACTACTTCCACTAGTTGGATATATAAAATTTAATAATGTCTTTATAGTTGTTGATTTACCAGCTCCATTAGGTCCAATAAATCCAAATATTTCACCTTCTTTAACAGAAATATTTACGTCTTGTATTCCTCTATTCTTTCCATAATTTTTTGTTAAGTTTTTAGTTTCTATTATATTCATAGAATTTTCCCCTTTATTTGTAATTGTACTTTTTAATAGCTATATAATATTATTTCTTATAGTAAGTATACATAAACTTTTGTAATATATCACTAACTTAATACTATTTATTTGCTAAAAATTTTGCTTCGCTTAGGCTCCGATTACAGTAATTATCTATAGGTTATCAAGTGTAATAGTTACCTTAAGAGTAAAAAAGGAGAATACCTATAATTTAAGGTATCTCCTTTTTTATATTTAATTTCCTAATAATTATTAATATAAGTTTGTATATATTTTTATCATTTCTTCTTTTGTTATTTCTACATAATTATTTGCTAATAGTCTTTGTTGAGTACTAATCACGCTATTTGCAAATTCATTTATATCTTCTTTTTTCATTCCAAGATCTCTTAAGGGTTTTTTATTTAACAAATTATTTAGTAAAACTTCTATTTCAAAATAAATATCTTTTTCATTATCTAGTTCTAAAATATTAGCTAATAATTTATTTACTTCTTTTATTTTACCATCTGGATTTTTTATATTATACAATTTAAATACTTCTGTAAACATATGATAGTTGGCTTCTCCATGAGGAACATGGTAAACGCCACCTAGAGGATAAGACATTGCATGTACAGCTCCAACTCCTGTATTTCCAAATGCTATTCCTGCATAATTACTTGCTATTGAAAATTCTTTTAATAAACTTTTTCTATATTCAATACCATTTTTTATTATTTCTTTATAACCTTTTATTATAATTTCAATGGCTTTTATAGCAAATAATTCGCTAAATTCATTTGATTTTGGAGAAACAAAAGATTCTATCGCATGTATTAATGCATCTACTGAACTTGACATAAATACTTTAAATGGTAGGTTTTTCATTAATTCTGGTATAAGAACTGCATAGTCAGGTGTTAATTCATCTGATGCTAATCCTAACTTAGTATTTTTTGATTTAATTTCTGCTATAGATATATTTGTAACTTCGCTTCCTGTTCCACAAGTTGTAGGAATAACTATAAGTTCTTTTTCTTTTATAAGATCTACTTTTCTCTCAAATAGATCTAAGCAATTTTTTGTATCTTTAAATATAAGTAATTTTGATATATCAATTACAGTTCCCCCACCTATAGCTATCACTCTTTTATAATTTATATATTGTATATCTTTTATTATTTCATTTATCATTTCATCACTAGGTTCTCCATTGCCATATTTATTTTGAAGAACAATATTACATTCTAAATTTAAATCTTTTATAAATTCATTATATATAGAACTTCTAGTTAATAATAAGTCATCTTTTCCAATTTTAAATTCATCTACAAATTCTTTAAAACTATCAAATGCATGAATTTCTGTTAATAATTTAAGTTGTTTCATATAAATATCTCCTTTTTACTTTATGTATTTTATAGATTAAAACAAAAGTTGATACTCATATTATAACATTTCATATCTTCATATTGTATACAAAATAAAGATAGTAAAAATGTTGTTTTATATTCTTACTATCTTTATATAATTTTTTATAATTTACATTTTTTATTCCAAAATTTTTTTACCAATTCAATATCATTACTTCTGTTTTTTATTGGAAGAGAATCAAATACAATATCTTTGTACTTACTATTTGATGAGTCCCCTATTCTAGAGTCAAGAATTGCTACAATTCCTTTGTCATCGTGTTTTCTTATTAGTCTCCCTACTCCTTGTCTAAGTTTCACTATCATATAAGGAACGCTAACTTCCATTAAAAAATCATCGCAAGTATTTCTTTTATACTCAATTATTGGATCTGGTACTGGAAATGGAAGTCTAAACACTATAAGATTTGAAAGAGCCTTTCCTGGTATATCAATTCCTTCCCAAAAAGTTCCTGTTGCTAATAATACAGAGTCTTCATCTTTTTTAAATTCTTCTAATATCTCATCTTGTGATGATGACATACGTTGTACAAGTAATTTGTATTTTAAATCTTGCTTACTTAATATATTATATACTTCTTTCAAATCATTTTTTGAAGTAAATAGTATTAATGATTTACCTTTTGTAATTTCTAATAGCTTTATTATCTCTTGTGCCCCTTTTTTTATAAAATCACTTCTTTCATAAGTTGGATGAGGCATATTTTCTAAATAATAAATCATTGAGTTTTCATTATAGTTAAATGGTGAATACTTTTGAGGAGCTAAAAATCCTTCTTTTGCATCAAATCCTGTATTTTTTATAAAATATTCATATTTTTCTTCTTCATTTCCTTTACTTTTATCTGCTATAGTTGCTGATGTTAGTATAGTTGTTTTGGTTTTATCAAAATAAAGTCTACTTATCTCTTTATCTATATCTTTAGGACACGAAAAAATCTCTATACCTTTATTTTTTTCCATCCAGAATAAATTATTTGATTTATCATCTACTAAGTTTTCTAAGAAATATATTAAATTTTCTAATTCCTCAACTATATCTTCACTTAAGTTACTATCACTATAAAATTGTACTTTTTCATGAATGTTTTTAATATTTTTATCAATGTTAATAATTAATTCTTTATGTTTTTTTGTATTTATGAAAAATCTTTCAATTTCATTAGTTTTAAAGTTTTTGTCTTCATTTATCTGATTTTGTATTTGATTATTTAACTCTCCAAACCATTTGTCTAATAAATCATATACTTTTTTTATAGTTAAAGATAAATTATTTTTTATATTATTTTTCTTTATACTATTTCTAGACTCTTTTAATAAGTTTTTTATACTATTTTTAGTGTAGCTCTCTACTAAAGAACTTCTTACTTTATCTTCTAAATTATGGGCTTCATCTATAACTATTAAGTCTATATTGTCACTTAAAAGCCCTTTTTGACCTTTTTTTAATTTTTGAAAATGAACTGTTAATAAATCTTGATTACAAAGAATAACCCCTTTAGTTTCTAGCATATCATTTCTAAGTCTCATAAATCTACAAGTCTTAAAATATTCACATTTGCTGTGATCAGTTGCTTTTATAGATACATTTTCCCAAATATCATCATTTATATCTAAGTTTATAAATCGTCTATCTACTGTCCCACTTTCTATATACTTATAAAGTGTTTCTTCGTCTTCATTTACACCATCTTTATCTTTATAATATTCATCTGATCTTTTTCTGCAGGCAAAGTGAGTCATTCCTTTAGCTAATATTATTTCTGGCCTATGCTTTATATATGAACAAATCTTTTTTACATCCTTTATTAACTGTTCTTGAAGTGCAATTGTTGAAGTTGCTATTAAAACAGGTTTGTTGAATAACATGTTATAATACATTAATGGAACTATATATGCATAAGATTTTCCTATACCAACACCTGCTTCTACTATAGTATGTTTTTTTTCTTTTATCGAATAACAAATATCAAGTGCCATATCTTCTTGGCCTTCTCTTTGCTCAAATCCTAATCTAGGTATCTCATCCATAAAAAAATTCCAAACCAACTTTTCTAATTCTTCATATTTATCAACCTTATCTTTTTTGCTTTTGTTATCTGAAAACCAAAACATGTTTTTCTCCTTAAATATTTATTTTTAAACATTTAGCTTATATTCTATCATTTATATATTTTAGACTAATTATTATATCATAGTTTATCAAAGTTCAATTATATATATTTACCATTTTAATTTCATTTTAAACTAATTATTTTTATGTGACTTTTTAATATTAATTTATAAAATTTCATATTTTTTTAATTTTAGTTGTAACATTTCATACGTTTGTTATATAATATATATAACAAATAGTTTTAACAAACATTAACTTAAATGTGGAGGTGTAAAAAATGATTTTAAATTTAGATTTTAATAGCGATGTTCCAATATATACACAAATTAGAGAACAAATCATAAAATCTATTGCAAGCGGTGACTTAAAAATAAATGAATCTTTACCGTCTGTTAGAAATATGGCTGAAGAAATAGGTGTTAACCTTCATACGGTTAATAAATCTTATAACTTACTTAAAGAAGAAGGTTATATAAATATAGACAGAAGAAAAGGAGCTATTGTTAATTCTCTGCCTTTACCTAAAGATGATATAAATGAAAACAAGATAAAATCTATGCTTGATTTATTAGTTGCTCAAAGTTATCTTTTAGGACTGTCTCGCGAAGAATTTTTAGATTATGCAAGTAAATTATTTAATGATTATGAGGTGAAAGATTATGAATAGTACAATAGCTTTATTAATTAACATTCCAACACTTTTATTGCTTTATGTTTTGATATATTTTACTCAAGCTCTAAGTGGAAAAAGACAATTTTACGGAATTAGTTTAAATAGTGATTATTTTGATAAACCAGACTTTAAAAACTTAGATAAAAGATTTAAATCACTTGTTACTATAGGATTTATCTTGTTTAGTATAATAACGCTAGCTTTAATTTATGGATTTAATGCTTATGTAGCTTCTTCTATTGTACCCATGCTAGGTTTTTGTCTATATCAATTTGTAGTATATGTTCATATACACAATAAAGTAAAAAATTTAAAATCTGAGTTATCTTTAAATGATCCAAAGGTAGAATTAGAAAAAACGAAAATTATTTTAGATACAAAATTTATAAATGAAAAAAACATAATAATAAATAAATTTTCAATAGTTTTAGCTATACCTATTATTGCAGTTGTTTTAGTTGGAATTTATATGTTAATACAGTATAACTCAATACCAAACACTATTCCAACTCATTGGGGTATTAGTGGAGCACCTGATGATTTTGCTGATAAATCATTTGGCTTAATCTTAGCTCAAGTTGTTATGATGATTGGACTTAGTATTGTTATATATATTTCTTCAATATATTCTCTAAAATCTAGAGCTAAGCTATCTACTACTAGTATTGATAATAGTAAAAAACTTCATCTACGTTATTTAAAAAGTTTTGGGTATACATTCTTAGCTTTAAATATAAGCTGTCAAGCCTTATTTATAAATATTTTAATAGCTACTTTAAAAGGTGGAAATCTAAATACTCCTATTATGTTGTCTTCAACTATTATAATTGTATTATCATCTATTTATCTTACTTATTTATACTACAAGTCACCTGCCAAGGCAAAAGATGCTGTTTATTCAATTGATGATGAAGATTGTCTATGGATCTTTGGATGTCTTTATAATAATCCTAATGACCCTTCAATATTTGTAAGTAAAAGATTTGGAGTTGGTTGGACAGTTAATGTAGGAACAACTAAAGGTAAGCTAATATTTATATTACCATTTTTAATAATTCTATTATCTCTTTTATTTTTAACTTAATATAAAAAAGCAGTGTAAATAAATTGTACAATTTATTTACACTGCTTTTTTAATAAAATTTATTTTTTATGTTTTTTGTATTCCCATATACCATGAGCTTATCACTTTCTTGAAATATATAATCAGGTTTAGGAAAATTTATAATTTCATATCCCTGATCAATACTTAAAACTTTAATTTCTATACTACTTAACTTACTTTCTTTTATGCTCTTTCCTATTAAGTCACAGCTTTCTTCTAAATATACTTCACATATAGAATATCCTCTATGCTTAGTAATAAAATTTAAATACTTAGGATTTGATTTTCTCCATAGATAAGATTTTTCTACTAAATGTTCTATTAAGTCTTCTAAAACCTCTAATATAGGGCTTTTAAAAAAAAGTACTGCACATATTACAAATAATATTATTGCTGATAATGATTTTATATTAATTAAACTATTTGACAGCATATTAACTAGAAATGATATAAATGTTAAAGTACTTACATAACTTACTACCATTAATGCACTAGCTAATTTTCTTCTTATTGGATGCTGAGTTATTAATTCACTTTCCCTTGTTGTATATCCTGTACTTGTAAGAAGTGATATTACTTGAAACCTAGCTTTTTCTCTACTTAAACCTGTTAATCTAAATAGTACTGCAAATATATCAATTATTATTAAAAAAATTATCAAACATATTATAAATGTTGCAACAGTTCTCATATAGCACTCCTATTTTAATATATATATTAATTTTATGTAAAGAGTTGTTTATGAGTTACTTTTATAAAAAAACTGCTAATTAGAATTAGTTTAATTCTAATTAGCAGTTTTTTACTTATTTGTTATGCACTTACTTCTTCAACAGTTTTTGCACTTACTATATTAACGCCTGTATTTAATATATTTTCTATTATAACATCACCTACATTTATTGGTGCACTTACTTTTATATTATCTAGCACTTCCATTATTTCAAACATCATATCTTTAGGTATTGAATCTTGTGTTTTGACAGGAAGTAAGTTTAAATATGATTTTTCAAGTTTTACAGTTGAAGTTATAACTCGCTTAGGATCAGTTAATTCTTCTACTCCATATTTTTCCCCTCTCTTACAAGTGTTTCCTTCTACTTTATATCCATCATCTGTTTTAGTTACTACCAATGGACATCCCATTGGGCAAACTATACAAGTTATATTTGCCATCTTTTAAGCCTCCTCTACACTTACAGTTATATCCCCTGTAATATCTTTAAATAAATCTTTTCCTATTTTAATATTTTCCATTTCTGATGGTATCATGTGAGGTCGTCTCTTTTCTAAAATAACTTTATCATTACTTCTTACTACTAATTTTTTATTTTTGAAGATTGATCTTACTCTCATAAATAAGTTAACATCTTCACCACAACTTGTATCTATATTTTGTGGAACTATATATGTTATACCTTCATTAGCAACTGTGCTTACAGTTTCTTTATTCTCTAATTTATTTAAATAGTAAAGTGCAGCATTCTTACCTGCTATTCTACTTTCCTTTGTAACAAAATCAACTAAGTCATGAACATGAACAACATTTCCACAAGCAAATACTCCATCTATATTAGTTTCCATACTATTTCTAACTATTGGTCCACTTGTTCTTGTATCCAATTTAACACCTGCTTCAACACTTAATTCATTTTCAGGAATAAGTCCTACTGAAAGAAGTACTGTATCACATTTTATAAATTCTTCTGTTCCTTCTATTGGATTTCTATTACTATCAAGTTTAGATAAAGTTACACCTTCTACTCTTTGCTTTCCATGAATATTAGATATTCCTGTGCTTAACATTAAAGGTATATTAAAGTCATTTAAACATTGAACTATATTTCTAGTTAAACCACTTGAGTGAGGATTAACTTCTACTACTGCTTTAACTTTTGCACCTTCTAAAGTCATACGTCTTGCCATTATAAGACCAATATCACCTGATCCATATATAACAACTTCTTTTCCTACCATATAACCTTCCATATTACTAAGTCTTTGTGCTGCTCCAGCATTATATACACCTGCTGGTCTATATCCTGGTATATCTATAGCACCTCTAGTTCTTTCTCTACACCCCATAGCTAAAACTACTGCATCTGCTTTGATATTTATTAAACCATCTTCTCCCAATGCTTCTATAGTTTTATCTTCACTTATATTAAGAACCATAGTATTTAACATATAATCTATGTTTTCGCTTTTAGCCATTTCTATAAATCTTTGAGCATATTCAGGACCAGTTAGTTCTTCTTTAAATTCATGTAGTCCAAATCCATTATGAATACATTGGTTAAGTATACCACCTAGCTCTCTATCTCTTTCTATTATAAGTACATCTTTAGCTCCATTTTTTTTAGCTTCTACTGCTGCTCCTAATCCTGCTGGTCCTCCACCAACTACTACTACATTATATTTCAACTAACTCACCCCTTAACTCTTTTACTTTTCCTATAACCATGTTTGATTTTTCATAATCTTTTAAAACTTCTTCTACTGGAATTTTTAATTCTCTAGCTATTATTTCTACTACTTTAGGTCCACAAAAACCTCCTTGGCATCTACCCATACCAGGTCTAACTCTTCTTTTTATCCCATCCACAGTTCTTGCACCACATGGTCTATGAATTGCATCTATTATCTCTGCTTCTGTTACAGTTTCACATCTGCAAATTATTTTTTTATGATTTTCATCTTGTTTTATTACTTCATCTCTTTCTTCTTTAGTCATATGAGAGAATGGTTTATTTTTCTTTCTAATAGGATTAAATTTTTGATTTTTTACAAGTTCTAATCCTTCTTGTTCTAGTATTTCAACTACATATCTAGAAACAGCTGGTGCTGAAGCAAGACCTGGTGATTCTATACCACCTACATTTATAAAGTTTTTGCATTTTTGAGATGCAAATATCATAAAGTCACCTGTACTAGGTGTTGCTCTAAGACCAGAGAAAGATGTAATTGTTTTTCTAAAGTCTATATTTTCAATGCTTTTTCTTGAATTTTCTACGATTTCATTTATTCCATCTCTACTTGTTGATATATCTTCTTTGTCTTCTACTGGAGTAGCATTAGGACCGACTAATAGGTTTCCATGAACAGTTTGAGTTACAAGTACTCCTTTACCCTTTTCTGTTGGACATTGGAATAATGTATGATTTACCATTTTACCTTCTGACTTGTCTAATACTTTGTATTGACCTTTTCTTGATATTATATAGTATTCATCTCCACCTACCATATTATTTATTTTATCTGAGTATACTCCTGCTGCATTTATTACATATTTAGACTTTATAACTTCGTCATTTTCTAATTTTATATTAAAAATATCGTTTTCTTTTTTTATATCTATAACTTTTGCCTGTAGTTTAAGCTCTACTCCATTAGTTATAGCATTTTCCATAAGAGCTACATTTAAATTAAATGGACAAACTATTCCTGAACTTTCACATAACAAAGCTCCCACTACATCTTTATTTACATTAGGCTCTATTTCAATTACTTCTTCTTTATTTAAAAGTTTAAGACCTTCTGCCTTGTTAACTAGTCCTCTATCATAAAGATCTTTTATATGTTTTTTATCTTCTTCATCAAATGCTAATACTAAGGCACCATTTTGCTTAAATTCTACATCTAATTCTTTGCAAAGTTGTGGATAAAGCTTGTTTCCAGCTACATTTAATTTTGCTTTCAAACTACCTTCTTTTGCATCAAACCCACCATGTACTATTGCACTATTTGCCTTAGTAGTACCTTGGCATACTTCTACTCCCTTTTCTAGTACTAATGTTTTTAAGTTGTATTTAGATAATTCACGAGCTATTGAACTTCCACTAATTCCAGCTCCTATTATTGCTATATCATACATTACTTTCCCCTCCTCAGTTTTTTGCAAAAAAACAGAGAGAGCCCCTATACATTGTATAGAAGGCTCTCTCATCTCTTAGCCATAAATATTTTAACATTATTTTTTATAAATAATGAAACGTTTTCTTTTATACCTTAATTATATACTATTTGCCAGTTAATGTCACTAATTTTTCTTAATTTTCTACAGTTGCTAATTCTTTTGCAAATTCTTCATCTTCTCTTGCCCAATCTAAACTTCTTTGAACTGCTTTTTTCCACCCTTTATATAATACATTTCTCTTAGCTTCACTCATATTAGGCATAAACTCTTTATCTATTACCCAAGAGTTTTTAATATCTTCTTTGCTGTCATAGAATCCTACTGCAAGACCTGCTAAATATGCAGCTCCTAATGCAGTTGTTTCGACAACCTTAGGTCTATTAATATTCGCATCTAATATATCAGATTGGAATTGCATTAAGAAATTGTTAGCACTTGCTCCACCATCAACTTTTAGTCCTTTTAATTTAAGACCTGAATCTTCTTGCATTGCATTTAATACATCCTTAACTTGATATGCAATAGATTCTAAAGTAGCACGAACTAAATGTGCTCTATTAGATCCACGAGTTAATCCCATTATAGCTCCTCTTGCATACATATCCCAATAAGGTGCTCCTAATCCTGCAAATGCTGGCACTACATATACTCCATTAGTATCCTTTACGCTTTCTGCGTAGAATTCACTTTGTTTTGCATCATATAAAACTCTAAGTTCATCTCTTAGCCATTGTATACTTGCTCCACCTATAAATATACTTCCTTCTAGAGCGTATTCAACTTTTCCATCTACACCCCAAGCTATAGTTGTTAATAGTCCATTTTTAGACTCAACCATTTTTTCTCCTGTATTCATTAGCATAAAGCATCCTGTTCCATAAGTGTTTTTAGCACTACCTTCTTCAAAACAAGTTTGACCAAATAATGCTGCTTGTTGATCTCCTGCACAACCTGCTATTGGAATTTGTGCTCCTGATAACATACCTTCATCAGTATATCCATATATACAACTTGATGGCTTAACTTCTGGTAACATACTCTTCGGTATGTTTAATATTTCAAGGATCTCATCATCCCATTTTAATTCTTTTATATTATAAAGCATTGTTCTTGCTGCATTTGAATAATCCGTAACATGTACTTTTCCACGAGTTAAGTTCCACATTAACCATGTATCAACCGTTCCAAATAATAAATCTCCATTTTCAGCTTTTTCTCTTGCACCTTCAACATTATCAAGGATCCATTTTATTTTAGTTGCTGAGAAATAAGCGTCTAGTATAAGTCCTGTTTTTTCTTTTATTAAACCTTTGTATCCTTTAGCTTCTAATTCATCACATATTTGAGATGTTCTTCTACATTGCCATACTATAGCATTGTATACTGGCTTTCCTGTATTTTTGTCCCATACTATAGTTGTTTCTCTTTGATTTGTTATACCTATAGCACAAACTTCATCTGGTCTTATTGAGTTAGTTTCTAAAACTTCTCTCATTACACCACTTTGACTTCCCCATATTTCCATTGGGTTATGCTCTACCCAACCAGCATTTGGATAAAATTGAGTAAACTCTTTTTGGGAAGTAGCTACTATATTTCCTTGTTTGTCAAATAATATAGCTCTTGAACTTGTAGTTCCTTGGTCTAAAGACATTATATATTTTTTTTCCATTTGTATTCCCCCAGTAATTTTAAATAAATTATCTTATATAATATAAGTCTTAACAAATAACCTTACTTAATATTATTTTGCGCTTTCTGAAACTTCTTCGTCTTCCATATACTTTCTTACACCTTTATCAAACACAAATCCTGCAAGTAATCCACCTATAATTGGTCCAACTATTGGTACCCAGAAATACATATTAGGCCCTAGAGCATCTACACCCCATCCAGCCATCATAGCAAATAATTTAGGCCCTAAATCTCTTGATGGATTCATTGCAAATCCTGTTAATACTCCAAAACTAGCTCCTATTATAGCTATAGTTAAACCTATCATAATTGGTGCTAAATTAGCGCCTGGTCTGTTAGCATTTTTAGCATCACCTACTGCTAAAATTACCATTACTAAAAACATTGTTATTATTATCTCTACAAATAAAGCTCCTAAAGTACTTATTTGAGCATGTGGATATGTAGAGAATACTCCTGCTGTAGCAAGACCATCTGCGCTAGCTCTTACTATATTATTAGTAGCTTCATAAGATATAAATAGATTTTTAAATAAGAAATACACAGTTGCTGCACCTACAAAGCATCCTAAAACTTGAGCTACTATATATGGTATTACTTTTTTCTTAGGGAAATCCCTATAAACCATTAAGGCTATTGTAACAGCTGGATTTATATGAGTACCTGACACTGCACCTGTTATGTATATTGCCATTGTTACTGCTAATCCCCAGATGATTCCTATCTCCCATTGTGAAATACTTGCTCCATTTAATACTAGCGAAGCTACAGAACCACACCCAATAAATATAAGTATCCAAGATCCTATAAATTCAGATATGCACTCTCCCATTAATGTTTTTTTCAACCCAATTCCTCCTTTTAATATTCATTTTTAGACAAAAAGAGAGAGCTATCCTATAGTAACAAACTAAGGGCTCTCTCTCTCTCCAGCCTAATATTTAATTTAATTAAATAGTACTATGAAAACTTTTTCCCGTCAACATTATTTTGCAATTGTTAATTAATAGACATTCTTTTTTCAAACTTTTTAAAAAATTGGTCTTACCACATATTTTTGTCTGTAGTAGATACTGCCATCCCGCCTGATGATAACACTTTTATAATTTCATCTTTCTCGTTTATCAAGCCTCCGCAGATAATAGGAATGCTAGGAAAAGTTTTATGCATTTTTTTAATTACTTTAGGAATTATTCCTGGCATAATTTCTATAGCTTGAGGCTTAACCCTTTTTAGGCTATCTATTGCATTTTCCAAAGACATTGAGTCTATAAAGAAAAACCTTTGCACGACTCTTAAATCTAATTCTATCGCTCTCTTAACAATATTTGTTTTAGTTGTTATTATTCCATCTAAATCTAAATCTTTTTTTATATAATCTACGATCACTGGGCTTGATGATATACCAGATATCATATCCACATGTACAAATACTTTTTTATTATTTTTATGTAAATAGGCTATTTTTTCCTTTAAAGTTAAAATATCTCCTGTTAATAAAAATACAATATCACAATCTGATTTAATTACATCTTCTATATCCTTATCATTTTTTATAGCTCCTATTATAGGATTCATTTCTAATAGTTCTCTCATATTCCCCTCCAACATTATTTCTCTTATTTATTATACCACCATTTATTATATTTTTTATATAAATATTAAAAGCCAACTATATATTAATATATAGTTGGCTTTTAATATTCCGCTCATATTTAGATTCTCTTTAAATAAAAAATAGGTTTTAATTTGTGTATACCAAGGAGAGTAGTATACTTAAATTAATTGTATTACATCTTAACTTATAATTCATTAATTTTTAATATACTTATTTCTACAAATTATCTTATATAAACTTTAATAAGTCTTCATAGTCCATATCTTTGTTCTTTTCTTCTTTTATAAGTTTCATAAGAGGAATTAAATTCATCTTTGATGTATATAATATTATTCCATCTATATCAAATATAGCACTTTTGTATTTTTTCAGTTTTATCTTTCCCCTATTTTAATGTTTAATTGCACTTTAGATTATATACATATTAATAATTATAAACAATAGATAAAAAGTTTCTATTTTTCTAAATTAGATAAATTATACTTACTCATTTTATCTCTTAATTTTCCAGCTTTTTCTGCACTTATTATATTTTCACTTACCATTTTTTCTATAGTAGTTGGTCTAAGAGCTTTCTTTTGTCTATCGTATCTTTTTAAAGGAGATTCAAATTTATCACTTCTCATTTCTTTATTTAAGTAGTTATTTATATTATTTATATCTATAGTGGTTAAAATATTTTCGTTTTTTAATTCATCTATACAAGATTTCCAAATAAATTGAGCTCTTTTAATTTTTTGTTCTTCTACTGTATACTTATATTCCATGATTGGCTCTTTAGCATAAGAGCAATTTACACTTGTACAAATTAATAATAATGAACACATAATAAACATAATCAACTTACTTTTATTTTTGAATTTCATTTAAAAACCTCCAATATGTATTATTTTACTAATATTATGTGTACTAATTTACAATAATTCTATGGTAATTTAATCCTTTAAAGTAAACTTATAAAAATATTAATTAATAACCAAATTATAATTGAATTATAATTGAATTTATATTTAATATACTTTAGTTTTTTAATTATTTGTATTTATGATATAATAAACCCATAAATTAACATAAGGATGGTAAAAACTATGACTAATAAAAGAAAAAAAGGATTTTTGGCAAGTATACTTGCAGGAGCTTTAGCTTTAGTTGGATGTTCATCAAATGAATCAAGTGTTGATGAAGTAAGAACTCCACCAAAAGAATTACCAGTTGCAACTATAGTGTTTAAAGATTTTGGAACTGTTGAAGCAGAACTTTATCCTCATATAGCTCCTAATACTGTAAATAATTTCATCGAACTATCTAATAGTGGTTTTTATGATGGGCTTACATTCCATAGAGTCATAAAAGATTTTATGGTTCAAGGTGGTGACCCTGCTGGAACTGGTATGGGTGGACCAGGATACAGTATAAAAGGTGAATTTACAAAAAATAAGTTTAAAAACGACTTAGCTCATACTGAAGGTGTTTTATCTATGGCTAGAAGTCAAAGTAAAGATAGCGCTGGAAGTCAGTTCTTTATAGTAACTAAAGATGCTTCTCATCTAGATGGTCAATATGCTTCTTTTGGTAAAGTTACAAAAGGGATGGATATTATTCATAAAATAGAAAATGTTGAAACAGGCGCTAATGATAAACCTGTTAAAGATGTAGTAATAGAGTCTATTAAAGTTGATACTAAGGGAGTTGAGTATCCTGCTCCTAATAAGATGTAATTATTCTTAATTAATAGAAAAAAGTCTATAGATTAATAAATAAAATAATTTATTAATATCTATAGGCTTTTTTATTTTCAAATTAAGTTTTATTTATATAAAAGCTCTTAACCATGCTTTAGTTTCTTCATCTGCAAATGTCGCATCTATACTATTTAAGTATATTTTTTTATAATCTTTATTATTAAACTTAAAGTTATCAGATATTAAGTTTATTTCATCGGTTAAATCTATATTTGAAACTGTTCTATTGTCTGTATTTAATGTAACCTTTATATCATCTTTATAAAAATCTAATAATGGATATTGTTTAAAATCTTCTATAGCTTTAGTTTGTATATTGCTAGTAGGGCACATTTCTAATACTACGTTATTGTTTTTTACTAAATCATAAGCTTCTTTCATATCTTTAATTCTAACGCCATGACCTATTCGTTGAGCTCCTAATAACTTTATTGCATCTATTACATTTTGACCACTTGCAGCCTCACCTGCATGAATAGTAACTTTATAGCCATAACCTCTTGCTTTATCAATTACTGATTTGAATTTAACTGCAAAACCTTCCTCTTCTGGACCTGCTAAATCTATAGCCACTACACCTTTATTTAAAAATTCTTTTCCTGACTCTACTGTTAAGTCAGCATCCTCTACACTCATATGTCTTAAACAAGATAATATAACATTTCCCCTTATGTCATATATCTTTTCAGCTTTATTTATCCCATTTATAACACTCTGTATTATTTCTTTAAAGCTTAAACCTCCTTGAGTATGAAGTTGTGGTGCAAATCTTATTTCTATATATTTAACATTTTCACTAGCTGCATCCTCTAATAATTCAAATGCTACTCTTTCTAAACCTTCCTTAGTTTGCATTATCATATTAGGTAAATCAAATCTTTTTAAATATTCATTAAGTGATGTACAATCCTCAGGTACTTGAACTAGCTTTTTTATTTCATTTTCATCAAAAGATGGTAATGTTATATTTTCATTTTTAGCTATATCTATTATAGTGTTTGCTCTAACGCTTCCATCTAAATGGCAATGTAATTCTATTTTTGGTAATTTTTTCGTCATAATATCGTCCCCTTTTTTATTTATTTTTTATATTTATATTAATTTTATGTATAAAAAAAAATTCTTAATTACAAAGAAGTTTTTCATACATAAATATGTATAACTTCTTCGTAATCAAGAATTATTGGTTCTTGGTAGAGACCCCCAAACCTTATTATTGGGGTTATACGAAAGATTTATTTCTATATACTTTATTATATTTTTTTTATATTGTCAATACAAATTTTCAACTTTTTATTTTAAGCAATGCATATGATTTTTAACATCTTTTGAAGGTACTACATATGCTTGGCCTTTAGAACAAAAGATTGAGTTTGATGTATATTCACTATCTGAATCTTTATTATATCCTGTTTGTTCTATTACCTCTTGACTATTATGGCATATATCGTATCCATCAAATACTAAACTTATAGTTCCATTACCTTTTGTAAATGTAGCTAATTCTAAACTATATTCCATAAAGGTAGCAACAGGCCCTCTACCCTCTATTATTGTTTTATCTTTAAAAGTTTCTGGAGGATTAAATTCTCCATTCATTTTTTGAATGTCTGATAATACTCTTCCCATATTATTTAAATCTACTTCTATTCTAAATTTGTAATATGGCTCCAGTAAAATACTTTCAACTTTATCTAGTCCTTGTCTTAATGCTCTTAGTGTTGCTTGCCTAAAATCGCCTCCACTAGTGTGTTTATTATGTGATCTTCCTATTAATAATGTTATGCTTAAATCAGTTAAAGGATAACCACAAAGTACTCCTTTATGTTCTTTTTCAAATAAATGAGTCCTTATTAAGTTTTGATTTCCAATTGATATATCATCTACATGTGCATTATTTTTAAATGTTATATTAGAATCTCTTTTATTTGGCTCTATTAATAAATGTACTTCTGCATAATGACCTAGTGGCTCAAAATGACCATATCCTATTGTTTTTTCTTTTACTGTCTCTTTATATAATATTTCACATTTTCCAAATTCAATATCTATACCAAATCTATTTTTTATAACATCTTTTAGTATTTCTAATTGAATTTTCCCCATGACATGTATATGTATTTCTTTTAGATATTCATCCCAGACTAGATTTAATGCTGGTTCTTCAGAATCCAGTATTTCAAAAGCATTTAATATATCTTTTATATTTAAAGACTTATCAAATATAACTTTTGATTTTAGCGTTGGAATTATCTCATTTTTATTACTTATTTTATTTATATCGTTTAAATTATAATCAATTTGACATATATAATCTTTTGAAATCGCTTGTGTTATCCCTGTTACTGCAAATATTTGACCTGCTTTTATATCATTTACAGCTTCATATTTATTTGAATTGTAAACTCTAATAGAATTAATTTTTTCACTTAAAATTTTATCTTTATGATTGTATTTTACTTCATCTTTAACTTTAAGTTTTCCTTGAAGTGCTTTTATATAGGTTATTCTATTTTTATTTTCATCGTATTTAACTTTATAAACTTTTCCTATAAATTTTTTATTTTCATCATAAGATGTATAAGTTAAAAAATCTATTTTTTGTAAACATTCATCTATACCTATATCATGAAGAGCTGATCCTTTTAGTAGCGGATATATATTCGATGTTTTTACCATTTCTTTTAATCTATTTATCCACAAATCATTTTCATACTCATCATTTAAGTATTTTTCAAATAATAAATCATCTCTCTCTGCTATGAACTCTATAAGTTTATCACTAAGTTCGTTATTATTTTCTATAGTTAAATTTTCACTTAAATCAATTACATCACTCGTTAAATTGTCTTTTATATCTTGTATTAAAAGCTCTATATCTGAGCCTTCTCTATCTGTTTTATTCGCAAAAAATATTATAGGAATATTATTATTTTTAAGTAGCCTAAATACTGTTTTAGTATGAGATTGAATTTTCTCAACTGAACTTATAACTACTACTGCATAATCCATTATACTTATAGCTCTTTCCATATCCGCAGAAAAATCTATATGACCTGGTGTATCCACTAAGTAGTAATTTGAATTGTTATATTCAAATACACCTTGTTCTGAAAATATAGTTATTCCTCTTTGTCTTTCTATTTCATGATTATCTAAAAATGTATTTTTAAAATCAACTCTACCTCTATTTCTAATTGAATTTGTATGGTAAAGTATTTGTTCGCAAAATGTTGTCTTTCCTGCATCTACATGTGCAAGTACCCCAATAGTCTTATTCATTTTCCACCTCATTATTTTGTCATTAGTTTATGTTAATTTTAGTTACTATAGGTAACCTTTAAAATTTAAATGTGAGTTAAATATATGTCGTTTAGATTCTTCAATATCCTTTTTATTTGCTAAATTGTTATAATAATATAGCCTTAATTTATAATCGGTATTATCTCTATTAAATGCATATCTTTTATGCTCTCCTATGCAAGCTGCAAGTACATGAGCCATTAAATCTATTAGATGAATTAATTTATATGCATTATTTCTTGAATAAAATCTACCATCACCCATTACATGCGCTATATAATTTCTATTAAAATATGAGTTGTCTCTTGCTATTTGATGCTTTGTAAATATTATCTTTTCTGATATATCAATAAATGCTCTTATGTACTCATCAACTATAAATGGATGTGGTATTTTTTCATTAGAATTATTGTATTCTAACTCAGCCCACTTATTTAAAAGTTGATGTTCTTTTGGTTTCTTATCTATAGATCTAAACTCATATAAAGATAATAATATTCCCTCTATTACAGGTGTTAATATCATTACTGTAGATATATATTCTTCTCTAAACAAACTTAAATATGATTGCTCTATTATATGTGAAAACTTATTTATATGATTTGTTTTCATTATTAATGATACCATGTTCAAAGCTCTTAAGTGAGGGCTTATTATGTATGGTTCTAATATTTTTATGATTTCATTTTCAATGTTTTGTGTTTCATATGTATCGTACAACTTATTTAAATCTATTTCTGTACATAGTTTTTCTAATTTTAATATATCTATTTCATTTATATCCTCTGCTATTACAGAGAAACCAAATTTAGTTATTTTTTGATTTATTTTAAATAGTCTTATCTGCAAATCATTATAATAAGATAATTCACAGTTGTATTTTTTAGGCTCTATTAAATTTAGCTTATTTTTTTCTCTTATTTCTTCAAAAACTTCTCTAATTGCTCTTCCCCTACTTTGAGATTGTTGTTTTATACCTAGCTCTTTTATTCTTACAACATATTGATCTCCCTTTTTTTCAAATAACATAGGATATCCAAATACAAATTTATTAAATGACTTATCCATAATTCTCCCCCAATATGTTATTAATTGAATTTAAATATATAAAAAACACCCTTTATTATATATATTAAAGAGTGTTTTAATTTATTAAATTAATATTTAAAGTTAAATCCAGCTAATTAATATGGTTAGCTGGATTTGTTTTCTTAATATTTAATTAAACTTTACTCGTATACCGAGTATAAAACACAGTTATTAAATATAGTATTTTCAATGTTTTCGTTCAATATTTTTTAAAATTGTCAGTAGCTATTGTCAGTTTTTATTCTTAAAAAGTAAAAACCACATATTTATCCACATTTTATCCACACAGTAGGGGCTAGATTACTAGCCCCTATTTTTAATTATATTTCTCTTTCAAATATTGTAAACATAATATATATATTTTTTTATATAAATTAGTTTTTATATATAGACATGCACTTTTTCAATGTCATTTCGCATACGTATATATTAACTAGCAAATAAATTAGTATACGCTTCTAAACTGGTTTAGAAAATT
>NZ_FNGW01000016.1 GCF_900103615.1 Romboutsia lituseburensis DSM 797 | reverse complement strand
AAATAAAGATTATGTGGTTATTATAGCAAAGAGGATACACCTGTTCCCATTCCGAACACAGAAGTTAAGCTCTTTAGCGCTGATGGTACTTGGGGGGCGACCCCCTGGGAGAGTAAGACGTAGCCACGTAATCTTTTTTTATGCTTAAGTATATTATGACACGTAATTTTTTGTTGATAACTTATGAAAGTAAGTTATATTAACAAATTGATTTTAGGCATAAAAAACATTTTGAGCAACGGACGAAGTCGTTGGCGACATGAGCGAAGCGAATTTTTTATTTTAATTAAAGTCTAGAATTTTATATTCTAGACTTTTTTTGTATTGAAATAAATAAAATAGCTTAACTACAGACAAATTTTATTTTAGATTTATAAATAGGTAGATAGAACTAGAATATTAATAAGGAAAAATATATTTAGAGTTCTAAATTTACAAAAATTACATCCAGATGTATACTATAAATAGTGAGTTTAAAAAACTTATAAATGGTTTGGAGGTTAGCTATGAATATAGGGGTTGTAGGAGTTAATCATAATTTAGCTCCAATTAGTATAAGAGAAGGTGTTTCCTTTACTGATTTACAGAAAATAGAAGCGATAAACTATCTGTTAGATAAAGAGATAGAGGAAGTTATTATATTATCTACGTGCAATAGAAGTGAAATATATATTCAATCTAAAAATGTTGATGAAAAGGTAAAAGTTGTAGAAGATTTTTACGCAACATTTTTTGATAAGCCAGATGTAAAAGAATATTTATTTGTAAAAACACATAGAGAAGCGATAGATCATATATACAAAGTAACTGCTGGATTAGACTCTATAGTTTTAGGCGAAGATCAGATTCTAGGTCAAGTAAAAGATGCACATGAATTCTCTATGCAACTAGGTGCAAGCAAAAAGAAATTTAATAAATTATTTAGAGAGGCAATAACAACAGCTAAAGAAATAAAAAGCACAACTAAAATATCACAACAACCGTTATCGATAAGTTATATAGGTGTAAAGTTTTTAGAAGAAAAGCTAGGTAGTTTAGAGGGGAAAAATGCACTAGTTGTAGGTGTAGGTAAAATGAGTAAGCTTACGATGAAGCACCTAGAAGAGGAAAAAATTAATACTATCTATGTATCAAATCGTAGCCATGGTAAGGTTAAAGAAATCGAAAATGATTTTAAAAACGTTGTTCCAATAGAATATGCTGATAGATACAAAATTCTTAATGATGTTGATATGGTTATAAGTGCGACAGCATCACCACATATTGTAGTTAGATATGATGAGATGCCAAAGGTTGAAAGAAAGATTTATATGATGGATATAGCTCTTCCAAGAGACATTGATCCTAAAATAAATGAATTAGAAAATATAGAAGTTTATGACATAGATAATTTAAAAGAAATACATGACAAAAATGACCAAAAGCGTAAAGAGTTAGCTAATATAGGTTATGATATGATAAATAAAAGCATTGATGAATTTGTAGAATGGATGGATTCAACTCATATAGACCCAACTATAGAATCATTAAATGATAAATGCTTAGAAATAAGAGAAGATACATTAGATTACATATTTAGAAAATTAGACCTTGATACTAGAGAGAAAAAAATTATAGATAAGATGATGACATCAGCTCTTAAAAGACTAATAAGAGAACCAATAATAAATTTAAAGCAAACAAAAGATAAGGGAAAAAGAGAAGAATATATAAAATTAGTTGAAGAGCTATTTGAACTTTAAACTTTAGGAGGAACTAGAAAGATGAAAAATGAAAAGTCACTAAAAATATATGAAGAAGCAATTGAGTACATACCAGGCGGTGTAAATAGTCCAGTTAGAGCATTTAGATCAGTTGGATTAGATCCTGTTTTTATAGACAGAGCTCATGGAAGTAGAATATGGGATGTAGATGGTAACGAATATATAGATTATATATGTTCTTGGGGACCTCTTATGTTAGGTCATAGTCCTAAAGAAATAGTTGAAGGAATAGAAGAAATAGTAGCAAAAGGAACAAGTTATGGAGTTCCAACAGCTATAGAAGTTGAAATGGCAAAAATTATAGTTGAAGCTTACCCTGCAATAGATCAAGTCCGTATGGTTAACTCAGGTACAGAAGCAACAATGAGTGCTTTAAGAGTAGCAAGAGCTTATACAAAAAGAAATAAGATTTTAAAGTTTGAAGGATGTTACCATGGACACTCTGATGCATTACTAGTTAAATCAGGTTCTGGAACGATAACATATGGAGTTCCAACAAGTCCTGGAGTACCAGAAGATGTTGTTAAGGATACATTAGTCTGTAAGTACAATGATTTAGATGAAGTTAGAGCAATATTCAAAGAGCAAGGTAATGAAATTGCAGCAGTTATAGTTGAAACGGTTTCAGGAAATATGGGAGTTGTTCCAGGAACTCAAGAGTTCTTACAATTATTAAGAGATATAACTAAAGAATATGGGACAGTTTTAATATTTGACGAAGTAATAACTGGGTTTAGGCTAAATTATAGTAGTTCAGTAGGGTATTTTGGTATAAAACCAGATATGGCTTGTTTTGGTAAAATAATAGGAGCTGGATTGCCAGTAGGTGCATATGGAGGAACTAAAGAAATAATGAGTATGGTATCTCCAGTAGGACCTGTTTATCAAGCGGGAACTTTATCAGGTAATCCATTAGCTATGTATATGGGTAAAAAGAACTTAGAAATATTAAGAGATAATCCTCAAATATATAAAAATTTAGAAGAAAAAGCCACAAGATTAGAAAAAGGATTAAAATCTAATGTTGAAAAACTAGGATTAAATTACACTGTAAATAGAGCTGGATCATTAGTTTGTTTATTCTTTGCAGAAGGGCCAATAAATAACTATGATGATGTAACTAAATGCGATGTAACTAAATTTAATAAGTATTTTGCAGAATTACTAAAGAGAGGTATACTTTTAGCACCAACTCAATTTGAGGCAATGTTCTTATCTAATGCTCATACAAATGAAGATATAGATTACACAATAAATGCTTGTTATGAAGCATTAAAAGCGGCTCATAATCTTTAAAAAATAAATAAAACAAAATTTCTTGTCTATTTTTAAACTAATAATAAAGGAGATACAAATAATATGTAGAATATTCTTTTATGTTGAACCTTTATTTGTTTGGATAAATTTATATTAAAATTAGACAATACGATAAAATTGAGGAAGGGGATGTATTTAAAATAAATATACTTTAGTACATTCCCTTTTTAAATAAAGCAATGAGAGGAGAAATAAAAATGTATTTATTAGAAAATATATCAAAAAATATATATTCTTTAGATAAAAATTCTATTCAACAAGCTAAGGATAGGCTTGATACACTTATAAAACCTAAAGGCAGCCTTGGAAAAATAGAAGATATTTGCATGCAATTAGCAGGAATATATGGAACAGCAAAATTTGATACTTCTAAGAAAGCAATAATAGCTTTTGCAGGAGATCATGGAGTATATGAGGAAGGTGTAGCTCCAGATCCTCAAGATATAACTCAATTACAATTTCCAAACTTTACAAAAGGTTTATGCGGAGTAGGTGCTTTAAGTAAATTTGTAGGAGCGGATGTTATAGCGGTAGATGTTGGTGTTAACTGTGACCATAAATTAGATGGAGTTAGGGACTACAAGATAAGAAAAGGTACATCAAATATGGCTAAAGGCGCTGCAATGACTAGAGAAGAAGCTATAAAATGTCTAGAGATTGGTATTGAAATGGCAGAAGAGTGTATAGAAAAAGGATATAAAGTTATAGGAATTGGAGAGATGGGTATTTGCAACACTACTCCTAGTAGTGCAATAATATCTGTAATAGATGGATGTGATCCAGCAATAGTAACTGGAATAGGTGCAGGATTAAAAAAAGAAAGATTAAAACATAAAGCAGATACAATTAGAAATGCAATAGAATTAAATAAGCCAAATCCAGACGATGGAATAGATATATTATCTAAAGTAGGTGGATTTGAAATAGGATCTATGGCTGGGGTAATATTAGGATGTAGTGCAAATAAAACACCAGTAGTATTAGATGGATTTATATCTTATGCAGCAGCATTACTAGCATACAAAATAAATCCTAAATCTAGAGAGTATATGATAGCATCTCATTTATCAGCTGAAGCTGGAACTCAAAAGGCATTGGAAATGCTAGATTTAAGCCCTGTACTTAATATGGATATGAGGCTAGGAGAAGGCAGTGGTGCAGCACTTGCATTTAATATAATAGAAGCATCAAACTATGCTTATCAAAACATGGCAACATTTGATGAAGTAGAATGGGTGTAAGTATTTATTTAGATAGGAGAAGTACCATGAGCAAAATTGTATTAGTAACAGGTGGAGCTAGGTCGGGTAAAAGTAATTTTGCAGAAAAATTATGTATAGATCAAAATAATAGCACAGCTTATATAGCAACTTCTATACCATTTGATGATGAAATGAAAGATAGAGTAAAGAAGCATAAAGAAAGTAGACCACAAAATTGGAATACTTATGAAATATATAAAGATATATACTCTATTATTAAAGAAATATCAAATAAGCATGAAACAGTAATACTAGATTGTGTGACTTTATTAGTAAATAATCTAATGTTTACTTATGATATGGATATAGATAAAGCTAATCAAGAAGAAATAAATGAATTAGAAAAATATATAAAAGATCAAGTGAAAAAATTAATAGAAGAAATTAAAAAAACAAATCTATACTTTGTAGTTGTAACAAATGAGCTAGGAATGGCAGTAGTTCCAGATAATAAATTAAGCAGAGTATATACAGATATTGTAGGTAGAATCAACCAACAAATAGCATCACAAAGTGATGAAGTTTATTTTGTAGTAAGTGGTATACCTATGAAAATAAAGGGGTAGATTATGAAACGATTTATTGCATTACTTCAGTTTATGACCAGAATACCTATAAATATAGATGTAGGATTTGATGAGGAATTTCATAAGTCTATAACATATTTTCCTTTAGTTGGATTTGTACTAGGAGTACTTTTATTTTTAATAGGAACAATATGTGGTTATATATTTGATCCATTTGTAACAGCGATAATTATAACATTAAGCTCTGTAGTTTTAACAGGTGGTCTTCATATAGATGGATTAGGAGATACTTTTGATGCTTTGTACAGCTATAGAGATAAAGAAAAAATGTTAGAAATAATGAAGGATTCAAGATTAGGTACAAATTCACTTTTAGCAGTAATGTTTGTTATTTTGCTTAAAGTAGGATTTATATACAGCATTATAAATAATGGATACATGTGGCTAGTAATGTTTATGCCTGTGATAGGAAGGCTAGGTGTTATTAGGCTTACATATAAAACTGTTTCTCCAAGAGCTAAAGGCATGGGGAATATGTTTATAGGTAAATTGACAACAGGAATGTTTTTAACTGCTATAGTATATACAATAGTATTAATAACATTAATTGCAAAATTTATATTCTTAACTCCGTTTGAAATTATAATTAAAGTGTTACTATCAATAGTACTTGTATTTTTATTTAATCAATTATTTAAAGGTCATGTATATAAAAAGATTGACGGTGTAACAGGAGATATATTAGGATGTAGTATAGAATTAGGAGAAGTAATATATTTACTTTACATATATCTAATAATAGGTTAAGCTAAAAGAGGAAAATAAATGACAAAATTAATTTTAGTAAGACATGCTTTGACAACTGACAATCAAAACAATAGATTATCAGGTCATATAGATAGCCAAGTAAGTGAAATTGGAAAGAAACAAATTGAACAACTTACTAGATACTTAGAAGATATAAAAATAGATAGCATCTATACAACAACATCTTCTAGAACTAAAGACACAATTAAAGAAATATCTAAAATAAAAAATATACAAATAAGAGAAAAAGAAAACTTGAAAGAAATTAGTTTTGGTGATTTTGAAGGTATAACATTTGAAGATATAAAGAAAAGTTACCCGAATGAATTTCAAGATATGATAGATAAGGGATATGAATATAAGTATCCTAATGGAGAAAGTTTGATAGACTCATATAATAGAGTAGCTAATGAAATAAGTAATATACTTTCTGAAGAGAAAAATAAAACAGTACTTATATGTTCTCACGGTGGAACTATAAGAAACATAATTACTTATTTAATATCAAATAGCTATGAATATCATTGGAACTTTAAAATTGATAATGCATCAGTTACAATTTTAGAAATAGATAATGGATTTACAGTAATAAATACTATGAATAATACAAATTTTATGAGCCTTTAAAATTGAATATTAGATTAAAAGAGGTTTTTCTTTAAAGGAAAATTAAAAGGGAAAAAGGTGAAATGCCTTTGCAGCCCCCGCTACTGTAAAACGGACGAAACTAAAAATTGCCACTGTCTTAAAAGATGGGAAGGTATAGGAGTAGGATGAAGTTGAGCCAGGATACCTGCCTAATTTAATTTATTAATGAGATCTTCGGGGTGAAGGTTTTTATTTGATATATCATAGAATAAAAGTCCTAACTCTAACTAGAGCTAGGACTTTTATTCTATGAAATTTATAATGAGATAAAGGAAGTGAAACAGTGGGCAAAAAAATAATGTTACAAGGGACAGCATCAAATGTTGGGAAAAGTATTTTAACTGCTGGTCTATGTAGAGTGTTTAAACAAGATGGATATAGTGTTGCACCATTTAAATCACAAAATATGGCATTAAATTCTTTTATAACAAAAGAAGGATTAGAAATGGGGAGAGCACAAGTTTTTCAAGCCGAAGCAGCAGGAATAGAGCCTATAGCAGATATGAATCCAATATTATTAAAACCATCAGGAAATCATAGATGTCAGGTGATTGTAAGGGGAAAAGTAAGAGAAGATATGTCTTCTTCTGACTATCATACATACAAGCCAATATTAGCAAAAGAACTAAAGGATATTTTTAAAAGCTTTAGTGATAAATATGATGTTGTAGTAATGGAAGGTGCAGGTAGTACAGCTGAGATAAATTTAAGGGAACATGATATTGCGAATATGGGTATGGCAGAAATTGCAGACGCTCCAGTAATAATTGTTGGAGATATAGATAGAGGTGGAGTATTCGCATCATTAGCAGGTACAATGCTTTTATTAAGTGAAGAAGAAAGAAAAAGAGTTAGGGGTGTAATTATAAATAAATTTAGGGGAAGAAAAGAACTTTTAGGTGAAGGAATAAAAATGTTAGAAGAAATAATAAAAGTTCCTGTTCTTGGAGTTATTCCTTATAGTGATATAAAAATAGAAGATGAGGATAGTGTAACTACTAAATTTAAAACAAAGATGGATAAAAATGATGTTCATATAGAAATAATTAGAACACCTCATATGTCTAACTTTACAGATTTTAATATATTCGAAACACAAGAAGATGTAAGTATTAGATACGTAGGATATGGAGAAAGTTTAGGCAATCCAGATATAGTAATTTTACCAGGAAGTAAAAGCACAATTGATGACTTAAAGTATATAAGAGAAAGTGGATTAGAAGAGCAAATAAGAGAGCTTCATAAAAAGGGGAAATTAATATTTGGAATATGTGGTGGATATCAGATGTTAGGTAGAAAACTTAAAGATCCATACCATGTTGAAGGTGATATTGAAGAATTCGATGGAATAGGTTTATTAGACACTATAACAACCTTTGAAAAAGAAAAAACTACAACACAAGTAAACGCTATTATAAGTGAAAAACTTAATGGATATATGAGTAATTTAGGTGGAAAAAAAGTAAAAGGTTACGAAATACATATGGGAATAACTGATATAGGAAGTAGTGTAAATAGCCTAAATACAATAACTGAAAAGTTGGATGAACAGGTAAATTATGAAGAGGGAAGTGTAAATCAAGAGGGGAATGTAGTTGGAACGTATCTTCACGGAATATTCGATGATGTAGACTTTACAAGAGCACTTTTAAATAATATAAGAGAAGCTAAAGGATTAGAAAAAGTAAAAAGTAGTGTTGCTTCTTTTGAAGAATTTAAGCAAAAGGAATATGATAGACTTGCTGAAGTATTAAGAGAACACTTAGATATAGAAAAAATATATGAAATTATGGATGAACATGAGAAATAAGTAATTAAAAAATAAATTATATAGTTGGGTGGAATATATGAAAAAAATTTTAATAGCAGGAACTAATAGTGGTGTAGGTAAGACAACTATATCGTTAGGAATAATGCAGGCTCTAACTAAAAGAAATATGAGAGTACAGCCATATAAAGTAGGTCCGGATTATATAGACCCATCTTACCATACTTTTATAACAGGAAGACATTCAAGAAATTTAGATTCATATATGCTAAATGATGAGCAAATAAAATATGTTTTTAATCAAGCATCAGATGATGCTGATATATCAGTAGTAGAAGGTGTAATGGGATTATATGATGGAATAGGAATAGACCTAGATAATTGTACAAGCTCACATACATCAAAAATACTTAAAGCTCCTGTAATACTAGTTATAAATGGGAAATCTATGGCAGCATCAAGTGCAGCTATGGTATTAGGATATAAAGAACTAGATAAAGATGTAAATATAAAAGGTGTAATAGTGAATAATGTAAGAACTAAGACACATTATGAAATTATAAAAGAAGCTATAGAAACATATTGCGGTGTTGAAGTTTTAGGGTACTTCCCACCTAATAATGAATTTTCATTAGAATCTAGACATTTAGGTCTTGTACCAAGTGTTGAGATAGATGGGCTAAAAAATAAGTTTAATAGCTTGGCTGTGGAAATAGAAAAATATATAAATATAGATAGAATTATAGAAATTTCAGAAACTGAAGATATAGAAAGTAACTTTAAAGTAGATGATTTTATAGAAGAAAATAAAGTTAAAGGAAAATCAATAGCTATAGCTTATGATAAAGCTTTTAATTTTTATTATAGAGAAAATATAGAATTATTAGAGTTATTAGGGTTAGATATAAAATACTTTAGTCCATTAAAAGATAATAAGGTACCAAAATCAGATTATATTTATATAGGTGGAGGGTTCCCAGAAATATTTAGCAAAGAAATAGAAGCAAATGTATCAATGAGAGAATCTATAAAAGAAGCCCATGAAAATAACATACCTATCTATGCAGAATGTGGTGGACTTATGTACTTAGGTCAAACCTTATTAGATAAAGAAAACATATCTTATGATATGGTAGGAATATTTAAAGGCAATAGTAAAATGACAACATCTTTAAAAAGATTTGGGTACTGCTATGGTAGCGCAAAAGGTGATACCGTTTTATCTAAGACCAATGAAATTATAAAAGGTCATGAGTTTCATCACTCTGTATTTGAAACAGAAGAGGAATGTGCATATGTGATGAGGAAAGAAAGAGATGGAAAAATAGTTGATGAGTGGGAAGGTGGATATAGCAAAAACAATACTTTAGCTACTTATCTACATACTCATTTTTACAATAATTTAGATTGCATAAAAAACTTATTAAATAATAGAGTAGATAACTATTCAGAGGAAGGAAACAACTAATATGAATATAGTATCTATTTATATAGGATATATAATTGATTTAATTATAGGTGATCCATATTCTTTTCCTCATCCAGTTAGATATATTGGAAAATTAATAAAAGTGACTGAAAATAAAATAAGAAATATAGCTAAAACAGATAAAGGTTTAAAAATAGGTGGATTTATTTTATGGGCTATAACAGTAGGGCTAACTTATCTAGTAACTTACATGATAGTTAAGTTATTTAGTTTTATTCCGGGTGGATATATAATTGCTAATTCAATTTTAATATATACAACATTAGCGACTAAATGCTTAAAAGATGAAGCTGTAAAAATATATAATGTTTTAAAAACAGGAGATATAGAAAAGTCTCGAATACAGCTATCTTATATAGTAGGGAGAGATACTACTCATTTAGATGAAGGTGAAATAATAAGGGCAACAGTAGAAACGGTAGCTGAAAATACAGTAGATGGAATAATCGCACCAATGTTTTATGCATTTATAGGAGGAGCACCGCTTGCGATGGCTTACAAGGCAATAAATACTTTAGATTCCACAGTAGGATATAAAAATGAAAAGTATAAAGAATTAGGATTTGCATCAGCTAAAATAGATGACATTGCAAATTATATACCTGCAAGAATAGCAGTACTACTAATGGCTATAGGTAGTCTTGTATTAGGATATGACTATAAAAAAGCATCACAAATAGCAGTAAGAGATAGAAAAAATCACAAAAGTCCTAATTGTGCTTATCCAGAAGGGGCAGTTGCAGGCGCTTTAGGAGTACAGCTAGGAGGAACTAATATATACTTTGGTCAAGCTGTTTATAAGCCTACTATAGGAGATAAAGTAAGAGAAATTGAAATAGAAGATATAGTAAAAACAAATAAAATAATGTATGCAACCTCGTTAACTTCAATGGTTATATTTACTGCATTATTTATTCTCATATAACTTTAAAAATACTTGGGTGAAAGTATACAAGACTATACTTCACTCAGGTAATATTATTTCAATTTATACTTAAGCAAATTAAGGCAACTGAATTTATTTAAGTATAAATTGAAAATTAGGGGGTGGACATATGAAAGACCTAGGTCATGGAGCTAATGTAAATGAAATAGCACAAATATATAATATAGACCCAAAAGATATAATAGATTTTAGCTCAAACATAAATCCTAAAGTAGTACCTGATTTAGATAAATATATTCTTAAAGGATTAGAAAACTGTAAGGGCTATCCAGATATAAATTATACAAATTTAAAAAATAATATATCAGAATATATAGGTTTAAATTCAGATTTTATAATACCTGGAAATGGAGCAACAGAAATAATTTACTTATTAATGAAGAGCATAGACAAAAGGTTAGCTATATTAAATCCTACTTTCTCAGAGTATGGAAGAAGTGCAAGTTTAAGTGGATTAGATGTTTTAAATTTAGACTTAGATAGTAAAAATGAATTTTCTATAGATCTAAAACAAATAAAAGAAAATATTAATAAGTTTGATAGTTTATTTGTGTGTAATCCAAATAATCCAAATGGTAAAGTAAAAGATTTAACAGAATTGCTTAATCTAATGAAACAACATAATAAGTTACTTATAGTAGATGAAACTTTTATGGAATTTGTAGGATTAGAAGAAAAGTATAGCTTAGTAAAATATGTAGAAGAATATAAAAATTTATTCATACTTAAAGCTGTTACTAAATTTTTTGGCTTACCAGGTTTGAGGTTAGGCTATGGGCTAACTAGTAATACAAAAATAATTGAAAATATCTATAAATATAAAGAACCATGGACAATAAATTCATTTGCAGATACATTATCAAATTATATATTTAAGGATAGCCAATATATAAAAGAAAGCAAAGAATATTATATAAAAGAACGTAACTATATGTTGAAAGAACTAAGAAATATAAGTGGGATCAATGTGTATGATACAGATACTAATTTTATACTAATTAAGCTTAATAATAGAAGGTCTAATGAAATAAAAGTCGAATTATTAAATAAAGGGAATATTCTTGTAAGAGATGCATCGAATTTTATCGGATTAGATGATAGTTACATAAGAGTAGCTATAAAATCTCATGAAGAAAATGAAATCCTTATAAAACATATGAAAAATTTATTAGGTGATTAGAATGAAATATTATGGTATTTGTCCAGCATCGTGTGGCGAATTTGTTCAAGGCGTTAGGGACAAAGAAGAGTATTTGAGCTCATATGCAATAGATATGTATTCAACAGTAACTCTAGAAGAAAAATTAAACAACATAAGTTTAGGTCCATCAAAATCTAGAAAAGCAATAGAAGAAGTGTTTAAAAGATTTAGATTGCCAGTTGAAGATAGTAAAAATATATCTTTAAATATTGATAGTCAAATTCCTGTTGGAAAGGGAATGGCAAGCTCTACTGCAGATATAGGCGCTACAATATTTGCTACATTAGATTTAATAAATAAAAGTTTAACTGGTGAAGAAATATCTAAGCTAGCATCAACAATAGAACCAACAGACTCTACATACATAGAGGAAAATTGCATATTCAATCCACTAAATGGAGAAGTGATAAAGTATATAGGAAATATAAAAAATTCGAAAGTAGTAATATTAGAACCTAATAAAACTTTAGACACTATGAAGATTAGAAATACTCCTAATTATAAGGATATAAAACTTCAAAATAAAGAGATTATAAAAGAATCATTTTATTTGTTAGAAGAAGGAATAAGAAAAAATGACCTATCTATAATAGGTAAAGCTTGCACAATGAGCGGTCTGGCTAATGAAAATATAGATAAAAAAGAAGGTCTTAAAGAAATTATAGAAATATCTCAAAACTATGGAGCTTATGGTGTGAATATTGCTCATAGTGGAACTGTAATTGGTATATTAATTGACGAACACATGGATGATAAAAAACTTATAGAAAAGCTAAAAAATTATAAATTAGATAAAGTTTATAACAAAATATATACGCATAATATTATAGATGGTGGAATTAGGAGGAAATTAGAATGGAATACATCAAAAATCCTATGAAGATAGAAGAAAAAAGCTTTGAAATGATACAAGACATAATAGATGAAATAAGACCAGGATATGAATTTAAAAATAATGTTGAAGAGAAGATAATAAAACGTTCAATACATACAACAGCGGATTTTGAATATCTAGATATTCTTAAAATATCAGATAAAGCAGTAGAAAGCATAATAGATGCACTTAAGAATAATGCAACTGTATATACAGATACAAATATGGCCTTAAGTGGGATAAATAAAAAAAGATTAGAAGCTTTAGGATGTAAGTACAAATGCCTAGTAGCAGATGAAGAAACTGCAAAATTAGCTAAAGAAAAATCTATTACTCGTTCAATGGCAGCTGTAGAAATAGCAGCAAAAGAGCCAGGAAGAAAATTATTTGTATTTGGTAATGCTCCAACAGCATTATATAAAGCTATGGAAATGAAAAATTCTAATGAGTTAGAATTAGATGCTATTGTAGGTGTGCCAGTAGGATTTGTAGGAGCAGCAGAATCTAAAGATGAATTAGAAAAAACGGAGATACCATATATAATTTCAAAAGGAAGAAAAGGTGGTAGCAATTTAGCAGCAGCTATAATTAATGCTATTCTATACACTATGTAGGTAATAGTATGGAAGAATATGTGTATATAGATGGAAAAAAGTATAAAAGAGGATATACAACAGGTTCTTGTGCTACTGGAGCAGCAAAAGCTGCAACTTATATGCTATTAACTAAAAAGAAAATAGAAACCATAAATATAGATACACCTAAAGGTATTTTTCTAACACTCAAACTAGATAACATAGTTATTATGAATAATTATGTAGAGTGCTCTATAGAAAAAGATGGCGGAGATGATATTGATGCAACGCATACTATGCATATTCATGCTAGAGCCGAAATTATTAAAAAACAAGGTGATGAAGATATAGTTGTATGTGGCGGAAATGGTATAGGCGTTGTAACTAAAAAAGGTCTTAGTGTAGAAGTAGGAAAGGCAGCCATAAATCCGGTTCCTATGAAAATGATAAATAGTGAAATAAGGAAAATAATTGGTGATGATAGTAGTCAGTATTTAGAGCAAGATGAAGCCTTAAAAATAACTATATTTGCCCCTAAGGGAGAAGAGGTTGCGAAAAAAACATTTAACCCAAGATTAGGAATAATAGGTGGAATATCTATTATAGGAACTACAGGCATTGTTGAACCAATGAGTGATGAAGGTTGGAAAAAATCGTTATCAATAGAGCTTCAAATGAAGAAAGAACAAGGCTTAAATAAAATAATCTTAGTTCCTGGTAATCATGGAGAACAGTTTATAAAAGAAAATTTAAACTTAGATATGAAATATGTAGTTAGAACAAGTAACTTTATAGGTTATATGCTAAAGGAAGCTCAAAGGATGGGATATAAGGAAATTCTTATGGCTGGCCATATTGGTAAATTTATAAAGTTATCAGCAGGAATATTTAATACTCATAGTAAAGTTGCAGATGCTAGAAGTGAAATATTAGTTTCAAATTTAGCTATGATGGGAGCGCCATACGAGTTTTTAAAAAAGATTAATGAGTGTTTAACTGCAGAAGAAGCTGTTGAAATTATAGACAATAGCGATTATAAAGACTTTTACAATTTGATATGTAACAAGTGTAAGTTTAAAGTAAATCAATATTTAGGTGATGACGAAATAAAAGTAGAGGTCATGATATTTTCTATGGACAAGACCTTATTAGGAAAATCTGATAATACAGACAGTTTAGTGGAGGTATTTAGATGATAAATGTTATAGGCTTAGGTCCAGGAAACACCGATTATATAACAAAGCTAGGTGAAAAGCTATTAAAAAACTCTGATGTAATAATTGGAGGGAAAAGAAATTTAGAATCTATTAAAGATTTTAATGGAGAAAAAATAGAACTAGCTTCAAACTTAAAAGAAATAATAGAGTACATAAATGATAACAAGGATAAACAAATATCTGTACTAGCATCAGGAGATCCATTTATTTATGGAATAGGGAGATATTTATCTAAAAATATAGAATCAAAAGATTTAAATGTAGTATCTGGAATAAGTTCATTACAGTATATTTTTTCAAAGGTACATATAGACATGAATGATTTATATATAACTAGTAGTCATGGAAAGACACCAGATTTTGATTATGTATTAAATCATAAAAAGGTCTGTATGGTAACTGATAAAATAATAGGCCCAAAAGAAATCTGTAAAGAAATCTTAAAAAGAAATTTAGACAGAACAGTAATTGTTGGGGAAAATTTATCTTATGATAATGAAAAAATAACCATAGGAAGTCCAGATGAAATATTGAATACAGATGAATTTGATATGTGCGTAGTAGTAATACTTGAAGATTATTAAAGTCATAAGATAGGTGGAGATTGCACATGAAAAATAGCGAATTTATAACAGGAAAAGTTCCTATTACAAAGGAAGAAGTAAGAGCTATATCTATAATGAAATTAGATTTAGTAAATGCTAAAAGATTTATAGATGTAGGAGCAGGAACAGGAAGTGTAACTGTAGAAGCAGCGTACAATTATCCGAATCTAGATGTTATATCAATAGAAAGAAATGATAGTGCACTAGAGCTAATAAATAAAAATGTAGATAAATTCAATTTGAAAAACGTTGAAATTATTCAAGGATATGCCCCTGTAGAAATAGATAAAAAAGTAGATGCTATATTCTTAGGAGGTACAGGCAATAACCTAAATGAAATTTTATTATGGTCTAAGGATTTATTAATTGATGGTGGAAGGTTAGTTGCTAATTTTATTATAGTAGAAACGTTTAATGAGACACTTAGATTATTAAGAGAATATGGATTTGAAAATATAGATGTTTCAGTTTTAAATGTATCAAAATTAGAAAAGCTGGGAAGAGGGGAATACTTTAAACCTCTAAACCCAATTTATATAATATCTTGTGAAAAAGGGAGAGATTAATATGTTAAGTAAAGTACATTTTGTAGGAGCAGGACCAGGGGATAAAGAATTAATAACTCTTAAAGGATATAAGCTTTTAAGCAATGCTGATGTAGTTATATATGCAGGATCTTTAGTAAACCCAGAACTTTTAGAGTATTGTAAAGAAGGATGTGAAATACACAATAGTGCACACATGGATTTACAAGAGATAATAGATGTAATGGAAAAAGGTGTTAAGGCTGGGAAATCAGTTGTAAGACTACAAACAGGTGATTTCTCTATATATGGATCAATAAGAGAGCAAGTTGAAGATTTAAATAAATTAGAAATAGACTTTGATTGTACTCCGGGAGTAAGTTCATTCTTAGGTGCAGCTTCTGCATTAGGTGTTGAGTATACAGTTCCAGAAATATCTCAAAGTGTAATAATTACAAGAATGGAAGGAAGAACTCCGGTTCCAGCTAAAGAATCAATAGAATCTTATGCGGCTCATCAAACATCTATGGCAATATTTTTATCAGTACAGGATATAGAAAAAGTCGTAGAAAGGTTACATGAAGGGGGATATCCAATGGATACTCCAATAGCTGTTGTATATAAAGCTACATGGGCAGATGAAAAAATAGTTAGAGGTACTTTAGAAGATATAGCTGATAAAGTAAGAGAAAATGGAATAAAAAAGACTGCTTTAATATTAGTTGGTAAATTCTTAGGAACAGATTACAATAATTCGAAGTTATATGATAAGGACTTCAAACATGAATACAGAAAATAAAAATTTAGCAATAGTTTGTATAACAGAAAATGGGAAAAATCTAGCATTAAAAATAAACTCTTTAATAAAACAAAGTCATGTTTACATAGTAAAAAATAAAAAAAATAACTTAAAATTAGATACTAAAAAAGAAAATGTATTTTTAATTGAAGAAAAATTAAGTGAACTAGTTCAAAAGTTATTTATTGAATATGACTATATATTATTTATAATGGCAACGGGTATAGTTGTTAGGATTATAGCACCACATGTACAGAGTAAGTTTAGTGATCCAGCTATAATAGTCACAGATGAAAAAGGTATGAATATAATAAGTTTGCTAAGTGGTCATATGGGTGGGGCTAATGAAATGACTAATTATATAAGTGGACTAATAAATGCTAATCCGGTGATAACAACAGCAACTGATGTTAATAAAAAATCATCATTAGATATGATTGCAAAGAAGTTAGATGCTCATATAGATAATTTTAGAGACAATGTAAAAGATGTAAACGCAATGATTGTTAATAATCAAGAAGTTGGTATTTATATAGATGGAAAATATGAAGTAGATACTAGAGGGTTTAAAGTCTTACAAAGTCTAGAAGAAATAAAAAACTTTGATAAGGTAGTTGTGATAAGCCATAAAAATAAAGTTTTTGATTCTATAAAATATAAATTAGATAAAGCGTATTTAAAAGAAAAAATAATTAAAGTTATTCCAAAAGATATAGTTATAGGAATTGGATGTAGAAGAAATACAGAAAGCCAATTGTTACAAGAGTCACTAAACAATTTGTTACAGCAGTACAATATAGACTCTAAAGCTATAAAAAATATCGGAAGTATAGATATTAAATATGATGAAAAGGCGATTATAGATTTAGCAAACTATTATGATGCAGACTTTAAAACTTTCTCAGCAGAAGAAATATCAAAAGTAGATTATTTGTATGATAAATCTGAGTTTGTAAAAAAGAATGTTGGAGTATATTGTGTAGCAGAGCCTGTAGCACATATATTAAGTAGTGGAAATTTAATAATAAAAAAACATAAATTTAAAGGAATAACAATTTCGGTAGGGAGAGTGACTAAATGATATACGTTATAGGTATAGGGCCAGGAAGCAAAGAATTAATGACTATGCAATGTATAGAAGCTATAAAAGATTCTGAGGTTATAGTAGGATACAAAACATATATAAATTTAATAACAGATCTTATAGAAGATAAAGAAGTAGTTCAAAATGGAATGAGACAAGAAATTGATAGATGTAAAGAAGCTGTTGAAATAGCTAAAACTGGTAAAAAAGTAGCTGTTATAAGTAGTGGAGATGCAGGAATATATGGTATGGCAGGGTTAATATTAGAATTAACTTCAAAAGAGGAAGAAAATATAGATGTAAAAGTAATACCAGGAGTTACAGCTAGTATAGGAGCAGCGGCAATATTAGGAGCACCTATAATGCATGATTTTTGTCATATAAGCTTAAGTGATTTATTAACTCCTTGGGACGTAATTGAAAAAAGATTAAGATTAGCAGCAGAAGCTGATTTTGTTATCTGTTTATATAATCCAAGAAGTAAAGGTAGAAGTGAGCATTTAGCTAAAGCATTTGAAATAATGGGAGAATTCAAAAATGGAAGCACTCCTGTTGGAATAGTAAAAGACGTAGGCAGAGAAAAAGAGGAAAAGTTTGTATGTACATTTGATACTATGGACTTTGATAGAGTAGATATGACTACTATGGTTGTGATAGGTAATAAATCAACATTTATACATGATGATTTAATGATAACTCCTAGAGGTTATACTGTATGATTTTAGTTTTGGGAGGAACATCTGACAGCTTAGAGATATGCAACATACTAAATAAAAAGAAAGACTTGTCATACAAACTTTCCGTAACAACTAGTTACGGAGAAGACCTTGCAAAAAAACATGCAAAAGATGTCGTAACAGGTAAGTTATCTAAAGAAGATATGATAACTTTTATAAAGCAAAATAATATAAACAAAATAATAGATGCAACTCATCCATATGCAGTTGAAGTTTCTAAAAATGCAATTGAATGTGCAAATGAACTAAATATAGAATACTTAAGATATGAGCGAAATTCATTGATTAATGAAATAAATTATAAGAATAAGTACATAGTTAGTTCTATTGAAGAAGCTTGTGACATTGCTAGGGAAAAAGGGAAAAATATATTTATAGGAACTGGAAGTAAAAACCTACCTGAAATAGTAGATTATATACCTGACAAAAATTTAATTGTAAGGGTGCTGCCAACGGCTGAAGTAATAACAAGTTGCGAAAGCTTAGGGTTAAATGCAGATAATATAATAGCTATGAAGGGACCTTTTAGTCAAGGTATAAATGAGGAATTTTATAGACATTATGATGTAGATATAGTTATTACAAAAGAAAGTGGTATAAATGGTGGATTTTTAGAAAAGGTAAATGCCTGCAAGACATTAAATATACCAGTAGTTATAATAACTAGACAAAAAATGGACTATCCTAATGTAGTTAATGATATTAAAGAATTAGAACATTTATTATAAATTTTTATATAAGGTGGATTGAGCATGAAAAAAGCAATTTTAGTAGTTAGTTTTGGGACAAGTTATAAAGAAACAAGAGAAAAAACAATAGAGGCTTGTGAAAAGAAAATAAAAGAAGGTTTAGATGGATATGATTTTCATAGAGCATATACTTCTAACATGATAATAAAGAAGTTAAAAAATAGAGATGGTATAAACATAGAAAATCCAATACAAGCTTTAGATAGATTGTATGATGAAGGGTATGAAGAAGTTATAGTTCAAACTCTTCATATAATATGCGGAGAAGAATTTAATAAACTAAAAGAACAAGTTGAAAGTTACCAAGATAAATTTAAAAAAATTATATTAGGTAGACCATTATTAACATATATTGATGATTATAAAGAAGCTGTTGAAGCTATTAATCATCAAATACCACAAATGGAAGAAGATGAAGCTGTAGTATTTATGGGACATGGGACGTTCCATGAATCTCATTCATCATATCCAGCATTAGAGTATATGTTAAGAGATGCAGGAATAAATGCATATGTAGGAACTGTTGAAGGTTATCCAGAATTAGATCAAGTTATTGACAGGTTAAAGATGAATAATATTAAAAAAGTAAATCTTATGCCTTTCATGTTAGTTGCAGGAGACCATGCTATAAATGATATGGCAGGAGACGAAGAAGATTCTTGGAAAACTATATTAGAGGAACATGGATTTGAGATAAAAGTGCATTTAAAAGGATTAGGAGAAAATCCTCATATACAAGATAAGTTTATGAACCATGCACATGATTGTATAGAAAAATTAAACCAATTAGAAGAAATATGTTAATTAACTAGGAGGAGATTGAAAATGGCAAAATTTTATGGAATAGGAACAGGACCTGGAGATAGCTCATTATTAACAGTTAAAGCGGTAGAAACATTAAAAAATTTAGATATATTATATACACCAGAAGCTAGAAAAGGTGGAGAAAGTTTGGCGTTATCTATAGTAAGTGAATACTTACCAGAATCATTAGAAATAAAATCTAGACATTTCCCAATGAACTTTAATGATGGAGAAAAGATAGTAGCGTGGAATCAAGTTGCAGATGAAATAGTAGAAGATGTAAAAGAAGGTAAAGATGTTGGATTTGTAACTTTAGGTGATCCAATGATATATAGTACATATGTATATATAATGGAAAGACTTATAGGAAGTATAGATGTAGAAACTATACCAGGAATATCTTCATTCTCTAATATAGCATCTAACCAAAACTTCCCATTAGTTATGGATAGAGAACCATTAATAATAATACCTTGCACAATAGAGGAAGAAAAGATAGATTATGCATTAGAAAACTATAGTTCTATAGTTTTAATGAAGGTTTATAAAAACTTTAAAGAGATAGTTTCTAAGTTAGAAAGAAATGGACTTATAGATTATTCTATATTAGTAAGCAACTCGTCACAAGATGGGGAAGTGGTATATAATGATTTAAGAGAAGTAAATCTTGAAGAAAAAATATCGTATTTCTCAACTATCCTAGTTAATAAGGAAGTAAAAAAAGCAGTTAAAGTAGGATAATCAAAGGAAAGTCCAAAGGAGATTTGAGTCATGAAAATAGTAGTTGGAACTAGGGGGAGTAAGCTGGCAGTTACTCAAACTAACTGGGTTATAGATAGATTAAAGGAAAAAAATCCTAGTGTAGAATTTGAAGTTAAAATAATAAAAACTAAAGGCGATATAATACAACACGTAAGCCTTGATAAAATAGGAGATAAAGGATTATTTGTAAAAGAGATAGAACAGCAGCTTTTAGATGGCGGAATTGATATGGCTGTTCATAGTATGAAGGACATGCCATCATCTTTACCAGAAGGTTTAAAATTTGCAAGTATCCCGAAAAGAGAAGATCCAAGAGATGTATTAATACTTAAAGAAGGATATAGTTCTCTAGAAGATTTACCAAAAGGTGCAACAATAGGAACTGGTAGTAAAAGAAGAAAATATCAGTTATTAAATCATAGACCAGATTTAAATATAGTGCCTATAAGAGGTAATGTAGACACAAGAATAAGGAAAATAGTAGATGAAAACTTAGATGGAGTAGTATTAGCTGCATCTGGAATCTTAAGAGTAGGTTTAGAAGAAAAAATTAGTTATTATTTACCTACAGATATAGTTGTTCCAGCACCAGCGCAAGGTGCATTAGCTATAGAAATAAGAAAAAATGAACCTAAAATAGATGAAGTAATAAACTCTTTAAAAGATGAAATAACTGAAATTCAGGTTGCTGCTGAAAGAGGATTTCTAGATGGAGTAAATGGAAGTTGTCATATTCCTATGGGTGCTTACTGTGAAGTTGATGGAGAAAAAATAAAGATTACTGGATTATATGGAGATGAAGAAGGTAAAGCATTAGTTATAAAATCAATAGATGGCAGTGTACACGCACCAAGAGAATTGGGGATAGAATTAGCTAAATTAATTTTAAAGGAGTATGATGGTCATGAAAGGTAAGGTTTATTTGGTAGGAGCAGGACCTGGAGATTATAAGTTATTAACACTAAAAGGACTAGAGTGTATAAAAAAAGCAGATGTTATAGTTTATGATAGATTAGCGAATATAAACTATCTAAAAGAAGCTAAACCTAACTGTGAGTTTATATATGTAGGAAAAGCATCTAGTAACCATGCACTTCCTCAGGATGATATAAATAGGGTAATCGCTGATAAAGCTAAAGAAGGAAAAATAGTAACAAGGCTTAAAGGTGGAGATCCATATGTATTTGGAAGAGGTGGAGAAGAAGGTGAAATTTTATTCTCAGAAGGTATAGATTTTGAAGTTATACCTGGAATAACGTCTGCTATAGGTGGACTATGCTATGCAGGTATACCTATAACTCATAGAGATCATGCATCTTCTTTCCATGTTATAACAGGTCACCTTAGAGATGATGATAAAGAAAATCCAGAAATAAACTGGAATGCTTTAGCTAATACAAATGGAACTTTAGTATTTTTAATGGGAGTTGCAAATTTAGAAAAAATCAGTGCAAATCTAATAAAAGAAGGTAAATCTAAAGATACTCCAGTTGCACTTGTAAGTTGGGCGACTAGATATAATCAAAGAGTTATAACATCTACATTAGAAAATGTATATGAAACGGCAGTAAGAGAAAATGTAAAACCTCCTACGTTAATAGCAGTTGGAGAAGTAGTAGGATTAAGAGATAAGTTAAACTTCTTTGAGAATAAACCTTTATTTGGAAAAAGTATAATGGTTACTAGATCAAGAACTCAAAGCAGTAGTTTAGTAGAAAAAATAATGGACTTAGGAGGGAATCCTATAGAGATTCCTACTATAAAAATAGATAAATTTGAAGATAACACTCAGTTAGAAAATGAAATTAAAAATATAAAAGACTATACTTACTTAGTACTTACAAGTAAAAATGGAGTTGATATATTCTTTGATAAATTAGATGAAATGGGACTAGATAGTAGGGCATTAGCTAATTTAAAAATTTGTGCTATAGGCTCAGCTACAGCAAAAGAAATTAAAAACAGAGGTATTAATGCAGATATAGTTCCAGAAAAGTTTATAGCAGAATACTTATTTGATGAATTAAAGCCTATTCTAAAGTCTACAGATAAAGTGTTAATGCCTAGAGCTAAAAATGCTAGAGATTTCTTAGTTGATAAAATAGGCGAAATATGTGAAGTAAAAGAAGTTCACACATATGAGACAGTAGTAGATCCTACGAGAAGAGAAGAAGTATTAGAAGTATTAACTAAAGATGATATTAATTATATAACTTTTGCTAGTTCATCAACTGTTAAAAACTTTGTTGAAATTATAGGTAAAGAAAATATAGATAAATTATCAAACATTAAGATAATATCTATAGGGCCTATAACGACACAAACGGCTAAAGAATTTAACTTAAATGTTTATAAGGAAGCTGAAGTAGCTACTATAGATGGTATGGTTAGAACAATAATTGAAGATTAGTAAAAACCTAAAATTTATAAAACATAATACTTAGTTAGTTAATAAGTTGTACTATCAAAGTTAAAACACTCTATAGGACAACTTATTAATTGTATTAAGTATTATTAACATATGGAGGTATTAAAGTGTTAAGACGACCAAGAAGATTAAGAGCAAATAAAGCAATTAGAAATTTAGTAAGGGAAACTAAGCTAAATGTAGAAGATTTTATATATCCATTATTTATAGTGGAAGGTGAAAATATAAAAAGAGAGATTTCATCTTTACCAGATGTATATCACTTCTCAATAGATATGTTAGAAGATGAAATAAAAGAAATTAAAGAATTAGGTATAGAGCATGTAATATTATTTGGAATCCCTCATGATCATGAAAAAGATGCCTGTGGAAGTGAAGGATACAATGATAATGGTATAGTTCAAAGAGCAATAAGAAAAATAAAAGAAATAGATGCAGATATGAACGTAATAACAGATGTATGCATGTGTGAATATACAAGCCATGGTCATTGCGGAATTTTAACAGATGGTGGGTATGTAGATAATGATAAAACATTAGAGTACCTAGCTAAAATAGCAGTAAGTCATGCTAAAGCTGGAGCAGATATGGTTGCTCCATCTGATATGATGGACGGAAGAATAAAGGCATTAAGAGAAGGTCTGGACAAAGAGGGATATGAACATATAGGCATAATGTCATATAGTGTTAAATATGCATCTACATTCTATGGCCCATTTAGAGAAGCTGCAAATTCAGCACCATCATTTGGAGATAGAAAAACATATCAGATGGATCCTGCAAATAGTGATGAGGCTTTAATTGAGTCTGAATTAGACGTTTTAGAAGGTGCAGATATACTTATGGTAAAACCAGCATTATCATATTTAGATGTAATAAGAAGAGTAAAAGATAATTATGATTTACCTCTAGCTGCATATAACGTAAGTGGTGAGTATGCAATGCTTAAGTCAGCAGTTAAAAATGGAATATTAAGTGAAGGGGCTATATATGAATCTGTTATGTCTATAAAAAGAGCTGGAGCGGATATAATAATAACTTATTTCGCTAAAGATTTAGCCAAAATGATAAAAGATATGTAATTATAATAAAAAAGAGTAACTTTTAAGTTACTCTTTTTTATTTATCTAAAAATATTTAAATGTTTATTTAAACAAATTAAAAAGATATACTTATATTTAGAAATAAAATTGATAATTTTTAAGGGGGAAGTACTAATGTTTTATCCAATAAATTTAAAATTAAAAAATATAGAAATTACAGTTATAGGTGGGGGAGAAGTTGCATATAGAAAATGTAAAAATTTTTTAGGTTTTGGAAAGAGTGTAAAGGTTGTATCAGAAAATTTTATAGAAAAGTTCTCTACTATAGAATCTAAAGTAGAAATTATAAATGATTCATATAAAGAAGAATACATAAAATCAAGCTTTATAGTGGTAGCTGCTACAAATAATAAAGAAGTAAATAAAAAAATAGGAATATACTGCAGAAATAATGGAAAACTAGTTAATGTAGTCGATGATATAGAATTATCAAACTACACAGTACCTTCATGCGTAAAAAGGGGCGATTTACTTATAAGTATATCTACAGGAGGAAATAGCCCATCTTTGTCATCAAAGATAAAAAGAGAATTAGAAAATAAATATGATAATACATATGAAGAGTATGTTAGTCTTTTAGGAGAAATAAGAAAAGAAATAATAGAAAAAATTGAAGATATATCAGAAAGGAAAAATAAGCTAAATGCATTGGTAAATCTTGATATAGAGGAATTAAAGGTTATAAAAGATGAATATAAAAATATAAAATAATAAAAAAACTTACAAAAAAGTATTGACTGTAATGAATTAAGGTGATAAAGTATTACTTGTCCTTAAGAAACGGACAAACACAAACGAAAACAACTTCTTAAAAAAGAGTTGACAAAGAAAAAATACTTTGTTAGACTAAAGAAGTTGAAAAAATGAACTTTGAAAATTAAACAGTAGGTTAATTTATAGAAACAAACATAATTCTTTATAGAATTAAACACAAACAACCAAGCCAGATATTCAGATAATGATTAGCTGAGCAATGGACAACTTTTATTTGAGAGTTTGATCCTGGCTCAGGATGAACGCTGGCGGCGTGCCTAACACATGCAAGTCGAGCGATCTTCTTCGGAAGAGAGCGGCGGACGGGTGAGTAACGCGTGGGTAACCTGCCCTGTACACACGGATAACATACCGAAAGGTATGCTAATACGGG
>NZ_FNGW01000015.1 GCF_900103615.1 Romboutsia lituseburensis DSM 797 | reverse complement strand
CATAGGGGAATCGAACCCCTGTTACCGCCGTGAAAGGGCGGTGTCTTGACCGCTTGACCAATGGGCCAAAAAAAAATGGTGATCCATCCGCGACTCGAACGCGGGACACCCTGATTAAAAGTCAGGTGCTCTACCGACTGAGCTAATGGATCATCTTGTTTTTCGTGGGTGTTTCTCTCACTCACAAAGACTATTATATTATGGGTTTATAATTTCGTCAACACTTTTTCTACATTTTTTTTATTTTTTTTTAGCAATTTAATGAATATAGCCTAGAATCCTGTAAATAACTTATATTTATATTTAATAATTTACTTTATTGAATATATTTTATACTATTTTTTTAAATTTTTTTTGAAATTTTTATATTAATTTAAATGAAAAAATAAAAAATGTAGTGATAAAATACCACTACATTTTTTATAAAAATTTATATATTAAGCGAATATATTTCTTCTTATTATAGTTTGAGCTCTATTTGGTCCAACTGAAACCATATCTATGTTAACTCCAACTAACTCTTCTATTCTAGCTATATATTTCTTAGCATTTTCTGGAAGGTCTTCGTATTTCTCTACATTAGTTAAATCTTCATTCCATCCATCTAATTCTTCGTATACAGGCTCACATTTAGCTAAATCTTCTAATGATGCTGGGAAATCAGTTATTACTTTATCTCCTAATTTATATCCTGTACATATACTTACCTTATCAAATCCACTTAAAACGTCTAATAACATGAATGATATACTTGTTATTCCGTTAACTCTAGCTGCATATTTTACTATTACAGCATCAAACCATCCACATCTTCTAGCTCTTCCTGTTACTGTTCCGAACTCACGACCTTGAACTCTTATCTTTTCTCCAACTTCGTTATCTAATTCAGTAACAAATGGTCCTTCTCCAACTCTTGTAGTATAAGCTTTAACTATACCAACAACATCTTTTATCATGTTTGGCCCAACACCTGCTCCTATAGAGAATCCTCCTGATGTTGGATGAGAAGAAGTAACGTATGGGTAAGTTCCTAAATCTAAGTCTAGTAATGTTCCTTGAGCTCCTTCAAATAGTACTTTTTTACCTACTTTTATAGCATCGTATACTACAACTGAAGTATCTGCAACGTTCTTTCTTATTTGATCAGCATATCCTAAATATTCATTGTATATAGTTTCGAAATCAAACATAGCTTCTTTTCCATATACACCTTGAACTAATTTATTTTTAGCGTCTATTTGTAATTTTAATTTCTTAGCAAATATCTCTTTATCCATTAAGTCACATATTCTTATTCCTGATCTTTCAGTTTTATCCATGTAACAAGGACCTATACCTTTTTTAGTAGTTCCTATTTTGTTATCTCCTCTAGCTTCTTCTGCTAGTGCATCTAACTCTTTGTGATATGGGAACACAACGTGCGCTCTATCACTTACTTTTATGTTTGTTGTATCTATATTTTCTTTATTTAAAGTTTCTATTTCTTCTAAAAATCCTTTTGGATCAAATACTATACCGTTACCTATTACATTTATAGTTTTAGGATTTAATACTCCTGATGGTATAAGGCGTAGTGCAAACTTCTTTCCGTCTACAACTAATGTATGCCCTGCATTATTTCCACCTTGTCCTCTTACTACTACATCCGCTTGTGTAGCAAGGTAATCTATAACTTTACCTTTTCCTTCGTCTCCCCATTGAGATCCTACAATTGCTACTGTTTTCATATAATTCACCTCTATTGTATATATTCGAACACTTTACCAATACATTTTATCAAACATTCGATATATTTTCAAACTTTTTTAATTTATCGATAGGTTTAATATGTATTTTTCTATTTCATTCAAATCTTTTAATGCAGTAAATTCATTTTCTTTCGCCTTTACTTTAGTTATATATTTTTCTATTTCTAATTCGTTAATTAAGCCTAAATTTTTAATTTCTCCTGACATAGTATTTATCATAAGCAATTCAAAATCTCTTTGTACTTTTTGGCCATAAATAACTAAAGTCTCTTTTATATTATTGTCAACAATTCGAAATAAATTTATTTCTTTGTTTATTTCCATTATTTTTGGATATATATATAATACATTTATATTCAACACATTTTTCCCCCATAAAAAAATTTGTATTTATAAACAGTAAAAGCAAGCTAATAGCTTGCTTTTTTTGTTTATTCACATTTATCAACAGGCTATCTGTGGATAGTGTGGATAATTTTTTATGCATTTTTCAATGCTTATAAATATTTTAATACATGTATCCACACATTTCGAGTTACCCAAAAGTACGTTCTGTGGATATATGTGGATATTTTTCTACATATCTCTTGATTTATCTGCAAATTTTTGAACTTCTCCAAGCCATACTAATTCTACGGCTCCAGTTTCTCCATGTCTATTCTTTGCAATTATAACTTCTCCAATATTTTTTCGTTCAGAGTCAGGATGATAATACTCATCTCTATATAAAAACATAACTATATCTGCATCCTGTTCTATCGCTCCAGATTCTCTTAAATCTGATAGCATTGGTCTGTGATCAGCTCTTTGCTCAGGAGCACGAGATAGCTGAGAAAGCGCAACAACTGGACAGTTTAACTCTTTTGCTATTATTTTTAATGATCTAGATATTTTAGAGATTTCTTGTTGTCTACTTTCATTATTACCTTCACCTTCCATAAGTTGAAGGTAATCTATAAGTATTAAATCTAGACCTTGTTCTATCTTTAGCTTTCTACACTTAGACCTTAGCTCTGATATCTTTATACCAGGAGTATCATCTATATATATCTTTGCATTTGATAAAACAGCCATAGCATCAATTATTCTAGGCCAGTCATTTTCTCCTAACTTACCTGTTTTTAGCTTTTTAAGCTCAACATTAGCTTGTGCTGATAACATACGCTGAACTAACTGTTCTTTAGACATCTCTAAACTAAATACAGCTACAGATGCATCACCTTTTAGGGCAGCATTTTGTACAAGGTTTAGTGAAAATGCTGTTTTTCCCATTGCAGGACGCGCTGCCAATAATATTAGGTCTGTTCTTTGTAATCCATTTATCTTTTTATTTAAATCTTTAAATCCAGTTGTAATACCTGTTATTTCAGCTTTACTACTATACAAATGTTCAATTGTATCATAAGCATCCATAAGTACTAAGTTTATCGATTTAAAATCATCACTTGCTTTTTCTTGTGATATATCAAATATTTTCTTTTCTGCTTTATCTAATACATCTTCGATTTTTGTTGCTCCATCATACCCTAGGTTTATTATGTCATTAGAAGCCTTTATTAGCTTTCTAAGGACAGATTTCTCTTTTACTATATCAGCGTAAAACTTTACGTTTGATGTAGTTGGTACGATAGTTGAAAGGCTTGTAATGTAACTTATTCCTCCAACATCATCTAAATGTCCTTGCTTTCTTAACTCTTCAGTTAAAGTTATTAGGTCTATAGGTTCACCCTTATTACTTAATACTATCATGCATTCATATATGATTTTGTGAGCTTCTTTATAAAAGTCATCTGGCTTTATAGTTTCACTTACAGTTATCATAGCATCTTTATCAAGTAGTATAGATCCTAATATTGACTGCTCTGATTCCACACTATGCGGAGGAATTCTTGTCATATCCTCCATAATTTATCACCTCTAGTGTCTCTTTATTGTTTTTCTTTTACATCTACTCTCATTTTAGTAGTTACTTTTTGATGTATCTTTATATCTACTACTCTTGAACCTAATACTCTTATTGGTTCATCTAAAGATATCTTTCTTTTATCTACTTCTATATTGTGTTGTTTCTTTATTTGCTCTGCTATTTCTTTTGAAGTTATTGATCCAAATAATCTTCCACCATCACCAGCTTTAGAGTATATAACTACGTTTAGTTCTTCCATTTGCTTACCTAATTCTACTGCTGCTTCATATTCTTTTTGAGCTTTTATTTCTTGAGATTTATTTTTTTCATTTAATTCTTTCATTGATGTATTATCAGCTACTACTGCTAATTTTTTAGCTAATAAGTAGTTTCTTGCATATCCATCACTAACTTCTTTAACTTCGCCTTTTTTTCCAGTTCCTTTAACGTCTTTTAATAATATAACTTTCATCTTATTCTTCCTCCTTCAAACATTCATATATAATATCTTTTACCATTGAGTATGCAGTTTCTATCGAAACATCTTTAAGTTGGGCTCCTGCTATATCTATATGCCCTCCTCCGCCTAGCTTCTCCATAAGTACATGTACATTTATTTTTCCTAATGATCTCGCACTTATAAATACTTTATTATCTTTTCTACCTAGAACAAATGATGCTTCTACTTCTTTTATATTTAACAACTCATCTGCAGCTTGTGCTATTACTATGTTGATATTATCTGCTTCAGTTTCTGTGTATGCTAAGCATATATTATCATTAATAATTTTAGTGCTTTGTATTATTTCAGCCTTAGTTATAAAATCTTTTATATCTGAGTTAAACAGCTTCTTAACTTCTATAGTATCTGCTCCAACCTTTTTTAGGTATGATGCTGCTTCAAAAGTTCTTACTCCAGTCTTAAATGCAAAGTTTTTAGTATCTAAACTTATACCTGCTAAAAGACCTTCTGCTGTTAGCTTATTTATTTTAACATTATTTTCCATATATTGAACTAATTCAGTGACCATCTCACATGTAGATGATACGTATATCTCATGGAATAAAAGAACTGTATCATTTATGAACTCTACACCTCTTCTATGATGATCTATAACTACTATTTTATCAGATATACCTAATAATTCTTGGCATTCAGTATAATTTGGTCTATGCGTATCTACAACGATTACTAAAGTATTTCTTGTACAGTTTTTTATAGCATCTTCATGATCTATAAATAAGTTCTTGTAGTATTCTGATGCTTTTAATCTTTTTACAAATTCCTCAATTGATTCATTTGAACTGTCTAATACTATATTGGCCTGTCTATTACATGATTTACATATATCATATATACCTACTGCTGATCCCATAGCATCCATATCTGGATATTTATGCCCCATTATATATACTTGTTCACTCTCTAGTATAACTTCTCTTAAAGCATGACCTATAAGTCTTGATTTTACCTTTGTAGTCTTTTCTACTGCTTTAGATTTTCCACCATAGAAAACAAATTTATCTTTGGTTTTTATAACAGCTTGGTCTCCACCTCTACCTAACGCTAAATCCAACGCTCCAGACGCAAGCTTTATATTCTCATTTATTGACTCTCCATCTACACCAATTCCCATACTTATAGTTACAGGAAGGGTATTTCCATGATCAATTTCTCTAACTTTATCTAAGATGGAGAATTTTTCACTTTCTAATTTTTTAAGCTCTTTCCTGTTCATTACAAGGAAGAACTTATCCTTTGATGTTCTTTTTAAAGCCCCTTTAGAATTAATCTCTAAAGCAGTTAAAATCTTTTCTATTTCAACATTTATTAAAGGTCTCTTTTCCTCTGGTGCACTTTTTAATACATCGTCATATCCATCAACTTGTATTAACATTAATGAATTTTTTTCGTCATTATAACTTCTTTCTAACTTTAGATATTCCGTTTTATCTAGCCAGTATAACATCATTAAGTATTTTGCATTTTTTTCTTTATCATTTTTTATAACATTGTAAACTATTGTATACTCTTTATCTTTATATTTTATTTCTGTATACATTTCTTTATTTTCATTTAAAACTTTTCTTAAATTTAAATTTTTCACTATATCATCTATATTTACACCTAACAACTCTGATGACTCAGTCATTTCATGGAATTTATTATTATACCAAGAAATACTACCATCAAATTCAAGGATACATAGAGGTATAGGAAGATTCATTATAGCCTTTTTTGTTGTTTCATCTATGTCTAGAGATAAATTTTGAATATATTTAGTCCATTCTTTTCTTCTTATATTAGTTACTCTCCAATTATGAGAAACTATATATAAGAAAATAAAGAAGAATAAACAACCAACATAAATATTATAAAAAAGTAAAGCTGTACTAGCTAAACCTATAATAAGAATGTACACATTTATTTCTGGCATATTCATTTTAAAGGTCGGTTTATTCCTCATTGCTACCCTCCTTATATGGATTTATAACTTCTTACCTTTCTAAAGTCAATTATACTATCTAACATACCCACAAAAGATACGCCTATAAATCCAAATATAGATAATATCAATCCTGATATAAATACATTTTTTATTTGATTTTGTTTAAGCCATTTTTTTAAGTAATATACAGCTACAGCTATTCCTTGTATCATAAATAAGAAATTAAATACCAGTTGTAAGTTCATCATTATTAAATCTGTATGAAGTTTTATTCCCACCATATCTATAAATAAAACTAATAAATACAACATCAATGATGTAACAATAGCATTTCCTGGTAAATAAAAATCTGCAAATTTAGGAGCTTGCAATTTTAATTGTCTCGTTCTTCTTAATATAAAAACTTCCATATAGTAAATAATAAACGCTAACATAATTCCTTGTAAAAATAATATAGCGGGAATCATATTCGTAACTAAATCTAGGAAGTCATCAACTTTTATACCTTCTCCTAAACTCAAACCTGCACTTCCTAATATTGATGCTTGAGTATCTACAGTCTCTTTCATCATTTTCATGAAGTCATCTAATATATTAGTTCCAAAAACAAAGTTTGAAACCAAATAGAAAATAATTATAGATAATACTACTGCAATAGTTCCCATATATATTGGTTCAAACTTATTATTGCTCTCACCATTTATATATACCCTTGCAGCGCTACCTATAACTATTCCAGGGAATACACTTACTATACTTATACTTACTGCATACACAGGACTTACTGTAAATATAAGAACAAAAAATGTTGCTATTAAAGCTAATGCTGAATATTTATTATCAGTCAACGTTCCTATTATTGCATAAGGAACAGGTATTACTAAACTTAATATACCTAAAAAAGGTATATATACTGTTATAAGTGATAGTAGTATACCCAGTGTAACTATCATCGATGCTTGAGATAGTTTTACTTTATTGTTCAACTTAGATTCACTCCTTATTATCCATATGTTTTTTTAATTCAGATAATTCACCATACCATCTTTCTACGCTATGATCTTCACTTATTCCTAGTTTTAGCTTTTCTTTCACCTTATAATCTATTTCTGTAAAACTTATTCCCAATCTTTTTGCTAAAAGGTATGTTATCATTATTATATTTGCTAAAGTGTCTTGTAGTGTCTCATCTAAAGGCTTTACTCCCTTAAAAATAAGATTGAACAAATCCCCTACACTAATTAACAACTCTGTCTTCATCCATTCCATTATTTTAACGTTTCTTGTCACATCGGAACTCTTATCTAATCTCACAGTTGCCCCCCTCCTTAATATATAAACATTATAACATAAATCATAACATATTTAACCAGATATACAAAAAAACGAGCCATAAGGCTCGTCCTTTTCTTAGTCTAATGTATATGGTAAAAGTGCTATGTTTCTAGCTCTTTTTATTGCAACTGTTAATTCTCTTTGGTGCTTAGCACAAGTTCCAGAGATTCTTCTTGGTAATATTTTACCTCTTTCAGTTACGTATTTTTGTAATCTTTGAGTGTTTTTGTAATCTATTCTAGCGTCTTTAGAAGCACAGAATTGACAAACTCTCTTTTTCTTACGTCTCTTTTTGTTTATCATAGTAAATTTCCCTCCTTTTTAGAATGGTATATCGTCATCATCTATAGCTTGGAATCCTTGAGGATCTAATCCTTGAGGCTCAAAGCTTGGACTGAAATCCGGTTCAAATCCTTGATGATTTCCTTTATATGAACTTTCAGATTTATTTCTAGTATCTAAGAATTGTACTCTGTTAGCATTAACTCTAGTAGCTCTTCTAGTTTCTCCGTTTTGAGTTTGGTAGCTATCGATTCTTATAGAACCTTGTATAGCAACTAAGCTTCCTTTACCTATATAGTTAGCGCAATTCTCTGCAGATTTACCCCAAACTTGTATATCTATAAAGTCAGTTTCTTTTTTCCCATCCTTGCCACTGAATTCTCTATCAACAGCTATTGCAAAGTTTGCAACAGGAGTTCCACTTCCTGCGATGTATCTTAACTCAGGATCCCTCGTTAATCTACCCACTAAAACAACATGGTTCATAATAACACCGCCTTTTCGCAATAAAACTAGTTATTAAGCAACAACTATCATGTGTCTTATTACGTTTTCGTTTATCTTTAAGTTTCTGTCTATTTCTTTAGGAACGTCAACACCAGCGTTGAAGTTAACTAATACGTAGTGACCTTCATTGAACTTAGCTATTGGATAAGCTAATTTCTTAGTACCCCATACGTCAACCTTTACAACTTCACCTTCAGTAGCAACAACTTCCTTAACTTTGTTAAGTACAGCTTCTCTTGCTTCTTCATCAGCGTTTGGCTTTACTACGAAAACTAATTCATAATTTCTCATTATTATTTCACCTCCCTTTGGACTTAGCGGCTCTACATAAGTAGAGCAGAGAAATGAGATTCAAATCTCATACTTATCACATTTTATCACTACTAATTATAAATGTCAATTTGATTTTTTGACTCATTTTATATTATAACAACTTTTTTTGAACTTAATACGTATATATTCATTATTTATGGATAATAATATAGTTATATAGCCCCCATAACTTAAATATATTTCATCCCAATCTCCCCTAAAAAGGGTGGTCTAATGACCACCCTTTTTATTTATTTCTATATAATTTTTATTATAATTTATATAAATATTAAGCTTCTGTTGTTTCTACTTCCATATGCTTTCTTAAAACTACCCCTAATCTCTTTATACCTTCAACTATTTGATCATCTGTTGCAGTTGAGTAGTTTAATCTAAAGCAGTTTTCTTTTCCTCCATTAGGGAAGAAAGATCCTCCTGGAACATATGCAACATTATTCTTAACACAATCTTCCATTATAACTTTAGAATTTAAATCACCTGGTAATTCTACCCAAGTAAATAATCCACCTTCTGGATGAGTATACTCTAATCCTTCTGGTAATTCTTCTTTCATAGTTTTTAACATTAAATCTCTACGTCTACTATATACTTCTTTTAATTTCTCAACGTGTGCGTCTAAATCATATATATCCATAAATTTGCTTACTTCTCTTTGTGATATAGTAGATGCTTGTAGGTCTGCTCCTTGCTTAACGAATATAAACTTCTGTAATATTTCATGAGATGCGCATGTCCAGCCTATTCTATATCCTGGACAGAATATTTTTGAAAAACTTCCTAAGAAAATTATTAATCCTTTTTTATCCATTGATTTTAAAGATGGTAAATTTTCACCTTCAAATCTTAATTCTCCATAAGGATTATCTTCTACAACTGGTATTTCATATTTTTCTATGATTTCCATGAATTTTTTACGTCTTTCAAGTGGCCATGTTCTTCCTGTTGGGTTTTGGAAATCAGGTATTACATATATCATTTTGACTCTATCTGTAGTTGCTAATACTTTCTCTAATTCTTCCATTATCATACCATTTTTATCTGTTGGTATTTCTATGAATTTTGGAGAATATGCTTTGAAAGCATTTAATGCCCCTAAATAAGATGGGCTTTCACATAAAACTACGTCCCCTTCATCTAAGAAAACTTTACCTGCAAAGTCTAATCCTTGTTGAGATCCATTAGTTATTAATATATCATCTTTATTTACATTCGTTTTATTTTTACTATTCATTCTATCAGCTATATGCTCTCTTAAAGGTTGGAATCCTTCTGTTGTAGAGTATTGTAAAGCTGCTGTTCCTGCTTCTTCTAAAACTAAAGTTGATATTTTTTTCATTTCTTCTACTGGAAATAGCTCTGGAGCTGGTAAGCCTCCCGCAAAAGATATAACTTCTGGTTTCTCTGTAAGTTTTAAAAGCTCACGTATTTCTGATCCCTTTAACTTATCCATTCTCTTTGCAAATTTAATAGCCATAATTAAAGCACCCCCTGAAATTGTTTTCCCTACTTTAATTATAGCAACCCCTTTCGGGATTTCGATACTAACTTTTAAATTTTCTGAATTTTCTTTTTTTATTTAGATGTTACTATTTTTTTTACTCTTTTTTCTAATGTTTCTCTGTCTAACATTATCATTCTAGAGCACTGGGTACATCTTATTTTTATATCCATTCCGACTCTAGTTATTTCAAATTCTTTGCAACCACATGCGTGTTGCTTTTTCATTTCAACTATATCTCCTACGTTAAGATTCATAGGCATACAAAATCACTCCTTATCCTATTTGACTTACTTCTTTTTTTCCATCAGCTAATTTTTTTATATTATATATACCCTTATATTCGATGTTATTTGAACTTAATATCTCTTTTACAATTTCTATATCTTTTTCTAAAAATCTAACAGATATACCACAACTTGCTGTTATCTCTCTAGGTGTTGGTAATGTAGTACATGTTATATTCTTTTCTCCAAACAATTTATCCGATCTTATTGCATGATGAGTTGAGTTAAATGACACTATATACATTTCATTCATTTCTATTTCCTCTTTCTAATTATTTATTTTAAATTTACACTTATATAATTTTTATCAAAGTAAGGCTACATAGTCAATATGTAGCCTTACTTTATTATCTATACAGTTATAGTTTGTGATGTATTTTTCATTATATCCACTATATTATACATATTAGTAACTGTTCCTACTTCTAATGTATCTTTTAATCCATAGTAATCTAGACAAGTACCACAAGATACAATTTCTACTCCACCTTCTTCTAATATCTTTAAATTTTCTATAGTTGCTTTATTTTGTGCTGTAAGTTTAACTCCAGAGTTTACAAACACTATGTACTTAGGGTAAGGTTTTGCTTCTGTTAAAGTATATATAAATCCTTTTATAAGGACTTCTCCTAATTCATCATTTCCTGATCCCATTTTATCTGATGATATATATATACATTTATTTTCTAATTCACTTTCCTCTTTTACTTGTACTACCGAACCCTCACCCTTTTTAACTTCTATTATTATTAAATTTTCTTCTTCTTTTATTATTTTAGTTTCACAATTTGATGATTTAGCTAGCTTTAATATATTTTCTTTAGCTATTGAATTATCTACTGTTACTACTACTGATCCATTTTCTATTTTATCTAATTCTTTCTTTGTATTTATAACTGGTTTAGGACACGCTAAACCTCTCGCATCTATTTCTATTAACAATTTACCCATCCTCTCTTTATCTTTATTCAACTCAATTCTATCATATCTATATTTTTACCAGCTATAGATTGTTTCTATAGGCATATAGATTAGACTAATTGTAGCAAAAAAGTTGCCTAAAATTATATGATTTTTTAATCTTAGACAACTCTTCATTGTTTTATTTTATAATTTCTAATTGTTTATATAGAGCTACTCCTTTTTGGTAGTATTCTAGTTCTTTTTCCTTAGATATATCTGAATATAATTGACCTAAATCTAGGTACAATCCAGCAAGTATATCAGAATTTCCTAATTCTGATATTATTTTTGTACATTTTGTTAGGTATTCTATTGCTAATGTATTTTCATTTTGAATTTTATGCATATTAGAATATAGCTTTAATGCTTGATATTCATTGAACTTATTTTTAGATTTGATAGAGCTTGCTAAAGCTATTTTTCAATATTTTTTAGCTGACTCATAATCTTCATTTTCTATATATGCTTCAATTATTTTATATAAGCTATTAGCAGCTGTTAAATCATCATCATTTTTCTTTATATCGTAAGCCTTATGAGAGTATTCTAAAACTCCATCTATATCTCCTAGCTCTTTGTATATTTCACTTATAGTCATATATACATTAGCAATTCCAGATTTATTTTCTTCTATTTCAAGTAATTCTAATGCTTTTTTAAAGTTTTCTTTAGCATTATCATATTTTCCTATATTTAAAAGGTTCTTAGCTTTTAAAACTAATACTTCTACTTCTTCTTGGATATTATTTGTGCTATCGATTTCTTCTATTTTAGATATATATTCTAAAGACTTTTCAGACTCTCCTAGTTTGACATGACAGTAAGCCATGTTACTATATAAATCTTTGTGTACGTCTAAATCTTCGATTTGACTTTCTGATAAAACTTCTTCCGCAAAATCAAAATGACTTATTGCACCTTTGTAAAACTCTTCTTTAACGTAAATCTTCCCTATGTTTAGATAACACTTAAATATATTTTCTTTGTCATTGTTTTTTATAAAGTAGTATAAAGCTTTTTCAAAGTTATTAACTACAAGATTATAGTTTTCTCTCTTTAAATTTATAGTCCCTAATAAAAAATTACATTTACCATAGTTATCTATTAATCTATAATCTTTGCATATTTGTATAACTTGATTTATTAACTGCTCTGCTTTATCTAATTCATTTGATTTAATATAAATTTCACTTTGTAATATTAAATTGTCCGTTATCTTTTTAGATTGCATTTCTTTGGTTTCTAGTAAATAATCTATACTCACATCCAATTTTTCTGATAAGTAATCTAGCAACTCATAACTTGTATGAGATTTATCTCTTTCTATATGACTTATTTGAGCAGCAGTAATTCTATCACCAGCTAATTCTTTTAAAGTCATATTTTTTTCTTTCCTTAACTTTTTGATTTTCTCTCCTAAACTTAGAATATCCATGCCACTTTCCCCCTTGAAACCATTTTCTTATAATATGATTATAACTTATATTTATATTAAAAACACTATATATTTTGTAGTATTTTAACTATTCTTGTAACCTTGATTATTTTTTAACATTTTTTAAATGTTTTTTTTATACATTTGAGGATATTTTTTTATATTTTTTAGAAATTAAAATCATTTTATAAAAAAAATAAAACAAGATTCAAATTTTCAGTTAATTTAAATCTTGCTTTATTAAAATTAATTGTTTTTTTCAATTTCTTTTAAAGCTTTAACAGCTTCATCTATATCTTTTTTAGTATTAAAATAACCTAAACTAAATCTTACTGCGCCTTGCTCTATAGTTCCAAGTGTTTTGTGAGCTAAAGGAGCACAGTGTATTCCTGATCTAGTAGCTATATTGTATTCACTATCTAGTAAAAATGTTATTTCACCAGAGTCTATCTTAGGAATATTTATAGATATAACTGCTGCTCTTTTCTTACTATCTTTTGGACCGTAAATAACTATATTTGGTACTTCCCTAAGTCTATCTAGCATATATTGACATAGCTCTTCTTCATGAGCTCTTATGTTGTCTATTCCTGTTTCTAATATAAACTTTACACCTTCATTTAATCCTACTATTCCTGGTGTGTTATGTGTACCTGATTCATACTTATCTGGAGTCAAGTCTGGTTGGAATAAATCTTCTGATCTACTTCCTGTACCACCTTCTTTTAATATATCTACATTTAAATCTTCTTTTATATAAAGTATTCCAGTACCCTGAGGACCTAATAAACATTTATGGCCTGGAGCAGCTATCATATCTACATTAATATCCTTAACATTTATATCATAAACTCCTACAGTTTGAGAAGCATCAACTAAATATAATATATTTTTTTCTTTAGCTATTTCTCCAATTGATTTTATGTCCACTATCGTCCCTACCACATTTGATGCATGTGTAGTAACTATTAACTTTGTATTTTTCTTTATTGCATTTTTTATATCATCTGGATTTAAAAATCCATCTTTATCGCACTCAACTATGGTATTTTCTATGCCATCTTTTTCTAAAGACTTTATCGGTCTTATTACTGAATTATGTTCCATACTTGTAGTTATAATGTGGTCTCCCTTTTTAACTACACCTTTGATAGCTAGATTTAATGAATCCGTAGCATTATTTGTAAATACTATAGTCATAGGATTATCTATATTAAATAACTTTGCTATATTTTCTCTTGCATCATATATTTCCCTTGCTGCTCTCATTGCTAATTTATGACCAGCTCTTCCTGGATTTGCACAATAATTTTTCATACAATCTAGTACAGCGTCATATACTTTTTCAGGTTTAGGATATGTAGTTGCAGCATTGTCTAAGTAAATCATATAAAGTTTCCTCTCTATGCTTCATTTTCTTCTAAAAGCATCGATACTATATTGTTTAAATCATCTTCATTGTAATATTCTATTTCAATTTTTCCTTTTTTCTTACCTTTAGATATATTTACTTTTGTTCCAAATACATTTGTTAGCTTTTCTTCTACATCTACTATAAATATATCTTTTTCTTTTACAGATGATTTTTTATTATTTAAATCAGTATTTTCTTCTACTATCTTTTTAGCTAATCTTTCTGTTTCTCTAACTGATAGCTCTTCTTCTTTAACTTTATTTGCTAACTCTAATTGTTTTTCTAAGTCTGATACTCTAAGTAATGCTTTACCATGTCCTGCTGTTAATTGACCATGTTCTATCATCACTATTATATTTTCACCTAAATTTAACAACCTCAAAGTATTAGTTATATGAGGTCTACTTTTTCCGACAGCTTCAGAAATTTCTTCTTGAGTTACCTGATAATGTTCTATTAAGCTTCTGTATGCTAATGCTTCTTCTATAGCATTTAAGTCTTCTCTTTGTAAGTTCTCTATAAGTGCTATTTCCATTATATCCTTCATAGGTATATCTTTTATAACAGCTGGTATATCTTTTTGTTTAGCCATCTTCGATGCTCTATATCTTCTTTCACCTGCTATTATCATGTATCTACCATCTTCATCTGGTTTAACAACTATAGGTTGTAATACTCCATAATGTTTTATAGATTCACAAAGTACATGTATCTTTTCTTCATCAAATACTTTTCTTGGTTGAGTATCATTTGGATATACTTTACTTAAATCTAATCTTACGATTTCTTTACTATCTATATCATCTTTAGTGTCAGGTATCAATGCACTAAGACCTCTACCTAACCTATTTGTTCTTTTAGGTGATTTTTTTTCCATATTATATTATATCCTCCTCTAAATCTATGAACTCTTCAGCTAGTTCCATATATGCTTCTGCCCCTTTACATCTAGCATCATAATAAAGTGCTGGTTTACCATGGCTTGGTGCTTCTGCTAATCTAACATTTCTTGGGATTAATGTTGTATATACACTTCCTTTAAAATATTTCTTAACTTCTTCTACTACCTGTATTGATAAATTAGCTCTTCCATCAAACATACTTAATACAACGCCTTGTATGTCTATATTGGGATTAAGTCTAGATTTAACTAACTTTATAGTTTCCATAAGCTGACTAACACCTTCTAATGCATAATACTCACATTGTATTGGTATCAATACACTGTCTACTGCTGTAAGACAGTTTATAGTAAGCATTCCTAGTGAAGGAGGACAATCTATAAATATATAGTCATATTCTTGCCTTACACTTTCAATTGCATTCTTTAATATAAACTCTCTATTTTCCATAGATGTAAGTTCTATCTCTGCTCCAGATAATTCAGTAGCAGATGCTACTACATCTATATTTTCAAATTCTGTTTTTAAAATAGCTTCTTTTATTTCAACCCCATCTAGCATTACTTCATAAATAGTACTTTCTACTTCGTTTTTGTTTATTCCATATCCACTTGTTGAGTTGCCTTGTGGATCCAAATCTAATACTAATACTTTTTTCCCTATTTTCCCTATACTTGCACTTAAATTTACATTTGTCGTAGTTTTCCCTACTCCACCTTTTTGATTGAACACAGCTATAACTTTGCTCATAAGACTTCCCCCTTTTGTCTCTTTTAAAAAAGGTTACTGCGAAGCAGTAACCTTTTATTTTTTAGGAATCTTTACAACAACTTCCATATAATCGCCTTTATCTACTTCGTTATATTTTGCCTCAATTCCTGTTCCTATTATTGCATCAAAGGCTTGCTTCATGGTATTTAAATAAATTCTTATACCCATCGTACCTTTTATATTTTGTTTTTTCTCTGGCTCTTGAGCGGCTTGTAATTCATCTAAAATGTCTTTTATCAACTTTTCAGTTTTCTTTACAGTTAGTTCATTTTTTATTACTTTGTCTACAACATCTTTCATTAGCTCTTCATTAGGTAACTTAAGAAGTGCTCTAGCATGTCTTTCAGTTAAATCATTTTCTACTAATTTTATTTTTATTTCATTTGGTAATCTCAATATTCTAAGTTTGTTAGCTATAGTAGATTGATTTTTCCCTAATTTTTCAGCTAATTGTTGCTGAGTAAATTCATGTTCCTTAATTAAATTTTCATAACCCATAGCTTCTTCTATAAAGTTTAAATCTTCTCTTTGTAAATTTTCTAACAATGCTAACACTGCTGAAGATTCATCTGACATATTATTTATAATCGCAGGAACTGATTTAAGTTGAGCTAATTTAGCCGCTCTAAATCTTCTTTCACCTGCAATAAGTTCATATTTATCATCTTTAACCCTAACTGTTATAGGTTGAAGTATTCCATAAACTTTTATAGAGTTGCTTAATTCTTCTAGCGCTGATTGCGAAAATACTTTTCTTGGTTGATATGGATTTGGAACTATATTTTCTATAGGTATCTCCATAACTCTTTTATCTTCCATAACATCCCTCTCTTATTAGATATAAATATATTTGAATTTCATTAACTACTTACAAATTAATACTACATTAGATACATATGAGTATAATATTTCTTCATATACTCACATAATCCTTCTATTTTATTTCATTTTTAGTATATTTTTAGCTATTTTATAGTATATATCTTATCTTTATTATACTAATTAGTTTTATTTTATAGGGCTTTTTGCAGGTTTTCCTGCTTTTCTCGGATATTTTTCTGGCGTATTTTTTACTTTTTTAAATACTAATATATTGTGCTTTAAATCAGTCTCTGGAAGCTCTATATCTATTTTTTCTACGAACTCTAACCCTAAAACTTCCATAGCAGATTTAGATTCTTCTAATTCTAAATTTGCGTTAGGACCTTTTAGACACACAAAATATCCTCCAACCTTAACGAATGGTACACAGAATTCCATTAATATAGGTAATCCAGCAACAGCTCTAGCAGTTGCTACATCATATTGTTCTCTATATTCTTCTAATTTCCCAAAATCTTCTGCTCTACCGTGTATAAATTCTACATTCTCTAATCCTAAGTTATTGCTTACTTCTTGTAAGAAATTTATCCTTTTATTTAATGAATCTAATAAAGTTAAGTTTATATTTTCTAAACAGATTTTTAATGGTAAACCAGGAAAACCAGCTCCTGTTCCAACATCTATTAATGATATTCCATCTTTTATATACCCGTTTTCAACTGATGAAACAGAATCTAAGAAGTGTTTTATAAACACTTCTTTTTCATCTTCTATCCCTGTAAGATTCATTTTTTGATTCCAATCGACTAATATTTCCCTGTAAATATTAAAATTGTCCAACATTTTGTCGTTAGCTTTTATTCCTAAATCTTCAAGACCTTTTCTTAATAATTCTCTATTAGTCATTTTGTCCTCCTCTACTTCTTCTCATTTGCTCTAAATAGATAAGAAGTACTGATATATCTGCAGGAGAAACTCCTGATATACGAGACGCTTGTCCAATAGATACAGGTCTTATAGAATCTAGCTTTTGTCTAGCTTCTATTCTTAATCCATCTATAGATAAGTAATCTATTTCATTTGGAAGTTTCTTATTCTCAAGTTTTTTAAATTGATCTATTTGCTTTAATTGCTTATCGATGTATCCTTCATACTTTGTCATTATAACGCATTGTTCTTTAACTTCTTCTGAAACATCTTCTCCAGCACCCTTTCCTATAGCTTCTATTAAGCTATATGTAACTTCAGGACGCTTTAAGAATTCATATAAAGATAATCCAACTTTTATTTCAGATGCACCTAATTCTTGTAAAAGATGATTTACTTCTTTTGGTGTAACTCTTTCTATCTTTAATCTTTCTAGCTCTTCTTCTACTTGCGATTTTTTATTTAAATATCTTTGGTATCTATCCTCTTTTACTAATCCTATTTCATAACCTCTCTCAGTAAGTCTCATATCTGCATTATCTTGTCTTAGATATAATCTGTATTCTGATCTTGAAGTCATCATTCTGTAAGGCTCATTAGTTCCTTTTGTTACTAAATCATCTATTAAAACACCTATATATGCTTCTGATCTATCAAGCACAAAAGGCTCTTTTCCTCCTATTTTGCATGCTGCATTTATACCAGCTATAAGACCTTGCGCTGCAGCTTCTTCATATCCTGAAGTACCGTTAAATTGACCAGCACTAAATAAGTTTTCTACACCTTTTATTTCAAGGTTTATTTTTAATTGAGTTGGGTCTATACAATCATATTCTATTGCATATGCAGGTCTCATTATTCTAGCATTTTCAAGTCCTTTGATACTCTTATACATTTGTAATTGTACTTCATAAGGTAAACTTGTTGATATACCTTGAATATACATTTCCTTAGTATCTAAACCTTCTGGCTCTATGAAAATTTGGTGTGATTCTTTATCACTGAATCTAACTACCTTATCTTCTATTGATGGACAATATCTTGCTCCTGTACTCTGTGCTACTCCACGATACATTGCAGTTCTATTTAAATTGCTAGTTATTATTTCATGTGTTTTTAAATTAGTTCTTGTTAAGTAACAAGGTTCCTGATCTATATCTACTTTATCTGTTAAGAATGAGAATGGAGTTATTCTTTCATCTCCTTCTTGGATAGACATTTCAGAAAAATCTATACTATCTCTATGGATTCTTGCTGGAGTACCAGTTTTGAATCTTCTCATATTTAAACCTAAGTCTACTAACTTATCTGTTAAATGTTTAGAATATCCTAACGCATTAGGACCTTCATCTAGAGTAGCCTCTCCTATAAATACTCTTGAATTTAAGTATACTCCTGTAGCTAATATTACAGCTTTAGCTTCATATTTGCAGCCTAACTTAGTTACTACACCTGTAACAACTTGTCCTTCATGTAATACATCTACTACTTCATCCATAACTATATCTAAGTTAGGTTCATTTTCTAAAGTTCTTTTCATTTCCGTATGATATCTGAACTTATCTGCTTGCCCTCTTAAAGAGTGAACAGCTGGACCTTTTGCAGTATTTAACATTCTACTTTGTATAAGTGTCTTATCTGCATTTACACCCATCTCTCCACCTAGTGCATCTATTTCTTTAACTAATTGTCCTTTTCCTGTACCACCTATTGATGGATTACATGGCATTAAGGCAATAGTATCTAAAGACATAGTAACTACTAATGTTTTATGTCCCATTCTAGCTGTTGCTAATGCTGCTTCACAACCAGCATGACCAGCTCCAACTACTATTACGTCGTATTTTCCTGCTTCGAAATTTATCATGTTAATATCCTTTCTGTTAAACATTAATGTTTCACGAAAAACATAATTCTTCTATTATTTACCTATACAGAAGTTACTAAATATTGTATCTAATAAGTCTTCTTTTACAGTATCTCCGTTTATATATCCTAAATAGTCCCATATATTTTTGAAATCAACTTCTATAAAATCATATGGTAAATTTTGTTCAATAGCGCTTATAGCATCATTTATAGATTCATATGCTCTTAATAATGCATCTTTATGTCTAGAATTTGTGATTACTAAACTTGAAGTATTTTTTATACTTCCTTTATAAACCATCGATTCTATTTTATCATGAATTTCTTCAATTCCTTCATGTTTTAAAGCTGATATTCTTATTATACTATCATTATCGACATATTGTCTTATTTTATCTTCCTCTATTTTCTGCTCTAAATCTGTTTTATTTAATAAAACTATAGTCTTTTTATTTTCTAAGTTTGCTAATATTTCTAAATCTTCATCAGAAAGCTGTCTTGATGAATCAAGTACCATAATCACTAAATCTGCTGAATTAAAAGATTCTTTAGATTTTTCTACCCCTATTTTTTCAACAACATCTTCTGTTTCTCTTATTCCAGCTGTATCTACTATTTTCAGAGGTATCCCTTTTATATTTACAAACTCTTCTATAACGTCTCTTGTTGTTCCTGGTATATCAGTAACTATAGCTCTATTTTCGCCTAATATAGAGTTTAGTAATGAAGATTTACCAACATTCGGCTTTCCTACTATAACTGTTTTTAATCCGTCTCTAAGTATCTTACCACTCTCAGCTGTATCATATAATTTCTTTATTTCATTTTTAAGTTCACGAGCTTTTTCTTCTAAAGTTTGATATGTTATTTCTTCAACATCTTCTTCCGAGAAGTCTATTGCAACTTCTAGATGAGCTAATACTTCTGTTACCTTCATTCTTAAATCTTTTATCTTATTAGATAAAGATCCTTCTAATTGATTTTGAGCAACTTCATGAGCCATATCTGTCTTCGCTTTTATAACATCTATTATGGCTTCGGCTTGAGATAGGTCTATTCTTCCATTTAAGAATGCTCTTTTTGTAAATTCTCCTTGCTCAGCAAGCCTTACATCCTTAGATAGTATAAGTTCCAATATTTTTTTTACAGATATAAATCCACCGTGGCAATTTATTTCTATAACATCTTCAGCTGTATATGAGTTTGGCCCTTTCATGTAAGCAACTAAAACTTCGTCTATTACTTTATCCCCATCTACAATATTTCCATATACCAAAGTTCTTGTTTTGTAATCTTTTATTAGTTTTCCCGACATAGATCTAAATATTTCTTCTGCAACTGATAGTGATCTTTCTCCACTAATTCTTATAATGCCAATACCACCTTCACCTGGTGCAGTTGCTATTGCTGCTATAGTATCATCTATAAACAAATCTATCACCTCTTATTATATAATTTCGTATTTTTTTTCGTTACTTTAATTGTTTCCTTAATCTTATCATTATATAAAATAATTGACAAAAATAAAACCCCCTATTACTATAGGAGGTTATGTTTTATCTTTTATATTCTATAACTAATCTTCTGTATGGATCAGTTCCTTCACTGTATGTAGTTACATATTTATCATTTTGAAGAGCAGAATGAACTATTCTTCTTTCATAAGGATTCATATAGTCTAATTTCTTTGTTTTTTTAGTCTTTGCTACTTCTCTAGCCACTTTATTTGCATATCTTACAAGAGATTCTTCTCTTTTTGATCTGTAGTTTTCTATATCTACAAGAACTCTCATGTGAGAGTCCTTATTTATTTTATTAAGTGCTAGTCCAGTTAAGAATTGTATAGAGTCTAATGTTTCTCCTCTTCTACCTATTAAACATGCTGCATCCTTACCTTCTATGTCTACTTTAATTAAATTGTTATCTTGAGTAACCTTTACTACAGCTTCTATTTTAGAGTTTTTTAGTATGCCTTCAACAAACTGTTGAGCTATTTCAAGTTCACTTAACTCTTTTTCTATTACTGTAAACTTATATAGCCCCTCTTTTGCACCTATAAATCCTAAAAATCCAGATTTAGGTTGCTCTAAAACTTGAACATTTAAGTCTTCTAAACTTACCTTTAACTCTGTTATAGCTTTGCTTACAGCTTCATCTTGAGTTTTACTTCTTATTTCTAGGCTTGCTATCATTTATTACTTCCTCCTTAGAATTAGCCAGCTTAGCTCTTAGAGGATTCATTACTAAATAATGTTGAGCTATAGAGAATAAGTTACCTACAGTCCAATATAATGTAAGACCTGCTGGGAACATGAACCCCCAATATAACATCATTGCAGACATTACATAAGTCATAATTTTCATAGATCCTTGTTGTTGGTCTTTTGGCATCATTAACATTTGCATTATAAATGTTGTTGCACCTGATATTATAGCTAATATGTAATCTGGCTTTGTTAAATTCTGTACCCATAAAAATACCATATCGGCATTAGCAAAAGCAGCTTTATCTGCGAAAACTCCCCACGCTACAGGATCTCTTAATACATTATAAAGTCCTATTAATATAGGGAATTGTATTAATAATGGTAAACATCCTGCTAACGGATTTATTTTTGCTTCTTTATATAAATTCATTATTTCTTGTTGTTGCTTTTCTGGTTTATCTTTATATTTTTGTTGTATTTCTTGCATCTTAGGCTGTATATCTTGCATAGCCTTAGTTGATTTCGTTTGTTTTATTGTAAGAGGTAACAATAATACCTTTACAAAAATTGTAAATAATATAATTGATAGTCCATAGTTCTGAACAAATTCAACTATTATTTTTAGCACCTGTCCTAATAAATTACTTATAATGCTCAATTTTTATACCTCCTAGAGTATATTGTCTTTTATTTTAGAGGATCATAGCCCCCCGGATGAAAGGGATGACATTTTGATACTCGTCTTATCGTTAAATACATACCTTTTATTAATCCATATTTCCTAAAGGCCTCTATTGAATATTGAGAACAAGTCGGATAAAATCTACAGGTAGGTCCTTTTAACGGAGATATAAATTTTTGATAGAATCTAACTAAACAAATACATAATTTCGCCAAGTATCTATTCATTTCCTTTAATATAAAATTTATTTTTCCCAAAATCAAGGCCTCCATGCTAAAACTATTATTGTTCTTGCAATTTAATATTGGCTTTTCTAGCTAAATGATTTAAAGACTTTTCGATATCTTTATATTCTACATCTTTGCTAGATACCCTAGCTATAAGTACTATATCGTATCCATTTTTAACGTTTTCATCTATATTTAATCTGTAAGCTTCTCTTATTCTTCTTCTTACTTTGTTTCTAACAATAGCTTTTCCAACCTTCTTAGAAACAGAAAATCCTACTCTACTAATATCTGATTTATTTTCCAGTATATACATTACTAAATGCTTATTTGCAAAAGATTTGCCGTGTTTGTATACTTTTCTAAAATCAGAGTCTTTTTTCAAGCCTTTTGTTTTATTAAAGTCCATCTTAAACCCTCCGTAAACACAGCTTATAAATTATAGTTTCTACACAAAAAGGCCACTTTCACAGCGGCCTTTTTAATTATTAATGAGTTAATCTATTTCTTCCTTTAGCTCTTCTTCTTCTTAACACGTTTCTTCCGTTAGACGTCTTCATTCTCTTTCTGAAACCATGTTCTTTCTTTCTTTGTCTTTTCTTTGGCTGATAAGTTCTTTTCATTTATTACACCGCCTTTCAGATTTTTTTTCCGTTTATAAAAATAATAACTTTACCCTCAAAGTAAACATAACACATACAATTATAAATGCTTTTATATTTGTTGTCAACGAGTTTTTGGACATGCTAAACAACAAAATTACTTACCTTATATTACATATATTTAACCAGAATATATATAAATAGAAATATTCTTAGCATTAGTTATCAACATAGCTCATTTCATGTCATTTTTTGATTATATACAAATGATTGATTTTGCTATTGTGTATTAATTTATCAACAGCTATGTAATATTGTGGATAAATTAAGTATAAAATATTGAAGTTTGCCACTTATTCTGATATTATTAATATACTTGTTGATAATGTTAATAAGAAATATTAACTTATTAAGGTTATTCACAAGCTGTGGATATAAATGTGTATAACTTATATGTATTTCGCTAATACTTTAGTTATAAACTACATTTATTATATATTGATACTATTTATAACTTTATATACATATTGTTTATATCTTTTTACTTTTTGAGAATAATTTGTGTTATTAGTATTTTATCCACACGATTATCCATAAATATAGTTATTATTTAAAAAACTTATATTTTTTTTGCTTTTTTGTTAATAACTTTGTGGAAAATGTTAATTATTCTGTTCGGAGGTTTATATTATGGATATAGTTTCTTTATGGGACAAAACACTACAATTAATCAAAGGCGAGTTATCTCCGCCTAGTTTTAATGCTTTTTTTAAGCAAATAGTACCTTTAAAAATATACATGAGTGATTTAATACTTTTAGTACCCAATGATTTCACTAAGAGTATTTTAGAGGATAGATACTTAAATCTAATAGAAAGCTCAGTAAATCAGCTATCATTAAAAAAATACAAAGTAAAATTCGTTTTAAGTGAAAAAGATGTAGAAGGCTTAGATGAAGAAAATAAGCTAACAAAGTCCAAAAGCAGTTATCCTAATTTAAATCCTAAATATACTTTTGATACTTTTGTTATAGGTAATAGTAATAGATTTGCTCACGCTGCATGCGTTGCAGTTGCTGAATCTCCAGCTAAAGCATACAATCCTCTTTTCTTATATGGAGGTGTTGGATTAGGAAAAACTCACTTAATGCATGCCATTGGTCATCATATAATGACTCAAAAAAAAGATCCAAAGGTTGTTTATGTTTCTTCAGAGAAGTTTACTAACGAGCTTATAAACTCGATAAAAGACGATAGAAATGAAGAATTTAGAAATAAATATAGAAACGTAGACATTTTACTTATAGATGATATTCAATTTATAGCAGGAAAAGAAAGAACTCAAGAAGAGTTTTTCCATACTTTTAATTCATTACATGAAGCAAATAAGCAAATAATAATTTCTAGTGATAGACCACCAAAAGAAATTCCAACACTAGAAGATAGATTAAGATCTAGATTTGAAATGGGGCTTATAACTGATATACAAGCACCAGACTTTGAAACTAGAATAGCTATACTTAGAAAAAAAGCTCAAATGGAAAACATAGAAGTTTCTAACGAAGTTACTACTTATATAGCTAAAAATATTAAATCAAATATAAGAGAATTAGAAGGCGCTTTAACTAGAGTAATAGCTTATTCATCTCTTACTAATAGAAATATATCTTTTGAATTAGCTGCTGAAGCACTAAAAGATATAATAACTACTACGAAAACAGAAGAAATAACTGTAAATCGTATAAAAGAAAAGATTGCGACTGTATTTGATTTAAAAATGGAAGATTTCAATTCTAAGAAAAGAACTAGATCAATAGCTTATCCAAGACAAATAGCCATGTATTTATCTCGTGAACTTACAGACTTATCTTTACCAAAAATAGGAGAAGAGTTTGGAGGACGTGATCATACAACAGTTATTCATGCCCACGATAAGATAATTAAAGATATACAAGCAAATGAAGAAATAAAAATGAAAATAGATAAGATAATATCAGATTTAAAGGGATAATTTATAAACAATTGTCTGTGGATATGGTGTTAATAGAGGTGTGTGTATTTTTTTGTCTAAAAAATATTAACAAAATATCCTTTTTAAACTAACAAAGATATCAACAACTTATAAACATGTTGATATCTTTGGTGCTATTACGTTTGAGATGGTTATTCACATTATCAACAACACCTACTACTATTACTACTAATATTTTTTATTATTTTTTTATATATATGTCGCGAGGAGGTTATCCACATTGAAAATAATTTGTAATCAAAAACTTTTAGCTAATAAAATAGGTATTTCTCAAAAAGCTATTAATGGAAAAACTACTTTAGAGCTTTTAAAAGGTATTTTATTATCAGCAAAAGGTGATCAATTAACATTAACTGGATATGATTTAGAAATAGGAATAGAAACTTATACACAAGCAGAGGTAATTCAAGAAGGAGAAATAGTAGTAAATGCTAGACTTTTTGGGGATATTATTAGAAAGTTACCTGATTCATTTGTAGAAATAGAAACTGATGATGAAAATAATGTTTATATAAATTGTGTAAACTCGAGATTTAAAATAAAAGGAGATTCAGCAAAAGAGTTTCCTAAATTACCAGAAGTAAATAAAGAGGATTTATACAATATTCCTCAAGATTTATTAAAAAATATGATAAAGCAAACTGTATTTGCTATATCTCAAGATCAAACAAAACCTGTATTAATGGGTGAACTTTTAGAAATAGTAGATGGTGATATAAGCTTAGTAGCAATAGATGGATATAGACTTGCAGTAAGAAGTTGCCAAGTTGATAATATGATAAATAATGCAAAAGTTATAATACCAGGTAAAGCTCTAACTGATGTAAATAGCTTATTATCATCAGAAGAAGATGTAAAAGTTGGATTTGATGAAAAAAATGCAATATTTATAATTAATGACACTAAAATAATAACAAGACTTTTAGAAGGTGAATTTATAGATTATAAAAAATTATTGCCGAGAGAGCACAATTCAAGAGTTAAATTAAATACAAAAGAATTGTTAAATAGTATAGAAAGAGCATCTTTACTATCTCAATCAGAAAAAAATAACTTAATCAAACTATCAATTAGAGATAATGCTATGGCTATAACTTCTAATACAGACAAAGGAAATGTTTATGAAGAAGTTTCTTTAGAATTAGAAGGAGATTACTTAGATATTGCATTTAACTCTAGATATTTCTTAGAGGGGTTAAAAAATATCGATAGTGAAGAAATATTTATAGAATTTACAACAAATGTAAATCCTTGCATAATAAAACCGGTGGATGGAGTTAAGTATACATACTTATTACTTCCAGTAAGAATATCATCAAATATATAATTATTACAGACAAAGGGAGTGTCAAAAAAATGATTGTTAAATCATCTTAAAGCACTCTCTTTTCTTTTAATACATGTAATTATAAGGCGTTTATGATATAATATATTTTTAGTGATTAGTTAAAATATAGCTAAAACTATCAAATTAGGAGGATAAAAATGATTGAAATAACTATAGATTCAGAATATATAAAATTAGATCAATTTCTAAAGTTAGCAGATTTAGCTTCGACAGGAGGACATGCTAAGTTTTTAATATTAGAAGGTTTAGTAAAGGTTAATGGAGAAGTTGAAACTAGAAGAGGTAAAAAATTAAGACCTCAAGATATCGTAGAAGTTGAAGGAAATAAAATAAAAGTAGTGTAAAAAGGAGAGCCTTTTATGCGACTAAATAGTTTGCAATTAGTGAATTTTAGGAACTATGACAATTTATATCTAGAATTCAACAAAAAAGTTAATCTTCTTGTAGGAAAAAATGGCCAAGGAAAGACGAATATAGTAGAATCTATATATATGCTATCTTTTGGAAAATCATTTAGAACTAGCAAAGATAAGGAGATTGTAAAATTTGAAACTGAGAATCTTTATGTTGGAGGTAATTTTTCGAAAGAGCATACAAATGGTCTAATTGAAGTAGCTATTGGCAAGAATAAAAAAGGTATAAAAGTAAATAAAATTCACATACAAAAAATCTATGAACTGCTTGGAAATATAAACGTTGTAATTTTTTCGCCAGAAGACTTAAGGCTAGTTAAAGAAGGTCCTAAAGAGCGTAGGTCATTTATAGACAAGGAAATCAGTCAAATTATGCCTAAATACTATAATTATCTAACTAATTATAATAAAATTTTATTTCAAAGGAATCAGCTTCTTAAGAGTAAAAATGTAGATAGTGCATTGCTTGATGTTTATGATGAAAGCCTAGCTAAATATGGGAGTTATATATATATACTTAGAAGAGATTTTATAAAAAAAATCGCAAATATATCAAAAAATTTACATGAAAAGTTAACTGGAGGAATTGAGGAATTATCAATTACATATAAAAATCAACTAAATATATGTGATGAAGATACAACTTCAACAGTTTACAACAAATTTATAGAAAAGCTAATGTCTAACAGAGAACATGATATCGAAACAAGAACTACAAGATATGGATTACATAAAGATGACCTAAATATCTATATAAATGGATTAGATGTGAGATTGTATGGATCTCAAGGACAACAAAGAACAGCTTCAATTTCATTAAAATTATCGGAGATAGAGCTGATAAATAATGAAGTTGGAGAGTATCCAATATTAATATTAGACGATGTTTTTAGTGAGTTAGATGAAACGAGACAAAAGCTTTTGGTAGACAATTTAAATGTAGTTCAGATGTTTATTACAACAGCTGAAATTGCACATAAAAATATATTTGATAAAAGTAACACGACTATTTTCAATATAGAAAGTGGACATGTTATAAACATAGAGAATGGAGGGAACTAGATGAAACAAGAATACGGTGCAAGTCAGATACAAGTCCTAGAAGGATTAGAAGCAGTTAGAAAAAGACCTGGTATGTACATAGGTTCAACTGGACCTAGAGGTTTACATCATTTAGTTTATGAGGTAGTAGACAACAGTATAGATGAGGCACTACAAGGATACTGTTCAGAAATATATATATCTATAAATGAAGATGGAAGTATCTTAGTAAAAGATAATGGTAGAGGTATACCCGTAGAAGTTCATCCTCAAACTGGAAAATCTACTTTAGAAACAGTTTTAACAGTTCTTCACGCAGGAGGAAAATTCGGTGGAGGAGGATACAAAGTATCTGGAGGTCTTCACGGAGTTGGGGTTTCTGTTGTTAATGCTTTATCTAAGTGGTTAGTAGCAGAGGTTTCTAGAAATGGAAAAATATACAGACAAACTTATGAAAAAGGAATACCTGTAACTGAACTTGAAATTGTAGGAGAATCTACTCATACAGGAACAGTAACAAAATTTATGCCTGATGAAACAATTTTTGAAGAAACTGAATTTAAATATGAAACTTTAGAGCATAGACTTAGAGAGTTAGCTTTCTTAAATAAAGGAATTAAAATTGTATTTGAGGACAAAAGAGAAGAGAGTCCAAAAATAAAAGAGTTCCATTACACAGGTGGATTAGTTGAATATGTTAAGTATTTAAATAAGTCTAGAACTGGGATACATGATGATATAGTTTATATAGATAAAAAAGTGAAAGATTGTGTAGTTGAGCTAGCTATGCAATATACTGATGGATATACAGAGAACATATATTCTTTCGCAAATAATATAAACACTCATGAAGGTGGATCTCACTTAGCTGGATTTAGGACTGCTATAACTAAAACTATAAATGAATACGCAAAAAGAAATAAGTTATTAAAAGAAAGCGACCCTAACTTAATAGGTGAAGATATAAGAGAAGGACTTACGGCTGTAGTATCAGTTAAGCTTCCTGAGCCTCAATTCGAAGGTCAAACAAAGACTAAGCTAGGAAACACTGAAATGAGAGGGATGGTTGATAGCGTAACAGTAGAAGAGCTAGGATCATTCTTAGAAGAAAATCCAACTACAGCTAGAATCATAGTTGATAAAGGTCTTAGAGCTCAAAGGGCAAGAGAAGCAGCAAAGAGAGCAAGAGAATTAACTAGAAGAAAGAGTGTATTAGAAAGTACATCATTACCAGGGAAATTAGCTGACTGTGCTGAGAAAGATCCTGCTAAGAGTGAAATATTCTTAGTCGAAGGGGATTCTGCCGGTGGTTCAGCTAAACAAGGTAGAGATAGACATTCACAAGCAATATTACCATTAAGAGGGAAAATACTTAATGTTGAAAAATCTAGATTAGATAAAATATTATCATCTGATGAAATAAAGAATATGATAACTGCATACGGATGTGGAGTAGGTAATGACTTTGATATAGAAAAAGCAAGATATCATAAAATAGTAATAATGACCGATGCCGATGTCGATGGAGCACATATAAGAACTTTACTTTTAACATTCTTCTTCAGATATATGAGACCTCTTATAGAAAATGGATATGTGTATGTTGCGCAACCACCTCTATACAAGGTTAAGAAGCAAAAGAAAGAACATTATGTTTACTCTGATAAGCAATTAGAAGATTTATTAGAACAAATTGGAAGACAAGGTGTAGAGCTTCAAAGATACAAAGGGCTAGGAGAGATGAATGCTGAGCAGTTATGGGATACAACAATGAACCCAGAAACAAGAACATTATTACAAGTATCTATAGATGATGCTGCAATGGCAGATGAAGTATTCTCAATGCTTATGGGAGATAAAGTTGGCCCAAGAAAAGAATTTATTGAAACAAATGCAAAATACGTTAAAAACTTAGATATATAGGAAAGGGGATGAGTATAAATGGAAGAAAATAATAGAATACTCCCTTTAGAGATAGCGGATGAAATGAAAAAATCGTATATGGATTATGCGATGAGCGTTATAGCTGGTCGTGCTCTTCCTGATGTTAGAGACGGTCTTAAACCAGTTCATAGAAGAATATTATATTCAATGAGTGAATTAAATTTAACTCCTGATAAACCTTATAGAAAGTCTGCCCGTATAGTTGGGGACGTTCTGGGGAAATACCACCCACATGGAGACACTGCTGTTTATTTTGCAATGGTAAGAATGGCTCAAGATTTCTCAACTAGAGGACTTTTAGTTGATGGGCATGGTAACTTTGGTTCTGTAGATGGTGACTCACCAGCCGCAATGCGTTACACAGAAGCAAAAATGAGTAAATTATCTCTTGAATTATTAAGAGATATAGAGAAAGAGACAGTAGACTTTATACCAAACTTCGATGAATCATTAAAGGAGCCATCTGTACTACCATCAAGATATCCAAACCTTTTAGTAAATGGATCTAATGGTATAGCTGTTGGTATGGCAACTAGTATACCACCTCATAACTTAGCTGAAGTTATAGATGCGGCAATATATTTAATTGATAATGAAGATTGTACAGTAGAAGATTTAATGCAATATATAACAGGACCAGACTTCCCAACATCTGCAATAATAATGGGTAAGGAAAATATAGCAAATGCATATAGAACTGGTAGAGGTAAAGTTAAAGTTAGAGCAAGAGCATATATAGAAGAGCTTCCTAAAGGAAAACAGCAAATAATTGTTACAGAGATACCATATCAAGTAAATAAGGCTAGATTAGTTGAAAAAATAGCTGACTTAGTTAAAGATAAGAAAATTGAAGGAATCTCAGATCTAAGAGATGAGAGTAACAGAAATGGTATGAGAATTGTTATAGAACTTAAGAGAGATGTTAATGCTAATATAGTATTAAATAATCTTTATAAACATTCTCAGATGGAAGACACATTTAGTATAATAATGCTTTGTTTAGTTGATGGACAACCAAGAGTATTAAATCTTAAACAAATGCTGTATTACTATGTAAAACATCAAAAAGATGTTGTAACTAGAAGAACTAAGTTTGAATTAAATAAAGCAGAAGCAAGAGCTCATATATTAGAAGGATTAAGAATAGCGTTAGATAATATAGATGCAGTAATAAGTTTAATAAGAGCATCTAAGACTACTCAAGAAGCTAAGGCAGGACTTATGGAAAAGTTTGGATTGAGTGAAGTTCAAGCTCAAGCAATCTTAGATATGAGACTTCAAAGACTTACTGGATTAGAAAGAGATAAGATAGAAGCTGAATATGAAGAGCTTATAAAGAAAATAAATAGATTAAAAGAAATATTAGCAAATGAAAGATTACTTCTTAATGTAATAAAACAAGAAATGTTAATAATAAAAGAAAATCATGCTGATGAAAGAAGAACAGAAATAAGACATGCTGAAGGTGAGATAGATGTAAAAGATCTTATCGAAGAGGAAGAAATAGCTATAACTCTTACTCATTTTGGATACATAAAGAGAGTTCCAGCGGATACTTATAAGAGTCAAAATAGGGGTGGAAGAGGTATATCTGCTCTTACAACAAGAGAAGAAGACTTCGTAAAACATCTCGTAACAACAACGACTCACAGTAGATTATTGTTCTTTACAAACAAAGGTAGAGTATTTAGATTAAATGCTTATGAAATACCTGAAGGAAAGAGACAAGCTAAGGGAACAGCTATAGTAAACTTACTTCAATTAGGACCTAATGAAAAAATAGCAACTCTAATAGCAATAGATGAAGCTCGTGAAAATGAATATTTATTATTAGCAACTAAAAACGGTATAGTTAAGAAAACTAAGCGTGAAGAGTTTAGAAATATAAATAAATCGGGGCTTATAGCTATAGGGCTAAGAGAAGACGATGAACTTATAGGCGTTAAGTTAACAAATGGAGAGAAAGAAGTACTTCTAGTAACTAAAGGCGGTATGTCTATTAAGTTTGATGAAAATGATATAAGACATATGGGTAGAACTGCTATGGGAGTAAAAGGTATAACATTAGCTAAAGATGATAAAGTAGTTTCTGTAAGCTTATGTGATGAAGGTACAGACTTATTAGTGGTAAGTGAAAATGGATTTGGTAAGAGAACAGATATAGACGAGTATAGAATACAAATTAGAGCCGGTAAAGGTATAAAAACTTATAACATCTCTGAAAAAACAGGAGAGCTTGTAGGTGCTGAAATGGTAAATGAAGATGATGAAATGATGATAATAAACTCAGATGGAGTTCTTATAAGACTAAGAGTTAATGAAATATCATTATTTGGAAGAGTAACAAGCGGAGTTAAGTTAATGAAAACTAACGACGAAGTTAATGTTGTTTCTATTGCTAAAATAAATATAGAAGAAGAATAGGATTTTATCCTATTCTTTTTCCATAATTTAGTACCTAAAGTACGAAAGGAGTTTAGATTATGAGTAGCAGAAAAGGGAAATATTTATTATTAGGAGCATTCTTAGGATTTATAGCAGGTCTATTCTTTGCACCAAAAAAAGGTTCTGAATTAAGAAAAGATGCTAAGGAAAAGATAGAAGATGTAAAAGATAATCCAAGAGAAGTTTTACAAGAAACATTTGATGGAGTTAAAGAAAAGATAAATACTATCATAGATGATAATTTTATAGATGATAATATAAATATATGTGAAGATGAAATAGTTATAAGTAGAACTTTTGAAGATGAAGGAGATACTAATTAATGGATGCAATGGGATGGCAAATAGGGGCTGTTTTAATAGGTGCATCAGCATTAATTGTAGCTATATACATAGGTAGATTATTAAATAGCACTACAAAAGTAGTAGAGAAAGCTTATAAAATAATAGATTACAATGAAAGGCATATTCATGACACTATAGAAAATGTTGCATCTATTACAAGAAACACAGAAGAAATTACGGATGTTGTAACTAAAATTACAAGTATAACTAAAGTATTTAAATTTTTCAAAAGATAAAGGATACTACGAGGAGGCTTATAAATGTCAATAAATATAAATTCTAAGTTAGATAGTCAAAATAATTTTTGGGATATTGCTTTAGAAGGAGAGTTAGATGTTTCTACAGCAGATAAATTAAAAGAACACTTACATAAGTTAGCAGAAGAAGAGATAGTTGATATGAAAATTAATCTTACTAACTTAGATTACATAGATTCTACGGGATTAGGTGTAATGATAGGAGTTCTTAAAAAATTAAAAATAGAAGACAAAGAAATATACATATTAAATCCTAAGAGCAATGTTAGGAAAATTTTTACTATAACAGGTCTAGATAAAATATTTAAAGTGGAGGGATAGGCTTTGACTTGTGAAACAATTAAAATGGAAATAACTTCAAATCCTGAATATGTAGGAATTATAAGATTAACAACTTCAGGTATAGCAAATAAAATAGGTTTTTCAATAGACGATATAGAAGATATGAAGGTAGCAGTATCAGAGGCATGTACTAATGCTATAAAGCATAGTAATGATGATATTTTCTATATAACGTATACAATGCTAGAAAATGGATTGACTATAGAGATATCTGATAAGGGAGAGGGATATAATATCGAAAATATTCCACAACCAGATTTAGAAAACCCAAAAGAGAATGGATTAGGATTATTTATAATACAAACACTAATGGATGATGTTTCTATTGAGTCTATAGAAAATCAAGGGACAACAATAAAAATGACTAAATATTTAGGAGTTGATAATTAATGAAGAATGTAGCTAATGCTACTAATTACCTAGATATAGATACAAAGGAATTGTTCAGACTATACAGTAGTGATAAGAGCAATAAAGATATCAGAGATATTCTTATAGAAAGGCATCTGTATTTAGTAAACTTGCTAGCAAAGAAGTATATAAATAAAGGTGTAGAGTTTGATGATATATATCAGGTAGCTTCGTTAGCATTAATATATGCAATAGATAGATACGATATAGAAAAAGGATATGAATTTTCTAGTTTTGCAACTCCTACTATAATAGGTGAAATAAAAAAATACTTTAGAGACAAGGTATGGACACTTAGAGTGCCAAGACGTATCCAAGAGTTAAGTAAAAAGATAAGCGAAGCGAAAGTTATATTAGAACAAAAAAATAAAAAACACCCAAAAGTAAAAGATATTGCAAATTATATAGGATGTACAGAAGAAGATGTATTAGAGGCTATGGAAGCATCATACGGTTATCAACCTATTTCTTTAGATTCATCTAATAATGATGATTCAGAAGACAAAGATATAACACTTATAGACAAAATTGGTAAAGAGGAAAGTAGCTTTGGTAATATAGAGCAAATGGATTTTGTAAATAAGTTTATTGAAAATTTAAATGAATTAGAAGTTAAAATATTTAAAGATAGATTCTTCTTAGATAAAACACAATCGGCGATAGCAAAGGAATTAGACATATCTCAAATGACTGTTTCAAGGCTAGAAAGAAAGATTGTAGAGAAGCTTAGAAAAGAATACGAAAAAAACTTATAAAAAATTAATAAAAACTATTGACCTACTGTTAATTATATAGTATATTATTACTTGTCCTTAAGAAAAAGGATAACGAAATAAAAAACAACTTGTAGAAAAATGTTGACAAAGCTTGAATGATTTGTTAAACTAAAGAAGTTGTTAGAAAATGAACTTTGAAAATTAAACAGTAGGTTAATTTATAGAAA
>NZ_FNGW01000014.1 GCF_900103615.1 Romboutsia lituseburensis DSM 797 | reverse complement strand
GTATACGAGTAAGATTTAACTAGTAAGTAATATACTAAAGTTTTATAACGTAGTATATTACTTACTTTTATTTTATTGGAATCGTATAAAATTAACTGACAATGTTAACTGACATTTTATTGACTGACAATTAAACTGACTTTGAATCAAATAAAATTTGACTTAAATTATTAGATGCATCTTTATCCATTTCCTCTAAAACATGGCTATATGTATTCATAGAAATTTTAATATCTGTGTGACCTAATCTACTACTAACAGTTTTCATATTAGTTCCAGATAATAACATTAAAGTTGCATTTGTGTGCCTTAAATCATGTAACCTTATTTGCTTTAGATTATTAGCTTTCAATAATCTTTTATATGCAGTTGTTAAGTTTGGATTAGTCCATGGATTTAAATTTCCATTAAGACATACTAAGTCATATTTGTTTTCCAGTTTACTTTGAAGTTTTAATTTATTTTGATCGTTTTTTAATTTCCTTAATTTCTGCATAAGCTCACTAGGTGCATGTAATGACCTTTTAGAACTTTCTGTTTTAGGATCTTTAAATTCAAAACCATATTTAGGCTTATATGTTATAATTTGATTTACATTTATTATGTTATTATCAAAGTCAATATCAGACCATCTAAGACCGCAAGCCTCTCCAAAACGTAATCCAAGTAAGACCATTAGTAAAATTGGCGGCTCTATTATGTGCTGATTTAAAGCATCAATTAGAGTTTTAACTTCTTCTTTAGTATAAACTTCAGCTTCAAAAGTATCTTTTACCTTTGGTAGCTTTATAAAGTCGCAAGGATTTTCTGGTATTTCTCTTAACCGATAACACTCAGCTAAAATAGCTCTTAAAAATCCATACCTTACCTTTGAACTTTCAGCAGTAAATCTTTTGAAAATAATATTAACAAATTTTTGTAAGTTACTTACAGTAACGTCTTTTAATAAAGTATTTTTCCAGTAAGGTTCAAAATGATTCCTTATCCAGCTTAAACGATTAGTTACTGTATAATGAGACCATGTATCTTCATTTTCTTTTACATAAGCATAACATCTTTGTACAAGTGTAATATCTTTACAGATAACACTTTTATTTTTATTTATATTATTTTTTAGTTCTATTAATTGTTTTTGAGCTTCTTTTTTAGTTTTATATTTCCCTTGACTTCTTTGCTTACATTTATTACTAGCTTCATCAAAGTATTCTATAATAACATTGAAATTACCATTTCTTTCTCTTATAAAAGCTGATTTTATATTGATGTCAATCACCTTCTTTTATATCGTTATAATTTTATTTCGACCTTTATAGCTTTACCTATTATTCCGACGTATCCAGTATCTACATCGCTAGCTGGGAAAAACATAGGACCATATTTTGAATTTTCACTTTGTAAAACTAACCCACTTTGTTGTCTATAAACCCTTTTTAATGTAGCTTCATCACCGTTAACTCTTACGGCCATTATTTCGCCATCACTTTCTATAAAGTTTTGCTTTCTGATTAAAACTCTACTCCCGTCCGGTATTCCCGCATTTATCATGCTGTCTCCCTTTATTTGTAAATAGAAATATTCTTCCCCCATTACTAACTCCTCCTGATGTACATACTCATAGTCGATTATATTTTCTTCTGCAAACATTGGTATGCCTGCTTTTATAACCCCTAAAACTGGTATCTTTACCATTTCATCTTCTTTTACTTTTTTTAGGAATCTAACGTCCCCTTTTAAGTTAAATAAGTCAGTATCATCAGTTTTTTTGTTTTTATTTCCTAATAAATAATCAGTTGTAACCCCAAAATAATTAGCCATTTTCTGTATAGTAGCTACATCAGGCACTTGTTGATCTTTCTCGTACCTACTTATAGAACTTTTATTTAAATGGAAAATGTCTGCAACATCTTGTTGCGTCAATCTTTTACTAATTCTTTCTTCTTTGAGTCTTTTTCCAAATGTATCCACAATAAAAAACACCTCCACTATGAATATTATAAGCTAAGTTGCATTAAAATAAATAAAAGTTGCTTTACTAGAAACTTTTTTGTTAAAGATTGTTGACAAGTTGCTTCTTATGCAATATTATATAAATATAAGGTTGCAATAAACGCAACAAAGTAACAAATATAGAGGTGATAATATGACAAAAGAACTAAGGAAACTAAGAACTGATTTTGATTATACGCAATCAGATCTAGCTGAACTTCTTGGTTTAAAGCAAACTTCATCTTATTCTAGAAAAGAAAATGGAAAAGTTGCTTTTTCGATAGAAGAAGTTAAAAAATTAAAACAAATATTTAAATTATCGACAGAAGATGTTGTCAAAATTTTTTTAAATTAAAAGTTGCGTTTGATACAACTTAGTTTAACCAAATAAACAACAAAAATTCATAGGAGGAGAAAAGATGAAAGAATTAGTACAACTTGAAGATTTCAAAGGTGAGTTAGTGCCAATAACTGATAGTTTAAAAGTTGCAGAAGTTACAGATAAAAGACATGCAGATGTAATGAAAGATATAAGAGAACTTATAAATAAATTGATGAGTAATCATGAAACAAGAGAAATAGCACAACGAAATTTTGCTCAGTGCTCATATATCAATTCTAATAATCGAGAAATGCCAAAGTACCTAATGACTAAAGAAGGATTTGAAAATCTAATGTTTACATATAATGGGACAAAGATGGTCATAGCAAAAGCTAAATTTATAAGAAAGTTTCATGAAATGGAAGAAGAACTTAAAAATAATCAACAATTTAAACTTCCAAAAACTTATAAAGAAGCATTAGAGCAATTAGTGGAGCAAGAGGAAGAAAAAGAAAAACTTCAACTTGAAAATAAACAAAAAGATGAAGTTATAAAACAACAAACTCCAAAAGTATTATTTGCAGATGCAGTAAGTGCAAGTCATACATCTATATTAGTTGGTGAATTAGCAAAGATATTAAAACAGAATGGAGTAGATATAGGACAAAATAGATTTTTTGAATGGCTAAGGGAAAATGAATATTTAATAAAAAGAAAAGGGTCGGATTACAATATGCCAACTCAAAAGTCAATGAAATTAGAATTAATGGAAATAAAAGAAACATCTATAACACATGCTGATGGTCATATAAGTATAAGTAAGACACCTAAGATAACAGGAAAAGGACAGATATATTTTATAAATAAATTAAAACCAGTATTAGAACTAGCAGAAGCTTAAAATAGGAGGGGTTAATAATGAATAATGATTTTTTAACATTAGAAGAGTGTGAAGTAAATCCACCAGTATGGAGTGATGAAAAAAGAGAAGCAGAAGGATCAGTAGCTTTAGCTAAACAATCAAAAAAAATAAAAACAACAATTACAGATATGGATATACAAACAACTTCCATATTAGCAGTAGAAATAAATAAACTTAGATTTGAAATAGATGAAAGATTCCCTTGGATAACTATTTATGAATGGAATGAAGCTAACCTAACAAGAATTGATGAAATAGATGAAGATTTTACAATAGAAATACAAACTTTAGAACAGTTAAAGGTAGCGGCTCTTAATTGGTATTTTGATAACGTAGAAGTGGTTGGAAATTTATAGGAGGATAACATGGCAACAGAAATGCAAAGGCTAATCATCAGAAATATAGATAGAGATTCTCTGCTATCAGCTATAGCTGATAGAGAAGATATAGTAGAAGTTATGCAAATGTTTAGAGACAGTAATGATTATGCTCCTAGGGAGTATCTAACAATTAAAGAGTTTGCAAAATATTTAAAAGCATCAGAAAGCTATGTAAGAAACTTAGCCAAACATGCAGAAATAAGCAAAGTATTCAGTGTAACAAAAATAGGTAGAGAATACAGATTAGACAGACTATCTTATGAAAAATGGAGAAGTAACGGTGGTTGCTTTTAAGGAGGTGAGCTAAATGAAGCTAACTAGAAAACTAAAAGATCTATACTCTATAACTTTAGAAGAAGCAGTAGAGTGGCATAAGATGAATTGGATATTTGCAGTATCAGATGGAAAGTTAATAACTGCAACAATAGAAAAAAAGGAGATTCAAAATAAATGGTACTAGAAGAATTAAAAGCAAAAATGCAAGCTAGGATAGAACTTGCAGCTTCTATGCAAAAAAGTAATATAAGTGACACTAGTAAAAGATATTATCAAGGAATAGAAGAAACTGCACGAGAGACTTTAAAAATAGTAAATGAACATATTAGTAAGGAATATGAATTATTTATATAAGAAAAGAGCCATTGCAGTGGCTCCATCTAAAAAAACTAGAATTAAAAAAATTTAAAACTGATTATATTATATGAAATTTAGGAGGAAATATCAATGAAATTAATAATCTTAAAGCGATTAATAGTAGAAAACTTTAAAGGAATAAAAGAAATTAATATAGATTTTGAAAAAGTAACTAATATATTAGGAGAAAATGCACTTGGAAAAACAAGTATATTTGATGCATTTAGTTGGTTGATGTTTGATAAGGATAGTAAGAATAGAACTGATTTTGAAATAAAGCCATTAGATGAAAATAACTGTACTGTAAGAGGACTTAATCCAACTGTAACTGGAGTCTTAGAAATAGATGGACAAGAAGTAAAGTTAACTAAAACGTATAAAGAAAAATGGACTAAGAAGCGCGGAGAAGCAGAAAAAACATTCAATGGAAATGAAACTATATATGAAATAAACGATGTTCCAGTTAAAAAGACTGAGTATAAAAAGAAAATATCAGAGATAGCAGAAGAAGATCAGTTTAAGTTATTAACTAACCCATACTTTTTCTCTGACTCTTTAAACTGGAAAGAAGCTAGAAAAATAATATTAGAAGTTGCAGGTGATGTAACAGTAGGGCAAGTTATAGATACCAATAAAGATTTAGAACAGTTAAGAGTAGAACTAGAAAGCCAAGAAGTTGACTCTATTATGAAAAGCAAAAAGGCAAGCATAACCAAGTTAGGAGCTAGGAAGAAAGATATACCAATAAGAATAAATGAATGTGATAGAAGTATAGTAGATATAGACTTTAAAGCTATAAAAGAAGAAGTAAAATTACTTAATAAATCATTAGAAAAAGTAGAAGATGAACTTTTAGATAGCAGTAAAGTTAATGAACAAATATTAAAAGATAAAGAAACTGTATTCTCTATGAAAAAGCAAATACAAGATATGCATCAACAAGCTATGAATAGAGGTTCAGCTAAAAAGTTAGAGTTAATGGACAAGTTAAGAACTGCTGAAAATGAAGTTAATGACTTTAGGATGAAGTTAATAACTGTTGATAATGAAAAGAAATCTAAGGAATATCAGAAGGATGCAGTTACTAAGGAAACGGATAGATTAAGAAATGAATATATAAATAAGCAACAAGAAATTTTAGATACAAGCTCTATAGAAACTGAGTGTCCCACTTGTAAAAGACCTTTTGAAACTAATGATATAGAAGCTAAAAGACAAGAGCTACTAGAAAACTTTAACTTAAATAAATCAAAGATTTTAAAAGATATTCAAGCTAAAGGGTTTGCAACTAAGAAGGAAGTTGAAAAAATAACAACTGAGTTGGAAGAATTAAGCGATAAATCAAGTGAGTTACTATTAGTTATACAAGATAAGAGTATGATAGTTTCAAGTATAAAATCTGAATTAGAAGATGTAAAAGTTGAAGCTGTTTATACTAATGAAGATAGAGAAACTATAGATATGCTTAATAAAAATATATCTGATTTAGAAGAAAAAGTAGAAAACTTTACTGGATCTAACAATGATGAACTTAGAAATAAGAAAAGAGAGTTAGTAAATCAAATAAATGAGTTAAATAAAACTCTAGCTAAAGAAGGTTTAAACAAAGATTTAGAAGTTAGAAAACAAGAGTTATTAGATGAAGAAAAAGAGCTTGGAATTGAGATAGCCAAACAAGAAAAGATAGTTATGCTATGTGAGTTATTTATAAAAACAAGAGTTAATATGCTTGAAAATAATATAAATAGTAAATTTAAAAATGTTAGATTTAAGCTATTTAAAGAGCAGGTTAATGGCGGAATAGATGAAACTTGTGAAGCTTTAATAAATGGAGTTCCATTCTCTAATGCAAATACTGCAGGTCAAATAAATGCAGGATTAGATATTATAGATACTTTAAGTAAACATTTTAGTGTACAAGCACCAATATTTATAGATAACAGAGAAAGCGTAAATAACCTTATAGAAATTGATAACCAAATTATAAATTTAGTAGTTACAAAAGATAACCCTTTAAAAATACAAAATTGTTCAATAGAAGGAGTGATATAGTATGTCAAATCAAATACAAACACAAGAAGCGGGTAAACCTTTAACAGTTAATACTTTGTTAAAACAAGATGGATATAAAAAGAGATTTAATGAATTAATGGGGAAAAAAGCTCCTGCATTTATATCCTCAATAGTTAACGTATCAAATTTACCATCTTTAAAAGATGCAGATCCAAATACGATAATATCATCAGCTGTTGTAGCTGCAACATTAGATTTACCAATAGATCAGAACTTAGGATTTGCATATATAGTTCCTTACAACACTAAAGTAGGTAATAGTTTTGTTAAAAAAGCACAATTCCAAATGGGATATAAAGGCTATATACAGTTAGCGATGCGTACAGGACAATACAAAACTATAAATGCTATAGAAATTTATGAAGGTGAGATAAAAAGAGTAAATAGACTTACTGGAGAGATTGAATTTAATGAAGATGAAGCTCTAATAAATAGAGATGTAGTTGTAGGATATATAGCTTATTTTAAACTATTGAACGGGTTCGAAAAGACAATATATATGTCTAGAGAAGAAATGAAGAAACATGCTAAAAAATATTCTCAAAGTTATAGTAGCGCAAAAAAATGGGTAGCAGATTCTAGTTTATGGGCTACAGACTTTGATGGAATGGCAATAAAAACTGTTATGAAAAGATTATTAAGTAAATATGGAATTTTATCTATAGAAATGCAAAGTGCAATAACTAATGACCAAGCTGTTATGAATGATAGCAACCCCGAGTATGTTGACAATCAAGTTAGAGAAGAGATAAATCAAAATGCTAATAAAAAGACTATAGAAATTCCACAAGAAGAAATAGTTAATGCTGACTTTAAAGAAGTAGAACAAGAAACATTTGAAGGACCAGGATTTTAATGAAGTTAAAGGTATTAGCAAGTGGCAGTAAAGGGAACTGCTACTTGCTCCAATCTAAGACAGAAACATTGATATTAGAATGTGGAATAAGCTACAAACAAATATTAGAAGGTTTAAATTTTGATTTAAAAAGAGTCGTTGGTTGTTTAATAACACATGAACACAAAGACCATTGTAAAGCTGTTGAAAAGTTAATAGAAAATGGTATAGATATCTACTCTAGCAAAGGAACATTCCAAAGTATAGGAATAGAAAATCACAGAACTACAGTTATTGAAAGTGAAAAGTTTTTTAAAGTTGGTAATTTTACAATAATGCCTTTTGAAGCTAAACATGATGCAAAAGAGCCTTTAGGATTTCTAATTAATCATAAAAAAATAGGGAACTTACTCTTTCTAACTGATAGCTACTATTGTGAATATAGTTTTAATAATTTAAATCATATACTTATTGAATGTAACTACAGTAAAGACATACTCGATGAAAATATAGAAAACAGAGTTATTCCAGTATCTCTAAGAAATAGAATAGTTAAAAGTCATTTTGAACTAGAAAATGTAATTGAGTTCTTAGAATCAAATGATCTAAGTAAGATTAAAACATTAATGTTATTACATTTAAGTAGCTCAAATAGTGATGAAAATTTATTTATAAGTGAAATAGCTAAGAAAACTGGATTAGTAATAGATGTAGCTAAAGCGAATTTAGAACTTTATTTATAGAAAAATTAAATATTTATACTACAGATAAAAGCAGGTGATACAAATGACAAATACAAAGAAATATTATTGGCTAAAGCTAAAAGAAGATTTCTTTGAAGAGGATGCTATAGCATGGATAGAAGAACAAGAAAACGGAAAAGATTATTGTTTGTTTTATCTAAAATTGTGTTTAAAGTCTTTGAAAACTAATGGATTACTCATAAGAAATGTTGGAAGTATGTTAGTACCATATGATGCAAAAACACTTGCAAAAGTAACTAACACTGATATAGATACGGTAAAAGTAGCTATGGAGACATTTACAAGAATAGGATTAGTTCAGATATTAGAAAATGGAGAAATATTTATTTCGCAGCTACAAAATATGGTAGGCTCTGAAACTAAGTGGGCAGAGAAGAAAAGATTACAACGACAAAAGAAGGACAATGTCCCCTTACTGTCTGGACAAAGTCCGATAGAGATAGAGAAAGAGAAAGAACTAGAGAAAGAGTTAGAGATAGATATAGAACCACCACATATAGAAAAAGAAAAAAGTATGGTGGTGGAAGCATCAAAACTTATTACTAATTATTTTCCTTTAGAAAAAAATGAAGTAGGAAGAATTATAAAAACACTTATTGATAGTAACAAAGATATGAACTACTTAGAAGAAAAGCTAAATTATGTAAAAAACAATCCTAACACAAGGGATGTAGTAGGACTGTTAATAAATGCTATTAAAAATGATTATAAATCTAGTATGTCCAATAATTCATACAAAAAAACAAGATTTCATAACTTTAATGAAAATTTCTTAGACGAAATGTCAGAAGAAGAATTCAATGATTTAGTTAGCGGTCACAAATAAAGTGGTGGAAATATTATGGAGAATAAAACATTACAGGAGTACTTACAAGAACAAAAGGAGTTGTATAAAAAGTATACAGCTCCTGCTGATAGAGAACTTATAACGATGGTTGCAAATAAAATCAAAAGAGAAATTGAAAAAGGGGAGATTGAACAATGATTATCATAAGATCACAAAGCCAAGAAGTAATAGGAAAGTATGTAGAAGTTATAGCTGATGAAAATGTTATAAAAGGATTTAGTGCTTATGGACATATGACAGTATTAGGAGCATATGAGAGCAGAGAAAGAGCAATTCAACTTATAAATAGAATACATGAATGCTTATTAGCAGGAATAAATAAAGACTACTTAGACAGGAAGTATAGAATTAAACAAGATACAGTTTTCAAAATGCCTCCTAAATAGTGAAAATATTCAATAGGAGCAACATAGAGGTAAAAAAATTAAGTTTTAATATGAAAAACTAAATTAAAAACTGTATTATGGGGGCGTTTAAAATGAAAGGATTAAAAAGACAAGATACAAATTTTAATAAATCAATAGGTCCTAATATGTTAACGGATGATCCTATTATGAAAAATTACATAGCACTAGCTAAATGTATAGGTGGAGTTGTAATAGACGGTGAAATAAAATATCCAAGCATATCACAAGCTTGCAGTGCATATAAGCTGTATGATTCATCACAACAAATTACAGAATCAGGAGAAGTAAAAGAAACAACTACCACAAAGGCTATATTCAAAATAGAAAATGTAACCACTGGTGAAGTTGTTGAAGTAAAAGGCGGGAAAGCAGTTTGTGACTTAATAGGGATTAAAAGAGGTAGCATTAGTTACTATACAAATAAGGGATTTAAATATAAAGGTACTTATTTGATAAGTAGAATAGATAAATATAAAAATTTACGAGCAAGCCGTATGAGACGTATAAAAATTACTAATATTGAAAATGGAGATATTAAAGAATTTAAAACTATAAAAGATGCTGCGGAATATTTAGAAAGGGCAGAAGCAACATTACATTATCACATAAGTAGGAAGAGTGTAACAAACAATCATAGGATTGAATATGCAGATTAGGCGGGAGATATGGAAATACCAATACATGAACGACATGTAGTTATAGAAAAAGCATGGAACATTATGAAAGAAAAGGAAGTGGATCCTTTAACAGCTATAACTATTGCAGAGGAAGAAATAGAAAACCAAAAGAAAAAAGATAAATTGGGGGAAAAGAATTATGATTAAAGATTTACAGTACGTAAAAAATAGACAAAAAGAGTTTTTAGAGCATTTAAAAGATACAAAAGGATACTTTTATCAAGAGTGCAATTTTAATGTTCCATATTGGCTTATACTAGCTCTCCAAACAGAGTTAAGTGAAATAGCTAATGCTAAGAAAGTGCATAAGTGGTGGGATGATGAAGCGGTAGACGAAAAACATGTATTAGAAGAATGTTCAGACTTTTTAGCTCACTTAGGAAATTTAGCTAACTTCTTAAATGTAGACATGATAATAAATACGGAGGATATACAAGTTACAGCAGTAGAAGTTACTTTCAATAGATTAGCATATCAGATTACAACACTTACAATGAGTAAAAGGTTTGGGAGAATTACCTTTAAAACTATACTAGGTTTATTTGTAGAATTGATTTATAGCTTAGGATTCAACTTTGATGATTTACAAGAAGCTTACAATTCTAAAATTGAAAAAAATTATATTAGGTTTAAGTAGGTGAGATTATGGAAGAACTAAGATTTGCAGTTGGACAATTATACGAAGAGTTCGGACATAATGAGGTTACAGTAGCATTAAGTCAGATATTAGATTGCCTGGTAGTAGAAAAACAAAGGGAGGAGTTTGAGGAATGGAAGAAATCAAAGGATTTAAACAAATCACAAAAGATAGTGATGTAATTAATATATGCATAGATGAAAATTTAAATAAAAAGTTTTGGAAATATCAAAATCACAAAGCTTTTAATAAGGCTATAAAAGAAAGTACAAAACAAACAGTAGAATCAATATTTGAGTTACCAAAGTTTGAATCTCATGTAAGGAAACATGAAAAGCTTTGGAATAAACATAGATCACAATTCAATGTACTTGAAAAAGAACATATAGACAGGACTTATATACAAAATTAGGAGGGAGATTTACGGATGAAAAAATTAAAGAAACTTACTAGACGTCAAATGCAAGTATTAGGAGCTGCAGGGTATGACATAATGGAATATTTACTTGAAAGACAAAATGATAAGGACCATACATTCACATATGTACATAGACATACTAAAGAAGTTGTAGTTTTAAAATATAAATAATACAGGGGGAACTAAAGATGAAAATGCCAATAGTTTTAAGAGGAACATATGAAAAGGAAATAGATAATGCTGTAAATTTATTAAATGATAAGAATAAAGAGATTGCAAGACTTAAAGATGAACTAGCTGTATCTAATAAGATTAAAGAAAGTTTAGAAATTAGAAATAGTAAGTTAAGTACAAAGCTTACTGCAGTATTAGACAAAACAGAAGAATTAGAGCAACAAATAACAGATCATAAAGAGTATGCAGGTGAAATTATAAATAAAAAGGATAGGTTAACTTATAGATTAGAAAAGACTATGAAAGAAAGAAATCAATTAGAAGATGCAAATCATGAACTACACCAAGATTTAGTACAAGCCAATGCTAAGGTTCAATCATATAAAAGAGATAACGTTACCCTAGGTAAAATATACAACAACATGAATAGAAAGCTATGGTGCAATCAAGAGAGCAAAAGACAACTAGCAAAATTAGCAACTGAAATATTAGATGCAGAAAAAATAAATAAAAATTATATAGCTGGATATTTAAGTGAAATAGCAATGAGATTAGGCGGCGGTGAGCAATACGAATTTATAGAGTTAGGTAATGAATAAAAATGAGAGACATTTGGATATTAATTTGGATTATGGCTGTAATAGTTGGGGCACTGGATGCTCTAGCTATTATAGCTAGAAAATATAAAAAGTAGATTGTGAAACATTGATTTTAGGAGGAGAAAATAATGATAACAATATATAAAAATCCAAACGGAGATACAAGAACAGCACCAAAAAATATAAGTTTTGAGCAATTCCAAGAGGCAAATGATATGCATAAGCAAGATGTTAGGAGTGTAATGAATGATTTAGCATTGAGAATAATGACAGCAGGATTATTACACGATTACACTAAAAAATCAGATGAACGATTATTCTATAAAAACTTCTTATCAACTATGAACAAAGGAACTGATTTTGTTAATGACGAGTGGTATCAGTTACATATAAAGCATGAAAGACATCACTTATTATCAAGATGTCCAGAAGATGTAAATTTAATAGATGTACTAGAAATGATAACAGATTGTGTATGTGCTGGAATGGCAAGAAGTGGAGAATTAAGACCAATAGAGATAAATGCAAAAATATTAGAAAAGGCTACAGCTAATACGGTAGATTTAATAAAAAAAATGATAGTATCAACTGCAAGGTAGCAAAGAAAATATTGGTTTTGAGAGGAGAGTATTATGAAAAAAGAATTTTATGGAAATTTAAGTATAGTTATAAATATGAATTTTACAGGATTAGAAGCGAACTCTATTGAGGAAGCAGAAGAAATGGTTATGGATTCTGAATTTGAGTTCAAACTTCTTAATAGTAAAACTGGAGAAGAAATAGATATAGATATTCAAGGATGGCATATCGCAGATGAAGTAGGGCGAGGAAATGTCACTGAATCAGATTTAAGAGATTTTCAGATAGATGAAGAAATTTAGATAACTAAAGATGGGTTTTAGGAGGAGAGATTATGAAAATAGAATTATTAAATTTAGACAATGTAAAACAAGCTTTTGCAGTAGCCAATAATGCTATTTATTTTGCAGATAGGAGTGATTATAAGTCAGCGTTATATGAAGTATGCAAGACTTTAAATCCTAAAATAGATGATGAATTAATAGGGTCTAAATATATAGAGGAAGATATTCAAGAACATAAAGAACAAAGTAAAACTTATGAATATCTAGTTATATATGAAATGCCTAATATAAGAGGTAGATGCAAGGTAGATAGAACTAAATTATTAGATAACTTTACTGAGCTAGAAGAACTAGAGAAATATTTAAGAAAAAGTAATGCAGTAACACCAGGTATATCTAATGATATAAAAAGTAAATTATTAGTTATGGATTTTAAATTACTTAGAACTATAGATTAGAAGTCAAAAGAGGAGTTTTAGGAGATGAAAACGGAGCAATTAAAGTTATTAGGTAATGTAATAGAATTTCCTAATAATAAAAACTACGAAAATTTAAAACTTAAAGAACAAAGAGAACTATTACATAAGTTAGTAGACAGATTATTAAATGATGGAAGTGACTTTGAAATAATAATAAATAAAGAAAATGCACTTAAAACATTTGATGATTATGAAAATAAAGTAAAAGATTATTTAGTTATAACAACTAATGAAAATTGGAGAGAAAGACTTAATAATAAAAAGTTAGCAAATTCAAAATATGCTTTTTGTGTCTTAAAAAATGATAATAGATTGTAATATAAATAGGTGGTGAAGATTATGTCTTGTAAATGTGCGGAGTTTGAAGCGGAAGATGGAAGATATACATGCAGCGTAAGTGGTGATGGGTGTATGTTTTTAATACCAGATAGTAAGTTATATGCTGAAAGGTATGGAGAAGGACCTGATGCAGAATAAATAATTTGATCATATTCTCTACTCGGGGAATATGATCTATGAAACAAAAATTGTATTTTAGGTGGATGAATATATGATAAAGAGAATAAAAGATTACATAAAAAATAAAACAAATCAGAAAAAGTGTGAACATGAATATGCTGAATTTGGAAAAATTTCAAAATATGCAAATCTAAATGGTTACAGAGTTTATATAAGATGTGAAAAGTGTGGTCATATTAAAGATTCATACTTTATATACGAATAAAAAAAGACATTTGAATAAGTAAATATCATTATCAGTATAGCTCTATATCTATATTGATAACTATATGATAAATAAATTAATAAAAAGATAACCTTAGGAGATTGAATATGAGTATGAAAGTAAGTTTTACAATAGATGGAGAAGTTAAAGGTAAAGAGAGACCTAGATTTAATACCAATACAGGTAGAGCATACACAGCAGAGCAAACTATGATGTATGAAAACTGGGTAAAGTTATTATACAGAACTACTGTTAAACAGTATTTCCAAGGCAATGTAAAAATGATAGTTGATTGCTATTATGGGATTACTAAAAAGGATAAATCAGCATTAGAAAAATGTAATGTTAAAACTAAAGAATATAAAGAAGCTAGAGCTAAGTTAGATGGTTTAAATAGACCAACTAAGAAACCAGACTTAGATAACATAATAAAGGTTATTGCAGATAGTTTAAATGGAATAGCATACAAAGATGATGCGCAAGTTGTAGAAGTAGTTTCTAGAAAGTTTTATAGTGAGACACCTAGAGTAGAAGTGACAATAGAATCAATATAACTTTATAGGGGGCGATATTATGGATAAGAATACACAAGAAATACAAAAGAGCTGTATAGAGCTTACAGAAGAGTTATTAAAAGAGTATAAACATATAGATGTATTTATAGAAAACATAGAGAAAAAAATAAAGGATATGGGGTTAGAAGAAAATATAACAACAGTAGGAGCTATTAATTATGATAGTATACAAGTAAGCCCTACATATAATATAGGAAGAATGACCGAAAGAAAAGCATTAGATAGAATAGAGGATGAAACTGAATTAAGAATAGAACTATATAGAAATAAAAAGCTCAAAGAAACTATACAAAGGGCTATAAACAATTTATCACCTACGCATAGAGAAATACTTCAATATAGAATGGAAGAAGGGCTAGAATGGATTGAAGTAGTTGATAAGATGAATTATTCAGAAAGACAATTAATATATAAGAAAAATGAAGCTGTAAGAAGTATAGCTATAGAGCTTTATGGCGTAAAAGTCTTTGAAGAAGAAAATCCTACACTATTTGATATGATAATTATATAAATTGTAATTGCAGTTTTATTGCAGATATTAGAAGTTTTAATGTGAGATAATAGTATTGTGGTAAAGTATTAATTTATTTTAACATCAAATATATTCCCAATAAAACCCCTGATAGAATTTTACCAGGTGGACATCCCCTCCACCTGGCAACATGCAAGTGGTAGTATAGCAGGTGCAACTCCTGCAACTTGCACTAATAAAAAATAATACCTTATTGGGTTGAAAGGAGTAGCCTTTCGTAATAAAGCTACGTTTTCAAAGGTTATTATTTAAGTTTCTGTTTGAATATTGAAAAAGGCTCATAACTTCATTTATGGGTCTTTTTTAATGCTTAAATAAAAGGGTGAGGGCAATGGCTAAGGTTTGGAAAGATGCAGATGAAGTTGTTAGAGCTACAGTTGAAGTTCCTAAAGGTCTTTGGGAAAGTGAAAGCATAATGAAAGAAAAACCTAACTTTAATAAAGTTAACATAAACTTAAAAAATATTGATAAAAAAGAAGGAAAACCTCGAATTGAGTAGAATTATATACTTAATAAAGGAGGTAAAATATGAAAAATAAAATTTTAAAATCTAAATATATAATAGTGTCGTTAGTATTATCTTTATTAGGCATTGGTTTATTATATATTAGTGAGTCTTTCTTTAAGGAAATATGGAAAATAATATTTAGTCAAATCGCTTTAGCAATTCTTATATCAGTTATAATAGGTATTATAAACGAATATATTTTAAAAGAAAGTTTAGTTGACATGATACTTGAAAAGATAAAGATAAAAGAAGATGTTAATAAAACTGGGCTAGAAGAACTAGTTTCAAGTATAGGAGAAATAAATTATAAATATTATTTCAGAAGCGCGAGTAAAAATATAGATATTGTTCATGTATATGGGAGATCTTGGACCAATAGCAATATTGATGAAATTCAAGATAGGGTCATGAAATCAAATTGTAAAGTAAGAGTAGTACTAGTTGATCCAGAGTCTAAGTTTATCGAAGGTTTAGAAGGACATTTTGATTATGATAGTGGCAGATTAAAGGAAGAAATAAAAAATGTTAGTCTTAGATGGAAAGAAATTTATGATAAAAAAAATATAAAAAATAAAAAAGCAACTCAAGGTGATATAGAGCTTTATTATCATAAAGGTCATCCTAGTAATGCCTTATATAGAATAGATGATAGAATAATAGTTGTACATACAAAAACAACTAAAGGAAGAACAACTAGAATACCTGCTATGATTTTTAAATATACTAAAAAAAATGATTGTTTTTATAATATATATTTAAAAGAAATAGATGAACTTGTTAGACAATCAACAAAAGTAAATTTTAATGATTTATAAGGAGGTAGCTGCATTGAAAAGTTGTATAAGGTTATATAATAAAGATATTGATGATAGCGAAAAAGAATATATAATTAAAAATTGTAAATTCATAACTATTGATACTGAAACCACAGGGTTGGATCCATTAAAAGATAAGTTGTGTTTAATACAAATATATGACGGGAATAACGTTTTTATTTTAAGGTATAATAAAAAGCTAGAATATAAAAATTTAGTTGAGATATTAGAAAGTAATAAAATACGAAAAGTTTTCCATCATGCTAATTTTGATTTAAGATTTTTAATAGCTAATTTTAAAAATATTGATATAAAAAATATTGGATGTACAAAGGTAAGTGCAAAACTATTAAATGGTAAAAATGAAAATAGTAGTCTTAAATATTTAGTTGAAAAATATATAGGAATTAATATCAGCAAAGATTTACAGGTATCTAATTGGGAAAGTAATGATTTATCAGAAGCTCAAATAGAATACGCTGCAAATGATGTTATATTTTTATATAAACTATGGGATAAGATAAGTTCTATATTAAAGGAAAATAAAATTGATAATATAGCCCAAAATTGTTTTCAATATTTACCAACGAATGCAATGTTACATAATAAAGGTATCGAAAATATATTTATTTATTAAAATTAAGAGAACTCTCTTGTAGGGTTCTTTTTTATTTTTCTAAACGACAAATGAGGTGGTGATATAAAATAAAAGGCGAGTTATAAGTATATCTAAACTTAAAAATATAAAAAAGAAGACAAAACTCTGAAAATATAATATTATATTTTGGGAGGATGATATGCAATGAATGTGGATTATTATATTAAAATAATTGGATTAATAATACCTATAATGGTGTTTATAGGTACTATTTTCAATCCAGAAAAAAATAAGACAGATAAGTTAAAAGAAAGGTATTTCGAAAAATTATTAGCTTTATATGTAAATGAGTACAAAAGTCATAGAAATTTAAATGCTGTAAAATTTATAAATAAAAGATATACAATGAATGATTATTTTATACCTAGCTATATATTTTATTTAGAAGATAAAAATGAAAAGGAATTATTACATAAAGTATTGATGGTAGATTATATAAATAATTTTCCAAGGAAAAGAAATAATATAAGCAATGCTATAAATAGCATAAATGGGATATTAAGAATAGCATTCATTTATATAAATTATTTTATACGAGTTTTATATATCATTGCAATTCCATTTACTATTATGTTTTTAATTTCAGCAATTATATTTTATATTAATGGTGGCAGTGGAAGCATAACTATTGGAGCTATAACTATCTCAGATATAGTATTTTATATTTTGATGATTATTATTATAATTATTATTTCAATAGCTTTAAAGTATATACAGGAAAGTATAACAAATAAAATATATGATGATTACACTATGAAAGAGATAGAAATTAAGCAAATATTAGAAAAAAGAGAACAAGAATATAATAACTCGGATAGTTATTATATATTTTAATGAAATTAGAAAGTAAAAAAGAATTCTTAAGTGGATTCTTTTTTACTTTTCAAAACAAATAAGTGAGGTGGTGATATGGCTAGAGCGAGAAGTCCTAGCAGAGATAAGGCAAAGGAAATATACTTAAAATTTAATGGGGATATTAAATTAATAGATATAGCTAAAGACTTAAATATAAATGATTCTCAAGTTAGAAAGTGGAAATCACAGGATAAATGGGATGATGAATTAAAAGGAGCGTTACCAATAACTAAAAGTAACGTTACTAATAAAAATAATAAAAAAGTAGAGATCAAAAAGTCTATTGAACGTGAAGTAAAAGAGGTGTTAGAAAATACCGAGCTTACTGATAAACAAAGGCTTTTTTGTATTTATTATATTAAATGTTTTAATGCTACAAAGGCTTATCAAAAAGCATATGGATGTGATTATATAACTGCTAACTCACATGGATATAAGATGTTGTCAAATGTGGTAGTAAAGCAAGAGATAGACAAGTTAAAGCAAGAGAAACTTAATAGAGTTATGTTATCAGAGGATGATATATTCCAAAGATACATTGACATAGCTTTTGCAGATATAACAGACTACATAACTTTTGGTCAAGAAGAAGTTCCGGTTATGGGGCCTTTTGGACCACTTGAAGTAGAAGGTGAAACAGTAACTAAGATTATAAATGTAGTTAAATTTAAAGAATCAACAGAAGTAGACGGAACCATTATAAGCGAAGTTAAACAAGGTAAAGATGGAGCAAGTATTAAGCTTCAAGATAAAATGAAAGCATTGCAGTGGTTATCAGATAGAGTTGATTTATTGCCAACTTATACAAGATTAAAATTAGAAAATGAGAAGACTAAACTTGAACTTGATGTTATGAAGCTTGAACTTGATATAATGAAGCAAGGTGGACAAGATGAAGAAGTTGAAGATGATGGATTTATGGAAGCTTTAGAAACTCAAGTAGGTGATGCTTGGGATGATTAAGGATAGGATAAATAAACTTAAAGAAAAAGTATCTAAAATGAAGTCATGTAGAGGTAGCACAGTAAAGAAAGCTACTATAAAATTTAGTCCATTTTCTAAGAAGCAGAAAAAAGTATTAACATGGTGGTTGCCTAATAGTCCTGCATCTGATAAAGATGGAATTATAGCAGATGGAGCTATAAGAAGTGGTAAAACCATATCAATGTCATTATCATATGTATTTTGGGCCATGAGTAATTTTAATGGTCAAAGCTTTGGTATGTGTGGTAAGACTATAGGATCATTTAGACGTAATGTTTTATTTTGGTTAAAACTTATGCTTAAGTCTAGGAAATATAAAGTTGAAGATAAAAGGTCAGATAACCTTATTGTAGTTAGTAAAGGAGATATTACTAACTATTTTTATATTTTCGGAGGAAAAGACGAAAGCTCACAGGACTTAATACAAGGTATAACATTAGCTGGTTGTTTCTTTGATGAAGTTGCATTGATGCCAGAATCGTTTGTTAATCAGGCTACAGGTCGTTGCTCTGTTGATGGTTCTAAGTTTTGGTTTAACTGTAACCCAGATGGTCCTTATCACTGGTTCAAGCAAAGCTGGATAGATAAACAAGAAGAAAAGAACATATTATATCTGCACTTTACTATGGATGATAACTTGTCATTAGCTGAAAAGATAAAGAAAAGATATGCAAGTATGTATTCTGGTATATTCTATCAAAGGTATATATTAGGATTGTGGGTAGTTGCAGAAGGTATTATATATTCTATGTTTGATAAAGAAAAGCATGTAGTTAAAGCTTCTGACTATCAATACAAAGAGTATTATGTATCTTGTGACTATGGTACCCAAAACCCTACATCGTTTGGATTGTGGGGTAAGACGATAGATAATAAGCATGTAATGATTAAAGAATATTATTACAGTGGTAGAGATACAGGAGTACAAAAGACAGATGTAGAGTTTTCTAATGACCTAAAAGAGTTCACAAAAGGTTATAAAATTAAATATGTAGTTCTAGATCCTTCAGCAGCTTCTTTTAAAGCTCAATTAATAAAAGATAAATTCAAAGTATTGCCTGCTAAAAATAGTGTACTTGATGGAATAAGACTTGTAGCAAGTTTATTAACTCAATGCAAAATATTATTTGATGAAAGTTGCTTAGATACTTTTAAAGAGTTTAGTTCTTATGTTTGGGATAATGAAGCTTGTAAAAAAGGTGAGGACAAAGTTATAAAAGAGCATGACCACAGTATGGACCAGATAAGATATTACTGTATGACTATTATAGGAAATAAAGGTAAGAGTAAAAAAATATTAAAGAGATAGGAGGTGTTAGCATGAATACAATGGCTGTAAATAATATTATAAACATGGAGCTACAGGGTTTATTTCCTAAAGATAGATTAGAGGAAATGAATGAGATAATAAACTACTATAAACAGTATGAAGGTGAAGAACTGGATTGGATTAAAACAACTACTGATTATGTAGCTACAGAAAAGAAAACTAACTATATAAAAAAATTAATAGATGAAGAAGCTAGATTTATGTTTTCTAAACCACCATATTTTAATATTAATGTTGAAGGTAATGAAGAAGCAGAAAAAAATCTTAATAAATATTTAAGACGGACATTAAAAAAGAATTTATTTAACAATGATATTATAAAAGCCACTAAGGACTTTCTAATAGGCAAAAGAATAGCTTTAAAGTTAGTTGCTAATAAAGAAACTAAGAAAATAGAAATAGCTTTTATTCCTTCATTGGAGTTTGTGTTTGTTCCAAAACTAGATAATGTAAAAGAGCTAGAGCAAATAATATTTTGTTATCAACTGGAAGATAACATATCTAGAGAAGGTCAGCGGTTTTGGAAACAAAAATACTATATAGACAAAGGATATTGTTATGTACACGAAGCTATATATGATGGTAGTGGAAAAATAATAAAGCTTTTAAAAGATAATGAAAATACTAAATTAACTTTTATACCGTGCTATGTAATAATGAATGATTCTCTTACAGGTGATACAAAAGGTAAATCAGATGTAAAACCATTAGTAGAGAATCAAAAGGCTTATAATCAACTTACAAGTGAAGATATAGACACAATAATAAAAGGCATGAATAGGATTATATACATGATTAATGTTGATGATGATTCTATAATGGAAGAGGATGGCAAGCCGAAGATAAGTTATAAAGCTGGAGCTGTTTGGAATCTAGAAAAAGATAGGCAGGCAAGCGAGAGCGATAAAGCAGAAGTAAATGCTATAGGTTCTGATTTTGGATATGACCAAAGAATAGAGAATGCATTAAATAGAATTATAAGAGATATGCATGATAGTTTATCAGTTCCAAAACTAAGTGTTGAAGATATGAAGGCTCTTACAAGTTCTAAAGCTATAAAAGCTATATATCAGCAGTTTACATCATGCATAGAGGAAAAGATGACTTCATGGATACCAATGCTTGAATGGATGGTAGAAGCTATTATAGAAATGTCTAGGATATATGGAATAGGTAAATTACCTAATGTAGATATCGAAGATATGGAAATAACAGTGCAAAATCAATATCCATTGCCAAGTGATGAGTATGAAGAAAAAGACAATGATATGAAACAAGTAACTACTCAAGTCATGAGTAGAAAAAGATATATAGAAAAATGGCATAATGTTCATGCTGATATTGCTGATGAAGAACTTAAGCAAATACAATTAGAGAAACAATTATTAGAAGATAGTTTTAGTCAATTCGAAACTAATTTGGAGGATGATGATGGTGAGTAAAGATACAAAGATACTAAGAGAAGCTTCAAGTTTATTTATGGAAATGGCTTGTATATATGAACAAATGGCTGATTTAGAAGAATCAGAAGATACAAAAGAAAATCAAGATAAGTTAACTATGCTTATAGGCAAGATGATGCTTACAGTAAGTAAGGTTCAAGCGTTAGATGTATAGTATTTATTAAAATTTACTTGGAGGATGATGAATAATGACTTTTGAAAAAGTATTGCCTTTATTGAAAGATGGAGAAAAAGCATTTAGATTAGGTTGGAATGGTAGAGGGATGTTTGTAGTTAGACAAAAAGGATATCCAGATGGAATACCTTGCAATAAACAAACTGCCGAAGCCTGGAATTTAAAAGAAGGAGATTTATTCAAAGTTTCACCATATTTACAAATAAAAAATGCTGACGGAACTCATGCAATGTGGGTACCGAGCGTAGGAGATATATTTGCAGAGGATTGGGAAATTATTAGATAATGGCTAGTAAAGACTATCTTAAGCTATGTCAAGAAGCTCAAGACAAGAAACTTAATCTAGCTAAGAAGCAGGAACGGCAGATAAAACAAATATACAATGATATGTATAAGAATTTATCTAAGAAGCTTAACAAGGTTAATCCAGATAGTTTAACTAAAAGATATTTAGAGGAACTTCAAAAGGAATTAGCTAAAGAGATTAAGCTCATTCATACTAAAGTTGAAAAGGTTATAAAAAAGAATACAGAAAAATCAACGAACCTAGCTAACAATGTACAGCTAGATTTTTTTATGCAAATAAATGAGCAGTATAGCTTGAATATGAAAGATACTTTTTCTAGTATGTTTTCTAAAATACCCAAAGCTGCTATGCATGAAATACTACATGGAACTGCTTACAAAGACTGTAAAGGTTTATCTGAAAGGATATGGCAATACACTAAGAAGTTTGATAAAGATATTGATTATATAGTTACAGAAGGTATTGCAAATAAGAAAACTGTTTATGAAATAGCTAAAGATTTAGAAATATACGTTAACCCAAAAGCTAGTAAACCTTGGGAATGGTCTAATGTATATCCTAATGCTAGTGAAAAAGTAGATTATAATGCTCAAAGGTTAGCCAGAACTGCTGTTAACCATGCTTTTCAACAAGCTCAAAAGAGAAGTTGTGAAAAGAATCCTTATGTTACAGGTATAAGATGGGTGAGTGCTGGTATTCATGGAAGAACATGTCCTGTATGTAGTGATAGAGACGGACAACTATTTAAAGTAAATGAAGTACCATTAGATCATCCAAACGGACTTTGTACAACTATTGCAGAAATACCTATGAGCTTTGATGAAATAGGAATGGAGCTTAGAGCTTGGAGAGATGGAGAATCAAATAGCAAGTTAGATAATTGGTTTAGTGAATATGGAGAAGACTTTATTTAATCATATGCTATAATTAAAAGTAAAAAGAGGTATGGCAATGATTAATGTAAGTTGTAGGGAAAAAGAAATTCATATAAAAGAGTATTATGCTAGTGATGGAGGTCAAGAGTATAGATATTTATTATCTCGCTATTGGGATAAGGGAGATAAAGTAGTTAGTGTTTTAATGTGTAATCCAAGTGATGCTAGTTATCTTTATGAAGATCGAACATCAATGAATGTAAACAATTACTTCGTTAATTTAGGATACAATAAAATTAATATAATAAATTTATTTGCATTTAGAGATAAAGATTTTAAAAAGTTAAAAAATAGAAGTTTAAAATATGAAAGTCAAACTAATTTTTATTTAAATAAAGCTATGGAAGAGTCAGATTTAATTGTAGTGGCGTGGGGATATGGTAAAGAACATAAAGATCAGCCTAAATACATAAAAGAAAAAATTCAAGAAGTTAAAAATATATTAAAACTATATAAACATAAAAATATAAAATGTATGGATGAAGGCAAGGGAAATATTCATCCTTTGAAATGGGATAGTAAAGTAGATGTGCCATTAATAGATTATATCTTATAAAATTTAATATTTTTTGAATAAGTCTTAGTTATGCTAGGGCTTTTTTTATTGCAAAATATAAGCTTATAAAACATGGAGGATGATATTGTGAAATTAATAGAGATACTAAAAGCTCAAGGTTTTACTGATGAGCAAATAAGTAAAATTCAAGCTTCTATGAAGGAAAATAAAATTTATGAAACTTCATTAGAAAATGCAGATGAAGAATACTCCAAATTAAAAACTGAAAAAGAAGACTTGGATGAACAGTTAAATACTGCAAATACAACTATAAAAGATTTAAAGAAAAATAATAAAGATAATGAAGATTTGCAACAAACTATCAAGGATCACGAAGCAACTATAGAAACTTTAAAGAATGATAGTGCATCTAAGATTAAAAAGTTAACTTTAGATAATGCAATCAATTCTAGGCTATCTAAAGTTGATGATAAATACAAAACACTTCTTGAAGGTCAATTTGATAGAGAAAAGCTAACTATTAAAGAAGATGGAACAGTTGAAGGTTTAGATGAGCAAGTAAAAACTTTATCTGAAACTTATTCAGAATGGTTTGAAGATGCTACACCAAGTAATACAGGAGGATTAGGAAACTTCAATCGTAATCCTAGTGGAGGTGGAGAAACACAAAGCTTAGGTGAAAGATTAGCTAAGCAAGCAATAGAATCAAATACAAATAATTATGATTATTTTGGAGGTGCTAAATAATGGCAAAAATAAGAGTTACTGAATACTCAAACAGAAAAGAAATATTAAAGTATGATCATTATGTATCAGAAGCGATAGTGTTAACACAAGCTAACTCAACTACAGTGGATGGAAAGAAAATAGTTAAAGCAGGAACTATATTACCTGCAAATAATGCTACAGCTAAAGGTGTAGTACTTTATGATGTGGATGTTACAAATGGTGATGAAGTAGGATCATTAGTTATACATGGATTTATAGACAAGTCTAAATTACCAGTTCAGCCAGATTCAGCAGCAATAACAGCTTTACCAATGATAAAATTTATATAACTTAGGAGGATTTACAATATGCCAACAATATACGATATAGTAAAAGCAAAAGAAATAGGTGTTTATTACAATGCAATGCAAAAGGACAGAGCACCTTATTTAGGAGAAACATTATTCCCATTTGATAAAAAGTTAGGATTAGACTTAAAATGGATAAAAGGTTCTAAAGGTATGCCAGTAGCATTAAAGTCTTCTGGATTTGACACTAAGGCAGAATTAAGAGACAGAATAGGATTCTCTGATGTACAAACTGAAATGCCTTTCTTTAAGGAAGCTATGCTAGTTAAAGAGAGCGATAGACAGGAGTTGAATAAGTTATTAGGAAATCCAGCTAATCAGCCATACGTAGATTTAATAACTAGAAATATATTTGACGATGTTACTACTTTATTAGAGGGAGCATTAGTTCAGTTAGAAAGAATGAGAATGCAGTTATTATCAGAAGGAAAAATAGCTATAATGGCTAAAGGAATAGATGGCGTAGCTAAACCTATGGACTATGATTATAACTTATCAGAAACTCAAAAAGTATCTACAGATTGGACGTCTCCAACGTCAAACCCAGTTGAAGATATATTAAAATGGATGGACGATGCAGAAGATAGAACTGGATCAAGACCAACCAGAGCAATATGTACTAGAAAGACTTGGGGGTATTTACTAAATAATCAAAATATACAAGGAGAGTTAAAGGCGTTATCTCAAGGTAATATAACTATAACTAACCAAATGTTAGAAAATTATTTATTAGATAAATTAAATTTAAGAGTTGTTGTAAATTCTAAAAAATATAAAACAGAAGCTGGTGTTGTAACTAATTATTTTAAGGACGATGTATTTACATTACTTCCAGACGGTGGATTAGGTAAAACGTGGTTTGGAACTACTCCAGAGGAAAGTGATTTAATGTCAGGTGCAACTGATGCAGAGGTTAATATAGTTAACTTAGGTATAGCTATAACTACTACTAAAGAAACTGATCCAGTTAATGTTAAAACTAAAGCATCTATGATAGCACTACCTTCATTTGAAAGAGCAGATGAAATAGTTATAGCTAATGTAAATAATCCCAGTTAAGACCCTAAGCGAAGAATTAGGGGAGCATAATGATGAAAAAATGGAAAATAAAGATACTGAATTATCAAATCTTACAGTAGATGAGCTTAAAGCCATAGCCAAAGAAAAAAATATAGAAGGATATTCTTCTATGAAAAAAGCTGAGTTAGTAGAAGCTTTAAAATGATGGATTATAGGTGATTAAAATGGAAGAAATTCAAGAGCTTAAAATCAGATTAAGGGAGGATAGTTCTCCCTTTTTTACTGAGGAAGAGTTAGATTACTATTTAAAACAAAATAATAATGATTTAGATTTAACCACTTATGAATGCCTACTATTGAAAGCGGAAGATGATTCAATAAGCTTACCAGGTGGTTTACAGTTAGCTAATAATAGTAAGTACTGGCTTAGATTAGCTAAACAGTATAAGCCTAAGAAAAGGAGCCTTGTATTATGATAGCTAATAAAATAAAACCTAAGGTTAAGAAAGTAATAGATAAGTTTCCAACTCATGTAGATATTTATAGAAATTCTAGAAATGAGTTTGGAGAACCTGCAGGTGAGGAACTTATATGCTCTGTTAAAGGTTTTTATCATGAAGGGAACAACATGATAAGTGCTATTACTAAGGACAAAGGAGAGATTAAAAGAAATAAGCAAAGGTTCTTGATGGTTATCTATGATGATGAAACTATTAAGATAAAAGAAAATGATTATTTCTTACTTGATAATAAAAAACATAGAATTAAAGATTTAGGAAATCAAAATAGATTGAATATTTACTTTGATATGCTGCTGGAGGAATGCTGATATGAGTTTTAAATTTGATGGAAGTAAACTTATGAAAGGTCTAGCAGAAAAGGAAATTAAGACTAGAGCAGCTCTTGGTTTACATGCTGATTCTACGGCTAAAAAAATGGAAGCTCATGCGAAAACTAATTACAAGTGGACACCTAGAAGTGGTCAAGCACATCAAACAATTACTGGAACCTGGAAATGGATAGGTTCAGTTGCTAGAATAGAACTAAGTCACGGTACAAGTTATGGTATATGGTTAGAGTTATGTAATGAAAAAAAATATGCAATAATTAAACCAACTATAGATTTAATGAGTCCGCAAGCTATAAGAGGACTAGATAAAATATTTAGATAAGGTGATTAAATGTTCATAGAATTATATAAACACTTAAAAGAAAAAGGATTTGATGTATATTCGATTGGTCAACATGAAGGAATATGCTCAAGTCCTTATTTAGTTATAAAAGAAAATACGGAAATGGATATTGTAGGAACGTCATTCAATAATGAGTTAATAGATATAATTATTTACTATCCTAAAGGCTCATATAGCAAGTTGAATCCATATTTAAAAAGTGTAAAAGGAAGTATGGCAGAAATTAATAAGTTAAAAAGAGCGTATGATCCAACTCCAATAGTTATTGATGATGAAAAAGAAGCTTATACGACATCATTTTCATATAAAAAAATAAAAAAGAAAGAAGGAATTTAAAATGGCAAATGCAGTAAAAAACCAATTACCATTAACTGATGTTGAGATGGTTCAGGTAGTTACTAAAGAATCTCAGCCTAGGACCTTTACATTTGATACATCTGATGAAGTAACCACAGAAGAAATAGTAGAAGAAGGCAAAGATAGACCTCTTCAAATAAAGAATAAAATAGTGGCTAATGTACCTGCTGAAGACTTGGTATTAGGATATGATTTAAAATTTAAAGACAATGTTATGTGTCCAGAGTTATTACATGTAATGCAGGGAGGGACTTTAACATATGAAACCGAAGGTGGAGCATTTAAATCATATGAACCACCAGCTATAGGTACTACAAGAAATAAAGTCGCTCTTGATGTTATAACTTATACTGCAGAAGTTAGTACAGATGGAAAGACAGGAAGATATTTAAAAATAACTTGGTCAAACGGAAAAGGAAGTTCTGTACCTATATCATTAAAAGATGGAGAATACTACTCTAATGAATATACAGTGAAGTGTAGACCAGCTAAGGGACAAGCTCCTTACAAAATGGAAGTAGTAGATGAATTACCATCTTTAATATAACAATATAAAAAAATACTAACACATAAGACCTTCTTCGGAAGGTCTTTTAATTTAGGAGGTTTAATTATGAAAGCAATTAGTTTACAGGAATTAAAGAAATTAAAACAAGAGGTTTATGAAGTTATAGAAATACCTGGGTTTAATGACGAAAGTGCAATACTAGTAGAAGTAAAGAAGGTATCTTTAATGGATTTATCAGAATGCAAGATATTACCTAACTCTTTATTAATGTCTGTTAATGCTATATTTGTAAGACAGCAAAAAGGACCAGCTCCTTCTGAAAAAGAGTTAGCTGTGTGGGAACAACAATTAAGAGAATTTACTGAAATAGTTTATAAACAAGCTCTTATCCAACCTACATTTAAAGACTTTGAAGAAGCTGGACTACCATTAACGAGTATTCAGAAAAGAATGATAGCTGAATATGCAATAGGAGACGTAAGTACATTAAATCGATTTCGTAAGTTCAGAGAAGGTCTTAAGAATAATAGCCCAAGCGAAGGAGTTCCACAAAAGGCCAAGCGAAATAATGGGAATAAGTAATACCTATGTTGCCTTCTGTTTTGATGAAGTATGTATCCAAATAATTCAAGCTCTAAGGGATGATCCTTCATCTGTGATGTTTGAAGAAGATAAAGTAGATAAATCTACAGGAAATAGAAAAACATTCCAAAGCGAGATATTAAAGAGGTAAGGAGGTGTTATTATGAGTTTAGATGTGGGAACTGCTGTAGGTTATTTAGACTTAGATATAAAAGGTTTTGAAAGTGGAATAAAATCAGCTACACAACAATTAGGAATATTCAATAGTGATACTGCTACTAGTGGTCAGAAAATGCAAGCATTAGGTGGAGTTATGAAAGGTGTAGGAGCCAACATGACAAAGTTTATGACTGTACCATTAGTAGGTGTAGGAGCATTATCAATAAAAACAGCAGCAGATTTTGAAGCAGGAATGTCTAAAGTTCAAGCTATAAGTGGTGCTACCGGTTCGGATATGCAAAAGTTAGAGGGGATGGCTAAGAATTTAGGAGCAACAACTAAGTTTAGTGCTTCTGAAGCTGCTGATGCTCTTTCTTATATGGGTAAACTAAAATGCTCGGCTATAGAGAAATCTATAGCATAAACTAGTGGGTTAAAATTGGAAAGCTAAGTCTATATAAATAGATACGCCAATCAATTACCAAATTATATAGGGATATATAAAAGGTTTAGAGACTAGGAGAAGTAATCTAGAACAGAAGAAACTCCCACGAAATCCACTGCCCTAACGTAAAGCCGAGGGTAAAGAGATAGTCCAACTCTAAGGGAAACCTTAGTTCTAGGATAAAGAGCCTAGACAATGAAGTTAGATGGCTGGTTGGAAAACTGAAGATATGATGGCAGGACTACCAGGAGTTCTAGATCTTGCAGCAGCAGGAGGAACAGATTTAGCATTAACGTCTGATATAGTTACAGATGGACTTACGGGGTTAGGTCTTACTGCTAAAGATACAGGAATGTTTGTTGATGTCATGGCTGCTACATGTTCTAATTCAAATACAAGTATAGAACTAATGGGAGAAACGCTTAAATATGTTGGTCCAGTTGCTGGAACACTAGGCATAAATATGCAAGATTTATCATTAGCTATAGGTCTTATGGGTAATGCTGGTATAAAAGGTTCACAAGCAGGTACTGCTTTAAGGGCAGGGCTTACTAATTTAGTAAAACCAACAGACCAGATGCAAGCAGCTATGGAAAAATATAATATAGAGCTTGTTAAAAATGCAGATGGTTCTGTAGACTTTATGGGTACTATGGAAAATCTTAGAACTAATCTAGGAGACTTAAATGAAACAACTAAAGCGCAGGCTTTATCAACTATATTTGGTAAAGAAGCCATGTCTGGATGGGCTGCTATAGTGAATGCAAGTGAAAGTGATTTTAATAAGTTAACAGGTGCAATAGCTAATTCAGATGGAGCAGCTAAGTCTATGGCTGATGTTATGCAGGACAATTTAAAAGGTTCTATAGATAACTTTAAATCAGCTCTTGAAGGAGCAGGAATAGTAATCGGAGATATATTAATTCCAGCTTTCAGAGGTATAGTAGATGGTGCTACTGATGTATTAACTTGTTTTAATGAATTAGATTCAGGAACTCAAACGTTTATGGTAGCTATAGGAGGGCTAGTAGCTGTGATAGGGCCTCTATTATTGATAGGAGGAACACTATTAACTATGTTGCCTAATATGGCATTAGGTTTTGAGTTAGTTACTGGAGCAGCAGCATCTATGAATGTAGCAGTGTTAGGAGTTCCATTAGCAGTAGCAGGGTTAGTAGCAGCATTAGTAGGACTAGTAACTTATGTTGGTACATCTACTTCAGCCTTAGAATTTTTACAGGATAAATTTGGAGCCTTAGGAATATTTATAGGAACAGTATGTGAGTTTATAGCTGGTGTGGTTCAATTAACTTTCGGCAATATGATTATCTTAATAACTACGGCTGCTAAAATGATAGGGGCGATACTGACAGGACATTGGAGTAAAGTAGATGACATCTGGAGAGAAGGTTGGGCTAAGATAGAAAACAATACTGCTGAAGCTTTAAGTAATATAGCAGCAGAAACTAATAGTGCTTTAGAATTATTAAAATCTACTTCAGCAGATAAATTAGGAAATGTAGTAGATACTTTTGACTTAGCTATGAAAGAGTTACCTAACCTTACTAAAGATAATGCAGGAAAAATAGCTCAGAATTTTACAGATGAGTTAGGTAATTTAGATGATAAATCTCTTACTATATTAAGAGGTACATCTGATACTATGGCTGTACTGTTTGAGGGTATATACGAGAAGATGAATCCAGAGGAAGCTACTGCTAAGTTTACTGCGAACTTAGAAAGTATGGCTACTAGTGGAAAGTTTAATATGGATACTATCAAAACTGATATTGATAGCGCTATGAAAACAATAAATGAAAACATGTTAATAGAGAGCGAAGCATTCAAGCAATCAGCTACTGATATGTTTAATGAGTTTAAAACAGCAGCTACTCAAGGTATGCCTGAAGCGATAAACAATGTGGTATCTCAGTTAGCTACTATGAACCAAGAGACAGTAACTCAACTTTCTTCTATGGGTGATTCATGGAAACAAGTATTCCAAGGAATAAACCTAGATTCAGGTATGACGACTCAACAAATGAAAGATACAGTTACTAACAACATTAATGGTATGGGACTAGATGCTAGTCAATTAATATCACAATTAAGAACTGAATCATCTGAGTATACTAAACAAATGGCACAAGATGCTGATAATAATACCAAACAACTAGCTCTTAGTGTGGATAATAACACTAAGCAGGCAAAGGAAAAAGGTAGTAAGAATACCAAAGACTTAGCAACTGATTTAGACAAGAACACTAAGGATGCACAGAAAAAGGGTGATGCTAATACCAAACAGTATGCAAACGATGTAGATAAAAATACAAAGAGCGGTACTGACAAAGCTAAAGCTAACACAGGCAATCTAGCTAAGAATACAGATTCGGATACTAAGAAAGCTGGAAGTAGTGCTAAGTCAAATATGGATGCTGGAAGCAAAGCTGTTACATCAGCTACATCTAAAATGTCTCAAGGCGTGAAGAAAGACACTTCTAAAGTAGCATCTGATATAGATGCGGATTTTAAAAAGGGAACTAGATCCGTACAACAGGAATCTACCAATATGTACAATGGAGCTAAACAGTCTTTCACTAAGTTAGCACAAGTAGCTAAACAAGCAGGGTCAGATGCATACAATGGAATAAATAACTCATTTAAGAAAATACCAGGAATAGTAAGCTCTAATATAGCGTCAGCTGCTAGTAATGCATCAGCTCATACGTCATCATTTAGGTCAGCGGGACAATCAGCAGGACAAGCATGGATAGATGGTTTTAATAGTAAAAAATCGGCTATGAGTTCAGCAGTAGCTAATATACCTAAGCCGAAATCATTTAATGTAAGGTCAGCAGTAGCTTTAAGCATTCAGCCTAATGTATCAGTAAATACCCGTTCTCTTAGTACTAGATCATTTGCAGCTGTGTCTTCGGGGGCAAGTAGTATAATATCAGCTGTTAAAAATACTCTTGCTAATGCAGCTAGTTCTCTAGATATAACGAGTTCTTATAAGATGTCCGGTGAGAATGCTGCTAATGCCTTTATAGAAGGGTTATCAGTAATGATAGGCCAAGTAGACGGTATGTGGAATAAGAATGAAGAAAGATGGGAGTCTGGCCTTGGAGGAATAGAAAAGCTACAGAAAGACCATGAAGATAGATTAGTTAAGTATGGCAAGGATAGAAATAAAAAGTTAGAAGAGTTAGATAAGGACTGGGCCAAGAAAAGTGCAGAAGCTCAAAGTGTACAAGCAAAAGCTTTAGATGAAGCAGAAAGAAAGAAGGCTCAGAAAATATCAGAAGCTAATAGTAAGTATGCTAAAGACAGAAAGAAACGTAATGAAGCTATTAAAAAAGCTGACCAGGAGTATAGAGAAGCTGAAAGAAAAGCTACTGAGAAGCATAATGAGACTATGTCTAAAGCTAATCAAGATTACTGGGAAAAGAAAGCTAAGATAAATGAAGATTATGCTGAGAAAGAAAAAGAATCTCTAGAAAAACTTAACTCAGATAAGGAAAAGTTAGAAGAGGATAGAGCTGAAGCTGAGAGATTGTTCAAAGAAAATCTTTTAGATATACAAGAAAAGTATCATCAGAAGGTTCAAGACTTAAACGAAAAGTACATAAATGAAGAAAAGAAACTAAATGATGAATATCAAAAGATATATGAATCAAGAGTTAATTCTCTTATGGGATGGTCTGATATATTTGCAGAAGTAAAAATGAAGGATGATGTATCTGGAAGTCAGTTAGTAGATAATCTTCAACAACAAGTAGAAATATTTAAAACTTGGGATGAAGATATGAATGACTTAGCAGGTAAAGTAGGAAAAGGTCTATATGATGAATTACTTAAGAAAGGACCACAAGCACATCAAGAGATAGCAGCATTAAATAGATTATCACAAAAAGAACTTGAAAGATATGAACAGCTATTTGAAGAGAAGAAGCGAATGGCTGAAGAAAGAGCTAAACAAGACACTGAGGATGAAAAGAACAGGATTGAGAATGAAATAGCAGGACTTAAAGATAAATATTTAGCTGAGTATGAAAAGCTTGGTAAAGACATGGCTGATGAAGTGCAAAAGCAAATAGATACTATTAATAAAAAGTTCGGTGCTGTACCTCAAGATTTCCTTCAATCTGGTAAATTGTCTATAATAGAATTTATAAAAGGTTTAGAATCAATGGAAGGAAGTTTATATAATACTGTGGAGAGAATAACTTCTAAAGTTGTTACTTCTGTAAGGGGAGCTGTAAAAGAAATAAATGATTTTAAGAGTGGAAATTCTAATATATCAACTAGAGATCTAATGAATTCAAATGAAAGGGCATTAAGTGCATCAGCTATGAGTCTAGGGTACTCTAGAGGAATAGAGTCGAATAGGAATACAGGTTCTAGTGAATCTTCCAACAGTAGAAATGATAATAAACCAAATGTTACTATATACAATACTTATAATAGTCCTAAACAGGCTTCTATAAGAGAGTTAAAGAGACAAGAAGAAGTGCAATTAAGAAAATTAGGGTATCTATTAAGATAGAAAGGAGGATCACTATGATAGATAAAATAAAATATGTAAATGAGAGAGGGCAATCTATTACATTAGATCATAATGGCCCTCTCTTTTTATATGAACCTAAAGGATTTCATGGTATGGATGCTGATCCAATTACTACTCAAACTTTATACCAGGATGGAAGTACAGTACATTCTGTGATATTAAAAGAAAGAGTATTAACTTTAAATTGCTATATATTTGTTGATACAGAAGTTCAAAGAGAGAAACTGAAAAGAGACTTATATAAAGCTTTTAATCCTAAGTTATCAGGTACTATGATAATATACAAAGAAACTTGCCAAAGGAAAGCTAGTAACCTTAGAGTTATCCAAGCTCCTGAGTTTAAAGATGATTATTCTACACTAAATCAATTAGTTGAGTTTCAAATTCAACTTTTGATGCCTTATCCATACTTTGAAGCCGAGAATGAAATAAGAACCGACTTTGGTAATGATATAGGCAATTTCTTCTTTGATTTAGAGATTGAAGAAGAAGGTAAAGAGTTATCTATTAGAAACAATTCTATAGTAGCTGATATAAAGAATCAGGGAGAATCTCCAACACCTATAAGAGTGGTATTCAGGGCTAGGTCCAGGGTAAAGAATCCCTCTATATATAATGTATATACTAAAGAATATATAAAGATAAATAAGACTATGGATCCTGGAGAAGAAATAACTGTAACTACTCATAGAGGTAAGAAGAGAGTAACTAGTAAGTTAAATGGAGTAACTAAAAATATATTTAACTTACTAGATTTTAGAAGTACATTCATGTGGCTTGAAGAAGGCGACAATATTATAAGGTATGATGCAGAGGAACTTTTAGAACAGCTAGAAGTCTTTATATACCATACTGAATATTTCTTGGGGGTATAAATATGAATTTGTATGTATTTGATAAAAATATGAAGTTAATAGGAAATATAGATGAGTTTGATTCATTCATGTGGGAGAGAAACTATTATGATCCTGATAAGATTACAATAAAAGTTCCTCCGAACTTTGACAATATGGAATTGTTTCAGAATGGATACACACTAGTTAAGGCTCCAGATATGAAAGAATCTATTTATATAGACCACAGAAGTATATCAAAAGATGATGATGGAATTAACTTCTTGACTATAAGAGGACTATCTCATGATGGATGGTTAGACAGAAGAATAACTTTATTTCAACAAGAAGAGAAAGGAAACTCTGAAACAGTGGCTAGAGCTTTAATAGATAAGAATTGTATAAACTGTGAAGATTTAAAAAGGGTTATTCCTTTTCTTAAGTTAGGCATATACAAAGATCTAGGAAAAGAAATAAGCAGAGTAAGCCATTATAAGAATTTAAACAAAGAAGTCATAGAGGTTATAAAAGAATCAGAGTTAGGTATAAGGTCATATTTTGATGAGAGCGACTTTAAAATAGGAATAGAGTTTTATAAAGGTAAGGATAGAACAGCACTACAGGAGACTAATGCACCAGCTATATTCTCAGTTGACTTCGAGAACATAGAAGGTCAAACATTTGTAGATAGTGATTCTGAGTTAAAGAATACATGCTTAGTAGCTGGTGCTGGAGAAGGTAAAGCTAGAAAGACTCTTATGTTAAATTCAGAAGTAAGTGGGTTAGATAGAAGAGAATTATTTGTAGATGCTAGGGATATATCTGATAAAAGAGTATCTGGAGAAAATGAAGTCAGTATACCTATCAATGAGTATAATGAACTACTTAAGCAAAGAGGTTTAGAAAAGCTATCAGATTGTGAAGAAACTCTTACTTACGAAGGAGATATAATACAAACTGAAGGGCTAATTTATAGAGAAGATTATGACTTAGGAGATAAAGTAACTCTTATGGATAGAGAGCTAGGTATAATGCTCAACGAAAGAATAACTCAAATAGTGGAGACTTACACAAAAGAAGGATTACAAATAGACGTAAGAGTTGGGAATAACATACCAACTTTAATAGATAAGATAAAAAGAAAGATAGGTGATTAATATGGAAAAGAGTAGTTTCTTTACATCCTTAAATGGAGACAGAAAATACAAAGCTACAGACTGGGCTGCATATTTTGCTAATTTCATAGGTAATGGAGTATTTCCTAATCCAAGTAGTGCATTAAGAGTTAGTACTAATGGTGATATGACCGTTTCATTATCACCTGGTTATGCCTTTATTAATGGATATGCATATACTAATACTGATAACCTAACATTAACTATAGGACCAGCTGATGCAGTACTATCTCGTATAGACAGAGTGGTACTAAGATGCGACTTTGTTAATAGAGAGATAACTGCTAAAGTTAAAGCTGGAGTATTTAATAGTAATCCAGTGCCTCCTACACTACAAAGGGATGTAGATGCATATGAGTTAGCTTTATGTGACATAAAGATAGATCCTGGAATTATGAATATACTTCAATCTAAAATAACTGACCAGATATTAAACTCTGAGTTATGTGGTATAGTTACTCAAACAGTACAGACTATAGATACTACAGAACTATATAGAAAACTTGATGCTTTTATAATGGAGAGAGGGGAAGACATTAAACACTGGATGGGTGAATCAACAGGTAAGTGGGAAAAGGACTTCATGGCTTGGTTTGATACTATCAAAGGTGTATTAGGAGAGGATGCAGCTGGACAATTAGCAAATAGAATTCTAGCCCTTGAAGACAAGATAGAGAATGGACTTAAAGCTGATAATATGCAGATGGCTGATGGGAATTCAGTGCAAGTCAATTATAATACCCTTAAAGATACAGTAAATAAAGGACAAAAACATAAACTTACTTCTGACAATGGAACAGCTCAATTACTGAATGCAGGGTATGATCTTAACACACTTACTAAAGCTGGTGTGTATAATGGAGAGAAATTCACTAATGCTCCAAAGGGTAATCAAGGTTGGTGGTATATAGAAGTAATGCAACATACTAATTTAAATGGATTCTGTTATCAGAAAGCTACTTCATTAAGCGACTTTAATAATATAAGGGTATTCCATAGACAGCAAGTGGGTAATACATGGGGACCTTGGAGGTTACTTTGACGGTTCAAAAGGAAGTAGCTTAGAGAAAGCAGGTATTGCAGTACAATATGGAGTACTTGGACCAGATGCATTCACTCTTAGTAGTAAAGCTGTTCCCTATAATATAGTCAGTAAAGGAAACAAGGTACATTTCTATCCACGTCCTCCTATGTCTGGCACTCATAAACAAGCTTTAGTATATGATATGGAATTTGATACTTTAGACTATAAACAAGATCCAGCTCAGGTTGACTATAAGATGTTCGAAGTACAAGACTATAAGTATGGAAATCTTAAAATTATGGATTGCCCTGGATCATCTATATGGAAGCTAGATGTGGATGCAAACACATTCTCTAGGGTAAGGTCTTACAATGGAAATAGGCCAAGGGCTGTTTATGGTACAGATTTTATATTCACATTGAAAATAATGGAGGTAGGTAAACAGCTAGCTGTACATAAATATGACGCAAATACTAATGTAGAGACAAACCTTACGAATATAGTGTTTCCTTCGGGTATAACTCTAAGAACTGCTCCCTCAGTATGTCATATAGGTAATAATCAGTTTATAATGATAGGGAATGACTCTGCAAACTACTATATAGTACACATTATGAAATATGATGCTAATTCTCATACTATATCCTTACTTAGAAAGGGTGTTGAGATGGAGTACTTATACCCAAACTGGGTGAAGGAGGGTGTTCCTTGCTTTGTTCAATCTCATCCGGGTGTATTAGTAGATAGAGATATATTCTTTTACCCTCAAGCGGGTTCAAAGTATGGATGGTTCAGATATAATATGGATACTCATCAAATTATATGTGTAACCTCTTCAGTAGGTTCATATGTAGTTCCTATTGAAACCGAAGACTTTATATTATTCTCGGCACACGGTGAGTATGGTATTCACAAAATACAATTATTTAATCAAAAAACTAATTAATAAGGGAGGAATAACAATATGTTTAGTTATGAAATGTGGGACAAGAAATCGGATATAAAAGGATTTCCAGCAAGTTACTGGTTGAAGGAGAATTCTCACCTAAGGGAGGGAGATGTATTCCTAGTGAAACAGTCAGGAACAGTATTCTATGTAGAATCAGTTGATGTCATGAGGGCTAATCTTCTAATGCCTGAGAACTCAACTTCAGATGAAGTGGCTCAAAAGTATATAGATAATATGAAAAAAGGATATGCACAAGATCCTGAAAGTCTAAAAAGAATATCTGAATTAGAATCAACAATAGAACAATTAGTATTAGATTCATTAAATAAGTAGGGAGGAATATACCATGTATGAAACTTTATTAAGAATGTGCGAGAAAAAAACTTTGGGTGAAAAAGAAATTAATAATGCCGTTTTAAAAGGTTGGATAGATGACGCTCAAAAAGAAAAACTAATTAAAATTATAAAAAACTAGCAAGGACTACATAGAATAGTTCTTTTTTTATACATAAAAACAAGCAAAAGAGAGTTACTAATAAAATAGTAGCTCTTTTTTTGACAATTAGGGGATGATTACAATAAATTTAGTTGACACAATTTTAAAATATCAAAATGGAGAGAATGAAATAATTTTAGAACTTTTAAATAAGTTTGAGTTGAAAATAAATAAACTATCTAAAAAATTAAGTTATGAATGTGCTGAAATTGATTTAAAAATATATTTTATAGAATTAATTAAGTCTATTAATATATGTAATTTAAAAAATAAATCTGATAATGGCATATTTAAATATTTAAATATTTGCTTAGATAATAAATCTAATATGTTATATAAGTCAAACTCTAAATTTAATAATGAAATTATTGTATATGATGATGAAATAAATACTGAAAAAGAATACTTACAAACTAATAAAGTAGAAATTTATGAAATGCTTGATTGTTTAAATGACATACAAAAAAAGATTATTATAAGTAAATATATAAATAAATTAACAGATAATGAAATAGCATGTGCTTTAGGTATTTCAAGACAATCAGTTTATTCTAATAAAAATAAAGCTTTAGATAAATTAAAAAAATATTATTTTTAGTTTACATTTTTTACTAAAAATTACTCTGTAATATATGTAATACAAAATATTAAAATTATAGGAGGTAATTATTATGGCAGGATTTAGAACTGCATTATTCCAAGATGTTTCTAGCTCAGCTACAAAAAGATGTACAGGAGGGTCTTGTTTTATACAAATTCCAACTGACTATAACCAATTTGGTAAGTGGGATGATACACATGCAGTATTCCCAGAGTTTTTCATAAGTATATGTACAAAAAATGGAGGGTATTTTGATGGTGGTATATTAAGAAGAGATGGTTATTGGGCTGCATTTGTAAACGGTGGATTAAATGGCAATAATTCATGGATAGAGAAACGTCTACCAGACATAACGGGACAAAATGTTGAAGTTAAATTTAAAGGCAAAAAGTTTGGGAATGATAAATATTTATGCTTATACGTTAATGGTAATTTAGTTATCAAATTAAATAGATATTTACCTGAGGATAAACCATTAGGGACTATAGCAGAAGAAGCAGCAGATGGTAACGTATATAAAGTAACTCATGAATTAAACCTTGTACCTAAATCAAGTACTCATTATGTATCAAATAGTATTGGTTATGGTAGAGCATACTTCAGAAATGCTAAAATATCAGAAGCAATACCAGTTGATGAAAGTGGTTTTGCATTACCATATTCTCATTCAAAAGTTGTAAACTGTGATAGCAATACATATCCACCATATGTAGTTAATGAATGTTGTACTGTAACTGGATTCCATTCTAAAGGATTTACAAGTTCAATAGACTTTAACAACACAGCGGCAGTATAATAATAATTTTAAAGGCAAGCTGATTTATAGCTTGTCTTTTTTAATACGAAAATTTAAGGAGAGTAAAAATGATAGAGATAAAATCAATTATAGAACTTTTAATAGTTATGATAGGAATAAAGATGATATTAGAAAAATGGGAGCCACCTGTACCAGTTAGCTATCAAGCTTTATTAATGCTAGTTATAGGTGGACTTGGTGGTTGGTTCTTTAATCAAACTAAAGAAGGTTTGATAACAGGATTAATAGGTGGAACGATAGCGTTTTGGGGACGAAAAATATTTGCAGAAATAGAAGATTTAAAAGAAGCTAATGAGGAGGTAAAGTAATATGTTTAAAAAAATAGCATGTACAATAGGTCATAGTGTTTTAAAAAATGGAAATATAACAAGTGCTGATGGAACTTCTAAAGGAGGGGTAAATGAATATAGATGGTGCAAGAAATTTGTACCTATATTAGTTGATGAATTTAAAAATCAAGGAGTAGAAGCCGACTGCATTCAATGTCCAGAAAGACAATTTCTATCAGCTAAAGAAGAAAAAAATTATAAATTAAATAAGATACATAGTGGAGGATATGATTTAGTTATAGAAAGTCACTTGAATGCGTTTAATGGAACTGCTAAGGGGACTGAAACTTTGTATTCTAAAGGTAGTGTAAAAGGTAAAGAAGTAGCTCAAAGAGTTAACGATAAACTAGATGATATATGGGAAGATAGAGATATAAAAGCTAGAGACGATCTATACATACTAACTCAAACTAAACCTGTTGCAATATTGAATGAGTATTTTTTCTGTGATAATAAAATAGATTATAATAAAGCAGATGAAGACCATGAACTTAGATTAATTGCTAGAAAAGTTGTTGAAGGTGTACTAAATAAAACAATTAATGATATCAAACCACCAGATACAGAGAATACTAAGCGTTATAAAAACTGTGTATTGTACGGAAATGATGTAGATCGAGTTGGAGCAGAAATAATCTCTTGGTACAAAGATGATTGTATCTTAAAGCATGTTAAAGATCATGTTAAATGGGAAGCTACAAATCTATTCGTAGTAGGTGGAGATGCTGAAAGAGCTATAAAAGCACTTAATAATGGTGAGATATATGGAATTGTATTAGGGAAAGACAGAGCTGAAACTGTTAGAAAATGTTTAGATTTTGTTGGAAAGTAAATTATACTATAATTATTATGCGTATATATTATTAACCCTACCAAAATAGGATGATTTTGGAGTTTCCCGTCTAAAACGTAAAAGGTAGACAATTCCAAGTTTACATTTTTTATAAAACATATTTAAAGGAGTATCAATATTGATACTCCTTTGTTGCAGCTAATTTTTAATCAAGTTATTGATTAATTCTATATTAGATTTTATATTTTCTTTTTCAATTTGACTTAATTTTTCTTCCTTTAATTTTGATTCAAATTCTGTTTTCATAGATCTAAGATGACTTAAAAAAAGATTTTTTTCGTAATCTTCATCAACTAATCTATTATCAGATTTTTTATCGTTAATATTTTTTAATTCATTTAATAGGAAAATTTCTTTTTCTAATGATATTGATTTACCTGTATAATCACCATAGCTAGAGCGAATTAACTCAAATACAAGATACTTATTTAAATCTGTATATTCATATATTTTTTCAAAATTATCAACTAAAATAGTTGGATCAAAGCATTGTTTTTCTTTATTTTCTTCAGTCCACAAATTGTTAATTGTAAAGAATTCATTTAGCTGATAATTCATATTAGTTTGATATATGAATTCTCCAGCTGGATCAATACCTGAGTCAAGAGAATCTAAGTACTTAATTAATTTGATTTGTTTAATCAACTTATCTTTTTCAGGCATAGCAGTATAAAGGCAGTTTACAAATCCAACTAATTGATAATTATTATTTCCTAAAATTTCTTTTTTTTGTTGTTCGTAATCACTTTTTGATAATCCTTTTAATTCATCATCAATTAATTTATCTCTCAAACTAATTAAGTCACTAACATTCATGTTTTTGTATTCTTCAGTTTCATAATCCCATGTATAATTATAGTTGCTTTTATTATCACGAGAATTACATCCAACAGCTATTAATAAAAGTAGCGTAGTTATAAGTAAAATGATTGTTTTTTTCATAAAATCACCTCTTACCAGTAAACTTTATAATATTTTATTTCATTATTTTTTACATTATGAGTATTATGAGCTTGTAATTTTGCTATCAAGTTAGTTCTTTTTCCTTGATCTGAATGAGCAGCATAAGAGAAATTATATCCATTACTGTGTTTATCTGTAGTTATAAGAGTATGTGTAGCTACAAAGTTACTTCTTGGATTAAGAATACTAATTGGTGTTGCTGGTTTTAAAAAGCTTAATGAATTAGTAACATACATATACTCACTAGGAACTCTTGATTGCCAATGAGTTCTAAAATCCTTAGCTCTTATCCAAGAGTATGAATAGTCATTTTTATTATTGAAAAACCAATCCTTCCAAAAACTTACCCCTCCTGCACGTAAACATTGAGATACAAAGTTAGCGCAATCATGTTCACCATTTTTTCTATAGTTATAATAAGGAGATGGTGCATCATTGCGGTCATTACTACTTCCGTAGTAACCATTAGTATAGCCATGCTTTCTTGCATAGTTTAAGCAATTAGTTTGATATGAAGATGCTGTTACTGATCTTTTTATTGAATTAATTGATTTTAGTATTGGTAAATTATTATTTTCTTTATTATATTCATCGCTTAAATTTTTCACTAATTTTATATATTTATCTAATCTACTATTTTCACTTATATTTTTTGAATGATTAAAATTCCTAGGTGCTATGCTTTTAACTTCTGAATTAATTGCTTTATCATTAGCTTTATCTAATATTTCTTCAACTTGCTTTTCTGATAAATTATCTGCACCTATAGGAATAACTTGCTCAACGATACTCTCAACATCAACATCTGTATTTTGAAGTAAATCTTCCATATTATCAATTAAAAAGTTGCTTTGTTCGCATAATTCTGAATCTGTCATGTCACTAGATCTTTTTATTAAGTTATCTTTTCCACCATCCTTTAAGTAGCAATCTAATTGATATGAGGCTTCTATTGATTCGTAAAAATTTCCAGAAGAGTCTAAAATTATATCATTATCATTACAATATCTCATCAACTTAACTTCTTTTTCTAATTTTTCATTTTCAGATAAATTTTTATAGCTTTCATTGAAATAATTTAATAATCCATTACTACCATTTAAAATATTTTCTATGAATTCTTCCTTTGATAATGGTTCACAAGTAACATATTTTTGGTATAATGAATAATTATCATTTAAGTATTGATCTCTCAATAATAATAATTCAGAATTAGAATTTTTAGGTGAATCTATATTATTTGTTATAGTTCTTATTCTTGAATTTAATAATTCTGTATCCTCTCCACTTACAGATTTATGAACAATCCATTTTTTATTATAACCACCATCATCAGCAAATACTTTGCCTACTTGCAAAGAATTAATTGTAACTCCTGACAATATTAAACTTAATAAAACTGACCTACTACGATTAATTTTTTTCATGTTTTCCCCTCTTTTTTGCATATATTTTTTAGCTTAGTTATATTTAAATTTATTCCCCTATACCGAAAACACAAAAATCTATGTATTTTACATCTATAAATACTCATCTACATATAAAATTAACTATAGAAAGTATTTTTATTTCTATACCCTATAAAAAGTTAATTGTAAAACTTATAAAAAAGTTATTTAAAATACTATTTTAAAATATTGAGCATTAGTTAATTCAATGTTCCATAAGAGATATTTACACTTTTTACACATATCTCGGTGTCTCAACTGTTAAATTTAAATTAACTGTAGAGATAATCTGTATAAAAAATATAGACTTATCTCTACAAATTAATATATATTTTTTTTGATTTTTTTCAATATATTTTGCACCAATAGGTATTTTTTCGACCTCAATGGATATATATTAGTAAAATTTCTGATGATTTAATGCATTATTTTATAAAAAAATAATATGTATATATAAGGTATATAATATTTAAAAAAATAATAATAAAAATATTAAATATGACCAAAATTATACAAAAAACGACATACACTTTAGCTTATAATACTTGTGGAGAAAATTTATTTGGAGGGAATATATGAAATTTAAACAAAAGATTATGGCTAGTGCATTAGCACTAGGGCTAGTAACATCAAGTATATTTGTGTCTAATGCAGATATCAAATCTCAACAATTAGAAGTACATTTTATTAATGTAGGACAAGGAGATGCGACGTATATTGAGTTACCAGATGGAACTGATATGCTTATTGACTCAGGAGATGGCAAATATGGAAAAAGTGTTGTAAATTATTTGAAAAATCAAGAAAAAGATATTGATATTGAATATCTTATAGCTACACATCCTGATTCAGATCATGTAGGTGGTATGCAAGAAGTATTTAAGCAACTAAATATTAAGAACTTCTATTATCCTACAGATGCACCACATACAACTCAGACATGGAAAAATGTGTTAGATTTAGCTAGTAAAGAAGGATGTTCTATAAAAGATGCTAAGACAGGTACAAATTTAAATATAGGTGGAGCTGAAATAAAATTCATACAACCAACTAAAGATTATGAAGATAGAAATGATGATAGTGTAGTGACATTAGTTAATTATTGCAATAAAAAAGTATTACTTACTGGAGACATAGGAGAAAATACAGAAAATGATATGGTTTCTCAAAATTTAGTACCAGATGTAGATATATTAAAAGTTGCACATCATGGATCTGCATATAGTTCTACACAATCTTTTTTAAATAAAGCTAAAGCAGAAAATGCAGTTATAAGCGTAGGAAAGGATAACTCTTATGGACATCCTAATGCAAATGCAATAAATAGATTAACTGCTGCAGGTTCTAAAATATGGAGGACTGATGTTACTGGTGATATAGTTGCTAAGTTAGATTGTAGCAACTTAATTATAAATGGCCAATCGGTAGCAAATGGAGACACTTCAAGTAAAAACAATTGGGTTCAAGAAAATGGAAGTTGGTATTACTATAAAAATGGAGTTAAACAAAAAGGTTGGATACAAGATGCTAATAAGTGGTACTACTTAAATTCAACAGGTGTTATGCAAAAAGGATGGACTCAAGTGAATGGAGTTTGGTACTATTTACAATCTAATGGAGCAATGACAACTGGTTGGCAACAAGTAGGTAAAAACTGGTATTACTTAAAACAAAGTGGAGCAATGGCAACTGGATGGCAGCAAGTTGGTAGCAATTGGTATTACTTAAGAGGAAGTGGAGTAATGGCTACAGGTTGGGAACAAGTAGGAAACAGTTGGTATTATTTAGAGAATAGCGGAGTGATGGCTAAAGGATGGAAACAATTAAGTGGCAACTGGTATTATTTAAATAATAGCGGTGCTATGAGTTTAGGATGGCAACAAATACAAGGTAAATGGTATTATTTCTATGGAAGTGGAGTAATGGCAACTAACACTACTATAGGTGGATGGAATATAAATGCTAGTGGAGTAGGAACACCTGCAAGTACAGGCGGAACTTCTAATGGTGGAAGCTCTAATGACAACGGAAATACAAGCGATACTTCAGGAATTGTTTATGCAAACGGAGGAAGCTCATCGTCTAATAAATATCATAAATCACCTAATGCTCATGGTATGAAAGGTGCAATAAAAATGACAAGAAATCAAGCTAAATCAAAAGGATATATACCTTGTGGTAGCTGCTATAGATAATACTAAATTAAGCTTACAATGAATATACATGTGTGTAAATAAAGTATATAGAATAAACACGCTAAATGAGAAGCTCTAAAAGGAAAAGATAGAGCTTAAACCATTAGAAAATGTTTAGAATTTATTGGAAAGTAAATACATATAAATTATTAGTAAAGGATAGCTTTTGATTAGCTATCCTATTTTTTATGCAAAAATTTAAAAACTAGGCATAAAATTACAAAATATGACACAGATGATATTATATACTATTGGTTGATATTAAAATAAAGGGGAGACATATATGAAAAAAACTCTAATATTAGTACTTATTACTATGATAACTTTAAGTCTAACTGCCTGTAATTCTAAAACTAAAGTTCAGGAAGATGGTAAAAATATTGAAATTAATAATTCAGTTAAAGGTGATGAAGCTATATGGGATAAATATTCAGAATGTATTAAACTGACATCTAATGATTTAATACCTACATATTTCGAAGTATTATCGTATGATGAAGTAACTACTAAAGAAATTTTTATAGAAAGGATAAATTATACAAGAGAAATATGTACAGATCTATTAGATAAAATATCTGTATTTGAAAAAGATATAGATAATAGCTCATTTAAAGATGCTGTTATATTACTAAAGAACATGGCTATCAATATTGATAATTCATCAGACGAAATAGTAGCTTCTCTAGAAGAAAAAAATCAATCTAAACTTAATAGCAGCTTAGAAAAATATATAAACGCAGTGTTACCTTCATTAACTAAAGAATTAAATAACTCTATGTATTTAGCTAAAAATGAGGTGTTTGGATTAAAAGAAGAAGTTCCTGAAATAGAAGAATATGATGTTTCTGGCATAATTAAAGAAGCTAAAAATCACTACTCTTCGTTAGCTATTGATGGAACTATAAAACTTGCTGAAGGGAACGTAGATTCAACTTCAAATTCAAATAGGAAATTTACTATAAAGCATGGTGAATTTCTATCATCTAATATAACTGAAGATATACTAGTAATAAAGACTAAAATTGAGCCTAATTTAAATAATAAACTAACTATAAGTCAAAATGAATTTAATGTAGAAGATATAATAAAAAATCAAGGTGGAGATCAATTCAATGAAATCCAATACTGGGCTGTTGCAGATATGGAAGATGGTTCGGAAAGTAAAGTTATAAGCTTTACTTTAGATAAAAACCTTATAGACAGTGTTAAATCTGGAAATACACCTGCTAATCAAATAATAGATAAGTCTAGTGATGTTTGGGTTCTACCAAGTTTGAAAAATTAGATATATAATATAACCTTTGAGTATTAATACTTGAGGGTTATTTTTTTATGAAAATTTTTATAGGACAGACATCTTTGGATGTAAAGCGGCATAAGATGGAGTAAAGAGACAGAAAAAGGAGGAAAAAACATGGCTATAAAGGTTACTCTTAGTTTTAAAGAGAATAATGTTAATGATCTTATGCTACATGATTTTTTAGAGAGTGAATCAGAAACAATAGGAAAAAGTGCTTATATGAAAAGCCTTTTAAAGGAAAAGTTTGACCAAAAACAATCAATAAAAGATGAATAAATTAAAAGACTTCCATTACCCGACCAAGAGCCATGGAAGCCTAACACTAGAACTATAATAAAATATTATAATTCTTAGATATATTTCTACAAATATTACTAAAACCCTTCTAAAACTTCAAAATAATTCTAATTAACCTATCAATAGTGCGAAAACAAATCTGCACTTATACCAACGATAAAAAAACCTATAAATTTCTTAAGATGTGTTTTAGTAGAAGATATTAAGAGTTATAAATCACGTAAATTAATTATTTCATTAACATTTCTAGAGCAGTACCGATTACACCAAATGCAGTAAACCAAAGAATATCCATATAAATTACCTCCGATAAAATTATTTATAAGAATATTTTTGCCTAAACTAAGGGGGATTATACAGTGTTACTAGGAAAATATAATACAAAAGTATATAAATTTGGAGAGTTCAGAAAAGAGGATCTATCATTAGTAGAGAAAATTTTAGATCACATAAAAGAAAATAAAATTATGTATTGTAAGTTAATTTTAGTCACAGCATTATTACTAAACTATAACATGAATTTTGTATTTGCAGATAGTATGGAAGCTTCACTAGATGCTACATTCGGTCAATTGATAGAGTTATTAAAGAGCTTTGCTAAATGGGGATGCTTAGGCATGGGACTCAAAAGATTAGTAGAAGAAATGCTAAGTGGTGCTAATTTCAAGCAAGCTTCTTTAGCTGGGGTACAATATTGGATGTGTTATATATTCATAATGATTTATCCAAGATTATTTGAAATGATAAAACTTTAATAAGGGGGATATAAGTATGGATTGGGCAAATAAATGTTATGAAACTAACGACTACACTATTATAGAGGAAAGAGAAGATAGATATATTTGTATCTGCAATAAGTGCGGAAAAGAATTTACAAGATGGAAATAGAATAATAGGGGGGATTATAATATGTTTGATTATTTAAGTGTTCATAATGTATTCGGCTGGATAGAAAATTGGGTTAATGGATGGTTCGAACAATCTATGCATTCATTTTTACAACTTGTAAGTGATCTAAGCTTTAATACATGTTTAATAGTTGGTATGGTAGCTCTTATACTGTATGTATTTGGATATGATAAAGGTAAAAAAGTAGCAACATTAAGTCCTGCTATATATCTGCTTATAAAAATAATAGGAAACCTTGTATTCGGTGTTTAAAAAACGAATATCTATAAAATTGTCTAAATGTATAGAAGTAAATAAAGCAGAGTATACACATATCCAAGTAATACCTTCTAAGAGTTGCAAGAATACAAATACAGATAAGATATTAGTGTTAGCTAATACAATGTATAAAAAGCTAGATAAATTAATTAGAATAGAGAATAAGAAGCTTATAATAGAAAGTAAATTAAAACTTAGTTATTACATTCATATAAGTAAGCAAAGTACGGAATTTTACTTTATAGTACCTTCATGTTTTTATAGTCAAGTAAAAACCAAGTTATCGGAAACTTGGAAAAATGTGGAGATTAATAAAGTTGATAGTTTGCCTATAAATATAAATGAGTGTACTAAGTATCAACTTCAATATAAACTTAACGATGTATTAAGCCTAAATGTAGATAAAAGAAACAATAGTTTGCTAAATGCAAATATGAGTATTTTAGAAATTTTACAAACAGATGAAGCAGTAGGTATATTTTATAACTTCATACCTATGAGCCAAAAAGAACAAAATTATTTTAAAATTAGTTCTAGAGAAGCTTTATGTAATTTTAAAAAAGGTATAAACTTAAAAAAATCTAAAAATATTATAGATTTAGGTGTTATAACGTTAAAATTTTTAGTTGATTTTATAAACGGTCTTTTAAATGCCTTTTTAAACACATCTTCAAATAATGTTAATATGATTGTGCCTTTTGATAAGCAGACATCTACTAGCACTACTAGAAAAACTAAGAGCGATATTATCAAAACTCAAGCTATAATTATAGCTAAAAGTGATAATAAAGATAGAGAAAATCAACTTTGTACTACTTTGTACAATACTTTTAGCAGTGTAAATGGAGATAATGAATTAGAAATGCAAGAAGTTAAAAAAGATTTAGATTTTTATAAGGATGATATAAAAGTTAAAAGTAATTATACCTCTGTTTTAGAAGCTGGAAAATTTATTAATGTTGCTGGCAAAGATATCATTGAGCAACATAAAAATATTAAACATAATAAGATACTAGAATTAAGAGCTCCAAGATGTTTAGAAAATGGTGATGTTAGAATAGGTGATGTCAAAGTTAAAGATAATAAACAAATGACTTATTATTCTACAGATGAACAAATGAAAAGAATGGGTAGAGTACTATTAGGTCCTATGGGAGCTGGTAAGGATTACTACATGACTAATTTAGCTAAGGATATTATAAAAGCTGGTAGAGGACTTATAGTTGAAGATTATATAGATAAGTGTCAATTAGCAGACAGTATAAAGGCTATAACTCCTCCAGATAGATTAATTGAAATTGATTGTACTAATCCTAAGACGCTTCAAACATTTTCATATGATGAATATAGTTATAATGATAGCATGACAGAATACGAAAAAGTAGATGTATGTATGCAGAAAGCACAACAATATAATATGCTCTTAGATACAATAAATGATGTTAACAGTACTTTAACACCTAGAATGCTTAGATATTTAAATGCAGCTGCTACTATAGTTTTTAGAGTTAATCAATACTCTAGTTTAAAAGATATTATAGATATTCTTAAGAATCCTAAAAAGAGAGATGAAACAATATCTAGGCTTCCTAAAACAGCAACTGATCTTTTAAAAGATGAAATAGATGACTTGGAAGAACTATCTAAAAGAAAAAATGGAACTATAGAAAATGCAGATACTAAAATAGATGGAATTTTAGATAGGATAAGTAAGCTTAAAAGCTCTAGTATTTTTACTAAATTAGCATATGTAAATGAAAGTTCAAATAATATAGATTTTATAAAAGCTATAAATGAAGGCAAGGTTATATTAATTAAGATACCAGCTAAGAAATTCAGCAAAACTATGAGAAGTTTACTAGCTACATTCTTTTTACAAAAAATATGGATAGCGAAAGAGCAGGGGGCAACACAGACACAAACAGAATTATTCATAAATGAAATACATCAAAGTTATCATTGTCAGTTGCTAATGGAAGATATATTAGTAGAATGTAGGAAGTTTAATTTAACACCTACTTTATCACTTCATTATCTGGACCAATGCACTAAGAATTTACAAAAGAGTATTTTGGCATCTGGAGCATCCTTCTTACTGATCCAAGGGACAGATATAAAAGTATATAATGAACTTAAGAGGTATTTTGAAAAAGATGGATATACTGAAACAGATTTAGCAGAGCTAGAAAGATATCATGCTCTATGTTTAATTAAAAATGAAGATACTGGATATTCTAGTTTTGTATGTAAGTTACCTGCATAATGTAGGTAACTTCTTTTTATTTAGACATAAAAATAGGCATATTCTAAATACATAGAGTATGCCTATGACCGTATATAACCATTAACTAATCAGCAACTAAATTTTCTAAACCAGTTTAGAAGCGTATACTAATTTATTTGCTAGTTAATATATACGTATGCGAAATGACATTGAAAAAGTGCATGTCTATATATAAAAACTAATTTATATAAAAAAATATATATATTATGTTTACAATATTTGAAAGAGAAATATAATTAAAAATAGGGGCTAGTAATCTAGCCCCTACTGTGTGGATAAAATGTGGATAAATATGTGGTTTTTACTTTTTAAGAATAAAAACTGACAATAGCTACTGACAATTTTAAAAAATATTGAACGAAAACATTGAAAATACTATATTTAATAACTGTGTTTTATACTC
>NZ_FNGW01000001.1 GCF_900103615.1 Romboutsia lituseburensis DSM 797 | reverse complement strand
GATAATTTTTAGGAGGGGAATATGAGTATAGTAAAAGTTAATGATTTAAAAAAATACTATGGGAAAGATGAAAGTTTAGTTAAGGCTTTAGATGGAGTAACATTTGAAGTAAATAAAGGAGAATTTGTTTGTATTGTAGGAACATCAGGAAGTGGAAAAAGTACTTTACTTCATATGATAGGTGGTCTTGATAGACCAACAAAAGGAAATGTAGCTATAAATAATAGTGATATATTTAAATTAAATGATGAGGAGCTTACAATATTTAGAAGAAGAGAAATAGGATTTGTATTTCAACAATTTAATTTAATTCCTATTTTAAATGTTTATGAAAATATAGTATTACCAATAGAACTTGATGGTAACAAAATAGATGAAGAGTATGTAAATACTGTTATAACATCATTAGGGTTAGAAAGCAAGGTCAATAATTTGACTAATAACTTATCAGGAGGACAACAACAAAGAGTAGCAATAGCAAGAGCTTTAGCTACTAAACCATCAATAATACTAGCTGATGAACCTACTGGTAACTTAGATAGCAAGACTAGTCAAGACGTTATGGGTCTGTTAAAAACTATGAGTCAAAAATTCAATCAAACTATTATAATGATAACTCACAATCAAGAGATTTCACAAATGGCAGATAGAGTTATAAGGATAGAAGACGGGAAGATTTTATCTAAGGTGGTGAGTGAATAATGATTCGAACTAATAATAAGGAAGTTATTAATAGGTTATCAAAAAATAGCTTTAAATACAATAAAGGAAGAAACAAGTTTGCAATAGTATCTATAATACTTACAACATTACTTTTTACAGCATTTTTTACTATACAAATGAGTATGATAAAATCAACACAATATGAAACTATGCGTATGGTAGGAGGTACATTTCATGGTGGTTTTAAGGATTTAAATACAAAAGAGTATGAAAAAATTAAAGATAACAAACTGATTAAGGAAAAATATGTATCTATATTTGTAAATTTAGCACAAAATAAAGAGCTTGCAAAAAGGCAAACAGAAATAAAGTATGCTGATAAAAACTATATAGAGAATGGTTTTGCAAAGCCATTTAAAGGTAATATTCCTAAAAGTAAAAATGAAATATTAGTAGATACATTAACATTAGATGCTTTAGGGATTCCTAAAGACATAAATCAAAAGATAAATCTGAAATATTTTATAAATGATAAAGAATATAATACAGAATTTAAAGTAAGTGGCATATATGAAGGCGATAAAGTTTCAATGGCGAGTGTATTATATGTATCAAAGGACTTTGTAGAAGAAGAGCTTAAAGGAATAGACCAAGAAAAAATTAAAAAAAGTGGTGAAGGAACAGGGCTTATAGATTTAGAAGTTAAATTTTCCAATTCTTTATTTATAGAAAAAAAATTACAAAAAGTTTTAATTGAAAGCGGATTAAATACAAAACAAATAAATACTGGTGTAAACTGGGCATATACAAGTGTAAGGATGGAAGAAGATACGGGTTCACTTTGGGGAGCTATAGGATTTTTAGCTATTATAATGTTTGCTGGTTATTTAATTATATATAATGTTTTTTATATATCTATAGTAAAAGATATAAAGTTTTATGGACTGTTAAAAACTATTGGAACTACTAAAAAACAAATAAACAAAATCATCATAAAACAAGCTTTAAAAATGTGTATGATAGGTATACCTGTAGGAATAGCTTTAGGTTACTTTATAGGTGTAATATTAACGCCACTTTTAGTAAGACAAACAACTATAGTAAATACTGAAATTTCTGCAAGTCCAATTATATTTATAGGATCTATATTATTTTCATTAATAACCGTATTAGTTAGTATATATAAACCATCTAAAATAGCATCTAAAGTATCACCAATAGAAGCATTAAGATATAGTGGAGTACGTGAAAAAACTAGAAGAAAAGTTAAAAAAACAAATAGTGGAGCAAAAATTAGAAATATGGCTTTATCTAATGTATTTAAGAATAAAAGCAAGTCATTTATAGTTATAGCATCATTATCATTAAGTATCATACTTTTAAATTGCGTATACACTGTAATATATGGGCTTGATATTGATAAGTATTTAGTTAATTTAATAGGTACAGACTTTACAGTAGGAGATACAAGCTTTTATAGATGGGAGTATGGGCTAGGTAATTATTCTGATGCATTCACTGAGGATATTTGTAAAGAAATTGAAAATTTAGAAGGCGTTCATAGTGTTGATAAAATATATCATAAAGGTATTCAGTTACCATTAATTGATGAAATGAAAAAAAATATTGAACGTAAAAAATCTTCTGTAGAGCAAGATTATCAAAAATATATTAATGAAGCATTAAAAAATAAAAAAATTCCAACAGAGTGCTATGGAATAGATGAAGGTATATTACCATTTATAGAAAAATATTTAACTAAAGGAAAAATAGATATAGAAAAGTTCAAAACTGGTAATTATATCATATTGGATGAAAATTGGTATATGGGTAGATTATTAGATGTTGGAAGTAAAGTTACTATACCTTTTGAAAATGGACAAAGCAAAGAATATGAGGTTATGGCAACTGTTCAAGTTATTCCTTTATATTTACGAACAGGATATGTAGGTATAGAAGGTAGTGATATGTATTTACCAATAAGTGAATTTAAAAATATCGTAAATAACAAATCTGTAATGACTGCTATGTTTAATGTTGACCAAAGTCAAATAAATAATGTGAAAAATTATTTAGATAATAAAATAAAAACAAATCCAACATTAGATTATAAAATGAAATTAACATATATAAATGAGTTTGAAGACATGGCAAATACATATAAAATAGTAGGATATGGGCTTAGTTTTGTATTAGGGTTGATAGGGATTTTAAACTTTAATAATGTAATGATGACAAATATTATAAGCAGAAAAAGAGAGTTTGCAATACTAAAAAGTATTGGTATGAGTGAAAATCAACTTAAGAAATTAATAAAATTAGAAGGATTGTATTATGCTTTATTAACAATTTTTATAGTTGTTGTAATTGGGTTACCTCTTACTAAAAAATTAGTGACTTTAGTAGCTGGAGGTATGATGATGTTTAGTTATAAATTTACAATGTTACCTATAATAGTATCATCTCCTATATTAATTATTATATCTATAATTGTACCTACAATTTGTATTAAATATACAGAGAAAGATAGCATAGTAGAAGCATTAAGGGAAAATGAATAAACAAAAATGAAGATATCAAACTAAAAACTAGGACGATAATACTTTTACATAAAATAACCAAAAGAGAAGAAGTAGATAGATTTGAGTAAGAATAAATCTATCTACTTTTTTTATGCAATGTATGAAGTCGTTAGCGCCAGGAGCAAAGCGACTTTTAAGCAACGGACGTAATCGTTGGCGCCAGAAGCGAAGCGACTTTTAAGCAATGGACGAAGTCGTTGGCGATAGAAAGTGTAGCGCCCACGCAGTGGCTTAAGCGAAGCAACTTTTTTATTTTTTTAAAGGATAAATAGATGGTTTGTCAAATTATAAGGAAAGATAATTAATATAAAAAGGTGGGATAACATGAACCATAAGGGAACAGCGGTACTAGAAACGCAAAATTTAATTTTAAGAAAATTTGTACCAGCAGATGCAAAGGCTATGTATGAAAATTGGGCAAATGATTCAGATGTTACGGAATTTTTAACTTGGAAACCACATGAAAGTGTAGAAGTTACTAAAGATATTTTAAATAACTGGATAGATGAATATAAAAATGATGATTTTTATCAATGGGCTATTACACTAAAATCAAATGGGGATGAGCCTATTGGAAGTATAAGTATAGTACATAAAGATGAAGCTATAAATTTGGTTCATGTTGGATATTGTATAGGTAAAAAATGGTGGAAACGAGGGGTTACGTCAGAAGCATTAGGTGCTTTGATTAAATTTTTTATGGAGGAAGTTGGAGTAAATCGTATTGAAGCAAGACACGATCCACTTAATCCTAATTCAGGTAAAGTAATGCTAAAATGTGGAATGAAATATGAAGGAACTATGAGACAAGCGGATAGAAATAACAAAGGTATTTGTGATTATTCTATGTATAGTATACTTGCATCAGATTATAAAAATTAAAGATATAAGATAGTTTATAACTTAGGAGCTTAGGCTCCTTTTTTTAAGCAACGGACAGAGTCGTTGGCGCCATGAAGCGAAGCGAAATTTTAAGCAACGGACAAAGAGTCGTTGGCGATATGAGTGAAGCGAAATTTTGATTGAATAGTTATTGGGGGGCTTAAAGTGACCATTCATGCACAAATTATTGAAAATTAATTTATGAAAACCTATATTAGTGTATATAGAAGTCTAAAATTCAAATGGAGGAAATGACATGTTTTTAGATATTTTAAATTTAGGTCTTATAATTTGTGGTGGAGTCACTATTTATTTTACTTATGAAATGAGTAAAACAAAAAAAATTCCGAAGAAAATAAATGAAAGCAGAATAAAAGACAAAGAGTCTTTTATAAAAAAACAAGTAAGACTAAGTTATATAGTAGCAATAACCCTTATATTACAAGGGGGAGTATTTTTAGTAAATAAATATTATGGGTTACCTGATGTGCTAAATAGCATGGCGTCAATTGTAGTATTGATATCATTAATGACTTGTTCTATAAAATCATTATTTAATAGTATTCCTAAATATAGTGATACAAATGAGAATGATTTATAAGAGAATTTAAAAATATTAATTGGAGGCGATTTCGTGAAAGATTCTAAATCTATAAATTTAATAACATTTATTTTAACTTATATATTAGCTCGATTTATAGGTAAAGTAACTGGTTTTAATTATAATTTATCAAGTGGTATAAATATTAATTTATTGTATGATCTGTTGATATGGGGTGCATTGTATTTTTCATTTGATTGGATTTTAAATAAATACTTTGCTAAAAAAAATAATAGCTCTAACAATGGCTAGGAATTTAAATATACTATGGCTAAATAGTGTAGAAGGGATGAATTAATATGAGTATTAATATTAAAAGATGCTTGTTTTCAATAGCATTAATTTGTGCAAGTATGGTTAGTTTTTTAACTAAATCTAAAATAGGATTTCAACTTTCAATTGCTATAATTGGAGTTCCTCTAACGTTTTTGTTTTTAGTTAGATTAGTGTTGCCTGAGATTAAATTATTAGATGAAAAGTCTAATGAGTATAACGCATTGTCAGAAATAGAGAAGTTTGGCTCAGTAGTGAACTTAGTGTTAATAGGCATTTGGGTAATTACTGAAGTTTATTGTTTAATGTTAATTTAAACATAATAGTATTGAACAAAATGCAACATAAGATTTGTATTTTATTTATATTGAAGATTGAAATAGAGCGTAAAGACATTAAGAGAGGACGATTAATAATGAATATATCAAGGAGTAGAAGGCATGCTAACAATTAGTAGGGACAATGTATATAGAGACAAATTAAGAAGTTATAAAATTATGATAGATGGAAATTGCTATGATGAGATTAAGTGTGGAGAGATAAAAAATATAAACCTTGATCCAGGGAATCATACAATATATCTAAAAATAGATTGGTGCAGGAGCAATAAAATAGACTTTACTATTTCAGAGAATGAAACGGTAGAATTTGAGTGTGGTAACTCGATGAATGAATGTAGGTTTATAGTTCCGATTATTTATATAACATTTCTTAAAAATAAGTATTTATGGATAAGAAAAAAATAAACTAAGATTGTTGATATAAGTGCATATTTTATTGAGTATGTAACTAAGTGATTTATAGGGGGGAGTTTTATGTCTACCGATATTAAAACTATAAAACAAGAGATAAGATATTTCTTATTAATAAATTTTGGACTTATTGCTTTTATATCTATTTTTCTATTTATATCAGCAACAAAGCCAAATAGTAGTAAGCTTATACATAATTTTAGTGTAATGTTTATGTATATTCCAGCATTTTCGGTAATTGTTGTATTAAAAAAAATTTCAAAATGTGAGTTTACTCCAAATGTAGAGCAATTTTTAAGTGTCTTTTATACATTTACATTAGTGAGAATAGTCACATCAATAGTATACACATTTGTACTTAAGAGTACTTTTATATCATCTTTAATCGATACATTTATATCTTTGTATCTAGTGCTACTAGTTTTATCTAAGGGGTCAGAATTTGAAGTACTTAATTTAAGTCTAGCTAAGAATTTTAAAAAGATTATATTTGTAGTACTAATATTTTTTTTATTAAATATTGGTAGAAGTTATGTTGGATCTATATTAGAAGGATCAAGTACTGCAGATATGAATATTGATTTTTTAGAATCAATATGGGCTTTTATTATACAGTTTTGTTTTGGATTTAATTTATTTTTTGGAGAAGAATTTGGATGGAGATATTTTCTTCAGCCAAAACTTCAAAAGCTTTATGGAAAAAGGTGTGGAGTATTAATCTTAGGATTTATATGGGGAATTTGGCATTTACCACTTTGCTTTACTTTGTATAATCCCCAAACACCAGTTTATGGTGTAATTCATCAAGTTGCATTTTGTATGCTATTGGGTATATTTTTTGGATATGCTTATATGAAGACTGAAAATGTTTGGGCTCCAATATTAATACATTTGGCAAATAACGGGATTATAATGCTTGGTGAGAGCTTTGAGTCTGCAATCACAATAGATGGAATTTTAATTGGTTTCGCAGTTAATGCCATATTCTTCTTGCCATTTTTATTTACTAAAGAATATAAATCTAACAATGTTGAGGAAAGTCCAACAGATGTAGGGTGAATAACACCAAAACACCCAAGTTTATAAATTTTATATTCAAGTTATTAAAATACTATTTTTAAAATACTAGAGCTTATAGTTGAGACATTTAATTAAATTAAATCATTTAGGAGGACTATTTATGAAAAATTGTACTGAATGTAATTATGAATTTACGTTTTCAGATAGATTAAGGGAAGCGATTAGTTTTAAACCAAGATTAAAGTGTAAAAAATGCAATTCTGTTTATAAGCAACAATATACTATATATAAGGTAATATATAGTAGTGTAATTATTTTTATAAGCCTTATGATTTTTGATAATATATTTTTAAATAATCATATTTTAAATTATACTTTGTATATTTTAATTACAGTTCCAATATTAATAATATTTGATTTACTACCTCACAAATTTCAAAAATATGAAAAATTATAGTATAGAGCTAAAAAGTATGTATATTTTTATTACTTTTTAGCTTTTTATTATAAAAAATCTATGTACATATAATTTATCAATTCTTTTTCCTATACTCAGATGGAGTACAACCTATATTTTTACTAAATATCTCAGTAAAATAACTAGAGCTATTAAAGCCACATTTAAGTGCAATTTCAGTAATTGAATAACTAGGATTATTAAGTAACTCAATACTTTTCTCTAGACGATACTGGGTTAGATAAGAAATTGGAGACTTATTCAAAAGTGATTGGAAAATTTTGCAGCAATTACTTCTACATATATTTCCAGCTAATGCAATATCACTAAGAGTAATTTTACTTTGATAATTTTGCTGAATATATCCAGTCATATTGTGCATAGTCTCAAGATTTTTATCAATATTATCTTTTTTATACACTTGGTCATTTATTACATTATGATATAGAACATGACATATAGAATATAAAATACTCATAACTTGTAACTCAAATCCGTCCCTTTCCTCATTACAAAGGTCATATATATCAACTAACATATCTATAAAATTTTTTTGCCAGATAACAGATGAATCAAATATAAAAATCGGATGAGATGTATCAGTATATACTGGCATGAGATATGATTTTCTTATTAGATCGATACCTGAAAAAAGAGACAGTGGTAATAAAATACAAATAAAAGTACAGTCAGACCTATCTGAAGAATAACCATAATGCATGTGTTTAGAATTTATAAATATAGCTTGATTTTCTTTTACTTCATAACTGTTTCCATTTACTGAAAAATTCATTTTACCTTTTTTTACTATGATAAACTCAAAATCTTCGTGCCAATGGTTCACAGCAGCCATATTAGGATAGCTTGATAGTAAATTTTCTTTTGCTACAATGGTAAAATTACTGAAGGTATAAGTAATATTTTCTAAATTATTATCTAATAATTCCATTTTTATCATTAAATCACCTCGATACATAATATACGATTGTTATAAAAAAACATTCAATTCTTATATTATATAGTATTATGATGGAATATTATTATATAATGTTAGGAAAGTTAATGGGAAATTTTTAGACGAATTTAAATTTAAATAACAAAAGGGAGAGACGAAATGTTGAAATTATTATTAATTATTATTTATCTAGCATTTATTAGTTTAGGATTACCAGATGCTATATTAGGTTCTGCTTGGCCTATGATTCATCAAGATTTAGATGTTTCAATATCATCAGCAGGAATAGCTACTATGATTGTAGCTGGGGGAACTATAATTTCAAGCTTTTTTAGTTCTAAATTAATAAGTAGATTTGGAACAGGTAAGGTGACAGCTTTTAGTGTTTCATTAACAGCTGCTGGCTTATTAGGTATATATTTTTCGCCAAGTTTTATATGGATTTGTTTACTAGGTATACCATTAGGATTAGGAGCAGGAGCGGTAGATTCTGCGCTTAACAACTTTGTAGCAATTCATTATGAGGCAAAACATATGAATTGGCTTCACTGTTTTTGGGGAATTGGTGCAACATCAGGTCCGTTTATTATGTCTTTATATTTACTTAAAGAAAATGGATGGAGAATGGGATATGCAACTATAGGGATCATTCAAGCTGTCTTAGCTATAAGTTTATTCATTTCATTACCTTTATGGAAAAAATTTGAAGTTAAAGATAGTGAAGATGAAAATAATTGTAGTGATGTAAAAGTTTCGATGCTATTAAAATTACCAGGAGCTAAACCTGCGCTAATATCATTTTTCTGTTACTGTTCAGTAGAATTGACAGCTGGATTATGGGTTAGTTCATATTTAGTTGTAAAAACTGGGTTATCAGCAGAATTAGCAGCTAAATGGGTATCTTTATATTATTTAGGTATTACAGTAGGAAGATTTTTAGCTGGATTTTTAGCTATGAAATTAAACAACAAACAAATGATTAGAATAGGGCAAATCATAGCTATCAGTGGAGTAATATTACTAGCTATTCCCTTACCAAACAACATGCAGTTAGCAGGGATAATATTAATTGGGCTAGGATGTGCGCCTATATATCCTGCAATGCTTCATGAAACTCCAAATAGATTTGGAAAAGAATTATCTCAGGGAATCATGGGAATTCAAATGGCTACAGCTTATGTAGGTAGCACTTTCGTACCACCTTTATTTGGTATGTTATCTAAGTTTAGCGGATTTGGTATATTGCCTGTTTTTTTATTAATACTTTTAATATTAATGGTAGTTACTTCTGAACGAGTAAGTAAAGTATGCAGTGATAATAAAAATATAAAAGTAGAGTGTTGATATTAATGTAGATTTATCTATTTGGGTCTGAAAAATGACTATTCAAGTCAAACATATTGAAAAAGATCTATTAAATATATACCATAAAGATAAAGTGCATTAGAGTAGATAATGCATTGATTATTTAACTTAATAATTTATGGGGGGGAGTTTTATGTCTACAGATATTAAGGATATAAAGCAAGAGATAAAATATTTCTTGTTAGTAAATTTTGGACTTATTGCTTTTATATCGATTTTTTTATTTATATCATCATCAAAGCCAGAAGGCAGTGTGTTTATAACAAATTTTGGTGGAGTATTTATGTATATTCCTGCATTTTCAGTAATTGTTGTTTTGAAAAAAGTTTCTAATTACGAGTTTAATCCAAAGGTAGAGAAGTTTTTTAAGTTTTTTGCTATAGCTACTATAGTAAGGATAATTGTAGCAATATTAGATGTACTTGTATTTAAAAATATTATTACTTCATCAGTGGTAGATGCATGCGTGTCTTTATACCTTTTAGGAGTTGTTTTATTTAATGCATCTGAATTTGAGTCAATTAATTTATCATTAAATAAAAATCTAAAAAAAGTTTTAATTGTAGTAGCGATATTTTTGGCAATACTTATTACTAAAATAGTTATTACTGCTATATTAGACGAATCAAGTACCATAAATCTAAAAGGTGCTATTTTAACAGTAATAATGTCGCTTGTTATGAACTTCTTCTTAGGATTTAATTTGTTTTTTGGAGAAGAATTTGGATGGAGATATTTCCTTCAGCCAAGACTTCAAAAGCTTTATGGCAAAAAATCTGGAGTGTTAATTTTAGGATTTATATGGGGGATTTGGCACTTACCGCTTTGTTTTACTTTGTATAGTCCCAAAACACCTATTTTTTGCGTAATCCTTCATGTAACATATTGCATGTTATTAGGAGTATTTTTAGGATATGCATATATGAAAACTGAAAATATTTGGTGTCCAATATTAATACATTTAGCAAATAATAGTATTATTGTAATACTTGCAGGTGGATATGAATCTGTAATTACACCAGGAGATCTTTTAATGAACATTGTGCTTAATGGTATATTCTTTTTACCATTTTTATTTGCCAAAGAATACAAATCTAAGGCTATTGAAGAACAATCAAATTTAGACTTGTAGTATATATAATATAATTTTGACGTTAAATATGAAGGGAATAGACATGCAAAATCTTATAGAAAAATTTATAAAAGACTACAGAGAGAATTTAATGGATATAGTAATTATAACAAGTGGGATGTTTATTATATTAAAGATGACAAATATTTATAAGACCTTAGCATCTATATTTCTAATTCATACAATTAATTATCTCATAGATTTATATGGTTCATGCAAGAATAAAGATAATAAAAATATATCTAAATATGCAATGCAATCAATTATAACATTAGTTTCTGCAATATATATTTACACTAATTATTAGTATGCACTCATCAACTTTTTAATATTTATTTTGAAATTTTTATTGCATATATATTATTTTCTGTTAAAGTATATAAAAAAGGAGATGAGCATATGAAGAAAATATTGTTTGTAACAGACTTGTATTATAATGCCAATGGAAGAAGGTATTATGAGGAAGATTTATTTATAACTTCAAAACTAAGAGATGAGTTTAAACTAGTTATATGCAATCCAAAAGATATGGACTCATTTAATGATGAATTTGATTTAACTATATTTAGAAATGCTGGACCGGTAGCTAATTTTCCAGATGAATATAATAAATTTAGAAATAAAATAAAAGCTAATAATCTTAAAACATATAATTCTTTTGATGGAAAAGGGGATATGAACGGAAAAGATTATTTACTTGAATTAACTAATTTAAATTATCCAGTAATAAAAACTATAGATAGAATAGATAATTTTGATAAATTACCTAATGTTGATAAATATGTTATAAAACCTAAAGATGGAGCAGATTCAATCGGAATGGAAATCATATCTAAGGATGAAGTTTATAAGAAAGTTTCTAAAGAAGATAGAAATACACTTATCCAACCAGCTATAAACTTTGAATATGAAGTCTCTTTTTATTTTATAGATAAAGACTTCCAATATGCTCTTTACGCTCCTGATAAATCTAAGAGATGGGAACTTAAGGAGTATAAGGCAACTAAAGAAGATTTAGAATTTGCTAATAAATTTATAGAGTGGAATAATATAGACCATGGAATTCAAAGAATAGATGCTTGTAGAGATGAAAATGGAGAACTTTTACTAGTTGAGTTAGAGGATTTAAATCCGTACCTTTCAGTTCTTGAGTTATCATCTGATGTACAAGATAAGTTTATAAAGTCATTGGTTAAATCAGTGAATAGAGTGTTAGAAGAGAAGTAGTTTTGTTTGAATATTAAATTTGAATAGTCAAATTTATATAAATAAAGAGAGTGATACATATAATTGTATCACTCTCTTTATTTAGTTTTTGAGCAGTTATATATTGTAATTGTAAATAACACTAATTATTCTGATTTAAAACACTATGTAGTATTAAAATTATGCTAAGGTGTAATTTTATTGAGAAAATTTTGAAAATATAATATATATATAATATTTGCTGTTCTATTAAGATTTATATAAATTAAAAAGGGGGGAAACTTATGAAAATATGGGAACAACCTAAGATTATCAGTTTGGGGTTAAAAGAAACTTATGGAAAAGGTAATGGAAATGGAAATGGTGAGTACAAAGATCCTAATAATAAACCATCTCAGCATCCTACTTGGGAATGGTGTGGATTTCATGGTCAATGGCATCCAAAAAATCACTCTATTAATGAAAGTTAACAAATTAATATGTAAATAGTTGTATGATTCAATAAAAACAAAAAAAGATTAAGTAACAAACTACTTAATCTTTTTACTTATATTTAAATTTATCAATTACAATTAAATTAAATAAGAGCCAGCAACATATCCGTAACTATTATTAAACTTAATTCTAACCCAACCAGAATTTAAGTTATATAAAACCTCTACTTTTTCACCTTTTCTTAACTTTCCTATAATATTTTCAGAACTAGATGGACCACTTCTAACATTTAGTACATCTGTATTACATTTCATAAATGATGAATTTGATGGAGTAGTAGTTTCAGACTTAGAAAGATATTGTGTACTTACATACGCATATCCGCCATTGAAGCTGATTTTAGACCATCCATTACTTAAATTAGATACAACGTTTACCTTGTCTTTATACTTCAAACTACCTACAATAGGATCGTTTGGAGTAGGACCTTTTCTTATATTCAAAGAAGTTACATTACATTGCATTGTAGCATTAACATTATTACTTCCACTATTATTGTTATTATTATTGTTGTTGTTATTTCCGCTGTTATTATTACCGTTATTATTATCTTTTACATCTTTTAAGTATTGAGAGCTAACATATCCATATCCACTGCCATACTTTATTCTACTCCATCCATTAGATGTAGTGTATGCTACATAAACTCTATCTGTTTTATATACTTTTCCAATTATGGAATCAGAAGTAGAAGGACCTTTTCTTACGTTCAAACTAGCAGTGCTACATTCCATAAGCTTAAAAGAATTATTATTATTTTGATTATTATCCTGAGGTGGCTTATTAGTAGCAGTTATGTTTTTTAAGTAATTAGAAGATACATATCCAACTGTGTTATTATACTTTATTAATGTCCAGCTTCCAGATTTTTCAACTATATTTACAGTTGTACCTTTTTTTAACGTTGATATTACTGGATAACTTGTACCAGGACCTGTTCTAAAATTAAGATTCTGTAAAGTTTCTGCTTGAGCCGACTGAGCGCTTACAGCTGCAATACTAGTCAAAGTAAGTGCAAGTGCCCCTAAAGACCCCATTGATAATTTTTTTTTCATCTTCATTATAAATCCCCCACGTTAAATTTTAGTCATATACATTTATTTAGTTACTATCAATTTCATTATAGTAATTATTATTATCTTGATTTTTAGTTAATGAATTTTACAGATATATAAAATAAAATCCATTTCATGGAAATAAATAGTTATATGATAGATTTTAAGTTTTTTTGACGAATTATAAAATTACTCTTGGGAGTAGTATTACTGGGCACTTGTGATAAGTAGTTATGCTAGACTAATTTCTAATTTAGGGATATCATTACGATCTTCCTCTATTAGATATCCATTATCTAATCTCAATATTCTATCACATATAGATAAAGCCTTAGGTCTATGTGTAATGATAATGCACGTAGGTTTGTGCTCTAAATTTTTAATTGATTCTAAGACACTAACTTCTGTTTTTTCGTCTAAAGCAGAGGTAGCTTCATCTAATATAAGTATAGGTTTAGTTCTTAAAAATGCTCTAGCAATAGCAATTCTTTGAGCTTGACCTTCTGATAATCCAAGACCTTTTTCTCCTATTTTAGTATCAAATCCTTCATCTAATTTATTTATAAAATCAAGTGAACAAGACAGCTCACATGCTTTTAAAATATCCTCATAAGTTGCATCTTTATTTCCATATAATAAGTTCTCTGTTATTGTTCCAGAGAATAAAGTATTTCCTTGAGGTATATAAGATATTAAATTACGATGATCTTTTGATAGTAATTCTTTAAAATTATTATTTTTTAAGTAAATATCACCATTTTCAGGATGTATTAATGATAACAATAGTCTAATTAAAGTAGTTTTTCCTTGTCCAGAAGGTCCTACTATAGCTATTGTTTCACCAGGATTTATAGTACATGAAATGTTTTTTAATATATTAACATCTTCTTTATAGCCAAAAGATACATTATCAAGTTTTATAACTGGCTTATTGCTTATTAACACATTCATGTTATTAGTTCCTTTTTCTAAGGCTAATGATTCAATCTCCATAAGTCTTTCAGTTGCAGCTAATGAGGAAATTATAGGAGAATAGCATCCCATTAAGCTAGATAAAGGGTATTCTATTTTATTAAATAATTGAAGTAGAGCAGTCATAGTACCAAATGTTATAGCTCCTTTAACTAAGCTTAATGCCCCCCAACAAAATACCACGAAGTAAGCAGCAGAAGATCCTATAGAGAAAAGCATACCAGTTAAAGAAGTAAACAAGCTTTGTTTTAACGATAATTTTAGTTTTTGATTTTGTATTCTATCTAAATTATTAATTGTTTTTTTCTCATTACAAAATGTTTTTACAATCATAAGGTTTTGAAGTGATTCTTGAACAAATGAAGTATATTCAATGTTTTTATCTTGTATGTCTTTATAGAACTTTTTTAGTCTTCTTGAACATAGCTTATTTATTAATCCTATAATAGGCAAAATCACAATTGTAAATATTGCTAAATTAGGTTCTATTTTTAATAAAGTAAAAAAAGAAATACCAAGCATTATAATAGAGGTAATTATAGATGGAATAGTACCACATATAAAATTGTTAATAGTTGAAGTATCACTAGTTATTCTAGTCATTAATCCAGCACTGTGGAATTTTGAAAGCTCCATCCATTCGCTATAAGCAAGGTGACTAAAATATTCTTTTTGAAGTTCATTTAATATTTTATTAGATGAATAAGTAGATAAAAATGATCTAAGTGTACTTAATAATATAGATGAAAGCATAATAGATCCCATTATAACAAGCCACTTAATCACAGAGTCTAGATTTTTATTTATAGCAGAATCTATTAATGACTTTGAAATCATAGCATTGTATACACTTATAGCAGACAATATAGAACCTATAATAGTTGCAACTGTAAGCGTTACAATACCAGGTTTACTTTTTTTATAAATCCATTTCAATTTATTTATTGTTTCTTTCATTTTAAAATATCCCCCAATTAATATTAAAAGCTTAATTAACAAATAGATTATAAGTGTTTAGAAATTACAAATCTATAAAATGAATTAAGAATAACTACTTTGGGTCTAAAGATAATTCTTAGGTATTATATACGTGTATTAATAAAATTAATACTTATGTATATATATAAAATAACATACAAGAGTTATTCTATATTACTGTAATAAGAAATATAATTTTATATAAAAGGTAAAAAAATGTAGATAAATAAAAAAAACTATTAGAGGGGGTATATAAAATATGAACAAGAAAAATTGGATAAAGCCAAATATTTTAGTGCTAGGAATACAAAGCACAAAAGAACATAAACATACACGTTCAAGTTGGAGTTGTAGTTGTAATAATAAATATGATTCAATAGATAGTGTATTTGATCATTTAAAAGAATTTTGGAAAGATAAGCCAAATGGGACAGAACATTGGACTAGACAGGATTCCTAAAATAGTAAAACTTTTAATTATTAACTGTAAAATTATACAAAAGTATAATTAAAATATGACTATAGAAATGATATTATTAAAAAATAATGAATTTATATAGTCAGGAGAAAAATATGTGTGTAAAAGATAAAAAATATTTTTATAATGTTTATGGTTTAAATTTAGAATCAGAAATAATGATACCGGAATTAACAATATTAGATCTAATTTATAAAGATAACATAGATGTTAAAATTATTTTTGGTTTTATGAATGAAAATATAAAGCAAAAAATAGATAAAAAAGAAATAGCTGGTTACAATAGTGATGAAGTGTGGTTTCATATAAACAACGTAGGTACATATTTAATTCAAAATGGTGACACTGTAACAATTGAGCTTTGTGAAAATCCAGATTTAAACATATTAAAAGTATACATATTAGGAAGTGTTTTAGGAATTATTCTATTACAAAGAAACACGGTTGCAATACATGGTGGATCTATAGTTATAAATAATAAAGGATGTATATTTACAGGGGATAAAGGAGCAGGCAAATCTACTTTAACCACTGCTTTAAGACAAAGAGGGTATGATTTTGTATCTGATGATGTTGGAGCTATAGAATTAAGTGATATACCTATGATAAATCCTGGATTTGGATATCAAAAATTGTGCGAAGATGCAATGACAAAGCTAGGATATGATTCATCTAAATTTACTCCATTTAGAAGTGATATGAATATAAAGTATATAGTTCCAGCACTTGATAATTTTGTAAAAGAAAAAGTGCCTTTCCAAGCGTTATTTGAAATAGAGCAGGGGGATACACAAAAAGTAGAAGTAGTAGAAGTAACGGGTAATGAAAAATTACAAAAGATAATAAAAAATATATTTAGAATAGAAGTGCTTATGTACTCGGGGGGAGTTCCAGCAGATTACTTTAAAAAGTGCATAGAGATTGCAAAATATATAAAGTTTTATAAGATAACAAGACCTAAGAATCAATTCACAATAAATGAGCAAATAGAAATTATAGAAAATATTATTTATCAAAGATCAGATAAAATATTGAAGAAATTAGGATAAAAAAAGAGTTAGCTAAATACACAGCTAACTCTTTTTTTATTATCTACACACAGTAGTATTTCCATCAACACTTTGAATAACATTCAAGTCAGATGCATTTCCAACTACATATAAAGTATAAATTCTATTTGGTTTTAAAGTAACCTTTAAAGGTAACACTACTGTACCATCACTATTTAAGGCAATTTTAATACTATATTGTCCAGGTGACACACCTTGATACATACTACCTTCTCTAAACTCAATATCCTCAAAAGCTTTTTTATCATTAAATAAAACATCTACAGCTGGAGCATTTGGAGATAGATGGACTACTCTGAAAAAACTATACATGTCAAATGGTTGTTGAGATATAGAATCCTCAATAACTATTAGAGATAAATCATCTAAGTTTCCTGTAGCAGCTACAGTATATATATCACTATCATCAATTTCTAAAACTTGACTTATAACAGGATTTTCTTTTGTACCAGTAGCATATATATCTATGTTATATTCACCTTTTTCTAGAGGCACATATTGAGTGATATCCATGAATTTAAGATTTTTAAATGTAAGATTATCATCAACATATATGTCTACAGGTGGAGCCTCAGGTGCCGCGTGAAATACTCTCACTAAAGAGCCGTTTTTAGGCATTTCCATACAATCCATATTTCTTATCCCCCCTTAATTCAAATAGGTATATTAACCTATACCATACTTATACCTTATATATTATGCGGTTGTAATTTTAAAGGTTACACCAAAAATTTACATAGCATTCATATAGAACGCCACTTAATTTGTTGCTAAAAAAAGTACCTAAATTATTTTAGGTACTTTACTGCTAGGTTTATAAGATCAGTTTTACTTATATCATTATCATATTTACTAAGCATATCGTTAACTAGATTATACTTATCTATTAAACTTCCATCTTTAAAACTATTCAAAATCTCATCTTTATGTTCCTCAAGATACTTTAAATCTTCGTCACTAAGATTTATATAATTATCAGAAGCAACCTTATCTAAATCTTTACCAACTTCCTTAACATCAAACTTTTTAGTATCACCATTCAAAGAAACAACTGCATTATAGTCATTAGAAGAAACTAAAATACTATAATCATTATCCGACTTTTTAGTTTTATCACTAACAGCATTATTAGTAGGGTTATTTTTCTTAACATCATCTAACTTAATACCATCATTAACCTTTGGTTTGTCAGCTTTAGTTGTTTCTTTTATATCAGTATTATTAGAAATCAAATCCTTAGCAGAAAACTTCATATCATTAAACATACTTATCCCTAGAAACAATACACCGGCAATAGCTATAAATTTAATAAATTTAAACATATTAATACTCCTTTTAAATAATAATATTTAATTTATAGCCAAGTATTTAGAAAGTATACATATAAATAGATTATAAATAATAACTACTACTTTAGTATACCGATAGAGTATTACACATAAGGTGTATAAGGGTAGTACTAAAACTATCGTCATAGTCAATATTAAAATCTACACAGAACAAATAAAATAGTATACATAATTGATAAGTTAATTAGTATTATCATTTCTGATTTTACTATCAAGTAAAAAACATCTTTAACAGTTAGTACACATCGTTTGTAAGATCGACAGTGTTTACATAATTGATTAAAGCAAAACAAAATTATACAGATAAAGAAAGCTACAGCGATTAATATTGTTATTAATCCTGTCAAATATACAAATGTATTTAATATTAAACGGATTAGTTTTATACAAAATGAAAACAGCATCATTATTACACATAACATTAATATCACAAAGGCTATAGGTGGTATTAAGTCATCTTTTTTATTCATAACATCCTCCTTAAAGTATTTTAAAGGTTTTATTTATACATATGGATGAATTAATGTGAATAGAAGTAATTATGAAAGAAAAGTTATTAGGAGGAATTTTATAAATGATAGATATACATTGCCATATATTACCTGGTATAGACGATGGAGCAAAAGATATGCAAGAAGCTTTAAAGATGGCAAGGATTGCTCAAAGTGAAGGAATAAAAACTATAATAAATACTTCTCATTATCATCCAGATTTTGACCATGAATCAATAGAAACAGTTTCAAAAGAAGCAGAAAATTTTAACAAAATGTTAAAGGAAAATAATATAGATTTAGAAGTGCTAACAGGTAGAGAGCTTTATTATAGTGATGACTTACTAGATCAGATAGCAAAGAGTAAGACATATACTTTAAATGGGAGTAAGTATGTTTTAATTGAATTTTCCCATGTGAAGTTTCCTAAAAAACTTTGTGATATAATATATGAATTTAAGTTAAAAGGATATAAGCCAATACTTGCTCACGTAGAGAGGTATCAAGAAGTTCAAGAAAATCCAGGTATAATATATGATGCTATACAAGAAGGAGCTCTTGTACAAGTAAATGCTTCTAGTATGGTTCATAAGTCATTAGGTTCTCTAAATAGTACTTGTGAGACACTTATGAGACAAAATATGGTTCATTTTGTAGGTACAGATGCACACGGAGCAGAAAATAGAAGACCATTAATGAAAGATGCATATCAGCATGTATGTAATAAATATAAGCCAGCTACAGCTAATAAATTATTTATAGAAAATCCTAAAAGTGTTATAGATGATGAAGATATAGATACAAGCAAAGCAATTGATCCATCTGAAAAGAAAAGTTTTTTATCTAAAATATTTAAAAATTTTTAAATAAAGTTCCTAATTAGTTACTTATACTAGTTTAGGAACTTTTTTATATACTAAGGTGTTATAAATTATCTAGTTTGTAGATAAGTTATAATACAAATGAATAGGTTTGAGCAACGTACATATTTTTTATGTTGTTAGGACATGAAGTGAAAGAATTTTATGTTTAAATAAATTATGATATATAATAATTTACGATAAATTTTAAAAAGTAATAAAAAATATTTGATATTCCAATGGTTTTAGCTATCTATTGATTTAAATATAGAAAAATTATAAAATACGTTAAAGGAAAATATTGACATTATAGTTACTGTAAGGTGTTAAATAGAGATATATTATAGCTAAAATACAAGGGAGAGTAAATTATGAAAATTAAAGATGCAGAGTTGCTTACAGGTTTGTCAGCAAATACAATTCGTTTTTATGAAAATGAAGGATTAATATCTGTAAAAAGAAATTCAAATTCATATAGAGTTTATGATGAGAATAATATTGAAGAATTAAAGTACATTAAAAATCTGAGGAAATTAGGACTTTCAATTTCTACAATAAAAGAACTTAACAACAAAAAAATTTCCCTAAAAAAAGTACTTGAAGACAGAATAAGGGAAATAGAAGAAGAAGAAATCACTTTTGAAAGCAAAAAAGATATTATCCGGGAAATATTACAGGATATAAATAAAAATGTAGATATTAATCTAAATAAATATTCAGAGGAGCTAGAGTATATTGAAACAGAGGAATATACAGAACTTATAACAGAGATAAATAAGTTTAGCCAGCGTTCATTATCATTTCAATTACTAATTACTTTAATATGGTCGAGCCCATTTATAACATTTTATACGAGTATTAGTGAAGAAAACTATGAGTCAATCGGATTAAAAAGTATGTTGTGTATAATAGCAACAGTAATACTTACTTTAAGTTGGAGGAAATATCTAAGTCAAAATGATAAAAAATTTGGTGGAACAATTAGCTTTATAGTAGGTATAATGTTAGTTTTAATCTTAACATTAGTTATATATGTATTTATAGGTAAGTTACAAGCACTTATATTTGTGCCTGATGATTACATAATGTATATGTATAAAGCTCCTTATAGTTATATATCTTTATTTTTTGAGGTAGAGATATTTATATTACTTATAACATTTTTATATACACGTATAAAAAATGTAGAATGGCAGTGGGCAACATATGTATTTGATTTTATGAAAAATAACTTTATTAAGTTTATAGTATTAAATTTAGTTTTATTATATATGGGCATTACGGGTATTACTGTAGTAACTAAAACTCAGATTATTGATTACAGTTTTTATAATCCTTTTGGCACTGAATATACATATAATGATATTAATAAAGTTAGTGCAGGATTTATAGGAAAACAACGTAAGTTATTTGGTGGTCAACCAGGAGATTTTTATTATATAGTTACATTAAATGATAATAAAAAAATAAACTTCTATCAAGCAAATAGCGCTTATGAAGATACATACTTAGAGCTTGAGGTATTTGATAAGTTAATTGTTGATAATACTAAATCTAAAAAAGTATCATCAAAAGAAAATTACAAGCTATGTTATTTTGATAAAAGGTATGTAGATAGATTTTTAAGAATAATTGAATATTAATAAAACACTAGATATTTTAAATCTAGTGTTTTATTTTGTTTGAGCAAAGTAAATTTTTTACGCCATATAGATACTAATTTCTAAGTATTATTGCGTTATTTTAAGACACACACTTAAAAAATAAAACAGTAATCAACACTATAATCATATATATTTTTTTTTAATAAACTAAAATGTAAATTTAAAATGAATGACAGGGAAATATTTATAAAGGTTTAGATATTTATTTAAGAGAATATAGTGAATATAAATTTTATATTAAAAACATTAAAAAGGAGAAACTATTATGATTAAGCAGGAAAAAAAGATTATTATAGGTGGTGTTATTACGGCTGCTTTAGTGTCTTCGGGGCTTACGATGAGTCAGATGGAAGAGGTTGTAGCGGATAACGGAAACTATAAAAGCCAACCGGAAATAACAATAGAAAAAGAAGTTAAAACAGCTGAAGTTGTTAAAGCTGAAAGTGATATAAAACTCGATGAAAAAGTAAAAATACAGGATGAAAAGCAAGAGCATATAAATTCAGATATAAATAATAAAAATAATAAGGTACAACATGATTATAAACCAACCATAAAACCACAAAATAAACCAAGCTATACAAAGCCTGACAATGACTCAAATAATAATTCAAATAGCAATGCTAAACCAGAAACACCACAACCTCCAGAAACACCAGATGTACAACCACCAGCTGAAGAAGAAATACCGGACAAGCCAAGTGTTGAACCTCCAACAGATGATTTACAAAAACCAGAAACACCACAACCTCCAGAAACACCAGATGTACAACCACCATCACAAGAAGGAAACACATCTGAAAATAATCAAACAACAGAAACTATATTACCTGTAGCACCAGAATTAGATAGTGATTCGATTTAATAGGAAAAAAATGACAAAATTAAATAAAATGCAAAAAACTTCAATTAGATTCATAAAATTAAAAATATAAAAATATTTTAAAAAATATTTAAAAATAATGTTTTCTTACTTAAAATTAATTACTAAAGTTAAAAAAAGAAGCTATTTTTATCAAATAGTTTCTTTTTTTAAGTAGAAAAATGAAAAAATGATAAAAAAATGTAAAAAAAAGGGGAACGAAAAAACCATTTTAGAATTAAATGTTGTGATAAAATACGTAATGAATAATATAGATTAAATCGAGTTATTCAAAACTACTTTTCTAAATAAATAAAAATTTAAAGTTTTGGAAAAGGAGGCAATTTATGAGGATATTAGTAGTGTCAGAATCATTTATGACTAGGGAGTCTTTAGGAACTTTATTTGAACAATATTCAACGATTAGGGAAGTAATAGCTATCAAATCTCTTAGCAAGATAGATAAACGTGAATTATTAAATTTTAGCTTTATATTTATTGAAGTTGTGGATAAAAATAAGGATGAGCTAGACACTATAAGCTTATTAAAAAGAGTATCACCAAATATAAAAGTTATGATACTAGATCGGACTAAAAGTAATCAAATACTTGAAATGGCTATAAAATATAAAATAGAAGGTTATTTACTTTATGTAATAGATAAAGAAGAATTTAAATACCATTTTGAAAAGATAAAAAATGGTAAAAGAGTATATGAATCAGAAGCTATAGAGAAAATAATCTACAATGATATAAAGAGTATAGATATTTTAAGTAAAAGAGAAAGACAAGTGTTAGATGAACTTGCTAAGGGGTTAAATAACAAAGAAATTGGAGAAAAACTGTACATAGCTGAATGTACAGTAAAAAAGCATGTAAGCAATATTTTACAAAAATTAGAATTGAAAAATAGGCAAGAAGCTATAATATACAACCAAAAACTTAGTTAAATTATACTAAAAGGTAGTAATAGATATAAACTTAATAACTCCATAGGGTAATATATATAGTCAACTTAGTTAATATATTTTTATTTGCAATTTAGTTAGAATATAAAGGAATGAGCAATCTGATAGATGATGATATAAATTAGGGGGTAAAATATGAAAGTATTAATTATATCAGAGTCCTTTATAGTTAGAGATTCTTTAAGCAATTTATTTAAAGAAATATTTGATAATGTTTATATAGAATCTGCTTCAAATAAAAATGAGTTTGAAACTAAGGACTTAAGTAATTTTAATTTTATATTCATAGATGCTACTATAAGAGATACAGAAATAGTAAATATAGTAGAAAACATAAGAAGAATATCTCAAGATGCAAAAATGATGGTTATGGATGTTAGAAAAAATAAGAATTTATTTTTAGAGTTAGTTAAGCTTGGCGTAGATGGATATATATTAAATATTTTAGACAAAGAAGAGTTTATATATATTGTGAAAAGAATCATGATGGGCAAAAAATTTTATGATTCAGAGTTATTACAAGAAAGTATAGAAAATCAAGTTGATACTACTAATGTAAAGTTAACTCAAAGAGAGTTTAGTGTATTAACTTACGTCTGTAAGGGGTTTAGCAATAAAGAAATAGCAAAAGCTTTAGCTGTAACAGATTATACAATAAAGAAACATGTAAGTAGTATTTTGCATAAATTACATTTAAAAAATAGACAAGATATAATAATTTATGCAAGAGATAACAATTTAGTACAAAGTAATTAAGTAATAACAAAGAACTTTCAATGAATAATTGAAGGTTTTTTTATTTACATAAAATTTATCTTTTAATATATATAAATAATTAGTGGATAATAGCGATATTAATTAAAGTAAAAATACAAAAAAATAAAATTATATTTATTAAAGTGTAAAATTATCATTAAAATTAAAAATAAAATTATATATTATAAAAAAATATAAAAACGATAAAAAACAGAAAGGAATCGAACTTTAGGATAACAAAAAGAAAGATGTAGATATAAGGTGGTTGAATTCTACTTTAGTATACCTAAAATTACTTACAATTTATGATTACGAATAACTAACAAATAAGTATACTATATAGTGTAGAAGTTAGTAATTGGAATAATATTAAAATAAATAACAAGAATTATAATTTAAACAAAAGAATAAAGAAGTATTTAGAAGTGTAGAAGTATACCTTGTATTTGGGCACTTAGAGGTATACGGAGCTAGTAGTGCAACCGGCTAAATAACTTGATATATCTAGTAGGGGGTAATATGCAAGTTATTGTAATTTCAGAATCATTAATAATAAGAAGAGGAATCGTACAAATTTTATCAGGAGAAAAGTATATAAGTAGTATAAAAGAAAGTCATTTATATACAGACATATATAAAGAAGATTATGACTTAATACTTATAGACCTAAATAAGAATAATAAACAGTACCTATATGACCTAGAACATTTAAAGAAAACTACAAATACAAAAGTTATGGTGCTAGATTTTTATGAAGATAGAACACTATTTTCAAAATGTATGAAGTCTGGTATAGATGGGTATATATTAGCTAATATAGACTCAGAAGACATTGGATATGCAGTTAAACAATTATATAGAGGCAAAAAATACTATGATGCAGAACTTATAGAAAATTATATATTCAAAGGTGAAAATGAAGATATAGAAGAATTAACTAAAAGGGAGCAAGAGGTATTAATATATATAGCAAAAGGAAAAACAAATATAGAAATATCAAAAGAACTATACATAACAGAGCATACTGTTAAAAAACACACTAGCAATATATTTGCTAAACTTAACTTAAAAGATAGAATGCAAGCAGCATTATATGCTTATAACAAAGGGCTTGTTGAATTTTAAATAATATATATAAAAGCTAGTTTAAATTATAAATTTAAACTAGCTTTTTTACGTTCAAGCATATTAGAATACTTTAAATTTATAGATAATCTACATATTTAAATTGATCGAATTTTTAGTGAAAATTTCTTATTGGATATGAGGGACATGGACTTTATACTATTATTAAAATGTTTACACCATAAAATGACGTTTTATAGAATTTTAGATTTATTTTTGTAAAATATATAATATATTTAATATATAGATATATAAATAAATTATTTAATATAATAGACATAAGTTATACTTTTACATTATTATTTAAATTTTTAATTAAACAGTTTTTAATACACATAAATATATAAAATCAAATCAAATATAAAAAACATGTCTAGATATACATAAAGATATGTTTTTTGTCGACCTAAAATAAGTTAGCTAATAGTAGAAGTAAATAAAAAAAATTGAGACATTGTATATACAAATTTATAAAAAATTATACATTTTCAAACTATATTTAATGAAGATAAATGTCGTTATATATACAAAAAAGTAAGAAAGAGTATACTTTGGTAGTAGACATAATACTGCTGTATACTGATTACGAATAGCCAGACTAGGAGGTATAATAAGTATATAAGTTAGTTTATAGGAGTAGTTAAATATAAGAGAGAAGGGTAAGTATTTAGAGGCTAAGAAGTATATCTTGTATTTGGGCACTTAGAGGTATACTGAGCCAGTAGTGCAACCGGCTAAATAACTTTAGTATTTGTTAGGGGGAAAAATATGAGAGTTATTATAATATCTGAATCTTTAATCATAAGAAGAGGTATAGTAGAGATTATATCATGTGAATCATGTGTAGCTAGCATAAAAGAAAGTCATTTATACACAGACATATATAAAGATAATTATGACTTAATAATAGTAGACTTAAATAAAAATAATAAAAAATATTTATATGAGTTAGAAAAAGTAAAAAACGACTGCAATTCAAAAATTATGGTGCTAGATTTTTATGAAGATAGAACGTTATTTGCAAAGTGTATGAAAATAGGTATAGACGGATACATATTAGCAAACATTGATTCAGAAGACATTGGATATGCAGTTAAGCAACTAGACAAGGGCAAAAAATACTATGATGCGGATTTAATCGAAAATTATATATCTCATGGAGATACAGAAACTATATCTGAATTAACAAAGAGGGAGCAAGAAATATTAATTTGTATAGCAAAAGGAAAAACAAATATAGAAATATCAAAAGAATTATATATAACAGAACACACTGTTAAAAAGCATACAAGCAATATATTTGCTAAATTAAATTTAAAGGACAGAATGCAAGCAGCTTTATACGCTTACGATAAAGGAATTGTAGGATTTTAGTAGTAAGCATAGAAAAGTCAATAAAAACAGCGCCATTATATAGGCGCTATTTTTATATCTATACTTTTTAATGACATAAAAAAATGTAGGCACTATTGCCAAAGTAATTTATAGTGTCTACAAGTCTATATGCCATTAAAAAATATACTTAACTTCTAGTAATTTTAAATAAATAGTCAATATATTTTTGTTTAAAGATAAGTTTTTTATCTTGGCTGATAGGAATTTTTGTATTATTTTTTAATAAAAAATCATTTTCTAAAATCTCTTCTATATGTTTCATATTGATCATATAGCTTTTATGACATCTTAAAAATACATTGCTGTCAATCAATGTTTCAAGTTTAGATAAAGACATATATGTTTTTATCACACCTTCAGTTGTATGGATTAAACAATACTTATTAAATACTTCAATAAATATAATATTTTTTTGAGGAATTTTTATCATAAGTCTATTTGATAAAACTTGAATGACCTTAAATGAATCTGAAAAAAAATTAACGCATCTATCAAGTGAATTTTCGAATACATCAAAATCAATTGGCTTTAGCAAATAATCAATAGCATGGACTGAATAAGCATCAAGTGCATAGTTTGGACTAATTGTAGTAAAAATTATTAAACAATCACCATCTATTTCTCTTATTTTCTTTGCAACATCAATTCCAAGTGATTTATCTATATAAATATCTAAAAAAACAATTTTAAAGTAACCTTTTTTTAAATCCTTAAATAAACTTTCTTCACATTCATATTGCATAATTTCCACATTTAAAGCATTTAGCAAGCTGTATTTATTAATAAGATTAGTCAAATGTTTTATATCATCTTTACAATCATCGCATATTGCAATACGCAAATTAAACACCCCTCGCTAGATTTATATATAAAATTATAGCACAAAACATCATTTGTTTAGAATCTCAAGAGAGGCAAAATTACGATATTAAAGGGGGTTTTACGTAATAAATAGATAACATAATAAAAAATATTTGATAAATACTAAATCTTTCTTTTTTAGAAACGAACCAAGTCGTTGGCAACATGAAGTGTAGCGCCAACTCAGTGATTTAAGAAAAGTAAAATTTTTACTATACTAATAATATTAAACTATTAAATTTTATTTTGATATATTATTATAGATACTTCAAATTTATTGTTATCATAATTAAATTTTATAATTCCATTATACTTTTTTATAATTTGTAAAACCGAAGAAATACCTATACCTTCATACTTGAAATCACGTTTAGATGATAAAAATATATCATTTTTTTTCTTTAATATTCCGTTATAACTATTATCGATAGTTATAATAATCATATTACAATGAGTTTTAGTATTTAAATTTATAAATTTATTTCCATTTAAATTAAGGCAAGCTTCTATAGCATTCTCTATACAATTTCCAAATATAATGCACAAGTCAGAATCAAGTATATTTATATTATTAGGCAGATCCACACAAATATTCATATCTATGTTGTGTTTATTCGAGATATTAATATAATGATTCAAAAGGCAGTTAATAGCAAAATTTTTACAAAAATCTGTATTAAATTTATAACATAAATTATGTTCATAGTCACTTATATATTTTTTTAATTCATTATATTTTTCATTTTCAATACAATTTTTCATAATAGCAATGTGATGCTTTAAGTCGTGTCTAAGTACTTTTGTTTCACAAATATAATTGCTAAGTTTTTCATACTGATCTTTTTGTAAATCAAGTTGGTTTTTTATGTATAAAGAATTTCTTTCCAATGTTAAATTAGAATTAACTTTTTTTATAAATTGAAACTGAATATAGTATAAAATAAAAAATTCTATAAATAAAAATATTTGTATAGGTAAATAAAATAATGAAAATCTAGATTCCATATCTATGTAAGCTATTGCTAGAAACTTAACAACGAAAAATCCAAGCTGAGATAAAACAACAAGCTTCCATATTTTAATATTATTTATCTCTAGAGCTGGAATAACTATATTATCTAAGAAAATTCTTATGGGTATAATTGTTATTAAAAACAGTGATAATTCCAACAATGTAACAAATATATAATATTTTATAGAGAAAAATTCCATATATTTTGAGACAGTTAAAGATGATACCCAGTATAAAATTCCTGCATATTGTAATTGAAATACATATACAAGACAACTTTTATAAAAGCTATCATTAACTAGTAAATAAAATATATAAAAATAAAATATGTTAAAACATAGATTTAAAAATTCAGCAATTGATAAATTAATAAAGTCGTTATACCATAAGTGAGATAGTAAAATTTTAAATCCAATAAACACAACATACATAAAAATATATAACCTAGTAGCTGGTATTTTAAGTTTATGCCTAAATGTATGGTGTGTAATAAAAGCAAATACCAAAAAACTAACACTCATACAAGCTAAAAATACAATAAAAAGTTCCATGTTGATGCTCCTAAAATCGCTATAAATATTTAAACATAAATAAATAATATCACAAAATAAAAAAATAAGGTGAAAATATAGTCTATAATAAAAGCATAACCTAAAAAAATATATATATTAAAAAAACTATATTAGATATTTAAATAAATAAAAAATTATGTATAATATATTATTGTAAAAGGTAAGGAATAACTTGCAATAAATGGGAAATAAATGGGATTGGGTGATGAGAATAATGATAAATATAACTTCAAGGCAATTAAATATTATAAAAACGTTATTAAGTAGTAATGAGGCTATGAGTAGTATTGCGCTAAGTCAAGCTATAGGATGTTCAACGAAAACAATACAAAGTGAAATAAAATATATAAACAAAGTTATCAAAAAAGGGAAAATAGTATCAACAAGGGGCATAGGATACAAGATAGAAGGTAGCTTAGAAGAAATAGATTTAAATGAAGATATATATAATGATATAGATAGAGTTGGATACATAATAAAAGAATTATTAAATTTAAAAAATGAAGAAGCTGTAAAACTTGAAGACTTAGCAGATTCAATGTATGTAAGTGTATCAACTGTAAAAAATGATTTAAAAGAAGTAAAAGAGATTTTAAATGATTATAATATAAAAGTAGCAACAAAGCACAAGCAAGGAATACTGGTTTTAGGAAGAGAAAAAGATATAGTAGCTTGTATATCTGATTTATGTATTAAAAAAGAAAATGATTTAAGTATAAATGACTTTTTAAAGCCAAGCATAAAAAATGATATATTCTCAATAAAAAAGATGATATTAGATATATTAAATGATGAAAAAATGATACTGACAGATATAGAGTTTAAAAATATATTAAACTTTATATTAATATCACTAAGTAGAAATATAGATGAAATATATGAAAAAGGATCTAAATCAAATATCATATATGAAAAAATAAAAACAATATCATCAAAAGATAAAATTTTACGATCGGAAAGAGAATACATAAAAAAATATATATTAGATTATAAAAACAGAAGAAATAGTATATTAAAAGATAATGAACACAAAGAACTTATTTTAAAATCCATAAAAGAATTTACTCAAAACTTAAAAAAGGCAACATCAATAGATATAATAGAAGATAAAATATTTGAAGAATGTTTATATAATCATATAAATAATTTATATAAAAGAACTAAATTAGGTATAAACCAAAATTTAATAGGATTAAATGATATAAAAATAAAATATCCATTTGCTTTTGAGTTAGCTAAAATAGCTAAGAAAACTATAGAAAAAAATCTAGATATAAACATAAGCGAAGAAGAAATATCAAATATAGCACTCCATGTAGGTGGTGCAATAGAAAGAGCATCTCACAGCAAAGAAAAAAGAGTTTTAAAAACCATAATAGTATGTACTTCTGGTATAGGAACATCAATGCTTATAAAATCTAAATTAGAAAATGTGTTTAAGGATAATTTACAAATAGTAAAGATAATACCATCTTATTTAGTAGAGTATATAAATGCTATAGAGGTAGATTTTGTAATATCAACAGTACCACTTCAATTGGAAAATATACCTGTAATAAATATATCTGCAATGCTTACAGATAAGGAAGTAAAAATGATTGAAAAATATATAGAAACAGGTAACATATATATAGATTTACAAATAGATAGTTTATTAGAACCTGATTTATTTTTTATAGACTTAGATTTAAAAACTAAGGAAGACGTAATAAATTATATGGCAGATAAACTTATAGAGTATAAATATATAGATAATGATACAAAACATTCTTATTTAGAAAGAGAAGAAATAGCAACAACTGAAATAGGAAACATGGTGGCTATACCTCATGGGGCTAATGGAGTAATATATGAAAGTAAAATTGCTATTGGAATACTTAAAAATCCAATAGATTGGGAAATGGGACAAGTTAGATTAGTAATAATGTTAGCTATTGATAAAGATATAACCCTTGACTATGAAGAGCTATTTTTAAGCATTTATAAAAGGATAGATTCTATAGCAAAGGTAATAAATATATGTGAAAATAAGAGCTTTGAAAAGTTCTCAAATATGTTTAAACGATAAATTTCTCTTTTAATTAAGAGAAATTTTTTGACTTTCAGGGAAAAAGATTTCCAGGTATTATAGACATAAGCCATACAAAAACAAAAAATAAATCGAATAAAAAAGTCGCTTCGCTCCTGTCGCCAACGACTTCGTCCGTTGTTCAAAATGAGCTTTGCTTAAGCCAATATATGTGCTCTGCACTCAAAGAGAAAGTGATTTTAGCAGTTGTTTAAAGTAAACGTTATACATAATAAAATAAAGTCGAGGTGAAATCTATGATATATACAGTAACATTAAACCCTTCTATAGACTATGTAGTTAAATTAAATAATTTATCTACAGGCGATATAAATAGAAGTAGTGAAGAGTATGTTTACCCAGGTGGCAAGGGTATAAATGTATCATTAATATTAAAAGAGCTAGGATACAAAAGCAATGCTCTAGGATTTATAAGTGGATTTACAGGACAATATATAGAAAGCATTTTAAATGAAAGAGGATTAAATTCAGATTTTATAAAACTAGAAAATGGATTTACAAGAATAAATGTAAAGATAAAATCGAATGAAGAAACTGAAATAAATGGACAAGGTCCTCATATATCAAGTGAAAAGTTAGACAAGTTATATGAAAAGATAGAAAGCTTAAATGAAGATGATATATTAGTTTTAGCTGGAAGTATACCTTCAACACTTGATGAAAAACTTTATGAAAATATAATGGCAAGAATTGAAAATAAAGGAATAAAAGTTGTAGTTGATGCAACTAAAAACTTACTTTTAAATGTTTTAAAATATAAACCATTTTTAATAAAGCCAAATAATATCGAATTAGAGGAAATGTTTAACGTAAAACTTGAAACGACAGAAGATATAGTTTTATATGCTAACAAATTAAAAGAAATGGGAGCTAAAAATGTTTTAGTATCTATGGGAAAAGATGGAGGACTTTTAGTGACAGAAGACAATAAAGTTTTAAAAAGCTCTGTTGCAAAAGGAGAAGTAAAAAACTCAGTAGGTGCAGGAGATTCTATGGTTGGTGGATTTATAGCAGGTTATTTAAAAAATAAAAGCTATGAAGAAGCTTTAAAACTAGGGGCAGCAAGCGGAAGTGCAACGGCATTTTCATATGATTTAGCAACTAGCGATTTTATAAATGAATTATTAGAACAAATAAATATAGAGTATATAAATTAATAGAAATTTTATAATATGAAGACACTATAACCTTAAATATCAAGAAAGGAATTGATAACATGAGAATAACAGACTTAATAAATAAAAAATCTGTAAGTCTAGACTTATATGCAGATAATAAAATGAAAGCTATTGAGAAACTTGTAGATTTAGTTAATAATAGTGGAAACTTAAACAATAAAGAAGAATATAAAAGTGCAATAATAGATCGTGAAAATATGAGTACAACAGGAATAGGAGAGGGAGTAGCTATTCCTCATGCTAAAACAAAAGCTGTTGATAACCCGTGTTTAGCAGCTGCAATTTGTAAAGAAGGTATAGATTATGAATCATTTGATGGAAGCTTATCTCACTTATTCTTTATGATAGCTGCGCCAGATGGAGCAAATGATACACATTTAGAGGTATTATCTAGATTATCTACTATACTTATGGATGAAGAATTTAGAAATGATTTAATAAATGCTATATCAGTAGAAGAGTTTATAGACTTAATAGATAAAAAGGAAAGTGAAAAATTCCCAGAATCTAAACCAAAACCTAAAGTACAAGCTAAAAAATCTGGAGAAACAAAATATCCTAAAGTATTAGCAGTAACAGCTTGTCCAACAGGAATAGCTCATACTTTTATGGCAGCAGAAAGTTTAAATAAGACGGGTAAGAAAAAAGGAGTTTCTATAAAAGTTGAAACAAATGGTTCATCAGGAGCTAAAGACATATTAACGAAGGAAGAAATAGAACACGCTGAGTGTATAATAGTTGCAGCTGATAAAAATGTTGATATGGCTAGATTTAACGGAAAAAAAGTTATAATAACTAAAGTTGCAAATGGAATACACAAAGCAGATGAATTAATAGAAAGAGCATCAAAAGGGGATGCTCCAATATACAATCACTCAGGAGATAGTGCTACTCAAGAAAATAATGATGATGAAACTGCTCTTAGAAAAGTATACAAACACTTAATGAATGGGGTTTCAAATATGTTACCATTCGTTGTAAGTGGTGGTATATTAATAGCATTGGCATTCTTATTTGATAATTATGCAATAGATCCTAAAAACTTTGGTTCAAATACTCCTTTAGCAGCATTCTTTAAAGGAATAGGAGATTATGCATTTGGATTTATGTTACCAGTCCTTGCAGGATACATTGCATACTCAATTGCTGATAGACCAGCTATGGTAGTAGGTTTTGTAGGTGGTATACTTGCTAAAGAAGGTGGAGCAGGATTCTTAGGAGCTTTACTTGCAGGTTTCATAGCAGGATATTTAGTATTAGGGCTTAAGAAGTTCTTTAGCTTCTTACCACAATCACTTGATGGTATAAAGCCAGTATTATTATTCCCTCTATTTGGTACTTTACTAATAGGTGTAATAATGACATTTGTAGTTATACCTCCAGTAAAAGGTATAAATGATGGTATGGTAGCATTCTTAAATGGTCTTGGTGGAAGCTCAAAGGTAGTTTTAGGATTAGTATTAGGTGCCATGATGGCAATAGATATGGGTGGTCCTATCAATAAAGCAGCATATGTATTTGGTGTGGCATCACTTGATGCAGGTCAATTTGAAATAATGGCTGCAGTAATGGCAGGAGGTATGGTTCCTCCACTTGCAATAGCTTTAGCTACAACATTCTTTAAAAATAGATTTACAAAAGAACAACAAGAATCAGGTAAAGTTAACTATGTAATGGGAGCATCATTTATAACAGAAGGTGCAATACCATTTGCAGCAGCAGACCCTCTTAAAGTAATACCAGCATGTGTAGTAGGTTCTGCTACAGCAGGTGCATTAAGTATGGTATTTGGATCAGCACTTCGTGCTCCACACGGTGGAATATTTGTTATACCAGTTGTATCAAATCCTTTAGGATATATAGCAGCAATAGTTATAGGTTCTGTAGTTGGTATGGTTCTATTATCAATATTAAAGAAACCTTTAGATAAACAAGCATAATGAAAAGCTGTCTCATAATTGAGACAGCTTTTTTTATTCTTAACAGACTAAGTCGTTGGGCACAGGAGTGAAGCGACTTTTTTATACTAAGGTATTAATATTCATCCAATTCAAAATCAGCATCCACACTAAAACTATCTCTATTCATAAATCCACCAAAAGATATAGTAATACCTGATACCCGTGAAACTAGATTTTTATTCATTATAATTTTATAATTATCAACTACAAATTCTTCATCATTTTCTCTTAACTCATCCAGAGTTATTGCTATACTAGCATCACATCACAAAGAAGCAGGTCTTGTATATAATCTTATATATTTACCTTTATTGTCTTGACTGCCAATAAGTTTATCAAGTTCAGCTTTAGCACTGTTAGTTATTTTAATATTCATTGTGTCATCTCCTTGCTATAAAGTTAAATTACTCTATATTTTGTCCTCTATAGTAATTTTTATTATAATCTAAAAAAGTGAAATTTTATGTGATTAAGTTACACAATTTTAATAGATAAGCTTAAGCTAATTAACTTATATTAAGGTTGTTTAGATAATACAGAACCACCTAAAATCAATGGTTAAACCAGTAAATTCCATGTAAAAAATTAACTGACAAAAATAGATTTACTATTAGAACTTAATATATTATACTTATAAATCAAAGTCGGTATATGTCGAATTACGACGAAGAAATCAAGAAAGGACTTGATATGGAAAAAGTTGATTATAAGTACTATGACAATATAAAAAAAAGTAAATCAAATATTTATATAACAACTACGCAAAAGTTTATTCTTAGTTTAATTCTTAGTTGTGTGTGGATGATTTTTTCTTATAATATATCTAAACCTTGGATTCATGATTTATCAGAAATTGTTGGACCAGTATGGTCCTTTATAATAATTAGTGGTGTTGCATATGTACCGGGATTTATGAATGCATTTTTAGTAGTTAGTTTATTACTAGATAAGCAACCCATTAGAAAAATTAGTAATCCATATGAAAGTGTTACTTTATTAATAGCTGCTTATAATGAAGAAGCTGGTATTTATGATACACTGAGATATGTAAATGAACAAAGATATAATGGCAAGATAAATATTGTTGTTATTGATAATAATTCTTCTGATGAAACAGCCTCAGAAGTCGAAAGAGCTAAAAAAGATTTTGATACAAATATTACTTTGCTAAAAGAAACTAAACCTGGAAAATTTAATGCACTTAATAAAGGTCTTAAATACGTAAAAACTAAATATGTAATAACTCTTGATGCTGACACTATAATTCATAAAGATGCAATAAATAATTTAGTATCTAGGATGGTATCATCACCAGATGATGTATGTGCAGTAGCTGGATCTATGTTAGTTAGAAATAGTAGAGATAACATTTTAGCTAAAATGCAAGAGTGGGATTATTTTCTTAGTATCGCATCTATAAAAAGAATGCAAGGATTATACCAAGGGACTTTAGTGGCTCAAGGGGCCTTTTCAATCTATAAGACTGATATCGTTAGAAATCTTGGAGGATGGGCAGATGCAATCGGAGAAGATATTATATTAACATGGAAAATACTATCTCAAAATAAAAGAGTATACTTCGAGCCAAAAGCTATTGCTTTTACCGATGTCCCTACAAAATTATCTCATTTTGCAAAGCAGAGATCAAGATGGGCTAGAGGTATGATTGAAGGTATTAGAGAAGTTAAGCCATGGCAACAGCCTAAGGTATTCTTTAAATTTTTAACGGGCATAGATTTATTAATTCCTTATATGGATTTTAGTTATACTTTTTTCTGGATTCCAGGATTAATACTAGCTGTATTTTTTCATAAGTATTATATAGTTGGTCCAATGATGATTTTTGTATTACCTTTGACACTAGTTAGTTTTTATATTTTATACAGATACCAAGCGTATAATGTTTTTAAAGACATGAATTTAAAAGTAAGAAAAAATATTTTAGGATTAACATTATTTTTATTAACTTATCAAATGATAATGTCACCAGTATCTCTTTATGGTTATATGCAAGAGATGCTAGGATTAAAAAGAGTATGGAAATAAAAAATCAATAAAACGTTATAATTTATATTTTTATATAAAAAAGGAGCAAATATTTAAAATATTTTATTTGTCTCCTTTTTTCTTTTTAATTATAGTAAAATAACATTTTAATCCGTATTCTACCTATCTTAGTCTGATTCTATTGAAACTTCATCAAAATATAGTAAGATAAACTTGCAATGCTACAAACTTAGGAGAGTACGAATGAAAAAAAGAAATTTAATAATTAGTTTAATATGTATAATATGTGCAATATTTTTAATGAAAGATAGTTATAAGCATAGAAAAATTATTTCAGAATGGAATAAATATGAACTTAGTGAAGATTGGAACAAAGATGCTAAAGAGGTTATGAAAGTTTATATAAATGCTATGAATGCAAAAGATATAGATATTATGAAAGAATGTATTTTTACTTGTGAAAATTATGACCATGTATATATTGGTTTTTCCATTCCTTCAAAAGATATATTAAATAGTATTAAATATATAGAATACATAGACTCAGAAGAAGCTACTTTTAGACCAGTTGAAGGTAAATTGAAAAATGGAAAGAGTATATTGTTTAAAGAAGGAAAGGCTTTAGACGTTACGTATGATGTTAAATATAGAATAGAAAATCAACCTGAAAAATCAGGTATAAATGATTTTCGATACACTCTAGTTAAGAATAAAGAAGGAAGATATAAAATAATAGAAGCAGGATATTAATAGATTATATAAAAATTCTTTGCGATTAAGATATTTAGTGGGATATACACTTAATAGTGGCAACGACTTCGTTTGTTAATCAAAATGCTCTTAAATTATATTGATATAATTTAAGAGCATTTTGATTTTATAAGTTTACTATAATTAAAAATGATAAAAATACAACAATTAATATAGTTATAATTAACGCAATTATGTTAAGTACTTTGTTCATTTTTTGATTTGATTTAAATAATTTGCTAATTAAAAAGTAAATTACAATACCTATGATCCCACCTAATGTATTGCCTATAAAATCTGTTATATCAGATGCGCCTATAGCGAATATATATTGCAATACTTCATATATTAAACTAACTGAAGCGATAGGTAATATTTTTTTTAAAAGACTCCATTTATTATTTATCATACATATGTAAATTCCAAAAGGAATAAATACTATCACATTATAAATTATTTCTTTCATATCAATTTTACCGTTAACAATCATAGATCCGTTAAATGGTATTAAGTTAAAACTTCTTAATCCCACTAAATTATGAAGTGAAAATTGCATTTTAAATAATATAATCCATGTTAGTACTAAAAAATACACTGTAAATAACCCAATAGTAAGTTTTTTTTGATTACTATTCTTTTCTTTTATCATGCTAAAACCTCCCCTGACAAAGCATTTCCCTAAATGATTATAAACCTAATTAATTTATTTTACAAATTAAAATAAAAACAATGATGTAAATTAAATATTATATAGATGTAATTAAATAATTTAAAGTATCTAATTTGCAATAAAAAATAATCTACATAATAGATAATTTTATATTTGCTATATAAAGTATTTATCTTATAAAAAAACAAATACTATTAATATAAATTTTATAGGAGGTTTTTATGTATAAGAAAATATTATGTATGGCAACAGCTTTTATGTTGTGCACTAATATAGCGTTTGCTAATCCTAAACAAAGTATAAATGATGTTGAGACAATTTCTAATTCATTAAATACAATCTATTTAGCTGTATTACAAGGTAAAGATATTAATAGTATTAAAAAAGATATAACGTTTATACAATCTGAATTAAACAGAGAAAGAGATGAAATATTACATGAAATTCCTAATTATGAAAGCAAAGAAAAGCAGAAATCAATCTATTTTTCATTACTTTCAGTTTTAAACCATTATCAAATTTCAATATTAGAATTAGAGGATTATCATAAAACTAATAATCATCAGTCATTGATTAGCGCTATATCAGAACTGAATAACGGAAATTTAATGCTGGGTACAATTAAATCCAAACTTTAAAGAAGCACTTACTAATAAAGTAAGTGCTTTTTATTTTTAGGATATACTTAGAATAATAAAAATAAATTAAATCTATAGAGCTATGATAATTAAGGTGAATAATTTATTATAAAATAATTAATTAATGGTATAATGTTATATAATAACATTATTTATATAAATAAGTTTTATAATTTATTTTGAATTAATATATAACTGAAAGGAAAAATATTATTATGGATTATGGTTTATTGAATATAGGAAGTCTTATACTTGGCGTAATTGCATTTGTACTTCCTGTTATTAATCTTATAAGATACAATACTTCTAATAACCAATATTGGTTTGTTTTTACCTTAATGAGTATAATTTCTTGCATGCTTTCACTTTTTATGCAGGTTTTTTATATGAATCATCTTATAAATATTAAAGATTGGACAGCTATTATGGATACGATAAATGTGGTAGCATTTGCATCAGCATTGCTTCTTGTAGCTACAATTGTACTTAATGGTGTTACATTATTTGCATATATAGGAAATAGAAAAAAGAAATAAATATATATAAATATCTCTATGATATAAAGATAGAAAAGTAGTAATTTTAAAATTACTACTTTTTTTATTATTTAACTATTCGGGTACAAAATTTAGCTATTGGCGCACAATATATTGATAATTTTTTATAGCTATTTTAAATTAATATATATAAATTGAGTACGAAAAATCTATACAACAAGTATTCTACAATATATATGGCAGTTATTTTATGTGTTTTTCACACCAATAGGAGCATTAAGATTTATAGCACTATTAAGATATGGGTATCTTAATAGTGCTATAAATCTTAAAGTGGACTATTCATCATGTAGAGATCCTATCGATAAGACAGGAAATCAAATAGTTTATACTATTTTTAATTACCCAGTCGAAGAAAGAACGCAAACACCATTAGATAGTTGGATTATATCAAGATATGGAATATTTTATTGAAGTGAATATTATACAGTTTAAAAAATATTATAGTGAATTTAATTCTTAGGAGGAATAACAATATGTTTGATATTTATAATATAGGAAGTCTAATATTAACATTAAGCATTTTATATTTAAGTGCAAATAAATATCATAGACTACTTAAACTAGAACGACTTGAAAATGCAGGTGCATCACCTGAAGAATATAATGCATATGATAAGCGATTAAGGCTAGAATGTATATTACTTATCGTCATAATGGGAACGGCTACTATTTTAAGTCAATTTACAAATGCTTTAACGGTTGCAGTATTTATGATTATACTAGGTATTATACTTAAAATAATTATTAATAAATGCTGCCCCATACCAAAATAAATATATTAACTATCTTCACAATTGTTTTATAATTATAATAGTTTCTGTAGAGTTTTTTAATTCATTTTAATATATGTAATATAAATTAGATTAGGATATTTTATTTAGATATTTAATCAATATTAGTTTACTATTAAATTATCATAAAAAATCATGCTATATATAGCATGATTTTTTATGATGATTTAATTGATATATATTTATTAGGTAAGTATCAGCTTATAAATTAAATAAAAAAATGTATTTTTATAATAAATAATATATGTAAAAACCTTGGCATTAAGCCAATGCTACAAATTGTATCATTATATATTTGTGTATGATACGATAATTAGCTAGCAATTAAAAGTATTTTTTATCATACTAAATTTGAAAGGAGAAGTTATATGAAGATAGGATCAAAATTAAAACAAGCTAGATTGAAATCAGAATTAACGCAAGAAAAGGTATCAAATATATTAAATGTTTCTAGGTCAACTATATCTAGTTGGGAGGTCGGTAGGAGTTACCCTGACTTAGAAAGTCTAGTATTGCTTAGTGATTTGTATAATATTTCCCTTGATAGTTTACTAAGAGAGGACTCGGATATGATAAAAAAACTTTCCCTTGATTCAAGGATAATAAATAAAATTAATAAATTTATTTATTATTTACCTATAATAAGCTTTATTGTTCTTTTAAGTTCCATTTTTTATATAAATATAGGAAATAGTACTTATAATAAATTATGTGAACAGATGTATGAAGAAATGAAAGTTTTATCATTAAAATATGATATGACAAAAGTAAGTAACTATAAAAATGAGTTAGAGAACATACTTAATAAAAATGAATTTAAATCAATTAAAGCAATAGAAATCTATGTAGCGGATATGAAAACAGGCAATAAAAATTTAGAGACAGATAAAAATAAATTTAAATTGTTATATGAAACAGTTGATCCTAAAAGTAAAGAGGGAATAGCGTTGTTGAAAAATTCTCTCGGAATACTTTCGACTGATACTTTGGATAAAGATGGAAATATAGTTCATTACCAACCTTATTCAAAAAATTATAATATATACAGAGTAGAGGGATTAGCTTTAATTTCTGGAACTTTAGGATTTATATCTCTGTTAATTAGTATTATTATTAAGTTTAAAAATAGTAAAAAATAAATAATATATTTTATTTTTTACAACGGTACATATTTTGAATTTATATAAATAAGTCCTAATACTTATAGTTAGGACTTTTTATTATAAACCAATATATATTTTATTTAGGAAAGCTATCTAAAATTATAAAAGTAACCTTTAAAATGTAAAATAGTTATTAAAAAGTGCAACAAAACAATAAAAGCTAGAAAATTAAATCTTGAAATAGTATATTAAACATATGAAAGGGGGAAAGGGGATGAAAATTAATATTTTACTAGATAAACTTATAAATAAAGAAGATTTAATAATTCAAACAAATCCTATAAACAGTGAAGTTGCTGAAAGTTTAAAAAAGCATTTAGAAAATGGATTAAAAATAACTGTTATTAATGCAACTAATGATAGAAAAATACAAGTAAATATAAATTCTATTTTAGCTTTTCAATCAGAAGGTCATATGTGCTGTGTAAAAATGAAGTCTGGAGAATTATACTTAATTAATAAGCGCCTAAAGGAATTAGAGAATTTAGATGAAAAATATTTTGTGAAAATAAATAACACAACTATTGTTAATATAAACGAAATTAAAGAATTTTCATCGGCGTCAAATGCAAGATTAGAAGTCTTTTTAAGTGATAAATCATCTTATTTTGTAAATAGGCACTATGTAAAAATAATAAAGGAGAGATTAGCATGTTAAAACAATTTAGATTATCTTTTTTTCAAACTTTTTCAATAACTTTTATATGGATTTTAACTTTAATATCAATTTTTTTTAAAAACGACACGTTAACAGTTTTATATATTTGGAATTTAGTAGCTATAAGCTTAATTTTTTCGATGATTTTTGGAGTTATGTATCCAGCATTATGGAATTTTTCCTCAATGAAAGCTAGCAGTAAAATATTGATTTCTTCAGCAATAAATTTAGTGGCAGGGCTTAGTTCAGTCTGGCTATTTTCACCTTATATGTTTGAAATCATTAGACCGTGGATTGTATTAATGGCTATAGCTACAGTATTAGGTCATATAATAGGTTTTTATTTTTATTCGAACTGGGATAATCAAAAAAATTCTGATGATTTAAATAATCTTCTAAGAAAGTAAAGTCTATAAATTTTATCATGAAATTATTCTAAGGAATTTTTATATTTAAACATTATTATAATAAGCCATATACTTTAAGGATAAAATATAAATATTATTTAAATTAATTGACACTATCAATCATTTTGGATATAATTGATAGTGTCAATTAATGAAGGAGTGAATTTTATGAATAAATTAAAAATATTTATAAATGAGTTATGTGGAACTTTTACTAATGAAGAGCAAATAAAACAAGAATTACAATCAGGAAATCAAGTACATCCTAGAGCTAAGCATATAAATGGTATTTGCAATGAAAAAATAACTAACTTACCTAATAATTTTGAAGGCTATTTTGTTATAGAAGAAAGTTATTATGAACAAGGTAATTTTAAAAATATACTTCCACATTTATTTTTATTTACACTTAACGAAAATGATGATGTAGTATTAACTTCATATGAAATTCCAAACAATATATCAAAAGAAGATTTTAGAAATGATAATGAAAATTTAACTATGAATTATAATGAACTTAAAGTTTCATCTAAGTTTAATCCTATGGTATATAAAGAAAATAATGGTGTGTATGAAGGGGAAAGTGTAAGTCATTTTACAGAAGTAACAGAATTTACCTTAAAAGAAAAGATAGAAAGTGGTAAAATGTATGTAAGTGAAGTTTTTAGAAAAAATGGTAAAATAACTTTTGGGTTTATTGATCCTATAATTTATCAAAAAACAAATTAAGCAAGAAAAGAGGAACAGGATTGGCATATAAAATATTAGGTAAATACTTATCAGATTTAAACAGAGACTTTATAAAACACATTGATATAAAATTACAAGAATATCAATTAACTCTTAATATGTGGCGTTGTATGATGTCTATACAAAAAAATAAAGAATGTAATTTAAAGGATATAGCTGAGCTATTAGGAGTAGACAGAGCTATCATAACTAGAAATATAAAAAAACTTGAAAGTTTAAATTATATTTCTAAAGAAAAAGCAAGTAATGATAATAGATTTTTTGATTTATGTGTTACAGAAGAAGGACTATCTATTCTTAATTCGATAAATGAATATCAATATAAATGGTATGAAAAAGTAACTAAAGATTTTAATAAACAAGAGTCAGAAGATTTAATTAATTTACTACAAAAACTTTGTAATAATATTTAGTAAAAAAATGTAATAAAATGACGTACGAAAAAAGGGTTAAAATGATTAAAAATGATTGATATAAATGAAATGTGATGATAAACTAAGAAATGTAAATGTATATATTATATGATAACTAAGTCATAAATGAGTAAGATTATGGGAAATCTCATAATCTATTTTTTTATGTATTTTTGTTAATATAAGCAAACTTTATAATTATGACTACTGGATTCACAGTTATTTCAAACTATATAATATAAAAACTGTATCTTAGCTTTATATTATATTCTAAGATACAGCCAATAACTAAAATATATATTTTTATTTATAAATACAACAATAGATTATTTTTTATTAATATCAACTAATTAATTAGCTCCTTTTTGATAAACTGCTATAAAAGCATCATCAAATCCAAGTTTTTTAAGCTCTTCTAATCTTTCTTCAGCATAAACTTTACTATTAAAAGAACCACAAACTACTCTGTAAAAAGTATCACTATTAACAACTGGAGGTTTAGTTTCAGGAAGACCAGGATTAGGTTTATATTCAACACCTAGATATTCACATATTCCCTTAGCGATACCAAGTGCTAAATCATCTTGTCTTTGAGTAAGAATCTTAGAATCTTCAGTATTATCAATAAAAGCCATTTCAATTAAACAAGCTCTCATATTACTATTTCTTAAAACATAAAAACTAGCAGTTTTAAGACCTCTATTTAAGGTATAAGCCTTAGTATTTAAAACTTGAGAATGAACCTTACTAGCTAAATTAGAAGTATTTGATTGATAAGAATAAGTTTCTATACCTTTAGCAATTCCATCAAAAGCGTTACAGTGTATGGAAATAAAACAGTCAGCCTTCCAATTATTTGCCATTGTAGTTCTATCATTAAGAGATAAAAATACATCATTATCCCTACTTAACTTAACTTCAAGGCCTTGTTTTTTTAGTAAAGACTCGACTTTTTTAGCAACTTGCAAATTTATATTTTTTTCAAGTAGATTATTAATTCCAACAGCACCACTATCACTACCACCATGTCCTGGATCTATAAAGACTTTTTTGCTCATATTAACACCTCATTTTAAATTTTAAATCAATACATTTTAATCAATAGTTAGAATATTAAAAAAATAATCTATTTTAATATATTGTGTAAATGATAAGTTTGTTACAAAAAGTTCAAAAATGTAACAAATTGTAGATAAAATTCATAATATAACTTGAAACTCTTCAAAGGAAGGATGATAATATGCAAAGTAGAAGTAGTGGCAATATGAAAGGCATAGATGTAAGTCATTGGGATGGTGAAATAAATTATAATACTGTAAAAGACCAAGGAATAAAAGTAGTTTATATAAAAGCAACTCAAGGTGAAACTTCAGTTGATACTTATTTTAAATCAAATGCAGTAAAAGCTAAGGAAGCTGGATTATTAGTTGGTTTTTATCATTTCTTAAATCCTAGTACAGAAGAGTCAGCTAAAAAACAAGCAGCTCACTTTGTGGAAACTATAAAACCATATCACTGCGACTGTAGGCTAGCATTAGATATGGAAGTTAATAAAGGTCTTAGTGCATCTACCATAACGAATCTTAGCAAAATATTTTTAGAAGAAGTAAAAAGACTTAGTGGGTTAGATGTTGTTATATATTCATATACAAGTTTTATAAAGGAAAATCTACAAAAAAGTTTAAATGTATATCCTTTATGGGTAGCACATTATGGAGTAAATACTCCTGGTAGCAATGGAGTATGGGATAGTTGGGTAGGATTCCAGTATTCAGAAAAAGGTCATGTTAGAGGTATCGGTACAGAATGTGATTTAAATGAATTTACACAAGGGATATTATTACCAATAAAAAAAGAACCAGTTAAACAACCTACAATTACTCCAGTACCAGCTCATAAGCCACAGTCAGATAAACAAAATCATGTAACGTATACAGTTAAAAAAGGAGATACACTTGATAAAATAGCAACTAAATATAATACTACAATAACCAATTTGGTAAAGCTTAATAATATAAAAAATCCAAATTTAATATTTGTAGGTCAAGTCATAAAGATAAAGTAAATTAAAAGAGTGAGTGAAGAAGTTTAATTAAACTTTTTCACTCACTTATTTATAATTATCTTAAATGAAATTGATCTCTTATTTCTAAGTAATAGTTAGCATATACTGTTTGTAAATATGGTCCAATGTATAAAAATCCTAGACCTAACGTTATAAATCCTAATAAAATCCATGGTATGAAAGTTATATATAACCATAAAGTTTTTAATAAATTACCCTTCATGTATAAGAAGCTATATTTCATAGAATTAAATATTTTGTAATCCATATCTAATATTAAATAAAGTGAGAATGATAAGTAAACTCCAATGAAAAATATAGCTGCATATATTAATACGCTACAAATTAAAATTAATACTATATTATCTTTAGCTATAATTGCACTTACAAATAATAATACAGTAGTGACTCCAAATATTAATATAGTATTTAAAAATGAAACTCCAAAAGCTCTTAAAAGCTTATTTCCTGGTATGTTTATATCCTTAACTTCATTGAATTTAGCTATATTTAAGTATAAATTAGTGCTGTATATTGAAACAACAACTAATAATAATCCAGCTATAAAACTTCCATTTTCAGTTGCATTAGCTATACCACTAAGTACTAGTGTAATGACAGTAAATAAAACTGGTAATTTCCAATTACTCTTAAATTGATTTTTTGATAAACTTTTAATTTCTGAAAAACTCTTCATAAATCCTCCCTATGTTATGTCTAGATAAAATTGAATTTAGTATATCATATAATAAATTTTATTTCAAAATATTTCGAAAATGAAATTATTTGATATACAAAATCTAAAATTTGGAATGTATTTTTTAATATATAATAAATTTTAGAAAATATCAATGAATTGTTAAGAATATGTAAAATAAATAAAATATAGTTGCAAAATATAACTCATGTGCGTATAATTGAAATATAAATTAAATAAGAATCCCTTGAAGGGGAGTAGCTTTCACTTACATATTAGTGATAATCAATCGTCATTCTCGGACTTTAAAATCCCGGTTGATTAGCAAGCAATAAACTTGTTAGCAAGACCTTCGAAGCAAACTATTAAAATTTGCTTTGGAGGTCTTTTTTATTTTATAAATCACATAGGGAAATAGTAGTTTTACAACGGCCGTTTAAACACCACGACTCCCATTAAATTTAAAATGGAGGTATATTATGTTTTACAAAAAAAGCATAGAAGAAGCAATAAGTAATCTAGGTAGTAATTTATCTGGAATATCGAAACAAGAAGCTAGTGAAAGATTAGAAAAGTACGGATACAATGAATTACAAGAAAAAGAAAAGACACCAACTTGGAAATTGTTCGTAGATAGTTTTAAGGATCCATTAGTAATAATCTTATTAATAGCTGCATTAGTTCAAGTATTTTTAGGTGAAGTTGTTGAATCATCAATAATATTTGCAGTATTAATATTAAACTCTATACTTGGAGTAGTTCAAACAAAGAAAGCAGAAGGTTCACTTGCTAGTTTAAAGCAATTATCTGTACCAAACGCAAAGGTAATTAGGAATAATACAAAACTTACAATACCATCAAGAGAATTAGTTCCAGGAGATATCGTAATTTTGGAAGCTGGGGATTATGTACCAGCAGATGGTAGAATAATAGAAGCTCAAACTTTAAAAGTTGTAGAAGGTATGCTTACAGGAGAATCAGAACCAGTATTAAAGCATGAAAATGTTATAGGTGAAGAGTGTGCTTTAGGTGATCAAAAGAATATGGTATTTAGCGGTTCTATGGTAGTTTATGGTAGAGCAACTTATTTAGTAACTGGATGTGGTATGAATACTGAAGTTGGTAAAATAGCTAACTTATTAGATAACGCAGAAAATAAAGAAACACCACTTCAACAAAAGCTTGATGTATTTGGTAAAAAGTTAGGTGTAGGTATCGTAGCATTAGCAGCTGTAATATTTGCAGTTCAAGTATTTAGAGGTGACAATGTAGTTGATTCATTTATGTTTGCAATAGCAATAGCAGTTGCAGCAATACCAGAAGCATTATCATCAATAGTTACAATAGTTTTAGCAGTTGGAACAAACACTATGGCTAAAAAACAAGCTATAATAAGAAAATTACCAGCAGTTGAAACATTAGGTTCTACAAGTGTTATATGTACAGATAAGACAGGTACACTTACACAAAATAAAATGACAGTAGTTAAGACTTATATGTATGGTGTTAAAGAAGCTAGCCTAGTAGATAATACAAGCGGTAGTGAAGCAGCAATAACTAGACATAATTCTTATCAAGAAGAAATGTTAACTTTAGCATCTGTACTTTGTAATGACTCAGATATAACTAAAGAAGGTGTAGAAATAGGTGACCCTACAGAAGTAGCACTTATAAACTACGCAACTAAAAATGATTTAAGTTACAAAGAAATAAGATTAAATAATGATAGATTAGCAGAATTACCATTTGATAGTGATAGAAAACTTATGTCAACTGTAAACAAAGTAGATAATGATGTATTTATGTTTACAAAAGGTGCTCCAGATGTAATATTTAGCAGATGTAAATATGCACTTGAAGATGGAGAATTAGTTGAAATAAATAACGACATAATAAGTGAATACAGAAAAATAAATGAAGAATTTTCAAATAAAGCACTAAGAGTTTTAGCATTTGCAAGTAAAAATGTTAAAAGTGAAACATTTGCACCAACATTAGATGATGAAGACGATTTAACATTAGTAGGTCTTATGGCAATGATAGACCCACCAAGAGATGAAGTTTATGAAGCTGTTAAAAATGCTAAAAAATCAGGTATAAAAACAGTTATGATAACAGGAGACCACAAAACAACAGCAGCAGCTATAGCTAAAGACATTGGAATAATGGTAGATGGCGATTTAGCTTTAACTGGTCAAGAATTAGATGCATTAACTGATGATCAGTTAGATAAAGATTTAGATCATATATCAGTTTATGCAAGAGTTTCACCAGAAAATAAAATAAGAATAGTAAAAGCATGGCAAAGAAAAGGTAAAGTATGTGCTATGACAGGAGATGGAGTAAATGATGCTCCAGCATTAAAACAAGCAGATATAGGTATAGGTATGGGAAGTGGTACAGAAGTTGCTAAAGATGCATCAGCTATGGTACTTCTTGATGATAACTTTGCTACAATAGTAAAAGCAGTAGAAGTTGGTAGAACAGTTTATGACAACATTAAAAAGTCTATAACTTATTTATTCTCAGGTAACTTAGGTGGAATAATTGCTATACTATTTGCAGTATTTGCAGATTGGGCAAATCCATTTACAACATTACAATTACTATTTATAAACTTAGTTACAGATTCACTTCCTGCAATAGCATTAGGACTTGAAAAACCTGAAAAAACTGTAATGAAAAATCCTCCAAGAGATCCTAAAGAAGGTATACTTGCAGGTGGTACTTTAAGAAGTGTATTAGTAAGAGGTAGTATAATAGGTATAGTTACTATAGTTGCTCAATATGTAGGTAACAAATACTCACCAGAATTAGGAACAGCAATGGCATTCTCTACACTTACTTTATCTAGAATAATACAAACATTTGCAGCTAGATCTAACAGTGAAACAGTATTCAAACTTGGATTTACAAGTAATAAATATGCTTTAGGTGCAGTAGTTATATGTTTAGGTATGTTTAGTTTAACATTATTACCATTTATGAGAGAAGTATTTGCTATACCAGAGTACTTTAGTTTACAAAACTTAGGAACATGTTTTGCATTAGCAGTAGTTGCTAGTTTAACAATGGAAGGTAGCAAACTTATAAAGAAAAATTAATAATAAATTATAATAAGGGTAGATAGATTTGCTTAGATGCAAATTTATCTACTTTTTTATGTCTATAAAAATTATATATTAACTATGGCCATTATAATTCCACGATTTAAAGGAGTATCAATATTGATACTCCTTTATTGTAGCTAATTTTTAATTAGATCATTCATTAACTCTAAATCAGATTTTATATTTTCTTTTTCACTATTACTTAAATTATATTCTTTTAATTTTGATTCAAATCGTCCTTTTATAGATTTAAGATTCACTAAAAAATAGTTTTTGTGAAATTTGATATCAGCTAGTTTATTGTTATATTTTTTATCCTTAATATTGTTAAATTTATTCAATAGGATAGATTCTTTTTCTAGTGATATTGATTTACCTGTATAATCGCTATAGCTAGAATGAATTAAATCAAATATAATGTATTTATCTAAATCGGTATATTCATATATTTTTTCAAAATTATTAAGTAAAATATCTGGATCAAAACATTGCTTTTCTTTATTTTTTTTAGTCCACAAATTATTAATTGTAAGAAATTCATTTAACTGATAATTCATGTTAGTTTGATATATAAATTCTCCGCATGGATTAATACCATAATCAAGAGAATCTACGTACTTAATTAATTTGATTTGTTTTATCAGATTATCTTTTTCAGGCATATTAGTATAAAAGCAGTTTACAAATCCGACTAATTGATAATTTTCATTTCCTAAAATTTCTTTTTTTTGTTGCTCATAATCACTTTTTGGTAATCCTTTTAATTCAGCATCAATTAATTTATTTCTTAAATTAATTAAGTCACTGGCATTCATATTTTTATATTCTTTAGTTTCATATTCCCATGTATGATTATATTTATCTTTACTATTGAAAGAGTTACATCCAACAAATATTAATAAAATTGAAATGCTCATAAGTGTAATAATTATTTTTTTCATAAATCACTCCTTATAAAAATTATATTTTAACTTTTCACGTATGATTTGCTGTTTCTTCTATATTTAGATTACAATAGTTATAAAAAATATAAATAGATTTGGAGTGAATAGTAGTTTTTCTGACCCGAGTGGCAATTTTTATGAATTTAAACTCTCTAATTGCATTATAAGTACTATACTTATCTTCATTTGCATTTACTAATAACAAAAAAACTAGAGTCATATTTGACACTAGTTTCTAAATTTTTATTCCATATATTTATAATCAAGTCTAAACATACCTATAACATTATTTTCGAATAACCAAAACTCTAAGCTCCATTGTTTATCTTTGTCTACATAGCCTATAACATCTGCACCTTGTTCGACCCTTTTATAATAATTTTTTCCGTAAGATTTAATTATTTGATTTTTATTATCACCAACATGTATTCCTCTAAATGTTTTTATATTTTCATCATCTATAATAAATCTAATTATTTTACTATCATCCTTATTTGTTGCTATCTCAATACCATCTGTTAAATTATAATAATTATACTTAGAATTATCGTTATCAGGAGTAAGTGAGTTTTCATACTTATTTTTTATCTTATAATCATCAATTGAATCACCTAAATATATTCCTTCTATATTTTCTTTACTTAAATTAATTGATTTAGCAATGTAAAATTTAAACTCTTTATCTTCTCTCAGAAACAAGGATAAAAATATAAAAACAAAAAGTACTAGAATTGAGGCAATTATAATTGATGATACGTTAATAATAAATTTATTTCTAATTAACATTCCTAATGTTAGCCCTAACAAACATACTAAAAACACAAAGCTAATTATTATGCACAATTTTTATACCTCCTTACATAGATATATATTGCTAATTTATATATCCTAATTAATCTAAAATAACTTTATAGGAGGAGCAGAGCCAGCCTCAGGAAGAAGATACACAAGTATTGTTAATACAATTTCTATGATACTTATTAATAATAATAAAACTTTATAGCTACAGTTATTTTTTAGCAACGGACGAAGTCGTTGGCAACAGGAGCGAAGCGACTTTTTTATATTCACTAAAATTAATGATAAGCTCAAGATGTTAATTATTGAACATATAGCAAAAGATAAATATATATTTAACCGATTAGAGAATATAAAAAATGTAAACAGATAAAAAACTTGTAGTAATAAAATCATATTTTTATTAAGAAACTATGCTTTTACTTACCATAGACATCTCTTTCATATCTAAAGAATGAAGATACGAAAATGATAAAAATAAATAAGAAACTGATAGTAATATAATCGCTAGTGATACTCCAAATGCTATTTTATCTATCTTTGTTGGGTTGTGAAATAAAGCCCAAGTACTCATAATCAATGAAGCAATAAGTGAGATTGAAATTAATAAGAATCCAACTGGTATAAGACCAAACGGTTCTACTAATGTACCGTCAGGAGCTACCTCAGACCCAATAATGCTAAATGCAATAAAGCATATAACTCCTAATATAAATGGTGTAATTGTAAATAAATATTTTTTCATAGTTTTATCATCCTTTTTTTATTTTTTAGATTTAATTCTTAACTAGTTATTGAATTTATATTAAGAGTATAACAATTTGTTTATTGTTTTTCAATATATTTTTATTGAAAAATATAAAATATTTTACGTAATGCAATAAAAAATGTTTGCATAAGAAACGGTGGTTAAGTGTAACAATAAAAAATACTCCTTATGAGCACATTTATATTTATAAGTTGGGTGCGGCATAGGAGTATTTTACTTACTTGTTTATGATGACGTAGTATTCCAGGAGTTTTTTGTTAAAATAAACATTCATACAATCCTAAAAGAACTATAATTATACCCGAAACTAACCCTCCATATTTTCCGAATATGTTAGACAAATAGCTGTTGCCAATTGATAAGCCTAAAATAAGGCTTAAAATAGTAAAAACAAATGTACATAAAGTATTAAGAAAAATGCTGATTCCAGCAATACTTGCGGCAATACCAATACCGAGATTGTTAATAGTAAGGGCTAGAGAAAGGGTTATAGATTCTTTTAATGTTAAGTCATCAGATTTGTTATTATTATCTATATAGCTACTATCTGTGTAGTATTTATAATTTTTAAAATAATCAAATATCATATAAATTCCTATAAATATAAGCATAAGTGCGCCTATAAAGGCTGCTGAATCAGCAGAAATAAATTCAGATATTTTAAGCCCAAAGTACATTGAAATAAATGTTCCACCTGTAGTAATAAATGTAATTAAAGATAAAGATAAAAAACTAAGTTTTACTTTTTTTATACCATAGGAAATTGCTACTGTTAAAGTATCTAGATTGGCTGATATGGAAAGTAGAATTGCTGCTATTAAACTCATGTTGCTTCCTCCTAAATCTAAAATATAATGTCTTATAATTTTATAGTATAAATAAATCGAAAAAAGGTGATATATTTTCAAAAACAAGTTGAAATTTTTTCAACTATACATCAACTTATTTGAAATTAATTACCATAAGTATCAACATTTAATAAATAATTTAATACATTATATAAATAAGAATAAAAATAGGAAGTGTTTTTATGGATAAAAACAATATTAATAATTATTCTATAACGAAAATCAGAGAGGCAATGAAAGCAAATAATATTAATAATAATCAATTAAGTGAACTTACATGTCTAGATAAATCAACTATATCAAGAATTTTAAATAATAAGCAAAAAATAAATATTAGTCATTTGCAAAAAATTTCATCTGCATTACAAATACCTCTACAGGAATTAATGGAGTTAGAGGGGTATGCACTAGAATATAAACCTCATAATAGAAACATTGATTTTAATTCAAATTTTGATAATTTAGATGATATATTAGAAATTGCATCGTTTATTGATTGTGAAAGCTTAGAGGCAAATGTTGAAAAAGAGTTAAATAAATATGAGCAGTACCTTCAGACACAAGAAGGTAAAGATTTGTTAGAAGGCCGCTTTTTAAAGAAGATAGAATCTATCAATTTTACAGGGGCATTTATTGAAAAGTTAAAGGATTTATATGAAATTTATATAAAAAGAGAGCGCGATATAGCTGATTTAATATTAATCGGAAGCGCATTATTATACTTTATAGTTTCTACAGATATAATACCAGATTTTATATTTCCTATAGGATTTTTAGATGATATGATTGCTATAAAATTAGTATTGGGCAAATTAAAATAATACGTATAAAAAAACAAACATTTGAATTTAAAATGTTTGTTTTTTATTTTATTTAATTATTAAATGACTTAAATAAAACATTATTTCTATACTCTAAAGGTGTATCTCTATTTAGTTTTTTACTTCTTTCAACTCTCATCATATTTAAAAAGTTAGTAAAAGTATAGCTAGTTTCTTTTTTTAAAACAGAGCAAAAATAACTCTTATTAACATTTAATAGAAAGAAAGTTTTAATTATATGAAGGAAGTAAAAAATATTAAAACAAAATAGTGGACTTACACAACTAAGTTTAGAAAGTTACTAAGAGGGTATATATTAAAATACAGTTGATAAATAAAAATAAATAGACACTAAAGGAGATTAACTATGGAAAATTTATTAAAAAATCAAAAAAGTATAATAATAAGTTCTTTAAATAAAAACAATGAACCAGCAATAAGTTATGCACCTTTTGTTATAGATAATAATGAAATATATATATACATTAGTAAAGCAGCAGATCATTACTATAATTTACTAGAAAATAAAAAATGTGCAGTAATGGCAATAGAAGATGAAAAAGAATGTAAAACAATATTTGCAAGAGAAAGAGTATCTTTCAACTGTGAAGCTGAAAAAATTAATGATAATTTAGAAAAAGTATTCAAATTATTCGATGAAGTACATGGTAGTCAAATGATGATGGTACTTAGGACTATGGACTTTGATTTATTTAAACTTACTATAAAAGACGGAAGATTAGTTAAAGGATTTGGCAAAGCTTATGATATTGAAATAGAAAATAATGAATTTAAGTTAAACCAAGTTCAAGGAACAGGACATTCAAATAAGTAAAATTTTTATAAAAATAACCTTATTCGGCTTGATTTTTAGTTAATCGGCCAGTAAGGTTATTTTTTTATACTTGAATATAATACAAATGAATGAAAATAAATATCAATAAAAATAAAAAAGTAGTTGAAAATGATTATTGATAGTGTTACTATATATTTGTAGTGATAATTAATATCAATTAATAATAACTGTTAATATAAATGGGGGAAATGAAATGACTGTACATGATTTAAAGATTGGTCAGAAAGCTATTATAAAAGTAATTAATTCTGATGAAAAAATTAAAAAAAGATTATTAGCATTAGGGTGCGTAGAAGGAACAGAAATACAAGTAAAAAAGGTAGCACCACTAAGCGATCCGATAGTAGTATCATTTAGAGGATTTGATATGGCAATAAGAAAACATACGGCAAAAAAAATACAGGTAAAAACATTAATTTAAGGGGGAAAAAAATGATAAATGTAGCATTACTAGGAAATCCAAACGTAGGAAAAACTACAATATTTAACGCTATCACTGGTTTGAATCAATATGTTGGTAACTGGCCAGGTGTAACTATAGAAAAAAGAGAAGGGCATTTTGGAAATGATATAAAAATAACTGATTTACCAGGAATATATGCAATGGATACTTTCTCAAATGAAGAAAAAATATCTAAAAACTTCATAGAAAAAGAACAAGTAGATGTAATAGTAAATGTTGTTGATGCATCCAATATATCAAGAAACTTATATTTAACAACTCAATTAATGAAATATAAAAAACCTATGGTTGTATTATTAAATATGATTGATAGTGCAGAATCTAAAGGAATCAAAATAAACATAGATAAAATACAAAATGAATTAGGCTGTATAGTTATACCTATGGTAGCGAAAAGAGGCGTAGATTTAGAAAATTTAAAACACGCTATAAAAACAGCTTATAAAAAGCCAACTACATATAAAGTATATTCTGAAGTAGAAAAAGAAACTTATTCTCAAATAGATGATATTTTAAAAAGAAGTACAAATATAGTTAATAATAAAAAGAAGACAATAAGTGAAAAAATAGATGATATTGTTTTAAATCCAATCTTAGCATACCCGATATTTATAGGACTTTTATACACTTTATTTAAATTTACATTTGAATGGGTAGGTGGGCCACTACAAGAGCTTAGTGGTGGATGGATAGAAACTTATATTCAAAGTCCGGTAAGTAATATGTTAGCAAACTCAAGTGACTGGTTCCATTCATTAATAGTAGATGGAGTAATTGGTAGTATGGGTGGAACTTTACCATTTTTCCCATTAATATTTACTTTATTCTTAGGAATAACTCTATTTGAAGATAGTGGATATATGGCAAGAATAGCATTCTTAATGGATAAAGTAATGAGTAAAGTTGGATTATCAGGAAAAGCATTTATACCAATGATTTTAGGTGTAGGATGTTCTTCACCAGCAATAATGGCTACTAGAACATTAGAAAATGAGCAAGATAGAAAAATAACTGCATTAATTGCACCTCTTATGACGTGTGGAGCTAAATTACCTATATATGCAATGTTTGTATCTATATTCTTCCCTAACAATCAACCCATAGTTATAATGTCTTTATATTTATTAGGTATTGTAGTTGCAATATTTGTAGCATTATTCTTAAATAAAACTCAAAAAAATAAAGAGCATGATCCGTTTATAATGGAATTACCTAAATATTCACTACCAACAGTATCTTCTTTATTAAAAAATACATGGCAAAAATCAAAAGGTTTCTTAGTAAAAGTAGTTACAATAATGTTTGCTATGTCTGTTGTAATATGGGCATTATCATCATTTAACTTTAGTGGATTTACAAGTGAAATAGACAATAGCTTCTTAGCTTATGCAGGAAATATTGTAGCACCATTATTTGCTCCACTTGGATTTGGAGATTGGAGAGCTGGTGTTTCTATAATTACAGGTTTATCAGCTAAAGAAGTAGTTGTAGCAACAATGGAAGTGTTATATGGGGATTTAAACTCTGTATTACCTACTTTATTTACAGGATTAAGTGCATATGGATTCTTAGTGTTTAGTGCATTATACACTCCATGTATAGCAGCACTTGCAACAATGCAAAAAGAATATGGAACTAAAATGGCAATATCATCATTTGTATATCAATTTGTATTAGCATGGGCGGGAGCTTTTTATGTTTATCAAATAGGAAGCTTATTTACAGTAGGATTTAACGGTACAAATCTTATAAACTTAGCAATTGGTACAACAGTAATATTTATAATACTAAGAGTTTTATATTCTAAACTTAAAACATTAAGTTTTAATGGAAAAGTAGAAGAATATGAAACATTAAAAATGAGCGTTTAAACATAAGTGTATTAAATTTTAAGGAGAGGATAAAGGTATGAGTATATTAATATTAGGTGGACATGAAGGAATGGAGAGAGAATATAAGCTTATGAGTAAGGAAAAGGGGTATAGATCAAAAATTTATACGACTATGCCATCTAAGTTGAAAAAAAGAATAGGAAATCCAGATGCAATAGTACTTTTAATGTCAACTATATCTCATAATATGGTTGAAACAGCATTAAAAGATGCTAAGCGTAAAAATATTCCTATTATAAAAGTCCAAAATAGTAGTAAGCAAGCTTTTATAGATTGTTTAGAGCAAATAGATACTTGCAATAAAAACTGTAAAAATTGTAAATACAAAAATAATATACAATAATTTATTCTAAGAGCTATCTTAAAATACCTCATTATAAGGTATTTTAAGGTAACTCTATTTTTATAAAAAAAAATAAAAATACAATAAAACACTCATGTACACATAAAAAATATTTAAGTTAAAAACATTGAAAAAACAACAATAATATATATTTAAAATAATTATTTTATAAAATGATATTGACAATGATAATTTTTATCAATAAAATAAGAATAAAGTGTTTGAGAATAAATATCAATGGGTATTAATTATCATATAACAGATAACGTAGGAGGAATTATGAAAAAGAGGCACTTAATAATTTTATTGATATTATTATCATTAATCTCCGTATTTCTAGGAGTACATGATATTAAAATAACAGATATATTTAGGTTAAGTAATGATCAAATAAATGTTTTACTTATAAGCAGAATACCAAGACTTATAAGTATATTAGTTGCAGGTATGGGTATGAGTATATGTGGTCTTATAATGCAGCAGATAAGTAAAAATAAATTTGTATCACCAACAACAGGAGCAACAATAGATGCAGCTCAACTAGGATTAGTATTTGCAATGCTATTACTTCCTAAAGCTGGTATGGGAGGAAAAATGATAATTTCATTTATTTTTTCACTGATAGGAACATTTTTATTTATGAATATATTAAAAAGATTACAGTTTAAAAATGCAGTCTTTGTACCGCTAGTTGGAATCATGTTTGGTAATATAATTGGTTCAATGACTACATTCATAGCTTATAGGTACAACTTAATGCAAGATATATCAGCTTGGATGCAAGGTAACTTTGCTATGATACTTAAAGGAAATTATGAAATGTTGTACATAACAATACCACTAATAGTTATTGCATATTTATATGCAAATAAATTTACTATAGCAGGTATGGGAGAAGATTTTGCAACGAACTTAGGACTTAATTACAACAAAATAGTAAACATTGGATTAACTATAGTAGCAGTAGTAACAGCAAGTGTTGTTATAACTGTTGGAAGTATTCCATTTATAGGTTTAATAGTTCCTAATATAGTTTCTATGTATAAAGGAGACAACATAAAAGATAGTATATGGCATACAGGACTATTTGGAGCAATATTTGTTTTAAGTTGTGACATATTTTCAAGAATAATAATATATCCATATGAAATACCAATAGGTCTTACAGTAGGTGCTATCGGAAGTGCGATGTTTTTATACATGATATTAAGGAGGAAGTCATATGCAAGTTAGTTCTAGTAATAAATTACCTAGTAAAAGTAATTTATATATATATAAAGAAAACAAGCAAAAAAAAATACTTTACATATTATTAGCAATGATTGCAGTATTTTCAGCTTTGTTTTTAACATCAGGAGTAAATCCTAATCACTTTGACTACGCAATGAGTCAGAGAATACCAAAATTAGTAGCAATAATTTTAACAGGAGGATGTATAGCTTTTTCATCTATGATTTTTCAAACTATAACTAATAACAATATCTTAACACCAAGTGTATTAGGTCTAGATTCATTATATGTATTAGTTCAAACAATAATAGTATTTTTCGTAGGAGTTGAAAGTAATTTTGTAACTAATAAAAGTAGCAACTTTTTATTATCAGTAACAGTAATGGTTGTAGCAAGTTTTGTTCTTTATAAAAACTTATTTGAAAAAAGTAATAACAACATATTCTTTTTATTACTAGTAGGTATGATCTTTGGAACATTATTCAAAAGCATGTCAACATTTATGCAAGTAATAATAGATCCAAATGAATATGCAGCGCTTCAAAATAGTTTATATGCAAGTTTTGGAAATGTGAACACTAAAATTATAGTAATAGCATTTTTAATTATAATAGGTATGGTTCCATTTATTTATGATGATTTAAAGTATTTAGATGTTATAAGTTTAGGGAAAGATCATGCAATAAACTTAGGTGTAGATTATGATAGTGTTGTAAAAAAGATGATAGTAGTTGTATCAATTTTAGTATCAGTATCTACAGCATTAGTTGGTCCGATTACCTTCTTAGGATTGATTGTAGTAAATGTAACTAAGCAAATGTTAAATACTTATAAACATTCATATTTAGTAACTGCATCTGTATTAGTCAGTGTATTAACATTGGTAGGGGGACAATTTTTAGTAGAAAGAGTATTTGGTTTAAATACAACTTTAAGTGTAATTATAAACTTTATCGGTGGAATATACTTTATATACTTATTATTAAAGGAGAGCAAAGCATAATGATAGTGGTAAAAGACTTAATAAAAAAATATTCAAATAAAACTGTTGTAGATAATGTTTCTATAAATATAGAAAAAGGAAAGATAACTTCATTTATAGGTCCAAATGGAGCTGGTAAAAGTACTGCTTTATCAATGATAACTAGACTTATGAAAAAAGATGGAGGAAAGATAATAATAGATGGAAAAAATCTAGATGAATGGAATAACAAGGAACTATCTAAAAAGATAGCAATACTTAAACAATCTAATAATGTAAATTTAAAACTTACAATAAGAGAGTTAGTTAGCTTTGGAAGATTCCCGCATAGCCAAGGAAGACTTACTGATGAAGATAATAAGTATATTGATGAAGCTATTGAGTATATGAAACTTAAAAATATAGAAGATAAATACTTAGATGAACTAAGTGGAGGTCAAAGACAAAGGGCGTATATAGCAATGGTTATAGCTCAAAATACGGAATATGTATTTCTAGATGAACCGCTTAACAATCTAGATATGAAGCACTCAGTAGAAATGATGAAGGTACTTAGAAATTTATGTGATGAATTAGGAAAAACAGTTGTTTTAGTAATGCATGATATAAACTATACATCTTGTTATTCAGACTACATAGTAGCTCTTAAAGATGGTAAAATAGCTAGTTATGGAACTCGTGATGCAATAATAAATAAAGAAACTCTAGAATCGATTTATGAAATGGAGTTTAATATAACTGAAATAAACGGAGAAAAAATTTGTGTTTATTTCTAAAAAATTTTAAAAATGTATTGATAAAGATAATCAATACGAAGTAAGAGAATAAATCAATCAATAATATAAAAACAAGAGAGGATAAAATAAAATGAATAAAAAAGTAGCATTAATATCAGGATTAGCAATAGTTGGAATAATAGGAGGTATGTTAGTATTTTCAAATAAAGGGAAACAAGAAAGTAAGGAAAGTTCTAAGGAAGTTGTAAAAGTTGAGCATGCCTTAGGAAGTACAGAGGTTGCTGAAAATCCAGAAAAAATAGTAGTATTTGATTATGCAGCATTAGATGCAATGGAGACTTTAGATATAGATGGAGTTGTTGGAGTTGCTAAAGGTTCTTCTATACCTAAATATTTAAATAAATATGAAGGTGATGAATATGCAAATGTAGGTGGATTAAAAGAACCAGATTTAGAGAAAATAAATGAACTTGACCCAGATTTAATAATAATAAATGGAAGACAACATAGTTTTTATGATAAACTAAATCAAATAGCACCAACTATATCATTATCTAAAGAAGATGGAAAGTATATGGAAAGCTTTAGCCATAACATGGAAGTTTTAGGTGATATATTTAATAAAGAAGAAAAAGTAGATCAGGAGTTAGCTAAAATAGATAAAAAAATAGAGAAAATAAACAAACAAGTAACTGATAAAGGTTATAAAGCAACTACTTTAATGGTTAGTGATGGTACTTTAAGTGTATTTGGAGAAGATTCAAGATTTGGTTTAATATACAAAAACTTAGGATTTAAAAATACAGATGAAAATGTTAAAACAGCAGACCATGGGCAAGATGTTTCATTTGAATATGTAGCAAGCCAAGATTCTGATTATATGTTTGTGATAGACAAGTCAGTTATATCTAGCGATAAAGAGCAAAAGCCAGCAGCTGAAATTTTAAATAATGATTTAATAAATAATACAAAAGTAGCTAAAGAAAATAATATAGTTTACTTAGATACACATGCTTGGTATTTAAGTGATGGTGGATTTATATCTACAAACAACATGATAGATGAAATATCTAAAGCAATAAACAAATAATAGTGTAAAGTATTAAAGTTGTATGATATCTAAGATTTAGCTATCATACAACTTTAAATTTTTTACGCTTAAGGGAATTATAATATATCAAAAACTGTGGACAAGTTATGAAGCACAGGAATATCAACACCTCTGTGAAAGTAAAAAATGATATTTTTGAGCAACGGACGAAGTCGTTGGCGACATGAAGTGTAGCGCCCACGCAGTGGCTTGAGCGAAGCGAATTTTTTATATAAAATAAAAAGAGTATATTAAATATAAAAATTTAATAATATATAATTTAAGTAAAGTTAGTTTATATACGTGTCGAAAAGTGTATAAATATAAGAAAGAGGAGGTTTGAAAATGTTAAAAGAATTTATAAAATATTATAAGCCATATAAAAAGCTATTTGCACTAGACTTATTAGCAGCATTTACAGTGGCATTATGTGATTTAGTATATCCTATGATAACAAGAAATATAATGGACGATGTTGTTCCAAATAAAGATACAAGAATGCTTTTAGTATTTGCAGTAACTTTATTAGTAATATTTATTTTAAAAGCAGGTCTTAACTATTTTATGCAGTATTGGGGCCATGTGGTGGGTGTAAGAATGCAGGCAGATATGAGAAGCTATGTATTTACACATCTTCAAAAATTACCTAACTCATACTTTAATGACAATAAAAGTGGTGTCATAATGTCTAGAATTATAAATGACCTTATGGAGGTTTCAGAATTAGCGCATCATGGTCCAGAGGATTTATTTATATCATTAGTAATGTTAGTAGGGGCATTTTTCATATTAATAGGAATAAATGTAGAGCTTACTTTAATTGTATTTGCAATATTACCAATAATACTTTTATATGCTATAACGCAAAGAAAGAGGATGAATAAAGCATTTAAAGAAACTAGAGTAAGAACAGGTGATGTTAATGCAACTCTTGAAAATAGTATAGCGGGTATGAAAGTTACAAAATCATTTTGTACTCAAAAAGAAGAATTAGAGAAATTTAATGAAAGTAATAACATATTTAAACACGCAAGAGAAAGTGCATATAAAGTAATGGCTGAGTACTTCTCAGGAATGTTCTTACTTATAGATATTCTTGAATTAGTAGTTTTAATAATAGCAGGTTACTTTACTTACATGAATCGTATAACTTTAGGGGATTTTGCTGCATATTTACTTTATGTAAAAATGTTTATACAGCCAATTAGAAAATTAATAAACTTTACAGAACAATACCAAAATGGTATGACTGGATTTGAGAGATTCATAGAGATAATAAATGAAGAAACTGAAAAAGAATGTGAAAATCCAATCGAATTAAAAAACGTAGAAGGTAATATAGAAATAGAAAATGTTTCATTCAAATATGAAAATAACAATGAAGTTTTAAGTAACTTAAGTTTATCAGTAGAAGCTGGAAAAACTATAGCATTGGTTGGTCCGTCTGGTGGAGGAAAAACAACACTATGTAATCTTATACCAAGATTCTTTGATTTTGAAGAGGGAAGTATAAAGATAGATGGAATAGATGTTAAAGATGTAAGCTTAGACTCACTTAGAAAAAATATAGGTGTGGTAGCACAAGATGTATTCTTATTTACAGGAACTATAAGAGACAATATAGTAATAGGTAAGTCTGGTGCAAGTGAAGAAGAAATAATTGATGCCTGTAAAAAAGCTAAAATTCATGATTTCATACAAAGCTTACCAGAGGGTTACGACACTTATATAGGTGAAAGAGGAGTAAAATTATCAGGCGGACAAAAACAAAGAGTATCTATAGCTAGAATATTCTTAAAAAATCCTCCAATAATGATATTAGATGAAGCTACATCAGCACTTGATAATGTAACGGAATATGAAATACAAAAATCTCTTGAAGAATTAAGTAGTGATAGAACTAACTTAGTTGTGGCACATAGATTATCTACTATTAAAAATGCAGATGAGATAATAGTTTTAACAGATAATGGAATTGAAGAAAGAGGAACTCATGATGAGTTAATAAAAAAAGGTGGAGTATATAGTAAGCTTCATAGAAAATAGACGCTTATAAAATATTTACCTTATCTAATAAATACTTTGAAGATAGTTTTTATGGCAGTTAATGACTTTATTAGTGAGTTAAAATATTAAAGTTAATAAATAAGGATGTTTTTATAATTTAAGGTTATAAATTTTAAACATCCTTATTTTATGCTCAAATTAGAAATTAAGGAGAAATAAAATGAGTAATTGGTTGTTTTATGCTGTATTGGCAGCAATAAGTGCCAGTTTTGTAACTGTGTTTACAAAGCTTGGAATAAAAAATTTATCACCTTCAATGGCAACAACACTAAGAGCTATTATAATGGCTCTATTTCTTATGATAGTTTCATTTGTAAAAGGTGATTTAAATAATATATCTAGCGTTATAGAACATAAAAAAGATTTATTATTCTTAGTCTTTGCAGGAATATCAGGAGCATTGTCTTGGTTATTTTTAAATATTGCCTTAAAGACAGGCAAGACTTGGCAGGTTGCACCGATTGACAAGTTATCAGTAGTATTAACTGTAATAATTTCAGTTTTAATATTTAAAGAGCAAATAAGTACAAAGGGAATAGTTGGTGTAGTATTTATAGGGATGGGTACTATATTGGTTGCTCTTGCTTAGTGAAATTTAATTACTTTCTAAAAATCTAATACAGTTCTTTAGGTGGAACTATGTACAAAATTAAGACGTATATAAATAGTATGTAGGTTGTTAAGGAGGGGATTAAAATTAGTAAAAGAGCATTGTATAAACAGTTTAGAAAATATGAAGTAAATTTATCAAATAATAGTGTAAGCCCAAATTCAAATATAAGTTCAAATAACATAAGAAACTTAAAAGAAAAGTGGAAAATACAAACTAATTCGCCGATATCGAGTGACCCTATAGTTTATTTTGGGAAAGTGTATTTTACTGATTGGGAAGGAAATGCATATTGTGTAGACAAATCAACTGGAGATTTAATATGGAAAATAAATGTGTATTTACCTCCAACACCACAAACTTGTGAATTAGACAAAATATCAATTCCTAAATATATAAAGGAAAAGTATGAGCAAAATTTATCAGATATATGTATACCATATTTATGGGCTGGATTTGCAGGAACAGGAGTTATAGTGGGAAATGTATGGTATATAGCTAGTGTGGGCGGAAAGCAAGGACCACCTCTATTAAATGAAGCTCCAGGGAATTTGTATGCAATAGATATTACCAGCCATCGAGTTGTATGGGCTACGAAAATAACTGATTATAAGCTTGGAGGTGGATTAGCAAAACTAATTGTATATGATAACATTGTGTATGTAGGCATATGTGGATTAGATGAAGCTGTAGCTGGTATATATAAAGAGCTAAACTTAGAATTTAAGCCAGAAACTGTAGGAGGTGTAGTTGCATTTGATTGTATAACAGGGAAACAGATTTGGGAAACCAAAACAGTAGGTCTATTAGAAGGTGATAATTTAGATGCAAAAGGTGCTGGAGTTTGGGGTTCTTTTGGAATCTGTCCAATATGCAATATGATATATTTTGGAACAGGAAATAATTATGGAGAACCTTCAAGTAAAAGCTCTGATGCAATTATAGCTCTAGATTGTAAAACAGGAAAATTAATATGGCAAAATCAAGTTGTACAAGGGGATACATGGCTTCCTGGGGATGAGAAACATCCAGATGATGATTTTGGTTCAGGACCTCAAGTATTTGAGATAATGGATGAAAATAAAAAACCTATATATGTTGTAGGTATAGGTGGTAAAGATGGATATTATTATGTATTTAGAAGAAAAGATGGAAAATTGATATGGAGTACTAAGATATACACAGGCCAAGATTCAGGCTCCGGTATAAGAGGAAATGCGGCAGTAGGAAATGGATATGTATATGTCTGGAGCAATAATGGATGGGATGAAGATGATTTAACAGATGATCATGAATTTAGTTTAACTGTAGCGTGCTTAGATGCTAATACAGGAAATATAGTATGGAAACAAATTCAAAATAGCACTGGAGCTGTAGGCGCAGGAGTACTTTGTAATGATGTTTTTATAGTAGGAGATATGATGGGCAACCTAGTAGGATATAAAGGTGATACTGGAGAGATTATTTGGAAGAGTAAAGTAGAGAATGCATCTGTAGCATCAAGTATAATAGGAAATGATAATTGTATATATGTTGGAGTTGGAGTACCTAAAATTTATGGAGGTTTGCCTAATAAAGGTATATATGCTTATAGTATAGATTAATAAATAAAGTCATAAAAAAGTGCGTAGTGATATAAATCACTACGCACTTTTTGTGTTAATTTATAGAGCTTTCTACTCTTTTATAAATTAAGGAACATATGAAATTTAAAACAAAACAATAAATAAAACTAAATACCAAGATAAGACATTGAGATAATAAATTAAATGAATAAGCAAATCCAATTAAATTGATACCAATAATAAAAGTTACAACATTTATTGATAACAACAGTATTATCCCTGAAATTGTACAAATCAAATACTTATTATCTAGATGGTTGTTAAAAAATCCAAGCATAAATCCTAAAAGTCCGTTTGTAAATAAAAATATCAGATTTTCATGTGGGCTTATAAACGTTATTAGTATAAAAGCAACTATATAACTTAAAAAGCCTAAAGTAGAATGTTTTCTAGTTATTATATAAATTGGTATGGAACTAAAAATAGTTAAGATTATAAAAATTTCAGAAAAGAAAGTAGGTATACACTGAAATATAGAACTAATAACAGCCATCAATGCGCCTAAAGCTAAGTATTTAATTTTCATAATATACCTCCAAATAAAAGTTTTATTATATATTATGAAAAAAATGATTTAAGTGATAAATTAATATAATTAAAATACTCTTATAGTTACTATAAAAGTTTAAATTAAAATAATATTTATAGAGAAATACTTTTAAAATTAAATAATTTTTATATATAGGAAATATTTAGTATAATGTATAATAGCATAAGATAAAACCTAAAGGGGGTGAAGGTTAAGATGAAAAAAGCAGTATACTTTTTTATTATGATTTTAATGTTATTTTCTTTAGCTGGTTGTAGCTCATATCAAAGTGGAAATGATGCTAAAGTAACTATTGGAAAGTCTGAAAAGTTTAGTGAAGAAGAAATAAAGGATTCAGTAGAATGCACAAAAGAAAAATTTAAAAGCTTTAAAGGATGCACTCTTACTGATATATGGTATGATGAAGAAAAATCGAATAAGCTAACTCATAATTATTTACAAGAAGGTAATGGGGGTTATGAATCTGGTGCTACTGATGAAAATACAATTGTATTAATATCTAATTTTAAGGTAGGTAGCTCAGGAGGAGATGGTAGCTTAGAGCCTAACTCAACTTATACTGATTGGCAGTGGTATTTAGTTAGAGATAGTAAAAATGGAAAATGGAAAGTTGTAGGCTGGGGTTATTAATTTGTTATTTATAAAGCATGAAAAATCCTAAATTACAATAAACAATAAAAGAGCTGTAGATATTATAACACTGATACTTTAACATTACATTTGTATAGAAAAATTTCGAAAAATATTGTATACTGATATTAGTACCAGGTAATAAAAAGGAGAAATATATGACATCAAAAAAGAAAAAAGCACTTATAATAAGCACATCTATATTAGTTTTAGCATTTTTAATAATATCAGTTGTAGTCGGTTATTTAGTTTATGATGGTTCAGTAGGTTCTGAGCAAACAATAAAAAATGAAAATGTAATGGAAGTATTTTCAAATAGAGAAAATAAACCATTAGAAAAATTAAAAAAATATAAGCATGAAAATATAATGATAGATTCACCACAAAATGGATATAAAATTGAAACTATGTTTATAAAATCGAATAAAGAAACAGAGAATACTGTAATACTTGTTCATGGAATAGAAAGCTATTACTATGAATACTTAGAAAAAGCATTTGAATATCTAGAAAGAGGATATAATGTAGTATTATACAACCAAAGACACACAGGAAATACAGGTGGAGATGATTATACATTTGGATTGTATGAAAGATATGATTTAGATAACGTAGCAAAGTATGTTAAGCAAAAGTATCCTAATGGATTATTAGGGGCTCATGGTCACTCTATGGGAGCAGCAACAGTTGTTATGCATTCTAAAATAAATGAGAAAAATAAATATGTAGATTTTTATATAGCAGATTCTCCATATCATGAAATGTCAGATGCAATAAGATTAGGTATAGAAGATAAAAATATACCACTATTACCAGTAGGATATGCAAGAGCTATGGGAAATATTTATACTAAAGTTAAATCAGGATTTAGTTATGATGAAGTTAAACCATATGAAGCTGTTCAAAATATAACAGTTCCTATGTTTTTAATACATGGAAAAGAAGATAAGGTATGTTCACCTGAAAGTAGTAAAATAATATATGATAATATACCTCACAATAATAAAGAGTTATGGTTAGTAGATAATGTGCAACATGTTAATGCCTATGATAAAGTAGGAGATGAATATTTTGATAGAATAATAAACTTTATAAATAATAAAGTTGTAACAAATAAATAAACAATAAAAGTTGCTAAGATACACAATAGTATTTTAGCAACTTTTTATATTTAAGGAGACTATTATTATATTGTTAGTAAATTATATTTACTAATTCACCACCATATTCTATACCTGTGCTATATCCTAAATCTTTAAATAAAACCTTATTATTTTTAGTGTTTTCTAAGATAACATCAACTCTTCCATTTAGAGTTTCATTTACTAAAGGAATCATATCCCCATTTTTAGGACCCATACACAATACAAAGTCGCTTTTTTTAGTATAGGTTTTTAATGTTAATCTTAAATTACCTTTAGAAACTACAAGTTCAATATCTTTACCAATATATTTTAGCTCTAATTTACTTTTATTAATTGTAGTAAAGCTTAAAAAAGTTTTGCCAATAGTTAATCCTATTAAAAAGCCTCTAAAGTCTTTTACAGGAAAAGGTATAGTTGCAAGTGAACAAGTAATGCTTACATCTTTATTTCTAAAGCTATTGCTTTGAATCCATATCCATGACTTGGGAAAGCTTTTACCCCAATTTTTTTCGATATAGACTTTTCCACCGGTAAAATCGATTAATTTATTATCTATTTCTAATTGACCAACTATATCACCATTTAAGACGCATACCTGGCTATAGCATTCCATGAAGCTTAAATAATTATAAAATCCCATACTTCCAGGATTTATAAAAGAATCTTTCCATTTAACTATGTTTTTGAATTTTAATTCACCTTTTATAGATTTATTATCATACTTTAAATTTAAAATTATATTATCAAGAGCAAATACATTTGATTTTATACCTATTTTAAAATCATTGTTGTTAAATTTAAATTCATTTTTATTAAACCTTAGATAATTATATTTGATATTAAAGCCATCAACTATTTGAATAAAACTATGATGTTCATAAGGCGTTCTACCTAGAGATATGCCTGGAATAAAGGCAAATTTATATAAATTATTTTTATCAACTATTTTAAAATACCATCCTTCAAAAAAATCTTTATTTTTACTAAATCCATGATATAAGTCTGGTTTTTGGATTATATTCATAAAGCCCTCCAATATATTTTTAAATAAATTAATTCTATTATAAAAAAGTCGCTTCGCTCCTGTCGCCAACGACTTATTCTGTTGCTCAAAATATTTTTTATGCTCAAAACAAATGTATTGATATAACTTACTTTCATGATTTATCCACATAAAATGAAGCATCATGATAACCTTAAGCATAAAAAATAGCTTCTTTTTATAATAATTACTTATTTTAATGGGAAATATACTATATTATGGACAAATTAAAAAAATAAGGAGAATAAAAATGAATGAATCATATTGGATAGCAAGCTCTAAACATAATGAATTAAAAAGTTTAGATAAAGATATAAATGTAGATACATTAATAGTTGGAGGAGGTATAGTTGGGATTACAACGGCATATCTATTAGCTAAGCAAGGTATAAAAGTAACTCTTATAGATGCTAATAAAATAGGATATGGTTCCTCTGGTAGAAATACAGGAAAAGTAACATCTCAACACGGGATTATATATTCAAAAATAAGTCAAAAGTATGGAGATTATAAAGCAAAGCTATACTATGGAGGAAATGAAGAGGCTATTAATTTAATAGAAGATATAATAAATGAAAACAATATAAAGTGTAATTTTAAAAGAGTAGATGCTTATATATTAGCCCAAAATGAAAATTATTTAGAAGAATTAAAAGAAGAGTATGATACTTGTAAAAAATTAGGAATTGATTGTGAATACTATGAAACATTAGATTTGCCAATAGACTCTAAAGGTGCTATAAAATTCAAAAACCAAGGAGAATTTAATCCTAAAAAATACTTAGATTCATTATTAAAAAAATGTATAGAACTAGGTGTTAAAGTATATGAAAATACAGCGGGAGTTAATTTTAGAAAAGGTGATATATGTACTATAAAAACAAATCAAGAAAAGGTAATTTGTGCTAAAAATGTAGTAATAGCATCTCATGTTCCTTGGTATGATGGAAAAAACTTTTATTTTGCAAAAGAAAAAGGAGATAGATCTTATTTAATAGCTGCTAAACTAGAAAAAGATATTATGCCAGGAATATTCTTAGGAGTTGAAGATAAAGGTATAACACTTAGAACTTGTGAGGAAGATGGTAGAAAGTTATTAATATTTGGAGGCGGAGATCATAAGGTTGGTCAATGTAAAAATGAAGGAGAAATTTATGATAAGCTAAAAGAATATGCTAAAGAAAAATTTAATGTTAAAGATTTTAAATATCAATGGTCAGCTCAAGATTATATGAGTTATGATAATGTACCTTATATAGGCAATATAAATAAAAAAGAAAAAAATGTTTATGTTGCAACTGGTTTTTCAAAATGGGGGATGACAGGCGGAACATTATCCGCTATGATAATCAGTAAGCTTATAATAAAAAAAGAATCTAAATATGAAGATTTATTTAATCCATCTAGAAAAGGAAGTTATTTAACTACAGATTTTTACAAAGAAAATCTAAACATGACATTAAACTATATATCTGGAAAATTAAAATATGGTAGTGATCATTTTCCAATACAAGAAGGAACTAGTGAAATAGTTGTATTAGAGGACAATAAAAGATACGGAGCATACAGACATTTTGATGGAACATTATATATAGTAGACATAACTTGTCCACACTTAGGTTGTGAGCTTACATTTAATTCAGCTGAAAAAACTTGGGACTGTCCATGTCATGCATCTAGATATGATTACAAAGGAAATATCTTAGAAGGTCCTACTGTAAAGCCTTTAAAAAGATATGGAGAAGGAAAAAATCATATAAAAATAAATTTATAAAAAATTTATTATAGTAGGCTTAGAATAAACACAGAAAGTTGGGAGATTAATATGAGAAATAAAAATACAACAAAGTACGTAACTATTTTATTATTGATAATATATTTAGGGTCTATAGCTATTTTTGTAAAAGATAAAAATACTATGAATATATTAATAGCTTCTATTTGTACAGTAGGGACTATAATTTTATATTTTGTTCATAAAAAGTATACTAGATTAATTGATAATAATTTATATATAGTAAGTGCATTATTTGTAATGATATCGTCGCTATTAGGTTCATGCTATGGGTTTTATGATATAAATCATTATGATGACTTTTTACACTTATGGTCAGGTCTTATAACAGTCAGTATAGCATTTTCCATAATGACATTCTTTCATAGTGATAATGATCTTAAAAAGATAAATAAATATTTTATAATTATTTATGTTTTTATGTTTAGTATGGGAGTTGCTAGTTTATGGGAGATATCTGAATTTCTTATTGATAGATTTTTAGGTATGAATATGCAGGTTGGTGGATTAGTTGATACTATGATAGATATGATAGACGCATTAGTAGGAGCTATAATAATGTTACCATTTATATATAAAAAATTAAATTTAACTAATAAAAAGCTAACATTTAAATAAAAAAATCCTTTTAGAATATAATATTAAAATGTATCCTATAGAATAGACAATAAAAAAGTCTACTCTATAGGATTTTATTTATTTCAAAGTATATATAAATAACTAATTATTAGTGTCTATAAATTGTTGCAAGTACTTGTCCATTGAATCACAGACATTTTTAGCATCAACTACAGCTTGTATAACAGTTTTAGCACCATTTGTTACATCACCACAAGCATATACACCTTCTCTTGTAGTAAGACCAGCCTCATCTGTTAATAAAAGGCCACCTTTTTTTACGTCAAGACCTTTATTATTTATGACAATAGTATTTTTAGGACTTTGGCTAACTGCAATTAATATACTATCACATTCGAATAATTCTTTACTATCTTCAACTGTAACTAAAGACGTAGTACCATCTTCATTTTCTATTAATTTAGTATCTTCAAAAATTATACCATCATCTACTATTTCATAAGGAGCTTTAAATGTTTTAAATAAAACACCTTCTTCTTTAGCTTCAGAAATTTCATGTTTAGTAGCGGTCATATTTTCAAATCCTCTTCTATAGGCTACATAAACCTCATTAGCACCAAAATATTTAGCACTTCTAGCTGCATCCATAGCTACATTACCAGCACCTATTACAACAACTTTATTTCCTAGATCATATCTATTAGGGCTTCTTAAATAATCAATTGCATAATGAACATGGCCAAAAGTTTCCCCTTTTATATCTAATCTTCTTGGATTCCATACACCAGTACCTATAAATATAGATTTATAGCCGTCCTCAAATAATTTGCTTAAAGTAACAACTGGACCAATTAAAGCATTAAATTTAATTTTAACACCAAGCTCTTTTAATCTTTTTTCTAATAAACTAATATTAAATCTAGGTAATCTAAATGCAGGTATACCATATGTTAAAATACCACCGATTCTTTCATTTTTTTCAAATATAGTAACACTATAACCTCTAAGAGCTAAGTTTAGTGCTACTGTTATACCGGCAGGACCTGATCCAACTACAGCAACTTTAACTCCATTTTGCTTAGGTTTTTCTAGCTTAATATTTTCTAGATATTTAGTAGATATTTCGTATTCTATATCATGGAAACGAACAGGTTCTCCTTTTATACCCTTTATACAGTTACCCTTACATTGATTTTCGTGAGGACAAACTATTGCACATATAGCAGATAAAGGGTTATTTTCAAATAAAATTTTTCCTGCTTCTTCGTATTTACCTTCTTTATATAAACTTATTATTTGTGGAATAGGAGTGTCTATAGGACAATTTTTTTGACATCGAGCATTCTTACAAACAATACATTTATTAGCTTCAATTAAGTTATCAAACATAAACTACCACCTTTACGTCAAATTTTTATAATGATAAAAGTTATAAGTTACTATTTAAAAAATAATATTCTTAAAAATAGAATTACATCAAAATTATGTTTCAAAATTTTAGAATAAATTTTTGTTTAGCATATAGTAAATTATATTTATTTAATTATAACAAATAAATATAAAAAAATATAGATAGGTAATAGCACCAGGTGCTAAAAAATATAATGGATGCTATTCATTTAAAAATAGTATACCATTATTAAAATAAATAAAAAGTATAGTTTATTATTTGACAAAGAATAAGACTCTAACCGTATATTTTAAATAAATAAAAAGTAAATAAGTATATTTACAAAATAGTTTTAAATTAAAAATATGTAATCGGTTTACTAATACAGGAGATTTTAGTAATATAATAGAGGACATAATACTCAAAATCATTTTAAGATTGACTAGTTTTAGGGAGGAGAATGTATATTGATAAAGAATTTTTTTAATCGTGTAAAAAGTTTCGTAGAACAAAATAAAGATACGAAAGAATTAGCTAAAGAAAGTAAAAATGATGAAGTTATACTAAATCAAAAAGAAGGAACAGAGGAAAATAATAATAGTACTAAAAGTGATCTTATCAAAGATTCAGATGATAAAAATATTATACAAAATCAACAATCAGAAAATACACAAGATAAATTACAAAAAAATCATAATCATAATGATATAAATAATTTAGATATTATATTAAAAGCAGAGGATTATGCAAATGAAGAGTCAAATAAAGAATATGAGTATGAAGAAATAAATAATAATGTTTCAGAGGAATTATTAGTAAATAATACAAAAGAACAAAAAAATGATAATAAAATAACAGTTAGTCAAGATGTATCACAAAGTGAAATAGTAACTGAAGATATTGTTAAATGCAAACAAGAAATAAATGAAAGTGCAGATTGTAACGTTAATGATGAAATTGCAATAACTATTGAAAAAGAAGAAATAGATATAGATTCAACACAAAAAAATCAAGAAGTAGTAGAAGAATTTACTAAAGAAGATTTAGACTACATAAAAGATATAAAAATAAAGCGAGGAAAATCTATCAAAGTAATAGATGTATATACTAAAGAAGAACAGATTTTTAATACTTATAAAGAATGTAGTAAAAAATTAAAAATCCCAGCAGAGTATATACAAGAAAACTTAAAATATGGATTTACAGATTATTTTGGAGATGCAATAAAATATTTAGGTCAAGCTCTAAGCTTAGAGGAATTAGATTATATAAACTATTTAGATAGTAATAAAACACCTTCACAAATGCTTAAATATTTAAATAATAAAATATTTACAGCAAAAATATCTGAAGATCAAAGAGATGATATTTTATGTAGTGAAAAATTAGAGCCTGTTAAAATGCATTATACATTTGAATGTATCGATGAAGAATATGATGATTACTTTAGAAAATATAAGTCTATAATTAAAAGGGGAGGAAAAAAGAAGATAGAACTTGTAGACAAAAAAGGGGAAGTAATAGAAATATTCAAGTCTTTAGATGAATGCGCAGACTATATCAAAAAAGATAAAAGTCAAGTGGTTGAGATGCTTAAAAATAAAGATACTAAAGTTGGAAGATATGAAATAAGATATAGTTTAAGAAATATTTAAATTCATAGTAAATTCATAACACTTTCACTTAGCTTTCACACATTTAAAATAAATATAATGTAAAATTATTATAGTGTAATAATAAATAAAATATTAGGGAGGCATAAATGTCAGAAGATAAAAAATTAAATCCAGGTAATCAAGAAGATATACATGATTATACACAAGAGGTTGAAGAAAATAATGTAAATAATGATCAAGAGAATAATACAGAAGAAATAAACGAAGTAGAAAGCACTAAATCGAAAGAGTTAAAAAAAGATAATAAAAGTGCTAAAGCTATAGTTATAGGAGCAATAGTTGGGGTATTATGCTTAGGAGCAGGGTATACAGCAGGAAAAGATGCAGGAAGAAAACTACCAGCAACACATAAAAGCTATGGTAGTAAGGTAATAGCTACAGTTGGAGATACAAAAATAACAGAAAAAGAACTTAGTGGTAGAATGCAACCTTTATTTTATCTAAACGGAAAAACTGAGATGGCAAGTGACCAAGTAAAAGCTTATGAAGAAAGTATGATTGATTATATGACTACAACAGAGGTTTTATATTTAGAAGCTAAGAGTGAAAAAATAACAGCTACTAAAGAAGAAATTGACTCTGAATATACTAATTTAATGTCGAGTATAACACAACAATTCGGATTATCAGAAGAGGATTACTTAAAGCAATTTAAGCTTACTAAAGAAGATGTTAGAAAAGATGTAGAAAAAGAAGTTATAGCAATGAAGTACATGAAAAAAGCGTCAGACGTATCAGAAAAAGAAGCTAAAAATTACTATGATAAAAATAAGGACGAGTTCTTAAAAGTAAGAGCTTCGCACATATTAATACAAAATACAGATACAGATGGTAAAGAAGTAAGTGCAGCTCAAAAGAAAAAAAATAAAGAAAAAGCTGAGGAAATATTAAAGAAAGCTCAAAGTGGAGAAGATTTTGCTGAGTTAGCTAAAAACTATTCTCAAGATTCAAGTGCTGAAAATGGTGGAGATTTAGATTTCTTTGGAAAAGGACAAATGGTAGAGCCTTTTGAAAAAGCAGCATTTTCACTTAAAGTAGGAGAGGTTAGCAAAGATGTTATAGAAAGTCAATTTGGATATCATATAATCAAAAAGACTGATGAAAAACAAGAAGACTTTGATACTATAAAAAGTGATTTAATAACTAAATTATCTTATGAAAAACAAAATAATGTTGTAGATAACTTAGTAGAAAAATATAACGTTGATGTAAAAGATAGATAATACATAAAAAGAGTTATTCTTAGAATTAATTAAAAACTAAGATAACTCTTTTTTTATTTATATTAAATTATATTTTATATTTTTCTATTATTTTATTTAATTCTTTTGGATCTGAGTTAGCCCAATCATAAAAATCTTTTGGAGCTACTTCACATATTTTATAAAGAACTTCAGGTAATTCACTAGCTTTAAAGTCACCTAACGATTTGCCTAATTTAGTTTTTCCGATTTCAAAGCTACCGCCAACAGTAAGTTCAAATGCATCAGTTGATACACCGTCTACATTTTTCTTTTTACCGCATAAACCTATACTACCTACCTGATGTACTCCACATGAATTTGGACATCCAGATATATGAAGTTTAGGAGCTTTATTTAGAACTTCTTCATTGCTTTGAGATCTAAAGTAATCTATTATTTCATTTAGCATTTTTTGACTGTTTTGTATACCCATTTGACATATAGGAACACCTATACAAGATACACTTTGCTCTAAAAGTGAGTTGCAAGTCATAGTTTTGCTAACTTCAAGCATTCTTTTTGCTTCATTTCCATCTAAATTTAATATATATAGTCCTTCAGTCATTCCAAGTCTTATCATCGGATTCTTAACTTTATCTAATTCATTAAGTAAAATTTTTAAATCTTTAAGATATAATTGACCTCCTATTGGATGAATATAAACTGTATATAAGCCATCTTGTTTTTGAGGAATTAACCTCGGATCACATAAATCAATTGTACATCCTGGTTTAGAATAATCAATTGGATCAACATTAAGATCTAATCCACCTTTTTCTTTAACTTTAGCACAGTACTCTTTAAATTTTTGTAAAAATTCTTCTTCACCAAGTTTTTCTACCATATATCTAACTCTAGCTTTATTTTTATTTTCATAGTTTCCTTCAGCCATAAATAGCTCTATCATACCTTGAACACAATAAAGTGCATCTTCAGGTTTTATAACCTCATCAAGTTCTAAAGCTACCTTAGGGTTTTTACCTAAACCACCGCCTAAGAAAACTCTAAAGTATGGTTCATCATCCTTCACTGTTGCAACAAAACCTAAGTCTTGTATACTACAATGAGCTGCGTCAGTATAGCTACTAGAATAAGAAACTTTTAATTTTCTAGGTAAATGATATGTAGTAGAATTTTTTATAAAATATTTATCAGTAGCAATTGCGAAAGGTGTTACATCAAATGCTTCTTCAGAATCAACACCTGAAAGTGGGGATAATCCTACATTTCTAGGGAAGTTTCCACCCCCACCTCTAGTAAATATATCATTTTTTATTCCATCTTCCATAATGTCTACTATAGAATCTATAGAAAGATCATGAAGTTGTATTGCTTGTCTTGTTGTTAAGTGTATTTTTTCAAGTTTATGATTAAGTGCCATTTTATAAATTTTATTAAGTTGAGATTTAGATAAAACACCAGCAGAGACTCTAAGTCTTATCATAAATGATTTTAAATCTCTTTGAGCATAAACTCCGTATCCGCCAGAGAATCCTTTATATGTCATTTTATTTATTTCGCCGTTAAGTAATTTTAAAGATTGATCCTTGAAGTTAGGTAATTCACTTAATAATAATTCTTTAAATTTATCCATTTTTTCACCTCATTAAAGTTTTGCTATACTATTATATTATTTACAAGCAATTATAAAAATATAATATATACAGTACTAAATTTAAAAACTAAAAGATTAATATGTTTATCTTGATTTAAGTATAATACTTTCCATACAATTGGTAAAATTGATATAATAAATAATTATCATTAAATAAAATAATGATTTATGTTAAAATAAAAATGTTATTAATTGTAAATAATTGTTAGAAAATAAGATTAATTAATTATTAAGAATTTTATTAAAATAATTTTTATAGAAGTAAAATAGATGTTTTATTTTCATATTTATTTATATATAATAAAGCTAATGATTAGATTTTAAGGGTTTTGAGTATAATCTAAATGAAAAAATAAATATAAGTAACTTAGTATTTAATTATAAAATTAAAAGTAGATAGTATGAATATTTATAATGAAATTTAAAATATTTTTTATTAAAATGTCTAAAATTAAGCTAGTTAATTTGGAGGAGATTTATATAAAAATAATGAATTAATTAAAGGTAAAGCGAATAGTCATAAAGGATGTGATTAGATGAGATTTACGCCAGATAAAAAGCAAATTAAACTTTTTATAATAATATCTATACCAATACTAATCATAACTCAGTACTACCTTTTTAAATTTGGGATTTTACGTCCCATGGTTAGGGGGGTAGAGTTAAAGATTTCTAAAGGAGATTATGTTGAGGACATAGACCAATTTGTAATGAAACTAAATGAAGAAGTAACTTTATCTAGTGGAGATTATATTTATATACCGACATATGCAAAAAAACCTAATATTTGGTTTAATGTATTAGATAAAAAGGAAGTAATTAAAATAAAAGAAGGTAATACGTTAGTAGCGCTTAAAGAGGGAACTTCTTCAGTTGCTATAATGAAAAACTCAAGAGCCTTAAGAAAAGTAAATATAAAGGTTGTAGACCCTAAAGTACAAAAATTATTAGTAGAGCCTGAAAATAACCTGGTATATGTAGGAGATAAGTCTAAGATAAATACAGTTATAGATGTTGATTATAATAGATTTAAAGAAAAGGAAAAAGCAACTTACGAGAGTTCTGATGAGAATATTGTAAAAGTTAGTGGCAATAAACTAGAAGCTGTAGGTGTTGGAAGAGCGACTGTAACTGTAAAGGCGCAAGATAAAGAAGAAAAATTACGATATAATATACGCGCAAGAGTAGCAAAAATTGATATAGCAGACACTATAGAAATAGGAATAGGAGAAAATAAACAGTTAAATCCTAATATAATAACTAGCCCTAAGGGGTTAAAGCCACCTAAAATTGAATACCAATTGCTAGGTAGAAAGTTATCTGTAGAAAGAAGTATTGCTTTAGATGAAAGAAATGGAACAATACAAGGGATAAGACCTGGATCAGAAAAAGTTAAAATAACTTGTGACAATAAAGAGAAAATAGTTACTGTAAAAGTAACTGATAAAATTTCATCAGACAATAAGATTAAGAATTTAAGATATAGTCATCAAATAGTAGGTAATAAATTACAAATATTCTTAGAGTGGGATTATTTAGAGGGTATATTTGATTATGATGTATATCTAAAGAATAATTCATTAGGAGAAAGTAATTACAAGGTAGTAAAAAATGTAAAAATAAAAGAAGATGACATTAAAATAAATAAAAAGGTATCAACAACTATAGAAGTAGATTTAGTAGATGGAGATCTTCCAGATATTAATATATATGTCGTTGGTAAATCTAAAGATTTTACAACAGGACCAAGTAATATAGTAAGTATTAAACCTCAGCAAAATGATATACAAAATTTATCAGTTAAAAACTTATCTGTTTATGTAGACAAAGAAAATAATGTTGCAAGATTTACTTGGGATGATATAGGTATTGAAGGAGCACAATATAGTATATTTGTAAAAAATAACTTATCAGGTAATAGCGGATATGAGTTACTTGAAGGAAATATTGGATCAAATGAGTATACTATGAATCTTACTGGATCAAGTGCGGATTTAGAATTCTATGTAAGAGCTAATAAGGATGATAAATACTCAGGAAAAAGTAATATTGTTAATATAAAATTTGATTCAAATGAAGATAATTCTGGAGGCGAAGAAGAAAATAAACCTGATGAAGACACTCCAATAGAGTAATAAAGTAATATATATACACATATAAGTATATATATACAAGTATTTTAGGGGAGATGTTATATTGAGAAGACGACATGAGAAAATAAACAGAGCATGTAAAGACTTAGCCGAAGAAGCTTATAAGGCATATACAGGAAAGAAAGATTACAAAAGAGCTTTGGAAATCTACACAGTACTTTCAACGTATACGTGTATACCTAAAGATATATCTAATTTCTCTAAAAACATGATGGCTAGATTAAGCAAGAAAATAGAAGAAAATACCTAAGATTAAGAAAGAGTATATATGTTATTTAACATATATACTCTTTTTACATACTAATGTATTATAAATTATTTGGTTTGTGGATAAGCTATAATATTAACTCATAGACTTGAGCAACAAATTTGTTTTTTAGCTAATTGTTTACAGAAGCTAAGCGACTTTTTTATTTTATCAAATATTAAAATAAATGATAAAATATTTGTTTAAAAAAATTTATTAATTATCTAACATTAAGAAAATAAGAGTAAAAAAAGTATATAACCATTGAAAAATGACAGTTTATATGGTATGATATATTTTAATATAAAATGAATTTGCAAGATTGTATTCAGTAACGAATAAATATATTCTAAATTTAGAATATATTTCAATAAAAATACTGCATAAGGAGAGGGGGAAATACTAAGAAAAGCCTTAGTATAAAAGTGACTTATGAACAAGCAAAAAGAAATATCATTACAAAGGGCACAAGAGCTTAAATCGAGAATTGAAGATTATACTAAAATAAAGTCGTCGATTTCAAAAGGAATAGAAAAACAAGACGAAATTAATAAAAGAAAACAGCATATATTAAATGTACTAGAAGGAACAGAGAAAGATTGGAATAACTACAAATGGCAGCTATCAAATAGAATAACAGATGTAGATACATTGTCTAAAATACTTAATTTAACAGACAAAGAGATAGAACAAATAAGAAAAGTACAAAATCAATTTAGGTGGGCAATATCACCATATTATTTAAGCCTAATTGATCCAGATGACTCATATGATCCAATTAAGCTAATGTCAATACCATCATATATAGAATTAGATGATTCAATCGAAGATTTAGATCCAATGGGAGAAGAATTTACAAATCCAGCAGGAAGTATTACAAGAAGATATCCAGATAGATTAATAATAAATGTTACAAATGAATGTGCTATGTACTGTAGACATTGCCAAAGAAGAAGAAATATCGGACAAGAAGACTGCCATAGAACAAAAAAAGTTATACAAGAGTCAATCGATTATGTAAGAAACAACGAGGAAATAAGAGATGTACTTGTAACTGGAGGAGATCCATTAACATTAAATGATGAAATGTTAGAGTGGATAATTAGTGAACTAAGAAGTATAAAACATGTTGATTATATAAGATTAGGTAGTAGAACTTTAGTTACAATGCCTCAAAGAATAACAGATGAATTCTGTGAGATGATTAAAAAGTATCATCCTATATATATAAATACACATTTTAATCATCCAATGGAAGTAACGGAAGAAACTAAAAAAGCTTGTGAAAAACTAGCAAACAATGGAGTTCCATTAGGAAACCAAGCTGTTCTTTTAAATGGTGTAAATAATGATAAATATGTTATGAGATGCTTAAATCATGAACTATTAAAAATAAGGGTAAGACCATACTATATATTCCATAGTAAACATGTAAAAGGAACTACTCATTTTAATACATCAGTAGATGCAGGTCTTGAGATAATGGAATATCTAAGAGGTTATACATCAGGTATGGCAATACCGACGTATATAATAAATGCACCTAAAGGAAAAGGGAAAACTCCACTTTTACCACAATACTTAATATCTAAAGGTACAGACTATATAATGATAAGAACGTGGGAAGGCGAAGTTGTAAAAGTTGAAGACAAGCCAGCTGTAGATATAAAGCAAGCTATAGACAAGATTATAAAATAAATTAAAGGAATGACTTATAAATATTTATAAGTCATTCCTTTTCTATAAATAAATTATTTATTTAACAAATCAATTTGTTCTTTTAAGATTAGTTCATCAAGTTTTTGACTGACGAGAAGAACTTCTCGAGTTAATCCAAATTTTAAAAACATTTCCCCTAAATGATTTTGCAAGTCATATCTCTTAAGTGTATCCGAGTCAACGTCAATGGACCCAACGTCAGAATTGACCATAAATTTATTTCCCCCTTTTAACTTGATAAATATATAGGTCTAGTACTATAATTTAAAAAGGTTTAAATTAAAATACTTAGTATTTTTATACGGATAGACTATTATTATACTTTATACTTTTAAAAATAAATTAAGTTAAAATTAATTATTTTTAGTTTCTCCAACTAGTTCAAGGTATCCACTAGGATGGAAGAAGTAAATACTGCATGTATTTTTATCTACAAAGTATCCTATATCAGTATCAACATCAGGTAAGAAAACATATCCTTGAAGATTTTTTTCTTTTAGTGATTTAAATTGACTAGCATCGCCTTGATATATGTATTTTACTTTATTATTATATTCTAAAAGAAGTTTCTCAGCCTCTTCTTTAGTTAATTGTTTATGTGAGACAGATTTAGTATGCTTAGTTTTATTATGTTTGATTTGTGATGCAAATGCTGTCTGAGAAATTGGCATAGCTAAGCATGTACAAGTAAGTAGTAGTACTGGAAATATAAATTTTCTTTTCATAACACACATCCTTAATATTTATAGTAAGACACTAAATTTTCAACTAAAATATAACTATAAATTTAATAGTATCTAATCTTAAATATTTACAAAATAGCTAAAAATTATAACAATAAAATAATATTTTTATGGATAATGAAATTATGATCGATTTATAAATAGAAAAAAGTCTTCTAATTAAAGTACTATAATATAGAAGACTTTTATTACAATTAATATTAATCAATTTTGCAGTTCATATTTTTATGCCTAAACTCTATATATTCACCAAGATATATTTTTACAACACCCATTATAGGCACTGATAAAATCATACCTGGAATACCAAAGAATCCACCACCTACAGTTACTGCAAGTATCGTTAAAAATGGACTAAGCCCCAATTGTCCACCTACTATCTTAGGTTCAATTACAGCAACTTCTAATTGCTGAACTAAAAGTAGATAAACTAGAGAGAATAATGCGATTTTAGGATCATAAAATAAATTTATTATAACTACAGGTGTCATACCTATTACTGGACCAAAGTATGGTATTAAATTCATAATACCAATTAAAGTACCAAATAGTAGCGCATATTTAGATTTTAAGAAATAAAGACCAATAGCAGACAATAAACCGACAATAAATGAATCTAATATTTTTCCAGTAAAGTATTTACCTATATTAGTATTTAGTGTATTACCTACATCTAAAGTTAATTTTGCATACTTTTCGCCAAATGTTATATAAAGTACTTTTTTATAAAAATCAAAGAATTTTTCTTTTTCTAAAATTATATAAAAACAAATTATAAACGCTAAAACAAATTGAACAATAAATTTAGATATAGAGAATGTGGTATTAAATATCTGACCAATATATCCAATAAGGAAATTACCTATCTCAGGCATAGCAGACATTATTTTATCTCCTACTTCTTTTAAAGTTTTAGGATCAACATTTTTTAAACTGTTCCCTAGATCAATAAAGAAATATTGTGTTTTTTCTACATACAGTGGAAATTGGCTCACCATATCAGCAATACTACTTATTATTATAGGTGCTGTAAATAAAATAAATGAACCTATTAGTAAAATTAAAAAGCCATATGTAATAAGTAACGCAAAAATTCTTTTTATATTTAATTTATTTTCTAAAAAACTCACAATAGGATTAAATATATATGCTAATATAAATGCAATCACAAAAGGAGTTAAAAGAGATAAAAGCAACCCAAATATTCCAAAGAAGTATTCATAGCTATCTATAACTTTTATTAAAAGATATGATATAACAACTGTTATAACAACACTTAGATGAAATTTTTTATCCTTCAATATAACACATTCCTTTCAGTTTAGATTATCAATTAAAAATACTAAATTTAATCAATATATGTATTATACAATAAAAATATTAATATTTCCTATATATAATAAATATTTATTTAATAAAATACTTAAGAAAAAAATTTATTTATTAAAGTCCAAGCATAATTTTAGAAGATATAAATAAAATAAATATTTACAACATAAATTTAAAATATATGCATTGTATATTTTGTATATGGAGGAGATGATTAAAATAGATTATGAAGTTGTAGTCAAATATCATGGAGATATATTAATTTTAGAGTCAAAGCTAAATGTATCGGTAGAACTATTAGCGTGCAACTTTGCAATTATAACAGCCAAGTCTCAGGACGTTATAGGTGAATTATTAAATTACCCACAAGTTGAACATATAGAAACTCCTTTTTTATTAAATGAGCAAGACTTAGAAAGCTTTGCAAGTACAGGTATAACAAGTTTTAAACAAAGTACAAATTTAACAGGCAGTGGGGTTATACTTGGAATTATTGATTCAGGTATTGATTATAGATTACCTCAATTTAAAGATAAAGAAGGTAAATCAAAAATACTATATTATTGGGATCAGTGCATAGACGGAAATCCACCTGAAGGATTTAAAACTGGGACTTTATATAATAACAACGATATAAATGAATCTATTCAAGGAAAAAATATAATACCTATTTCACCAACTAATAAACATGGAACTCATATTGCAGGAATTAGTGCTGAAATTGCCCCAGATGCAAACTTAATAGTTGTAAGAGTAGGTACTAATAAAACGTGTTCAACTGCAAAAAGTACAGATTTTATGAGAGCTATAGAGTTTATATTAACTAAATCTAAAGGACTTAATATGCCCGTTGCATTAAATATAAGTTATGGAAGTGGCGAAGGGGCGCATATGGGAATGTCTTTATTTGAACAGTATATAAATCAAATGAGCTCTTATTGGAAAAACAATATTATTGTTGCAGCTGGAAACAATGCAGATAAAGGAAGACATAAAAGTATTGAAATTAAAGATAAAATGAGCAAAACAGAAGTAGAGTTTGTTGTAGGGAGAAATGAAAAAACATTAAATATAAATATATGGCCAGATTTTGCAGATAATTTTTATGTTTATTTGGTGAGTCCATCAAATCAAAGTACTAAACCTATTTCACTAACATCAGGAGTGATAAAAAATATTATAGATAACACTAAAATTAAAGGGTTTTATTTCTCAGTACCTCCAGATCAATTAGTAAGAAGACTTATAATACAATTAACTTCAGATGAGTATATAACATCAGGGGTATGGAAAATAGTATTTTCTCCTATTACTGTTATTACAGGTAATATAGATCTCTATATATCAGAAGTTGAAAGATTAAATACAGATACTAAATTTATATCACCCACAAAAAAATTAACTATAACTCTTCCAGGAAGCGCGAAACAAGTTTTTACAGTTGGAAGTTATAATACAAAAACAGATTTAGTTTCAGACTTTTCTGGTCAAGGAGACATAGAGAGATGTATGTTTAAACCGGACTTATTAGCTCCAGGGGAAGGTGTTTCGTTGTTAATGCCTGGCGGAGATGGGAAAGCTTTAAGTGGAACTAGTATATCAGCAGCTCATGCAACAGGTATCGTAGCACTATTATTTCAATGGGGAATAGTACAAAAAAATGATGAAACTTTATATGGACAAAAATTAAAAGCACTTCTTATTAGATCAGCGAGAAGGAAAAGTAACTTTAGATACCCAAGTAATTCATCAGGATATGGATATCTATATTTATCAGATATAAGCTTAAATTTAGTAATATCAATAAATAAAGAAGATTTAATGTATAGGAATAAAAAAAAAAATAAAAGAAAAAGGGAACCTAGATATGTAAGGCAATTATTAAAGGGAATAGAGCAACTTGAGGTTGGATTTAATTTAATACACGGTCCAGGGCTAGAAGAAGCTCTTAGCAAATTAGATGCAATATATAGATATTATAAAATATCTGATAACTTTGGGATTGTATTTACGAATCCATCTAAGCTTTGGTATATAGATGAAGTTTTAACACTAGGAAGTATAAAGAGGTCAGAGTACTTTGCAAGACTTGCAAAAATGAGTGAAGTAAGCCAAGGAACTTCAGGTGGAACAGTAGCGTTAGAAGATATAGGTGCAAATTATTTTAAAAATAACCCAAACGTATCTATAACTGGAAAAGGTGTATTTATAGCAATAATAGACTCAGGTATAGATTATTTACATGAAGATTTTATATATCCAGATAGAACTAGTAAAGTTGCATTTTTATGGGATCAAACTAAGGATGGAAATCCACCTAAAGGATTTGCAATTGGTACGGAATATACAAAAGAAGATATTAATAAAGCTATACAAAATAATGATGCAACATTATCTGTAGATGAAGAAGGTAGTGGAACCATGCTAAGTGGAATTTGTGCAGGGTTAGGAAATTTAAATAAGGAATATGCAGGTGTAGCTGAAGATGCAGAATTGATAGTTATAAAAATGAGGAAAATTGGTGGTTATTATAATAATGCTATGTTATATGCAGCTATAGAATATATAACACAAAAATCATTAGAACTAAAAACACCTGTTGTAATAAATATTTCATTAGGAACTAATAATATGGTTCAACTTAATTCAAGAGTAATAGAAGAAAGGACATTTTTTACAAGAGGAATATGTATTGTAGCAGCTACAGGAAATGAAGGAAATGCACAAACACATACATCTGGACAAATGAAATTTAAAGAGGATATAAATGAAATAGAAATAGAAGTAGCAGAGGATGAGCCATTATTAGAGATACAGGTCATAGTAAATAGACCTGACAAAATTAAAGTAGGCATAGTATCACCATCAAATGAAGAAAGTAGATTATTAGAAGTTTCAAATTACAATGAAATAACAGGTTTATTCGATTTAGAAGGAACTGAATATTTAATAACATATATATATCCAACCTTATACTCAGGGCAACAACAAGCTACTATTACATTGATTAATGTAACCAAAGGAATTTGGAAATTACGATTAGTAGGTCAATATATAACTAATGGAAGATATGAAGTATATTTACAAAACAGAGTCTTTTTAAAACCAGGAACAAAATTTAGAGATCCAGATCCAGGAAATACAATAAATTATCCTGCTGTATATGAAGATATAATTAGTATTGGAGCTTATGACACGAAAAATGATAATTTATGGCCTCAATCATCAAAAGGACCTACTGTAGAAGGATCTTTAAAGCCGGCTATAGTAGCACCTGGAGTTGATATTATAGCACCTTATCCAGGAAATAAATATGCAACTATAACAGGAACTGCTGTAGCTGCAGCATATACATCTGGTGCAGTAGCTCTTTATTTACAATATACATTAGTTGATAGGAGATATATGAATAGAGGATTTGTACAACAAATAAGAACATATCTAAGAGCAGGAGCTAAAAGAAGTGCAAATATAAGTTATCCAAATTACGGATATGGTTATGGACTATTAAATATAAAGGGTGTATTTGACCAGTTAAGGTAGTGAGGTGATTAAAAATATGGAAAGAGCTTATATTATAGTTTATCAAAGTAATATAGAAGAACTTGAAGCTACTTTAAAATCTAATGGAATAGAACGATATATAATTTTAAATAATCAAATAGCCAGTATTTATATACCATTAGCTTTTAGAGAAGAAAAGCTAAATACTATAGAGATAATATCTTGGTGGCAAAGGTCGAGCCCTATGAGTTCATTAATACAACTTAATGAAGGTGTAGAAGGCGGAGATTCAGTATCAGCAGCTTCAGGCATTGATTTTGTATATAACAACCCATATCTTAATATTACTGGCAAAAGAACCATAATCGCCATAATAGACTCAGGAATAGATTATCTACATCCAGATTTTATAACCAAAGATGGAACAAGTAAAATTTTAGCTATATGGGATCAAACTAAAGAAGGAACGCCACCAGATGGATGTTTATTTGGAGATATGATTACTAGAGAAGATATAAACAAGGCAATAACCGAAAATGACTCTTCTTTAACCGAAGATAATGTTGGTACAGGAACAATAGCAGCAGGGATAGCGTCAGGGAGGGGAGCTTTAAATTCAAATTACAGTGGAATAGCAGTAGACAGTGAACTTGTAGTTGTAAAGTTAAAAGAATATAAAAATAGATTTGATAATGGAAAAAGAAATTATCAATCAGCCGATTTTTTAGCAGCAATAAAATTTATTGAGGATATTTATAACTCTGAGGACAAAAAAAAGAATATAGTAATAAATATGACAGTAGGTAAAGGTTCAGTTTCTTCTGTAGAGGCATCTTTTTTAGATACATTTTCATATTTGAGAGATTCTGGTGTAATTGTAGTTGGAGGAGCTGGAAATGAAGCAAACACAGATATACATTATCATGGTGTTATGCAAAGCACTGATATTTATCAAGATATAGTTATTCAAGTTGGAAATCAGATTAATTTAGAATTATATATATATGTTACCGGACCTGATAAAGTTAGAGCGTTATTAATATCACCATCAGGAGAACTAAGTTATGAGATTGTTTATGCACCAGATAACTATGCGTATACAGGCAGATTTAATTTAGAAAATACATCATATGAAATGCAATTTGTATATCCTTGGATAGAAACAGGATCACAAAAGTTATTCATGGATCTTTATGATATAAAGCCAGGTGTATGGATTTTAAGGCTAAAACCAGAATTTATAATAAATGGAATTTATGATGTTTATCTTCCTAATAAAAATTTAATATCTGAAAGTACACGTTTCTTAGATCCTCAATCAACAGAAACTATAACGTCTTATGGAGTTATAGAAAATGTAATTACAGTAGGTACATTTAACAATAAAACAGATAGTATATGGATAGGGTCCTCAAAAGGGCCTGTTAATGGATGGAGAATAAAACCTGATATAGTAGCTCCAGGTGTTGATATAATAGCACCTTATATCAACCAAAGTTACAATAAGGCAACAGGAACAGGTGTTAGCAGCTCTATGGTAAGTGGGGTTTTAGCTATTTTAATGGATTATATAACTCAACAGAGTATATTTAGTAGAAGATCTATGTATACTCAAGTTTTAAAGACCTATTTAATGTTAGGGGCTACCAAGCCAGAAACTTATGTATTTCCTAATATAGTTCAAGGATTTGGAATATTGAATTTAAAACAAACTTTAAAAGCAATTTCAGAGATATTAGAATAATAACGTATTTTAAAATATAAAAAATATTATAAAAGAAAGGAGGAAGTAGAGATGGACTATGAAGTTGTAGTTAAATATAACGGAAATGTATTGAGATTAAAAGATGAACTTGGAGTATCTATAGAACTTTTAGGGTACAATTACGCAATAATAATTTCAGATACTGAAGAGAAGATAAACAGATTATTAGACTATGAAGAAATAGAATACGTAGAAAAACCATTTATACTAGAAACACAAGATACTCAGAGTTTTTCAGCTACTGGTATAACTAGGTTTAAACAAAGGTATAACTTAACAGGAAAAGGGACTATATTAGGAGTTATTGATTCGGGGATAGATTATACCTTGTCAGAATTTAGAGATAAAGATGGTAATTCAAAAATATTGTACTATTGGGATCAATCAATAGGAAACAATCCTCCACAAGGGTTCAAAGAAGGTACTTTATACACAAATGAAGATATAAATAAAGCTATAAAAGGAGAAATTAATATACCAATATCTCCAACAAGTAGCCATGGGACTCACGTAGCTGGTATTTGTAGTCAAATAGCCAATGATGCAAATTTAATAGTTGTAAGAGTTGGAAGAAGGCAAACAGATTCTTTTTCAAAAAGTACAGAATTTATGAGAGCTATTAAATTTATGCTGGATAAGGCGTTGGAATTAAAAATGCCAATATCTATAAATATAAGTTATGGAAGTAACGAAGGCTCTCATAAAGGGTTGTCATTATTTGAACAATATATAGATGAAATGGCTGGATTTTGGAAAAATAATATTTGTGTAGCAGCAGGAAACAATGGGGATAAGGGAGGGCATAAAAATATAAATATAAAAGGGTCAGATCGAACTGAAGCAGAATTTATAGTAGGCCCAAATGAAAAACTGCTAAATATTAATATATGGCCAGATTATATAGATGATTTTTATGTATATTTAGTAAGCCCATCAAATAAGCAAACACAATCAATATCTTTAAGCTCAGGAGAAGTAAAAAACATCATAGATCAAACTAGAATAAAGGGGTACTTTTATCCTATACCACCATACTCACTAATAAGAAGAATAACTATTCAGATGAGCTCGCTTGAATATATAAATCCAGGTATTTGGAAAATTGTATTTATACCAATAGATGTTGTGTCAGGCAATGTTAACATATATTTACCAACATCAGAAGGATTAAGCAGAGAAACTAGATTTGTTAGTCCGACTAAACGTGCTACTGTAACTGTTCCGGGAACAGCGAGTAAAGTTGTAACGGTAGGAAGTTTTAACTCTAGGACAGATAATGTATCTATATTTTCTGGAGAAGGAGATATAGAAAATGGAATTTATAAGCCTGATTTATTGGCACCAGGAGAGGATATTGTATCTGTTTTACCTGGAGGAAATACAGGTGCATTAACAGGAACCAGTATGGCAACGCCACATGTAACAGGATCAATAGCTCTTTTAATGGAGTGGGGAATAGTTAATAGAAATGATTTATATTTATATTCTCAAAAAATGAAAGCATTATTAACTAAACATGCACGACGTACCCCTGGAAATACATACCCAAACAATTCTATGGGATATGGTTTTTTGGACTTATCTCAAATAAGTCTGACAACAATACAAAATATGAATCAAGAAGAGTATTACAGATGTAAAAATATTAAAAAAAAAACAAAAAAACATAAAAAATCCACCAACTATAAAAGAACACCAGACCAAACTGTAGATCAATTAACTAATGAGGAAATTGAAAAACTGACGCCTTTTGATTTACAAAGTGTATCTAAATATGGCGTTTTAGGAGGAATAAATATAGTCCATAAACCTGAATTTGAAGAAGAATTTAAAAAATTAAATACTAAATATTATATGTATAAAATAAGTGATAATTTTTCTGTGATATTTATAACTGAATCAAATTTAGAAAATATAGAAAATGTAATGTCTTTAAAATCTGTAATTTCAATTGAGCCTTTTACAAGAATAGCGTTGCTTTCAAAAGTAGAGCAAGGCACAACACAATCAGTATCAGCACTAGAAGATATAGATGCAACTTTTTTTAAAAATAATCCAAATATAAATGTAAATGGAAAAGGTGTTATTATAGCTATCATAGACACTGGAATAGACTATTTACATGATGCATTTATATATCCTGATGGAACATCTAAAATTCTTTATTTATGGGATCAAACTAAAGAAGGCAATCCACCAAAAGGTTATTATATAGGAACAGAATATACAAATGATCAAATAAATGAAGCTATAAAAAACAAAGATTCTACTTTATCAATTGATGAAGAAGGCAGTGGAACAATGCTAAGTGGAATATGTGCAGGATTAAAAACTACTAATGAAGAGTATGCAGGAATAGCTGAAGAAGCTGAATTAATAGTTGTTAAATTAAACAAAATAGGGAATTATTACAATAATGCCACAAGTTTTGCAGCAGGGATGTATGTTTATCAAAAATCACAGGAATTAGGTATGCCATTAGTAATAAATGGATCTTTAGGGAGCAATGAACTAGTTGCTATAAATCAAAGGATATTAAGTAAAACTACATTTTTTACACCTGGGGTTTGTGAGGTTAGGGGAGCTGGAAATGAAGGCAATACACAAACACACACATCTGGAAAATTAAATTTTATTGGAGAAGAAAAGATAGTAGAGCTAGAATTATCAGAAGATGAAGAACGTATAGATATTCAACTATGGGTGGTTAGGCCTGACAAAATAAACGTAGGTATAATATCTCCAAGTGGGGAAGTTAGCAAAATACAACCTGTATCTAATTATAATCTAATTACTGGTAAATTTGACTTTGAGGCAACTAAATATATAATAAACTATGTTTATCCAACCGCATATTCAGGTCAGCAACAAACGAATATTACATTACTAAATGTTAAAAAAGGAATTTGGAAAATTAAATTAGTGGGTGAATATATAACAAACGGTGTATACCAGATATATTTACCAAATAGGGTATTTATAAAAAATGGAACTAAATTTAGAGAAATAGATCCACGATATACAATCAATTACCCAGCTACATTAGAAGATACTATAACAGTTGGGGCATATGATACTATAAATAATAGCTTATGGCCTGCATCTTCCAGGGGACCTATTATAAATGGAATGCTAAAGCCTGATGTAGTAGCACCAGGGGTTAAAATTATAGCTCCATATCCTGGTAATAAGTATGGAAATATAACTGGAACAGCAGTTGCAGCAGCTCAGGTATCAGGTGCCGTAGCTTTATTTATGCAATATATTTTAGATGATAATGATTATGAAGATAAAGCTTTTGTGCAAAAAATAAATACTTTTATTAAGGCAGGAGCTGTAAAAAATAAAAATATAGATTATCCGAATGAAAATTATGGATATGGTTTATTAAACATAAAAAATATGTTTGAGCAATTAAAATAGAGAGGTTGTTTATAAAATGAGCAAATCATATCTAGCAATTCCAAAAGGTAATATTTTGAAAATGGAACAAGATTTAAAGAAAGATGAATTAATTAAATATGTTATTTTAAATGATCAGTTAGCTACGTTATATGTATCAGACGATTTCGAGGAAAAAAATTTAAATAATATAAAATCTATTGCTTGGTGGCAAAGGTCTGCACCCATGAGTACATTGATTAAAATCACAAATAATGTAAAACAAGGTGAAAGTGTTACAATAGCAGCAGGAACAGATTATGTATATACTAATCCATATTTAACGATAAGCGGAAAAAAAAATATAATAGTAATAATTGATTCAGGTATAGACTACCTTCATCCAGATTTTATAAATGAAGACGGAACAAGTAAAATTATAGCAATTTGGGACCAAAATTTAGATACTGGAAAGCCTCCAGAGGGTATATTTTTTGGAACTGAGTTTAATAGAGAAGAAATAAATGAAGCTATAAAGAATAAAGACGGCAGTTTAACTACAGATACGATAGGAACAGGAACAATAGTAGCAGGAATATGCTGTGGTTATGGCAATAAAATTCCAGCGTATAAAGGTGTAGCAATAGATAGCGAGCTACTAGTAATTAAATTAAAAGAATACAAAGATACCTATTGTGAAGGGAAAATAAACTATCAACATGCGGATTTTTTAGCTGCAATAAAATATGCAATAGATATATGGAAAAAACAAGATAATCTAATGATTATAAATTTAACTGTTGGATTAAGATCTGCTGCAATAATGCTTGCTACATTTTTAGATTCATTCTCAGACTTAAAAAAATCTGGAATCATAGTAGTCGGAGGTGCTGGGAATGAAGGGAATACAGATATACACTATGAAGGAAATGCTAAAGGGATAAATGACAAACAAGATATTATAATACAAGTTGGAGAACAGATAAACTTAGATATAGTACTATGCACAACAGGACCTGATAAAATAGGAGCATCCTTAATATCTCCCTCAGGTGAATTAAGTTATGTTATTCAATATTCACCTGAATATTATTTGTATAGAGGAAGGTTTAATATAGAAGATACAAAATATGAAATGAGGTTTATATATCCGTGGTTAGAAACGGGTAATCAAGAATTAGTTATAAATTTAATTGATATAAAGCCAGGAATTTGGACCTTAAGGATATTACCAGAATATATAGTAAATGGAAATTATGATATATACTTGCCAAATAAAAATCTTATATCACCTGATACGAGATTTATAGATCCTAATTCAAGTTCAACTATAACGTTATGTGCAACTACAGAAAATATAATTACTATAGGATGTTATAATGATAAAACTGATAGTATATGGATAGGTTCATCTAAAGGTCCTGTAAAAAATAGAATGATAAAACCTGATATAGTTGCTCCAGGTGTAGATATAATTTCTACATATATAAATGGTACGTACAATACTGCAACTGGAACAGGAGTAAGCACATCTATAGTTTGCGGTGTTATATCATTACTTGTAGAGTATTTTAAAACACAAAGTTTTTATAGCAAAACATCTTTATTTACAGAAACTATAAAAACATATTTAATGTTGGGTGCAAGTAAAAAAGATATATATACATATCCAAATATTTCTGGAGGATATGGAAACTTGGATTTAAAACAAACTATAATACAAATTGCAAATAACCTTGAATAGGAAGTATTTTATGATTATTATTGGTTAAAAATAATACAAAAGAAAAAAAGAGGTGATTATTTTGCAAAGTAAAAAAGCTAAAGCATTAAGTGGTGCTAATAACAAAAGACTTACTAAACACAGACCAACTAATAATGCACAGACAGCTGCTTGGGCTGATATAGATAAGTTAAAGCCAGAAAGTAAAGTCTCAATACCATCTTTAAGTAATGTTGAAGAAGCTAAAGAGTGGGTTGATGATGGAAGTAGATTATAAACATTATTTCTAAATAAAAATACCTCAAAGTTAATATATAATACTTTGAGGTATTTTTATTTTCTTATTTAATCTCTAACAACTGTGTTTACAAATGCTGTACCATCTCTTGATTGAAATACTTGGAAGTTTGCAAAATTACCTAGTAAATATAAAGAATATACTCTATCTACATTTACTGCTATTTGGTTACTTCTAAGAAGTCTTCCTGATTTTTCAAGTACAATATCAAGAGTATATATATCGTAGGCAGGAACCTCTACATAATCTGTAACTTCTCTAAAATCTACATCTGGAAAAACTATTTTATCGTTCAAATAAATATTTAATTTAGGCAAGTTAGGTGATAGGTGAACTATCCTAACTTTAGATAAATCACTATTTTCAGATTCTTCTTTAGCTTCGTTAATAAGTAATAACTCTAAATCATCTTCATATCCTGTCATAGCAAGTGTGGACATCTTATCTCTTTGAACTTCTAAGCTTTCTCTAAGAATAGGATTTTCTCTAGTGCCTGTTTCAAATATAGTAACTTCGTAAGTTCCTTCTGGTACATATATATAAGGTGTAAACTGAGTAAATAATATTCTATTAAAAAATAAACTATTATTAAAATAAATATCTACAGGTTTACCTCTAGGAACAGCGTGTAAAAACCTAATTATTGAATAATTTTCATCATATACCCTTGAATCACTTTTCAAATTATTCTCCCCCTTAAATATTATAAGCTACATATTATAATATTTAAAAATATGTTTTTTTGATACTACTTATTCACATGGAATAGTAATGTATGATCCTGATTGAACTTGATAATCTTCAGATATAAGTCCTTCATTTTCTTTATAAACAACTTTCCTAAAATTTTCTATATCATCAATATTGTTATTGTAAAGTTTTATAATGTCATCTAAAGTTTCACCAGATGAAACTAAGTGTTTAATAAGATGTCTATCTTTCATAATGCTTGAATAAGCTTTTTCATATGGTATTTCAGCTATACTAGAAAATGCAGGAACATTTTCGACTAAGTAATCTACACTATTATCTAAACAAGTTATATAATTATAAAAACCATCTCTAAATATATTTTTAAATGAATCATCATTTTTAGTAGAAGGAGCTATAAATGATAAAATAATTAGAAAAATTAGAAGATATTTCATAAAATTCACCTCCTAATTATGAGTATTGATAAAATATTAAAAAATAATCAAAAGGTAATAATTTTTAATATCATATGTAGTCAAACTCAAGCATTAAATGAATACCTTAAATTAAACTTTTTTTAATTAACTTTAAAAAATTTAAAAAATAAAATAAAATCTTAAATTTTTTGTTTAAAAAATTAACTGAGGTGTATATATATTAATGTGAAAGACAACTTAGTTAAACAAAATTTAGGAGGTATTTAGTTATGATAAAAGTATGTTCAATGTGTTCTGGAATGAGTATAGATGATTTAAAAAATGCACTATTAGGAAAAGAAATAGAAGATATGTGCATAGGTGAATGTGGAAGTGAATTTGTAGGTTATGTAGAAGATGATTTAGTAACAGCATCTTCACAAGAAGACTTTATAGAACAAGTTAAATAATTAGAAAAGTAGCAAAATAAATATTTATTTTGCTACTTTTTTTATGTAAAATGTTATTTGTTAAGTTAAAAATAAATTATAAAGTAAAAGATATAGATTATAAAAAACTAATATTACATTTATGTGGTCACGAAGTAGGCCTTGATGTAAAAAGTATGAGCCACTATTTCATAATAAATAAAACTAAAAAAATATGTTATATTATGCTTGATGATAGACGTTTAGATTTAGCTTTTGAAAATGACATACAAAAAAAGAAATATAAAAGAAAATATAACAAAACATATAAATAAATATATTTAGTATAATGGCATTTTTAGTTTATTATATAATTATATAAAATTGTATTAGTAATATTTTATTTAAAAAAATTAAATAAAATATTAAAAAAATAAAAAATACATTTGAAAAATATAGGATAAAATAAGATAAAACTAAAAAAATAAAGCATTGACTTAAAAAATATAAGTTGGTATAATCTTCTTAAATAATCGAAATACTATTAATACAAAGACTATGAAGAGAAGAGTAGATATAAAAGGTAGTTTCAGCGAATTGAGGGTGGTGTAAGCTCAGTACGAAATTTATATTGAAGAACATCTCGGAGTCTCTAACCGAAATCAAATGAGAGTAGGCTTAGACGGTAGGTCCCGTTATAGACTGTAAGCAATGCTTAACTAAGAGGTCAAATTTATTTTTGGCAACTAGGGTGGTACCGCGAGAGAATAACAAGTCTTTCGTCCCTTTTTTATAGGGATGAAGGGCTTTTTTTATTATATAAAGCTACATCCTTATACATCAAAACTAATATTTAAGAGCTAAAAAGCACATTTATAAAATGGTGTATATAAAATAGTTCGAAAAATTACTTAAATTAATGAGGAGGAATTAAAATGCAACAAGAATTTTTAACTGTAAAAGAATTATACAGAAGCAAAGAAGAATACGTAGGAAAAACTGTAAAAGTAGCTGGATGGATAAGAACATCTAGAACATCTAAAAACTTCGGATTCATAGAATTAAATGACGGTAGTTTCTTTAAAAATATGCAAATAGTAATAGCTGAAGATAAATTAGAAAATTTCAAGGAAATAGGTAAATTACCAATAAGTTCATCAATATTAGTAGAAGGTGAATTAGTTTCAACAGAAGGTGCTAAGCAACCAGTTGAAATACATGCAACAAATGTAGTAGTAGAAGGTGAATCTGATAGTTCATATCCACTACAAAAGAAAAGACATACATTAGAGTACTTAAGAACAATAGCTCACTTAAGACCAAGAAGTAACACTTTCTCTGCAGTATTCAGAGTAAGAAGTTTAGCAGCATATGCTATACACAAGTTCTTCCAAGATAGAAACTTCGTATATGCACATTCTCCAATCATAACAGGAAGTGACTGTGAAGGTGCTGGAGAAATGTTTAGAATAACTACTATGGATTTACAAGATATCCCAACAACTGAAGAAGGAAAAATAGATTACTCTAAAGATTTCTTTGGAAAAGAAGCAAACTTAACAGTAAGTGGTCAATTAAATGCTGAAATAATGGCACTTGCATTTAGAAATGTTTATACATTTGGACCAACTTTCAGAGCTGAAAACTCATTCACACAAAGACATGCATCAGAGTTCTGGATGATAGAGCCTGAAATATGTTTTGCTGACTTAGAAGATAATATGGAGTTAGCTGAAGACATGATAAAATACGTAATAAGCTACGTAATGGAAAATGCTCCAGAAGAAATGGAATTCTTCAATAGCTTCATAGATAAAGGATTATTAGAAAGATTAAATAATGTAGTAAATTCTGAATTTACAAGACTTCCATATACAAAAGCTGTAGAAATGTTACAAGAATCAGGTCATGAGTTTGAATACCCAGTTAATTGGGGAGATGATCTTCAAACAGAGCATGAAAGATACTTAACAGAAGAAATATTCAAGGCTCCAGTATTCGTTACTGACTATCCAAAAGATATAAAAGCATTCTACATGAGAATGAATGAAGATGGAAAAACAGTTAGAGCTATGGACTTATTAGTTCCAGGAGTTGGAGAAATAGTTGGTGGTTCTCAAAGGGAAGAAAGAGAAGATAAATTACTTGAAAGAATAGAAGAAATGGGATTAAAAAAAGAAGATTACTGGTGGTACTTAGAGCTTAGAAAGTTTGGAACAGCTACTCACTCAGGATTCGGATTAGGATTTGAAAGAATCATAATGTACATGACAGGTATGTCAAACATTAGAGACGTAATACCATTCCCAAGAACTCCAAAGAATGCAGAATTCTAATAAAGAATTTTAGATACAGACCACACCCTTTAAAGGGTGTGGTTTTTTGATTGTTTTAAAAATTATTGTATTTTGTAAGAAAATCTTAAGAATTAGGATAGGTTTTTCTTAAGATTTTATATTTAGTATATAAAAAGAAAGGTTAAGATAGAGAAAGGAGATGGTGTATAATAAAAACGACGATCAAAAGAAGTGAGGGGTTAATATGAAAAATGTACTTGTAGTAGATGATGATGTAGAAATAGTAGATTCTATAGAACTTTATTTAAGAAATGAAGGAATAAATATATTTAAGGCGTATGATGGAATGCAAGCTTTAGAAATTTTAGTAAGTAATGACATACATTTAATCTTGATGGATATTATGATGCCAAAACTTGATGGAATAAAAGCAACCATAAAAATTAGAGAAGAGAAAGAAATACCAATAATATTAGTATCAGCAAAAAGTGAGGATGTGGATAAAATAATAGGTTTAAACATAGGTGCAGATGATTATATAACAAAACCATTTAATCCTCTAGAACTTGTAGCTAGAGTTAAATCACATCTAAGAAGATATTTAAATTGGAGTAATTATAATGATTTAAATGACATATCAAATTTACAAAGTGGAGAGCTAGAATTAAATACAAAAACTAATGAAGTGTTTGTAGATGGAGAATGTGTAAAGTTAACACCTATAGAGTTTAAAATACTTAAACTATTAATGACTAATAAAGGGCAAGTATTTTCTATAGAACAAATTTATGAAAAAGTATGGAATGAAAATAGCTTTAATGCAGATAACATAGTAAGTGTTCATATTAGAAGGATAAGGGAAAAAATAGAAATAAATCCAAGAGAACCTAGATACTTAAAAGTTGTATGGGGAGTTGGATACAAGATAGAAAAGTTATAAAAGGGTGGTTGTATGAAAAAAATAGATAATAAATTTTTAAAATATATATTTTTAATAATAGCTTCTTTGGCTCTTGCGGTATTTTTTACTGGTGTACAAGAATTAAAACTAGGCAATGCATATCAAACAGTGAAGCCAGGAAATTTAATTAGAAATGATAAAAGCATTATATCTGATAATTTTTATGAATCAGCAAAATTTGAAAATGAATTTCTTCAAAATATAGTTATTACACTAACGGGATCTACGTCAGATAAATGGAGTAATGAAAATGATAAAAATGATGCAAAAGAAGTTCTTAAGGATGTAAATCAGATAAAGTTTTTTATTGAAAATAGAAAAAATAATGAGATTTATACTAACACAAAAAGTAAAAGTTCAGATGAATTTAAATCCAAGGAAAGTGGATATTGTAATATAGATATTAATTTTTCAAACGGAGAAGGATTGTATATTAGAAATATAAATAATGCTATAAAACAGGCTAAATTTGATACAAATAGATTTAATGGATTATGGGATGATGATAATTTAAGTATAAATATGATATATCCTAAAGAGCCTAGTGAATATAGTAAAGATAAATATTTCTATGAAGGCGATTTATTAAATTTTTATAATGACTTTAAATATAATATAAATATAGTAAATGATTTAATTACAACGTCAATAGTCTCAGGAGCAATTGGACTATTAGCACTAATCTTATATTCAATAAATAAGTCAAAATTATTTAAAAAACAATATTTAAAACTTAGTAAAATACCAATAGAAATATATATAGGATTTATATATATAGCTGGATATTATTCATCAATGTATTTTAGCTATATACCTTCAATAACTATAAAATTTGCATTCATACTTTTGGTGCTGATGTTTATTAGCTATGTTAATACTTTTAATGAGAAAAAAAATATATTAAAGAATAGTCTAATAGCTAAATTATATAGTTATACAAAAAAGTTAGGCATAAATATTAAAAAAAATATAAAGAAAATACCATTAATATCAAGACTTATTATAATTGGGATTAGTTCAATTGTAGTTATAAGCTTTGTTATGCTTATACTATATACAAATTGGTATTGGCAAAATTCGAAGTTAACTCTTGTTATTTGTATTTTAGTCCCAAGTTGTTTAATAAGTTTTATAGTTTTGTATTTTATAAAACAAATAATATATATTAATGAAATAATAGAAGGCGCTGATAAAATAAAAAATGGTGAAGTTAACCATAAAATTGAAATAAAAGGAAACAACAATTTTACTGTATTAGCTGAAAATATAAACAACATAAGTCAAGGCTTAGATAATGCTATAGAGGCAAAAGTTAAAAGTGAAAGAATGAAAAGTGAACTTATAACAAATGTAAGTCATGATTTAAAAACTCCTTTAACTGCTATTATTAACTATATAGGGTTAATAAAAAAAGAAGAGAATATACAACCAGATTATTTAAAAGATTATGTTAATATATTAGATAAAAAATCAAAGCGATTAAAATTACTAATAGATGATTTGTTTGAAGCAAGTAAGGCTAGTAGCGGGAATATAAGTTTTAATATAGAAAAACTAGATATAAATCAACTTCTAAAGCAAAGTATAGGAGAAAATGAAGAGAAGCTCACAAAATCAAATTTAGATATAAAGTTAAAACTACCAGAAGAAAAAGTCTATATAAACTGTGATGGTAAGAGAATGTATAGGGTTTTTGAAAATTTATTAAGTAATATTTCAAAATATTCATTAGAAAATACAAGAGTTTATATTGAAACAAAAGTAGTAGATGATAATGTGTATATATATATGAAAAATATAGCATCATATGAATTGAATTTTGAAGCGGATGAGATCTCTGAGCGATTTAAACGAGGAGACTTATCTAGAAATACAGAAGGTAGTGGATTAGGTCTAGCCATAGCAAAAGACCTTGTAGAACTTCAGCAAGGGGAATTTAATATAGAAATAGAAGCAGATCTTTTCAAAGTAGAATTAATATTTAAAAAGTCGTAAAAGTTAATCTTAAATAAAAAAACTATCATTAATGATAGTTTTTTTATTTAGCTAAAACTTAACTAAACATATAAAATAAAACAGCGAAAAGTCAATCAAATTACATATAATTAAACTGAAAAAAACATGTAAAAAACATGTAAAAATACTTGTTAAAGATATATAAATATTATAAAATGAAGCTAGGAAAACGATACTTGAAAAGCGGGAAGATCTAAATATAAAAATTGAAAAGAGGGAAAAAATGAATCTTAAAATTAAAGATATAGCTAAAAAATCTGGTGTTTCAATTGCAACTGTATCTAGATACTTAAATAATTCTGGTTATGTAAAGTCAGAAACAAAAGAACTAATAAAAAAAGCAATAAAAGAATTAAAAAGTGAAGAGGGTAACTTATATGCAAAAAATATAGCATTGATTTTACCAGATTTATCAGACTTGTTTTTTGTAGATATATTAAAGGGCATAAATGAAGAGGCAATAGAAAATGGATATAATTTAATTTCTTTTGATAGCAATGAAAATATAGATAGAGAATTTCAGATAATAGATTCATTATCTAATTTTGACATAGGGGGAGTGATAATTACGCCTTGTTCAAGTAGTTTAAAAAATAGTAAAAAATATTCTGAAAGATTAAAAAGTCTAAATATTCCTGTAGTAATTGTAGATAGAGATTTGATTTATAGCAATTTTGATGGAGTATTTATAGATGATAAAAAAGGAGCTTTTGATGGAGTAGATATGCTAATTAATGCAGGTCATAAAGATATTGCAATAATAACAGGACCTTTACATAATAAACCTAGTATTGAAAGACTAGAGGGATATAAAGAGGTTTTAACTTTAAATAATATAGTAATAAAAGATGAGTATATTCATGAGGGGGATTTTCATGTTGACTCAGGGTATACACAAACAATAAATATATTGAAAAATAATAAAAATGTAACTGCTATATTTGTTAGTAACAATATGATGATGCTAGGTTGCATAAATGCATTAAATGAAAATAATATAAAAATTGGAGAAGATATATCTCTTGTAGGATTTGATGACTTAGAATTTTTAAATTATGTAGGAATGGAAATAAGTGTAGTCGCAAGACCAACAGCACAAATGGGGCAAATTGCATTTGATTTAATTCAAAAAAAAATAAATGAGTATGAACTATATTCTACTCAAAATATAGTACTAAAGCCATATTTAATAAAACGAGGATCAGAAAAAATTAAAAAATAATCATATTTTAGATAAATATGCTTATATAAAGAATAAAAAATAGTATTAAAATTAATATATAAAGTTATTTAATAAAAATATATATTATAAAAGAATCAATAGTATTAAAGTGGTAGTGAAATTAAATTAAGTTTTTTAGCAATAAAAATTTATATTAGAATAAATATGTGTAAATTATATGTAAAAAATATGTAAATAAATATTGATTATTATGTAAAAATGCTATATTATAAAAATAAGAAAACGATATTTTAAACGAATTATAAATTTCAATTTTTAGGAGGCAACAAATGAAAAAATCAGTATTAATAAACAGCGAAATATCATCAGTTATAGCAAAAATGGGACATACAGACATGTTAACAATATGTGATAGCGGTCTTCCAATACCAAAGAATGTAGAAAGAATAGATCTAGCATTAAAACATGGAATACCAACATTTTTAGATACATTAGACACGGTACTTGAAGAATTACAAGTAGAAGAAATAGTAATAGCTACTGAAATAGAATCAGTAAGTAATGAAATGTACAAAGAGATAGAAAGAAGATTTAAAAATGTAAAAATAACTAAAGTAGCTCATGAAGATTTTAAAGTTATGACTAAAGAATCTATGGCGATAGTTAGAACGGGAGAATTTACTCCGTATGCAAACATAATATTAAAATCAGGTGTAGTGTTTTAATTAGCAAATTACAGATATATTAAATTATAAAAAGGTATGAAAATAATTTTTCATACCTTTTTATATTTAATATAGAATCATCAATCTATTTAATTTATATTATTTTACAAACTCTCTTACTAGTCTTAATAAATCTAAAAGTAAATTTACAAAGTCTAGATAAAGATTTAAAACATGTATAGACAAATCATCTTTATCTACTATGTTTCCTTGTTCTATGTCATACTTTAATAAACTAATATCATATAAAATATATCCAGCAAATATTGATATACCTAATATACTTACAAAAATATTGAATATTTTAAAATTAAAGAAAATATTGAATATAAGTAATACCAATAATGCTAATAAACCAGGAAATAAAATTTTTCCAAGACCTAAGTAATGTCCAGCTTCTTTTTTTAAAGATATAAATGATAAAGCTGCAAACATTACAATTACTCCTATAAGTATATTTATAACAATAATAGAGCCTAAATCACCTATATACATTTGTAGTATAGGATACATTGCAATACCATCAATGAATGTAAAAATATAAACAAAATTCATTGAAAATCTAGTCGGTATGGCATTTTTTTTGGAGAAAATAGCCATAATTACTAAGAATAATAATAGAAATATTATAAGAAAGTTAGCTAAATAAGCAACACTTTCAGGTAAAAACATTTGACCAAGTATAAAACCTATAAACATGAATAGCACTGAAATTGCTAAATATTTAAAGACATCTGATATAGGATTCACTATTTTTTTATCCATCTGAATCTCTCCCTTGAAACTAAAATTTGAAATCATTATATCATAAATATATTGCTAAAAATTTACAAAGTTGTCATACATATTTAAAATATGTAAAAAATAAATAATAAATTAATTTAAAAAAATATAAAATTAATGATATATTAAAATAAAAAAATAATGTAAGAAAAGAGGTGTTTATTTGCAGATTAATCAGCTAAAGTACTTAATTGAAGTAGCAGAAACTGGATCTATAAATAAAGCTGCACAAAATTTATTTGTATCTCAACCGAATTTAAGCAACGCTATAGTAAAATTAGAAAATGAATTTAATATAAAAATTTTTAATAGAACAAATAGAGGTGTGGAATTAACAAAAGAGGGTAAAGAGTTTTTAAATCATGCAAAATATATTGTCAACCAGGTAGAGAATATAGAAAATATGTATTCAAATTTATCTAAAGAAAAAAAATTTATACTAGATGTTTCTTGTGCTAAATCTTTTGACGTATCAGATGTATTAATTAAAATTTACAGTGAAATAAATAGCAAAAATATAAAAATTGCATTGAAAGAAACACATAGAGAAAATGTAGTTCAAGATGTTGCAAATATGGATTCTGAGATTGGGATTATAATAGTATCTAATCTTCAAGAAAAGCTATGGAACAATATACTAGAAATACATAAATTAGAATTTAATGAAATTTCTAAAGATAAAATGCATATATATGTTGGTGAAAAAAATCCTTTATACAATAATGAAATTATATATCCGCATGAATTAAAGGATATGGTGTGTATTTATTTAGCAGAGGAGCCAATATCAGTACTTTCATATAATGTTGAAATAAATACGATTCCTTACTTTAATAAAAAAAAGGCAATATACTTAAATGACAAAGAAACGATAGCCAATTTTATATTAGGAACAGATGTATATACATTTGCATCTGTATGGAATAGTATTGATAAAACAAAAGGTATAAGAGCTATACCGCTTGTTGACACCAATGTAGAATTTAAAATTGGATGGATTAAAAGAAAAAGAGAAGAATTATCAGACGAAGCTAGACTATTTATAGAACTTATAACTAAGAAATTAAATCAAAAATAGACTTTGTATTTAGTTATAAGTTTTAGTTATAACCAGCAATAGAATATATATATTAACGATAAACTCCTTATTTTGATAAGATGATAATATAAAATAAGAAATTGGGAGTGATTTAAATTGGATTTAAATAAAGATAAGGTCGGAATTATGGAATCTGATGATATAGGAAAAGTAATTTGGAAATTTGCAATACCAGCTATAATATCATGTTTAATAAGTGCAATTTATAATATTGTAGATACTGCATTTGTAGGATTTTTAAATGATACATTAGCAATGGGTGCAGTATCTGTTATATTTCCACTTTTTATATTGATAAATGCAATAGGACAAATGATAGGAGTAGGAGCCTCTTCATATATTGCTAGATTATTAGGTTCAAAAGATAAAAAAAGTGCAGATAAAGTAGCATCAACTGCTATTATATCTGCAGTTGTAGTAGGAGCTATATTTACAGTATTAACATTAGTATTTTTAGAGCCATTATTAAGGTTATTAGGTGCAACTAACAGTATAATGCCTTATGCATTAGAATATGCTAAGCCTATTGCAATAGGAGCAAGTTTACCTATATTAATTCCAACTATGGCTAACATAATAAGAGCAGAAGGGAATATAAAGGTAAGTGCCAATGTAGTAGCAATAGGTGCAATAATAAATATAATCTTAGACCCGATATTAATGTTTAGCTTTGACATGGGTGTAGCGGGTGCATCTTTAGCAACTGTAATTAGCCAGTTAATATCAGTAATTATATTATTTATATATTTTATAAGTAAAAAAGGATACTTAGATGTTAGTATATCTAATTTTAAATTATCAAAAGATATATACTATCAAATAATATCAGTGGGATTTTCAACATTTTTAACACAAGGTCTTATAAGTATATCTATGGGACTTTTAAATATAGCAGCTAAACCATATGGAGAAGCGTTGATAGCAGCTCTTGGAATTTCTTTGAAATTATCGTCATTAGTTATATTTGTAGTAATTGGATATAATCAAGGATTTCAACCAATTGCAAGTTATAACTACGGAGCAGGAAACTATTCTAAGTTAAGAGAGGCTATAAAAATTTCTATAAAAAGAACTACAATATTTGCTACACTAGCAACTATTGCACTAATGATATTTGCGCCATATGCAATAAACTTATTTAGTAATGACCCTGAAGTTATAGATATTGGAGTAAAGACTTTAAGAACTACTACTTTTATGTATCCTTTATTGGGATTTACACAATTATATGCAGCATTATACCAATCATTGGGTATGCCAAAAGAAGCTTTGATAGTAGGTACATCTAGACAAGGATTATTCTTCGTTCCATTAGTCTTTATATTACCTGGCATTATAGGAATGAATGGGGTATTGTTAACTCAGCCGATAGCTGATTTATTAACAGTAATGGTTACAGCAATATTTGCATATAAGACAAATAGAATTTTAAAAAATAAAGAACATGATAATGAAAAAAGATTTACTATTAATGAGTTATCAGAGGTATAAAAATAAAAATCTACAGCTTAAATTCAAGCTGTAGATTTTTATTTTGAATTTATGTATAAATTTAAATATTCTAATCAATAATATAAATCATAGTAAAAAAGAAAAAAGTATTGACTATTTACAGGCATATAATTACAATATGTATTAATTAAATACAAATAAATTTGATGAAGAAGAAAGTAAATATAAACTAGGTTTCAGCGAGCTAGAGTTGGTGTGAGTCTAGTAACACTATTTATATTGAAGAGAGCTTTGGAGAAGAATACTTGAAAATAAGTATGGTATTAGGAAAATCTCGCCTTAAGAGAATAGAGTGGATAAGTTAAACTTATTAATAAGAGTGGTAACGCGGAATACTTCGTCTCTTGGTTTTATAACCAAGAGACTTTTTTATGCTTAAGCTAATTTTTTATTTAAATTATTAAGTTAATTTATCAATAAGAGTGGTAACACGGATAAAATTCGTCTCTTGGTTATTTATGCCAAGGGATTTTTTAATATAAAAATTTAAAAGAGGTGGTTAATATGAAACTATGGGGTGGACGTTTTAGAAAAGAAGAAAACAAGCTAATGGAGGAATTTAATAAATCTTTTGACTATGATAATGTATTATACAAAAAAGATATCCAAGGTAGTATAGCACATGTTTATATGCAAATTCATTGTAATTTGCTAACTGAAGAAGAAGGAATAGCTATAATTAATGGATTAAATAAAATTTATGAAGACATAGAAAATGGAAACTTAAAGCTAGAAGGAAATTATGAAGATATACATAGCTTTATCGAAATTAATTTAATACAAAATATAGGGGAAGTGGGTAAAAAGCTTCATACAGCACGTAGTAGAAATGACCAAGTCGCAACTGATATGAGATTATATGCAAAAGAAATTACAATAAATATAATTGAGTTAATAAAAAACTTTAAAAATACAATTAAAGAAGTTGCATATAAAAATGATTGTATAATGCCTGGATATACTCATTTACAAAGAGCTCAGGTTGTAACTTTTAAACATCATTTAATGGCTTATTATAGTATGTTTGATAGAGATGAAAAGAGATTAAAAAATGCACTAGAAATATTGGATGAATCGCCTCTTGGTTGTGGTGCATTAGCAGGCACTACTCATAATATTGATAGAAATATAACCAAAGAAAAATTAGGGTTTAAAAGAGTTGTAGAAAATTATATTGATGGAGTAAGTGACAGGGACTATTTACTTGAATTAATGAGTAGTTTTTCTATAATAATGATGCACTTGAGTAGACTAAGTGAAGAGCTTATACTATGGAGTAGCCAGGAATTTAAATTTGTTGAAATTGATGACTTATATACAACAGGTAGTAGTATAATGCCACAAAAGAAAAATCCAGATGGAGCAGAATTAATAAGAGGAAAAACAGGTAGAGTATACGGAAATTTATTTGGGCTTTTAACTGTTATGAAGGGATTACCTCTTGCTTACAATAAGGATATGCAAGAAGATAAAGAAGGATTCTTTGACAGTGCAAATACTATAAGTATGTGTATTTCTATAATGGAAAAAATGATTGCCACTATAAAAATAAATGATGAAAATATGAAAAAAGCAGTAAAACATGGATTCTTAAATGCAACTGAAGTGGCAGATTATTTAGTAAAAGAAGGTGTTGTATTTAGAGATGCCCATGGAATTGTTGGAAGCATTGTAATTTATTGTGAAGATAACAATAAATCAATAGAGGATTTATCAATAGAAGAACTTTTAAAGTTTTCAGATGTGTTTAAAAAAGATATTTATGAATTTATAGATTATGAAAATATATTAAACAAGGGAATAAAAAATAATTTACTATAATAAATTATTTTTTATATACCATTTATACCTTTTAAATACCTATTCATGTAAAAATTATTGAAAAAATAAAACCATAGTGCTATATTTACAGCATTAAATCATTAAGATTTTAAGAATAAATAAAAGGGTAATTTTTATAAATACTTTATTATTGAAGTAAGTATTATAGGGTTAGAAGGAGTAAAAAATGAAAAGATATTTAAAAGCAATAGGTGTAGTTTTAGGACTTATTATTTTATGGCAACTAGCAATAGGTGTATCAAGTATTGGTTATGCATTTATATATGGCATTTATCAAAGTTCCCAAACTGGAAAAGTTGTCAGTGAAGTTTTTATGCAGGAACATATTAAGGATAATTTGTATACAATTGTATTAATTGGAGAAGTACTATTACTAATTGCGTTAATTCCAATAATTAAAGAAAAGTTAATTAAAAGAGGCAGTTTTAAAAGTATAAATTCTAATACTATAACTAATATGTTTATTTTAGGAATTGGAATGGATGGAATAGTAGCATTATCAGGGATGATTTTATCTACTATATTTCCTAGTTATTTAGAAGTTAGCAAAACAATTTCAAATGCAACAGGATCATATTTACAATTATTTAGTATAGTAATATGTGCTCCTATATTTGAAGAAATATTTTTTAGAGGATTTATGTTAGGATATTTAAAGAAAAACTTTAATATTGTTGGAGCTATTATAGTTCAAGCGGTAGTATTTGGTATAATGCATGGAAATATAGTTCAAGGTATATATGCATCTATATTGGGTATAGCGTTGGCTATAGTATATCTTCACTATGAATCTCTTTTTGCATGTATTATAGTACATATAGTAACTAATTTCTTTGGATCAGTAGTAAATGGATTTCTAGTTTCAAAAATTAATAGTGAAGTTACAATTATAACTATATTTGTAATTATAGCGATAGTATGTATTTATATACCAGGAACTAAAATGTATAAAGAGCATAAATCTAAAGTTAATGAAAAAATTAGTATTGAGTAAAAATTATAAATTAAAAATAAAAGGGTCTTAATTTTAAAATTAAGACTCTTTTATTTTATTATGATAAAATAAATTTATATTTAATAGAACGTTGTATAAGATAAAATTTATAATAATTAAAAAGGGATGAAGAAGCTATGCAATATATAAAGGTAAAAACAATTGTATCTCAAGCTAAGAATAATGACAATTGGTTTGGAATTAACTATAACATGAATATATATCAAGGTTGTTGTCATGGGTGTATATATTGTGACTCTAGAAGTAATTGCTATCAAATTATAGATTTTGATAGAGTTAGAGCAAAAGAAAACTCTACGGAAATAATAAAAAATGAACTTAGGAGTAAAAGAAATAAAGGTGTAATAGGAACTGGGGCAATGAGTGATCCATATAATCCGTTTGAAAGAAAACTAATGCTTACAAGAAAAGCTTTAGAAGAGATAGATAGTAATAGATTTGGAGTAGCAATAGCAACCAAGAGTGATTTAGTTGTAAGAGATATAGATATATTAAAAAGAATACAATCTCATTCACCAACTTTAATAAAAATGACTATAACAACTTATGATGATAATCTTTGCAAAAAAATAGAACCAAGTGTATGTGAAAGTTCTAGACGATTTGAAGCTATAAGAAAATTATCTGATAATGGTATATATGTAGGTGTATTATTAATGCCAATATTGCCATTTATAAACGATAGTGAAGAAAATATAAAAAATATAATAAAAAAAGCTTATGAAAGTAATGCAAAGTTTGTTTTTTCTTATGGATTAGGTGTTACACTTAGGCAAAATCAAAGGCAATATTATTTTGATCAGTTAAATAAATTATTTCCAGGAAATAACCTTCCTCAAAGATATATAAATACATATAAAGAATCATATATAAATCCTGCAAGTAACAATAAAAAGCTATGGCGAGTTTTTAAAGAGGAATGTGAAAAATACAATTTACTATATAAGATGGAAGACATTATAAAAGATTATAAGACTAACTATGAAAAAACTCAAATAAGTTGGTTTTAATTTAAAAATAGCATATGTATTTCTATAATTTAAATAATATTAAAAATATATACATATGCTATTTTAAATATTATTTAAGTGGACTGTAGTTGTTATATTTATTTAAAATTTCATTGTTTTCATTAAAAAAATTAACTAACTTTATAATGTTTTTTAAAGTTTCATTACTTATTGTATGTTCTATTTTTTCTGTTTCTTCATGTAAATTATTATTCACACCAATTATTTTCAAAAACTCTTCAATAGCATTATGTCTTAGTAAAAGTGTTTTTCCAATAAATTCACCTCTAGAAGTTAATTTTAATTTTCCGTAGTTTTCATGAATTAATAATTCTTTGGTTTGTAATCTTTTAACCATATTGCTTGCAGATGGTGTTTTTACATTTAAAGATTTAGCTAGCCTTGCAACTTTTATATCATTATCTTCAAGGTACAATCTATAAATCATTTCAATATAATCCTCTTCACTAGGTGTTAATTCATGCTCTTTTATATATTCATTAAATGTGTAATATTGATTCATTTAAATCCTCCATAAAAATTTTAATAGTTTAATACATAAAAATATTTATATAAAAAATAAAAATAAATTTATAAATTTTAAAATATATTTATTCTCTGTGTAACAAATATATGCAGACAAACATATGATTTATTATAAAAAGTTAGTTTAGGCTAACTTTAAATATCATCAAGGAGGAATTGGCATGGAGAAATTAGTTAATGTGAAAACTGGAACCACTGTAAAAGTAGAAGAACTTCTATCAAATGGATATATTAGAGAAAGAATGTTAGCTTTAGGGCTTACTAAAGGAGCGAAAATTGATGTTATAAGACGAGGTCCTAAAGATAATTTAACTATATATAATATTAGAGGCACTATGATAGCTTTAAGAAAAGAAGAAGGTGAAAAAATAATAGTTTCATATATTTAAGGTTAAAAATAGGGGGAGATTGTAATGGGATTAACACATGATTCAACAAAGATAAAAGCAATGAAAGACATATTTGATATAGAGAGAAAAGAGAATCAGTATGTTTTAGCACTTTGTGGGAATCCAAATACAGGGAAGAGTACTGTATTTAACACTTTAACAGGACTTAAGCAGCATACTGGAAATTGGCCAGGAAAAACTGTTTGTAGTGCTAGGGGGGACTTTAATTACAATAAAAAAAATTATGCATTAATAGACTTACCAGGTACTTATTCTTTGTTTGCAGCATCTCAAGAAGAAATAGTTGCTAGAGATTTTGTCTGTTTTGGTAAACCAGATGCGGTTATAGTAGTTGCAGATGCTACTTCACTGGAGAGAAATCTTAACTTAGTTTTTCAAGTAATGGAACTTACAGATAATGTTATACTATGCATTAACTTAATTGATGAGGCTAAAAAGAAAGGAATATTTATAGATAAAGATACACTACAGGATGAACTAGGAATACCGGTAGTATTGACTGCTGCTAGAAATAATATTGGGATTGATACTCTTTTAAATACATTAGATATTGTTATGGACAATAGATACTCATATAATAACAAAACAATAATATATAATGAAGATATAGAAAGAAATTTAAAAATAATAGAATCTGATTTAAAGCTTGCAATCCCTTATATTAAATCAAGATGGTTAGGGCTTAGATTAATAGATGGAGATAATAGTATATATGATTCAATGGATTCATATATAGATGGGGATTATAGAAAGTCCATAGATGAAATAAAATCAAAGCTTCCTGAAAACATAAATAAACTTTCAATGAGAGATGAAATTAGTAATATAAATTATCAGTATGCAAAAGAAATGTATGATTTATGTGTACACATAAAAGATAAAAATAAATTTAAGCGAGATGAAAAAATAGATAAAGTAATTACTTCTAAAGTTTTTGGATTACCGTTAATGCTTTTATGTTTAGGTGTAGTGTTATGGATAACTATTCAAGGTGCTAATTATCCGTCACAAATATTATCTAGTGCTTTGTTTTCAATAGAGCCACATATATATAATGCATTGCAAGTTTTACATGCACCTGTTTGGTTAAATGAAATGCTAACTTATGGAATGTATAGATGCTTAGCTTGGGTTGTGGCTGTAATGCTTCCACCAATGGCTATATTTTTCCCTTTATTTACCCTTATGGAGGACTTTGGATATCTTCCTAGAGTTGCTTTTAATTTAGATCATTTATTTAAAAAAGCATGTTGTCATGGTAAACAATGTCTTACTATGTGTATGGGATTTGGTTGCAATGCAGCAGGTGTTATAGGGTGTAGAATTATAGATTCTCCTAGAGAAAGATTAGTTGCTATTCTTACAAATAATTTTGTACCATGCAATGGAAGGTTTCCAACATTAATAGCTGTAGCAACTATATTTTTTACATCAACTATAAGTTCAACTTTTTCAGCAAATATTATAACATCTCTTTGTATAACATTAGTTATAATACTTGGAGTAATTGTTACTTTACTTGTATCTTATATGCTATCTAAAACTTTATTAAAAGGAGTTCCTTCTACATTTACTTTAGAATTACCACCATATAGAACACCTAAATTTGGTAGGGTACTATATACTTCCATAATAGATAGAACTATGTTTGTACTTGGAAGAGCTATTACGGTTGCTGCACCTGCAGGAATTATAACTTGGATATTTGCAAATGTATATATAGGAGATATAAGTGTATTAGCATATGTAGCAGGAGTGCTTGATCCTATCGCAAAATGTATTGGACTTGATGGATTTATATTAATGGCGTTTATATTAGGATTCCCTGCAAATGAAATAGTAATTCCGATATTATTAATGTCTTACCTAGCCACTGGATCTATGATAGAACTTGATAACTTTGTAGAGCTTGGTCAAGTTTTAAGAGATAATGGATGGACTTATCTAACAGCACTTAATGTTATGTTATTTAGTTTACTTCATTGGCCTTGCACAACTACCTTACTTACCATTAGAAAGGAAACAGGAAGTGCTAAATGGACATTTGTAGGGTTTATATTGCCGACTACAATTGCATTTATAGTATGTTTTTTAACAACGACTATATTTAGATTTTTAGGATTAGCTTAAAATAAACCTAGCTTTGTAAATTGCAAAGCTAGGTTTATTTTTTTTACTAAATATTATAAAATTTACTTTACAATTACATAGACAAGTTATATTAAACAAACGATAGACTAAAATATACAATAATATAATTTATAAATCATATTTAATTAATTGAATAATTTCGCTGTAGATATCCTTAGAATTTATTAGGTGATAGCTACATTTTTTAGCACTAAATAACTTTTCAGAATTTCCTATATGTAAAATTGGAATTGAGTGATTTGCATAATTGATTATATCTATAAGATATATATATGAGTTAATAGATCTATCAAAGTGTTTTATTAACTTAAAGTGTTTTAGTTTATTATAAATTTGTTTTTTTACTTTATAATTTTCAATTTCAACAGGAGTACTAAATGATTTTACATCTTTATTAATACCTATTTTAAAAAAACTTATATTGGTATCTTTATTTTCTCTTTGGCTAAATTGAGTAAAAGAATATGTTAAGAAGCTTAATAATATTAATAATAATATTATTAAAGTATATTTTGTAGTTTTTTTCATAAAACCCCCCTTTATTGCTTATTTAATTATAACATAGAGATCTTTAGACAAAATTTACAATAAATTTAAAAGTTTAGAATTTATTGTAAATTTTATTGTTGTAAAAAAAAAGCAAATGATATTATTATGAATAAATAAGTTATTAAATTAATTAAATTTTAGAGATAAATAATAAATAGGGGTATAAAAGAATAATATACATTTATTGGTAACAATATAGTAAACTTATGTTTACATCTTTAGTGCTATAATAAATGTAAACTTATGTTACTATATGTAACAAATAGGGGGAATATATTGTGATAAGAGTTTTAAGTAATAAGCATTTAATAGAAAAAGAAAAAAAAATGCTAAGATATATAATAGTAGTAGTGTTGCTAATATCTACCCTTTTAATTGGAAAAATATTTTGTGGTAAGTCCACTAATTTACCACATTTACAATCTACATTACATTTTATTAGATTTTTCAATACTATTTTAGCATCTTTAGCTTTTGGTAGTTGTATAATGGCGTACAATAGATTAAAACAAGATAGTATATTTATTATTTCATTAATGTATTTAGGTTTAGCAGTTGGAATAGGGCTGGGTCATATTGATTATTTTAGTTTTTATGATACAGAGTTTTATATTTCAAGTTATATTACGTTATCAACTTCATTGCTTAGAGTTTCTATAATTATACTTACAATTTCACCAAATAATAAGTTTAGAAATGTTATAATGAATAATAAAAAAGAATCTATAGCATTTGTAATAATCTACTCAATTATATTTGGATTTTTAGAAAATCTATTGAATTCTAATAGTTTAAATGAAACAAGTACTTTTTTCATAGGATATAATATATTTTTAGTTACTATTTATATAGCAAGCTCTATAAAGTTGTTTATTAAAGGAATAAAGAAAGGGGAATATGTATTTGTAGTATTGGGTTCTAGTTTATTTATGCTAGCATTAAAAGCAGTGTACGCTATATATGGAATTAATATAGTATCGTTTTATGTAAAGTTAACATCAGTGTCTATAACATATATAAGTTCATTAATAGTGATAGCAGGAGTATTCTGTGAGTTATATATATACATATTTAAAACTAAATTATTAAACGAAAATTTAAGTGTTTTTTATAATTTAGTTGATAATAATAAGCATAGTTTTATGTTTATATGTGATGAAAATTTAAATATAAAGTATGCTAACCAAAAAATAAAAGAATATTACTTTAATTCAAAAGATGTTGATATTAAAAGTATTGACCTAAATTTGAAGCAAAAATTAAGATATATTGATGAAAGTTATAATATATTAAATTTATTAAATGAAAATGGAACTTGGAGAGGAATAATAAAAGATGTATTTGGGTATAAAACTATAGATTGTACAGTACAGCGTATTAATGTACTTGAGGATAAAAGTGATATAGTTGTTAGCTATATGGATATTTCAGATGAAATAAGTACAGAGTTGGAATTAGAAAAACTAAAAGTTTATGATAAAGAAAAAAGACAGTTTATATATAATCTATCTCATGAGCTTAGAACTCCATTAAATATATTTTACTCAATAGTTCAGCTATTAGATAAAGTCAGCTTGAGAGATGATAGAGAATTTAAAGAATCATATCAAAAATATCAAAAATCTTTGAGATTAAACTGTAAAAGAATGTTGAGATTAATAAATAATGTAATCGATGTATTAAAAATTGATGCTCAAATACTAAAAGCTAAATTTGGAAATTATGATATAGTATCTATTATTGAAAATGTTACTTTAGAGGTTGTAAAATATGCATCACTTAAATCAATAAACATTGAATTTGATACCAATGAAGAAGAAAATATCATAAAATGCGATCCTAAACTTATAGAAAGGGTATTGTTAAATTTACTATCAAATGCGATAAAATTTTCAACGGAAAATAAGAATATTTATGTAAATTTAATCTCAAAAGAAGATAAGATATATATAAGAGTAAAAGATGAAGGTATAGGTATATCAGATAGTGTAAAAAAACTTATATTTGAAAAATTTGTTCAGGTAGATAAGTCTTTAACTCGTATGAATGAAGGCATTGGAGTAGGACTTAGCATAAGCAAATCTATAATAGATTTACATCATGGTCAAATAAATGTATTTAGTAATTTAAATATGGGTAGTACATTTGAAATTGTACTTCCTAATGAAGCACTAGAAAATCAGTATACCAAATTTTATGATATAGATAAATCAAGTATAGAACTTGAACTATCTGATATTTATGAAATATTAAGTTAGACTAATACAACCACTTCTAAAATCTAGATTTTAGAAGTGGTTTTGACGTACATTTAAGCTTTTATAGTAAACTTATTTTCCATAAATTTTTAGTTTCCTTTAAAAATACATTAACATCCCATTTTTTATTAGAATTAATTTTACTATTAGGATCATTAATTTGTATTTTACCATCAGATGTTAAACCAGTGAGTACAAGAAAATGACCTGTTGTAGTGAATGTCCCAGGTTTAACTGTTAAAATTATAGGATTTTTATCTTTTAGTGTTGATATTATAGCAGACTTTGTTAGAGGAAGTTCTTCGCTTTTTAAACCGAAGTATTTAACTCCTTTAGAAATAAGATTCCAACTAGAACCAATACCTTTAATGTAAAAATCATTAGCATAAGCATAATCAGCAACCACTTTAGGGTTTATAGTAGTATTTCCCGTAAGTCCAACAGCTACCATAGCCAAAGAAGTAGGTGCACATCCATTTATAGCTAAATAATTATCTCCATATTTTTCATATCCCCATCTTTCATCCCATTGTGAAAATAAAGGGATATTACCTGGTGTATAATCAAACTCTATAGATATAGAATTATTTTTTGTAGATGATAAATATTTATTATAATTAGCTACAAAGTCAATTGATTCAGTATTTTTACTTGCTAACTCTAGTAGTTCTTTAGGATATTTATCTATATTATTTAAAATTAAATTAATTTTTTTATTATTATTTGATTTATCAACAAGATCTTTAATGACAGGGTCTGTTGAATTTAGTAAATTTTGATTTGTTAACGCAAGAGTTTCGACCTCTGGTTCTTTCGTTTTAGCATTTATAAAAATCGTTTTAAAGAAAACAACAAAGATTAAAAGAAGTATCATTAATGCAAATAATATATTTTTCTTTAAGTCTTTATTGCTTCTACGTTTATTTCTGACAAAATTCATTTTAAAACCATCCTTTTAGATTATTTCTGACAAATAATATTATAAAAATAAGATGATTAATAATTGTTACATAGATGTATCAAAGTTGTAAAATATTATAATTAAGGTATGTTTATAATATACTAAAAAATAAATAATATGGTATTATAAATATCAGTTGAAAGTTGGTGATACTGTGAAAATATGGAAAAAAATATTCCTTTATTCAATAATATTATTTATTATACTATTTAACGGAGCAGGTGTAGTAATAATAGAGAATATATATAATAGAAATTTAGAAAATACAATAGTTTCCTATATAAATGAATATAAAAGTATTAGAAATTCAATATATTTAAATGCTGATTTATTATCTAGACATTCACCTGATATACTGTTGAGTGTCATAAAAAATTATATATATGGAGATATTTCAGGAGTTAAAAATATAGAAATCTTTGATAAAAAAAATAACATTATATTAAACGCTAAAAATTTAGGAATAACTTCTTATAGAGAAGAAGTACAAAAGGCAAGCATAAAGGAATGTAAGTTTATAATTAGAGAGATAGAGGGTAAAAGATTATTATTTATTGGATCAACGTTTAAAGTAGATTCTGAAACATATAAACTTATAATAACAAAAGACATAAACTTTATAAGTGAAGAAAGAAGTAAAAATTATGAATTATTTATATTATTGAGCCTAGTAGTTACAGTTCTCTTAGCTATAGGAATGTATATTATATCTAAGAATATTACTAATCCTATAATTGACTTAATAAATGTATCAAATAGTATAACTAAAGGTGATTATAGTAAAAGAGCAAAAGAATATAATAATGATGAAATTGGAATATTATCTAAAAACTTTAATAGAATGATGAAAGAAATAGAAGATAAGATAAAAGAGTTAAATATTATAAATGAGCAAAAACAGAGATTTATAGATAATTTAACCCATGAAATGAAAACGCCTATTACATCTATAATAGGATACTCAGATTTATTGTTAAAAGGAAATATAAGTGAGGAAATAAGATTAAAATCTTTAGATTATATAAACTCTCAAGGCAGACGACTAGAAAATTTAAGTACATCTCTTATAAAGTTAATAATGATTAGAAATAAACAAGTTGAAAATCAAAAAGAGTTAAGTTTTATTAAGGATATAACCATAGATGCTATTAAGTCAATCGAGTATAAACTAAAGAATAAATCAATGAATATAGTAGTAGATGTAGAAAATTCAAAAGTATATGGAGATAAGCAACTTACAATATTATTGATTACAAATATTTTAGACAATTCAATAAAAGCATCAGAGTATAAATCAAAAATAATCATAAGAGGTGAAGCTTTTAATAGTAGTAGATATAAGCTAAAAATAGTAGATGAAGGTTTTGGAATTTCAAAAGAGGATTTAGATAAAGTAATAGAACCGTTTTATATGGTAGATAAATCAAGGGCTAAAGTAAGTAAGAATTTAGGGTTAGGTCTTGCTATATGTCAAGAAATTTGTATATCTAATAACATAGAATTTTATATAGAAAGTGAGTTAAGTAAAGGAACAACAGTTACGTTAATACTAAATATGGAGAATACGAAAGATGAAAATTAATTTTAAAATAGTTGGATTAATATCGATATTATTAATATTTTTAATCTTTATAACTAATATTCATTTTGAAAAATATAATAATAATGTATTGTATTCAGAAAAATTTGCGTTGAAAGAAAGAACAAAAGAATTGCAAAATGTAAACTATATAACCAGAGAAGAAGCAATTTCAAGAGGTTTAGATGTATTAAAAGATGGGTTTGGTATAAACTTGAATAGAGATCAAATATCAGAGAATATAGAATTATATGAATCGGAAGAAGGATATGAATGGAACATAATGTGGACTGAAAATGATAATAACCAAAAATATTATTGTAATATACTAGCTGATAATGGAGACATAAAATTCATAGTGGTGGAAGATTCTAATTTCAAAGAAATATATAAAAAAAATTATGAAGTAATAAATATAAGTAAAGCAAAAGATATAATAACGCCCTTATTAAAATCACTAAATTTAAATATAGAGAATATGAAAGTTTACTTAAATTATAGTGACAATTATAGTAACAAATATGGTACAGTATTAATGGTTAGCGATAAAATGGATAATTCATATTTCTATGAAGTAAATATAAATTATAAAGATGAAAAAATAATATATTTTAAAAAGTTGAAAATCTAAACTATATAGAAATTCAAAAGTAATATATTTTAAATATCAAAGATAAATACTGGAGGAAGTAATGAAAATATTAGTAGTAGAAGATGATTTAGCAATAAGAGATTTGATTGATATAAATTTAACTATATCTGGATATGATGTTTTGGTTGCTCAAGATGGAGAAGAAGGTAAAAATATATTTGATAAAGAAAATATAGATGCAGTTCTTTTAGATGTAATGTTACCTAAAATAGATGGGTTTGAGCTTATTGAACATATAAAGAAAAAAGATGTACCTGTTATATTTATTACAGCAAAAAGTTCGGTATCAGATAGAGTAAAAGGATTAAAATTAGGGGCTGATGATTATATAGTAAAACCGTTTGAAAGTATTGAGTTATTAGCTCGAATCGAAGCAGTAGCTAGAAGATATAATAAAAGTGAAAATATAATAAAAGTAAATAATATAGAGATAGATTTAGATAGAAGAATAGTAAAATTAGATGGAGAGATAATAGAATTAACTCTAAAAGAGTTTGAGCTATTAGCATTATTTGTAAAAAATAAAAATATAGCATTATCTAGAGAACAAATATTAGATAAGGTATGGGGATTTGATTATATAGGAGAAACTAGAACAATTGATATACATGTACAGAGACTAAGAGAAAAGTTAAAGCTTAAAAGTAATATAAAAACTATATTTAAAGTTGGATATAGATTCGAATATTAATGTGTATATAAAAGATGGAGACAAAATAAAATTTGAGAAAAAATCATTTTTATAACATATAAAAAGTGGATATCTATTTAGATATCCACTTTTATTTATTATTTAATTTATCCTATCAATGTAATTACAATTGATTTCTATATGATTTAAAAACAGTAATAATCTTTCATAAAGAGGATGAGACTCTTCACCATATTTAAGTTCTAGTTTTGAACCTATTTCCTCAACTGTTTTCTCTCCATCAATTTGTAAGAATACAAAGCTACCATACTTATCAAGTTCAGTTCTTTTATACATAGGTATTTTAAATTTTAATTTTCTAAAAAATCTTTGTATAAAATGATCTTGTTTTTCTAACACAGTTACAATTTGATTTTCATTAACTTCAAATTTAATTTCATTTGAAACCTTAAAGATCAAATTTAACACATCATCATTAGTCATTTTCTTTTACCTTAGAGTTCATAATAGGAATGATTGTAAGGATTACTAAAGCCACAAGTAAAACTACTGCCATTCCATTACCAGCAGCAAATCCACTTGGAGTATTTCCTCCAACAACACCTGTAACTTGGCATATTATTCCTATAAGTCCTAATATAGAACCACCAGCAACAAGACCTGAAGATAAACTTATACCATTTGCAACTTTAACTTCTTTTTCTTTATCACTTTTAGCACTTCTTTCAACTAAAACTCTTATTAATGCACCAACTAATATTATAGAAGTTGTTGCTATTGGTAAATAGAATCCTATTGCAACAGTCATTATAGGTAAGTTTAGGAAATATAAAACAAGACCCATAAATATACCAACTAAAATCATAACCCATGGTAAATCACCAGACATTATACCAGAAGTAAGTGTAGACATTAAGTTAGCTTGAGGTAGTGCAAATGGTGGATTATCACCAGTTATCTTAAGTTGTTCAGAAAGAACTAACATAGTACCAACAACTACTACAACACCAACGATACTAGCTAAAGTAAAGTAACGTTGCATTTCGTTTTTGTTACCACCTATTATGTATGTAACTTTTTGAGATTGGCAGTATCCTCCAGCTATTGCTATAGCAACAACTATGAAAGAACCAAATAAAAGTAATGATTTATTATGAGCTTGATCTTTCCATCCCATTATAACGAATACTAATGTAACTATAACTAAAGAAGCTATAGTCATACCAGAAACAGGAAGGTTAGATGTACCTATAGTACCAGTTAAACGTCCTGCAACTATAACAAATAATAAAGATAATAAAAGTGACAATACAGCACCTACTATAGCCATAGTTATATTACCAGATATTATAAATGCAGCTATAAATCCTATAATAGCTCCACCTAATAATATCATCATTTGCATAGATGAACCTTCTCCACCAGTACCTTTAGCCTTAGTAGTTTCCTTAACAGAAGCTATTATTGTTGGTATAAGTTTTATAGCACCTATTATACCACCGAATAACATCATACCAGCGCCTATATATTTAACATAACTACTAGATATTGCCTGAACAGTCATTTCATTTATTTGCATAGAAGGGTTATTCCATACCATAACACCATCTTTTGCCATATCAGTAAAGTACCCTATTAAAGGAGCTATACCAAAACTTGATAATATAGAACCTGCAAACATTGTTAAAGCAACTTCAAGACCAACTATAAAACCTATTCCTAAAAGTAATGGGTTAACTTCCATATCAAATTTCCACTTATACCCTTTACTTCCTATAAAGCTCATTACATTATTAGTTAAATTTAAGAATGAGCTAGTTATAACAGTTATAATTCCACCTATTCCAAAACCTATTCCCATGTACTTTATAGAGTCTCCACCAGTATCAGAAGCAACTAAAGTTTCCGATATAGCCATTGACTCAGGATAAACAAGTTTACCATGTTCTTCAACAATTAAGTAATTATAAACAAGCGATGCTGCACCAATACCAAATAGAACACCACCAACACCAACTAGTAACCCTTCTAAAAATGTGAAATCGCTACCAATTAAGATAACAGAAGGTAATACGAATATTAAACCACTAGCAACAGATTCCCCACCACTTGACATACCTTGAATTAAGTTTTTGCCAAGGATACCTTTTTGCTTTGCAAAAGCGGCAACAAACGCAGAACCTATAATTGCACCAGGAATACCTGCAGCAACAGTAAGACCAGCTTTCATACCAGAGTATGCAGTAGATGCTGCAAAAACAGATGCTAACACAAGACCTATTATGAGTACAGCAGCATTTCCACCTGTTTTAGATTTGTCTGTTATGTAAGGTACATAGTCTTTTCCAGATACTCCACCATAAGCACCTTTAGGTAATTTTTTGTTGTTGATAGCTGCGCTATCCTTATTGCTCATACTAATGCCCCCTTTTTATTTAGTTAGTATAATTGTAGCATCATTTTATAGAACAAATTGTTAAAAATAGGTAAAATCGTTAGAAAAAATAATATAAGAAAATACAAATAAATTTATAAAATGCTAAAAATATGCTTAATAATATTAAATACAACAAAATTTGCTACAAATATGAAAATTAAATAAAAAAGAAAAATTTGATAAAAAATCAAATTTAATGTAAACAAGTATTATAGTTTTTGAACTTTCTGACGTATTATAAAAATATAGATTTTAAAATATTAAACTTAAATATTGTAGGAGGTTGATTATGGGATTTGCAGAAAGCACAAGTCAGACAAAGATACTTTTAGAATCAGGAACTAATGAACTTGAAATAATGGAGTTTATGATTGCAGGAGAGTCATTTGGTATAAATGTAGCAAAAGTTCGTGAGATACTTATGGCTCAAGATGTAAAGAAGATGCCAAATTCTCATCCAGTAGTTGAAGGGGTATTTAAACCTAGAGATGAAATAATTACTGTAATAGATTTAGCTAAGTACTTAAATATACCTAGAACAGGTGAAGGAACTCATGATATTTTTATAGTTACTCATTTTAACAAATTAAGCTTTGCATTTCATGTAGAAAATGTTGTTGGAATAGGTAGAGTTTCTTGGGAAGAAATCAGAAAGCCAGATAGAATAATATATGGTGGAGATGAAGGTGTTGCAACAGGTATTGCTCAATATAAGGATAGATTAGTAACTATATTAGACTTTGAAAAAATAATAGCAGAAATAAGTCCGGAGTCTAGCATTCAATATGATGAAATAGATATGTTAGGTAAACGCCAAGATTCTCATAAACCTGTATTAATAGTCGAAGATTCAATGTTACTTTCTAAGATGATAGTTGACTGTTTACATAGGGCAGGATATAAAAATACTATTAAAACGGATAATGGTCAAGAAGCGTGGAATTATCTATCAGAAGCTAAATCTAGTGGAGAACCAATCTTAAATCATGTTTCATGCATAGTTTCAGACATTGAAATGCCATTAATGGATGGGCATAGACTAACTAAGTTAGTTAAAGAAGATAGTGTATTAAAAGATATACCACTAATTCTATTCTCATCATTAATAAGTGAAGAAATATATATTAAAGGAAAAGAACTTGGTGCAGATGAGCAAATAACTAAGCCAGAGATAGCTAATCTTGTTAGTATAATAGACAGGTTAATTAGATAGATTTTTTATAATCTAGCTTAAAAATATTTTTACAAAAACGTATTGTATATTATCTTAAGCTAGATTTTTTATATAACAATTTATTATATATTTTACAGTAGTTTAATGACTTGAAATTAAAATGAAAAATATAATTTAATTAAAAAATAGTAGCATTTATAAAAAAAAATTTTATAATACGATAAATTTGAAATTATTTAAAATATAATAAGAAATATTTTTAGGATTTTATTTATTCAATTAAAAAATTATGTAAACAGAGGAGGTTGAATAGCAATGAAATTAAAATTCAAGCTAAAAGACAAAAACAATAAAAAAAGCATTAAAGCTCAACTTACTTTTATAATAGTTTCAATGGTAGTTATTTGCTGTACATTTTTAGGGATAATTACAAGTTTTCTAAATTATAAAACAGCAAATAATGTTTTAAGTAACACTATTATGGAAACGACACATCAAGCATCAGAAAATGTTTCATCTAAAATTAGAAATATTCAACATGCTGCAATTCAAACTGGTTGTATGAAAGAAATATCAGATCCTAAGGCAACTATTGAAGATAAGAAAAAAATTATAGAAAATCAAGTGAAGTTGTATGGATTTGAAAGAGGGAATATTTTAGATGCAAATGGAGTTAGTTATTTTGATAATAATGATTATTCAGATAGAGATTATTTTAAAGAATCTATATCTGGTAAAGAGTATATTAGTGAACCAACTATAAGTAAAGTTACAAGTAAAACTACATTTGTAGTTTCAGCACCAATTTGGGAAAATGGAGTATCTGGAAGTAAAATAGTTGGTGTAGTTTACTTCGTTCCAAATGAGAACTTTTTAAATGAAATAGTCGAAAATATTACTGTAAGTACTAATAGTTATACATATCTTATAAATAACAAAGGTACTACAATAGCAGATGAAGATCATAACCTAGTAGGACAAGAGAATGTAATAGAATTATCAAAAACAAATCCTGAATTTATACCATATGCAGAAGCGGATAAAAAACTTATTAATGGAGAAACTGGAAATATTCATTTCAATGCAGAAGGAAAAAGTTGGTTATTAGGATATATACCAGTAGAACATACAAATGGTTGGGGATTAGGTATAATGGTTCAAAAGAATGACTTCTTTGGTGAACTTTATGCATCAATAGGAATAACTATTACACTAGGAATAGTATTTATAGTGGCGGCCTTTATAATAGGAAGAAGATTTGCAAATATAATAGGTAATCCACTTAAAGAGTGCAGTGAAAGATTAGAAAAGCTAGCAGAAGGTGATTTACAATCAGATATTCCAGAAGTAAATGTTAACTATGAAATAGGGTTGGTTTCTGATGCTACCAACAAAATAGTGATGGATCTTAGGAATATGATAACTACATTGATATACTTACTGACTGAAATTAGTAATGGTAATTTAGATATAGATATAAATAATGAAGATACTAAAGAGCTGTTTGCAAAAGATTTTAATCCAATGTTAGTAGCTAGTAATAAAATAATAGAAAGCTTAAATGATACATTATCACAAATTCAGATGGCTGGAGAGCAAGTATCAATAGGTTCTGATCAGGTATCTGAAGGAGCACAAGTACTTTCTCAAGGAGCAACAGAACAAGCTAGTTCAGTTCAAGAGCTATCTGCAACTATAAATGAAGTTTCACAACATATAAATAAAACTGCTCAAAATGCGGATAGAGCTAAAGAAATATCTATAAAATCAAGTAGTGCAACAAGTTTAGGAAAAGCTAAGATGGAAGAAATGATAGTTGCTATGAATGAAATTAGTCAAACATCGAATGAAATAGGAAATATAATAAAAAATATAGATGATATAGCGTTCCAAACTAACATATTAGCACTTAATGCAGCAGTAGAAGCAGCACGCGCAGGATCTGCAGGTAAAGGATTTGCAGTGGTTGCAGATGAAGTTAGGAATTTAGCTGCTAAATCAGCAGAAAGTGCTAAAAATACAGCAGACCTAATAGAAAAAGCTCTTATTGCAATAGAAAATGGAACACAAATAGTATCAGAAACGGCGAAATCATTAGACGATGTTGTAGAAGGAGCACAGCAATCTGCTGAAGTTATACAAAAAATAGCAGATGCCAGTAGTGAACAAGCTGAACATATAAGCCAAGTAAATGTTGGAGTAGAGCAAATATCTGTAGTTGTACAAACAAATTCAGCGACAGCAGAAGAAAGTGCTGCAGCAAGTGAAGAGCTATCAAGTCAAGCTCAAATGTTAAAAGATCTTATATCAAAATTTAAATTAAAAGATATAAATAACGATTATGAAGCTAAAAATTTCTTTGGTGATCAAGAGTTTTAATATAATTTAAATTACAAAAAAGTTCTTATAAATATCAATATTTATAAGAACTTTTTTTGTAGAAAATTAGATTCAATTAAAGGAGATAAATCTAAAATGTAGAAAATAATATTTAATTGCTGCAACTTAAAATATCAATTAATGTAAATAGATTTTAAATTGCTATAATTAATAAAGTTTGAAAGGGAGAGGTATTATGAAGAAAAAAATATTTTCAATGCTAGTAACTTTCTTAATGACAATTAGTTTATCAATGTGCGATACAAAGGTATTCGCTCAAGAAAAAATAGAAGGATATGGAAAATATGCTTATGAAACATTAGAGTATATAGATAAAAACCTTCGAGAAAGAAAAGCAGGAACAAACAAAGAACTAAAAGCAGCTCAGTATATAAAAGGAAAGCTTGAAAATGCTGGATACAAGGTAGAGGAGCAGCCTTTTGAATTTACTAATAAAAAAGGTGAAAAATTTAAAAGTCAAAATATTATAGTAACAAAAAAAGGTGATTCTAATAAAGAAGTAATAGTTGGATCACATTATGATAGTGTTGGAACTGCTGGAGTTGATGATAATGGTTCTGGAACTGTTGTAAATTTAGAAACGGCTATAAGAATGAAAGATGTAAAGACACCTTATACAATTAAATTTGTATTTTTTGGAGCTGAAGAAGGTGGATTATTTGGATCTAAAGCTTATGTAGACAATATGACGCAAGATGAAAAAAATAATTTAGTATATATGATAAATATGGACTCTATATTAGCGGGAACTTACAGTTATATGTATAGTGGAAACTATAATGAGGAGACTAAAAAAGTTGAAAATGCATGGCCTGTATATCAAGCTATGAAAATAGCTAAAGATTTAAATTTAGAATTACACTTAAATGACACCAAGTTAAATATAGATTACCCATCTCCTTCTACAGGAAATTGGAGTGATCATGCTAATTTTAAAGAGTTTGCACCATATATATATTTTGAAGCTGCAAACTGGGAATTGCCAGATGACCCTCAAAAACCAGAGGAAGGATCTTCTGGAGCTTATGAAACTGAATCTGGAGAAGTAATGCATGTACCAGAAAGAGATGATTTAACATTCATTGAAAATGAATGGGGAGATCATGGTAAAAATACTATTAAAAAATATTGTACACTTTTACCAGAAATGTTGTTAAAACTAAAACCTACTATAGAAGAAACTAAACTAGTAGGAGATTCAAGATATTCAACAGCTGTAAAAGTAAGTGAGAGAGGTTTTAAGAGATCAGAAAATGTGGTGCTTGTAAATTCAAATGCTATAACAGATGCAATGAGCGCAACTCCTTTTGCAAAGTTGAAAAATGCTCCAATACTTTTAACACAAAGTAATAAATTAAATGAAGATACAAAAAAAGAGATAAGCCGACTAGATGCAAAAAATGTATACATAATAGGCGGAGAAGATGCAATTTCAAATGAAGTAATTTTACAGCTAAAAGCCATGAATATTAATATAGAAAGAATAAGTGGAAAAGATAGATATGAAACTTCATTAAAAATAGCTAATAAACTAGGTAAGACATCTGAAATAGCGGTTGTTAATGGAGAGCATGGGCTTGTAGATGCGGTAAGTATATCTCCTGTAGCAGCGAGTAAAAATATGGCAATAATACTTTCTTCACCAAGTAGTGGAATTACATTATTTAAAAAATTTATTGAGGAAAATGATATAAAAACTACTTATGTCATAGGAAATGAAAAATCAATTTCAAATGAAGTAACTGATAAACTTCCAGGGGTAAAAAGATTGGGAGGAGAGAACAGGAATGAGACAAATTCCGTTATACTAGAAACATTTTATGATGAAAATGTAAACAATATATTTGTTGCTAAAAATGGCATAAAGAATGAAGATGAATTGGTAGATGCATTAGCAGTTGGAGTTATAGCAGCAAAGGAAAACTCTCCTGTAGTTGTAGTTTCTGATAAGTTAAATTCTAAGCAAGAACAATTAATATCAAGTAAATTATTAAAAGAAATCACTAAAGTTGGTGGAAATGGAAACGAAAATGCATTTAATCAAATAGCTAATATTTTTAGAAAATAATTATTATATAAGGTAGTTAAGAGATTTTATATTTTTTAATTACCTTATTATTTTGTTTTATAGTTTAAAATAAATAAATTCTATATAGAAAATATTTTATAAAAAAATAATTTTGAAAATATATTATTTGGGATTTTAGACATTATTAGACAAAATTTTCCTATTTCTTATATTATAATAATCATGAAGTTATAATTTAAGGAGCAATTATGAAATGAAAAAAATATTAAATTTTCTAAAAATATCAATAATATGTTTATTATGCGTTCTTATAGGATTTGTAGTTAAATCTGGAGGAACTACAATTTCAAAATATATGTTCAATAGTCCAAACTTATCTAAAGAAGATGTTATAGTAAATTATATAAATGCATTATATAGTTTTGATGCAAATGTTGTTAAAAAATGTTTCAGTCCAGACTTAAATAATATTAATGAACTTCAGTACTTTAAAGCGAGAGGGAATTCCTTAGCAAGGGAGCTTATAGAATTGAATAGCAACTATGAGTATTATAAGAAAAATCCTCCTGGTGAACCTGGTGATGAAAAATATGAAGAGTTTATGAAAATGTCATCAATAATAGAGAGCGAAGGACTTATAAATTATGTTTTAGATGAAAAAATCACAAATTTAAAAGAACTTTATTCAAACAAAAAGCCAGATATAGATGTAGAAACTGAAACTACATCAAAATATGATGAAAAAAATAAACTTGATTTCCTAAAAGTTAGATTTAAATTAACAGATGATAATAAAGAAACCTATGTAGAAGATAGAGAAGTTGTAGTACAAAAAAAGGATGGAAAGTATTATATAGTAGATATATATATATAATTTATGTAGTATGTTGTAGCGAGGATATATATTAAGTTTAAAAATAGTTTAATAAACATTCAGGTTGCTATAATTACTAGGTAAATTAAAATAAAAGTTGAATTACACATCAAAGATTCCCTTTAGAAATTACTAAAGGGAATCTTTGAAATTAGTCAAGATATTCAGGTATTATCTTAGCGATTTCTTTAATATATTTATTTTTTAAAATTACAAAGTAGATAGAGTATATAACTAAAATTATACAAGATGTAGATAAACCTTTAAGACCTAAGCTAAATCCTTTAATCTTGCTAAACATTATAATACTTATAGTCGCGTTAAAAAATGCAACAAGGTATGGAATATAAAACATTGATGATATTTCTATAGTTAATATTTTTTTTAGCTCTTTATAAGAAAGCCCTAGCTTAGATAAATTTTTATATTTTTCTTTATCATAAATTAAATCAGTATAGAATCTAAAGTATAAGAAACTACAGCTTCCAATAAAAAATACAATAGACATAAATATACCCATAAAATTCATAGTATTAGTAATATCAATGGATACCTTATAGTAATAACGTAAATCAGTATAGGTTTCTTTTAAAATACCTTTTTCGAAATTATTTTTAGATGTATTCTTTATATGCTCATTAAAATTATATCCTTCTTCAATTGATTTTTCCCACCCGTTAAAGTTATATCCAAATGAAGTTACTTTTTCATACTCAGAATTATTTGAAAGCTTTTTAAATAAAAGGTCGCTTATTATATAAGTCTTATAACCAGCTGGAAATATTTTTCCACTTGCAAGTCCTACGACCTTTAAGTTGATTTTTCCTACTTGTAAAGTTTTCAATTCATTTAAAGACCTCATATAGCTTGAATCTGTATATCTAGGGACTATTACAACTTCATCATCAGTTAAACTGACACTATCTAGATTTAGTTTTTGACCAACTTGATTAAACTCAGATTGGCTAACTAAATATCCACCATTATCTTTAACTCTTAATGAATCAAAAGATGTTTTATCATAAATAAATCCATCATCACTCAGAGTTTTTTCTATAAGCTCTAAACGATCTTTTTCTTGTGGGTTACCCTCTGAAGATTGATAGTTTATAACAAATGGATAAGATGCTCTTTGCTCATCTAATTGTATAGAAACAAGAGATGACAATGTAGCTATTGAAACTAAAGTTATTGATAATAATGTAGTCATTAAGAATAATAGCCTAGAATTGTCTTTTATTTTATATACTAAATTGCTTATCCATAGTAAGTTAGTCCTATTCATATAAAAGTTTTTATGAGTTTTTATTTTTTTTAATATCCATACTAATGTTTGAGAGAAGAATAGATAAGTACCTAAAATTATACAAATTACTATAGCATAAGTAAGATTGCCTGAATTTATGTCTAGAAAAGGAACTACATAACCTATACCTAATAATATAACTGTTAAGATTGATAAAAGTATCGAAGTTTTAGGTTCATTCTTAGGCTTTTTACTTCCATTAAGCAATTCAATTATAGTTTTATTTTTTATAGTAATCATCACAAAAGGGATTGAGATTGTAAACAATAGTATAAATACTATTGTAGTTACTATTATTGACTTTATAGGAAAGTAAATATTTAAATTATTAATACTAAAAGCTTCACTGACTATTAATAAAAATGGTTTAGAAAAAATTAATCCTAATACTAGTGCACAGATTATAGACAATGCTCCTATAAATAGGCTTTCTAAAAAAACTAATTTCTTTAATTGTTTATCAGACATGCCCAAGATTAATAAAGTTCCGAATTCTCTAAATCTACTCTTAATAAAAGTTCCAAGAGAGTAAATTATAAATAACAATGAAAAAGCTGCTATAACGACGGATGTAATTAAAAGTGATGAACCCATAGCAGAATTTTTACTTATACCGGCACCTGTAATTAATGGATGAAATAAACAAACTGAAAATCCAAAAAATATCATTATAGATACAGTACAACTTAAAAAATATCCAAAATATGCATTGAAATTTCTTGATATATTATTGTAAGCAAGCTTTTTTAAGTCCACTATCTAGCACCTCCTATTTGAGATAGTACTAGTAATATCTCTTCATAAAATTCCTCTCTACTTTTATTTTTATATATTTCTCTAAATATCTCCCCATCTTTTATAAATATTATTCTATTACAAAAGCTTGCAGTATAAGGTTCATGTGTAACCATAAGTGTTGTTACTTTGTTTTCATTATTAATCTTTGTAAATAAATTCATTACATCATCAGTTGATTTAGAATCTAAATTTCCAGTAGGCTCATCAGCTAGTAAAATTGAGGGAGAATTTATTATACCTCTAGCTATAGCAGCTCTTTGAGCTTGTCCACCGGATATCTCAAAAGTTCTTTTATTTATTATATTTTCTATTCCAAGTTTTTTAGAAAGTATATTTAATTTTTCATCCATATCATTTACAGGTAGTCCTTCTAATGTTAAAGGAAGTACTATATTTTCTCCTATAGTTAATGTATCCAATAGATTAAAGTTTTGAAAAACGAATCCTAGCTCTTTTCTTCTAAAGCTAGATAAATGATCACCTTTTAAATTATGTGGTTGTTTGTCATTTAAGATTACTTGCCCGCTAGTAGGTTTATCTATTGTAGATATGACATTTAATAAAGTAGATTTACCACTACCACTAGGTCCCATTATAGCTACAAATTCTCCCTCTCTTATAGTTAAATTTATATTTTTTAGTACCTTGTATGAAACTTTACCCTCATAAGTTTTAGATAAATTAATTAATTTTAAAATTTCCATATATATTCACGTCCTTTTGTTAAATATTATGTGTATAGTATAGGAAAAATTTGAAATTTGTTGTATTGATATTGGTTACATTAATCTTACAAATTTGTAATATAAAAGATATTTATAAAAATTAGATAGGAGAGCTTATTTTTATGATTAATTTGATGATTAAATAAAATTTAATATATTTATCTAAATAAAAATTTATAAAACTTTGTTTAAAAATAGAAAATAATGGTAAATAAATAATGTTAGAAAAATTATCATTTTGATAGAATACTTTATATAAATTTACTAGATATTATAGCTATTTTATAAAAAATTAAAAATAAACTCCTTTATAAGGAGTAAAAGTAAGGGTAGATTAAACAAAAGTAAAATAAAGAAATAGTTAGGAGAAAGAGGCATGAAAAATTGGAACGTGGGGAAAAAATTAGGGTTAGCATTTTTAATTCTTATACTAATGTCAGTATTTGCAGGGGCTAATTCATTAGCAAATTTAAGAAAAGGAGTAAAAGCAAGTACTAACTTTTCGGAACAAGCAAATGAATTAACTGCGTTATCTATGCAAATAAAAAAAGATATAGTCTCTGTTGAAAAAAACATAGCTAAAGGTGCTATTTCAACAAATCCATCAGAATTAAAAAATGCTGTTAATAAGGATTTAGATAAAATGTATGAAAGAGTAAATATACTTAGAAATGATTTCAAAGATGAGAAAACAGTAAATCAGTTAGTAAATAATATAGAAAATTCTATAAATGAGCTTAAAAATCAAAGTATGGAAGTTTTTGCACTTATAGAATCAGGAAAAGTTAAAGAGGCATCTGAAATGATATCTAGCAATACTGGGCAGTATGCAACTGTAAGTAGTAAGTGCCTAAATGATACAGAAAAACTTTATAAATATACACAAGGACTTATAAAAAAAGAAAATACAGACTTAAAAGTCAAGGCAAAAAGAGCATGGGTAATATCTATTACAACAGGATTAGCTGTTATAGCAACTGGAATTGTTATGTGTATTTATATAGTAAAAATGCTAAAAAATCCAATTGAAGAATTAGAAAAGTGTGCAAATCAAATGTCAAATGGTGATTTTGATGTTAATATAGAATATTCATCAGAAGATGAGCTTGGGAAATTAGCAGATAGTATGAGATTAATGAGTGAAAAAGTAAATGCAATAATACATGACACTGTTAGAATTTTAGGTGAAGTAGCATCAGGTAACTTTGATGTAGAACCTGAAGCAGAATACATAGGTGTGTTTAAAAACATAGAAATATCTATAGAGAAAATTATTAATGAGTTAAGTGAAACAATGGCACAAATAAATCAATCATCACAAGAAGTACAATCTGCATCTGAGCAAGTTGCAAATGGATCGCAAATGTTATCTCAAGGAGCAACAGAACAAGCTAGTGCTATAGAAGAGCTGTCATCAACTATTATTGATATATCTGAAAAGATAAATAATACTGCGGAAAATGCTAAAAAAGCAAATGCATTAGCACTAAATGCAGGACGTCAAGTTAGAGATGGTAATGAACAAATGAAAGAAATGATAAATGCGATGAATGAAATATCATTTACATCAAGTGAAATAGGAAGAATAATAAAAACAATAGATGATATAGCATTCCAAACAAATATATTAGCACTTAACGCAGCAGTAGAAGCAGCAAGAGCTGGAAGTGCAGGTAAAGGATTTGCAGTAGTAGCAGATGAGGTGAGAAATTTAGCAGCAAAATCAGCTGAGGCTGCAAAAAATACATCAGATCTTATAGAAAATTCAATTAAAGCAGTTGAAAATGGAAATCTGATTTTAGAAAATACTGCACAATCACTAAATAAAATAGTTAAAACTGCTAATAGAACATCAGCTGTAGTTAATGAAATAACAAAGGCAAATGAAGAACAAGCAACAGCAATAGCTCAAGTAACATTAGGTGTTGAGCAAATTTCAGAAGTAGTTCAAACAAGTTCTCATACAGCGCAAGAAAGTGCAGCAAGTAGTGAAGAATTAAGTGGTCAAGCTCAAATGCTTAAATCACTTATGTCTCATTTTAAATTAAAAGGTGGAAATGAATCATTAGATAGTTTGAATTTTAAATATGATGAGCAAGAATTTTTTAATTAAATTAGTAAAATGAAAACCTCTTACTTAAAAATAAGTAAGGGGTTTTTTGCATAAAATAAAAGTCAAAAAAAATATTAAATTATATAGATATTAAAATATTTACATAACAAAAGCTTAAATTAGTGGTAATATATATTTGGACATACAACTATATTCACATTATAAATAGGGAGAATAAGATATGAAAAGAATAATTTTACTTGTGGCATCTATATCAATCATATTTTTAATTGGATGCTCAAGATCAAGGGCAGAAAAAATAGCATCTTTAAAGGATGCATATTTTAAAATTGTTGAAAAAAATTTAAAAAATGAAGAAATAGATAACAAATATTTGAAAGTATTGTTACAAGGTTATGAATATACAAAAGATAAAGCATTTAGAATGGATGAAGGAAATATAGATGGAAGTGATTATGTCCAACAACCATATGTATTTATTAATGGAGATGAAAAGCTAGTTCTTACACACTCCAATTTTAACAATAAAGAACAAATTCAACCTTTATATTCTATAAAGAAAAATAATAATGAAGTGACGATTTCTTATCAAGATAGTAAATCTGAATTAAACCATGAAAACAGTGCAAGTAAACATGATTTTATGTTTACTTTAATAAGTGATAATATAAAAATTCACCAACAGATTTCTAATAAATTACATAATGATAAAGAGAAATGGGATAAAATATATAACCAAATTTCTGCTAACATAGCTAAAAATAATAATATAGATATATTAGAGATTGATAGACTAATAGGTGGAAAATATTTTTCACAAGAATATCAAGAAAGTTTAAATTCAACTATAAATTTAAATATAAAAGAGTATATATTTGAAAATAATGATGAAACACTAATGGTTAAATATTTAAAAGATAAAAATAAAATTTTAGAGGTTTTTTATAATGATAAGGAAAGTGGTACAGTAAAAACAACTATGGACAAGAAATTACTGAATGAACAAGAAAAATTACATACAGGAATTATAACATATATTAATAATAAAGAATTTCAAAAAGAATTGTTTAATGATGTAATTAAATAAACTAAAATGTTGTAGATATAAAGGATGTGATCTTAGAATGTTTAATAATTGGAGCTTCAAAAAACATATATTGGCATCAGTAGTAATTTCTGCTTTTACGAGTGGAATATCATATTTAATTATCAAATCTAGAAATATGTTAACATCTGCTGGAATTATTGGAGGTAATGACCAAGTATATACATTATCTAGCATAGGAATAGATAGTATGTTATTTATATCAATAGCGACATTTATAATATCAATGATTGGGTATAGATTTGTAAAAAGGATGCTTGAGTAGCTAAATTAAAATTATTTAAAACAGGCTATCCAAAAGTATATATTTTGAGCTAGCCTTTATATGAGCTTAATTATTTATATTATAGAGCATTATTATATTTAGTTTCCAAGGTATACTTACTAATTCCAGCAAATTAGATTACTAATTATGCAGATATTTCATTATCATCAGTGGGAGTTACAAAATCTTTTAAAAATGAAATATTGATATTTGTCAGTAGTAGTTCCATTTTTTATTAATAAATTAGATTCTAGTTGGAGATTATGTTTGTAAAATACATTATTTGTTTGATGGAGAAGTTTATCATTAGATTTAATAGTATATGTAAAATAAATCTTATGTCCATCATAACTAATTTTATCAATAGTAATGCTAATATTTCCTACTGTTTCTTTTAAACTTACTCCTTGCCCATAATTTAAACAACTATCTTTAGAATTCAATGTTATATCTTGAATAAATTTGTGTAAATTTGTTGCTCTCTCAGCTAGAGAATAATTTAACTCACAAGCACAAACTCCTATTGATAAAATTATTAGAGCTATAAATCTTAAAAGTTTATTTTTCTTTTTAAATTTCAAATGATTAGCTTTTTTTATAGTTCTCCTTGTTTCTTCCTTTATATTTTTAGGAAGTTTTATATCATCAAACTTATTCATCATTTTCCTCCATTAAAATATCGTAGATTTTTTTCTTAGCTCTTCTTATATTTGTTTTTACCGTGTTTTTCTTAGTTCTTGTAATTTCTGAAATTTGCTGAATACTTAACCCATAAAAATATTGTAAGATTATCGGAGTTCTATATTTATCATCTAATAAGTCAATAGCGTCATATAGGTCTATTCTTTCTTCAATAGTTGAATATGAAAAATCGGCTATATTCTCATCAAGGTATTGTTCTTCAAATCTATTAGACTTTTTACTTTTTTCATAGACATTGTTTATTAATATTCTAGTTATCCAAGTCTTAAATGATCTATAATCTCTTAATTGAGATATATTCATATATGCCTTTAAAGCAGTTTCTTGGTATATGTCTAAGGCATCTTGTTCATTTTTCATATATAAAAATGCCATTTTATATAAATATGGTTCATAAATATCCATTAATTTTTCGAAAGAATCATCATTTCCACGTTGGGATTGCTTTATAAATACTTTTTCATAAGAATCTTCTTTTACTTCAGTAAATAGTGTTAATTTTTTTATAATAATACCTTTTGTCATTACAATCTCCTTAATATGTTAATATAAAAAACACAAAAAATGACTTTATTATGATGATAAAGTCATTACTATATTTACTATCAATAATTTGTTTAAATTAGATTTTTTATATTAAATTAATTTATCAATGTTACATTAGCACATTTATTTTTAGTTTAAAATGGATTGAGCGTGAATGGTAATTTTTTAGACCTGAATGGTTTTGTTTTTAGATTGATCTATTTTATAAAAATTTTTCATACAAAATAAAATTAGATTTTAGTGAAATTTATAGTAGTTTGTTTTCTAAATTATTTGGTATAATTTAGTAGAATAATTAATTTAAAAAGAATATATAATCAAAGGTACTAATGAATACTTATACTTTATATGATATTAATATGTATTCATATAGTTGTATGAAAGGAATTTTAATTATGATAAATGAAGAAGTATTGCCTCATGTTATATTTAGAGTAGCTAATAATTTATATGCAATTGACAGTAATGTTACAGTTACTTTAACTGAGCTTCCAAATGATATAACTCCTATACAAAAAAAGCAAGCGTGTGAATTGGGTATTATGAAATTAAGGAATGAAATAGTATCTATAATTAGTATGAGAAATTTATTTGGATGCAAGTCATCTAATGAGGAATATGAAGATTTTAAAGGGATGATAGATAATAGAAAGGATGATCATATTCGTTGGGTAAATGAATTAAAAAATTCGGTTAATGAAAATAGAAAATTTACATTAACAACAGACCCTCATCAATGTACATTTGGTAAGTGGTATGATAATTTCTCAACAGACATACAAAGTATTAATTTTCATATGAAAAAAATAGATTCACCACATACACTACTTCATGAAATCGCAATAGAAGTTGAAAAAGGAAAAAAAGAACAGAATGAAGAAGCTAGAAAAAAACATTTAGAAGAATTGCTTGAGAAGGCAGAGAAACAATACATGTCTAAAGTACTAGAATTATTAGATGATACTAAAAATATTTTTAAAGATCATTATCATGATATGGTTATTGTTATTATGAATAAAAATAAATTAATAGGTCTTGCAGTAGATGAAATTTTAACAGTAGATTATTTTATAGAAAACAAAACTTCAGAAACCAACTTTATGATTAATCGTCCAAAGTATATTTCTGCAATTGGATCAACAAAACGTATTGATGATCATGTATTTTTAATTGATGAAAAGCAATTATTTGAATTATATAAATAAATTTTAAATTTTAATATAATTTTAAATTTAAAATAAAATAGTGTAAGTTACAAATAAATAGGAGGTTTAATATGAAAATTGCTATACTTGGATATAGTGGAAGTGGAAAATCGACACTTGCAAAACAACTCTCAATATATTATGACATACCTGTTTTATTTCTAGATACAATAAATTTTTTACCTAATTGGATTGAACGAGATAAAGAAGAAGGGCGTAAAATAGTTAAACAATTTATGAAAAATACTTCATGGGTAATTGACGGAAACTATAGTGATTTTTTTCAAAGAGAAAGATTAGAACAAGCTGATAGAATAATATTTCTAAAATTTCCAAGAAGAATATGTATGTATAGAGCCTTTAATAGATATTTAAAATATAAAAATAAAACTCGTGAAGATATGGCAAATGGATGTATAGAAAAATTTGATTTAGAATTTATTTGGTGGATTCTTTATGGGGGAAGAACTATGAAAAAATTAAAAGATTATAAAAAAATAGAAAATAAATTTAAAGATAAGATAGTAGTTTTAAAAAATCCAGAAGAAGTAAATTCTTTTTTAAGTAAAATTATGGATTAATTATAATGAATAAAATATAAGAATTTGTTCATTATAATTACCCCTAAAAAATACCTTTTTAAATTTAGAATACTTGCAAAAGGTATATTAGTAATTGGCATAGAATGTATAGAATATAGATAATTTATAAATAATATTTATATAAAAAAATTTAAAGTTACATATATGTTAAAGGGGGGATTTCATAATGGATTTATTTTTCAGCATATTAATTTGGGGAGTAGTTTTAATAGTTTTAGGATTGATACAAATTGAAGCAAATAAAGCCTTAAAAGTAAAATTCTCGTTTAATATAAAATCTGCAGAAAAATTTATATCATATTTTAAATCAAATACATGGGCTAAAATCAATATAACTTATGGAGTAGGTTTATTTTTTACAAGTATAATAGGAATAGTATTTTATGATAATATAGGGTTATTAGTGGCCTTAATAATGATAGTAGAACTTAATTTTTATATTTTGCAGTCACTTATTGGAGCATATAAGTATAGTAGCAATATCAATTAAGTTTTGTATATAAAAAGGATAGATTTCTAAGATATAGAAGAAATTTATCCTTTTGTTTTTATGTAAAAAATTGTATCAATTTCAAAGTAGTAATATAATATAATCAGTTGAAATGAAAATCGTATTAATCTGCTATTATACAATGATTAATTTTTATTGGTTAAATTAAAAATATTAAGGGAGAAAACAGATGAGAAAAACTATTAGAGAGATAGATAATAATGAAATTTTAAAGACATTAAAAATTGACTGTGAAAAATGTTTTGGATTTTGCTGTGTTGCGCTGTATTTTTCTAAAACAGAGGGTTTTCCAAATGATAAAAAAGCAGGTACGCCTTGTGTTAATTTAAAAGCAGATTTTACTTGCTCAGATCATAAGAATCTTAGAAAAAAAGGGTTAAAAGGATGTACTGCATATGATTGTTTTGGAGCAGGGCAAAAAGTAGCACAATCAACATTTAATGGAAAAAATTGGAGGGAATTTAAGGGGTTACAAAATCAAATGTTTGAAGTATTTTTAGTTATGAGACAACTTCATGAAATGTTATGGTATTTAGGTGATGCATTAACATTTGTCTCAAATAAAAATATGAAAGATCAATTAAGTATTAGAATTCAAGAAATAGAGCAGCTTACAAAACTTGATGCAAATTCGATAATGAATATAGACATTGAAAAATATAGAACAAAAGTTAATTCTATTTTAAGAATGGCAAATGAAATTGCAAAAGATAAAATAGCAAAGTATAAAATAAATAATTCAAAAAATAAAAAGAATTTAAAGTTAGGGTATGATTTCATAGGTACTAATCTTACCGATACTAATTTAATAGGTGCAAATTTTGCAGGAGCATTACTTATAGCAGCAAATATGAAAAATACAGATTTAAAAGGGGCAAATTTAATAGGGGCAGACTTAAGAGATGCAGATATTAGAGGCGCTAATCTTGAAGATACTATATTTCTGACTCAATCTCAAATAAATACAGCTAAAGGTGATTATAAAACTAGATTGCCAAAATCATTAGCTAGGCCAGCATACTGGGAAAGTGAAAAATAAATTAAAGCATTTTTTATATAATATATCTATTATTGCAAGTAAATAAAAGTATATGATTTGACAACAGAACAATTACCTGGGAAATTAAAATAGATTTTTGAAATAAAAATGTAGATAAAAACACTTTTAATGTCAGTTTTGATGGGATTTGTTTAAACAAATTAATACAAGCGATTTTTTATAATAAAGTCATATTTTATGAAGTAGAAATTAAAAATTGTAATAGCTTATATCAATAAGGGTATAAAAAAATATATAATATTAATAAAAATATATCTTTAGTTAAAGTTAAATTTATCTAAAGGTATTTTTTATTAACTTGTGGATTTTTATTAATATTTGTAATTTTTATTAAAGTTATGATATAGTAACATTGCTTATTTAATTGCATACAAAAACAAATATGTAAATTTAATATTAAAAACTTAAACTTACTAAAGACATATTTATATTGACTAGAGAGGAGAGTTGGTAAGTAATGAAAATTTCAATTGTTGGAGCCGGAGCAATGGGTTCACGTTTTGGATATATGCTACATGAAGCAGGAAATGAAGTTATTTTAATTGATGCATGGCATGAACATGTAGAATCTATAAATAAAAAAGGTTTAATTACTAACGATAATGGATTAATAAAAAAGGTAAAAATACCAGCTGTTTTACCTGAAAGAGCGACAGAAATACCTGATTTAATTATTTTATTTACTAAATCAATGGGATTAGAGCCAATGCTAGAATCTATTAAAGGCATTTTAGGAAAAAATACAAAGGTTTTATGTTTATTAAATGGGTTAGGACATAATGAAACTATTGAAAAATATGTTGATAATAAAAATATTTTTATGGGTGTTACTTTATGGACGGCTTCTTTAAAGGGTCCAGGTCATGTTGAACTTTCTGGTGGAGGAAATTTAGAAATACAAAATATTGATCCTGAAATGAAAGAATGTGCAAAACAAGTTTGTGACATATTTAATGATGCAAGGCTTAATGCCATATATAGTGAAAATGTATTATTATCCATATGGCGTAAAGCATGTGTAAATGGAGCCATAAATAGTAGTTGTACGATTCTAGATTGCAACATAAAACAGTTTGGTAAATTAAAACAAGCTCCTAGAATAATTAGAAGCATAATAAAAGAATTTAGTGATGTTGCTAATAAATTTGGAGTTAAATTAGATGTTGAGGAAGTTGCAAGATTAGTAGAGAGCACTTATGATCCAAGTAAAGCTGGAGAGCATTATCCTTCAATGCACCAAGATTTAATTCAAAATGGACGTTACACGGAGATTGATTATATAAATGGATATATTTCTAAAAAAGGTAAAGAATTTAACATAGATACTTTATATAATGATTTAATAACTAATCTTATTCATGGAAAAGAAGAGTTAATCATTAGTTAAGTAATTAAATTAAATAATAATAAAAAGCTATTGGATGGTTTCCGATAGCTTTTCTAATAATTAACAGCTGTAAAGTAAAATATATAAAACATAACGCTAAGTATTATCTTATAACGCTGCATTATATATTTAATATTATATTATTATTATTACACAAAATCAATAAAAAATAATAAAAAACAATAAAAAACAATCTTTAAAATATAAAAAATGCTTATGAAAAATATAAAATAATAAAAAACAATAAAAAATTAAGCTTAATAGTTATATAAAATACATTATATGATATTATTTAAGAATATTAACAATAAACATTAGTTGTTAAAAAATTAAATTTATATTAATGTAGTTAGAAATATTCTAAATAACTTACAAAAACTTTACAATTTGATTTGTTTGATACAGTTAAAAGATAATTTAAGTATAAGGAGGGTATTATGTTTGTTGAGGAAAGACACGATAAAATAATTTCTAAATTAAATAAAAATGGAAAGGTAAAAGTTAAAGAGTTAAGTGATGAGTTCAATGTAACGGAGGATTGCATTAGGAAAGATTTGACAGCACTTGAGAAAAAAGGATTATTAAAGCGTACATATGGAGGTGCTGTTTTTCTTAGAACGAATGTCCATAATGTTCATTTAGATTCTAGAAAAAGTGTATATCTAGAAGAAAAGAAAAAAATAGCACAAAAAGCTATATCGCTTATAAAAGAGAATGATACTATTTTCTTAGGTTTATCTACTATAAATATAGAATTAGCAAAAATAATATTAGAAAAAAACTTATCTGTAACTGTAGTTACTAATATGATAGAAATTATGCAGTTATTTGCAACAAGTTGTAATATAAAGTTAATTTTTATAGGAGGAACATTTAATAAACATAAAGATGGATTTTTAGGTGCATTTTCTATAGATTTAATAAGTAGATTTAAATTTGATATTTCTTTTTTAGGAGTAGCAGGTATTGATGTATACGACAATAGTGTATCTACATGTGAAGTTGAAGATGGAATTACAAAGCAAGCTATATTAAAAGCAAGTAAGAGTTGTTATGTTTTAAGCGAAATTAATAAATTTAATAGAGATGGAAACTACACATTTGCAAGACTGGAAGATTTGACAGGATTAATTACAAGTGAAATAGCTGATATCAATATAATAGAAAAGCTAAAAGAGTGTGACTTAGAGTTGATTATTTCTAAATAAACATTTAGAGTAGAGAATTTATAGAAGAGATTAACTAGATCCTAATAAATGTCATATGTATATTATTAAGACATATTTTTAGGGAGAATAGATATGAATGATAAAAAAAAGCAGACTGTAGTTGAAATGAAAGAAGCGAATGTAACAGGTGAAAACTCTAATGACAAAGTAATATTATTAGGAACATATCCATATGAAGATAGTAATTATTTAGATAATATTGAGTTAGTATTAAATAGAGAAAATGATGAATCGATTAGTATAAAATTTCCATATAGTGGCTACAATATGCAACTTTTTATAGGGGATTTTACAGGAGATAAAAAATCTGAAATCATGGTAAGAGGTGGATATGGAGGTAGTGGAGGTTTTGAAATAGGAGTTATTTATACCTATGAAAATGGCAAACTAATAGAAATATTTAATCAGGAAAGTTTTGCTACTAACAATGCTTGTACGTCAAAGTTTAAAGATAATTATAAAGTTTCTGTAAATTGTGGAAAAAACAAATATTTAATAGACATATCTAAAAGACCTAAAGAATATTTAGATTCTATATATACACCTAATAAAACTGTAAATACATCAATAAATCCTTATGTAGATGCTCCAATAGGAATGTATCCGATAAAAGAAATCTATAATGAGTACTATGAACTTTTAATAGAACAAAGAATAGTTGGAACTGTAAATTTTGATACTATAGGAGTAATTGAAACAGTAATAGAGTTATTAAATTCAAAGCTAAACGTACTAAGTAAAGGTATTTTTTTATCAAATTATGATGAAAGAAAAAAACATTAGATTAGTATTATAATATGTACAGATTACTTAAATTTAGAAATAATACTTTAGGATCTTATTTAGTGAAGATAGAGTCTTTAGTAATTATAGATAGGCATTAAGCTAGAATTACTTTAAATATATAATATACTAAAAAATTATTAAAAGGATGCGCTTTGAGCATCCTTTTTACATGTATTATCATAAGCTAAAGTGTATAGTCAAATTTATTTATGCATAATATAACATATTTTTATCCACAAATTATAAACTATGTTATTATAAAAATGGAAAATAAATACATTTAAGTAAGGGGGAATATTGTGAATAGGGAACATATTTTAATAGTTGAAGATGACGTTGATATAAATAATCTACTAGCAAAAACTTTGAAAAAGCGTGAATATAAAGTGACTCAGGCTTTTTCAGGAAGTGAAGCAGGTTTACAATTATCCATATCAGAATTTGATATTATTTTACTGGATTTAATGTTACCTGGAATAACAGGAGAGGAATTAATAGCTAATGTAAGACAACAAAAACAAATACCAATAATTGTAATATCAGCAAAAACATCTCTTGAAGATAAAGTTAAAGTTTTAAATATAGGGGCAGATGATTATGTTACAAAGCCATTTGAATCTGAAGAAATTTTAGCGAGGGTGAATTCTCACATAAGAAGATACAAAAAATTTGGAGATAAGCAAAAAGAAAACAAAGTACATAAATTTAAAAACTTATCATTATATGAAGATGCAAGACAAGTTAAAGTTAATGGGCAAGAGATATATTTAACGGGACATGAATTTGATATATTGTGTATTTTACTTAAAAATCCAGATAAAGTATATTCAAGGGAATCATTATATGAACAGGTATGGAAAAATGGATATTATGGAGAAGATAACTCTGTAAATGTTCATGTGAGTAATATCAGAAAAAAAATTAAAAGTATAGAAAAAGATGAAGAGTATATAAAAACAGTTTGGGGAATTGGATTTAAATTAAATAATAAGTAAAAATCTTTAAACTTTCTTTAAACTTTCTTGAATCTTTATTAAAAATTTTTAGATATCATTGTTAGTATAAGGTTGATTAGAAGAAATAAGGAGGGTATAAAAATGAAGGAAGTTATAAAGACGTATAAATTATCAAAGTCATATAAAAATTGCAATGCATTGATAGATGTAAATATAAATGTAAATCAAGGGGATATATATGGATTAGTAGGAAATAATGGTGCAGGTAAAACTACGTTACTTAAAATATTGACTGGTCAGTCTCAACTAAGTAGGGGAAGTTTTGAATTATTTTCTAAATCCTCAGAAAAAGATTTAAATTTAGTTAGAAAAAGAACAGGTGTAATTATAGAAACACCAAGTTTTTATCCAAAACTTACAGTTTTTAAAAATATGGAGTATTATCGTTTGCAAAGAGGTATCCCAGGTAAAGAAAAGATAGATAAAGTACTTAAAGAAGTAGGATTATATGAGGCAAAAAAGAAAAAATTTGAAGATTTATCTTTAGGTATGAAGCAAAGATTAGGATTAGCTCTTGCAATGATGAATGAGCCAGATTTATTAATTCTTGATGAACCTATAAATGGATTAGATCCATCGGGAATTATTGAAATTAGAAATCTACTGTTAAAATTAAATAAAGAAAAAAACATTACTATTTTAATATCAAGTCATATATTAACTGAACTATCAAATATTGCAACTTGTTATGGTTTTTTAAATAAAGGTAGATTAGTTGAAGAGTTATCAGCTAAAGATCTTGAGAAAAAATGTCAAAGTTTTTTAGAGGTGAAAGTAACTAATTCAAAAAAATTAGCTGCACTTTTAGAGCAAAATTTAGGATATAAAGAATTTAAAGTTATATCTGAAGATGTAATACAGGTGTTTGATATTAATAGATCACCTGAGGAAATAAGTGAGCTTGCAATTTCTAATAAAATAGGCTTAATGGCATTAGATGAAAAATCTATAGATCTTGAAAGTTATTATATGTCTTTGATGGGGGTGGCTGAAAATGCTTAATTATATAAAAAGTGAGTTTTACAGAAATATAAATACAAAAGGAAATTATATATTTTTATTTGGATTTATGGCATTTGCATGTTTTTTAAATATAGTTTTAGGCACATTTGCAAATAACGATCCTAGTTTTAGATATGGAAGTACAGCTTTTTCATTCAGTAGTTTTTACACATGTATGACTCCTATAATCCTAATATGTTTAGTATTTGTTTCATTAATGTGTAGTCAAGAATTTAAACATAATACACTTAAAAATTCTATTTCTTATGGAATTTCAAGAAGTCAAATATATTTTAGTAAATTCTTCGTAGAAATTGTTATAGGCACAATAAATTTAGTATTGATTAGTGCATCATATATTATAAGTGCATATATTATGCTTGAAGATAGTGGTATTTTACATTTTAATTATTTAATTAGAGCTATAGTAGCATGTATTCCGTTATTTTTAGTTGGTGTTATTTTAGCACATTGTCTATATTTTATATTTGAAAATGAAATATCAGTATGGACTACCTGGATAATAATAATGATGGTAATACCTAAAATTTTATCAATGCTAGGAAAAAAAATTGTAGTATTTAATAAAATATCTAGTTGTATGCCAATTAATATTATGAGTACGTATACTTATCAGGAAGGCAGTGTAAGTGTACTTATGAGCTGGATGGATAAACAAGTATTTATAAAATGTTTTGTAGTAGGTATTATAGGAACTATAATATTTTATACACTAGGACTTGTATTATTTAAAAAAAGAGATATTAAATAGATTAAAAGGAGTGTGCAGACAATGGAATGGATTTTAATTATTTTGTTAATACCAAGCGTGTATTTTTCTGCACGCTTTTTCTTGCTTTCTAAAAATATTAATGATACAACAAAAAATCTTAATGAAATTTGTGCTAATATAGAAAGCAATCGAAAGCTATTATTCAAGCATCCTGATAAAAATTTTGAAAGATTACTAAGTGAAATAAATAAATATTTAGAAAAAGCTCAACTTGAGAAAATTAAATTTATAAGAAGAGAAGAAGAAATAAAAAGAGAAATAGAAAATATATCTCATGACTTAAGAACACCACTAACATCTATTAGAGGATATCTAGAGCTTGTGAATGATGAAAATGCTTCTGAAGAGGAAAAGAAAGAGTATATTTCAGTAGTAGAAAGAAGAGCTAAAGGTTTACAAAACTTAATTCAGGTTTTTTATGATTTATCTAGATTAGAAAATAAGGAATATAATCTTGATTTAGAAATGATAGATATTAATATGGTCCTTAGAGAGCAGGTACTGGTATATTATAACGATTTTGAAGCTAAGGGTATTAATGTTGATATAAGTTTAGAACAAAAACCTATATATCTTAAATTGGATAAAAATGCTATAGAAAGAGTATTTGCTAATTTAATTCAAAATGCTATTAAGTACGGTAAGAGTAGATTTAAAATATGTTTAGAGATAATAGGTAAAGAAGTTAATTTAGTTTTCGTTAATGATACCGATGATTTACAGAAAGAAGATGGCAAATTTTTATTTGATAGATTTTATATGAAAAATAGCTCAAGAAATAATCAAAGTTCAGGACTTGGACTTACTATAACAAAATTTTTAGTTGAGCTAATGGATGGCGAAATTGAACTAAGTATAAATGAAGGTTGGGTTGAATTTAAAATTAAATTTAAGACAGAAGACATATAAAAAATTAAATTAGATATGATAAAAAACACTTTAATTAATAATTAGTTAAAGTGTTTTTTGCTGAAAAATTTATATCCCTATTAGTTGTATATTTAACAACTAATAAGTGTTTTTCATATATGTTAGTATTTGTTACAATTAAAATATAAATATGAACCCCAACAAATCATATTTATAATACATACGGATTTCTATCCTTTTGTATGTAGCTTGCTTTTTATAGTAAAACACCTATTAGAATTGCCTATAATAATAGGAGTAAGAATTACTTAAACTTAAAGGCCTTTAGTTTAAAGTACTATAAAATTAAATTGTTTTAGTTTTTTCTAAAATATAATCAATAAATGCTTGCAAATTAGAAGCTATAATTTTATTCTTTTTAGTAATCATGTTTATATCCCAAGTAAATGTAGAATCTTTAAAAGGGATATAGCGTATTTTACAAGTTGGAGTATGAGCAAAATCAATACTAATTCCAATGCCTTCATCACGTTTACTTAAGTCATGAATAAGAATCATTTCATCGCTTTCTATATAAATATTAGGGTCAAACTTATTTTCTAGGCATTTAATTAAAAAATTATGACGTAACTTAGATTTATTGCTATTAATTATTATTTTTTCATCTTTCAAGTCCTCAAATTTCATTTCTTTTAAGTTACATAAATGATGATTTTTATTAACAATAGCATATAGATTTTCTGATTTTACAAATCGAGAATTAAATAAACTTTCATCAAAATGTGAAATAGCAAATCCTAAATCTACTTTATTATTTAAAACAGCCTCTTCACATTTAAAATCTGTATACTCTTTAATATTTAGCACTATATCTGGATATAGGATTTTAAATTCATTTATTATATCAAGAGATAAAGCATTCAAAACACCGAAAGAAACACCTATTTTTAAATGAACTTTATTTTCGTTAATCATACTTTTTATCCCTTTATCTAAAATATCGAATTGATAAACTATTGAAATAGCTTTATTTTGTAAATATTGTCCATATTTTGTTAACTCATTTCCACTTGAATTTCTATTAAACAATGGAACATTAAGTTCTTTTTCTAAGTTACCTATAGCTTTACTTAGTCCTTGTTGAGAAATATAAAGATTTTTAGATGCTTTAGAAAAACTACCATCTTTGCATATCTGCAAAAAATACTTGAGTGTCTTGATATCCACAATAATCCCCCTCTTGTTAAAAATATACCTATACTTGATATTATATCTCTATTTCTAGTATATAAAAACCAAATAAATCACTACTATTAGTTGTAAATTATACAACAAACCATTGTTATCCAAAATAAAGTAGATTTGATACAATTCAAAGTGAAGAACATATTATTAAATTATTAAAAATATATAGACAAAATTTAAACTGCATCATAGGTCATTAAATTAAAATATAAAGGGGAAATAGGATATGGATAAAAAACTAATGACTATTGATTTAAACAGTCAGATATTAATTGAAAAGGCTGAAAAAGATGGTGTAGAAACCATGTATGATAGAAAAAATGGATTTAAATCACAGTGTGGGTTTGGTCTTCAAGGAACTTGTTGTAGAATCTGTGGTATGGGGCCATGTAGAATTTCTCCAAAGACTCCAAGAGGACTTTGTGGTGCAGATGAGCATACTATAGTAGGTAGAAACTTTGCTAGAATGGTAGCTGGTGGAACTGCTGCTCACTCTGATCATGCTAGAGACATAGCCCATACATTGGCATTAAGTAGTAGAGATGGAAATTATAAAATAAGAGATGAAAAAAAATTAATAGAGCTTGCTATTGATTGGGGGGTAGAAACTGAATGTAGAGATATATATGATATAGCTCATGAAGTTGCTGAGATAGGATTAATGGAGTTTGGAAAGCCACATGGTGTATCAATATTTTTAAAAAATGCTCCAAAAGTTAGACAGGAAATATGGAAAACTATTGGGATAGAACCAAGAGCGATAGATAGAGAAATCGCTACAGTAATGCATTCTACTCATATAGGATGTAGCGCTGATATAGACAGTTTAATAAATTTATCTTTAAGAACATCTATGGCAGATGGATGGCAAGGATCTATGATAGGAACTAGATTTAGTGATATAATGTTTGGAACTCCAATGCCTACACAAACGGAAGCTAATCTTGGTGTTTTAGAGGAAAATAAAGTGAATATAATATTGCATGGACATGAACCAACATTATCTGAAATGATAGTCTTAGCAGCTGACGATCCTGAATTATTAGCACTGGCTAAAGAAATGGGCGCAGAAGGAATAAATTTATCAGGGATGTGCTGTACAGGCAATGAGATTACAATGAGACATGGAGTAAAAATAGCTGGAGATTTTCATCAACAAGAACTTGCATTAGTAACAGGTGCAGTAGAAGCTATGATAGTTGATGTTCAATGTATATTCCCAGCTCTAGCATACGTAGCAGACTGTTATCATACAAAATTCATAACAACATCTCCAAAGGCAAAGATAACAGGATCAACATATATGCAATTTAGTGAAGAAAATGCTTATAAAGACGCTAAAAAAATAGTCAAAGAAGCAGTGCTTAACTTTAAAAATAGAAAACCTGAAAAAGTGTTGATACCTGAATTTAAATCACCTGCAACAGTGGGATATAGTATAGATGCTATACTTTCTCAATTAGATAGGGTTGTAAATTTTAACGTAGACAAGACTGGTACTGTAAAACCATTAATAGATTGTTTAAAATCAGGGGTAATAAGAGGTGTAGCAGCAGTAGTTGGATGTAATAATGCTAAAAGTGTTACAAATAAAAATCATGTGACGATTATGAAGGAATTAATAAAAAATGATATATTAGTAGTTTCAACAGGTTGTGGAGCGCAAGCAGCAGCTAAGTTTGGTTTAATGGATAAAGGAGCAAAAAAATTGTGTGGTAAAGGTCTAGCTACAGTATGTGAGTTAGTAGATATACCACCTGTTCTTCATATGGGCTCTTGTGTTGATATAAGCCGTATAGTAGACATAGTTTCAGAATGTGCAAAATACTTGGATGTTGATATGTGTGATATACCTGCAGTAGGAATAGCTCCAGAGTGGATGTCTGAAAAAGCTGTTGCTATAGGTACTTATGTTGTAGCATCAGGAATAGATACTTATTTAGGTATAGCACCTCCTGTTACAGGATCTAAAAAAGCAGTTGAAATACTAACTAATGGTCTTAAAAAAGAAGTTGGGGCAGCATTTACGATAAATGAAAATCCTGATGAATTAGCAGCAATTATAATTGATGATATAGAGAAAAAACGTGATCATTTTGAAAAAATTATAACTGAAAAGATAAATTTGTCTCAGGTATAAGAATAAATAATAAATTAATTAAAAATATAATAAAAGTATAATAAATCTTTTACTTACATTTATGGCTTATAGTATGTTAAAATGATTATACAGCGAGTAGTTTTGATAACGTAAGCCCAGTTGTCAAAACTATTTTTTTATGCTTAAGAAAACTATGTTATTTCAATAAAAATTTAGTTATTATATATAAGATCAATATTGAAAAACATAGTTGGAAAAAATAACTTTAAATTAACATGTAGAGTAATTGCATATACTATTAATAAAGTGAAAAATTTAAAATTATAAAGGAGGGTGAACTTTTAAATGTTTAACGTAAATGATTATGTAATGTATGGTATGACTGGAGTATGTAAAATTATTGATATAACTAATGAAAAGTTTATAAATAATATGAAAAAAGAGTATTATGTATTAACTCCTGTATATTCAGAAAATACAACTATAAAAATTCCTGTAGATAATGTTAAAATCCCAATGAGAAGAGTGCTCTCTAAAGAAGAAGCTATCTCAATAATAAATGATATTCCTAATAATAATATTTTATGGGAAGAAGATGAAAAAATAAGAAAAGCACAATTTCAAGAGATGCTTAAAAGTGGAGATTGTAATGAACTAATAAAATTAATAAGATGTATTTATTTAAATAAAGAATACTTACAATCAATAGGTAAAAAGACTTATCAAGTAGACCTTGATTTTATGAAAGATGCTGAAAGACTATTAAATGAAGAATTTGCAATTAGCTTGAATATTTCTCCTGATGATGTTTATTCGTATATTACAAACAATATGCCAAAATAAATTATTAGAAAAAATTAAATACATTTTATAAATGTAAATAGCTAAAAAATTTAAATTAATAACTATTTTTAGTCAATATTAAATTTAATAATTAAAAAATAATCGAATAATAGTATCAATTATACATATCTTATGAATTTATAAAAAACAACACTTAAAAATTTTTAGTGTTGTTTTTTTATTTTAAAATTTATTTAAAGTATATTTTAAATATAGTAAATTTTAACAGAATAAATTTATTAAAAATTGTTGACTATGATAATATTAATGATATAATAATGATTATCAATAACAAGGAATAATGATTATAAAAATCGACCGGGAGGATAGACATATGAAAAAGTTAAAAACACTAGTGGCACTAGGATTAACAATAGCTACATTAGGAATAGTAACAGGTTGCTCAAATGGTGCTAGTGAAAACAATACAAAAGAAGAAACAAGAACAGTAGAATCTGTAAAAGGAAAGGTAGAGATACCAGCTGACCCAAAAAAAATAGTTGATATATCGGGGAGTAGTGAAGAGTTAGTTTTATTAGGTCATACACCTGTAGCTACTGCAAATGTAGATTCATACGAAACAAATAAGGTTCCATCATACATAGAAGATAAACTAGGAAATGCAAAAGTAGTTGGACATTCAATGATGGAAACTATGGATATAGAAGGAATTTTAGCTGCTGAACCAGATTTAATAATAATGGCACCAAGACAAGAAAAGATATATGATCAATTAAAAGAAATAGCTCCAGTAGTAATGTTAGAAGATAAATCAAATGATTGGGAAGCTAAATTTAAAGATGTTGCTACATTATTTGGACAAGAAGAACAAGCTCAAAAATGGTTAAATGATTATTATAAAAAAGCTCAAAAATTAGGAGAAGAAATAAAATCAGATAATGGAGAAAAAACTTATTTAACTGTATTAGCAAGTTCAGGTCAATTTATGGTATTTACTGAAGGTGGTATAGGAACTGTTTTAAAAGACGATATGAAGTTACCACAACCAAAGAATATGCCTAAGCAAGATAGTATAACTTTACCTACTGTAACTATGGAAGGATTAACAGAAATAGATGCAGACCATATAATTGTTATAGCTACAGAATCGGATAAGGCAGATTTAGAGAAAAGTACAGTGTGGAAAGAAATTAGAGCTGTAAAAGACGGGAATGCAACAATACTAGATGCAAGTCCATATTTTAGCCAAGCTTACAATCCAATAGGAAGAGAATTATTATTACAATCAATAAAAGATGAAGTTGTAAAATAATATTAAATTAAATAGTAGGGGATAAAAGTAATATTACTTTTTTCGCCTACTATTTAATTTTGATAATAATTAATATAAGAAAATAATTATCAAAATTAATTTTGGGTATATATAAAGAATACTTAAATTATAGGAGGCAAAATGAAGAAGTTTAATAAAAAATCTTTAGCTTATGCATTTATGTTAATCGGTATAATGCTACTTATACTTGGAATTGTTATTTCAGTTTCATTAGGAGCTAAAGATATAGATTTTTTTAATATAATACAAAGTTTATTTAAAGATAGCAATGATGTTAATACAAAGATAATAAGAGATGTAAGAATACCTAGGGCTATTGCAGCTGCACTTGTAGGTGGCTTTTTAGCAGTATCAGGAGCAATTATGCAAGGGATTACTAGAAATCCTATTGCAGAACCATCTGTAATGGGTATTACACAAGGTGCCACATTTATGATAGCTATAGCTTTTGTACTACAAAGGATATATCCAAATTTAGTTATAGGAAGTTTTAAGTTAATGATATTTGCTTTTTTAGGAGCTAGTATAAGTGGACTTTTAGTATATTTTATAAGTTCAAGGTCAGCAAGAAAGGTAGACCCTGTAAAGCTTGCTCTTGCAGGAACAGCATTAGGAACTTTACTTATATCTTTAGCAATGGGAATTAGTATGTATTTTAATTTATCTCAACAATTAAGCTTTTGGATATCAGGAGGCTTATTAAGTGCTAAGTGGGAAGGTGTAAAGTTATTATTTATAGTAGGTGGAATCTCGTTTATAGGAGCAATGATTATGGCACCTAAAATAACTATTTTAAGTTTAGGGGAAGAAGTTGCTATAGGTCTTGGACAAAAAACTAATGCAGTTAGATTTATAAGTATATTAATTGTAATATTTTTGACAGGAGCATCGGTTTCGGTAGCGGGGAATATAGTATTTGTAGGATTGATAGTACCTCAAATTACTAAAAGAGTAGTTGGAGCTGATTATAAATATATAATACCAAGTTCAATGATATTAGGTTCAGTTTTACTTGTTTACAGTGATATTTTAGCAAGAATGATTAATCCTCCTTATGAAACTCCAATTGGATCTTTAACTGCATTGTTAGGAGTTCCTGTGTTTATATACCTTGTTAGAAAGGACACAAAATAGATTATGAATATAAGAAAAAATAAGAAATTTGGAATTATTATAAGTATTTTACTGATAATGATAATTACTACATTTATAGCTAGTTTAAATATGGGGTCATTAGCAGTAGGACCTATAGATGTTATAAAAACTTTATTTGGTTTTGGATCTAAAAGCCATGAGATAGCTATATTTAAGTTAAGATTACCTAGAATAGTAATTGGAATACTTGTAGGATCAGCTCTTGCTATATCGGGGACTATTTTACAAGGTGTCACTAAAAATGACTTAGCAGATTCTGGTATACTTGGAATCAATTCAGGAGCGGCATTATTTGTTGTAGTATATATTTATATTATGAATGGTAATGTTTATGATGGAATAAGCAATATAACTATATTTACAATGCCAATAGTTGCATTGTGTGGAGCTATCTTTGGTGCATTTTTAATTTATATATTAGCTTGGAAAAATGGTATAAATTCATCTAGATTACTTTTAGTGGGAATAGGCATAAACATTGCATTTACATCAATACTAACTATATTCCAGCTAAGATTTACAACTCAAGAGTTTAATAGAGTAATGGCTTGGACAACAGGAAGCATATGGGGTGCTAGTTGGAAATATGTATTGGCTGTATTACCTTTTATATTAATATTCGGTGCACTTACATTATATAAATCTAGGTACTTAGATGTATTAAATCTAGGCGATGAAGTAGCAACTGGTTTAGGAATAGAAGTTGAAAAAGAAAGAAGAAAATTGATAATATATTCAGTAATTCTAGCAGGGGTGGCAACATCTGTTGCAGGAAGTATAGCATTTTTAGGATTAGTAGCACCCCATATTGCTAGAAAGTTAGTGGGACCAAAGCATAAAAAGTTAATACCTACAGCAGCGCTTGTAGGAACTTTAATTTTACTAGTAGGTGATACTATTTCTAGGAACTTAATAGCACCTATGGAAATTCCTGTAGGGATAGTAGTATCAGTAATAGGTGTTCCATATTTTATTTATCTAATGCTAGCAGAGTAAAAATATATAAATAGAACACTTAAGAAGAAGGAGAAAATTATGAATTGTATAAGTACTAAAAATTTAAATATTTCATATGGTAATTTAGATATAGTTAAAAATTTAAATTTAGAAATACCAAAAGGTAAAATAACTACCATAATAGGGTCTAATGGATGTGGAAAGTCTACTATATTAAAAACTATAGCGAGAATTATCCAGCCTAAAAGTGGAGAGATATATATAAATAATATAAATTTAAAAGATCAAAGTCCAAAAGAAATAGCTAAAAATATGGCGGTTTTACCACAAAGTCCTCAAGCACCTAGTGGTCTTACAGTAGAAGAGTTAATAGCTTATGGTAGATTTCCACACCAAAAGGGATTTGGAAAATTAAAAAAAGAAGATAATGATATAGTTACATGGGCATTAAAATCTACTAATATGAATGCGTTTAGAGATAGACCTATGGAAGCTTTATCCGGTGGCCAAAGACAAAGAGCATGGATTGCTATGGCTTTAGCTCAACAAACGGATATACTTATACTTGATGAACCTACAACGTATTTAGATTTAGCTCATCAGCTAGAAATATTGAAACTATTAGAAGAATTAAATAAAAAACAAGGAACGACTATAGTAATGGTAATACATGAGCTTAATAATGCTGCAAGATTTGCAGATCATATGATAGGTGTAAAAAAAGGTGAGGTTATATGTCAAGGCAGTGCAGATGATGTTATGACTAAGGAAAACTTAAAAGAACTTTTTAATATAGATGCTGAAATAGTAACAGATCCAAGAAATCAAAAGCCAGTATGCATAACTTACGATATGGTTGTATAGGAGTAATTTATGAAAAGTAAAGGTGACTTAAAAGAAGAAAAAATCAGTATATTATTACTAAAATACTCAATTCCAGCCATACTTGCGATGATGGTAACCTCTATGTACAATACTGTAGATAGAGCCTTTATAGGTTCTATAAAAGATGTAGGAGCACTTGCGATATCTGGACTTGGAGTAACAATGCCTCTTTTTACAATACTAGGTGCGTTTTGCGTAGGAATAGCCATAGGTGGAAGCACCAATATATCTATAAAGCTTGGTGAGGGTAATAAAGAAGATGCTGAGAAAATATTAGGAAGTACAGTTGCATTAGAGGTAAGTGTTGCGATTGTTATAATGCTAGTTGGAATGTTTTTTTTAGAGGATATACTTTATGTTTTTGGAGCAAGTAGTGAAACTATTAATTATGCGAAAGACTATATGAGTGTGATATTCTTTGGTTCTTGGTTTAATCTCCCGGGATTTGCGCTTAATAGTGCTATAAGAGCTGAAGGAAATCCTAAGCTTGCTGCTAACATGATGATAATAAGCTGCGTTTTAAATTTAGTACTAGATCCAATATTTATCTTTGTATTTAATATGGGAATAAAAGGTGCAGCCATAGGAACTATAATGTGTCAGTTATTAGTTTGCATCTGGTCGGTTTATTACTTTACTTTAGGAAAATCAAATTTAAAGCTTAAAGCGAAAAATATTAAGATAAAAAAGAAATTTTTTAAGGCGATTATATTAATTGCACTTACTCCATTTTTTATGGAACTTGCATCAGGTTTTATACATCTAGTGACTAATAGAGTATTAAAAACTTATGGTGGAGACTTGGCAATAGGTGCTATGACAACTATAACATCTATATATTTAATTTTTCTAATGCCTGTCTTTGGTATAAGCCAAGGTATGCAGACCATTATTGCATATAATTATGGTGCACAGGAGCATAATAGAGCGAAAAGTGCATTACTAATGTCTATGATTGCAGGATTAATTATACTAGGAATTGGATTTATTTTAATACAAACAATTCCACATAATTTAGTCGCTATATTTACTAATAACAGCGAACTTTCTAACATTGCTATTAATGGTATAAAAATTTATACAGTAATGCTTCCTTCTATAGGAATTTCTATTTTAGGAGCTGTGTATTTCCAATCTATTGGCAGTGCTAAAGTTTCAGTAGTATTAAGTTTACTAAGACAAGTTATAATTCTTATACCTGTTATTACTATACTTCCAAGACTTTATGGGTTAAATGGTGTTTGGGCATCTCAACCAATATCAGATTTACTTGCAATGGCTATAGTATGCATATTTTTAATTAATGAATTTAAGAAAGAAAAATACAAAAAAAAGGTACTATCATAAATTTATGATAGTACCTTTTTGTATAATGAAATCATGGTAATTTTATAAGTTTGGATAAGTAGCCTTACACTATTCAGATTATATATTGCTAACATTCAGCAATTATTTTGCCTGTATCTTTTAAATCATAACCTCCAATACCTTCTAACTCTGACTTAAAGTCATCAGATTTAAGTATATTTACAATTTCTTGATAAACAGGATTTGATAAGTCATCTTTTTTTATAACTAAATCGTAGCGTTCTTTTTGAAGAGGAATAAAGTCAATATTACTAACTTGCAGTGCAGCTTTTTCATTACCTAAGCCAACATCTGCTTTACCTCTAGATACTGAACTAGCAACGCTGAGATGAGATGATTCTTCATAATCATACCCTAATATATCTCTATGATAAATATTTAAAGATTTAAGTTTCTCATCTAATAAGATACGTGTACCAGACCCTTTTTCTCTATTAACCAAATGCACTTTATTATTTGTTAAATCATTCCAAGTATTTATATTTTTAGGGTTTCCTTTTTGTACATAAAAGCCTTGTTTTCTATATGCTAAGTTTATTAGAACACATGGTATGCCAGGTAATAGCTTTTTTACAAACGGAGTGTTGTAGCTGTCAGTTTCTCCATCCCATAAATGGCAGGATGATATAGAAACTTGATTGTTATATAAGCTAAATAATCCATTATAGCTACCAATGTGTGATCGTAATATTTTTACTGGTTTTATATTTTTTTCAATATAATTTCCTAATATATCTAAAAGAACATCTTGTCCACTTATAACAATATCTTGCTTAGTATTACTAGTGATATTAGTAATTGGGGAAGATATATTAGTATTTTTTTGAGAGTTTATATAATATTCAACATCTTTAATATCAACCCTAATTTTATTACCAACTTTATAGGCTGGTAATTCACCCCTTTTTATTAATTCATATACAGTATTTTTAGTTATTTTTAATAATTCAGCCACCTCAACAGATGTTAATGATGTTAGTGAACTCATAATAATATACCTCCTTTATAAATTATTTTATCATTTAAAATATATATATGTAAAAAAATATATTAAATAATTATTTTATACCTAGATATAAAAAACGATTGCGATTAAAAATTAAAGAATATATAATAAAAATAAACAAAACATTACAAAACATAACGAAACACAACAAAATGTATTTAAACTAATCTAATTTAAATCCCAAGTATAAGATATGACAAAAATAAAATCTAAATAAAAGTAGCAGTAAAGAATTAAAATAATATTGGAGGTAGGGGTATGAAAAAAATATTTATAATCTGGGGAGTAATAGTATCATTAACATTATCATTAGTAGGGTGTAGTAAGCCTAAAGCTGAATCAGAAAATAGTAAACAAACTTCTAAAGTAGAACTTAATATATCAGCTGCAGCAAGTTTAAAAGAAGCTATGGCTAAAATAGAAGAAGAGTATAGCAAAGATAATAAAAACGTAAAATTAGTAATAAATTATGGGTCTTCAGGTTCATTACAAAAACAAATAGAACAAGGTGCACCTTGTGATGTATTTATTTCAGCAGGCAAAAAACAAATGAATGCATTAGATGATGGAAATTTATTAGTAGAAGGTACATATAAAGATTTAGTTAAAAATGATTTAGTACTTATTACAAATAAAGATAGTAATATAAAAAATATAGATGACTTAAATACAAATAAAGTTAAGCATGTGGCTATAGGAGAACCAGATAGTGTCCCTGCAGGTAAATATGCAGATGAAGTATTAACTAATTTAAATATAAAGAGTTTAATTAATGATAAGTTAGTATTTGCAAAAGATGTAAAAGAAGTTTTAGCTTGGACTCAATCTAAAAATGCTGAAGTTGGATTTGTATATTATAGTGATGCATTAAATTCTAAAGATATAAAAATAATAGAAACAACAAAGGAAGATACACATAGCCCAATAATATATCCAATAGCAGTTATAAAAGATAGTAAAGAAGTTGATGAAGCTAAAAAGTTTGAGGAGTTTTTACTTAGTGATAAAGGACAAGATGTATTAAAAGATTTTGGATACAAAAATTCAAAATAGATAATAGATATTAAAATAACTCAAATAGTTTTAATGATGGATTTTATAATTAAGCTTAAAAATTATTAGTCACGATATAGTGAAAATTTGAAGTTTTAAATTAATATATAATATTTATGGAGGAGTTAATGTGAAGGTTGATTGGTCACCGTTGATAATATCTTTGAAAACAGCTTTTTTAGCAACATTTATAACGTTTGTTATAGGAATTATAGCATCTTATTTTATGTCAAACTATAAAGGAAAATATAAGGGCTTAATAGATGGCCTATTCACTTTGCCATTAGTTCTTCCTCCTACTGTTGTAGGATTTTTTCTTTTATTAGTAGTTGGCAAAAATGGAGTAGTAGGTAAGTTTCTATTACAATTTGATATAACCATCATATTTAGTTGGTGGGCTACAGTAATATCTGCAACAGTAGTGGCATTTCCTATGATGTATAGAACCTCAAGAGCAGCTTTTGAACAAATAGATGTTAATATGATAAGTGCTGCAAGAACATTAGGTCTTAGTGAGTGGAAAATATTTTATAAAATAGCTATTCCGTTAGCTTGGCCAGGGATTATAGCAGGTATTGTACTATCATTTGCTAGAGCACTTGGAGAATTTGGAGCAACATTAATGATAGCGGGAAACATTCCTGGAAGAACACAGACTATGCCTGTAGCAATATTTTTTGCGGTAGAAGGCGGAGATATGTCAAAAGCTATGATGTGGGTTTTAATCATAACAGTTATATCTATAGCGATGATTTTAATACTTAATTATTGGTCAGAGGTTCAGCAAAGAATTATAGGGAAAAGGTGGAAATAAATGAGTTTGTATATCGATATAGAAAAAAATTTATCATCATTTAATTTAAATGTAAAGCTAGAGTCAAAGGATCAAATATTGGGATTTTTAGGTGAATCAGGATCTGGAAAAAGTATGACATTAAAATGCATAGCAGGATTAGAAAAGCCTAATAAAGGAAAGATTATATTAAATGATAGAGTTTTATTTGATTCTGAAAAAAAAATAAATTTATCAACACAAGAACGAAATGTAGGATTTTTATTTCAAAATTATGCTTTATTTCCTCATATGACAGTAACTCAAAATATAGAATTATCACTATCATCTTTTAACAAAAAAGAAAGAAATAATATATCTAAAGACTATATAGAAAGACTTTGCTTAAATGGACTAGAAAAAAGGTATCCATGGCAATTGTCAGGCGGGCAACAACAAAGGGTTGCATTAGCCAGAGCTTTAGCTACGTCTCCTGATATATTGCTTTTAGATGAACCATTTTCTGCTCTAGACCATCATTTGAGAATTAATATGGAAAAAGAGTTAACAAATATATTAAAAGATTACAAAGGTGAGGTTATATTTGTAACTCATGATATAGATGAAGCATATAGAGTATGTGACGATATTGTTGTTTATAATAACGGTTTGGGGATTTCTAAAAGAAATAAAAATGAACTATTTGAAAGACCGAGTTCATTAGTTGAAGCTAAAATAACAGGGTGTAAAAATATTTCTAGAGCTAAAAAGATAGGAGTAAATACAGTTTATGCATTAGACTGGGGATGTAATTGTACACTTAATATACCTATAGAAGATGATATTGAGTATATAGGAATAAGAACACACAATATAGAAGTCATAACAGAAGAAAATATAAATTTATATAACGATAGAGATAATGTATTTGAATTTAAAATAAATCATAGTGTTGAAAATCCATTTAGTTATACATATTACATAGAAAATGATAATTATAGACAAATTCAAATTGAAACAGAAAAAAATGAATCTAAATTAAAAAAAGATCATTTAATATTAGTTAGATTTCCACAGCAGCATTTATTCTGTTTTTAGATAGCTGTAAAATTATAATAATATAATTAAAAATACTCATATCAATTTTGATATGAGTATTTTTTATATAGTAAAAGTTATAATGATTTCAATTTAGAAATAATTTAAATATATAACTTTTTATATTTTTAATAAAAATAAACTTTATACATTTAAGTTGAGATGATATAATTTATTTCTGACTAAAATAATAATTAAGTGAGGGGGAGCTTATGGAAGAAAAACATAACCATAAATATAAAAAAGATGTTTTGAGATTAGCTACATTTATAGGCCAATTAATGCTCACTAATGGAGCTGAAACTTTTAGAGTAGATGATACAGTAAAGCGAATTTGTAAATCAAGAGGATTTTATCATATAAATGTATTTATGGCGCCAAATACAATAATAGTATCAGATGATAGATTTGATGGATATACGTTTATGAAAGTAATAGAAAACAGATGTATAAATTTAAATAAGATTGATTTGTTAAATGATTTTTCAAGAAAATTTGTTAGTGAAATCGATATGTCAATTGATGATGCAATAGAAGAATTAAAAAACTTAGAGGAAGAACCACCTCATTCACAAATGGCTATAAATATATGGACGGCTATAGGTTCATCTAGTTTTGCGGTACTAGTTGGAGGGGATAATCTAATAACATTTATGCTTACTCTCATAACATCAGTAATGGCAATGATTATATATGATAAAGTTAAGAAAGTAAGTAATATACCAGTTTTTGCAACTATGGTTTCATCGTTAATAATAGGGTTTTGTGGTGTAGGTCTTGTAGAAATTGGAATATTAGAAACTCCTAAGATGTTAATTGTAGGTTCTATAATGCCACTTTTGCCAGGAGTACCATTTATAAAAGCTATAAGAGATTTAGTTTCTGGAGAACTAATGTCAGGAGTTGGACGAGCAATTGATGCAGGCATTATTGCAACTGGAATTGCAGTGGGTGTCGGTATGTCAATGAATATATATGTTAAATGGGGAGGAATGCTATAATGATTTGGATGCCGATGTATATACACATAATATTTTCATATCTAGCAGCAGTTGGTTTCGCAGTGTTTTTAAATTCTCCTAAAAAAACTTTATATGTGTCTGGAGCTGTGGGAATGACCTCATGGACTATATATATACTTTTAATGAGGATTAATTTTGATATGATTAGTTCTAACTTTATAGCAGCATCTGTTGCAGCACTAATTTGTGAAATACTAGCAAGGAAAATGAAAAAGCCTACTATATTATTTGTTGTTCCAGGAATAATAACTTTAATTCCAGGTCTTGGGTTATATAATTCAATGTATTATCTTATGGAAGGTGATTTTCATTTAGCACTTACAACAGGTACTAATGTTTTATTATCAAGTGGATCAATTGCCCTTGGGGTTATTGTTGTTTCTTCTTTATTTAGAACATATTATAAAAACTTGAGAGAAAAAGTAGAAGTTAGAAAGGCTTCATAATTTAATAAGTAATAAAAAAGAGTTTATTCTAAATGAATAAGCTTTTTTTATGCTTAATTTAACACTTTTAAAATATAAATCATAGAATATAATGTTATAAATTTACTATAAGGGAGGACGTTATGGATAAATCTTGTCCGAAGTATGATATTCAAAAAATATTTTCAGTATATAATCAATCTAAGCCAGATGCATATGCTCAAATAAAAGGTGGGCCTTTAGCTCCGTGTATAAAAGGAACAATATATCTATACCAGTTAGAGGAAGGAGTATATATAAAGGCATATATAACAGGGATTCCTAATATAAATAATGAATCTAGTTCGTTCCATGGATTCCATATTCACGAAGTAGGAGATTGCTCCGTTGGAGATGAAAAAAATCCATTTACAGGAGCAAAATCTCATTATAATCCTACTAATGTATCTCATCCTATGCATGCAGGGGACTTACCTCCAATATTATCTTCTGATGGAATAGGTATACTTTCTGTGTTTACTAATAGATTTACAGTAAATGAAGTTATAGGAAAATCTTTTATACTTCATGGAGGATATGATGATTTCACTTCGCAACCTGCAGGAAATGCAGGCGCTAGATGGGCTTGTGGAGTTATTGATTACTATAAAAAATAGAATATATAATTTTAACTTATTGATTAGATATAAAAAAATACTCATATTATATGAGTATTTTTTACGTTTAAATAATTATAGATTGTAGAATGTATTTACATAAGACATCATTTGATCTCCAAGGCTTAAATAATAGTATATATAAGTTAAATAGTCAGAATAAAAAAGCTTAGATGCATCCATATTATTATCTAAAAGTGCATTTAATAAGGATAGTTGTTGCTTTAAACTCATTTTATAAGTATCTAGCAATAATTTGATTTGTTCTGCAAATAGTAAATCCGATTCAGAGTTACTATATTGTTTTTTAAAGTTTGACATTGAATTTTCTAGTGTTGATAATTGAGTTAAGTAAAAATTTATTTGATTTTTTGTTTCAATTGCTTTATCTTTTGCAGTGACTGTATTTATATTAATAGTATTTATATTTGATCTAATTCTTTTAATTTCATTAAAATAACCAACTAATTCTTCTCTACCCTTTAAATTTTGAAGCATAGGAGGAACAGAAAATGATTGTTCTGCAAAAGCTATAGGTGGATTTTGTACAATAAATGAAATTAATAAAATAGATATTAGTACATATATTTTTTTCATTTTAGACTCCTTTTGTATTTTAAGAATAAGCTAGACATACATATTTTAACCCTTGTAAAATAAATTATTCAGTTATATACAAGGGTTTGATTATATGAACTTTTATGTTATAAAATTAAAAGTTTAAAAGCCCAAATATTTGTGTATATACAATATGTAGTGCTTAAAATGAAATCAATATCTATATATTGTGATTTTGTTTTAAAAAATAGATTATATATTTTGGATAAAGGTGATAAAGATGAACTGGGTAGAACTTAATAATCAAGTTATTATAAAAGATGATAAAGGCAAGTATCAATTAGAAAAGGACAAAGAAGCATTAGATGTATATATAAAAGAATATATATACCCTAAATTAAAGAAGTTTAGTAGCATAGAAGAAAAACTAGATTACTTAATAAATAAAGAATATTATTCTAAAGATGTAATAGATAAATATAATATTGACTTTATCAAGGGATTATATAAAACTATAGAAAAACACAATTTTAAATTTCAATCATATATGAGTGCAAATAAGTTTTATCAAAATTATGCCCTAAAAAGCAATGATGGTAAAGTAATATTGGAAAGTTATAATGATAAAGTGTTAATAGTATCTTTAGCACTGGGTAATGGTGATGAAAAAAGAGCTTTAAGTTTAGCTGATAAATTAGTAAAACAAGAATTTCAACCAGCAACACCAACATTTTTAAATGCAGGAAGAAAGAGAGCAGGAGAAATGGTGTCTTGTTTTTTACTATCAGTAGAAGATAGTACAGAAGGTATATCTTATGCAGTATCTTCAGCAAATCATTTATCTAAAATAGGCGGAGGAGTAGCATTAAATTTATCAAAACTTAGAGCTAAAGGTGAGTCTATAAAAGATATAGAGGGCGTTGCAGGCGGAGTTATAGGCGTTGCAAAGATGTTAGAACAATCTTTTAGTTACTTTAACCAAATGGGGGCAAGACAAGGTTCTGGTGCTGTGTATTTATCAGTTTTTCATCCTGATTTTGAAAGCTTTTTAGATACTAAAAAGATAAATGCGGATGAAAAAATTAGATTAGCTAGTTTATCTTTAGGAGCTATTATCCCTGATAAATTTATGGAACTTGCAGAAAAAAATGAAGAAGCTTATGCATTTTATCCTAACTCAGTATTTAAAAAATATAAAGTACATTTAGATGATATAAGGATGGATGACTGGTATGATAAATTATCACAAGATAATGATATAAAAAAGAAAACAATAAATCCAAGAAAAATGTTGACTAAAATAGCTCAAATGCAGCAAGAAAGTGGATATCCTTATGTATTGTTTATAGATACAGCTAACAGAGAGCATGTGTTAAAAGATGTTGGAAATATAAAAATGTCTAATTTATGTTGTGAAATTTTACAGTATCAAACCCCTTCACAAATAGAAGGATATGCCGGTGAAAATATTTGGGGTCAAGATATAAGTTGTAACTTAGGTTCATTAAACATAGCAAATGTTATGGACAATAAAGATATAGAAAATACAGTGGAAACAGCGATATATGCGTTATCATTTGTATCGGACAATACAGATATAAAACAAGTTCCAACTGTAAAGATAGGAAATGAAAAATCACATTCTATAGGTCTAGGTGCAATGAATTTACATGGATACCTAGTAAGAGAAGATATATTATATACAAGTGATGAAGCAATAGATTTTTGTAATGTATTTTTTGCAATGATTAGATATTATGCAATTAAGTCATCTATGAAAATATCAATAGAAAAAAATAAAACATTTGAAGGATTTGAAAAATCAGAGTATGCTAAGGGTAAAGACAGTGATGTATTATCAAAGTATTATACAAATTCTTATTTACCTAAGTATGATAAAGTAAAAAAATTATTTGAGGGAATATACATACCTACAAGAAAAGATTGGGCTAATTTATTAGATAAAGTAAAAGTAAATGGTATATATAATGCCTATTTGACAGCAATAGCACCAACTCAAAGTATTAGTTATGTGCAAAATGCAACATCAAGTATAATGCCTATTACAGATGTCGTTGAAGTAAGAACATATGGAGATTCGACTACTATTTATCCAATGCCATTTTTAACTAATGAAAATATGTTGTATTATCAATCAGCATATAGAATGGATATGAGAAAGGTTATAGATATAGTATCAACGGTTCAAGAACATATTGACCAAGGAATCTCTACAACATTATTTGTTACAGATGACAAAACGACTAGGGATATAGCTAAGTTATATATATATGGATATAAAAAGGGCGTTAAAAGTTTATATTACACAAGAACTAAAATGACTAGAGAAAATAATGAGTGTTTAGTATGTTCAGTATAGGAGGAAATATTCATGACATTTGTATTAAATAAAATACATAAGGCTGTTAACTGGAATAAAGAAGATGATAATTTTACACAAGCTTTCTGGGAACAAAATGTAAAGCAGTTTTGGTTACCAGAAGAAATATCTATTTCAAAAGATATATTTGTTTGGAATGAATTAAGTTTAAAAGAAAAAGAGCTATATAAAAAAGTATTAGCAGGATTAACATTATTAGATACAAAACAAGGTAATAATGGAATACCGTCTATGATGAGTTTAACTGATAATCTTCAAAGAAAAGCTGTTTTATCATTTATGGGAACAATGGAAGAAATTCATGCTAAAAGTTATTCATCTATATTTATGACTCTTCTTTCAAATAGTGAGATAGATGAGCTATTTAAATGGATTGAAACTGAGCCTACATTACAGAAAAAGGCTGAACTTATTTTAGCACAATATGAAAGTACTGAAGATGAAAAAAGCTTATATTTATCAATGATTACTAGTGTATTTTTAGAAAGTTTTCTATTTTATTCAGGATTTTTCTATCCTTTATACTTAGCGGGTCAAGGTAAAATGGTTGCTAGTGGTGAGATAATATCACTTATACTTAGAGATGAATCTCTACATGGTAAATATATAGGACTTTTAGCACAAGAGATATACAATAATTTTAATGATGAGGACAAATTAAAATTAAAGAATCGTATGTATACTATTTTAAATAATCTTATGGAAAATGAGATAGAATACACTAAATGTATATATAAAGAAAGTAAACTAGAAGGTGAAGTTATTAACTTTTTAAAATATAATGCTAATAGAGCTTTAGAAAATCTAGGATTTGAAGAATTTTATGAAGTAAATGATATAAATCCAATAGTTTTAAATGGATTAAGTACAGAAACTAAAAATCATGATTTCTTTTCAACTAAAGGTAATGGATATCAAAAAGGAATTTATGAAGAATTAGAAGATGAAGATTTTATAATTTAATTTAATATATAAAAATAAAGAATCATTTTTAGTGATTCTTTATTTTTATACTTGCAGCATTAAATATTATTATCTAAAATTTCTGTAGATTTTTCAGATTCCACCTTATCTATAAATAGATTATATCCAAGCCCTAAAATTACTAAAAATCCTCCAATTAATTGATAAGCTGATATTTGCCCGCTAAATAAATAATCTATAAAAATACCAGTAAATAATTGACCAATAAATAACAAAAGAGTTAAGTAAAAAGCAGATACTTTAGCAGATAAATATGAAGATAAAGTTACAACGAAAACTCCAACAATTCCTCCTGTATAAGTAAACCATGATGCAGTATAAGAATCTATACTAAACAACTTGAATGTTTCACCACTTATAATTAGTAAAAAAATCGAGCCTATTAATCCAAATACATAATTAAAAAAAGTACTTTGATACATACCTATCTTATCAGCTAAGACATAATTAATAACCCTGGCAGTAACAATTGTAACACCTGATAAAATAGCAATAATTATATAAAACATAATAACAACTCCCTTCTTATTTAATTGTCATTACACAGATACCAATAATGATAGCAGAAATACCTAATATCTTTTTTTTATTAAATTTGCTTATAGGTAAATTAAAAAATCCAAAGTGGTCTATAATTATAGATGTAATTAACTGTCCAAGTAAACAGACAGATACTGTTAGCGAAACTCCTAAGTTAGAAAAACTTATATTGCTAAATACAACAGTTAAAACTCCGATAAGCCCCCCTGAAAACATATATAATGGTATACCTTTAATATTTTCTAATTTAGATTTTTTAATTAAAAGGACTAAAATAATACCAATAAGACCTATGATATGAATTATTACACTAGAAGCATAATTTCCAGCAACTTCTCCCACTGATCCATTTAGGTATAGCATTATAGAAAGCAAAACTCCTGTAAATATAGATATAAAATAATTTATTTTTAACACCCCCTCATTATTTTCTTTTAATAATTAATAAATTACCATAAAAAATTAATAAAAAGAATGACATATGTCATGTGCACATATAAAATAAAAATTATATAGTAAAAAGTGAAAGGGGTTTAAAAAGTGGAAATAATAAATGATCAATTTCTTATAGAAAGTTATTATAATGAATTAAATATAAAAGAGATTTTTAGTGAAAATATGAAAAATGATATGAAAGTGTTTAAATTTGAAAGAAATGAGTATTTATGTACAGAGGATGAAGATATAAGTTATTTTGCAGTTTTAATAACAGGTAAAGCTAAAGTATTTAAAACATTACCAAACGGGAGAAGTTTATTACTAAGTTTTTATAAGCCTACTCAATTAATTGGGGATTTAGAATTAGTAAAAAATCAAGTTACAACTGGAACTATACAAGCGCTAAGTGATTGCTACTGCTTAGCTATACCAATGAATAAAGCAAGAAATGAGCTAACTAAAGATATGAAATTTTTGAAATTTATAAGTGAGAGTCTAGCACAGAAGCTTTCTGTAATAACTATGAATAGCTCTGTAAATTTACTTTACCCTTTAGAAAATAGACTAGCAAGCTATATAAATGAAACATCTTCTGTATTTAATAAAAAAAGTTCAAAATACTATATAGACTTTGGAGACAACTTAGTTAACTTAGCAGAACTATTGGGAAGTAGTTATAGACATTTACTAAGAACTTTTAATGGGCTATGTAAAAAAGGCGTTTTAGAAAAAGATAAGTATGGATACTCAATAATTGACAAAGAACTTTTAAAAGAGTTAGCAGGAGATTTATACCAAAACTCTAGGTTTTTATAAAAATAAACTAACTTCTTAAATTAGATAATGTGTTTTTAATGATATAATAGGATTTATTACAATGAAAACAGGTGAGACAATGAACTTTATAAATAAAGATTTTTTAAATTATTTTAAAAGTAAGCCAAAACAAGAAGTAAAGTTAGACGTGAGTTTAGAACTTATAGGAGAAGATAGCATAAAATGTGATTTTTACATAGGAATAGATAATATGTACAAATTAAAAAATCTTAGAGACTTTTCAAAAGCAAGGCTAAATGCTCAGGATATAATATATGGACCGGATTTTATGTACAATATATCAAATAATTATTTTGGATATGATGAAGAAAAAATAGTTGAGATGATAGAAGAATATGGAATAGGTCTTTCCTATACATCGTCGTTAAGAGAACAGCAATCAATGTATTTAAATGGAGGCTCAGTAAAAAGGCTAATAGAATATCTTGAGTATAAAGATTTTGAATTTAAATATAGAAATTTGTATTATACTCCAAGAATAATTAGAGGAGACTTACCTATAAGTATAAGCCTAGAAATGGATGATAATAAAGTTTTACTAAAAAGTGAGGGTAAGCTACCAGTTCCCATATCTCAAAGGGGAGATGTAGTATTTTATAAAGGCGATATATATTTATTAAGTGGAGAAAATGGAATATACTATAAAAAATTATATACAATATTAGAAAAATACAATGAAATATCTTTTAAATCAGAAGAAGTAAGTGAAGTTTTAACAAATGTAGTTCCAAAGCTTGAAAAGATAACTAATAATGTAATTATTGATGAAAATATAGAAGAGAATATAAGTGAAAAGTTATTAGTTAAGTATTACTTTGATTTAGAAGAAGAAAAAATAACTTGTGATATTAAGTTTGATTATGAAGGTGAAAATGAAGGTAAATTTATAGTTAAAAATGAGCAAAAAGAGGAAGAAGCAATATATAGACTTTATACATATTACTTTGAAAAAGATAATAATAAATATATATTTACAGGAAATGATGAGCAGTTATATGACTTCTTAACAGTTGAGATAAATAGACTTAAAAATATAGGAGAAGTGTATTACTCTGATAAGTTAAAAGCAAAAAAAATATATAGTTCAAGCTCTATAAGAATAGGATTAGGAGAAGAAATAAATCATTATTTAGAGTTTAGTTTTAAAATAGATGGAATTAATGAAAAAGAATATAAAAATATAATAAAGGCTTTCAAAGATAATAAAAGGTTTTATAAACTTGGAAATGGAAACTTTATAAATTTAGAAGAACAAGAAACTAAAGATACATTTAAATTGATGGAGAGTTTAGGTTTTACTAGTGATTTTAATCGTATGCAGATAAATACAAACAAGGCATTATATATTGAAAATTTAATGACTGATAAAAAATTACCTTATATAGAGGGGATAGAAAAAATAAGCGAAATTTCACGTAAGATAAAAAGCATTGATGAAGAAAAAATAGAAATTCCAAAACACTTAAACGCAACCCTTAGAGATTACCAAATAGATGGTCTAAACTGGTTTAAAACATTAGAAAAATGTGGATTTGGAGGGATACTAGCTGATGAAATGGGGCTAGGTAAAACATTACAAACTATAACATTTTTATTATCAGAAAATGATAAAAAAAGTTTAATAATAACTCCAACATCACTTGTATATAATTGGAAAAAAGAATTTGAAAAATTTGCTCCAAGCTTGAAAATTGCAGTAGCTCATGGTAGTAAAAAAGAAAGGGAAAAAATAGTAAGTAATATAGATTCTTATGATGTGATTTTAACTACATATGGATCTTTAAGAAATGATCTAGAAAAATATGAAGAAATAAATTTTGATTATTGTATAATAGATGAAGCTCAAAATATCAAAAATCCAACTGCAATAAGTACAGATGCTGTAAAATCTATAAATGCACATAGTAAATTTGCTCTTACTGGAACTCCAATAGAAAATAATTTATTGGAACTATGGTCTATATTTGATTTTATAATGCCAGGGTATTTGTATAGCCTAAGAAAATTTGATGCTATATTTATTAAAGATGAGAGCCAATTAGAAAATCTGAAAAAAATGATAAAACCGTTTATACTAAGAAGGACTAAAAAGCAAGTTATAAAAGAGCTTCCTGATAAGATAGAAAAAGAATTTTTAGTTGAATTGAATAGGGAGCAAAAAAAGGCATATGCAATATATGCGGATTATACAAAGAAAAAACTAGAAGAGCAAAATAATAAGATAACTGTATTTTCTTATTTAACAAAATTAAGGCAACTTTGCTTGGATCCAAGTATAGTAATTGATGATTATAGTGGGAAAAGTTCTAAAATAGAGGCTTGTTTAGAAATTATAAAAGATTATACACAAATAGAAAGCAAAGTTTTAGTTTTTTCTCAATTTACAACTGTCCTTAAAAATATAGGTGCGAAGTTAGATAAAAATAATATAAAATATGTATACTTAGATGGTCAAACTAAAGCTGAAGAAAGATTAAGATTAGTTGATGAATTTAATAAAAGTAAAGAAATTAATGTATTTTTAATATCTTTAAAAGCAGGAGGAACTGGGCTTAATTTAACTTCAGCAAACACTGTAATTCACTTTGATCCATGGTGGAATCCTGCAGTAGAAAATCAAGCAAGTGATAGAGCTCATAGATATGGTCAAAGAGAAGTTGTAGAAGTTATAAAACTTATAGCTAAGGGTACTATAGAGGAGAAAATTGTAAAACTTCAAGAAAATAAAAAAGAATTAATTGATGATATAATAAATAATGATTTATCGCAAGGAAATATTTTAAAAGGATTATCTGAAAAAGACATATTAGATTTATTTAAATAAATATGAATGTAAAAAATAATATATTAAAATATAAAATTGTATCTTTTTTATAAAAATTAAAAATTAGAAAAATTTAGAAAAGTTGTTGACAATATTATTAATTAACTATACAATTTGTTTTATAAAATTAATAAAAATTAAATAAAAACCTTATCAAGAGAGACTGAGGGAATGGCCCGATGATGTCTCAGCAACCTACCAAAGTTTGGTGTGGTGCTAATTCCAACAGAATTTTTATAAATTCTGAAAGATGAGGGGAAGTATATTAATATATAAACGTTAAAATCTTCTTCTCATCTTGAGAGGAAGATTTTTTACGTATAAGGAAACAAGGGGGGGGCTAAATTTGATATCACTTAAAAACATAAGTAAAACTTACACATCAGAAAATATTAAGGTAGAAGCACTAAAAAATATAAGCATTGAAATTGAAGAAGGTGAAATTTGTGGAGTTATTGGGTTTAGTGGTGCTGGAAAAAGTACATTAGTGCGCTGTATTAATCTATTAGAGGATCCGACATCAGGAAAAGTTTTTGTAGATAATCAAGAGCTAACATCATTAAAATCAAAGGAACTAAGAAACGCTAGAAAAAATATTGGTATGATTTTTCAGCACTTTAATTTAATGAAGTCAAAAACTGTTTTTAAAAATATAGCATATCCATTAAAAGATAGTGGGTTAAGTAAAGACCAAATTAAAACAAGAGTGTATGAACTTTTAGAATTAGTAGGATTAAGTGATAAAGCAAGTAGTTACCCGAATCATCTGAGTGGAGGCCAAAAGCAAAGAGTTGCAATCGCGAGGGCATTAGCTAATAACCCCAAGGTACTATTATGTGATGAAGCTACATCAGCACTTGACCCACAAACTACACAGTCAATACTAAAATTATTAAAAGATATCAATAAAAAGCTTGGATTAACGATAGTTATAATTACACATGAGATGAATGTAGTAAAAGAAATTTGTGATAAGGTTGCAGTAATGGACAATGGTTATATCGTAGAGCAAAATGATTTAATTCATATTTTTACTAGACCGAAAACAAAAGTAACAAAGCACTTTATATCAACTGTATTTCAAGAAAATAAAATATATGAACTATTAGAAAAAGATTACTTTTTAAAAGAAATTGATGAAGATGAGCTATTAGCAAAAATAGTATTCGTAGGTCAGAACACAGGTCAGGCATTTATTTCTAAAATATCAAGACAGTTTAAGATTGATGCAAGTATCCTATTTGGAAATATAGAGATAGTTCAAGCAACACCTATAGGATATTTAGTAGTTAAGTTAAGTGGTCAAATTGAAAATATTTTAAATGTAGAAAAGTATCTTAAAGAAAATAATATAGAGTTGGAGGTAATAAGACATGGAAAGTGCAATAACAAACCTACTACCAAATGTAGTTAATTTATATCCTGAAATGATAAATGCTTTATTTGAAACTATATATATGGTATTTATATCTGGGATAATATCGACCTTAATAGGATTCCCAATAGGAGTAACTCTTGTAGTTACTAGGAAAGGCTCAATATTAGAAAATGCAGTTATAAATAATGTTATAGGTAAAATAATAAATATTTTTAGATCGATACCATTTATTATTTTATTAGCAGCAATAATGCCTATAACTAAATTTATAGTTGGAACAACTATAGGTACAGAAGGAGCATTGGTACCATTAGTATTTGGTTCTACTCCATTTGTAGCAAGGCAAATAGAAACCGTATTATTAGATGTTGATAAGGGAGTAATAGAAGCTGCTCAATCTATGGGATCTAGCCCTCTTGAAATCATATATAGAGTGATGCTTCCTGAGGGACTAGGTGGAATAATATATGCAATTACAATTACAACAGTAAGTTTAATTGGCCTATCAGCAATGGCAGGAACTGTTGGAGGTGGGGGACTTGGTGACTTTGCAATAAGATATGGTTATCAATATTTCCAAACCGATGTAATGATAGTTACAGTTATAATATTGCTTATTTTAGTTAATATAGTTCAAAGCATTGGAGATTTGTTACTTAGAAAATTAAATAATTAAGACTATAAAAGGAGGTTTATTATGAAAAAATTATTATCAGTATTTTTAACATTAATATTATCTGTAAGTACCCTAGTAGGATGTAATAATACATCAAATAATGATACAAAAACTGTAAAATTAGGTGTAACGGGTGAAGAACATGAAATCTGGGATTTAGTAAAAGAAAAGTTAGCAAAGGAGGATATTAATTTAGAAATAATTAGTTTTTCTGATTATATAAAGCCCAATATAGCACTTGATGAAGGGGAAATAGATATAAATGCATTTCAGCATCATGCATATTTAGATAACTTTATCAATGAGAGAAATTTAAAATTAGTGTCAATTGGAGATACTGTATTTGCACCAATGGCTATATATCCGGGAAAATTAAAATCACTTGAAGAACTAAAAGCAGGTTCAAAAATAGCAGTTCCAAATGATGCTACAAATCTAGGAAGAGCATTGATACTTCTTCAAAATGCAGAATTAATAAAATTAAAAGATAATGTAGGTCTTTTACCAACAATTAAAGATATAGCAGACAATCCTAAAAATCTAGAAATATTAGAATTAACAGCGACACAAATTCCAAGATCTTTACAAGATGTAGATGTAGCAGTAATAAATAGTGGAGTAGCGGTAGATGCAAAATTATCCCCTACAAAAGATTCACTATTTATAGAAGATTCAAATCTAGAAACTTCAAAGCCATATATAAATTTAATAGCCACTAAAGAAGAAAATAAAAATAATGAAATCTACAAAAAGGTAGTAAAAGCATATCAATCAGAAGAAGTAAAAAAGGCTATTAATAAAAGATATAAAGGAGAGTCTATACCTGCATTCTAGGTGCTAAAAATATATAACAGTGAGGGGATATCATGAAAAATTTAAATATAGATAAAATAAAAAAAAACATATTATTTGAAATAGAAAATCAAAAACAAGAATATATAAAAATAAGCCATAAGATACACGAAAAACCTGAAGTTGGAAATAATGAATATTTTGCATGTGAAACATTAACAACTTTATTAAAAGAAAATGGATTCGATGTAGAGGTTAATATTGCGGGACATGAGACTGGATTTATAGCAAAAAATAAATCGAGATTTAGGAAAGGACCAGTAATAGGTTTTTTAGCAGAATATGATGCGCTACCATCCTTAGGTCATGCATGTGGACATAATATAATAGGAGTAGCTAGTTGTGCAGCAGCAATAGCATTATCGACTCAACTGGATAATGTAGGTGGGGAAGTTAGAGTATATGGGTGTCCAGCTGAAGAAGGTGGTGAAAATGGAAGTGCCAAAGGCAGTTTTGTAAAAGGTAATTTATTTAAAGAGGTGGATGCATGTTTAATGATACATCCATCAAATGAAAATTCAGTTACAGGAACTAGCTTAGCAGTAGATCCCGTTGAGTTTGAATTTATAGGAAAATCAGCTCATGCAGCTGGTTGTCCACAAAAAGGAATTAATGCATTAGATGGAGTTATACAACTTTTTAATGGGATAAATGCATTAAGACAGCATTTAACTGATGATGTTAGAATACATGGAATCATAACTCATGGAGGTGACGCACCTAATATAGTTCCAGACTATTCCAAAGCCAGATTCTATATAAGAGCTAAAACTAGAAAAACACTAAATGAAGTAACTAAAAAGGTAGAAAATATAGCAAAAGGAGCTGCATTGGCAACAGGATCAAAAGTTAATATTAATTTTTTTCAAAATGAAGTAGATAACTTTTATGTAAATGATAAGTTTAATGAGTTGTTTGCAGAGGTTATGAATGAATTAGGGGAAGAGATAAATACTATAAAAAATGAAGGATTTGGATCCACTGATGCTGGAAACGTAAGTCATGTTGTTCCCACATTACATCCTCATATAAAAATAGGGCCAAAAACATTAGTAGGACACACACATGAATTTTGCGAAGCTGCTTGTTCTAAAGATGGTGATAAAGCTTTAATAGTAGGATCGAAAGCCCTTTCACTAACGGCACTTAATCTTTTTATAAATGAAGAAAAGCTTAATGAGATAAAAAATGAGTTTGATAAAAATATAAATCTAAAATAAATAAAGCCATATTGAAATTTTCAATATGGCTTAAAAAATTACATCTTAAGCAACTTATGAAGTTATTGGCTAAATGAGCAAAGTAATTTTTTATTAAATTTATTTACAGCACATACTTTTTTTACAACTACTGATTGAATACCAATTACAATTTCCACAGATATCATCCATAATTTCTTCAGTAATATTTTCTTTTATAAAATTTACAATTTCATTGTAATTATATACTTTTTCTTCTAGATTAAAATACTTAACCATTTTATCATCAATAGACTTCACTTTATTATTTGTATTACATAAATTAGCTCCTAGCATGTTAGGACAGCTACTACAAATATCATCAGTTGAAAATACTAGTTCAATTAAAATGTTTTTATCACATCTCAAAGCTCTAGTTATATAATCCATATTTTTAATAAAATCATCATTATAGCCTTTACCGCTGTAACCTTGAGTACACATCAGATGATGAGGTCTTAATTTCATTAGTTTAACACTCCTTGCATAGATCTATTTTCTTTAAGTTTTATACCAATAATAGTGGCTAAAAATGCTTTTACTATTCCTGTGAAAATAAATGGTGCAACACATGCAATAAAAGCACTCATAATTGTTGTTTTCATAATAAATGCAAATAGCATAGTACCGATAGTATAGTTTACAATAGATCCTAATATCATAGCTACAAATATCATAAATTTATTATTACTTCTCTCACATATAAAGCCTATTAAAAAGGCCATTATAGGAAATGATAATATAAAGCCTCCTGTAGGTCCTAGTACTATTTGGATTCCACCTGAAAATTGTGCAAATACAGGTAATCCAACAGCCCCAAGTAATGTATATATAATAAGTGAAATAAAGCCTTTTTTACTTCCTAGTAATATTCCAGCTAATGAAACTGCTAAGGTTTGCATTGTAAGTGGAACTCCGCCAGGGAATGGTATAGATATTTGTGCAAGAACTGCTGTTATAGCAGCAAATAATGAACATATTACTAAGTCCTTAGTTTTCATATGTATCCCCCTTAATATTTTATAAATTATATATGTAAACTAAATGAACAATAATAGTTTACATATATAATTTAATATATTTTGTATGTAAAAGTCAAGTTAATTAAAAAATAGATAATAAAATTAGGACAGAAATAAAAAAATACATATTATATAATATGTATTTTTATGTAAAATGAAATTATTATTACTTTTAAGAGAAGTATTAATGTTTATTTAATTTGAGATTTTGTCCAAAGAAGAGTTTCGTCACCTTTAGCTTTACTAAAATAATATTGTTCTAACAATTTACTTTGTGTAGATTCACAATCGGAAGTTAAAAAACCTGTTAAAAATGATAAAGACATACTATAGTAATTTAAGGTATTTAAAAGTGCTAGAGATATAGGATTTTTTTCTACATTACCACTCTCAGTTTGGTGGTATTGAGAAAGTTCTTTTCGAAGACTTTTTATCTGACTTTTTATATAAGAAGCATCTTTTAAAAGAGGTGCTTTGTCTTTTTTGCCCATGACAGCCTTAAGAGAATTTGAATCAAGAATATAGAGCTGATCACTTATAGATTCTAGTTGATTTATATAGTTATTTTCTACATTTTCTAGGTGATTTATAGAATTATTAGCATAAATTTTAATAATACCATCAAAATTTATGTTAATAGAAATGATGCTTAACATAAGAAATAACACTAGTAATTTTTTCATTATATACACCTCATAACAAGATTTTATAAGATTATTATTACATAAAAAAATATAATTATTCATTAAGCTAAAATCAGATTTTAATTATAAAAATAGAAAAACATAAGATATATACTGATATAATTGGATTGATTATTATTTTAAATTTTAACAAATGTATTTTATAAATTTAGATTGAAAATAAAAATGCACACAAAAACTAATAATCTAATATGATTATTTTATTTATTAAAATATTGAGTATTTAAAATTATATAAAATTAAGTTACTAAGAAAAAATTCTAGTAAATAAAATTACAAAAAATATTAATTTTTAGCCATTAAAACCTTAAAACCTAATAATACTAAGCCTAATAAAAGGACAACAGTAGTATAACTATCAGCTAAAATATAAAATAAAATAAGTAATGCCATAAAGTTTAATAATAATACCATTAAATTTTTAATTGCTTGCAAATTTATCACCTCTTAATATATTAAAACAAATTTTTTATAAAACACAACAATATAATATTAATATAGATATTAAAAAAATGCTATACATTTAGAAATATAATTTATTAAAAAGATAAAAGTTGAAAAATATAATTTTTATAAAGAATTTGAAAAGTACTATTTATAAAAACAACACAATTAATGATATGTAATTAATGCAATTATGTTCACCTATATTATTAATAATATTTATAAAATTTATGCTAATTTAATTTATAGAAATAAAACTTTATTATGTCAAAAAGTAGTTTTTGTACAGAAGACAAAATACTAAAATCTATATGTAAGAAAGTTAATAATTTAAAGTACTCATTTATGGGTATTTTTTTATGAAATAAAACAGCAATAAATTAATTTTACAAACTTACTTAAGTTACAAAAAAGTAAGGTTAATTTAAGGTATATGAAAGGACTTTAAATAAAGATATATGTATAATGGTAGTATAATAAATAATTATTTCTGAAATAAGACAAGAGGAGGGTACTACATGAAAAAGATATATAAATATTTAATAGCTTTTATGATAATTACAATTATATTAGTAAGTATCCCAACAAGTAAGGTATTAATAGATGGATATAGAAGATATAAAGAAGTAATAAATGAGGTAAGTTTACAAGATAAAGTTGATCAAATACAGAAAAACGACAATTATGTAAGCATTGAAAATATAGATGAAGATTTTTTAACTGGCATAGTTTCAGTTGAAGATCATAGATTTTATAACCATAAAGGGCTAGATTTTATAGGAATAGTTAGAGCGACTATTAATAATATAAAAGAAGGTAAGATAGTTCAAGGAGGTAGCACTATAACACAACAATTAGCTAAAAATATATACTTAAATGGAAATAAAAACTTTTCAAGAAAAGTAACTGAATTATTTTTAGCTAAAGACATAGAAAGACTTTTTTCAAAAGATGAAATATTAGAAATTTATGTAAACATAATAAATTATGGAAATGGATACACGGGAATAAAAGAAGCAAGTAAGGGATACTTTGATGTAAATACAAACAATTTAAGCTTTGAAGAAGCATCTATGCTAGCTGGATTGCCTCAATGTCCAGAAGGATATAATCCTAAAAAACATTATGAAAGATCAATAAAAAGACAACAGCAAGTTATCGCTGCAATAGATAAATATGGAGAAAGAAATCTTTTAAATCAAGACTATCTTTTAGCCGTAGGTTATGACTTACATGCAGCTTAAACACCTATATTATATAGGTGTTTTTTTATGTCATTTGACAAAAAATAGAAATTAAATTAAAATTTAGTTAACAAAGTCAACTAAAATAATATATATTATTATAAGCATTATATTTTAAATTGATTTAGAAAAGAGGTAAAATTAGTGGAAAATATAGATTGGGTTTATATGGTTGAAAAAATGCAAGATATAAGATTATTTAGTAGATTGCTTATACGCAGATCTAGTAAACAATATGAAATGCCATCTCAACATTTAGAGCTATTGTCTCAATTAGCAGTTAGTAAAGAAAATATGACACCAATGAGTCTTAGTAAATCTATGGGGTTAAACAAAACTATTATAAGTAGAATTATAGATACATTAAATAAAAGTGGCTATTTAATAAAAACTAGAGATGAAGATGATAAGCGAAGTTATTTTGTTTCTATTACTGAATTAGGAAGAGAACAAATAGATGATATTTATAAACATTATTTAGGACCTATTTATGATTTAAGAAGAAAATTAGGAGATAAGGAATTTTATGAATTAATATCTCTTATAGAAAAAGCAAATACCAAAATATTAGAGGGAGAAAGGGAGAGATAATTATGAGTTTTTATCAGGCGATGCAGCTAGGTGCATGTAATTTAAAACCTTTAATTAAAGAAAGTGAGGATAAATATTTAAAAAGAAAATATATAACAGCTCTTATAGTTAAGGATTTTTTATGTCTTTTATTTTGTATGGTAATAGTAACACTCTTTAGCAAAGCATTTGGAGAAGAAAATAGTATTGTAGGGGTAGTTACAGTCCTTTCATTACTAACCTTTAGGTTCTCAAATTTAGACTTTGATGTAAAACAATCTGCATTTACTATTTTAGGTATATTTGGGATATGTATAATAAGCCCTTATATGGCTACTATAGCCAATCCGATACTAGGTAGTATAATAAATTTTGTATCAATAATGGCAATAGTTGTATTATCATGTCATAATGTCGTTTTAGCTAATCAATCCACATTTGTTTTATCATATTTATTATTGTATGGATATGAAGTTAATAGTATAAATGGATATATAAATCGTGTTATAGGGTTAATTATAGGAGGTATTATAGTATCTTTAATTTTTTACCTTAAACAAAAAAATATTAAATTTGAAAATAAAATCTTAGATATTATGAAAGATGTAAGCTTAAAAAATGAGCGAACTAAATGGCAATTAAAGATAACACTTGGAATATGTTCAGCTATTTTAATTGGAGAGCTTATGCATTTACCACGTACAATGTGGATTGGATTTTCATGCATGTCAATACTACAGCCAAGCCAAGACAAGTTTGAATTTAGATATAAAAAAAGACCTCCATTTTTAGTTATAGGATGTTTAATATTTGGTATATTATACTTAGTTTTGCCAAAAGAGTTAAGGGGATATACAGGCATAATTGGAGGGTTGATGGTTGGATTATCGGGAACATATCAATGGCAAACTGTGTTTAATTGTTTTGGTGCATTAACAGCTGCAGTTCCTGTACTTGGGTTAGTAGGTGCAATAATATTTAGGATTTTTAATAATGCTTTTGGAGCTGTATATAGTAAATTGTTTAATAAGGTATTTGATATTGTTGATAGCAAGATATTTGTTGGAAATACTATGGATGAAGCTATGGAAGGTTAAAATATTATATAATACAAAATTTGTTTTAGAAGCTTACACTACTAGTCGTAAGCTTCTTTTCTATGGTTAATGGCATTATACTAATTTGAAATTCAAAAAATGGGTATATTAAGTTAATAACAAATATTTATATAATTTTATAAGGAGATAAGATGCTTAATAAAAATAGTAATATAGGTTGGAATTTCGATAATAGCTATGATAAATTATCACCAATATTTTTTAGCAAAATAGATATAAATCCAGTATTATCCCCTAAATTAGTTATACTTAATGAGGCCTTAGTAAAATCATTAGGATTAAATAGTGATGGATTAAGAACTGATCTAGGTATAGAAATACTTTCAGGAAATAAAGTTTTAGAGGCTGGGGCTTATATTGCTCAAGCTTATGCAGGGCATCAGTTTGGACATTTTACAATGTTAGGGGATGGAAGAGCATTATTAATAGGAGAACAAATAACACCTTCAGGGCAAAAATATGATATTCAACTTAAAGGTTCAGGTAAAACTCCATACTCTAGAGGTGGAGATGGAAGAGCCGCACTTGGACCAATGATTAGAGAGTATATAATAAGTGAAGCGATGCACAGTTTAGATATACCTACTACTCGTAGTCTAGCTGTGATTAAAACTGGAGAAAATATAATAAGAGAAAATAAAAAAGATGGAGCTATACTAGTACGTACAGCTTCAAGTCATATTAGATTTGGAACTTTCCAATATATAGCGGCATTTGGAAATGATGAACAACTTAAGGAATTAGCAGATTACAGCATAAAAAGACATTTTCCGAATATAGAGGATAATAAAGATAAGTATATAAATTTCTTAAGAGAAGTAATAAATAAACATGCAATTTTAGTATCAAAATGGCAATCTGTTGGATTTATACATGGAGTTATGAATACAGATAATATGACAATTAGTGGAGAAACAATTGATTATGGGCCATGCGCATTTATGGATACATATAACCCAAATACAGTATTTAGTTCAATTGATACGAATGGTCGTTATTCATATAAAAATCAGCCTATTATGGCTCAATGGAACTTATGCAGATTTGGAGAAACATTATTACCATTACTAAAAGAAAATAGAGATGAAGCTATAGAAATAGCACAAAATGCTATAACAGAATTTTTAGAAATATATTATTTAAATTGGATGAAAATTATGAGAAGTAAGCTTGGAATGCTTAATGAAGAAGCACAAGATAAAGCTATTATTGAGGATTTACTTAGTATGATGGAAAAATACAATGAGGATTATACGAATACATTTAGAGAACTTACATTTAATAATTTTAAAAATAAAGGCATGTTTGGTAGCAAAGAGTTTGAACATTGGTATAAAGTATGGAAAGATAGGTTAGATAGACAAGAGGAGTCAAAAGAATCGATACAAAATCTAATGAAAAAATCTAATCCATATGTAATACCTAGAAATTATAGAGTAGAGGAAGCTATAGAAAAAGCAGAAAGTGGAGATTATGATTTTATGAAAAAACTTCTTAATGTTATAAGTAATCCATATGAATATTCTATAGATAAAAAAGATTACTCGAATCCACCAGAACCATCTAAGTATCCATACAGAACTTTTTGTGGAACATAAAAAATAAAAGTCACTATTTATTTAGTGACTTTTATTTTTTAATTTTTATCTATAAACTCTATGATTTGATTACACATTTGTTTTGCATCATTATATCCTTCTTCGTATAGTGCTGTAAGTTTTGCTACATTTTTTTCAACTTGACTAACACTAACGGGATTTTTAGGTCTTATAACAAGAGCATTTCCATCCTTAGATAATTTATTGACTAATTTAAGACTATCATTATAATTAATATGTCTATTTTCAACAGCGCTAATAAGGTTAGGATAATCTCTATATTTTCTTTTTAACAGAGAAGTAAATCTTTGTCTACTTTTTGAATAGGTAATATCTCTAGTCAATACAACAATATTTTTTTCATAGCCTTGATTTATAGCATATTGTATAGGTATAGAATCGGAAACACCACCATCAAGTAATTTATAGTTGTTTATCTCAACTATATTTGCAAACATAGGTATAGAACAAGATGCTTGCATATAAATAATATCTTTCTTTAAATCTTTTAACTCAAAATATTCTGGTTTTCCAGTTTCACAATTAGTAGAAACAGCAATAAATTTAGTATTAGATTTATTAAAAGCATCATAATCATAAAGATTTAATTGATTAGGAATAGTATTAAACATAAAATCCATTCCGAATATAGATCCTGTTTTTATAAGGTTGTTAAAGCTTAAGTAATTTTTATCATGTATGTAATCAATAGTGGCATGATAAGCTCTTTTATATTGTTTAGAAAGATAAGATGATGCATGGCAGCTTCCTGCAGACACACCGATTACTATATCTACTTCTATATCTTTTTCTATAAAAAAATCTAATACACCTGCAGTATAGATTCCTCTCATACCGCCACCTTCTAATATTAATCCGATTTTACTCATAACTTTCCTTTCGTAATCTAAATTTATATAGTTAAATTATTTGTTTTTTATTAAAATTATTATATGTCAATGAATTTATATTGTCTAGTTTTCAAGTGCAAAAGTTATACTTTCTTCTTCTTGAGAATCTTTATTTTTATCTTTAACATATATTATAGACACTATTAAACCTACAAACAGCAATAATGAAGATGATTTAAATGCAACATTTATACCTTTTATATTAGCTAATACTTCAGAAGTATTTAAACAATTTTTAGAAACTGTAGTCATTATAGCTATGAATAAAGAAGAACCAATAGCACCGGAAACTTGTCTAAGAGTTGAACCAATAGCACTTCCATCTGCTATTTCTGAATTGTTAAGAGAATTAAGCCCCCAAGTTGTAATTGGCATTAGTAAAAGTGTAATTCCAATCATTCTAATAGAATACATAACAGTAAGCATAACAATTGATGTTGTTTCACTTAAGTTAGAAAATGAGAATGTGCTTATACCTAGGCAGAAAAATCCTAATATAGATAAAATTCTTGCACCATATTTATCAAGTATTTTACCAGATATAGGGCTTAATATAGACATGAGTATTGAACCAGGAAGCATCATTAACCCAGGTATCATAGCTGACATACCTCTTGAAGATTGAATATACAATGATAAAATCATTGTTGCAGATGCAAAGGATACATATATAATCATTAATAATATAACCGATATTACAAATTGTTTAGATTTAAAAACATTAAGATTAAGCAACGGATCATTAACTTTAAATTGTCTTATGGTAAATAATATAAGAGATATTAGTCCTAAAATTATTGGTAAATAGGTGATGTAGTTAGATATACCATAAGTACCTAAATTAGATACCCCTATTAATAATCCACCAAACCCAAGAGTTGAAAGTATTAGAGAGATTACTTCTAGTTTAGATTTTTTTATCTCAGTTATATCTCTAAGTACTATAAATGCTAAAATCATATCTAATACTGCTATAAATGCTAGTATGTAAAATAAAACTCTCCAACCAAAATTATCAATAATATATCCTGCGGCAGTAGGCCCTACTGCAGGAGCAACACCAACTACAAAACCATATAATCCCATAGCAGCCCCTCTTTCTTCTTTAGGGTATAAATTTATCATTGATACTTGAACTAATTGCATTATTATTCCAGCACCCATTGCTTGGAATACTCTAGATGCAACAAGCATTTGAAAATTATTTGTAAATATTGAAATTAAACATCCAGTAAAGAATAATAACATAGAACTGATATATAATTTTTTTGCAGAAAAATTGCTGATTAAGTATGCTGTTGCTGGTATCATTACACCTAAAACAAGCATATATATCGAAGTTAACCATTGAGCTGAGTCTGCTGTTATATGAAAATCATTCATTATACTTGGTAATGCTGAGTTTAGAACAGTTTGAGTAAGACCTGTTAGAAAAGATCCTAATAACAACACTGAAACTATTAAATTTCTTAATTTTTTATTGTCCACCTTTTATGTCATCTCCTAATTTAGATAATAGTCTACTTAATTTATTAGTATGTTTTTGCAAGAATAGTTGTTTTTCTAGATAAGCAATCATTGCATCCATTATAAGTGAATCGTAGTTGCCTAAATTAAACTCTTCCTCTATTTTATTTATTGCATCATATAATTTTTCATTTTCACCATTAGATGAAATTAATTCTTTTATAGAGCTTATAACATGTATAGAAGTATTTTTTAATACATTTTCATAATTGTTTTCTCCGATTTCATCAATTGTATAAAATATACTTTCGCTTATGATACTTTTGTTAGTTTTAAGGTAATTTATATTAATATCTATTTGTCTAATGATAAATTCAAATATATATTCGATACTTAGATGCCTTTTATTCATCCTCATAACTAAATAAAACTCATGAACTAAACTATCAATTATAAATATTAAGTCACCAATAAATACATTTATTTCTTCTCCATATATTAAAACTAAAGAAGATTTATAAGAATTTAATATGCTAGACTTTATTTTATTTTTTACTTCGATTAAATTATCACCTTTAGTTTTTGAAAAAATCTCTAATAAATTTGGATCAAAAGAAGAATTATATTTTAAATAATCTAATACAAGTTGAATTTTTTCCTTTAGTGCCTCATGAGGAGTTTTTGTATCATCTGCATCTAGCAATATAGCTGTAGTAGCAAATTTTTCACTTGAATAAATTATTGTTTCCCAAATTAAATCTTCTTTAGTGGGAAAAAATTTATAAAATGTTGATTTAGACATTTTACATTCTTTTACTATGTAGTCTATAGATGTATTTTTTATACCGTGAATGTTAAAACAATCTTGCGCGATTTTTATAATGTTTTCTTTTTTATTTTTCATAAATCACCTCTTAATTAAAATGAGTACTTATAAGTACTATATAAAACTTTAAAGTACTAAAACACTTAAAAAGTATAACTACTTTTTTATTATTTGTCAAATACAATACAAGATAATTTTTTATGTATTTAAAATTTAAACTTTTAGGCAGAGAAGTGATACTATATAAGTGGGGGAGGGATTATTAGAATGTCTAAATTTAAAAATATAAATAAAAACATATACTTATTTTTTGCAATAAACTTACTTGCATCATTTGCAATGGGGATTTTTAATATGTTTGTGGGAATCTACTTGAAAGAAATAGGATATGAAGAAAATATAGTCGGAACGATACTTTCACTAAATGTATTTGCTATGGCTATAGCATCAATACCAAGTGCGTATTTAATAGAGAAAATAGGTAGAAAAAGAAGCTTTAAATTAGGATTTATATCAATAGCTATAGGTAGTGTTTTTTTAGTATTATTTAAAAATATATTTTTAATCGGATTAATGGCAATAATAAATGGATTTGGAATGAGTGTAAAAAATACAGCAGAGGGAATGTATATAACTGAAAATACAAAAGAGGAAGAAAGAATATCTATATTTAGTATAAATTTTATCGTATCAAATATAGGTATGATGAGTGCATCATTTATTGGAGGTATACTATCAACATATATGAGTAAATACTTCACATCACAACAATCTATAACATATATATTTATCATATCAGCAATATTATCAATACTAGCATTTATACCAATTTATTTTATGAAAGAACCGAAGAATTTACAGTCTAGAAATTTTAAACAATGTTTACAAGGATATAATCATGTTATATCAGATAGGAAAGTTCTATACTTTATGATGTACTATCTTGTAATAGGTATTGGAGCAGGTATGGTAGTACCATTTTTTAGCGTTTATTTAAAATATTCTATGAATATATCAGATAGTATAGTTGGAAGTATTCTTTCAATATCTCAATTTGGATGTATATTAGGTGGAAGTTTAATTCCTTTTATGTCAAATAAATTTGGGAAATCTAATTCGGTAATAATATGTCAATTAATATCTATACCATTTTTATTATCTATAGCATTTCCTCAGGGAATTATACTAATTGCAATATCGTTTTTTATGAGAAATGGTCTTATGAATATGGCTACTCCTTTAACTCAAAATTTATCTATGGAGTTAGTTGATAAAAAGGATAGGACGAATTTGAGCAGTATGATATCTTTATGTTCTAATATAAGTAGAGCGATAGGAATTTCCATAGGTGGGGTTATGATGGAGAAAATTTCTTATAATTCACCATACTATTTAACTGTAATTTTATATATAATTGGAGTAGTTATATTTGCTAATTTGTACAAAAAGGAATCTAAGTTAGTTAGACAAAAAAAATACAAAGAAGAACATGCATTTAGACATTAAATGTACTAAAAAAGGTAGCAATTTAATTATTGCTACCTTTTGTTATATTAAAATTATGATTATTAAGCTTTATCATATTCATATAAATAAACCCATTTAAAGCCGAAGCTTTGAACAAAATAAATAGGAAGAATAGGAATATCAATCATTTTAGGTTGCTCTAATATACCTAAATATTTAATATCATCTATTAGTACTACAGGCTCCATTCCCTCATGAATAATATATAATTCCTTATTTGTACTATCACAGTATTTTATTAGCTCATTAGTAAATTCTTTAGGCGTAGTAATTGGATTCTCTGGTTCAAACCTAAATGTATATTTTTGAAGCTTCATTATTATCCCCCTCCATAAAGCTAAAAATTAAGTTTGTAAATACTGCTGGATAAATCCAACGATAAATTAATTACCAGCAGTATTTACAACACAATTAGTGTAGTAAGTTAAAAACATAATAGAAATTATGTTTAAAATAACTTTAGCATTAATAATATAAATTAACAACATATTATGCATGAACGGTCGATTTTAGGGCCTGAATGGATTATATAAAGATAAATAAATAACAAAAAATAATTTAAATTAAAAAAGATTGTAAAATAATAAGTAAAATATATTATAAATTTGGATAAACATTAGAAAATTTATTTAAAATCAGGATATTTGAAATGAAAAATATATATAACAGTAAATAGACACCGTACCTCTGAATATAGAAGTTTTACGGTGTTTTATTATAGGCTTATAATGATGAAAACCAAGTTACATAAAATATAGCTATTATAATTGAAAGTGCGTTCCAAATGGCAGAACATAAGTCTTTATTTAATACTCCTAAAAAAATACCATAAGAAAGTATTAATATAATAATATAAGTAATAAATTTAAAAAATTTAATTATAAATTTATCTTTTTTATTGTAAAGAAAAGTAATAAAATTTAAATATTTATTATTACTTTTCTTTGCAAATAAACCTGCTATAAGATGCAAAAGAATATTACATAAACAAATTGTAAAAAATGCAGGAATAAAAAGATTTAATGAAGCTGATTTACAATATAGACTTTGAGGAACACTTATAGCACTTAAGAAAGACAGGTATAAAGCTATAATGCATACTGGAATCATAGCAAACCAAGCTATATTTTTTTTCATTGTATATCCCCCTGAAAATTTATTATTTATAATTATTTTATTTTATATTTATTTAAATGTTAATAAATTTTTTTATATATATTAATATATAATTTTACATTTTTAGCAACGGACGAAGTCATTGGCTACAGGAGTTAAGCGAATTTTTTATTAATATTCTTTAAAAATATAGATTTAAAATAATAATTTTAACCTACATTTATTTATGTAGAAAGAGCATGTACGATTATTGACAATAATCTTATATAATAAGGAATATAATTACCACTAGCATATTGTATCTCAATAAGCTAGTGGTTTTAGTTTATTTAAATAAAATTAGTATCTGCAAATTTTTTCTTCCCACCAACCAAATGCAATGATAATACTGTCAAAATTAACTGGTAAAAAATCACCAATATAAATTACTATAGATTCACCAGGAGGTATAATAATCTGTCCACCGTCAATTACTTCTGTTGTGTTAGGAGATATAATTCTACTAAATATAGAAACACCATTTTTAGGTCCTGTATCTGCTGTATCTGAATATTTAATTTTTCCTTTAGGAATAGGTTCTGGTGAAATAGACTGATTAGTACAACTAACTGATTTACTGATTAAAGCTTTATGAAGATTAGACTTTAAATAAAATTGAGCAGGGAGATTTGAACTTGAAACGTTTGTTATAGTCATTGCATTAACATAAATATTAACATTAGAATTGATTGGATTATATAGAGAAGCTAAAACATGCTGACCTTTATCCATTAAAACAGGTGTTTGACCTATAAAGTAATTACCTTGTTTCGATTGGTATAATGGATATTCTATAGAAACTTCGCTTTTATAGTCTTTACAATAGCATGGCATAATAATCACCTTTAAAATAAGATTAGGAAAAAATATTCCTAATTATATAGTATTCAAATTAAATTCTAGATGTTAAAAGTATTTAAATATTTATTAAAAATATTGTGATATACTTATTAATAAGAAGTTTTTAATACAGATATAAGGGGGAAGAAAATGTATACTTTAGGGGAAAATAAAGAAAAATACAAAGATAAATCAAATGTGGTAGTAGAAAAATTATTACAGTCAAGATCAATAATTATTTCAGGGGAAATAAATCAAGAATTAGCTGAAAAAGTAGCTACACAATTACTTATACTTCAAGAGATGAGTGATGAGCCTATAAAATTATTTATAAATAGTCAAGGTGGTCATGTTGAAGCAGGTGATACTATACATGATATGATTAAATTTATAAAACCACGTGTTATAGTTATAGGAACTGGATGGGTTGCAAGTGCAGGTATAACAATATATCTTGCAGCTAATAAAGAGGATAGATATTCACTACCTAATACTAGATATATGATACACCAACCACTAGGGGGATGTAGAGGTCAAGCAACAGATATACATATAGAAGCTAAGGAGATAGTAAGGGTTCGTAAAAGAATTAATACTATAATCAGTAAAGCAACAAATCAGCCTTTAGAAAAAGTTGAAAAAGATACAGATAGAAACTATTGGCTAAACTCTGAAGAAGCTGTTGAATATGGAATAGTAAATAAAGTTATAACTAGCTATAACGAATTACCTAGTTTATAAAAATAATTAAGTAAATGTTTAAATGATAGGTATAGAATTATTGTGTTTTATAATACAATAATCCTATACCTATTTACGTATATGGTATTTTTAATTTTGCTATATTGTGTATTAAAATAATGAGAGTATAATTTTACAAAGGAGATATATATGAGTACATACTTTACCATAGGAGAGATATCTAAGTTTTTTAATATACCAATAAAAACACTTAGGTATTATGATGAGATAGATTTATTAAAACCAGCGCGTATAAACAAAGATAACAAATATAGATATTATAGTGTTGAACAATTTATAAAAATTGATTTAATAAAGCACTTTAAAGCAACGGGTATGTCACTAGAGGTAATAAAGAGCATACTTAATTCAGATTGTTCAATAGAGTTAGTTTTAGAAAATATAAAATTACAATCAAAAAAGTTAGAACATAAGATAAATGAGCTAACAAATGTTAAAAATTATTTAGATAATTTAGAGAAAAATATATCTCAAAATATTGAATATGGGTTAGATGAAATTTTTATAAAATACAATGATGAGAGAATATATATGAATTATGATGTAGTATCAACTAATTTAGAAGAGTTAGATATAAATTTAAGAGATGTAATACTAGATTTAGAAAAAAATAATAAAGAAGCTTATTCTCAAACGGGAGCAACTATTTCTTATGATATATTAAAAAATGAAAAGAAAGTATTATACAAAGGATTTAAGGCTTTTTGTAATGATAATAAGAATGTAAATATACTTCCAAAAGGTGATTATATAACATTAATATTTGAAGGAAGTTTAATAGACAGTGTAAATCATTATAAAAAAATATTAGATTTCATAGAAGAAAATAATATAGAAGTTCAAGGGGATTTTAATGAAGTATGGATTATGCCTAAAATCGATGAAAACTTAAAAGAAAAAAGTTTAGTTAAAATAGAAATACTAAAAAAGTAAAAAAGTATTGACTCTCCAGTAACTGTATAGTTTAGTATTGTAACATAAAGACATCTAATTGGTTAGGAGGGATAAAAATGCTTAAACAATTTTTAGGATATGCAATTCCATCAGCATTAGCAATGTGTATAGCATCATTAAATACTATAATAGATGGAGTATTTTTAGGTAATGGAATAGGTAATCAGGCATTAGGTGCTGTAAATATAGTAATGCCTATAACTATTGTGTTTTTTGGACTTGCGACAATGGTTTCTGTTGGAGGTGGAGCTTTAATATCAAAACACTTTGGAGCAAATGAAGATGAAAGAGGAGTAAGTGTATTTAGACAAGTAACGTATATGTTGATTATAATGAGTATTTGTTTAAGTGCGATATGTATAATTTTTTCTAGCAAAATAGTTAAGATAATGGGGGCAACAGAAACATTACAACCATTGTCGGCAGAGTATTTGAGTTACTATGCGGCATTTTGCTTACCAAGTTTGTTAGGCATTGCATTTAATAGTTTTCTTAGAAATGATGGCAAACCTAAACTAGCAATGGTATCAACAATATGTGGAACTATATGTAACATAATTTTAAATTATATATTTATATTTATGATGGGATTAGGAATAAAAAGTGCAGCTATAGCAACTGGTTTCGGTCAAATAGTAACATTATTAATTGCATTACCTCATTTTATATTAAAAAAGGGTAAATTAAGTTTTGGAAATCAAAAACTTGAGTTAGATACAGTTAAAGAAGTGTTTAAAATTGGGGTACCATCATTTTTTGCAGAGGCAGCATTTTCAGTTATAATATTTGTCCATAATTTAGTTTTAGTGAATACTATAGGAGAAGCTGGAATCTCTACTTACGCTATAATAAACTATATAACAACAAACATATATTTAATACTTTTAGGTATAACTTTAGGTGCACAGCCTCTTATAAGCTATAATTTTGGTGCTCAAAATAGTAAAGCGATGATAGAAGTTTATAAGCTTTCTAATAAAACTTCCTTTATAATTGGAGCTTTATTTGCAATGATATGCTTTATATTTGGTAAAAATATAATAGGAATTTTTACTACAGATAAAGATTTAATAGAGATGGCTTATATAGCTGTTAATATAAATAACTTAGCGTACTTATTTATAGGATGTAATTTAACTACAACAATGTATTATCAAGCAATAGAAATGCCTAAATACTCAAATATCATTTGTGCAATGAGATCTATTTTAGTTTTACCAATTGTTTTAATAGTTATGGCAAAGTTATTTGGAGCAAATGGCATATGGATAAGTATGGCTATTTCAGAGTTAATAATTATAACAATAACTTATAAAGCATTTAAAGTTGATAAATGCACTCAAATGTCTTTATCTAATATGACAGTTTAGTAAAGTACTAGTTGTAATATATTAAAAGATAAAATAATTGCATTGAATAAATTAAATAAGAAGATTAAAAAATACAAAAGCCTAGATAGGTATTATACCTTTCTAGGCTTTTATTTTAATTAAATTTCACAGAATGTATATCTCTCCATTCTAGGTAATTTTAATAAATAAACAATTGAACCATCACTAAAAACATCTTTTACATACTCTGGAAAATCAACAGGAATCCAACTTCTCAAGGATTTTTCTATATCATCAGTTTCAATTTCATTAGGGAAGTTGGAATCAAAAATATATACACCAGCACAAGGATTATAAATTTCTCTAAAAACTTCGTATTTTTTCATTTTTTTCTCCTTAATATTAACCTTATATAACTCATTAGACATAAGATTTAAATCCCCTCTATTGAATATTAAGATTTGCTATATATTAAATTCTATATAATTTTCAAGGTTTTTATTAAAACTTTATAAAATCTTTAAAATTAAAAACTACTATATCAGTATAAATCAAAACATATTTGGAGGTAGTTTAAATGAAGGAAACAGTATTAAGGGTTGATAATATATCAAAATCAATAAAAAGAAAAAATATAATAAAAAATATAAATTTTGAAATTAAAGAAGGGGATATCTGCGGATTTGTAGGGCCTAATGGTGCTGGTAAAACTACATTGATAAGAATTATAACAGGACTAATAAAACCAACTAAAGGTGCAATTTATATAAACAATTATGATGTGAATATAAAAAGAAAAGAAGCATTATTAAGTTTAGGGGCAATAGTTGAAGCACCAATATTTTTTGAGTATTTAACTGGAGAGCAAGCACTCTTAAATTTATCGTTACTAAATTTAGATTATACAAAAAAACAGAGGGAAGAAATAGTTAAAGAATCATTAAAAATAGTAGGACTTTATGAAAGAAGAAATGAAAAAATATCTACTTATTCATTAGGTATGAAACAAAGACTAGGAATAGCACAATCATTACTTAATAATCCTAAAATAATAATTTTAGATGAACCCGCAAATGGATTAGATCCAATGGGTATGATAGAGCTTAGAGAATTAATATTAAAGTTAAATAAAGATAAAAATATAACATTTTTTATATCTAGCCATTTATTAGATGAATTACAAAAAATATGTGACAAACTTGTAATTATAAAAGAAGGAAGCTTAATTTGGTATGGAGATACAAAAGATCTTATAGATGATAATAAATCAAATAACTTAGAAGAGATATTTGTAAATTTAATGAAAGAAAATAAAACAATATAAACTTAGGGAGTAATCTTATGGAAAATAATAAATTTTTTAAAAATTATAAAGGCTTATACATTAGCGAGCTGCAAAGGATATATTATAAAAAGTCTACACTAGCATGCTTTTTGTCAATTCCTATTTTACTAATTGCCTCAGTAAAATACTATTTATCAGTTAACAAAGTTGTATCAATATCTAATCCTATGTTTACAAGTTTTTATAACTTTCCAGTAGCGGCAATGCAAGAACAATTAATGCTAGGACTTAATTTAGTAGTTGTATTTCTTATAGTTTTATCTGTAACGCAGGAATTTAGAAATGGATCAATTAGAATGGTACTGATAAGAAGCTATAAACCAACACAAGTATTTCTAGCAAAGATAGTAACTATTATTAGTGCTATATTTATATATTTAGTTACTTATTTAGTTTTAAGTTATATAATTGGATATTTAACATTACCTAAAATAAATGAGATAGCAATATTTAACTGGGAGCCATTATTAACTGGTAATCAAGCATTTATATATACATTAAAATACTATTCATTTGCATTTTTAACGCTTTCAACAATGGCAATAGTAATATTTTTTATAGCTACTATAAGCAAGTCAACTATAATAGCCTCAGGGGTAAGTTTAGCAACATTATTATTATTTATTATTTATCCATTTATAATTCAAATTTTCTTTTTTGACAGCGAAAATTTGAAAATTTTACAGTTAATATCAATAACTCAAATTCAATATGAAGGAATAGCATTAAGTCTAGGTCAAAATAGCATACACCTAGGATTTAGTTTATTGGTTAGTTTAGCTTATATAACAGTATTCTTTATTGGTAATTATGTTATTTATAATAGATGTGATAATTTAATATAGGAGATGAAAAAATGAAAAATATAATTTTATGTGAATTAGATAGAATGTATAAAAGTAAAAAAAATAGATGGTTATTTATAGTATCAACGGTAGTTTTTATATTATTTGCCTTTTTTATAAGAACTTTTGATTTAGGATTTTATGATCCTAATACAACAGTATATTTAGATTCTTTAAATACAGCACCATTTATAATGAGAGAGTTTCATTTATATTTAGTATTTGTATTTTGTCCTATGATATTTATAGAAAGCTTTAATCATGAGTTTACAGTAGGAGCGTATAGAATGATTTTAGGTAGGGGATACAGTAAAAAAGAATATATTATAGCTAAATTAGTAAGTTATGCATTAATAACAGGATTATTTATGCTAATTATGTACATCATAGGCAATAGTTTTGGATTTGTTTTTATGAATAGAGTAGAATCAACACACTATTTTAATATAGATAGAAATTTTGGGATATTAGGTGCAATGATTTACAATTTGAAATATTATGCTCTAGAGTATTTAATAATGGTTGCAATTATGGCAATAAGCAGCATTGTGGGAATAATATCTAAAAATTCAATAGTAGCATATATTTTATCATTAGGATTATGCATAGGGGCAATGTATATAAATGATTTGTTTGTATTTTTCTTTTTAAGTTCTCAAACTATTTTTGATGTTTTATCTAATATGAATAATAACTTTATGATTATTTGTACTATAATTATACTATTAAGTAGCGGGGCATCAGTCTTTGTATTTGATAAAAAAGATTATTTAGATTAGTAAGAAAGGATAAAAATGGAAAAAATATTAATAATAGATGATGATTTAGAAATAATATCTTTACTAAAGGATATTTTCTCAGATGAAGGATATGTAGTTTATACTGCAAATAACTCAGAAAAGGCTTTAGAACTCATAAATAAAGCACCTAATATTATTTTACTAGATGTTATGATGCCTGGTAAGGATGGATTTGAGCTATGTAAAGAAATTAGAAGTATTGTAACATGTCCTATTATATTTATAACTGCTAAGGTTGAAGAAAATGATATTATAAATGGACTAGCTATAGGTGGAGATGATTATATAACAAAGCCATTTAGTATAAGAGAAATAAGAGCTAGAGTAAAGGCTCATTTGAGAAGAGATAAAAGAGATGTAGAAAAGGAAAATAACTTTTTATTGTTTAAAAATTTAAAAATAGATTTATGCACAAGAGAAGTGTTCTACTTTGAAAAGGAAGTAAGTCTAACTAAAAGGGAATTTGATATTATAGAGCTTTTAGCTTTAAATAAAGGTCAAGTTTTTTCTAAGGAGAGAATTTATGATAAGATTTGGGGGTATGGAGCAGAAGGTGATTGCAGCACCGTAGCAGAGCATGTGAAAAAACTAAGAGCCAAGTTCCATTGTATAAATGATAATTTTAATTATATTCTAACTGTATGGGGAGTGGGATATAAGTGGAATACAAAAGAAGAAGGGAACCATTAAGAATGCTAAAGAAATATTCTTTAAAAAAGCAGTTTATATTAACATTTTCCTTAGTTTTAGGTTGTAGTATTATTTCAGTTATATTAACAGCTTGTTTAGTGACTGGGATGCTTAATGGAAAAAGTATAAAAGCAGCTAATTATTATGAAAAAAAAATTTATGATATAGAAAAATATATAAATACTAAAAATGATAAATTATTAAACTTAGATTATGAAAAAGAGCTAAATAAAATAATACCAAGTGAAGGCATTAGATACAGAGTCGTAGGCTTAGAAAGTAATAAGAGTTATGGAAATCTAGATGAAGAATTATATAATCAAGTTGATATAGTTAATAAAATTAACACTTCTGATGTTGATAAAAAAAATAATGTAACTAAATATATTCCTATAGTGACTGAAAATTATCAACTAAAAGGCGCTGTAATTTTATCTTACAGACTAGCTGTTACATCAGATAGTATACCTCAAAGTTTAATTTCTTTAATTACATTTATATTATTGATATCTCCGTTTATATATATAGTATTTTTTTCTTATTTATTTGGAAAAATACTATCAAAAAATATAAATGATCCTTTAAGTAAATTAAAACATGCAACAGAAAACATAAAAGAAAATAATTTAGATTTTAATATAGAGTATCCTTACAACAATGAACTTGGAGAAGTTATATCATCATTTGAAGAAATGAAAAATGAGCTAAAAAATACTTTAAATAAGCAATGGAATATGGAAGAAGAAAGAAAAGAAATAATCTCAGGATTATCCCATGATTTAAGAAGTCCACTTACAATTATAAAAGGTAAAGTAGAAATGCTTTTAGAAGGTTCTTACAAAAACGAGGATAGATTAATTTCTTACCTAGATTCAATAAATAAATCAACAGATAGGTCTATTGAGCTTGTAAATGATTTAAATTTAATTAATAAGTTAGATAGTTCAGATTTTAATATAAATCCTACAAGCAATAATGTAATTAACTTTTTAAATCAGCAAATAACTAATTTTAAAGATATGGCAGAAAGCAAACAAATTAAGATAAAATTAATTACAGAAAATATACAGAAAGATCTAGAATACACCTTTGACAAAAACTCAATTATACGAGTTATGGATAATATTATAAGTAATGCTATAAGGCATACTGACTTACATGGTGAGATAAATATTAAAGTTACCTTATACAAAAGTAAGTTATATTTTAAAATAAGTGATAATGGAAATGGGTTTAGCAATGATGATTTAAAATTTGCTCTAAATAAGTTTTATAGAGGTGACAAATCAAGAAGTGCTAAATCTGGTAACTCAGGTCTTGGGCTTTATATATGCAAGGCTATAGTAGAAAAGCATAATGGTGAAATTAATATTTCAAATAATTCATTAGGAGGAGCTCAAGTTTCGTTTTACTTAAAATTCAATTAATTAAATATTTATTGACCTTTGCATTATACCAAGGATTAATATAGATGTATGGATTATTTATTGACAAATCTACTAGAAATTGGAGTGAGAGAAATGAATGTAATAAAATTATCGAATGAGTCATTATTAAATATTTATAAAGAAAAGTTAGTTCATGAGTTTCACGAAGAAGAAATAAAACCATACGAAACTATTAAAAGACTTGTAAAAGAAAATAAATATATTGGTTATGGATTATATGAAGGTGATGAATTAGCATCATATGCATTTTTCTGCAAATGTGAAAATGGAAAATATATATTATTAGATTATTATGTTGTAGATAAAAAATTTAGATCTAAAGGTTATGGTAGTAAATTTTTAAATATATTAAAGGAAAAAAATAAAAACTATAAAGGCATGATTGGAGAGATTGAAGATCCAGACTTTGCTGAAAATGATAAAGATCTTAACTATCGTCTTAAACGAATTAAATTCTATGAAAAAAATAACTCTCATCATACTAATATAAAAAGTTCTGTATTTGGGGCTAAGTATATTATAATGATTTTATCTGAAACTAATATTAAAGATGATGTTATAGAAAAAGAGTTAGATTGCATATACAAAGAAATATTAGGTGAAGAAAATACTAAGAATCATGTAGATATAGTCAATGTATTAAGATAGACTATATGATTAATAATTAAGTATTATAAAGGCAGTAAAGATTACTGTCTTTTTTTACGTTTAAGGATATTATGATACGTCAAAAACTGTGGATAACCTATAAATTATAGTAATATCAATATCTTTGTGAAAGTAAAAAATGACATTTTTGAGCAACGGACGAAGTCGTTGGCGACATGAGCGAAGCGGATTTTTTATGTAAAGGACTAAGCCGTTGTCTCAAATTTTAAAATAGTTAAACCATAAATATCCAAAAATCATTGTTAAAACATTTAAAAATATATAAAATAAGGATAGCTTAAAATTTTAATAACAATCACTTTAGGAGTAAATATAAAAATGGTAAATAATATAAATAATAACTCATATGGTAGAAATATTTATGGTCAAGGGGATGCCAACAATATAAATAAAAATCAAGAGTTACAAAATAGTAAAGTTGATGGAACTATCCAAAATCAGATACCAAATGAATCTCTAGAAAAAACTGAATCACTTCAAAATAAAGAAGTAGCACAATTTTTAAAAAAAATTCAAGAAGAAATATCAAAAGCCCAATTAATATCAATTAAAATTGTTAGAGGAGAAAAACCTACTAAAAATGAATTAAATTTTTTAAAGTCTAAATATCCAGATATGAAACAAATTGCAGAACAATCATTAAAAGAATGTAACAATTTAAAAGAAGCGATAAAATACTGTAAAACAGGTCAAGAAATAGAAAAAATAATATCAAAAGCATTAGATGACATAAGTAATATGATTAAAAATGGATCTTTATCCGAAGTACAAGCTAAAATAAAAACATCAGCATTAGATGAAGTTATAAAATATTCAAATAAAATTCAAAATGAATTTAAAAAAGCTGAGTCTATAGTAGTTAAATTAATAAAAGGTGAAAAGTTGAGTTCTGGTGAAGAAAATTTAATAAAGGAAAAATATCCAGAGTTAAATAAATTAGCAAAGGAATCATTAAAAGAATGTGATATATTAAAAGAAAAGCTTAAAGCTTGTGATACCCAAGATAAAAGGGATAAACTAATATCAAAAGAAGTAAGAAATATAGAAGAAAAAGGGAAATTAGGGTTAATTTCAAAAACAGAAGTCAAAATAAAAATGATTGCTATAAATGAGGCTGTTAGTTTTTCTAATAAGGAACAAAATAATTTGGAAAAAACTATTTTAATAGCTTCAAAAATAATAAAAGGAGAAAAATTAACAGGAAAAGAGAATCAATTTGTAAAAGATAATAACCTAGATTTAAAAAAGTTAATACAAGAATCTGTAGTAGAATATAAATATTTGAAAGAAGCTTTGAAAAACTGTAAAAGCGAAAATCAAAAGCAACAAGTAGTAAATAATGAAGTTAATAATATTGAGGATATGGCTAAAAGAGGAATTTTAGGAGAAATTAACGCAAGAATAAAAATGATGGTTATAGAAGAAATAAAAGAAGACGAGTATGAAAAAAGACAGAGTAATAAAGAAAAAAACTTATTATACTATTTAAATCCATTTATATATATAATAAATGGAAACGTAGCAGGAAAAATGGGTATTGCAATATTTATAATAGCAATAGTAGGTTTTCTTTATATTTTATAAAGAAGTTTTAGATAAAAAACATATTTATAAATTAAGATAATGCTACTATGATTTAATTTTTATAAATAGTTAAAAAATATTCAAGAAATTATCATTTATACCGAAAATAATAATTAAGAATTTCATTTAAATATTTGGAGGGGTAAATGAGGAAAATATCTGTAAAAATAGTATTTGCAATAGTTCTTTGTTGTATAGTAACATCAACGATAATAACTGCGATAACTAGTATCAATAGTAAAGAGTTAATAAAAAAAGAAGCAGAAAAAAGAGTTGAATTATATGCAAAAGATAGAGCTAATGTAATAAACCAAGTCTTAAACAAAACAGTAGACTATGTTGACACAATTGAAAATCTGGTATCTACGACATTAGATACAACAAAGCTAGACAAAGATGATGTGTATATTACACAATATGCAAACAATCTTGACTCATATATAGAGAAACTAGCAAAAGAGTATAAGGATGCCTTGGGAATAGCAATTATAATAAATCCTGAAATAACTAAAGAAGCTCATCAGTTAATTTATGAAAGAGAATCATTAGGTGGAGATTTAACAAAGAAAAACAAATTTACAAAAGATAACTTTAAAGATGATGCACCAGACATGCAGTGGTATTATAATCCGATAAGAGCTAAAGAAGGGATATGGAGTGATCCTCATAAAGATGCTCATTCATCAAGTATGAGAATGGCTTATACAAGACCTATCTATGTAGGAGATACTTTGGTTGGAGTAGTCGCAGTAGACTTATTCTTTGATCAATTTAAAGAAATGATAGAACAAGTTAAAGTATTTGAAGAAGGATATGCATTTTTACTTAATAAAGATATGAACTATATAGTCCATAAAGACTATAATGAAGGTGAATCACTTAAAGATACTCAAGGAATTAGTATAAATATAGGAAAAGAAGAAAGTGGGATTGTAAATCACAAAAATGGTGATGATGAAACGATACTAGGATATAGTAAATTAAAAAATGGAAATGTAATGACTATTGCAGTTAAAGAAAATGATATGCTTAAAGAACTTAACGATAGTTTATCAAAGAATATATACACAACAATTGGTATATGTATAGTAGTGGCTATAATAGCATTCATAATAGGTATAAGTATAAGCAAACCTATAAAATATATATCAAATATGATAAAAATGACATCAGATTTGGATTTACAAGATAATACACAGTTTGAAAAAATTAAAAAATGTAGAGATGAAGTAGGAATAATAGGCAAAGATGTAATTGATTTAAGAGATACATTACATACAACTATTTCTGAAATAAAAGTATGTTCAGATGAAACTGCAATAGAATCAAAAAATTTAGCAACAATAACTGAAAATATAAAAGAATCGTTTAGTAATATAAATAATACAATTGTAGAATTATCAGATGGTGCACAAAAACAAGCAACAGAAGCTCAACAAGGTGCTTATATGTTAAATAACTTAGCTAACAAAATCGAAAAAACAATTGAGACTACAGAAGAAATAAAAGTAAATTTAGACTGTGTAGTTCAAGACAATAATAATGGTAGTAGGGCTATAGAGGAATTAGGAAATAAGCTAGAAACTACAAATAATATAGGGAATGAAACCAACGAAAATATCAAAGTACTAGCTCAAAAATCGAAATTTATAGGTGAAATAGTAGATGCTATAAATGCTATCTCACGTCAAACAAACTTACTAGCATTAAATGCAGCAGTAGAAGCATCTAGAGCTGGAACTGCAGGTAAAGGATTTGCAGTTGTTGCAGATGAGATAAGAATGCTTTCACAAAAAACATCTGAATCAACTAGAAAAATAGAAAGTATAATGACTGAAATAAGTGATGGAATACTAAGTACAGAACAAAATGTAGTAGAGTCAAATAAAGCTATATTAGAAGCTAATGATGCAATGAAAATATCTATGGAAGCATTTAATAATATAACAAATTCATTTGAAAAAATGACTGAAAATGTATATGAATTATTAAAAAGTATAGAAGAAATAGATGAGTCTAAAAGCTCTGTAGTTGATTCTATACAAGGTATTAGTCAAATATGTGAAGAATCAGCATTAGCAACTAAACAAATATCAAGTTTAATACAAACACAAACAGCATCAGCTAATACAGTTGCAAATGCTGCAGATAAGTTAAATAAAATAACTGAAAATCTAGAACTTAATGTTAATAAGTTTAAATTATAAATAAAAAAGAGATTACTTCTAATTCCAGAGGTAATCTCTTTTTTTACGCAACGGACGAAATCGTTAGCGTTATGAGCGAAGTGAATTTTTTATAGCTTTAATAGGCTGATAAATATATAAGATATTAAGTGGTAAATTAAGGTTTATTTAAGGTTAAGTTTAGAATACGTTAAACTTTAAGATATAAAATAAATTTATAATAACAAAGTAAAATTATAATTTTAAATATTCATCTAACATATAAAAATTTAATTTAAATGAAATATTAGTAAAAACAAAAGAAAAATAGTTAAATATTAGGAGGAAATAATTATGAGAAAAAGAGTTTTAATAACAGGTTTTTTAATAGCAGCATTAAGTTTAAGTGCGTGTAGCAAAGGTGCAGAAAATAAAGATACAAATAATAATGGCAAAAATAAAACACAAACAGAGAAACAAGAAAATGAAGTTGTACTTGAGGATCTAGGAATAAAGATAAATCCATCTAAAGATTTTAATAAAAAAGAAAATATACAAATGCTAGTAATAGAAAATGAAAATGTATCATTTTCATTTATGAGTACAGAAGATAATAAAATGATTATGGAAAAAAGTAAGAATGCAAAGAAAGAAGATGCAGATCAAATAACAGACTTGTTTATTAAAAAATCTAGAAACTTAGGCTGTATAGCAAAGATTAAGGCAGGAGAAAGTGAAAAAGCTTTTAAAGATAGTCAGTATTCTATGTTTAACCACAAAGAGAAAGTAGGAGCATTAAATGGTTATGAATACTACTTATTGTATAGTTATAAATATGATGAAAATGACTTATCAGAAGCTGCAAAGGTAGAGTTAAAAGAAGCTGCAAATAGTATTAAAAATTTAAAAAATAATATAACAATATTTGATCCAGTTAAAAATCCAGTTGTAAAAAAAGAAGAGAAAGCTGAAAAGCAAAGCATGAAGGGAGTAATAAATTTCAATACTAAAACATTAGCAGGAAAAGATATAAATAGTTCTATATTTAAAGATCATAAGATTACTATGATAAATATATGGTCTACTAGTTGTGGGCCTTGTATAGATGAAATGCCAGAGTTACAAAAGCTACATGAGGAAGCTAAAAAAGAAAATGTAAATGTAATAGGCGTAGTTGCAGATACTCCTGATGAAGACAATGAATTATTAGCTAAAGACATAACTAAAAAGCAAGGTGCTAAATTTGATAATATAATTCCTGATGAGAAATTATCAAAATGGATACTAGATAATGTTAAAGCGGCACCAACAACTATATTTGTAGATAAAGATGGAAATATAATTGCAGATGCTTTAATAGGAGCTCAAAATAAAGATGCGTATATGAAAAATATAAAAGAAGTATTACAAAGTGTGGATAAATAAAATGAAAGAACGATTTGTAAAATATGGTGTATTGGTGTTAAGTATTGGATTTATAGTTGGTGGAGTTTATAGAAATGAAGTTAAGGTAGTTTTTAATAAAGCTATAAATATATGCTTGGAGTGTATAGGTATTGGATAAAAGAACTATATCTCAAACATTTGCAACTATACTTACCAATGCTAACTTAAGAGGTTTTTTAGATAGAAATATATATAAGGGAGAATCTAAGAAAATATGTGTTCCGGGACTGAATTGTTATTCATGTCCTGGAGCAGTTGGATCATGTCCTATAGGGGCCTTACAAGCTGTTATAGGAGGTATTAGACACAAATTTTCGTTTTATGTAATAGGTATTATGTCTTTATTTGGAGTTGTTTTTGGAAGATTCATATGTGGATGGCTTTGTCCATTTGGTTTTTTCCAAGACTTACTTTATAAAATAAAAAGTAAGAAAATAAAGGTAAACCCAAAAATCGATGGTAAACTTAAGTATTTAAAGTATATTATTTTAATAACTTTTGTAATACTCATGCCAATGTTTTTAACAAATCAATTTGGTATAGCAAAACCATATTTCTGCGAGTTTATATGCCCAGCAGGCACACTAGAAGGGGGAATACCATTAGTACTTTTAAATGAATCTTTAAGGCAAACTATAGGATTTTTATTTAATTGGAAACTATTATTGTTAATAGCATTAATAATAACATCTATATTTATATATAGACCATTTTGTAGATATATTTGTCCACTTGGAGCATTTTATTCTTTGTTTAATAAATTTAGTTTTTATCAATATAGTATAGATAAAAATAAATGTACAGGCTGTAAAATATGTAGTAAATCTTGTCATATGGATATAAAAATTTATGAAAATCCTAAAAGTTCAGATTGTATAAGATGTGGTAAATGTAAGAAATCTTGTCCTAGCGATGCTATAAAAAGTGGGTTTAAAATAATATAGTGAAATTTACCCCTTAATTACTATATTATCAGAAAATTCCATGAAAAAAAAGGCTTATATTTACAATTATTTACAGCTACAATAAAGGTACAAAGAAACACATAAATACATTAGCAAAAGAAATATTTCTTATTTGGAGGTAGTTATTATGAACATAACAATAGTTTCAAAAAATATAGAGATAACAGATACAATTAGAAATAAAGTTGAAAGCCAAATTGGTAAACTAGAAAAATATGTTAAGGATGACATAGATGTTAATGTAAAGCTAGATGTAAAGAAAAAGTCTCAAAAGATAGAAGTAACTATATACTTAAAAGAAGGTTATATAATCAGAGCTGAGGAATCTAAAGAAGATTTATATTCAGCAATAGACTTAGTATATGATAAGTTACATAGTCAAATAAGAAAGTATAAAACACAAGCATTAAAAAGAAAGCATAAAAATGAAAGTATTAAATTTGAAAATATAGAAGAATATGCAGCTTGTGATATAGATGAAGATGATAATAAAATAAAGAGAAGAAAAAAATTAAAAATAGATAAACCTATGACTCAAGAAGATGCAATAATTCAAATGGATTTATTAGGACATAATTTCTTTGTATTTAAAGATTTAGATACAAATGGAGTAAGCATCTTATATAAAAGACATGATGGATATGGGGTTATAGAACAATTATAATTTAATATTTAAACATAAACAATAAATGCCATATTCTAAATTTAGAATATGGCATTTATATTATAGAATAATAAATAGTATAAATAAATATGAATAGAGGAAAAGCTATGGAAAAAGAAAGAAGACGTATAATAATAGACTTTGAGGTTTTATCTAAAGCAGGTTTTTGGATGTGCGCTATGAAAGATTATAAAACTCAAAAAGAACATATTATAATAAATAATAGAGAAGAATTGTTAAGGGTATATAATAAAAATAAAGAGTCTGTGTGGATTGGGTACAATATTAGAGGCTATGATCAATGGATACTAAAAGCCATAATTGCAGATATAGATCCTTGTATAGTGTCACAAAAATTAATAGAACAAAAAATTTCTGGATGGAAAATAGATAGAAGGCTACATCAAATTCCGTTATATATATTTGAAATAAGCGATACATATAGAAGTTTAAAAGAATTAGAGTTATTTATGGGAGAAGATATAAGGGAAAGTAGCGTATCCTTTGAATTAGATAGATATCCAACAAATGAAGAAATAAAAGAGCTATCTTCTTATTGTATTCATGATGTTAGAATGACTTATAAGGTATTTGAACAAGTTTATTATAAATATGAAGCTCAATTAGGGCTTATAAAATATTTTAATCTAGACGAAAGTATGTTTAATAAAACAGAGGCTCAGCTAAGCGCATATATATTAGGAGCTAAAAAGCCTAACTATGAACGAGATGATGTTAAAGATTTTAAAATAGTAGAATCTATAAATCTTAGTAAATATAATCATATAAAACAATGGTATGAAAACTATAATAATAGAGATTTTAAAAACTATCTAAGGACTAATGTATATAATATAGAAACGGACTTTGGATGGGGAGGATTACATTCTGCTAGAAAAAAATATATGGGAGAAGATTTTATAGTAAACTCTGATGTAAGCTCTTTTTACCCATCTATAATGATTGAATATAATTTAATGAGTAGAAATGTAAAAGACCCATCTAAGTATAAAGAAATAAGAGATACAAGATTTAAATTTAAAAAAGAAAATAACCCTATTGAGAAATCTTTAAAGCTTGTTTTAAATAGTGCTTATGGAGCTTGTATGGATGTAAATAATGAACTTTATGATCCCAAGCAAGGTATATCTATATGTGTAAATGGGCAATTACTATTGCTTGATTTAATAGAAAAAGTAGAACTTGAATTTGGGGATAGAGCACAGTTTATACAAGGAAACACTGATGGTGTTATGTTTAAATTTAATTCTAAAGAAGATGTAGATATATATTTAGAAATTTGTAAACAGTGGTCAATTAGAACAAAAATGGAATTAGAACATGATTTTATAAAAAAAATTATTCAAAAAGATGTTAATAATTATGTATATATAAAAGAAAATGGCAGTGTAAAAAGTAAAGGTGCATATGTAAAAAAAATTAGTATGATAGATAATGATTTACCAATTGTAAACAAAGCAATAAAAGAAAATCTTATAAATAATATAGATGTAGAAACAACTATAAATAATGCTAATAAGCTTATAGATTTTCAAAAATGTGTAAAAATAACAGGAAAATATAGTCATGCAGTTTATGGAAAACAAAAAATAAATTTAAAAGTTCTTAGGGTTTTTGCAAGTTTAAATTCTAGCGATAATGCTATAATGAAGATAAAAGCAGACCAAAAAGTGGAGAAAATAAGTAATACACCAGATAGAGTATTTATAGACAATACAAATATTTTAGATAAAGAAGTTCCTAAAATGTTAGATAAGAGCTGGTATATATCGTTAGCTAAAGATAGAATTGATAGTTTTATAGAAGATAAATATACATTATTTGATTACTTTGACTTAATGAATTAAAAATAATAAAAAAGTCGCTTTGCTCCTGTCGCCAATTACTTCGTCAGTTGCTCAAAAAATTAGTTAAATCCCTGAGCTGCTGGTATGCTTTATGTTGAGCATACTTAGATGTATTAAAATAATATGTAAATGTTGCTAAAATATAAAATATATATTATAATCTTTTTTATAAAAATAAATCCCTTGAAGGGGAGTAGCTTTCACATATGTGATAATCAATCGTCATGACGGATTTTATCCCGGTTGATTAGCAAGATATAAAACTTGTTAGCAAGACCTTCAGAAATATACTCAAATTATGCGTATATATCTGAAGGTCTTTTTTATATATATAAAAAGAAGATAAAATCTAGGAGGAAAAAATGAATAATTTAGATTCAGACCCCGGGACCTTAATGTCCCAAATTATATTAATAGCGATACTTACTGCTATTAATGCATTTTTTGCATCAGCAGAAATGGCTATAGTTTCTGTTAATAAGCCAAAAATTAAAAAACTAAGTGAAGAAGGTAACAAAAAAGCTAGACTACTTGAAATGTTAATGGAGGAACCGAGTAATTTTTTATCAACAATTCAAATAGGTATTACGTTAGCCGGATTTTTCTCAAGTGCATCAGCTGCAACAGGAATATCTGAATATTTATCACAAATGCTTAAGCCTTTAAATATAATGTACTCAAATGAAATATCTATGATAATAGTAACTTTAGTACTTTCATATTTTACACTTGTATTTGGTGAGTTAGTTCCAAAAAGGATTGCTTTGAAAAAAGCTGAGAAAATAGCATTATTTTCGGTAAAGCCAATTTATGTTGTATCGAAAATAGCTAAGCCATTCATAAAATTTTTATCAATATCTACTTCATTTGTACTTAAAATAACTAAAAACAATGATGAAGATATTGAGGAAAAAGTATCAGAAGAAGAAATTAGAGCCTTAATATCTCAATCTCAAAAAGATGGATGTATTGAAAATGATGAAATACAAATGATTTATGGTGTATTTGAATTTAATGATAAAACTGTTAGAGAGATCATGACGCCAAGAAGTGATATGTTTGCAATAAATTTAGATGATGATAAAGATGATATTATAGAAGCTATATTAAATTCAAATTATTCAAGAATACCGGCATACAAAGAACGTGTAGATAACATTGTTGGGATTTTATATGTTAAAGATATATTACTTGAAGCAAAAAGAGTTGGATTTAATAATATAGATTTAGAAAAGATTTTACATGAGCCATATTTTATTTTGGAGACAAGACGAACTAATGAATTGTTTAAAATACTAAAAGCAAAAAAAGTCCATGTAGCAATATTATTTGATGAATACGGTGGAGTTTGTGGTATGGTAACAATGGAAGACTTGATAGAAGAAATTATGGGTGATATAGAAGACGAATATGATGAAGAAAAATCAATTATAAGTCAAATTGACGAAAATAATTTTATTATAAAGGGTTCCTTAACAGTAAATGAATTTAATCATAGATTTAATACTGACATAGAACCAGGAGAGTATGATACTTTAAATGGTTATTTACTTACTAGGTTGGGTAAGATTCCAGATGAAGGTGTAGAATTTAATTTAGAAGACATTACTTTTATTATAAATAAAGTTAATAATAGAAAAATTGAAGATATAAAGGTAAATATAAAAAGTAAATTCATAGCAAATGTATAAAAAATAATAAAAATAACAAAGGAGTAAGATATGGAAAAAATAAAAAATGAGATGCTAAAATCCATAAGATATATAATACCTATAGTACTTACATTTATAGGCATATTAATACTTAAGCATTTTTCTCAAATTGTAGGGTTTATAGGTAATAATATATCTACACTAAGTAGTGTATTAACACCATTTTTTATAGGGTTTATAATAGCATATATCCTTAATCAACCTATGAAAGAATTAGAAAGTAGATTTAAGCTAAAGAGAGGATTGTCTGTAGCTTTAATATATGGAGTTGTAGCATGTATTATAGTTTTTGCATGGCTGTTTATAGTTCCAGTTATACAGTCAAATATAAATGATTTATATTCATCAATTCCTCAAGGAATACAGCAAATTGAAAGTTTAATAAATGATATATCATCTGGATTAAAGTTCAGTATAGATAATCCAGAAGCAAAAACGCAGATAAATGAGTTTATTAAAAATGTATTAGTACCATTATCAACATCAACAGCAACAATAATTAGTGAAGTTGTAATAAATTTAATGAGTGTTGTAGTTTCATATACAGTAAATATATTCTTAGGTATAGTTATATCAATATATTTATTATTATCTAAAGAAAAAGCTATAGATATAGTAAATATAATATCTAAGAAATTGCTTAAAAATAACTATAACAAAATTAAGGAATTTGTTAATGTACTAGATAATAATATAGGTGTATATATAGTTGCAAAAGCTATAGATTCAACTATTTATGGTGTAATATGCACAATAATATTATACTTAGTGGGATCTAAATATGCACTATTCCTAGGAATAATAGCGGCTATAACAAATATGATTCCATTCTTTGGACCTATAATAGGAACTATAGTTGCAGTTATTATTAACTTATTCTTCTCATTTGAAAAGGCGTTAATAGTTTTAGTTGTTATGATAATTGTTCAGCAATTAGAAAGTGCAATACTTGAACCTTATTTTGTAGGAAAGCAGGTTGGTGTACCACCAATATTTACAATATTAGCTGTTACCCTTGCTGGAAAATATACAGGATTTATAGGTATACTTTTATCTGTACCCGTTACAGGAGTACTTTTAATGTATGCTAATAGATTTATAGAAAAAGAAAGAAATAAGTCAATAGAGGATAATGTGGCATAAAAAATAGAATTGATTAAAAAACAGGTTTATTATAACAATAAACCTGTTTTTTTATGCTATGATTGCTAATGTGTAGTTTGTAAAAAATTATATTAATAATATAATTTTTAAAAATAAAATGAACCTTTTTATTAGGATAAGTATCTAATTAGTGTAAAGCAAAGAAATAGCGCTATAATTTGCAAGGAAAGGTAGGAAAGTAATTGAATAAAAATACGTTTATAGAAAAAGTTCTTGAAGCTGAACGTACTTTATACAATGTATCTAAGTCTATATTGGTAAATGATCAAGACTGTGAAGATGCAGTTCAAAGTGCGATTTTAAAAGCTTATGATAAACTTTCTACATTGAAAGAAGAAAAATATTTCAAAACATGGTTAGTAAGAATATTAATAAATGAGTGTTATAAATTACAACGCAAAAATATTATAAAAGTATCTTATGAAGAGTGTTTTGAATTTATAAAAGAAGAGGAAAAAACTGATTATAGTGATTTATATATAGCTATTCAAAAACTTCCTCCTAGGATTCGTGTGACAATTGTTCTTTATTATGTAGAAGGGTATTCAATTGAAGAAATTAAAAAGATTTTAAAAATTCCATCAGGAACAGTAAAAAGTAGGTTGGCTAAAGGACGAAAGCTATTAAAAACTAAATTAGACTGTATGGAGGTACATTATGAACAATTTTAACTTTAAAAATGCCTTTCCAGATACACCACAAAGATTTAAAAATAGGGTAAGTATGACATTAAATAACTTACCAGATAAAGAGGAGAATGGTGAAATGGAAAATAAAATAAAAACTAGTAAAGTATCATTTAGAAAAAAAATAGTAGTTACTATAGCTACAGTTATGGTTTTGGGTACAACAACATTAGCAGCTGGAAAAGTGTTTTCAATATTATCAAGTTCAAGTAATATACCAACATACACTAAAATGCCTACTCAAGAAGTTATGAATAATGAGTTTGGATTTGCTCCTAAAACAATTGAGAAATTTGAAAATGGATATGAATTTAAATCAGGACATATTGTTAACAATGAAGGGCTTGACGAAAAAGGTAATACTCTATCAAAATCAAAGAACTTAGATTTTGTATATAAAAATGGAAAAGAAGATATTACTCTAAGTATGGAAGGTAAAATGATAGGTGAAAATTCAGAAGACATGAAAGTTGTTGATACATATAATGGCTTAGAACTATCTTATTTATCATATGCAAATAAATGTGTTCCACCAGATTATAAAATGACAGAACAAGATAAGAAAGATGAAGCTTCAGGGAAATATGTATTTAGTATTGGATCAGCTAAAGTAGAGGTAGATACTGTCCAATTTTTAAGCTGGGAGCAAGATGGTATATATTATTCTTTTCTAGCAACAAACTCTAAATTAACTAAAGATGATTTAGTAAAAATGGCTCATGAGGTTATAGATGTTAAATAAAATTTAATAGATTGTTGATTATGCTAGTCGTTATATTTATATAATGGCTAGCATAATTTATTTTAAAATTAATTAAATTTCTAATAGAAACCAATCAAAGAGAAAAATATATGATAATATATATATGTTAAAAGCTAATAGCAATTATAAAAAATTAAGAGCGTATTTAAATATATAAATAAACTAATAAACATGAAGTTCATTGGAGGGGTAGTATGAAATTTTTATTAAAATTAAATAAAAAAAACGTATCAGTTATAGCAATACTATGTATAGGTATAACTACAACAGGATGTACCATCGGGAAAATTACATCACTAGATGATTATAAGAAAAAAACAAATTTAGAGATAAATGACAAAGCACATGAACATGATGATAAATACATATATGATACATGTGATGGAAATGGGAATACAGATGCAAAAAAGACTAATATATCTTTGGAAATAGATAAGGAAAGTAAAGAAATAAAAGAATTGACATTGATAAGTGGATTGCATAAAGATGAATATAAAAAGTTTAAAGACGAATCTAAAATTGCACTAAAATATATAAATGCAATTGCACCTAAAGAATCTATTAAATCAGTAGAAAAGGTTTTAAAAGAATATGATGAATATATAGATTTTGAAATAAATGGAGTTAAAAATAGCAAGGATGAAAAAAAATATAGTAAGTATAGTCAAGAATTCTATGATGGAAAAGCAGAGTATACATATAAAGACAAAGAAAGTGGAGTAAGTGTGGAAGTTAAAGATGCATTCGGTATTTTAGAAATAAAGGCAAGTAAAAAATAGAAAAAATGGTTTTCAGATATATTAAAAATATATATCTGAAAACTCAACATTCATTCTATTTACTTTACTACAATCGTTAAGAGCGTTATAAGTACGAGTATTTGATTTTTTTTCTACTAAAACAGATGGAATACTAACTGTAAAAGTAGTTCCCTCATTAATTTTACTAGAAGCAGTAATTTTACCACCATGTATATCAACTAAAGATTTAACTAAGGAAAGTCCAATACCGCTACCTTCTTTATTATGAAGTTTTTTACTACTTAGTTGTTCAAATCTACCAAAAATACTTCCGATTTTATCTTCAGCAATACCAATCCCACTATCTTTAATACTTATATTAACGCATTCATCACAAGTTATATTAACTTCAATTTTTCCATTTTTGGAGTTGAATTTTATAGCATTAGAAAGTAAATTTAAAATAATCCGTTCCATCATATCTAAATCAAAAGCTACAATTTTTTCCTCAGTATCTGTATCAAATATCAAGTTCATATCATTTTGATTAACAAACTCGCAAACTGACATACAAATATTTTCAACAAAATTTATAATATCAAAATTTTGAGGTTTGTATTCTAAATATCCTGCATCAATCTTAGTACAGTCTATTAAATTGTTTACTAACTTTAAGAGCCTATATCCATTTTGTTCTATAATACCTAGATATCTGCAAACATATTCGAGTTCTTCACCAGCTAAAGAAGAAGATTTTAACTTTAAAAGCTGTAATGCGCTAAATATAACATTTAGAGGTGTTCTCAATTCATGGCTAATATTTGCAAAAAAGTCCATTCTCAAGCTCTCTAATTCCAAATTCATTTTTCTTTTTTTAGTAACATCACATATAATAACAATTCTTTTTATCATATTTCCACGCTCATCTTTTATAGGTGAACTTTTAACCCAAACCCATTTATCATCTTTTGAATTAATTGGTTTAACTCTTTTTACAAATTCAAATGTATCCTCAAAATCAATTGATAAGTCTTCTTCGGTAATATCATCAGGATGATAATAATCAAACCAGTCATTTGCATCCTTATAAAGCTTTTTAGGCTCTTGACCAAAAATTTTATAAAATGATGGACTTACATATAGAGCTTTTTCATTATCTGCTAAAATAAATACATCTTCAGAATATCTTGCAATATCAGTAAAATTTTCTTCGTTTTTTAGCAAGCTTTCTCTTAATTTAATATCATGTATCATTTCAATAGCCATGCCTATAGTGCCTATTACATTATTATTCACATCAAAACAAGGCCATTTTGTTATATCATAAACGGAAGAAGATTTTTTGTTTAATTCATGCAACCCTAGTATAGTTTCCTGGAAGTGGTAGATTTTTTTATCTTTCATGACATTATTATCTTGTATTTTGTATTTTTTAGCATATTTGATAGGCCAGATATCACAATCAGAATGTCCAATTATTTCACTATAAGGTTTTTTACACCTTTCTTCAAATTTTTTATTTACTTCCAAGTACTTGCCATCTTTATCTTTTATCCAGAATGAAAAAGGTGAGTTTTGTAATATTTTTGCAAAATTAATCTGATTGTTAAGAACCTCACTACATCGGATAAGGAATATATCATCATCACCACTATAATAAATTTCTGAATTTAAATATTTATCTAAATTAGAGCAGTAAGAAATAGAAATGGATTTTTTATTTTTTATAGCAAATTTAAAAGATTTGTTAAAATCAATCTCTTTGAAAGATTTTTGATCCATTAAATCACTTAAATAGCAGTTTTTTATATCATTTAATTTACTATTAATTAAATGGCTGAAAGATCTATTTCCATCAATTAAAATCGCATCTATATATTCATTATTATTATTTTTTATACACTTGAGTAAGAAATAAGCTAAAGGGCTATCTTCCACTACTTCTTTAAAAATTAAATTCTTCATAATACCCCCCTATGTAAATTTAACTATATAATCATTTTATGTCAAATTATATAGAAATTCAACCTATAGCGTAACTTAGACTTTTTAATTAATAAAAACCTAAAATTGATAAAATTAAAAAAACTTTTTAATTTAAAGCATATAGATTTTATTTAATTATTTACGAAATAAAATAAAATAAGAATGCAAAAAACTAAATTTTTAATAGTTTATGCATTCTTATTTATTAAAAATATATATCTGAAAATTCAACGTTCATTCTGTTAACTTTATTATCATCACTAACTGTGTTATTTAATTGAACTTGGTTCTCTACTATATTAACAGGTATACTAACAGTAAACGTAGTACCATTATTTATTTCACTAGAAGCAGTAATTTTACCATTATGTATATTGACTAAAGATTTTACCAGGGATAGACCAATACCGCTACCTTCTTTGTTGTGAACCTTTTTGTTATTTATTTGTTCAAATCTTCCAAAAACACTATCTAATTTATCTGTATCAATACCGATACCATTATCTTTAATAGTTATATTAACGTATTCATCACAACTTATAGAAACTTCTATTTTACCAGATGGAGAATTAAACTTTATAGCGTTAGATAGTAGATTTAATATAATTCTTTCCATCATATCTAAATCAAATCCGATAACCTTTTCTTCTATATCAGTATCAAATACTAAAGTCATGTTATGTTGGCTTATAAAGTCGGATACAGACATACAGATATCTTCTACAAAATTTATAATATCAAAGTTTTGAGGGGTATATTCAAGATACCCAGCATCAATTTTAGTGGTATCAATTAAATTATTAACTAATTTCAATAAACGATATCCGTTTTGCTCTATAATGTTCAAGTATTTATTAATAAAATCTAGTTCATTATCTATAAAGACATTAGATTTTAATTTTAAAAATTGTAAGGCACTAAATATAACATTTAATGGAGTTCTTAATTCGTGACTAATATTTGCAAAAAAATCTATTTTTAAGTTTTCTAATTCTTCTTCTTGATCTTTCTTTTTAGTTATATCACTAATTATGAATATGTTTTTTATAGTATTACCTCTCTCATCTCTTATTGGAAAACTTTTACCCCAAACCCATTTATTCAGGTTATTTTTAGTTTTTACTCTTTTTATAAATTCAACAGTATTATCAAGGCTCACATTAGTTTCTGAAGTAGAAATATCATCAGAATGGAAATATTCAGGCCAGTAGGAGATATCTTGATATAATTTATCTGGGCTTTGCTCAAAAACTTTCTCAAATGCAGGACTAATATATAAACATTTATTTTTGTCAGAAATAATAAACACTTCTTCCGAGTACTTGGTAATCTCTGTAAAATTAGCTTCGTTTTGCTTCAAATTTTCTCTAAGTTCTACTTTATCTATAATTTCAATTGCAATTCCAACAGTTCCAAGTACATTTCCTTGGGTGTCTACATAAGGCCATTTAGTTATATCATAAATTCTAGATTTTTCATAATCATGGTCTGATACACTTGTTATAAGACCTTGATAGTGGCAAATCTTTCTTGACTTCATAACTTCATAATCTTGCTTTTTATATACATTAAAATAATCTTGAATCCATAGGTCATAATCAGAACTTCCTATAATTTCATGATAAGGCTTATTACACTTTTTAGTGAATTTTTCATTTACATCAATATATCTTCCATCCCTGTCTTTTATCCAGACAATAAAAGGAGAGTTTTTAAAAATTGTTGAAAATTTTATATTATTATAATTTACCTCGGTTAGCTCTACTATGTAAATATCTTTTCCTGCTGGATATATCTCACAATTTAGGTGTTTATCTAAATTTGTTGAGTATAAAATAGAAGTGTTTTTATTTTTGCCGTTAAATTGGAAAAAATGTTTGAAGTCAATTCTATGAAAGTCTTCAGAAATCATTATTTGACTTAGAAATTTACCTTTTATTTTATCTAATTTGCCTTCTAATAGCAAATTGAATGATTTATTACCATCTAATAATTGTGCATCAGTATATTTATCATCTTCATTTTTTATGACCCTCAAAGAGAAATATGCTAAAGGGCTATTCTCTAAAATATCTATAAATACTGAAGTATTAATAAGTCCCCACCCCCAAAAAAAATTGTATATTTATAATTTTATTTGAAATTATTGGAAAATTCAACAATTTTAATGCAAAGATATGAAATAAATTGATTATATGAATTTTAGTTAAATTTTACTAGGACTTTAAATTGATATTATATATAATATCAATTTAATTAAATTATATAAAAATTATAAATAAAAAAAGCAGGAGTATATCCTGCTTTTTTATTGGAGAAATATGAAAATTTAAAAATAAATGATAATTAGTACTACTTTAAGGATGATACTTAGAGTATGTACAAAAATATAATAAATATACAAATAAATATAAAAAATTCGCTTTACTCATAGCGCTAATGACTCATCCGTTGCTTAAAATACATATCAAAAAAATTTTATATAAAAATAAAAAAATAAAGTAGAAAAATTCTTAATTATAAAATACTATATTGATATACGATATATCGCGACACGATATATCGTCATATGATATAGATATAAATATCTAATTAAAATAAAAATATATAAAAAGGAGGAGTGACTTAATAATGAAAGAGGATATTGTTAAAAAGTACTTACCAATGACTGAAGCAACTTATTACATTTTGCTGTGTATGGTTAAACCAATTCATGGATATAAGCTAATGCAAGATGTAGAGACATTAACTAATGGAACAGTTACATTAGGTCCAGGTACTTTATATGGAGCAACAAGTAAACTTGTAAAAGATGGTTTGATAAAGCAGGTAGAATCAAAAGAAGAAAGAAGGAAAAGTTATCAATTAACAGAATTAGGAAATGAAATTTTATTACTGGAGTATAATAGATTAAATTTATCTGTTGAAAATGGCAAAAAAATATTAGAAGGATTAGAGGTGTAATAATGAGTAAATATAAAAAAGTATTTAAGATGTTTGTTATAGGTGAAGAAGAAAAAGAATGTAAGTGGTTAGAGGAAATGTCTAAAAAAGGATACCATCTAGTTAATGTAAGATTTGCATGCCACTATACTTTTGAAAAATCAGATTCACAGGATTACTCATATATGATAGATATGATGGAAAATAATAGTCTAGATGAACAAGAGTACCTATCTATTTATGAAGATTATGGATTAGAATACGTTGATAAAAGTAAAGATTTTTATTATTTTAGATCTAAAGATAAAAATAATATGAAACACATAAAACATATAGAACAAGGTAGATATGCAGATAGGCTAAAGTCGCAATCAAAATTAGTGCTAATAATAGGACTTTCAAATATATTAATTGGATCTATGGCTATATGGAGCACTTTCTCAAAAGATGCTCTGCAACATACTAAACCAACATATATTAATTTAATTATAGGTATTGCAGGTGTATATATTTTCTATGCTAATAATAAAAAGATAAAAAGAATAGAAAGTGATTGTACAAAAGTATTATATAAAACAACACTGAAAGATTGGAGAGGATTCTATCCATTATTTATAATCTGCATATTTTTAATTTTAATATGTGGTATTTTAACTATATTTAATCTTTAAAAGAGTTATATTAGGTATTTAATATACTATTTAAGAATTCCTTAATTATAAATAAAGTTTAAAAACTTATTATTATTACTAAATGATATGTTTTATGATAACATATTAATTATAAATATAATAATGAAGTAGAGAGGTAATACATTATGGGAGTCAATAAAAAAACAGACTGGGTTCTTTATATAGAATATTTTATGCTGGTGATAATAGCAGTTGCAACGGTATCATCATTGTTTATAGGAGACAGTGGATATTTTATAAAAGGGATTTTAGGTTTGATTTTTATAGGGAGTTGTATCTTAAACAGGAAATTTCCTAATAAGTATAAAATCCTAGATATAGTATTTTTAATTTCTGGAATTGTAATTATAGGATTATGTTTCTTTAAATAATAAAAGTAGCTTATTAAGCTACTTTTATTTTATTTAATGATAAATTACATTTACAGTAATATATATTTTTTTTAGTATGGACATAAATTAACATGCTCATAATAATAAATATTCAATTAACCTTTACAAAAACAAGTGAAAATAATTTATAAAAAATGTATAAATTTGACGAAAAAACAATAAAAATGTAGACTAGATAATCAAATAATATTAAAATTGAAAATGACTAGATAAAATAACGTTATTTTATCTAGTCATTTTTAGCATTTAAATAAGTAATATTTAATTAATAAAGTTAAACTTAGGAATAAAGATAATGGATTAAAGGAGGATACTTGTGAGTAAGATACATGATATAAAAAAGTATATATTGATTACTACTATAATTGTACCTTTTTGTATATTGTTTGTAGTTGTAAATGATAGATTGAATCATAGCCAGATAAAAGATATAGGTGAAAATTTTTTAAGTGAGAAAATAAGCAAAGAAGAAACTGATAATTTGATAAAACAATTAAAAAAACAAAATAAGCAATCAGAAATATCTTTTATAGAAGGCGCTATTTTAAAAAAAGAAAATAAACTTAAAGAGGCTAAGATAAAATTTAATGAAGTACTAGAAAGTAAAAATATAAACTCTAGTTATTTAATGGAAGTATATACATATGTTTTTTTAGCTGAAATATCCCAGCAAGAGAAAGATTATGAGAATCTTAATAAATTTACGAAGAATGCATTTTATAATATAAATCCTAAATACTACGATGAAAATATAGACATAATAAAAAAAATAATAAAACTATTAAATACAACTCAATCATCTCGAAAAGTAGCGATAGATATATTAAATAAATTAATAAAAAGTAATAAAATTTCAAATGACTTTAGACTTTATGCTTTAGATAGATTAGGATTACTTTACTTTATGAACAATCAATATTCCAATTCTTCAGAAATTAATTTAAACTATATACTTTTAGCTAATGACATGGGAAAACAAAAAGAATATGCAAAAGCTATAGTAGATCTAGCAACAATATTTAAGCAACTAAAGGGAAATGAAACAGCTATAGTTGCTATACAAAAGGCTTTAGATGTAAAAATAGATGATAAAGTTGAAAGAGGCAAGTTTAAGCCTTATGCATATTTAAATTTAGCTGAAATTTATGTCTGTGTAAACAAATATGAAGATGCACTTAAATCTGTAAATGAAATTCAAAAATATAAGGGATATTACAATGAAGAGGATTATAGAGATTTTAAAATATTGGCAAATGTAATAAAAATAAGGTGCTATATAAATATTGATAAGAAAAAAGAAGCTGCAAAGCTAATTGAAGAAACTGAAAAACTTCTAAAAGAGGATAAAAGCTGGTATTTCATTGATAAAGAATTAGAATTTTCAATTGCAAAGGCACAATACTATAAGTCTATAGGATACTATGATAGTTCTATAAAGGAATACTTAAAAGCATTAGAATACAGTAAAAAAGAAGGAAATTATTATAAGGAAGTTATTATTATTGAAGAGCTTATAGATATATATAAAGCAATAGATGATAGTGAAAATTTTTATAAATATACATTACAGTTGATAGATTTAAAAGAATATATGGAAGGATTAAGATATGAAGATTACTCTAAATATATTATACAATCAACTACTGATAAGAAAAAATTACTAGATGAATATGAATTTAAAGTAAAAGCATATAAAATAGTATTTATAGTTAGTATAGCATTTAGTATTATTTACTATTTATTATACAAAAGGATAAAAAATATAAAAAAATTATCCCAAAGAGATGGATTAACCAATATTTATAATAGAAGGCAGTTTAATAAAGTATATAAAAAATTAATATATAGTAACAAAAAATTTTCCTGTATAATCCTAGATATTGATCATTTTAAGAGTATAAATGATATGCATGGTCATAAAACAGGAGATGAAGTTATTATAGGCGTATGCAATGAAATTAAAAAAAACTTAGACTCAGATTGTAGCTTTTATAGATATGGAGGTGAAGAGTTTGTGATAATTATTAAAAATAAAGAAAAAAAAGATGTTATAAGTTTAGCTGAAAAAGTTAGAATTAAAGTCCAAGATTTAACATGGAATCAAGGTATAAATGTAACTATAAGTTTAGGTATAGCATTTAAAATAGATAGTACAAATAATATAATTGAAATAGCAGATAAAAATTTATATAAAGCAAAAGAATCAGGAAGAAACAAAGTAGCATATTGATAAAAAGACATAAATTAAATAAAATTTAAAATAGAAAAAATTTTATTTAATAGAAATCTATAAATAGTATAAATAGCTATAATGGTTATAAAATATAATATAAAAAGAAAATTTTTATTAGTAATTTTTTTTAAAAAGACAATACCAAATTTTAATAAAAATAAGTTTAATATCAAATGATTTATGCTATAATTAAAAAATATAAAGACACTTAGGAGGGAATATGACAAAACTAATAGACACCATAATGATATTAATAGATATAGCATTGATTTTTTATTTCTTCAATTACGCAGTTTCAACAACTGATATGGCTACAAGATTAATAAGTTGTGCTGCAGTAACAATGGAAATATCTTTTATAATAAGACATTTTAAAATTATCAAAAAATCAAAGGAAGTACATTAAAGACACATAAAATTTGATTTTAAGTATGCTTGTAAGGGTATAAAATATAAAAAGCATACGAGGTGATTTTAATGAATTATATAAATATAAATAATGAAAAATTAAATAAATTAGTAAAAGAAAAAGATATATTATTACTAGATGTTAGAAGTAAAGATGAATATGAAGAAAAAAACATACAAAATTCAATAAATATTCAACTGCACGATTTATTATATAATATAGATGAGATTGAAAATTATAAAAATAAACCTGTAGTAGTATATTGTAGAAGTGGACATAGAAGTATAACTGCATGTAACTTACTTTCAATTGAAGGATTTACTAAGTTATATAATTTAGAAAAGGGAATAATAGACTACAAACTCTAGCATATGCTAGAGTTTTATAATATTGCAACTTATATAAGTCTTGTTAATCATGATTTATAAAATTAAATAAAATGGAGGAGACGATGGAAGAAAATTCAAAATATGAAAATTACAATAGTAAAACTGGATCCATAATAAAAAAATCCATAAATAAAAATTTTAGGTTAAAGAAAAATGTATATAATACATGTAGTAAATGTGAAAATGAAAATGAAGAAAAGGACAACTACTGTAGAATTTGTGGAAATAGCCTTAATAATATTGAAAAAATTAATATTAGAGAAGGAAAAAATAAAAATATTAAATCAATTTTAGAACAATTCAATTTAAGTAGTATCATAAAAACATCGATATCATCTATAGCTATACTATTTATAATGTCTATTATATTTAAAGCAATTGTAAGCATAGGGTTTGATGATTTAGGAAACTTTATAAATCCAATCCATATTATAATGGGATTAAATTTAGGATATTTAGATGTAAGTTCAAGTAATATGTTAGGTTCAGGTGCTATAACTGCACATTTAGGATTGCTATTATTCCTTTTAGGGCCAATAATCTCGTTACTTTTATCTAATATTTTATTTATGAAAAATAAAAATAAAAGTTCAAAAGATGTGTTTTTAAACTCATTGGGTGTTGGAGTGGTATATGGAATTATTGTGTTCATTTTAAGTATTTTAAGTAGAATGAGAATAAGCTTTAATGACATGATTCAATACGGTATGGCGGTTGAAGCTAGTTATAGACCAATAAGTGTATTTTTAAATGGATTTATAATAGCATTTTTAACAACTTATATATTAAACTTTAAGAAAAAATATAATAGTGAGAATATGCATTTAACTTTATTAAAAAAAGCATTAGTTATAATAGCTACAGGATACATTATAACATTTGTAGTATTAACTGGAATAACTATAAACGATAGAAGCTATTTATATGAATTTGGAATGTATAGCTACGTTGATCAGATAAGTATAGGGTTAATATTATCTCAATTAAGTGCTTATATGTGGGGATTTGCCAACTTTATTCCTGTGACAATATCTAATACATCAATATCTGCATTTAGTTTAGTGATATCTGATTTATTCTTAGATACAAAACTTATATTCGCAGTAATGATGGCATTAGGATCATTAATAATATTGTTAAATGGATGTAGTTTAAAGCGTAAATATAAAGATAGTAAAGTAAATGTAGTTTTAATGTTTAGTGTATATTATGCTATATTAATGGGAATTCTAGCGTTATTTAGTTCCGTGATAATAGGTGGAAATCTATCAGTATTTGAAATGAATAATTATCAAGGATCTATAGTACTTGGCATGCCAGTATTAGGGGCCGTTATAAGTTCCTTTATATATAGTTTTGCACTAACATCAATAGGTCATAAATTATATGTATTTGATGACAACAACATAGATGAAAATATATTATAAAATTATGTAAAAGATAAAATACGGAGGATTTATGAGTAACTTAAGAGAGAAATTTGATAAAAGATTTGCTAGAGTTCAAGATGGCATAGATAAGGGTAGAGAAAAAATTGAAATAGTAAAAGAAAAGTCTACCTTGAGTGACGAAATGGATGATTATCAATTAAAAAAGACTAATTTACTTTTAGAAATGGGTGAATTATTATACACAAAACTTAGAAATAACACTATTATAGATAATGATTTTGATGATTATAAAAATCAAATTATAGATATAGACAAAAATATATATGATATATCTATGAAAATAAAAGAAATAGAATCATTAAAAAATGATACTACATGCGAATGTGGAAGTGTTTTAAATCAAAATGCTAAGTTCTGTGGTGAATGTGGAAAAAAAATAGAGATAGAAGAGATACAAGTTAAATATATAATTTGCAATAACTGTGATAGTGAAGTGGATTTAGAGTCTAAGTATTGTAGTTGCTGTGGATTTAAATTAGATAATAATTTATAATCATATAAATAAAAATTAAATATAAAAAAATATAGGAAATATTATTTTTATAATGATATTTCCTATATTTTTTTACTCTTAAAGGAATTATGATAAATCAAAAATTGTAGATAAGTTATGAAGTATAGTAATATCAACACCTTTGTAAAAGTAAAAAATGACATTTTTGAGCAACGGACGAAGTCGTTGGCGACAGGAGCGAAGTGACTTTTTTATTAAGAAGTATATTTTATTTTTAAACATTTATATATTTTATGATATAATTACTAAAAATCAAAATATTAATGAAATTTAAATTAAGGTGAGTTAATGAAAAAAATTTTAGATTATGATATAGATAAGGTTCACATATTTAAAAATATAAAAGAGAGTACTAGAAAAGAACTTATAAAAAGAGGAAAAATAAAGGTAATAAATAAGAAAGATATATTATTTTATGAAAAAGAAAAAATAGAAAAAATATATTTTTTACTAGAAGGAAAAGTGTCAACTTTTAAAATGAGTGAAGGTGGAGAACGAAAAGTAATATTTATACTAAAGCAGGGTGAAATGATAAATGAGATAATATTAGATGAAGTTAAAACATCTACAGTTAGTTGTGAAGCCTTTGAAAAATCATTAGTATTAGAATATAATATTGAAGAGTTTATAGGCATAGTTGAAAATGATTTTGGATTATCAAAAAATATCTTTAACTATATGGAAAGAAGGACAAGAAGATTATATAGACAGCTTAAGAATTCTATATCTATAAAAATAGATAAAAAATTAGCTGCTAAATTATATAGAATTAGTAAAGAATTTGGAATTAAAAGTGGAAGCTGGACTCTTATAAATGTTAATATAAGTATAACTTATATTGCTGATATGTTAGGATGCAAAAGAGAAACATTATCACGAGCAATGAAAAATCTTCAAGATGAAGGATTAGTAAAATTAGAGGGTAAAAAAATATATGTAAAGGAAATGGAATTGTCTAATTACTTTAAAGGAAATTAGATAAGTTTAATATATTAAAAAGAGAGGGGACACATCATGAACTGGAAAATTAAATCATTTGAGGAACTAAAGAACAAAGAATTATATAAAATTTTAAACTTAAGAAGCGAGGTTTTCGTAGTAGAACAAGAATGCCCATTTAATGATTGTGATGGAAGTGATGAAAACTGCTATCATTTATACTTAGAAGAAAATGATGAAATACTAGCATATTTAAGAATTGTAGAAAAAGGAATATCATATGATGAAATATCAATAGGTAGAGTAGTAGTTTCAAAAGATGAGAGAGGTAGAGGTATTGCTAGAAAATTAATGTTAAAAGGTATTGAGTTTATTGAAAAAGAATTAAATGAGAATGAAATTAGAATTTCTGCTCAAGCATATCTAGTAGATTTCTATAAAAGCCTTGGATTTGAAGAAGTATCAGAAGTTTATCTTGAAGATAATATTCCTCATGTAGAAATGCTTTATAAAACTAAATAATTATTAGACTATACATAAATTTATAATAAACAAAAGAGCTATCTCTAAACAGAGATATGCTCTTATTTTTATGCTTAAGTATATTTACACGAAAAGTATGAAATTGGTTTGTATATTTTTTAACTAAATATAGATTATACCCATAAATTCGTGACATTAATCACAGAGATAAAATTGATAAAATGTTAACATTAAATTAATAAAAAATAAGAAAAGGTGGCTAGTATGAAAATAAAATTAAGTAAAGAAAACTTTAATGAAGGCTTAAAGAAACTAAGCAAAGATTATAAAATACTTGCACCAGTATCTCTTGGATATAAAGGAACTTATTCAGATACTGATGTTGTAAGGTATCAAGAAGTTAATTCTATTGAGGAAATGGAATTTAATAAAAAATCAGACTTTTCACCAAAGGAAGTTATTTTTCCTATAACTCAGATATTATTTTATTTTACTGAAAAAGAATTTAAGGAAAGTGACATAGATGATAAAAAGGTAATAATGTTTTTAAGAGCCTGTGATATAAATGCAATAAAAAGATTAGATCAGATATACTTATCAAATGGATTAGATGAAGATTATTATTATAAAAAACTTAGAGAAAAAGTAAAATTTGTTCTAGTTGGATGTAAGAAAAGTTTCAGAAATTGTTTTTGTGTAAGCATGGAATCTAACAAAACAGATAACTATTCAATGGGATTAAATATTAATGATGATGAAATTCAACTAGAAATAAAAGATGAAGATTTAAATGTTTTTAAAGGTGAAAACGATAACTTTGAAGTTGAATTTGTTAAAGAAAACTTATTTAATATAGAGTTACCAGATACACAAAAATTAAATTTAAAAGAATTAGCAAATGATGAAATGTGGAATGAATACAATGGTAGATGTATAGCATGTGGGCGATGTAATTTTGTATGTCCAACTTGTTCTTGCTATACAATGCAAGATGTTTATTACAAAGAAAATGAAAACGTTGGAGAAAGAAGAAGAGTTTGGGCAGGATGTCATGTAGATGGATTTACATCTATGGCGGGAGGTCATGAATTTAGATCTACTAAAGGTGAGCGTATGAGATTTAAAACTATGCACAAAGTATATGATTTTAAAAAGCGTTTTGGATATAACATGTGTGTAGGATGTGGTAGATGTGATGATGCTTGTCCTCAATATATATCATTTTCAAAATGTATAGAAAAAGTAAGTGAAATAGTTAATAAGGAGGAGAAATAATGAATCCATATATACCAACAGCAGCGAAAATAACAGACATATTTAAACATACAGATATAGAGTGGACATTTAGAGTTGAGGCAAACACTAAAGATGTTTTACCAGGAAAGTTTTATGAAATATCTATACCAAAATTTGGGGAAAGTCCAATATCTGTAAGTGGATATGGAAAAGATTATATAGATTTTACAATAAGAAGTGTAGGTAAAGTAACGAATGAGATATTTGATTATAATGTAGGTGATAATTTCTTTATAAGAGGATCTTATGGAAATGGATTTGATGTTAGTTTATATGAAGATAGAGAAGTAGTCGTAGTAGCAGGGGGAAGTGGTCTGGCACCTGTTCGAGGAATTATAGAGTATTTTTATGAAAATATAGATAAATGTAAAAGTTTTAAGCTAATAGCTGGATTTAGATCTCCTCAAGATATATTGTTTAAAGATGATTTAAAAAAGTGGAGTGAAAAATTAGATGTTATAGTTACAGTTGATAAAGCAGATGAAAATTACCAAGGAAATATTGGGCTTGTAACAAAATATATTCCAAATTTAAAAATTGAAAATATTAATAATACATCAGCTATAGTAGTAGGACCTCCTATGATGATGAAGTTCACAGTTGAAGAATTTTTAAAAAGAGATTTAGCAGAAAATAATGTATGGGTTTCTTATGAAAGAAAAATGTGTTGTGGTATAGGTAAATGTGGACATTGCAAGATGGATGATACTTATATTTGTATGGATGGTCCTGTATTTGACTATTCATACGCTAAAAATCTTATAGATTAGGAGGATAAATTTGTGATAAGAGATTTAAATACTAAAAAAGTAATGAAAAATGCTTATAGAATAACTAAAAATAAATATGAAACAGCTTTGAGAGTTAGAATACCAGGAGGATGTGTTGATCCTGAAAGTTTAATGATAGTTTCAAAAATTGCTAGTGAATATGGGAATGGACAAATACACATGACAACTAGACAAGGATTTGAAATACTTGGAATTAAAATGGAACATATGGAAGAAGTAAATAAGCTTGTGCAGCCAATAATTGATAAAATGAACATAAATCAAGAAGAAAAGGGCAAAGGATACCCATCTGCTGGAACTAGAAATATATCAGCATGTATAGGAAATAAAGTATGTCCAAAGGCACAATATAATACAACTGAATTTGCAAAAAAGATAGAAGATGCAGTTTTTCCAAATGATTTACATGTGAAAGTAGCTTTAACGGGATGTCCAAATGATTGTATAAAAGCTAGAAGTCATGATTTTGGAATAATAGGTATGACACTTCCTAAATATGATAAAGATAGATGTGTATCATGTGGAGCTTGTGTTAAAAAGTGTAAAAGTCTATCAACAGGAGCTCTTCATGCAGAAAATTATAGAGTTATAAGAGACCATAGTAAATGTATCGGATGTGGAGAATGTGTTTTAAATTGCCCAACAAATGCATGGACTAGAGATTCTAAAAAATACTATAGATTAGCTATAATGGGTAGAAGTGGTAAGAAAAATCCAAGACTTGCTGAAGATTTTTTAATTTGGGCAGATGAAAAAAATATTATAAAGATAATATTAAATACTTACAAATATGTAGAACATTATATAGACAGAAGTCTTCCTAAGGAACACATTGGATATATAGTAGACAGAACTGGATTTATGGAGTTTAAAAAGTGGGCACTAGAAGGCGTAAATTTTGATGATATAACTATAGTAAATCAAAATGTATACTGGAGTGGCATAAAGTATTAATTCACAAATTTATTGTGATAATTAAATTTAATTATCACAATAAATTTAAAATAATAATGATAGATTTTTATCTATATTTGTTAAAAAAATAATTTATACAAAGAGGGGAAATTATTATGCACAATGAAACGCTAGAAAAACTAACTAATGCAGCAAAAAATAAGGTTAACTTGTTAAATAAAAGTTTATTAAAGTATTTAACTTCATCAGCATTTGCAGGACTTTATGTAGGACTAGGAATTATATTAATATTTACAATAGGTGGGCTTTTAACTGCTGCAAACTCTCCTATGACAAAAATTCTAATGGGGATGTCATTTGCTATAGCACTTAGCTTAGTAGTATTTACAGGATCAGAGTTATTTACAGGTAATAATATGGTAATGACAGCAGGGACGTTAAATAAAGGAGTAAAATTAGGTGATACATGCAAGGTATGGATGTATAGTTATATAGGAAATTTAATAGGTTCTTTACTAGTAGCAATTTTATTTGTAGGTACTGGATTAATATCAAAAGGACCTGTCATGGAATTCTTTACTACAACTGCAGCTGCAAAAGCTAGTGTTGGTGCAACAGAGCTTTTCTTTAGAGGAATACTATGTAATATATTAGTTTGTGTAGCTATATTATGTTCATTTAAAACTAATAACGATGCTGCTAAATTAATAATAATATTTATGTGTTTATTTGCATTTATAACAAGTGGATTTGAACATAGTGTTGCTAATATGACTATATTTGGAGTTGCTTTATTTGCACCAACTATATCAAGTGTTACATTAGGAGGGGCTATATATAATTTAGCAATAGTTACCCTAGGTAATATGGTAGGAGGAGCTGTATTTATGGGGGCAGGAGCTTATATATTAGGACGTGAAGATAAATAGTAGATCTAAAATTAAATAGATCATTTTTATTTATAAAAATGATTAGATTAAAAAGAGAGCTTATAATTATAGGCTCTTTCTTAAATTTATTGTAGAAAATAAAGATAAAATAAAGGAAATGTTAAATAAATATCGAATATGGATATATAAATTAATAGACAGTTAAATTATCAAGGGGGAAAATGATGATATACGTAGAAAACCACTCACAAAATCCATATTTTAACTTTGCACTTGAATATTATCTTATGACAGAGAAAGACTTGAAAGATGATACTATATTTATGTTTTGGAGAACAAATCCAACTTTAATGGTAGGGAAGTTTCAAAATACAATAGAAGAAATAAATAATAAATATGTAGAAGAAAATAACATAAATGTTGTAAGACGTATAACAGGTGGAGGCACAATTTATACGGATATGAATGGATGGCAGTATACATTTATAACAAAGAACTACAATGGCAGTGGAATAGATTTTAAAACATTTACTCAGCCAATAATAGATGCACTTAAAGAACAAGGTGTAGAGGCAAGTTTTAATAGTAGGAATGATTTACTTATAGGAAATAAAAAGTTTTCAGGAAATGCACAATATATAAAAGATAATGTAAGACTTCATCATGGATCAATTCTATTTAATACAAATATAGAGGAAATGGTTAAAAGTATAACTGTTGCTGAAGATAAAATAATATCTAAGGGAATAAAGTCGGTAAGAGAGAGAGTAACAAATGTATCTGAACATCTAGAAAAGGATATAGATGCAATTAAGTTTAGAGATATAATGTTAAAAAGTTTATTAAAAAATGTTGATAATATATATAAATTAACAGAAGAAGATATACAAAGGGTAAATGAAATAGCAAAAGAAAAATTTGAAACATGGGAATGGAATTACGGAGCATCACCTAAATTTAATATAAGTAAGTGGAAAAGATTTGAAGGTGGAAAAGTATCATTTAATATGAATGTTAAAAAGGGTATTATTGAAGATTGCAGTATAAATGGAGACTTCTTTGGAGAAGGAAATATTGAAGATGTATCAAAAGCACTTTGCGGATGTAAATACAACAAAGAAGATATAAAAAAAGTTATAAGTAATATAGATATACCGAAATATTTCTTTAAAGTAAATAAAGATGAAATTATAGAATGTATAATTTAGATATAAAAAAGAGCTTAATAGAGCTCTTTTTTTACGTTTTTGATATTACTTTGCACCAAGTTTGCCACAAATATGCCCTTAATTTACGGAGATTTATAATACTTGAAATATATATAATTTATTTATATAAAGTACATTAAAAAGTAAATTAGGAGGATAGATAGTGAAAAAAATCTTAAAACATAATAAAAGATTATTAATTCAGATAACAGTTTTATTAGTGGTTATAGTATCGTCAATCAATCATTATTTAATTAGTATTAATAAATCAATACCATGGATATCAGAATCAATTTTTCATTACATATGCCCAACATGTGGTGTAACTAGTATTTATCAGTTTATAGCTTCGCCAACATTGTGGGTAGAAAAGATCAAAAGTATATTAGGCATAATTATAGGTGTTTCTATAATTTTGACGTTAATATTTGGACCAGTAATATGTGGATTTATATGTCCATTTGGAGCAATTCAAGATTTAACTGCAAGAGTAGGTAAAAAAATATTTAAGGATAAATATAACCATTTTATAAAAAAAGAACTTGATAATAAATTAAAGTTTACAAGATATCTAAGTTTAATTTTAGCAATAATACTAACTGCGACTTCAAGTGTTATGATATTAGAAGCTATAAATCCATACCATGCATTTTTAGGTATATTCAATAAAAAGCCTATAAGCTTAGTTGGGGTGTTTATACTATTTTTAGTTATTTTAATTTCATTATTTGTACAAAGACCTTGGTGTAAATATTTATGTCCATATGGTGCATTCTTAGGGATATTTAATAAGTTTAAGGTTTTTAGAGTAATTAGAGAGAAAGAAAGTTGCTTAAATTGTAAAAGGTGTGATAAAGAGTGCCCAATGGGAATTGAAATTCACGAATCTGAGGCGGTTAGAGATATAAGATGTATTTCGTGTTTAGATTGTTTAGATAAAAATATATGTCCAAAATCAAATACTATTGAATTTACATCTAAAGATATAGAATCTGAACAAGTAAATATTGAATATTAGATTTATATAAAGGAGAGAATTAATGAAAAATAGTAAAAATAAAATAATAGCGGCAACAGTAAGTGGAATAATAATTGGATCAATAGGGACTAGCTTTTTAGGTAACTTTCAAGTAGCTCAAGAAAATAATAGTGCAAGTTCCAATACATTTGAGAATAAAGAAACACCAAGTTCATTGATACCTGAAGGTATGAGTGAAGAAGAGTTTGAAGCAATGTTAAAAAATGGGGAAGGGAAAAATGGAAAGAGACCAGGTCATCATCATGAAGGTCAAGGATCATTAGAGACAGAAGATAGTGTTAATATATCGGGTCAATATAGTGATGGAACATATGAAGGTCAAGCATCTGCATATGGACCAAATCTTAAAGTTCAGGTTGTTATATCCAGCTCTAAAATTTCTGATATAAAAATAGTAAGTCATAATGAAACTCCAGGTTTTTATGAGAAAGCATTTGAAGAAGTACCTTCTCAAATAATAAAAAAACAAAGTACAGATGTAGATACTGTATCAGGTGCAACTTATAGTAGTGTAGGTATTATAAATGCTGTGAATAATGCACTGAAAGGTGCTGATTCATCACAAGAATCAACAAAAGATGTTAATTCTAATTTAGAAACCAATGTTCAATAAATTAAAAAAGGAGTATTACACATGCTAGATATTATGGAGCGTAAAGATTTTATTTTTAATACAAATGTAGAGCAAAAAATATATACAAGTAAATTATCAGATAGCCTGGTTTTGGATAAAGCGACTAATATGATGATAGATTTAGAAAAAAGGTTGAATTTTTATGATAGTAGTAGTGAGATTAGTCAAATTAATAAATACGCAGGGCATAAATTTGTAAAAGTATCATTTGAAACCTTTGAACTAATAAAACAGTCTATAAAATTTTCACAAAAAACGGATGGACTATTTGATATAAGCGTAGCTCCTTTAGTAAGTGCATGGAAAATAAATTCCAAAAACCCTAATATATTAAAAAAAGAAGAAGCTAAAAAAATAGCTTCTATAGTAAATTATAAGGATATACTATTAGATGATAACAATTTAAGTATAATGCTTAAACATGAAAATCAAAAAATTGACTTAGGTGCAATTGCCAAAGGATATATAGCTGATAAAATAATAAATTTATATAAAGAAAATAATATAACATCAGCAGTAATAAATATAGGTGGTAATGTAAAAGTATTGGGAAGAAAAGAAAATAAAAGCTTATGGAAGGTTGGAATTTATGAGCCTATAAAACATAGTCAAGATATAATTGGTGCGCTAGAGTTAGAAAATATGTCAGTTGTAACATCTGGAGATTATGAAAGAGCTTTCTTAAGTGAAGGTAAAGTTTATCATCATATACTAGACCCTCATACAGGTTATCCTGCTGATACCGATTTAAAAAGTATAACTATAGTTAGTAAGGAATCTATATTAGGGGATGCTTTTTCTACACCATTGTTTATGATGGGAAAATATATGGCTTGTGATTTTATGAAATTTAATAACCTTAGTGGAGTTATGATTTCAAAAGATGATGAAATCATAATAACTAAAGATTTATTACATAAGTTTAATTTGTTTTGTGATAAAAAAGTGTTATCATATTAAAACTTAATAAAGCTATTTATTAAACGGCTAACTAAGAATAAATCTATAAAATTAGATAATATCTTAGTTAGCCTAATTTGCTAAATATAAATATTATCATAGTGAAAATAATAAATTTAATTTAAAATAGATATAAGTAATAAAATTAATTTGGAGGTACGTTGTGTCAAAATTAATATATATAGCAGATGATGAAAATAATATAAGAAAATTAGTTAAGACATTTTTAGAAAATGATGGACATATAGTAAAAGATTTTGAAAATGGAGACTTGCTACTTAAAGAGTTTAATGAAAAAGAATGTGATTTGGTTATATTAGATATCATGATGCCTGGTTCTGATGGGTTTGAAATTTGTACTAGTATAAGAGAAAAAAGCACAGTACCTATAATAATGCTAACAGCTAGAGATAGCGATATTGACTATATAACAGGAATTACTTTAGGAAGTGATGATTATTTTACTAAGCCATTTAGTCCAATGGCACTTGTTATGAGGGTCAAAGCAATTTTTAGAAGGATAGATTTTGAAAAGATTCAAAATAATAAAAGTAAGCAAACGGTTTTAGAATTTGGAGATATAACTATAAATACAGACACAAAAACAGTAAGTAATTTAAATGAGATTATAGACCTTACTCCTAATGAGTATAATCTCCTAACATACTTATTTGAAAATAAAGAAAGAGCTGTATCTAGAGAAGAGTTATTAAATAAGATATGGGGATATGATAGTGAAATTGAAACTAGAGCTGCAGATGATACTGTTAAAAGGCTTCGTAAAAAAATCTCTGATACAAATATTTTAATAGAAACAGTATGGGGATTTGGATTTAGACTTAAGGAGAATTAATAAATGAAATATATTAAAAAAAAAATAAGTATAAAAAGTAGAATACTACGCAGTATACTTACATTATTAATTATTATATTTTTAGGAATTGTATTTTCATTTAATTTGTTAGTAAACACATACATACAAAAAAGCTCTAATACTGAATTAAAAAAAGCAACAAATTTAGTAGAGAATTTTGACAAAAGCTTGATTCCATTAAAATATCCAAAAGAAAAGCCCCTTCCAAGAGAATTTGAAATTCATGAACGTGAAGAAAATGAATTTCCTGAATTTATGAAAGGTGTTCAGGAAAAAGTAAGAATGGCAGAGATGCAATCAAATGCAGAGGCTATGGTAATTGATAAAAATTACAATTTAGTATTTCCAACTAGAGAAGAGGATTTTTTAAAGGACATCAATGAATATGAGTTTATATTAAAGCAAATAAAAAATGATAAAATTAGTCTAGAATATAATGAACCATTTAAAGTTTCAACAAAAAACAAAAAATACTATGCATCTATATTAAAAATAAAGAGTGTTGAAAGTATAGAAGATAATTACTTAGTTTTATTTATAGATATATCAGCAACATTAAATTTAGCAAATCAAATAAATACATTATTAATTTTAGTTATGATAATAGCAGGCATACTGGCTACTTTAACAGCTATAGTACTTTCAAATAAAATAGCCAGACCAATACAAAAGCTTTGTGGTTTTGCTAAAAATATAGGTAAAGGAAAATTTGATAAAAATGATTTTAATTTTGCTGATAAAGAACTAGATGAACTTTCTAAGATAATGAATAAAAGTGCTGAGTATTTAGATAAGTACGATAAAGAGCAAAAGATATTTTTTCAAAATGCATCTCACGAGCTTAGAACGCCTCTTATGTCTATAAAAGGATATGCAGAAGCTATAAAATATAACGTAATAGACAAAGATAGTGCAAGTGATGTTATATTAGAAGAAAGTAATAGGCTTAGTGATATGGTTGAAGAATTACTATACATATCAAAGATTGATAATATAACAAAAGATTATGAGTTAGTAGAGTGTGACATTAGAGAGCTTTTATCAAATTGCACACTAAAACAAAAAGCTAGAGCTTTAAATAAGGGAATTGAATTTAAATATGATTTTGATGAAGAAGAAGTATTGCTAAATTGTGATGAAAAAAGTATGTATAGGGCATTTTTAAATATCATAGAAAATGCTTTAAGGTATGCTAAAAGCCAGATAATAATAGGATGTAAAAAAACTAATGAAAGTATAGTGGTATATATAGAAGATGATGGTGACGGAATAAAAAATGAAGATTTAGATTATATATTTGATAGATTTTATAAAGGGAATAAAGGTAAACATGGAATAGGGTTATCTATAGTAAAATCTATTATTAAAAAGCACGATGGAGATATAAAAGCAGAAAATACAGATTTAGGAGCTAAATTTACTATAATTATAAAAAATTAAAAGGTACTTAAGTTAAAAGAGCAGTCACTTTAGACGTGCTCTTTTTTTTATTAACGGATGAAGTCATTGGCGCTATAAGCAAAGTGAAATTTTGATTTGAATTGCCACAAATGTGCCACAAAGATGCCACTGTTTTACGGAGATTTATAATATATAAAAATTATATACTGTTAATATAAATTGAATGAAAAGAGGTGAGAATATGAAACAAAAACTAAAGTATAGACATGAAATGAAACATAAAATTATGAATGCAGATATAGTAACTATAAAGTCTAGAATAGCGCCTATTATGAGCATAGATAAAAATGCATCTAATAGTGGCAAGTATCTAATAAGAAGTCTTTATTTTGATACACCAGAAGACAAGGCTTTATTAGATAAAATTAACGGTTTTTCAACTAGAGAAAAATTTAGAATAAGGTTATATAATAATGATACTTCTTTTATAAGATTAGAGAAAAAAATAAAGCATAACAATATGACTGCAAAGATAAGTGCTAGATTAAGTAAAGAAGAAGTAAAAAAAATAATAGAAAATGAAATTGAGTTTTTAAAAGAATCTAATGATAAGCTACTTCAAGAGTTTTATGTGAAGTTAAAATGTGATAGGTTAAGGCCAAAATCAATTGTTGACTATTATAGAGAAGCATACATTTATAATGCAGGAAACATAAGAGTAACAATAGACAGTGATATAAGAACAGCTGTTAATACTGTAGATATATTTGATACAAAGTCACAATGCATATCACTTTTAGAAAATAACACAAGTGTACTTGAAGTAAAGTATGATGAGTTTATTCCTGATTTTATATTAGACTTAGTACAGATTAATAAATGTAGTTCAACTGCAGTTTCTAAATACGCAATAAGTAGAGCTTATGTTTAAATTTAGGATAATAAAAGAGTGTATATTAAAATACACGATATATAGAAAGGTAGGAAATTTAATATGACATTTAATGATGTTTTTAAATCAAGTTTTGTGGACAAGGTATCTGGTTTTTCGGCTATTGACAGTATAATAGCTTTAGGTGCAGCATTTTTAGTAGGATTATTTATATATATGGTATATAAAAAGACATTTATGGGGGTTATGTACTCTAGACCATTTAATGTATCTTTAGTAGCGTTAACTATGCTTACTACTTTTGTGATATTAGCTGTAACTTCAAATGTAGTACTATCATTAGGTATGGTAGGGGCATTATCTATTGTACGTTTTAGAACGGCTATAAAAGATCCGATGGATTTAGTATTTTTATTCTGGGCAATAGCATCAGGGATAGTTTTAGGAGCAGGGCTTATTCCATTAGCAATATTTGCATCAATTGTTATGGGATTAATATTAGTATTCTTTGCAAATAAAACTGTACTAGATACTCCATATATATTAATGATAAATTGTAGTGATGAAAATAGTGAAGAAGTAGTAAATAAAAAGATCAAATCAACATTTTCAAAGTATCAAGTTAAATCAAAAAGTGTTATAGCAGATAGAGGGATAGAATTAGTATTTGAAGTTAGAATGAAAAATGGAGAAACTAAATTTGTAAATGAATTAAGTCAAATACAAGGTGTTACTAATTCGGTACTTGTAAGCTACAATGGTGACTATGCAGCATAGAGAGGAGTAATCTCTTATGAATAATAAAAAATTTATAGCAATTACTTTATCTATGTTGATTTTTTTAATAGGGATAGTATACATCTATAAGATTTCAGGTAGTGAAGGTGTAGACTTTTATAGCAATGAGTATGTTGAAAAATACTTTGATAGAGATAAAGTAATGGAAATTAATATAGAAATAGATGAAAATGAATTAGATGATATGTTTAAAAATGCTCAAAGTGAAGAGTTTAAATCTGCAAATATAACTATAAATGGAGACACATATAGAAGTGTAGCGATAAGGCCAAAGGGCAATTCAAGTCTTCGAGCTGTTGCATCGAGCAATAATGAAAATGAGGAAAAAAATACCGAAGAAGATAGTTCCTCAAAAAAAGGTGAAAATAGATTTAGTTTCAAAGTTAACTTTGATGAGTATGTAAGCGGGCAAACTATGGGTGGATTAACACAATTAAATCTTAATAATAATTATTCAGACCCTTCTTATATGAGAGAATTTATAGCATATAGTATATTTGAGGATATGGGGCTTAAAACACCTGAAATGGCTTATGCCAAAGTTTCAATAAATGGAAAATATCATGGATTATATCTTGCGGTTGAAAGTATACAAGAGCCATTTTTAGAAAATAACTTTGAAAGCATAACAGGAGATTTATATAAATCGACAGGTGCACAAGGTGGAGCTTTAAAGTATAATGGAGATGACTTTAAAAACTATTCATCAATGGTAGTAAAAAGTGATAGGAAAAGTGCTGATTATAGTAAATTTACAGATTTATTAAAAGCACTTGAAAGTGGTAATGAATTAGAAAAGTATTTAGATGTAGATTCAGCCCTTAAGTATATAGCATTAAATACAGCTCTCTTAAACTTAGATAGTTACCAAGGAAGCTTTGCTCATAACTATTACTTATATGAACAAAATGGGAAATTCACTGTAGTACCATGGGATTTAAATATGGCATTTGGTGGATTTAGTATGGGAAGAGGATCTAGTTCGGATACATTAATATCTATTGATGAACCTACTACCGGTAATATAGAAGATAGACCTCTTGTATCAACTCTATTGGCTAATGAAGAATATAAAGAAAAGTATCATGGGTACTTAAATGAAATTGTTGAAAAATATTTAGACTCAGATTACTTAGAAAATATGACGAATAAATTATATGGTTTAATATCAGAATACGTTAAAGACGATCCAACTGCATTTTATACTTTTGAAGAATTTGAAAAAAATATAAAATCTGAAATATCAGATAGCAGCGATAGTATGAACAAAGGAAACAGACCAGATAAAAATACTGATGTTAAAGGAAATATAAATAATTTAGAATCTAAAAATAGTAATATACAAAATGAAGATACTAAAAATAATGTAAAAATGGAAAATGGTCAAATGGGTAAAACTATACCAGGTATATTAGACTTAAGTAAAACAATGAGTCAAACAATAAAGGATCAGTTGAGTGGTAGTGTACCAACTGTAAAACAAAAAAATAATAATTCAGAAGCTAGTACTTCAGAAATGCCAAACATGCCAGAAGGGATGGATGGTCAAAACATGCCAGAAAGGATGGATATGCAAAATATTCCAGAGGGGATGGATAGACCAAACATGCCAGAAGGAATGAATGGTCAGAATATGCCGGATAAAATGGATAAGCCAAACATGCCAGAGGGGATAAATAGACCAAACATGCCAGATAAAATAGATGCAAAAGACAATCCGCCTAATATGAAAAATGAAAAAGGCATCCAAAATTCGAGCAAATATATAATCAGTGTATTAGCTATTGCTATAATATCCTTTGTAATTGTAGTACTATCATTATTTAAAAGAAGAAGAGTTATAAAAGTCAAATAATAAAATAATTAATTACATATTAGGAGGCTTTATATGAATACTGAAGTGATTAAAAAAATTGCAAAAGGTCTAAATGATATAAACTGTACTTGGGGAATAGGGGGTTCAGTTTTATTAAATAACTACAATTTAGTAGATAAGCCTAATGATATAGATATAGTAGTAAAAGCTAAGGATGCTAATAGCATTAAAAATTTTATGGATACTATTGGAGATGCGGTACATTTACCTTCAAAAGAGCCATTTAAAACAGAGGCCTTTTTTGGTTATATAGTTGATGGAGTGATGGTAGAATTTTTAGGGGATTTTAAAATTGATTTAGGAAATGGTAAACTTTATGAGTTTATATTAGATGAAAAGTCTATAACTGATTGCAAGCTAATTGACAATGTTAAAGTGAATTTTACATCTTTAGAGGATTGGTTAGTAGCATATATAGTAATGGGAGATCCTAAAAAAAGAGTTAACTTAATAGAAGAATATTTTATAAATAATAAAGTGAAAAATATCAATTTATTAGAACGAAATATTGATCAAAACTTAACTAAAGAGATAAAAACTAAAATAAAAAATTCAATTAGAAAGTTTAATTAAAATTAATACAATAAAAATAGATAGCATAATTTTTATAAAAATTACGCTATCTATTTTTATTAAGAATGAGAAATCTTAAGATTTTCATTTTTTAGCTTTATTAAATTTTCAAAAATATAATTGTTTAGATTTGAGCTTACTAATAAGTTATTATTATTATTATAAAATTTATTATAATTGACGGTATTATACTGATTATTAAAAGGTAATATATAAATTGATCTATAATTATTTTCAAAATAGTTATCAGATATTACATTAGATAAATTATATATTGATAGCAATAAAGAAGTTGACTTTATTTCTTTCATAAAATTATCTTTTATAATATTATAATGATTTGAATTTAATAAACAAATTCCTAAGCCAGTAATGTTTTCTAGTCTATTATATTGTACAGTATTAGATATATTATCTTCATTTAAAACTATTGCATGCCCGTCTAAATTTGATATAAAATTATTCAATACATTTATTCCGAAGTTAGATTTGTTTATAAAAATAGCACAATTGATTCCTAAAGTATTAAAATTCATTTCAATATTGTTGTTTATTATATTTATATTAGTATTTTCAAGACATATTATTATAGGGCTTATTATTAAGCTATAAAATATATTTTGATTTTCATAAGGAATTAATATATTTTTTAAAATAAATAATTGATTATTTTTTATTATAAGAGATCTATTTTGTTTATCTATATTAATAGATGATATAAGTACAGAAATATTATTTTCACTAAATAAAATTTTATTTTTTATAGTGTGACAAGTATTAGAATAAATTCTATTTTTATAATTATTTTTCATAAAAATATTGTTTATAAGTACATTTTGTTTTTCAGAGCCTAAAATATTAAATTCATTATCTGAAATAGCTATAAGGTTATTATAAATTTCAATTTGACTATGATCTGAAAATATAGCTATTCCATAAAACCTTATATCTATATTAGAGGATCCTTTTAACTCATAGTTATTATTTTTTATTATTATTTTGTTATTTGAAATTTCATTAAGAATATTAAAATTATTTTCAAAATAAATTCCTATAAAATATAATTTATTATTATCCTCAGATTTTTTTATTATGGAGTTGGTATGAAGGATTAAATTTTCGGAGATTATATTATATCCATTTCCATAAAAGAGTCTTATTCCAAAATTCATAGAAAACAATATATTATTTTTAAAGGTATTTTTATATATCTTATTTAAATTATTATCTTTGTATAGGGTTATACCTTCAATGCAATTATTATAAATATTTGTAATTATGTTTGTATTTATATTACTTTTATATAATAAGTTTGCAATTATATTTTCAAAAAAACTATTACAGTTTATACATGTATTATTGCATCCTACCAATGTTATACCATGGTATATATTAAAAAAACTATTATTAGAAATAGTTAAATTTTCACTTTCTAAACAGAGTATACCTAGCTTAGAGTTTGTAAAGTTACAGTTTTTTATTGTTATGTTCTTATTAGATTTTTCAAGTTCTATGCATGTAGTATTAGATGAAAAATCAATAGAATCGATAACAATATTTTGTAAGTTTTCATAAACAAAAATAAAACTTTTTATAAATTCACTCTGAATTGAATGATTATTTCCTAGTAATTGTAAATTACTTATAGTTATTACCAAGACTTTATCTTTTAATGAAGAGGTTAGTGTTGCAACTCTATTTAATTTATCAAACTTTCCTATTGGTTTACTAAAACCATCTTCGGTTAGATAGATTATATTGTCTTTAGATGCATCAGCAAGCTTGGGTCTAAAAGAATATGAATTTATATTGGATTTAAGATTAGAGAGTGAGTGTATATCCTTCATTATAAACCTCCGTATAAGATAGTAGCAATGATAAGTGCATCAATATATAATATGATATTTTATGCTAAGAGGTTACTAAAAATATTGATAGTATGATTAATAAGGTATAGATAATTTATTTGAAAATAACAAGGATATAACTAGTTAGTAGAGAATATATTTTAATAAATTTAAAGATGGGAGATGGGCAGCATAACTAAATTATTAATATTTATATTAGTAGTAATAACAATATTAGATTCAATAAAAGATTTTAGTAGTAAAACTCCAAAAAGCAATTATAAATATTTAAAATGTGATACTAAGGATAAAAAAGAGATAGTTGATGATTATAAAATTGAGATATTTGATGATGATTTTAGAGTAGAGAGATGAGTTTAAAATAATAAAGTATTAATTAAAAATAAAAAATTGAGAAAAGTTAGAATTGTATTTACAAATTACGACAAAAATGATACTATGAGATTAACAAAATAAAAGTACCTTTAATCCAGTTCAGAGAAGCTGGCAAGGTTTTCGGAAGAAAATTATAAAAATATATAGATTGATAGTTTAAATTAAATTTTAAATCTAACTAATTTAAAAAATTAATTTAAACATTAATCTATAACTAACGAAACCTCTTGCTAAGCCAAGAGGTTTTTTATTTTTATAGGTACTTGTAAATATGAGGAGAACATAATTATGAGTAAAAAACAACATCAAGATCAAGATTATTCATTAGAAGCAATACCAAGTAGTGCAAAGAAGGGCTTTATACCTATGTTAGTAGTCATGCTAGGATTTACATTTTTCTCAGCTAGTATGCTAGCTGGAGGAACTCTAGGTACTAGTCTAAGTATAGGTAAGTTTGTAAGTTCTGTGTTTATAGGAAATTTAATACTATGTGTATATACAGGATTATTAGCATATATAGCAGGTGATACAGGATTATCAACACATCTACTTGCTAGGTATTCATTTGGAGAAAAGGGTTCATACTTAGTATCATTTTTAGTATCAGCAACTCAAGTAGGTTGGTTTGGTGTAGGTGTTGCAATGTTTGCGATACCAGTTTCAAAGGTAACGGGGATAGATGTAAGAATATTAGTTTTAGTATCAGGACTTTTAATGACAGCTACAGCATTCTTTGGAATGAAATCACTTACAATACTAAGTATGGTAGCTGTTCCATCAATAGCAATACTTGGAAGTGCATCAGTTACAATGGCAATAGGTGATGTAGGTGGAATTGCAGGACTTTTAAATATAGAACCAACAGGAACTATGACTATGAGTGCAGCATTATCATTATGTGTAGGAACGTTCATAAGTGGTGGAACTTTAACACCAGACTTTACAAGGTTTTCTAAAAATAAAAAAGTAGCAGTGAGTACAACAGTAATAGCATTTTTAGTAGGTAATTCATTAATGTTACTATTTGGAGCAGTTGGGGCTATGGTTACAGGACAAGCTGATATTGCTGAGGTTATGTTTATGCAAGGTCTTATAATACCTGCAATAGTAATATTAGGATTAAATATTTGGACAACTAATGATAATGCTTTATACGGATCAGGACTTGGATTTTCAAATATAACTAAAAAGCCTAAAAGTATGATGGTTATAATGAATGGGATAATAGGAACAATACTGGCATTATTTTTATATAACAACTTTATGGGATGGCTAAACTTATTAAATTCATTCATACCAGCAACAGGTGCTGTTATAATCGCTGATTATTTTATAGTAAATAAACGTAGCTATAAGCAATTTAGCTCAATGAAGTTTGAAAAAATAAATATAAATGCCATAATAGCGTGGGGGTTAGGTGTATTAGGAGCATTTTTATTACCTGGAATAACTCCATTAAACTCAGTATTAATATCGATAGTATCATATAGCGTTATGAATAAAATAAATAATAAAAAATCTAAATCAATATTTAGTGATCAAGAATTAAAAAATGCAGCGTAATAAATTTTAGGAGGAAGCTTATGTTAATAAAAAATGCAAAATTGAGAAATCAAAACAACTTAGTAGATATATTAATAGAAGATGGAAAAATAACTAAAATAGAAGAAAATATAAATATAGATTGTAAAGATATTATAGATGCAAAGGGATATTTAGTACTACCTCCATTTATAGAGCCACATGTTCATTTAGATACAGCATTAACTGCAGGAGATCCAAGATGGAATGAAAGTGGTACTTTATTTGAAGGAATAGAATGTTGGTCAGAGAGAAAAGAATCTTTAAGTATAGAGGATGTAAAAACTAGAGCTAAAAAAGCTATAACTTGGCAAATTGCTAATGGAATACAGTTTATAAGAACTCATGTTGATACAACAGATCCCAATTTAACAGCTGTAAAAGCTTTAATTGAGCTAAGAGAAGAGTTAAAAGAATATGTAACTATACAAATAGTTGCATTTCCACAAGAAGGGATAATGTCATATCCTAATGGTCTTGAGCTACTTGAAGAAGCTTTAAAATTAGGTGCAGATGTCATTGGAGCAATACCTCACTTTGAATTTACTAGAGAATATGGAGTAGAGTCTATAGAAAAAATGTTTGAACTTGCTAAAAAATATGATGTATTAGTTGATGTTCACTGTGATGAAATAGATGATGAACAATCAAGATTTATAGAAGTATTAGCGACAAAAGCATTAGAATATAATATGGTAGAGAAAGTAACTGCAAGTCATACAACAGCAATGCATTCATACAATGGAGCATATGCATATAAACTATTTAGATTACTTAAAATGAGCGGTATAAACTTTGTGGCAAATCCACTAGTTAATATACATCTTCAAGGTAGATTTGATACTTATCCAAAAAGAAGAGGGATAACTAGAGTTAAGGAAATGCTAGAGTCTAATATAAATGTATGTTTTGGGCATGATGATATATTTGACCCATGGTATCCTCTTGGCACAGGAAATATGTTACAAGTTCTTCATATGGGACTTCACATTTGCCAAATGATGGGATATAGTCAAATAAACGATTCAGTAGATTTAATAACAAATAATAGTGCAAGAACATTAAATATACAGGACAAGTATGGCATAGAAGTAGGTAAACCTGGAAACTTAATAATCTTACCAGCTGAAAATGGATATGATGCAGTAAGAAGACAGGTGCCAGTATACTATTCTATAAGAGAAGGTAAAGTGATAGCTAACACTAAACTAAGTGAAACTAGTGTAAACTTAGGAAAAGTTCAAATTATAGATTTTAAAAAGTAAAAAGTTAAGAAAAGTGCTATAACAATAAATTTATTGTTATAGCACTTTTTACGTAAATGACGAAGTCGTTGGTGTTATGAGTAAAGTAAATTTTTATTTTTATAAAAAGTAGTTTAAATATAAAGTATTATAAAAATAAGGATAATTAATTAAAAATAGAATACTCTTTATAATAATAAAATATAAGGGGGATTTGTAATGAATGAAGTTATAAATACTATAAATAGTAGAGTTTCCTTAAGAAGATATGATAGTTGTGAAATAAGTAATGATGATTTAGAAAAAATAATAGAAAGTGCTATAAAAGCTCCTACTGCTGGAAATATGATGATGTACTCTATTTTAAAGATAACAGATGAAAAAATAAAAGAAACTTTAAGTGAGACATGTGACAATCAACCATTTATAAAAAATGCTAAAGTTATATTAATATTTTTAGCAGATCTACAAAAATGGTATGACTACTTTGAAGTTTGTGAAGTTGAAAATATAAAAGCTCCAGGTATGAATGATTTTATGTTAGGTATAGATGATGCTATTATAGCATGTCAAAATGCAGTAGTTGCAGCTGAAAGTTTAGGAATAGGAAGTTGCTATATAGGAGATATAATGGAGAATTATGAAAAACACAAGGAGCTTTTAAATTTACCAGATTACACATTTCCAGCTGCGATGATAACATTAGGATATTATCCAAAAGATATGAACAAAATTTATAGAGAACGATTTGATAAACAGTATGTTGTATTTGAAAATACATATAAAAAATTAGATGAAGATGAATTAAAAAACATGTTTAAACATAAAGAAGAAGATATGCCAAAGACTAACCCTTATGGAGCTAAAAACTTCGGCGAGCTTATATATAACAGAAAAACAAATGCAGATTTTTCCTTTGAAATGGATAGGTCTATAAAGGAATGGATAAAACAATTTACTAAATAGCTAAAAATATTAACATTTTTAATAAATTAACAATAGTATAAAAAGGGTGCATGCACTCTTTTTTTTACGTACAAGTAAATTTATACTTGATGAAAATATGAATAAATATTGAAAAAAATGCAAAATCATTCAAAACTTAAATACATTTAAAAAATATAAAAAATATATTGAAATGAACAATGTTTGATAGCGTATTATATGAAATGGAAATTGTAATATATATTTAATGTGAGGGAATTTACTTTATGTATATATATTATAAAAAAGTTCGTGTGGTTACGTATTAATGAAAATTTGAATAAAATTGAAAATATGATAATATTAATATATTAAACATCATGTGAGGAGGAGACAATTATGAAAAAATTGATAATGTCAAAGACTTTAATATTTTTATTCGTATTTTCATTTATAAATGTATTTATTAAGTTTTTCGGAGGATCAAATACACTTATAGGAGTAACTGTTGTTACAGCAATGTTAATGTTTTTAGAGAGAGACTTAACTATAGAGCCAATAAAAAATACATTTAAGCTATTAGGAATTAATGTATTTCTTGGTGTTTTATCCTTTTTAGCAGTACAAAATATAGGATTGGGTGTAGTGGCAAACTTTACTGCATTATTCGTAGTAGGTTACTTATTTACTTATGACTTAAAAAGACCTATGTATATAGCATTTGGTTTACAATATTTATTCATGGTAGGATCTCCAGTTTCAGCTAATGAATTTCCTGTAAGATTGTTATCGTTAGCGTTTGGTGCACTATGCATTATGATACCTCAGTTTTTAGTAAATAAAAATAAGTTAGAAAAAAGTAGTAAAAAAATATTTATTTCAACAAGTGAAGATATATTAACTAAAATTAGAAATATCAAAGAAAATAAAAATATCGAAGAGATTAATTTAAAAATCGAAAATAACATAAATTCTTTAAAAAAGATGTTATATGATAATAGAAAAGATGAATTTTATCTTAATGATAGTGCTATAGATATATTAAATATGGGATTATCATTAGAAAGAATAAGTTTGATATTAGATAATTATTATGATAAAAAAATGAACAACAATGCTTCAGATCTAAATAATAAAAATCAAGAAATATGTTTGGATATTATGGAATCTGAAATTAAAAAATTAAAATTGTATATAGAAAAAGAAGAGTTAATAGAATATGATATAAATTTAGATGAAATAGAAGACATAAATTTATGTGAATTTTACATTGTATTAAATAATATACATGATTATTTTGATGAATACAAAAAACGTAAAAATACAAAAAGTGAAAAATTATATACAGGAAACCTACAAATACCATCTAATTTTAAGATATCAAATATTCATATGAGAGGTTTATCTAAAGAATCTATTAGATTCTCATATGCAATAAAAGTTGCTTTGGCAGGTGCTATTTCTGGTTTTATAATGGATTATTTTAATCTATCTGAAGGTAGATGGATTATGTTTACTATATTTTCTGTTATTCAACCATACTCTGAAAATTGTATTATAAAATCTAAAAAGAGAATACAAGGTACATTAGTTGGTGGAACAATGATATTTATATTATTCTCAATAATAAAAGATCCAAGTGCAAGAGGAATAATTATAGTCTTAGCAGGATATTTAGGAAGTTATACTACTGATTATAGAGATTCTATGATATTTAATACCATGTCAGCTATAGGCTCTGCCGCTATGATTGGAAGTGTTTCTATATTATTTATAAATAGAATTTTATTTGTATTATTAGGTATAGCAATAGGTCTTGTAGTAAATAAATTTATACTTCCATATGATATTAAAAAAGGATATAAATATTTAGTTGATATGTATGAACGTGTAAACTTAGAAATGATTGAAGAAATAAATTTATGTATAAAAAGCAAGCATAACAATTATAAAATGAAAAACTTATTATTAGTTCCTGGATTAATAGAAGATAGAATGAGCTTAATGGGAATTAATGATAAAGAGCAAAAACATTTTATTAAAGAGCAAAAACATCTAACAAGTAGTATATATAATCTGTATGTAAATATAGCTACAAATAAGATAAAAGATAATGATTTTAATGAAATGTTAAAAGAAAGTAATTGTATATCTGAGTGTGAAGAGGTAAAGGATGTAATTATTGATAGTATTAAAAACACTGAAGATATAGGTACTAAAGTAGCATGCAAAAACTTGCTTCAAATATTAAATAGTCTAAATAATAAAGAACAAAAAATAACTGTTTAAAAGTTAAGAATTTGAAATATTTACTTTAGTGAAAATTTACCTCAGATATGATAAACTATAATAGTATTTAAATGTCGTGGAGGTAGAATATGAGTGAAGAGATAGAGGCAAGAGATAAAAGGGTGGATGATACGTTTAGTATAACTATGGAACTTCAAAGACCTTTATTTGAAGATGAAGTAGAAGAAACTATAAAAACAGAAGATAAGAAAATTAATATAAAAAAAATCGTTAAAATATTTGGGATAGGTATTATCGTTTTATTAATAGGGTTTTTTATATGGGCAAACAAGACATACTCACCAGATGAGACAGCTAAACTGGCTATGACAAGTACACAAAAAGTAGAAGTTAAAGTAGATAACTATATATCCTTTACACCAAAAAATAAAAAAGCAACAAAAGGGTTTATATTTTATCCAGGTGCAAAGGTAGAACCTGAAAGTTATGCTCCTATTTGTAGGGCTATAGCAGAGCAAGGATATGAAGTAGCTATATTAGATGTACCTTTTAACATAGCATTACTTGGGCAAAATAAGGCTGAAAAAGTTATGAAGGACTATCCTGAAATTACTAACTGGGCAGTTGGAGGCCATTCTTTAGGAGGGGTTGCAGCATCTAACTTTGCAAGCAAAAATAATGCAGTTGATGGTGTGATACTTTTAGCATCATATCCTATGAATGATCATTTAAAGCAAATGAATAAATATGTTTTATCTGTTTGGGGAAGTAAAGATGGAGTAGTTAATTTTAAAGAACTTATAAAAGCTAAAGAAAAATTACCTAAGGATACTCAATACGTTGAAATAGAAGGAGCTAACCATTCTCAATTTGGAGATTATGGTCTACAAAAAGGTGACCATGAAGCTTTAATAAGTAGTGATAAACAAATGGAAAGAACTTACAAAAACATAGTTAAATTTTTAGATAGTTTACAATAAATTAATATAAAAGAGCTTTAGATAAGAATCTAAAGCTCTTTTTGTATGTATTTTTAAAATCTTTTTGTAATTCCCAAGTCTGTAATTTTCTCAGATTTAACGTCATTTTTAAATGCATCTAAAAACCACATAATATCTTTCTTTTTTATACAGCCTATAATAAATAATAAACTTAAGTAAAATACGACAACTAAAATTATTTGAAAAACTATCATGTTAGTTATATTAAACATATCAAAAGTCAATTTAATAGCATAGCTAGATATAGTTACACAAAGTGCAGGTTTTAAAACCCAATCTCCTAATAAAAAATCAAGTTTAGTAACTTTTAAAAGTCTATTTATACTAAGCATTGAATTTAATAAAGTTCCTGTAAATAAAACTATAATAAATCCAACAATACCTTTTTTGGGTATTAAAAAACATATTAAAAAAATTCTTACTGCCATGTCGATTAGATTATATCTTAAAGTACTCATTTGCTGGTCTAGTGCATTTAAGCTACCATCTACAACTCTATCTAAATACATAAAAGGAATAAGTGGTGCTAGTATTCTCATCATAAAACCAACCTCAAGATCATTGTATATATGAAGTCCTAATTCAGTTGAAAAGATCATAAACAATCCTGATGCAAATATTGCAATTAGTAATGTAAATTTAAATACTTTTGCAATAATATTATTTACTCTTTTAGTTTGATTAAGTGCTTTAGCTTCTGAAATTTCAGGGATAATTAAAGTTGAAAATGAAGCTAAAAATATTGATGGAAAATAAAGTATAGGTAAAACCATACCTTTAATCATACCAAATATTGATAACGACATTGATGTAGAAGAACCGAATTTTCTTAAAGCATCTGGAATAAGTATATCTTCTACAGTCTTTAATCCTGTTTGAATATAAGCACTGCAAGCTATAGGAAATGCTATCTTAGAAATACCCCATAAAGAGCAATCAGCATTTCTATTATATCCATATTTTTTTAAATGTCTTTTATCAAATATATATAATATGTAACAAACTACTGCCGATGCGCTAAGAGCTAAAGTAATACCAACTGATATTAATGCACAAGTATAATCTAGGCCTTTTGGTAGATAGATACCTAAGAATGAAGCTATAATTATCATTAATGTAGATACTTCAATTATATCAGTAGATATACTTTTTATAACCTTTCTCATTCCATAGAAATACCCATGAAAACATGCCCCCATACCTACAAAAGGTAAGCTGCAAGATAATATTTTTAATGGTCTGATAGCCCTAGGATCTTGAATCCAAGATAGAGCTATATATTCTGCACCATTATATAATAATAGTGATGTTAAAGTAGAGAAAAATAAACTATAAATAAAAGCTTTTTTCATTATGTTTTTAATATTGTTCATATTTCCTCGACCAAGTTCTTCTGCAATTAATCTAGTTGTAGTGACTCTGATACCTGAAATAGCTAGAGTAGATGTCATTATATGAATACTCATAATAAGCTGATATAGACCCATACCTTCTGCACCAATTTTATTTGATAAATAGACTCTAAATGATGTATTTACAAAACCTAATGTAACTGTTGTGAAAGTTAAAATTAATGCGTTTATTATCAATTTTCTTCTTTTTAAAGTATTTTTCATAATTTTATCTCCCAAAAATCAAAGTTCAACTTAAAAATAAGCATGTTCATATATATGAGAAGTTTGGACGAAATATTATATAAAAATAATAATTAAAGAATAGTAAACAAGAAGACTTGAAAAACTAATTGTATATTGAAAATATTAAGGAGACAACTATGAGAGTAAGACTAGGATATGTAGCAATTGCATTAAATTTAGAAAAGGTAACTTCATCTAGCACATTAACATTTGCTAGGTACTCAAAGCTTAAAGAAGAAGAAAAACTTAAGAAATTAAAAGATGTAACATATTCAAATATAGAAGCATTAGAGCAAATTTTAAATTATAATATAAAAAATAATATTCATTTTTATAGAATTACATCAAATTTAATACCATTAGCAACTCATCCAGAAGTACTTTGGGATTATAGAAAATATTTTAAAGGTGACTTTGAATATATAGGAAAAATTATAAAAGATAGTAATATGAGAGTAGATACTCATCCAGATCAGTTTAATGTTATAAATAGTGATAGAGATAGTGTAGTTGAAAATACAATAAGAACATTAAATTCTCAGGTGGATTTGTTTGAAGATATAAACTATGATAATGGCAAATTAGTAATACATATTGGAGGAGCTAAAGGAGGAAAAGAAGAAGCTACAAAAAGGTTTATAGCAAATTTAAAAAAGTTTCCTTATAGAATAAGTTCAAGACTTATACTTGAAAATGATGATAAAACTTATACAGCTAAAGAAGTCCTTGATATATGTAAAAAATTAAATTTGCCAATGGTACTTGATGTACATCATCATGATTGTAATAATAATGGTGAAGATTTAGGAAGTTTATTAAAAGATATATTTAAAACATGGGAAAATGAAAATTTACCCCCTAAAGTACATTTTTCAAGTCCAAGAGAATTTGAAAATGATAGAAAGCATTCTGATTATATAGATGCTGATAAATTTATAAAATTTCTAGATTTAGCTAAAAAAACTATAGACAAAGACTTTGACGTTATGATAGAAGCAAAACAAAAAGATATAGCTTTAAACAAATTAATGAATGATTTAAAGAATAAAAGAAAAGATTTTAAATGTATAGATGAAAGTACTATAGAACTATAATGGATTTTATGGATAAACAAAAGGCTAAACAATCATTAATGAAAGCTTTATTTATAGTTAGTATGCAAATCATATATGTCAAATTATTTGGGTACAAAAATATTTTAGTAGGGATGATAATGGGAATGGGAACCGTATCGTTTCTTATGAGAGATTTAACAGGAAATTTAGTATACAGAGGTATAACTTTTTTAATTTTAAATATAATACTGGGTATATTTTCATTTTTATCTCCTATAAATATGTGGATAGGGTTTTTTATAAATTTTTTAACTATATTTTTAACTACGTATGTATATATGAACGATTTTAGAAGCCCTACATCTTATATATTTTTAATGTCTTATATATTTATGTGGGCAATTCCTGTAAGTTTGAAAGAATTGCCAGCTAGGTTAGTAGCACTAAACTTTAGCATAGTTCCTATAATACTAGCACAACTTATTTTTAATAAACACAGATTTGAAAATGATTCTAAAAAAATAATAGAAGAAATTATAATTGATATAAATAAGCAAATAGATGATATAACAAATAATACATTTGAAATAAGTGAAAACTTAAAAATAAATAAGAAGATAAGAAACTTATTAGTTTTGATAAGTGAAAAAAGTAGTAACAAGTTTCAAAATTCTAAATATGAAATGAAACAGTTTAATATAGCTGTATATTTAGATAGAATAAATTTAATAATTGGTCATGTTGCTAAAAATAAAAAAGATAAAAAATTTAAAGATGAATATTTATCAGATATAAAAGTTCAAATAAATAATATTAGTTTGTATAATGAAGACTATTCATATATAGAGACTATAAATAAAAATATTGATGAATTTATAAAAAAATATGAAAGTATAAGTGATAAACCTATATTTATATCAGATAGTATACATCTATTAAAGGTATTAAAAATTAATATAAATAATAAAGAAGAATGTAAAGAAAGAAATATTTATAAAATTTATAAGACTGTAAATGTAGCACATAAATTTGAACTTATAATAAGTATGAAAGAAAACTTCAACTTAAACTCTTTAAAAATGATTTATTCATTAAAGTTAGCATTATCAATATCTTTAGCTATGTTTTTAATTCAATTTTTAAATATACCTTATGGAAGGTGGATAGTTATAACTATATATGTAATTATGCAACCATATGAAGAAGATACAGTTATAAAAGCTAAGAAAAGATTAAAAGGAACTTTTATAGGTGTTATTTTATTTTTTAGTATATTTAGTTTAATCCATGATACAATTCCAAAGATGATAGTATTGTTTATTGCATTTTTTTATTATTTTTATTTTAAAGAGTACGATAAAAAGGTCATGTGTATGACTACTATATCTTTAAGTTCTGTTTCTTTAGTTCATTATATAAATATAATATCTATAGGAAGATTAATGTTTATAGCTATTGGAGTTGGATTTGGTCTATTAATTAATAAATATTTTTTACCATATAATATAACCGATTCAATAGAAGAACTTAAATTAAAGTACAAAAATAATGAGAGAAAAATTCAAAAGGAATTAGATAAAGTTTTGAAAGGAAAAGGTAATTTAGATAAACTTATAAAATTAACACTAGAAGAAAGTCAGATAGAAAATAAATTAATAGCTAACAATAGTCGTGCAAAAGATGAAGAGTTAGAAAAAATAATATATAAACACAGTATTATGATGAGTGATGCTAGGTTTTTATTGCTTAGATTTTATCATGAAAAATATATATTGGATAATGTTTAATAAAAAAATTCGCTTCTTGATATGAAGCGAATTTTTATGTTAATCGAGTAACTAAAAATTTAGCTACATTTTCAAATGGAATTTTTTCAGCTTTTAAAAGACCTTGTACAACTAATCCATCAACTATTGCAACGAGTAAAAATGATAGAGCTTCAGCATCTTCTGTGCTAGTTTTTAATATCTCAGATCTTAGTGTTTCTCTCCACTCAATATACTTAACTTTAATCTGTTCTTTTAACTTATCGTTTCCAGTTATAGCCTCACAAAGAACATACATATGTATACGTCCTCTACCTTCTATGGCAGCTATTTTTTCTAATATAATACTAATCATTTGGTCTTTAGAACTATCAGCATCAATTCCTTTTACGCAATTTAAAACTGAATCGGTTATATCCTCTAGGTGCATATTTGCAATATCAGATATCAAGTCATCCTTAGATGAATAGTGATAATAAAGAGTTCCTTTACTTATATCAACAGCTTTTGCAATATCTGCTAAGCTTGTATTTTTTATTCCGTTTTTAGTCATTAACTTAGTAGCAGCTAACAAGATGTTTTCCTTCATGTTGTTTGGCTTCATAAAATCCACCCCTTTAGTAGAATGTAAAATTGTTAAAATTTTAAACTCAATTTTTCATAATATTATATCATATCTATTTAAATCTGAGAACAGAGATATAAAGCTTAAGATTATATAATGAATTAATTTGATTATTAAAATGATGTTTTTGAGAAATGTATGAATTCGTTGGAGACAGGAGCGAATCGACTTTTTTATTAGTATGAATTCATTGGTATAACTATATTTAAGTTACTTATATATAGTTATAATATAATTAAAATTAAAATATATACGAAAAATGTATTGACAATTAATGAAAATCAAATATAATTATATATAAATCTTAATAAAATAAATTCTATGAAAAAGAGAGTAGCAGTAGATGGAGTTTCAGCGAGCTAGGGTTGGTGTGAGCCTAGTAATGAAATTTAATGTGAAGAGAGCTTTGGAGAAGGTTGCTTGAAATAGTAGTATGGTAACCGGTGAGCCTGCCTTAAGGGATAGAGTGGATAAGTTTACTTATCAATAAGAGTGGTAACGCGGATATAATTCGTCTCTTGGTTTTTATAACCAAGGGACTTTTTTAATATAATAAATTATATTCAGTATCATTAATATTGTTTTACTTATCAATAAGAGTGGTACCACGGATAGTTTCGTCTCTTAGCATTTAGCTAAGGGACTTTTTTTGCGGGAATCTTAGCTTTTCATGGAATAGTATTAAATATGAATTATCAATTACTAATAATTATCAAATGGAGGTATAATATGAAAAAATTAAAAAAATCAATAATAACAATGGTTGTAGGAGTTTTAACTTTAGGAATGGTAGGATGTTCATCTTCAAATAAGGGTGATAATCAATTGGAAGGTATTAAAGAAAAAGGAGTTTTAACAATAGGTACTAGTGCGGATTATCCACCATATGAATTTCATAAAGAAATAAATGGAAAAGATAATATTGTGGGATTTGAGATGATGATAGCAAAAGAAATTGCTGATGAATTAGGTGTTAAATTAGAAATTAAAGATATGAAATTTGATGGACTATTAGGAGCGTTAAAAGCTGGAAATGTTGATATGGTTGTAGCGGGCATGAGTCCAACAGAGGAAAGAAAAAAAGCTGTTAACTTTACAGATGTTTACTACAATGGAGAACATACAATTTTAATCAAAGAAAAGAATAAATCTAAATATAAAAATATAAATGATTTAAAAAGTGCTAAAATAGGTGTTCAAAAAGCTAGTTTACAAGAAACTATGGCAAAAGATGTTATTCAAGCAACGGATATAAAATCTTTAAATAAAATATCAGATGTAATATTAGAACTTCAAAATAATAATGTAGATGCAGTTGTAGTAAGTAAAGAAGCTGTAGATGGTTATTTAAAACAATACCCTGAAATTGTAAATTCAAATATTGATTTAGGGGAACAAAAAGAAGAGGGGTCTGCTATAGCTATAAATAAAAGTGATGATATGTCTTTAATAGATTCAGTAAATAAAACACTAAATGAATTAAAATCAAAAAATAAAATAGATGAGTTCGTTAAAGAAGCTACAGAATTAGCTCAATAACATTTAAGGAGGATAATAGTATGGATTTTACATTTTTAAGTAAGTATTCACAATTTTTTATAGACGGAACAAAGATAACTATAGGAATATCATTATGTACATTAGTTTTAGGTTTTTTAGCAGGGACAATAATATGCCTTGCTAGAATATCTAAGAATAAAATAGTAAGTTTTTTAGCCACAGCATATATTGAATTTTTAAGAGGAACACCATTATTAGTTCAAATATATATAATATATTTTGGATTCCCAACTATAGGATTAAAATTTCCTGATATAGGACCTATACCATCTGAATATATATCTGCAATAATAGCATTATCTATAAACTCTAGTGCATACATAGCAGAAATACTTAGATCTGGAATACAGGCTATAGATAAAGGGCAAATGGAAGCGAGTCGTTCATTAGGTTTAGATTACTCTATGAGTATGAGACTTGTAATAATACCACAAGCTTTAAAAAATGTATTACCATCTTTAGCTAATGAATTTATAGTATTAGTAAAAGAATCATCTATAGTATCTGTTATAGGAATTCAAGATTTAATGTATAGTGCTGATATAGTAAAGGGTAATACTTATTTGGCATTTGAACCATTATTAGTAGCTGCAATGATATACTTTATACTTACATTTACATTGTCTAAACTAGTCGGTAGATTTGAATTTAAATTAGAAAACGTGAATGAAAGAAGTCAACGTTCGTTTAAAAATAAGTTTGGACTTAGTAAGGCTTTATAGGAGGATAATATGATTAAAATCAATAATATAAAAAAGAAATATGGTAAAAATGAAGTCTTAAAAGGTATAGATTTAAATATAAAAAAAGGTGAGATAGTTGCTATACTAGGCCCGAGTGGCTCTGGAAAAAGTACATTATTAAGATGTATAAATCTTTTGGAAGAGCCTAATGATGGAGAAATTATTTTTAATAATCAAAATATATTAGATAAAAAATGTGATATAAATCAGGTAAGACAAAATATAGGAATGGTTTTTCAAAACTTTAACTTATTTCCAAATATGACGATTTTAGAAAATATAATATTAGCACCAATTAAAGTAAAAAACATAGACAAAGAAAAAGCTATAGATGATGCATTAGTGTTACTAGATAGAGTTGGTCTTTTAGAAAAACAAAATGCATATCCAGCTCAACTATCAGGAGGGCAAAAACAAAGAATTGCCATAGCTAGAGCATTAGCTATGAAACCGGATGTTATGTTATTTGATGAACCAACATCAGCGCTAGATCCTGAAATGGTAAAAGAAGTTTTAGATGTTATGAAAGAGCTTGCAAATGAAGGAATGACAATGGCTGTTGTTACTCATGAAATAGGATTTGCAAAGGAAGTTGCTAACAAAGTTATTTTTATGGATGAAGGATATGTATTAGAAGAAGGAAGCCCACAAATTATATTTAACAATCCTAAAAATGTAAGAACAAAGCAATTTTTAGATAAAGTTTTATAAACTTAATAAGCATTATTTATATTAAGCCGCCTTTTATAATAAGGTGGCTTAAAAAATGATACATTAATTAAGTAATAAATAGCTTGAGATAAGAAGTACAGATGTTATGAAGTGGTTTAAATTAAGGGGAATTTTTTAATAATTGTTGACTTTTAAAGTAAGTAAATATAAAATAAAAATATAGTCGGTCGGTTAACCGACAAAGTAAATTGGAAATTAACTTAACTTTAGTTTAGTGATAGATAAATAATTTTAAAAAGTGAGGGTTATATTGATGAGTAAAATAAAAATAATAACAGACAGTTCTTGTGATTTAAATAAAGATATAATAGAAAAATATAATATAGGAGTAGTAAGCCTTAATGTATCTTTTGGAGAAGAAACTTATATAGATGGCCAAATGGATAATAATGTGTTTTATGAAAGAATGGCAAATTCAAAAGAACTTCCAAAGACATCTTGCCCATCACCTGAAAAATTTTTTAAGGCTTATGAATGTGAAGAAGACGAAATATTAGTGATAACAATATCATCAAAGCTGTCTGCTACATATTCAACTGCAGTATTAGCTAAAAATATGTATCTAGAGGAAAATAATAAGACAATAGAAGTTATAGATAGTGAAACTGGTTCAGTGGGACATGGTCTTTTAGTAGTAAAAGCAGCACAACTAGCAAATGAAGGTAAAACTTTAAATGAAATAGTTGAAGAAATAGAAAAGTTAAAAAATGATATAGTTTTTTATGGTTCACTTGAAACTTTAGAAAATGCTATTAAAGGTGGTAGAATAAACCCGCTAGCTGGTAAACTTATAAATGCCTTAAACTTTAAGGTAATAATACAAGTAGTAGATGGAATAGTTAAGCCAGTAGATAAAGCTAGAGGTGATAATAATTCTATAAAAAAAGTTGTGGATAGCGTATCAAAAAGAGTTTGTGAAAAAAACAAAAGAGTTCTTGCAATAGGTCATTCTAACTGTTTAGATAAGGCATTAAAAGTTAAAGATATGATGATTAAAGAAAACTCATTTGAAGATATAACTATAAGTGAAGTTGGATCAGTCATGGGAACATATACATCAAAAGGAGCAATACTTATAAGTATATTATAAGATAAATATGATAGATAAAATAAGCTTAATCTTTGATTAAGCTTATTTTTTACGTTAATCTATTGAGGACAAAATTGATACTATTCAAGGTATATATATAGAAAAATAAATAAATTAGTGGTAATATTTGTATGCATACCTTGTATGTTTTGTTATAATTAATAAGATTTCTTATAAACTAAGATAGTATCAAGGGAGGGGTTAAATGAATTTTTTTGAAGTTATAGCTATAGGTTTAATGATATCAATTATATCGTATATAATTGAGGTTAAATCAAGTATAGATATACTCAATAAAAAATTAGATAAAATTTCAGAAAAAGTTGGAATATCTAATGAATTAGATGCAGATTTAAAAAATGAGTTAATTGATTTGATATCAAAAGGAAAGAAAATAAAAGCTATAAAAAAATACAGATATAATACAGGAGCAAAGTTAAAAGAAGCTAAAGATTATATAGAGTCTTTAGAATGATATACTACACTAGATATTAATTAGTGGGGAGGGGTTAACTTGGAGGATACTTTAAATAATAGTAGGCTATTAAGTATGATTATAATAATACTACAAATTTCATATATATTATCATTTTTATTGCTGATTTATAGAGATGATATATATGGTAAATTTGTTATTTGTACATTAATTAACACAGTTTCTTTGTTGCTTAGTATGTATAACTTAAAAGTTAAAAGTAAGAAAAGATTAATACTATTATTTATAACTATGTTTGAAATAGTATTTACAATATATATATATATGATTCCAGAAGCAGGAGTTCCTGCATTAATTACATTATAAACAAACATGGATAAAGAGATTAGAAATTTGCTAGACTCTTTATCTGTAAATAGTATATTTTAATTATTAAATTTTTAATGAAATTATTCTATATAAATAATTATTATGTAGAATAAGTAATATTTATATCTCTTTAAAGTTTAGATATAGTAATATATAAATATGACAAAAAAATAACAAAGGAGTAACCATGAATAAAAAATTATCAACTATTGAAGTTTTTGCAATCATTCTTGGTGCAATAATTGGATGGGGAGCATTTATGCTGCCGGGATCTAAATTTTTAAAAAGTGCAGGAATAGTTAATACATTTTTAGGTCTGTTACTAGGAACAATTTGTATCATAGTGATTGAGCGAAGTTATCATATGATGATGCAAACTAGCTGTGAAGAAGGTGGTGAGTTTTCATATGTATATACTAAACTAGGAAAAAATCATGGATTTGTTGTAGGATGGTTTTTATCTTTAGCATACTTAACGATGATTCCATTAAATGCTAGTGCATTTCCTCTTGTTATAAACAAAATATTTAATGGAGTTTTAGAATTTGGATATTTATATACTATAGCTGGATACAATGTTTATATTGGTGAAATTTTAGTATCTTTCATAATAATCTTACTTTTTATGGTAATAAATATGAAAGGAATAAAAGAAACTGGTAGAGTTCAAACATATATTATATTTTTACTTATAATATGTGTTATAAGTGTATTTTATGGAATGATAAAAAATGCAGGTGTTATAAGCATTTCAAGAAATTACATATTAAATTATAAATTTAGTTTAAAAGAAATACTTCAAGTTTTTGCAATAACTCCATTTTTATTTGTAGGATTTGATGCCATACCTCAGCTTGCAACAAATTTGGGATTTGGTAATAAAAAGGCATCAATGCTAGCAATAGTGTCTCTTTTTATCGGAACGCTTATTTATAATTTACTGAATATAGCAACAGGTCTTGCTTATAGTCCACAACAAGCAAGTAGCTTAGATTGGGCCCTAGGTAGTGCAGTAATGAACTATATCGGAAAATTTGGATTTTTATTATTAATAATAGCTTTAGGTGCTGCTGTTTCAAGTGGTATAAATGGATTTATGGTATGTAGTAGTAAACTAATTGCAGCTATGGGAAGAAAAGGTGTTTTATCTTATAAATTTAGTGAAATTAATAAAAATGGTGAACTAGGAAATAGCATTTTATTTGTTAGTATAATAAGCGCTGTTTTAGTTATGTTCGGAAGAGAAGTTATAATATGGATAGTTGATATGTCTTCTTTAGGAGCTTCAATTGCATATTTTTACGTATGTTTAGTAACATTTATGAATCAAACTAAATTTAGTAAAAAAGTTATATCATTTTTAGGTATATGTGTTAGTTCATTATTTATTATATTACTTTTATCACCATTTTCACCTGCTAAATTATCAACTGAGTCACTAATAGCTTTAATTAGTTGGTCTTTTATAGGAATAGTATTTTGGTATAAACACAAAGAAAAAGAAACTTTGATTAAAAAAGTGCAGGTTCGTTAAAGAGCCTGCACTTTTTACGTATTAAGTAACGGACGAAGTCGTACCCCATGAAAGTTTAACGCACCAAAGTAGCTTAAGTGAAACGAATTTCTTAATAACAAAAACATCTATGACCAGATGTTATAAAATCTATAAATGATTTTTCAAAGCTTTTAAGGTTATAGTCAGTTCTATAAACAAGAGAATAACTGCATTGCATAGATAGGTCTTTTATAAATATTTTTTTTAAATACTTATCATGTAATTCATGTTTTACTACTAATTCTGGCAAAAATGCATAGCTTTCATTATGCATTAATGTTCTTTTTATTGCTTCATCAGAATTTAATGAAAATAATATATTTAAATCATTAAATTCTAAGCCATGAGCTTTTAAATCCATAGAGATTGAATCGTTAATTATTGAACCAGACTCTCTTGTTACAAGAGGGAGATCTTTTAATTCATCAATTGAAATGTTTGAAGTAGAAACGTTATAATCACAAACTAGAACAATATTATTTTTAATTATAGGCACTTCTGTCATGTCTGATATAGGACTTATTGACTGAACAATACCTATATTAATTTCTCTATCTCTTAGTTTTTTTAATACTTGGCAAGATGTCATACTTAAAATATTAATATCGATGTCATCATGTATTTGTTTAAAAGTATAAGCGCTACAAGGCAAAGCATAATCAGCTAAACTAGAGCATGCACCAATAGTTAAGTGTTTTTTTAGACCTTCTAATTCTTTGAGTTCTTTTTTCATATTTTCTTCTATGGCTATAATTGATTTTGCATAGTTAAAAACTATTTCTCCCTCTGGTGTAAGTGAGACACCTTTATTGCTACGTTTTAAAAGCGTTTTTCCGATACTACTTTCAAGTGATTGTAATTGAAAACTAAGTCCAGGTTGGCTGAGGTGTAACTTTTTTGCAGCTACTGATATACTATTACATTTTGCAGTAATATATAGAGCTTTTAGATAATTTATGTCCATTGTAACCTCCAAGTTAATAAATGTAGTTTACTTTATAGATACAGTTTAACGTATAACCAAAGTATTAACAATGCTTTTAGATTTTGTTAAATATAAGATAAATTTATTGTACTATAAAATATCCTTATTTTACGCGAAGTACAATGAATGTTAAAATATAAACATAAATGTTAAAACATAGACAAAGTATGGGAGATATATTAGGAGGATAAAAATGAGTAAAAAAATATTAATAGTAGGTGGAGTTGCTGGGGGTGCATCAGCAGCAGCAAGAATAAGAAGATTAGATGAATCAGCTAATATAATAGTATTTGAAAAAGGACCACATGTATCTTTTTCAAATTGCTGTTTACCGTATCACTTAAGTGGTCAAATTGAAAATCATGAAGAACTTGTTCTTATGACACCAGATAAGTTTTTTAATCAATATAATATAAATACACGTATTTATAATGAAGTATTATCAATAGATAGAGAAAATAAAAGCATTAAAGTTAAAAATGTTGTAACAGGAAAAACTTATGAAGAAGGTTATGATAAGCTTATTTTATCGCCAGGGGCAAACGCTATAGTACCTCCAATAGAAGGAATAGAAGATGCAAAAACATTTGTTGTAAAAAATGTTGTGGATATTGCCAAGCTAAATCAATTTATAACTTCAAAAAATGCAACAAATGTATCTGTAGTTGGTGCAGGATTTATAGGGATGGAAGTTGCTGAAAACCTAAAAGAAGCAGGGTACAATGTAACTTTAATAGAAGCTGCTAACCAAGTAATGAGAACTTTTGATGAGGATATGGTTCAAATACTTCATAAAGAATTATTTGACCAAGGTATAAACTTAATATTAGGAGATAAAGTAACTAAATTCAATAATAGTGATATAGTTTTAGAATCAGGTAAAATAGTGCAATCAGATGCAGTTGTAATGGCCATTGGAGTAAAACCAGAAGTTACGTTAGCAAAAGAGTGTGGTCTTGAAATTGGTGAAACGGGTGCTCTTAAAGTTGATTCAAATTATAGAACTATAGATAAAGATATTTATGCAGTAGGAGATGCAATAGAAGTAACAAATGCTATTTCAAGAAAAATTCAACACCTTCCATTAGCAGGACCTGCTCAAAAACAAGCAAGAGCAGTAGCTGATCATATATATGGTTTACCAGTTAAAAATACTGGATATATAGGTTCTTCTTGTATAAAGGTATTTGATTACAATGCAGCTTGTACAGGATTAACAGAAGCACAATGTAAAAATCTTGGAATAAATTATGATAGTGTATATGTAATACCTCAAGATAAAGTTGGATTAATGCCAGATAATAATCACCTTCATTTTAAATTAATATTTGAAGTTCCAACAGGAAAAGTATTAGGGGCTCAGTCAATAGGTAAAGGAAATGTAGATAAACGTGTAGATATAGTTGCAACATTAATTAAAATGGGTGGAGATATAGATGATTTAAGAGATTTAGAACTTTGTTATGCGCCACCATTTGGTACAGCTAAAGATGCAGTAAATCATGCAGCACTTGTAGCACTTAATATTATGAACAATACTTTCAAACAAGTTCATGTAAGTGATGTCCGTAAATTGGTTGAAGAAAATGCATACATAATAGATGCAAGAGAAAAAAATGAATATGAAGAAGGGCATATAATAAATGCTGTAAATATACCTCTTAGTGAAATAAGAAATAGAATAGATGAAATACCTACTGATAAGCCAGTATACATTCATTGTCGTAGTGCTCAAAGAAGTTACAACGCATCAGTTTTATTAGGACACTTAGGGTTTGAAAATATCTACAACATATCAGGAAGTTTCTTAGGAATATGCTTCTATGAATACTTCAGAGATAAATCAGAAAATAGAAAGCCTATAGTTACAAATTATAACTTCAAATAAAATAATTTAAATATATAAGTTCTAGTTTGATTTTCATATAGCGGTATCTTTTTTAAGTGATATATCAACTATTAAGAAGCTAGCTGATAAGTTGAATTTTAAATTAGAACTTATATAAATTTATATATATAAATATAATGGAGGGAATTATCGTGAAAAAAAATACAGAATATACTATTGGATTTGTATTACTTTTTGCAATTCTAATAATCGGAAAAATAAACCTTAGTAGCTCGATTCTATTTTTTAGATTAATTGCAGGGTTAGGATTAGGGTATGCTCTTACAAGATCGTTCTTTGGATTTGCAGGTAGTGTAAATAGAAGTTATAGAGCGGGATCTACAAAATTAATGAGAACATTAATGATGTTATTTGTAGGAACTGCAATAGTAAGTGCATGTTTCTTTATAGGTCAAGATGTTACTCAATATGATTTATGGGTTAACCCTATTAATTTAGGACTTATATTAGGTGGAATAATATTTGGTACTGGAATGGCATTTTCTAGTTGTTGTGCATCAGGGGTACTTACAGATGTAGTAACAGGTATGCCTCGTGCATTAATAACGCTTGTATTCTTTGGAATGGGTGTATATGTAGGATTCCCACTTCAAAGTTCAATTCCTTGGGTAAGCAATACATTAATATCAACTGAAACATTTGCAAATGGGGTATTTTTACCAGATTTATTCAAATGGGATGGATTAGAAGGTTATTTAGGAGCATCAATATTAACTATTATTTTTGCTTGTATAGTGGTTTGGATAGCTAAAATATATGAAGATAAAAGAAAAGCAAGAAACACGTATAGCGGAGTAGATACAGAAATTATTCAAGATGAAATTTATAAAGATGAAGAAACATTTAAGTTAATTAGTCAAAGCACTTATGAAAAATTATTTGTAAAACCATGGACATTAAAAATGGGAGCAGTTGTTATAGGCGCAATATTTATACTTTTAATGGGGATAACTAAAGCCGGATGGGGAGCTTCAACTCCTTATGGATTCTGGTTTGGTAAGTTACTTATATTATTTGGTATATCTCCTGAAAGTGTAGCTGCTTTTGCAGGTAAGCCAGTTGATATGTTTACAATGCCATTTTTCGAAAATCAAGTAAATGTACAAAATATAGGTATAATATTAGGCACACTTGTGGCATTACTTTTATCAGGAAGCTTTGTTAAGACTTTTAAAGAAGGCTTATCTATAAGTTTTAAAGAAGGATTAATATATGTTGTTGGTGGTTTTTTAATGGGATTTGGGACAAGACTATCAAATGGATGTAATGTTGGAGCACTTTATACACCGATAGCTAACTTCTCTTTATCTGGATGGATATTCTTAGTATTCTTAGTTTTAGGTGGAGTTTTAGGAAATATAATTTATAAGAAACTAATGACGTCTAGATCTTAGAAAAATTTAAAATATATATAAATAAAAAGGCTATGTTTAATAGCCTTTTTTTGGCAACGGAAGAAGTCGTTGGCGCCATGAAGTGTAGCGAATTTTATACTAAAAATGCATCTGAATAAATAACAACTCCATTAACATTATCTAAAGCATTTTCAACAAGTTCTAATGCCATAAATGAACTATCAGGTACTTCAAATGGTGCAGATATACGGTATTTACTAGCTTTTTCGAATCCAAACTTAGGATAATATTTATCATGTCCTAATACTATTACAGATTTAAATCCAATATCTTTTGCTATTTGTAAGCTTTCATTTATAAGTTTATTTCCTATACCTTTATTTTGATACTCAGGAAGAACTGATACTGGAGCTAATGCTAAAGATTCAGTTTGTGTATTTTCATCTTTTATATTTATTTTAGTAAGCATTATATGACCTATTATTTTGTCATTATTTTTAGCTACTAAAGAAAGCTCTGGTATAAATTCTTTAGATTTTCTTAATCTATTTACTAATATATGTTCAGTGTGATCTGTGTGCTCAGCATTTTTAAATGCTTCTTCAACAACTCTTTCAACTTCATTATAATCTTTAATTTCTTCTTTATGTATAGTTAAATTCATTATTTAGTCTCCTTACTTTTTAAATTATAAATACAATTATATCATTAAAATGTAAAAAATTTATTGTATAGATTAATTATAATTAAATGGTATTTATATTATTATTACCTTATAATACTTAAATTAATATTAATTACTAACTATAAAAATATGTATTTTGTAAAAAATATATATGAAAGTACATTAACTAATTTAGATAATTATATAAAAGGAGACATTTATAATGAGAAAAGGACTAATACCAGTGGCATTAGGAACTATAGTAACTACAACAGGGATACTTTTAGACTCTAAACAAAGTAAATGTAATTTATGTGAAAGAAATGATTACACTAGTTTAGTTGGTACATTTTTAGTTGGATTAGGAGTGGCACATATACTTCTTGGTGGCATAGATATAGCTAGAGACTAAATTACAAAAAAGTAGCAATAAATAAATTATTGCTACTTTTTTTACAATCTATAAAAACTATCTAACTATAAAGTGAATGTGTTCTGTGGAATTTCTATACTCATCCAGCTCACAGGTGTGTTTGCACAAGTCAACTAAATTGTTATAGCATTTTTTATCTTCATTGTGCATTTTAATTACGTCACTATGAATTCCAGAAGCAAATCCTTCCGCTCCAAAATATGTTATTATTTCAAGACCACATTTCTCAATTTCTTTTTTAGCTCCAAATGGTGTAGCAACGTATGTTTCTGTAAAAGAGTCATCTTTACTCCAAGCATTATCAACTAACAATTTTGAGAAATTTTCAATATTAGCATATTCAAAACTACACTCATGTATAGATGATTTTATAATACCTAATCCATTTAAATATGCAATCATAGCAAATCCATTATCTTTTAAAATTCTTTTTATATTTTTTAGTACATCTAATCTTAAGGAATCATCCGTTATATGATACATTGGTCCCATTAATAAAACTACATCAAATGAATTATCATCAAATTTACTTAAATCTGTACAATCACCACAGATATATTCATCAGCTTTCAGATTAATGTCTTCTATATTACTTTTAGCAAGTTTTAATTGCTCCTTTGAAATATCATACAATGTTACATTATACCCTTTTTTTAATAATTCTATTGAATATCTACCTGGACCGCATCCTAAGTCTAAGACCTTTCCAGTATTTTTAAAATATTTATCAATCATATGTAATGTAGTTTGAAACTCAATATTGTTATATGGATTTGAAAGTCTGTTTAATTCTAATAAAACGTTTTCATTGTAGTACTTCTTTACAACATCCCTCATAGTTATCACCCTCATATTATACTTTTTTATAATTGTAGTACTAATACATCTTTTTAGCAATTCTATTCATAAAAAAAATTATTTATGTTTAATTTAATTATTAACAATTAATAAAAAGTATTTAAGGTTTATTTAAGGTTAAGTTTATAAACAGTTAAACTTGAGATTATATACTTGATTCATGATAAAGCGAAAGGAGAAATAAAATGCTTACATGGGAAATTAAAAAAATTATAAAAGAAAAAACGAGTATTATAGCATTAGTATTATTAGCAGTTATGTTTTTACAAATAAGTTTTATTAAACCAATGCTAGAAACGCAAAATGAATATTTTGATGAAAGTAAAAAAGAGTACTTTATAGATAAAAGAGATAAAGAGGTTATAGCTAATGAAAAGCTACAAAATAAGGTTGAACAAATTAATGAAATAATTAAGTCTATACCATCTGATGGACAAACAAAGGCGTTAAGCAAAATGTCAAACGAGAAAATTAAGCTAGATGATGGTAGTAAGTATGAAAATGTAGATTTTTATAAAGTATTTTCTTATAGAGTTGATTTTGGTCTATCTATAATGATTATGATAATAATTTTAGTCATGATTTGTTCTAATTTATATGTGGATGAGCAAATATCAAATGTATCAACTATAATGCTGTCATCAAAAAATAAGAATAAAGCATTAAATTCAAAACTATTAATAGCAGTATTTTTACCTGTTATATTATACGGAGTATACATTTTAGGAACAGGGATAATAACTTATATTCAATACGGGAAACCACTTAATGGAAGCCTACAAGCATATAGAATATCTGATATAGCACTATTAATAAAACCATTAACAATTAATCAATATGTTATAAATCAAATGGTAACATCAGTATTTATGCTAATGGGTATATCTCTAGCTAGTTTACTTAGTTCATTTATAAGCGATAATTCAGTAAAATCAATAGGATTATCAGTTGGATTTATAGCATTAGGAAAAATATTAACTATGTTTAAGTTTTTACCAACAAAGATTTTACAACTATTAGGTATAAGTAACTATGTAGATGTAATTATGGGAATGGGTAAGATAAGTGGGTTTTACAATGGAAGTATAAATATAATGTCAAAATCATTAGACTTGTCAAATGTATGCTTAGCAGTATATGCATTAATAGTAGTAATTGGAGTGTTAGCAAATATTTATTGTATTAAAAAAGTTTTAACTAAGTAGATTATAAATTTACACATTTAGTTAAAAAATATTGATTTAAATTAGTGAAATTTAATTTATATAAAAATAACAGGAGGAATTAATAATGAACGTATTAGAATTAAAAAATGTAACTAAAACATATAAGCATAAAAATGCTAATGAAAATATAAATTTAACTTTAGAAAGTGGTGTTTATGGACTTTTAGGACCCAATGGTGCTGGTAAGTCTACTTTAATGAAACAAATGGCTACTATAACAAGCCCAACATCTGGCAAAATATTATATAACAATAAGGATGTTTTAAGCTTAGATGAAGAATACAGAGCAGTAGTAGGTTATTTACCACAAGACTTTGATGCATACAAAAACTTTAAAGCAAAAGAATTTTTAATGTATATGGCAGCTTTAAAAGGAATGGATAAAAAAGAAAGCAAAAAAAGAGTAGATGAATTATTAGAATTAGTAGGACTATCTCAAGTTTCAAATAAGTTAGTATCTAAATTCTCTGGTGGTATGAAAAGAAGAGTAGGAATAGCTCAAGCTCTTTTAAATAATCCTAAAATATTAATACTAGATGAGCCTACAGCAGGTCTTGATCCACAAGAAAGAACTAGATTTAGAAATCTTTTATCTCAAATAGGTAAAGATACTATAGTTATACTTTCAACTCACATAATATCTGATATAGAGTCTGTAGCAAAAGAAACTATAATGATAAAAGATGGGAAGGTATTACTTCAAGGAACTCATAAACAAATACTTGAAGATATGAATGGTAAAGTATATACAGTAACAACAACTGATGAAAGTGTTATAAATGAAATACAAAATAAATTTAAAGTGGTTAGCATAAACCGTGGAATAGATAATACAAGTATAAGATTTATAAGTGAAACTAAGCCAAGTTATGAAAATATGGAAGCTACTAATCCTAGATTTGAAGATGTTTATATGTTCTACTTCGAACTAGAAGATGCAAGGGAGGTATAATTATGTTTTCAGTTGTAAAATGGGAAATTAAAAAAAGCTTTAAGCCAGGAGTATTTGTACTTTGGGCTTTGGGATTATTTTTAGGATATATATCACTATATGTTGGAAATGGTGTTAATGATGCTTATGCAGATTTATTTTCTAAATATTATGGAATTGCTCCAATAATGGGACTTGCAATGTTTTCTATGTTTGCAGGAAGCTTTGTACTAGAATACAATTCAGGTATGGATTCTCTTATAAAAGCGAGTAAAAATGGTAAGAAACAATTAGTAATATCAAAGTTTATAGCTAACGGGATATCTGCAAGTATAGTTAACTTATCTATATATTTAGTAATGATAATAAAAGTAGCTAGTAAATATAAAGCAGAAGGATTAAATTTACCACTTAAAAGTTTATGGTATTTTGGAAATAGTGGTTCGAATATAACAGTACTTCAAATGATATTAATAGTAGCATTAACTGTAATAGTAGGTTCATTTATATTTGCAGCACTAGGATTATTCTTATCATCAATAAGTAAAAGCGCATTTGTACCTTTTGTATTTGGTGGTTTAATAATGGGGATACCTTATATATTATCAGGATGGGTTCCTAATGCAAAAATATTTACAAATTCACCACTATGGGGTATGTATAGTGGACAACTTATAAGATATGATGCATCTATAAGTGCATGGATTGTATTTGCAGTAGTAGCAACAGCTGGAATAGGTATATTATACAATTTAACTAAAAATACATTCTTAAAAGAAAAGTAATATAAAATAAAAAATGAAGCTATTTCAAATATACTAAATTGTTAAATTTATGTATTTTGAAATAGCTATTTTTGGTATACTAAAGTATAAATAAACATCAGGAGGGTAATATGAATATAAAAGATAGTAAAATACTTATAGTAGATGATGAGATTGAAATATTAAATTTATTAAAAATAGCACTTAAAAAAGAAGGATTTGACAATATATATGAAGCTCAAACTGGGAAAGATGCAATAGAAAAATTTGAACAACATAGTCCGGATTTAGCAATATTAGATGTTATGCTTCCTGACATGGAAGGTTATGATATATGTAAACATATAAGAAAAACATCTAATATACCAGTATTATTTTTATCAGCTAAGGGTGAGGAATTAGATAGAATTATGGGACTTGCAATAGGAGCTGATGATTATATAACAAAGCCATTTAGTTTAAAAGAAGTATCTCTTAGAGTGAAAATTCAACTAAAAAGAAACTCTATAATAAGTGAAATGTCAAAAGAAGTTGAAGAAATAAAAGAGAAAAAATTATCATTTGGACCATTTGAAATAGATGAAGATAAAATAGAAGTTAAGAAAAATGGTGAAGCTATAGATTTAAAACCAAAAGAATATAAAATGTTTTTATATATGATGAAACATAAAAATCAAATAATAAGCAAAGAAAAATTCTGTGATGAAGTTTGGGGAGAAGACTTTTTTGGATTTGACAATACTATAATGGTACACATAAGAAGACTTAGAGAGAAAATAGAAGACAACCCTTCAAAGCCAAGATATATAGTAAATGTAAAAGGATTAGGATACAAACTTACAGATAAGGAAAACTAGATATGAATATGAAATGGAAATTAACTTTAAGGTATGTGTTAAGTATAGCTTTTGTAGCTATATTTGTAGTAATACTTAATATGGTAGCGCTTATTTCTTTGACATTTTATAGTGCAAGTCAAAATCAAGATAAAGATATAGCTCGTAATGGAGCAGGGTATTATGTAAGAAATTTTGAACATTATATCAAAGTAGATGAAAATAATAATTTAATAGTTAATGAAGATGGAATAAAATCTTTAGATAAAAATAGATTATGGATCCAAATATTAGATGAGGATGGCAAAGAAGTGTATAGCTATAAAAAACCTGAGGATGTCAATGCTAAACACACTCCTATTGAGCTTATAAATGGATATAAGTATAGTAGTGGGTTTGGAGGAAGTTCTGATATATTAGCAGGAGAAAAAAAGTTGAAAAATGAAGGTTATACATATTTAATTGGATTTCCTATGGACTATATAACTAAATATATATTTATAATGGAAAATGATAAATTAGTAAAATATATAAAAACATCTATAAATGCAATGATAATAATAGATTTTTTAATAGCTGTCATATTTGGATATATATTTAGTAAAGGGCTTACAAGACCAGTTAAAAAAATTATAACTGGTGTAGATGATTTAGCTGATGGAAATTATGATGTATATTACAAAGAAAAAGGAGTATATAGTAAAGTATTTGGAAAATTAAATAGTCTATCAGATACACTTAAATCTAATGAAATAGAAAGAACAAAAACAGAAAAAATGAGAGAAGATTGGATTGCTAATATTTCTCATGATATAAAAACACCTCTATCATCAATAAAAGGATATGCTGAAGTTTTAAGTGATGATTATGAATTTACAAATGAGGAAATATCTGAATTTGCAGATATAATAAATTCAAAAGCTGATTATATAAAAGAATTAGTAGATGATTTAAACCTAACTATGAAGTTGAAAAATAGTAATTCTATAATAAATAAAGAAGAAGTAAATTTAAATAGTTTAGTGAAAAATTCTGTAATAGATATATTTAATGACCCTAGATATTCTGAGAGGGATATCGAATTTGTAGATAGTGAAAAAGTAATAAAGAAAAACTTAGACAAGACATTAATAAAAAGAGTGATAAATAACCTTATATACAATGCTCTTGTTCATAATGATGAAAATGTAAGTATAATTGTTAGCGTTTTTGAAGATGAAAAAGCACATATAATAATAAAAGACAATGGAAAAGGTATAAATGAAGATGAGTTAAAATATATCTTTGAAAGATACTATAGAGGAACCAATACTGGGGAAGCTCATAAAGGATCAGGTCTTGGGATGGCAATAGCTAAAGAAATAATAGTAGCACATGGTGGAGACATACAGATAAGAAGTGAGGTTTCAAAAGGAACTGAAATAGAGATAATTTTATAACTTTAACTGAGTAGGATCTAAACTTTATGGTGCCAATGGATTTTTGCCTTAATTAAAATTATAGGAGTATAAGTTAACTGACTTATACTCCTATAATTTTTTTAGAAACATCGTCGTTTAGACACAGCAACAATGTAGTATTTTAAGTAAATTTAATTTTTATACTTTAAAAAACCATTTAAAAACTTTAATGCAAATATTAATGGAACAGCTACAGATAAAATAAATCCATATAATTTAAACATAGAATTAGCCACTATAATATTTAAAATCCCTGAAATAATAAACCATAATCCACATTTTGTCACAATATCAATGGCAAAATCACTATTTAGATAATTCATAAATAAATTACTGCTTTTATCATTAGAAATTTTATTTTTTAAATATCCTATAGATTTAATTACTACTATTCCTAATACAATTAAGAAAATATTCATTATGTTCTCCTACAAGTTGTTATATTTTATGTAATATGATTTTTACATAAATAAATCTTTGTTAAAATTTGTAAAACTCTGTATATATTTTACTATTAGTATTAATAGCAGTCAATTGTAGAATAATTTTTAGATGAGATTGTATATGTTTTAACAATATCTACTTATAAAGAATAATAGCAATTATTAAGTAGATACTAAATTTAATAACAATATATTTTCTAGGAGGTAAAAATGAAAAAAGTCTTTATAGCAACTATTTGTTTTTTACTGCTTTTTACAAATATATCTTTTGCAAATACAATCAATATATCAGATTCTGTTAAAGATATTGATATGGTTAGTAATAGAATGTATATAATTATTAAACAAATAACGGGAGATGATCCTCTGGATGTAGATGAACTTAATCGTGATATAAAGTTTTGTGAATCTATATTAAGTACACGAGGAAAAAAATTATCTGATATATATTCGAAAAATCCAACGGTTGAGGTTTCAAGAAATTGTGCGGCTTTATTGTATACAATATCTTTATATGAAATAGGTTTGACTAGCATAAGGATGTACATAAGGGATGACAGTAAAGCGGAGTATTTTATTGAAGCGTGTGCAAGTTATCAGGAAGGAAGGGCTTCTTTAAATGTTTTTAAACATAAATATAGAAACTATCCAACTACACAATCTAAACCTAAAAAAGAAAAATTTTTATGTCATTAAAATTTTTAGTGCTATTAATAAAATAGTCTAGATATGATAAAAAATTATGATAACAATATAAAAAAGTGTAGAAAAATTTGCTTTTTACAAATAAATCTACACTCTTTTATTTTATGCTAAATTATTTTGCTAAATACCATCCTATTATATATAGTATATAAATATGAGCTGGATAGAATATATAGAAGAAATTCTTATAACCCTTACCTTTTTCACCATTGTAAGCTAATATAAATAGTGATGAGAATATCATCATCCATTGGAAGTTTGATAATAAGTTAGAAACTGTTATAGCATCTCCACTAGATACAAATGATATTACACCAACTAAACATAATGATAATGCACATAATACTTTAGAGTTTCTTAAATAATAAAATGCGATTATTAATCCAACAAATAAAAACCCACCTTCACATATCATTACATTTGGAAGTACAGTTAACATCACAGGTCCAAGTAATACTGCACCAGGTGATAATATAATAAATGTACTTATAAAAGGCACTATTAAACATATGATATCTAAAATAACTTTTTTAATGTTTTTTACTTTTATATTTGCTATTAATTCATCTATAAAGTATATAAACCAACATCCTACAAATATAGTAAAGAATATATTATTCATTAAAGCCATATCAGATGGGAACTGTCTTTGTATAAAGAAACTTCCGATTCCCATTAAGTTTGAAGCTATATATAATCTAAATAAGTGCTTTTTTCTATTTTTAGTATAAAACATACCTTGAGCTGCTAAAAATAAAAATATTGGTGCAACTAATCTTCCTAAATAAGTAAACCACATAGGAATTTCATATGGTGTAATTGAAAAACACTGGTGTATATGGTCAAGTACCATAAGAAATGCTCCTATTAATTTAATTTGTGTACCATTCAATCCTTTTTTTATAGAATTTAAATTTTCCAAATAATCATCTCCTCTTCAATTTGTTTACTAGCTTATTATACAATCTTTAAAAATTTAAATCTTTAAACTAATCTTATATAAAACTTAAATAAACCTTAAATAAAATTAGGATAATTAAATTTAGCCTAAAATTTGTTTGTTAAGGATTATTTAAGATTAAGTTAAGTTGTAGTTTATATACTTTAAAAAAGTTTAGCCGTATAATAACAATATAAACAACACAAGGAGGTAAACAAAATGAGATCAAGATTTGAAGGTAGTTTATTAGGACTTATAGGAGTAAATATATTAGCGTGGTTAATAACATTTGTTACATTAGGAATAGCTACACCATGGGCTATGTGTATAAAGTATAGATGGGAAGCTGAAAACACAGTAATAGAAGGAAAAAGATTAAACTTTATAGGTAGTGGATCTAGTTTATTTATGCATTATATTAAATGGTGGGTATTAACAATAATAACTTTTGGTATATATGGACTTTGGTTATATATAAAACTATTACAATGGAAAACAGAAAATACTGTATTTGAAAATTAATAAAAAGCCATACTAAAAATGAAGTAAGTAGTCATTTTTAGTATGGCTTTTGTTTTTTTGAGCAACGGACGAAGTCGTTGGCGACAGTAGCGAAGCGACTTTTTTATAAAAAATATACATTAATGGAATAAATATTTATAAATTAAAATATAAAATATTTGTAAATAATAATAGGGGGTGAAAATAATGTTAGAAATCAAAAAGGTTAGAAATAATTATATTTAAATTCTAAATATTTTTTTATTAAATTTTTGTTAAATTGTATGAAAAATTCTGAAAATCATGTATAATGAAATTAAGACGGTTAGATTATTCATTTAAAAGAGGAGGTATTTTATGATAAACTTAATGATAATTAGTGCATTAGTCTTATTGGTTTGTATAACCTCAAGTAAAATATTCTACAAATTTGGTGTTCCTATATTATTAGTATTCATAATACTAGGAATGTTATTTGGTTCAGATGGAGTTGTAGGAATATATTTTGATAACTATGAATTGACAAAGGAAATATGTGCCATTGCTTTAGTATTTATAATGTTTTATGGAGGATATGGTACTAACTGGAATATGGCAAAACCAGTAGCTATACCATCTATATTATTGTCTACAGTAGGGGTAGTTATAACAGCAGGGTTAACTGGGTTATTTTGTATATTAGTTTTTAATACAAGTGTTTTAGAAGGATTACTTATCGGGTCTATAGTAGCATCAACGGATGCTGCATCAGTTTTCGCAATATTGCGTTCTCAAAAACTAAATCTAAAAGGATCTATTGCATCAATATTAGAAATAGAAAGTGGTAGTAATGACCCCTTTGCATATATGATGACAATAATTATCCTAGGTCTTATGGGAAATATTGATTCTAGTAGTATATTACCTATGTTATTAACTCAAGTACTAGTAGGAATAATTAGTGCAGTTATATTAGCAAAATTAACTGTATATTTACTAAGAAATGTAAACTTTGAAATAGAAGGATTTTATCCAATATTTGTGACGGCGATTGCGATACTTTCATATTCTTTAAGTGAATACTTAGGCGGAAATGGATACTTAAGTGTTTATATAGCTGGTATAATGATAGGAAATAGCAAAATTCCTCATAAGAAAAGTATATTCCAGTTCTTTGATGGTATATCATGGATAATGCAGATAATGTTATTCTTCTTATTAGGATTATTAGCATTCCCATCTCAAATACCTGGAGTAATGGTAAAAGGTATACTTATATCAATATTTATGATAGTAATAGCAAGACCTATTGCTACGTTTAGTATATTAAGCTGGTTTAAAATACCAGTAAAGCAACAGATATTTATATCTTGGGTAGGATTAAGAGGAGCTGCATCTATAGTATTTGCTATATTTGCTGTAACTTATGGAGTGCCAATAGAAAATGACATATTCCATATAATATTCTTTATAGCACTATTCTCTGTAGCAGTGCAGGGAACTCTTTTACCAGCTATGGCAAGAAAGTTAGATTTAATTGATGACAACTCATCAATATTAAAAACATTTAATGACTATACAGAAGATAAAAGTACAAAGCTAATAGAAGTTTCAGTTACTGATGATTGTCGTTTGGTAAACAAATCTATAATGGATGCTGATATACCAGAAGATATTCTTATAGTAATGATAAAAAGAAATGGAGATGTACTAGTACCAAATGGTTCAACAGTAATGTTACTAGGAGATGTTCTTGTTATAACTGGAAATAATTTTGATATTTTAGATAATTATTTTGATCATAAGGTCAATAAATATCAAGAAGGAAAGAGTACAAAGTTAATGGAAATTTCAATACCATTAGATAGCAAGATAGCTAATAAGTCTATAAAAGATATCGACATACCAAAAGATATTCTTATAGTAATGATAAAAAGAAAAGGAAACATAATAATACCAAATGGATCAACTGTAATACGTCCAGAGGATGTATTGGTCATAACTGGTAATAATTTAGATGAACTAGATAATTTAAGTGGAATATAATATTATATAAATATTAAGTAGGCTGCTCAAAATAAGTAAATTTATTTGAGCAGTTTATTTTTATGCGTAATAACAATTTTATTAATCAAATTGTAAATTTAGAAGTTAAACTTAAAAGGTTGACCTTAACAAATAAAAAAGTAAAAGAATTATGATTTATGCCGATAAATATATTAAGTAGGTTAATTATTAGAATGGAGATAAAATTGAAAAAAATAAACAATTTAAAAAAAGTAATAATATTATTTATAGTGCTATTAATATTATTTTTTTGTTTTTTTATTAATAATAAAGATAACATTAAATCTTCAACATTAAATAAAGATTATATATTAAATGAAATAGAATCAAAAGATCAAGATGTTAATATAAAAAAAGATAGAATCATTGAGATCAAAAATTATTTGGGTACAACTAAAAAAGATAGCAGTTACTATTTTATAAATGGATATATAAGTTATATAGAAAAAGATTACAAAAATGCAATTACAAATTTTGAAAAAACAAAGGAACTAATAAAGAAAAAGGACTCAAGTTTTCTTAAAATATATACTTATATCTTTGAAAATGAATGTTATCTAAAAGAAAATAATTATAAATATTTGGTTGAAAATAGTAAAGCAGCATTTAAATATATAAGTTTAAGTAAAAAATATAAAAATGATAAAGATACAATGTGGAGAACTATAAGGACATTAACTAAAAATAATGAAACTACTGAAAAAAGTATAGATGTATTAAATAATTATATGGAAAATACAAAAGGTTTAAACTATAATACAGAAGTTGGTATAGTAAGCCATTTAGCGTATTTACATAGATTAAATTTTAAATATACTCAATCAACATATAATTATATAAAAGCTTTAGATATTATAAAAAACAATAGAAAACATATTAAGGATGCTGAGTTTTATGAATGTGTAATAATAAGTAATATAGGGGATTTAAGTTATATTTTAAATGACTTAAAAAATGCTATAAAATGTTATGATAAAGCTGTAAATATAAAAATTAAAGATAAGAAAAATAATGCCATGGCAAAATCAATAGTTTATATAAATCAAATGACAGTATATATAGATTTGGGCGATTATGATAAAGCTATTGAAATATCTAAAAGTATTAATGAATTAATAGGTTTTTTAAAAAAAGATGTTAAAGATGATATTGAAATGCTTTTATACCAAAACCTAGCTTCAGCCTATACATATAAAAAAGATTTAAATAAGGCAGAAATGCTTTTAAATAAATCTAAAAAAATATTACAATATGATGAAGTTGAGTATATAAAAAATAAAGAACTGATGCTAAAAATAGCATATGCAGAATTTTATGAAGAACAAGGAAATCATGATGAAGCTATACAAATATATGAAGAAATTTTAAAGAATCCTTTAAAAAATGATGTGAATATAGAGGTTCAAATATATGATGAAATATCAAATATATATCTAGAGAAAGATGATACACAAAATTATATTAAATATACTAAATTAGCGACTATTAAAAAAGATGATTTTGAAAATCAGCTAAAAGAAGAGTATATGAGATATGCAAGTAAATTATATGAAAGTGATACATTAAGAGAAGAACAAGATAAAAATATACACAATATAATATTTTTGCTAGTAAGTATAATATTATTAATATTAATATTAATATCAAGAGTAAATACAATTATTACACTAAAAAAATCTAATTTTACAGATGGAATGACTAATTTATATAATAGAAAATATCTAGATTATTATATGAATAAAAATAAAAAAAAGATAATCAATAAAAATATATCAGTGATTTTAACTGATATAGACTATTTTAAAAAATATAATGATAATTATGGTCATATAAAAGGTGATGAAGTAATAAAAGAAGTAGCCAGTTCAATAATAGAAAATATTAAAAATTATGGTATTGCAATTAGATATGGCGGAGAAGAAATAGTAATAATTCTTCCTAAAGCTAATATAGACGAAGCTAAAATTATAGCAAATAAAATACAATCAAGTATAAATGAAAAGAATATAGATCATAAATATTCTAACGTATCAGATAAGTTAACCATAAGTATGGGGATTTATAATAAAGTTTATTTATACAATGATAATATATATTCTATTATAGATAGTGCAGATAAAGCTTTATATAAAGCAAAAAGTAATGGTAAAAATAAATATGAAATATATTAATAAATTATACTTTTATATTATTAAATTTATAGTACTAAAACGTTTTAACTTAAATATTAAAAACTGAGAAAAAAGTAAAAAATTACACTTTAAGCAAAAAAGGAAGTAGCTAATGGAAAGTATAGCGCCTTAAGAGTAGCTTAAGTGAATATAATTTTTTATTTTTTTCTTTTTTTGTTAACATAATAAAAATATATTATATATTTTAAAAATTATTCATAAAAATTACAAAAAATGACAAAATGTAACAAAAAAAGTGAAAGTATATATAATATAAATAGACCAATAAATATTTAATTAAGTACAGTAAAGCTATAGAAAATAAATATTATTTATAGTCTAAAATATTTGATAAGGAGGTTCATAAATGGAAGAAATAATAAATTTAAGACAATGCTTTCAAATAATAAAAAAAAATATCTCATTAATAATTATAATAACTTGCATAACTATGTTTACAAGTGCAGGTTTGAGCTTCTTTGTAATTGACCCTGTATATGAAGCGAATACAACGTTAATTGTAAACAAAGTAAAAGAAGTAAACACACAAGATATAACAAATGATGACGTATTAGCGAATCAAAAACTAGCATTGACTTATGGTGAAATTATAAAATCTAGAACCGTATTAGATAAAGTAATTAAGAATTTAAATATAGACACAGATGTTAAAAAATTATCTAATGATATAAGAGTAACAACGCTTACAGATACTCAGATTATAAATGTATCAGTTAGAGAAGATAATCCAAAATTGGCTAATAATATAGCTAATGAAATCGCAAGTGTATTTACAAGTGAATTATCAAGAATAATGAAAACAAATAATGTAGAGATAATAGATAAAAGTACTATACCAGATAAACCAGTTAAGCCTAATAAAATTATGAATACAATGATAGGAGCTATAATTGGTTTGATATTAGGATTAATTGTAACATTTGTACGTGAATATATAGATACAAAAGTAAAATCATCAAAAGATGTAGAAGAGAAGTTAAACTTACAAATTATAGGCAATATACCTAATGAGAATAATTTAGATTCTAAAAATATGAAATCTATTTTAGATGAAAACTATAAAAATATAAGAACAAATATTGAATTTTCAAATGTAGATAAAAACATAAAATCAATAGTTATAACTAGCAGCCAAAAAAATGAAGGAAAAACAACGATAGTATCTTCTTTGGGATCTAGTTTTGCACAGTTAGATAAGAAGATATTAATAATAGATTGTGATTTTAGAAACCCATCCATACACAAGGTATTTGATATATCTAATAAACAGGGAATAGCAGATGTATTATTAAATAAAGTTAATTTAAAAGATTGTGTTCATGAAATAAGTTCAGAAAATCTTAATGTCTTAACATGCGGTAGCATACCTTCAAACCCATCCGAATTATTAAGTTCTCACAAAATGCAAAAATTATTAGAAGAATTAAAAAATGAATATGATTATATATTTATAGACTCCCCACCTATTGGAAGAGTTACAGATGCTGGAGTAATATCAAATTATGTTGATTCAACTATAATTGTAATAGCTGAAAATGAAGTTAATATAGACGATGTAAAAGTAGCTAAAAAGAAATTACAACAAGTTAATGCTAATATATTAGGTTCAATATTTAATAAATCAAGCTTATACAAAAGTGAATGTTATTATGGATATTACTATGAAAATGAATAATGCTATAAGGAGTAGATGTTTAATGGAAACAAATATAAGTAATCAAAAAAAATCAAGAGTACTTATAATTGGAGCAGGAAGTGCTGGAGAGTTAGTAATAAATGAGATTTGTAAAAATTTAAAATCAGAAAAGATAGTTGTAGGAATTGTAGATGATGACAGTGATAAAGTAGGAAAAGTGATAAATAATATCCCGATAATAGGAACTACAAAAGATATAAAATATATAGTTGAAAAGTACAGTATAGATGAAATAATATTTTCAATTGCAGATATATCAAAAAAGCGAAAACATGAAATACTATCAATTTGTGATAGCGCTAGGTGTGGCAATAGTGAGTGTAGTATTAAAGTTATACCAGGAATATTTGAAATAATAAATGGGGCAGTAGATATAAAAGAGATAAAAGATGTAAAAATAGAAGATTTACTATTTAGAGAAACTATAGACTTAGACTTAAATAAAATAGGTGAATACTTAAATGAAAAAGTAGTCTTAGTTACAGGTGGAGGAGGAAGTATAGGTAGTGAACTTTGTAGACAAATTTCAACTTTTAATCCTAAGCTACTTATAATACTTGATAATTATGAAAATAATGCATATGATATTCAACAAGAATTAATAAGAAAATATGCAGATAAATTAAATGTAGAAACAATAGTAGCATCTATAAGAGAAGAAGAACGAATTAAAAAAATATTTGAAAAATACCATCCAGATATTGTGTTTCATGCAGCGGCTCATAAACATGTTCCTTTGATGGAAGATAGTCCTAGTGAAGCTATAAAAAATAATATATTTGGAACACTTAATGTAGCAAACCTTTCTAAACAGTACAATGTTGAAAAATTTGTACTCATATCTACAGATAAAGCAGTCAATCCAACAAGTATTATGGGAGCAACAAAAAGGGCTGCTGAAATAATAATCCAAACTCTAAATGAAGATAGTAACACTAAATTTGTAGCTGTACGTTTTGGAAATGTACTAGGTAGCAATGGTAGTGTAATACCACTTTTTAAAAAGCAAATACAAGAAGGTGGACCAGTAACTATAACTCACAAAGATATAATTAGATATTTTATGACTATAACTGAAGCAGTGCAATTAGTTATACAAGCAGGCTCAATTGCCAAAGGTGGAGAAATATTCATACTTGATATGGGTCAACCTGTAAAAATAGATGAACTTGCAAAAAATTTAATAAAGTTAAGTGGATTTGAGCCAGGTGTTGATATAGAGATAGAATATATAGGACTTAGACCTGGTGAAAAACTTTATGAAGAGTTATTAATGGATGAAGAAAAAATATTAAGCACAGAAAATAGAAAAATTTATATAGCAAATCCAATAGCTATAGATAAAGAAAAATTAACAAATAACTTAATAATGTTAAAATACGCTGTAGAGAAAGAAGAAAATGACATTTTAGAACATATAATAAAAAAAATAGTTACTAATTTTGTTAGGGAGGCAGAAGATGAAAGCTCAACTAATAATTAAAAAGATTTTCGATATTATATCAAGTGCTTTAGGCATAGTAATTTTATCTCCATTATTTTTAATTGTATCAATACTAATAAAATTAGATTCACCTGGCAAAGTATTATTCATTCAAGATAGATTAGGAAAAGATGGTAAGGTATTTAAAATATATAAGTTTAGAACTATGTGTGATAATGCTATAAACATTGGAAATGGATTATTTACAGATGAAGCAGATAGTAGAATAACAAAAATTGGATCATTTCTTAGAAAAACTAGCATAGATGAATTACCTCAATTATTTAATATTTTAAAAGGAGATATGAGTTTAGTTGGACCAAGACCACCTGTGCCTAATTTTCCTTATAAATATGATGAGTATTCAGAGGTGCAAAAAATAAGATTTGAAATGCTTCCAGGGATAACAGGATGGGCTCAAGTTGTGGGACGAAATAGTATAGACTGGGATGAAAGGATAACCCTAGATATAGACTATGTAAAAAACTATAGCTTTTTATGGGATATAAAAATCATAATATTAACATTAGCTAAAGTAGTTAAGAGAGAAGACATCTATAAATAGGAGACTAATATGATAGATATAATTGTTATTGGAGCAGGCGGTCATGCCTCTGTAATTATTGATTGTATAGAACTTATGATAAAACAAGGTGAGAATATACAAATAAAAGGTATTTTAGATGATAGAAAAGATAAAAGTGAGTTTATGGGATATAAGGTGCTTGATAAAATAGGTAATATTTATTTATATAATGATGAAAATACAAAGTTTGTAATAGCTATAGGAGACAACAAGCTAAGAATGAATATAGCTAATAAATTTAAAAATATTAATTATTATACAATTATTCATCCGAGTAGTATTATTGGAAAAAATGTTCACATTGGCTATGGAAGTATGGTTATGGCTAATGCTGTAATAAACTCAAACACTATAATAGGTAATCATGTGATTATCAATAGTGGTGCTATTATAGAACATGACAATATAATAAATGATTTTGTTCATATATCTCCATCAGCAACTTTATGTGGAGGTGTAAAAATAGGATATATGACTCATGTAGGTGCATCAGCTACTATCATACCTTCAATAAAGATAGGCAGTGAAAGTATTGTAGGAGCAGGATCAGTAGTTACAAAAAATATAAAGTCTAGGACTGTTAATGTAGGTGTACCTTCAAAACCTATAAAAGATATATTGTAGTTAAAATAATTTTGAGGTGATATAAATGAAAGACAGAATATACCTTTCATCTCCACATATGGGTGGAAATGAAATTAAGTATATAAATGAAGCCTTTGAAGAAAATTGGATAGCTCCATTAGGTCCAAATGTTAGTAACTTTGAAAAAGAAATATGTAAATATACAAATGCATCATATGCAACAGCTTTAGCAAGTGGAACTAGTGCAATACATCTTGCATTAAAATCTCTTGGTGTTAAAAGTAAAGATTTAGTATTTTGTTCATCCTTAACATTTTCAGCAACAGCAAATCCTATAACATATCTTGGTGCTACTCCTGTATTTATAGATAGTGATTATGAATCGTGGAATATGAGTCACATAGCACTTCAAAAGGCATTTGATTATTTCCTAGAAAATGATAAAAAACCAAAAGCTGTAGTAATAGTAAATCTATACGGACAAAGTGCAGATTATGATAAATTAAAAAAAATATGTGATAAATATGAAGTTCCAATTATAGAAGATGCAGCAGAATCATTAGGTGCAACATACAAAGGAAAATATAGTGGAACTGTAGGTGATATAGGGATATATTCCTTTAATGGAAATAAAATAATAACCACATCAGGTGGTGGAATGCTAGTATCTAATATAGAAAAATACACAAAAAAAGCTTTATTTTGGGCTACTCAATCAAGAGAAAATGAAAGACACTATGAACATAAAGAAATAGGATACAACTATAGAATGAGTAATATTTGTGCAGGAATAGGAAGAGGTCAGTTAGAGGTTATTGAAGATAGAATATCTAAGAAAAAACAAATATATGAGTTATACAAAGAAGGATTTAAAGATATAAAAGAAATACAAATGATGAATATATGTGATTATGGAAGATCAAACTATTGGCTATCAGTCATGACTATAGATAAAAACTCAAAAGTAAAACCAATCGATATAATACTAGCACTAGAAAAAGAAAATATAGAGTCTAGACCTGTATGGAAACCAATGCATATGCAGCCTATATTTAAAGATTATAAATTTTTCTCTACATTAGAAAATCAAAGTGTATCAGAAGATTTATTTAATCAAGGCGTGTGTTTACCATCAGATACTAAAAACTCATTAAGTGATTTTAAATACATTATAGATATAATTAAAAAATTATTTTAAAGAGGAATCAAAATGAAAATTATATATCTTCATCAATATTTTAAAAGTAATAAATCATCAGGTTCAACTAGATCATATGAGTTTTCAAAAGCTTTAGCAAACAAAGGTAATGAAGTAAACATAATAACAGGAAGCCAAATAGATGAATACGACCTAGGTGAAAATATAAAAATATATTCTACTAAAACACAGTATTCAAACAATATGAATTTTACTAGAAGGATAATGGCTTTTATAGACTATATATTAAAATCAATATTAATAGGAATAAAAATAAAAGATGTAGATGTAATATTTGCAACATCAACACCATTAACCATAGGAATACCTGGATATATATTATCAAAATTTAAAAAAGCAAAGCTAATATTTGAAGTAAGAGATGTGTGGCCAGATATACCTATTGAATTAGGATTTATTAAAAATAAACTAGTTATAAAACTACTAAAAAAATTAGAACTATTCATATATAAAAACTCAGATCAAATAATAACTCTATCACCTGGAATGTACAATAACCTTTTGAATAAAGGAATTAGTGAATCTAAATTATCAGTCATACCAAATATATCAAACATACCTTTATATGACTCAGTAAAAGAAGATAAAAACTTAATCAAAAAAAATCTAGGAATAGAAAATAAATTTGTATGTATACACCCTGGGACTATGGGATTTGTAAATGGGTTAGATAATATATTAGATGTAGCTAAGAAAATCTACGAGATAGATAAAAACATAGTTTTTATTTTAGTAGGAGAAGGCAAGGAAAAAAACAAGTTAATAGAGAAAAAGGAAAATGAAAAAATAGAAAATGTATTTATACTAGATCCTATGCCAAAGCAAGATGTAGTCAACTTAATAAAATCATCAGATATAGGAATTATGAGTGTAATAAACTACAAGATATTAGAAGACAATAGTGCAAATAAATTTTTCGATTTTTTAGCAGCAGGTTTGCCTATAATGATAAATTATAAAGGCTGGCAAGGAAATGAATTAAATGATTATAATTGCGGATACTCATGTGAATATACTAATCCATCAGATATGGCATTAAAAATAATTGAGTTAAAAAACAATGAAGAATTATTTAATGAAATGAAAATCAATTCTAAAAAATTAGCCAATCAAAAGTATTCACTAGAAGTTAGCTTAGAGAAGTTATATGAAGTGTTTAATAAAGTATCTATTAAAAAAGAAAGGAAGATGAGATAACATGAATCTATATGAATCTATAAAATCAAATAAAGAAAAAATTTCAGTTATAGGTCTTGGGTATGTAGGAATACCATTAGCTGTAGAATTTTCTAAACATTGTGATGTCATAGGATTTGATATAAATAAAGAAAAAATAAATCAATATCTAAATGGAATAGATCCAACACAAGAAGTTGGGGATGAAAATTTAAAAGATTGTAAAGTACTTTTCACATCAGATGAAGAAAATCTTAAAAAAGCAAAGTTTCATATTGTGGCAGTTCCAACGCCTATAAATCAAGATAAAACACCAAACCTAAAGCCTATTATAGGAGCTAGTGAAGTAGTAGCTAGAAACTTAACAAAAGGATCAATAGTAGTTTATGAATCTACAGTATATCCAGGTACAACAGAGGAAATATGTGTACCTATACTTGAAAAAATATCAGGACTTAAATATAAAAGAGATTTTAAAATAGGATACTCTCCAGAAAGAATTAACCCAGGTGATAAGGTAAATAGACTAACTTCTATAGTTAAAATAGTATCTGGATGTGATGAAGAGACTTTGGATACAGTAGCAAAAGTATATGAAATGATAATACAAGTAGGTGTGTATAGAGCTGAAAGTATAAAGGTTGCAGAAGCTGCTAAAGTTATTGAAAATTCTCAAAGAGATATTAATATAGCTTTTATGAACGAGCTTGCTATGGTATTTGATAAAATGAATATAGACACAGTAGAAGTGCTTAAAGCCGCACGAACAAAATGGAACTTCTTAAATTTTAAACCTGGTCTTGTAGGAGGTCACTGTATAGGCGTTGATCCATATTATTTTATATATAAAGCACAAGAGTTAGGATACCATTCTCAAATAATATTGTCAGGAAGACAAATAAATGATGAAATGGGTAAATACATTGGACAAAACACTATAAAAAAACTTGTATTAGCAGATAAAAAAGTAAAAGGTGCTAAGGTAGGTATAATGGGTATTACTTTTAAAGAGAATTGTCCAGACATAAGAAATACTAAAGTTATAGATATAATAAATGAATTAAGAGAATATGGTGTAGATGTTTTGGTATATGATCCAATTGCCAACAAAGATGACGTTAAGTCAGAATACAATATAGATCTTGTATCATATGAAAACCTACAAAAATTAGATGCTGTATTAATAGCAGTAGAGCATGAAGAATTTAAAAAATTAGATATAAAAGATATTAAAAATATGCAAAACAAGAAAAATCCAATAATTATAGATATAAAAGGTATATTTGACAAAGATAAAATAACAGGCTGCATGTATTATAGGTTATAGGTATGAATATAAAAAGAGATAGTCTGATAAATGAAGATAATATATATATGGAAAATGCAAAATTTTTAATAATCTTTATGTATATTAAATTTTTAATATATCCATTAAAATTTGCTGTAAACTCAGATTCTTTTATAAATGCTATATCAGGAATGGTAACAGTAGCAATAGGATTGTATCTTCTTAATATAAATAAATTTAAAATTAGCAATAAATTTATAATCTTTATATTAAGTATATTGTTATTATTTATGCTTAATATATTTTTAGTAGATTATAAATCTATAGTAACCACCGAGATGTTAAATTTTATAATATACAATATTATAATAATTTATATAATTTCTCAGGGAATAAATTTTAAGCATTCACTTAATATATGGTACAAAATAGCCATATATACAACCATAGTATCGCCAATTTATATGATTATGGTTAGTAATAAAATGAGTAGTTATATGTTTTATGGAATATATATGAGTTACTCGTTTTGTATAATACTACTTTACTATATAAAAACTAATAAGAAAATAAACCTACCTTTACTAATGTATATATTAGTTTCAACTATGATATATGGAAATCGATCAGCAGTACTTACGATGATAATGTCTATAATAATTTTCAATTTATTATTCCAAGAAAAGTATACAAAAAAAGTGATTTTTATAATCTTAATTTCGTTATTAAGTATATTTGCAGTAATCTATCAAGACCAATTAATATCAGAAACTATAAGATTCCTTACTCAACTAGATTTAAAAACTTATTCTATAAATAAATATCTACTACAACTTAATAAGGGACTTGGTAGTGTTTTGTCAGGAAGAGATTTTTTATATAATGATGGACTAAGAATGATTAGTGAATCAAAAGGACTGCCACTTGGTATAGGATACTTTGAAAATGCCACAGGAATTAGGTATCCACATAACTTTTTTATAGATTTTTTTATAGTATTTGGTATATATGGAGGAATAATATTACTTTCATCTATATTAATATCTAGTATAAAAACATTTATAAACTTTGATAAATATGGTAAGCAATTTATGATTTTAATATTTATAGTATCAAGTGTAAGACTTATGTTTAGCTCTACATTTATAGTTGAGAGAAACTTTTGGATAATAATATCATTACTGGTATTTGCATATCAAAATATAAGGATAAACAAGATAAAGGACAGTGATGAAAAATATGAATAAAGTAGCTAAGTCAGCCATATACCTTATGATTGCAACTATATTATCAAAAATTTTAGGATTTGCAAGGGAATTAGTATTAAGCTCTTCTTATGGAGCTAGTGCATATAGTGATGCATATATAACAGCAGTAAACATACCAGTTGTTATATTTAGTGCTGTTGGTATGGCTCTAGCTACTACTGTAATACCACTATATTATGAAAAACAAAAAATAGGTGGTAGTGAAAAAGGAATAGAGTTTATTAATAATATTATGAATATAGTATTAATTATTAGTAGCATACTAGCCATACTAGGCTTTATATTTGCAAGGCAACTAGTAGGTATAGTAGCTATAGGATTTGAAGGCGAAACCCTAGACCTAGCTATAAAGTTCACTAGAATATTGATATTTGGGATAATATTTGTAGGTATAAGCAACATAATAACATCTTACTTACAAACTCAAAATCAATTTGCAGTACCTGGATTGATAGGAGTTCCATTTAATATAATAGTAATCATATCTATAATATTGAGTGTAAAAATCAATATATATATACTGCCAATAGGAACTTTAATAGGGATAATAAGTCAGTTTTTATTTCAGTATCCATTTGCTAAAAAATTAGGATACAAGTACAAATATTATATAAATATTAAAGATGAATATATTAAAAAAATGATGTGGTTAGTATGCCCAGTATTTATAGGCGTATCAGTAAATCAAATCAATGCTATAGTCGATAGATGTATAGCATCAACTCTTATGGAGGGCACTATATCTGCTCTAAATTATGCAAATCGTTTAAATGGATTTGTTATAGGATTATTTATAGCATCTATAGGTGCTGTTATATATCCTATGTTATCTAAATTATCAAATGAAAAAAATCAAAACAAGTTTATAAAATCAGTATCTCAAAGTATCAATAGTGTAATATTGCTAGTTATTCCAGTATCAGTAGGTGCAATGGTGCTGTCATATCCAATAGTAAAACTGTTATTTGAAAGAGGTCAATTTAGCCCACAGGCAACAGCTATGACAGCATCAGCCTTAGTATTTTTCTCAATAGGAATGGTAGCATTTGGTCTAAGAGATATTTTAGGCAAAGTATTTTATTCACTTCAAGATACAAAAACCCCAATGATAAATGGTGCAATATCTATGATACTAAATATTATATTAAGCTTAATATTAGTAAAATTTATGGGTCACAATGGATTAGCATTTGCGACTAGTTTATCTAGTATATTGTGCATAATACTTTTATTTGTTAGTTTGAAAAAGAAAATAGGCTACTTTGGACAAGACAATATAATAAAAACTTCATTGAAATCACTAGGAAGTGCTATATTAATGGGAATTGTTACTTTCTATTCATATAACCAATTGTCATACATTATGGGAAGTAGTACTGTTGGTCAAATTATATCACTAGGAAGTGCAGTATTTATAGGCGCATTAGTGTATTTGATATTAATTGTTTTATTAAAAATAGATGAGGTAGAAATTATAAAATCGAAGTTAAAAAAAGTTATTGAATCTAAATGATATGGAGGATGCAAATATGAAAAAGACTTTAAAATCATTTATACTTTCAATTTTATTAGTATTTACTTTCGGAAGTAATAGCTTTGCTATGTGTGATAGAGGAAATGATTTAATCGAAGATAATATAAATAAAATAGAAATAAACAAAGAGTATAAAGAAGGATTGTTAAATTATATTAGACATCAAAGAATAACTAGAAGTGAATATAATCAAATAGTTTCATATGTAGAACAAGCAAAATTAATCGTAGGTAATGAGAAAAATTTATACAAACTTTCTAGTGAGGATAAGCAGAGATTAGAAGAATTAGTTATTAAATCTTTAGATGTAATAGATCTTAAAGCTACTTTTGTAAAAAATGAAAAAGGCGAGACTAATTTGATTGCAAAGGATAAACACGGTAATGTGATTATTGATGTTACAAGTATGGATTTAAAGGATATAGTTACTAATTTTAATGTTGATATAGATTTAAAATTTATAGAAAAAGAATTCCCAACAGAGTTAGCAGTATTAGGCGCTGTGTGTATTTTATCTATTATAATTTTATTCTTCTTAACAAAGGAGTAAGTAATTAAAATTAATATATTTTTAGCTGTACAGAAATTAATATTTTTGTACAGCTTTTTTGATTTTATTATAGAAGTGCATCACTAAAAACAAATATAATACAAACTTCGACATTAATTTTAAATAAAATAATATATGATAATAGTTGTATGAAAACTTAGCTGGGATTAAGCAACTAAGAGGTAGTTATAGTTGATTAAAATAAATATGAAATTGGGTGAGAAAATGATAAATGTACTTATGATAGAAGATGATAGTGCGATATCTTTTGCAGTAAAGTATGCACTAGAGAAAGAAGGATTTAACATTGATATATGCAATGATTTAGAGAAAAGTAGAAACAGTATTAAGGATAAAAAGTATAATATAATTCTTTTAGATGTAATGTTACCAGATGGAAATGGTTATGATTTTTGCAGAGAAATTAGAAAAGTTCAAGACACTCCTATAATATTTTTAAGTGCTTGTGATGAAGAAGTGAATGTAGTTATGGGACTAGATATTGGAGGGGATGATTATATAACCAAACCTTTTAGAGTTAGAGAACTTATCTCTAGGATAAATGCAGTACTTAGAAGAAAAGGTGGTAGCAATGAAAATAAAAAAGTAATTAAATTTAAAGATTTAACTATAAATACTTTAGAAGCTAGAGTTTACAAAGGTGAAGAGGAAATTTTGTTAACATCTGTTGAGTACAAGCTATTATTAATATTAATTAAAAATAATAATGTGGTATTAAGTAGAACTAAAATACTAGAAAAATTATGGGACGTTACTTGTGATTTTGTAAATGATAATACCCTTACAGTTTATATAAAAAGGCTTAGAGAAAAAATAGAAGATGATTCAAGCCACCCAAAATACATACTTACAGTAAGGGGATTAGGATATAAGTGGAACGGAAGTGAAAATAGTGTTTCTATCTAATGTTGAAATAAAAAGTTTTATAAAAAATTACACTATATTATTTATGATCACTGTAATGCTTTGTGTAGGAGTTAGCTTTATAAGTGTAAACATAATAAAAGATAAGGTAGTAGAAAATAATCAAGCTATAATAGGATCTATACTTTCAAAGCATCCCAACTTAGAAAGTAATATAGTAGGAATCATAACTCAAGGAAAATTAAAAGATGATATAAGTTTAGGTAAAGAAATACTAAAAAAATATAGCTATGATAAAAATATAAGATTAAATAATGAGCCAATTATAAGAGATAGTATAAAGAAAGTATTTAGTATAAATTTATTATCTATATTTGTGCTATTTATTTTTATTTTAATGTTAGTTATGCACTATTTTAAGATTATATACATTGATATAAAAGACATGACTGACTATGTATACCATAGTTCAGAAGGCAAAAAATTTGAAATGAAAAATAAAAATCAGGAAGGTCAAATAGGACTTCTTAAAACGGAACTTCTAAAAATGACTAATATACTTAAAGAAAAAGTAGAGCTCTTAAGTAAAGAAAAGATATTTTTAAATGATACTATCTCTGATATTTCACACCAGTTAAAAACACCTATGACATCACTTATGATACTTAATGATTTAATGTATGATGATATAGCAAAAGAAACTAAAATAGAGTTTTTAGAAAAGATAAAATCTCAATTAAATAGAATGGAATGGTTGATAAAGAGCATGCTAAAGCTTTCAAAAGTAGAAGCGAAAGTAATAAATTTTAAAAATGAAAAAATAAATGTTTTAGAACTCATAAAAATGTCTATTCAACCAAGTTTAATTCCAATAGAACTTAAAAATATAGATGTCAGCATAAATGGTGATAGTGAAGCTATATTTTTAGGAGATATGAATTGGTCTATAGAAGCTTTAGTCAATATAATTAAAAATTGTGTAGAACATACTTTTTCTAATGGAAGTTTAGATATTAGTTATGAAGAAAATTCTTTATACACAGAAATTGTAATAAAAGATAGTGGAGAAGGTATAGATAAAAAGGATTTACCTCATATATTTAAAAGATTTTATAAAGGAAAAAGTAGTTCAAAAGAAGATAGCGTAGGCATTGGACTAGCTATGGCAAAGTCTATAATTGAAGAACAAAATGGTGATATTTATGTCAAAAGTGAAAAAAACAAAGGAACTCAGTTTAATATAATATTCCATAAAATCTAAGTGACTAATTTGTAATATTTAATTCACTTTAAAGTAATTTTATATCTTTAAAATTAAGTTAAGAAATTAAAAGTAACATAAATATGATGAACTAAATAAGGTGAAATTTACAAAATGAGGAGTAAAGGTTATATGGAAATTTTAAAAGTTGAAAATTTAACAAAGAGTTATGGCACAGGTGAAGCAAAAGTAGATGCCTTAAAAAATATTAATTTATCAATAAATAAAGGGGAATTTGTTGCAATAGTAGGACCTAGTGGAAGTGGTAAAAGTACGCTACTTCATTTATTAGGCGGAGTTGATAAGCCAACTAGTGGAAATGTATTTATAAATGATGTAGATATATACAACTTAAAAGAAAAAGACTTATCTATATTTAGAAGAAGAAATATAGGCATTATATATCAATTTTATAATTTGATACCAGTACTTAGCGTAAAGGAAAATATATTATTACCAGCAGAACTTGACAATAGAAAAATAGAAAAAGCATATTTGAATGATTTATTAAAAACTTTAGGATTAAAAGAAAGAGAAAATCACCTTCCAAATGAATTAAGTGGAGGACAACAGCAAAGAACTTCTATAGGAAGATCGCTTATAAATAGACCAGCAATAGTTTTAGCAGATGAACCAACAGGAAATTTAGATAGTAAAAATTCTAAAGAAGTGATTGAACTTTTAAAGTTATCAGTGAAAAAATACAATCAAACTTTAATAATGATAACCCATGACAATAATATTGCCTTACAAGCAGATAGAGTGATATCCATAGAAGATGGAATGATTACAGCTAATGAGGTGATATAAATGAATTTATATTACAGCTTAACTTTAAGATATTTAAAACAAAATAAGAAAAGAACAATAGTTACAATAATAGGAATAATATTATCTACATCTTTGATTTGTGGAATAGGTAATATGGTTGAAAGTGCTATAGATTATCAGACTAGAGAAGTAATAGCGGATATGGGAGATTATCATGCTATGTTTCATAATATGAAAAAAGATAATGTAGATATTATAAGAAATAGTGCAGGTTTATCTAAAAGCTTTATATATAATAGTTTAGGATATTCAAAGTTAAACACTAAAAAGAAAAACTTAGTTGAAGTAAAAGAATATGACAAAAATGCTTTTGAAAGTTATGAAGCAAAACTAAAAGAAGGTAGATTTCCAACAAATAATAAGGAAATAGTGATAAGTGAAAGTGCTATTCCTTTAATTAATAAAAAAGTAGGAGATAATATAACACTAGACATTGGAAAAAGGCTATCTGCAGGTGGACAAAGTCTAGAAAGTCCAGCATTATTTGAATATGAAATTATAGTAAAGAAAAAAACAAGAGATTTTAAAATAGTTGGTATTATGAATAAATCTAGATGGGATATAGGAAATGATGTTGTAAGAGCAATTACATACTTAGATTTAAATAATAAATCTAAAAATGATAGATTAAATGTAGGTGTATCAGCCAATAATCCCAAAGAAATTTATAAAATATCAGAATCTATAGCAAAGAACTTAGGACTAAAAAAGGAAGAATTTGACAGTAACAACTTAGATGAAAAGGAAAATCATAATGGTGTAAATTATAAAAATCTATCATTTAATGAACCTTTACTAAGATTAAAAGGTGCAAGTGCTTATGCAAATATTGATAAAACAATAAGTATAGCAATATTTATTATAGTAGCATTAGTTGTAATATGCACAATGGCTACAGTATATAATTCATTTAGTATATCAACAAGTGAGAGAAGGAAACAATTTGGAGTATTAAATTCTATAGGTGCTACTAAAAATCAAGTCATGAAATTAGTATTTATAGAAGCTATTATAGTGAGTTTGATAGGAATACCAGTGGGGTTAATAATAGGTACTTTTGCTATTGATTTAGTATTAAAATTAATACAAGTATCATTTAATAATTCACAAATTGGAAACCTGAATTTAAGGTTAGTTTATAATCCATATATGATAGTATTAAGTGCATTAATTGTACTATTTACAATATTTATATCAGCAATATTTCCAGCTATTAAATCAGCTAAAACATCACCACTTGAATGTATAAGAAACAGTAGTAATTTAAAATTAGGAAAAGTAAAAAACTCTAAATTAATTAAATTATTATTTAAAACAGAAGGTGTTCTTGCATATAAAAATTTAAGAAGAAACAAAAAGAAATTTAGAATAACTTTATTCTCTTTAATTATTAGTGTAGTTATATTTATATCATTTAGTGGATTTTTAGCTTTATTTGAAAAAGCAAATGAAGTAAATACAGGTAGGATGACTTATGATATAAGAGTTTGGAAAAGTGGTATACAAGAAAATAATAATATAATAGAAGATTTAAATAAAATAAATGGAATAAAGAGAACTATTGCTACTAATGACTATGGGGTAGGTATAAATGTTAATGAAAATGATATAAATAAAAAATATAAAAAGGTTATAGATGACTTTTTTTCTAAAAAGAGTAAAAATAATAAAGTTATATATGACTTTAATATGGAACGAAATACTTTCCAATTTATATCAGATAAAGAGATAAACACAATAAAATTAAAAGATGGAAGTTTTAATAAAGAAACAGCTATAAAAGAAAATGGGATAATACTTAGAAATAAAAGTCGTTATGTAGAGCCTGGTAAATATTATGATATTTCATTAACTAATTATAAAGTTGGAGATATAATAGATGCATATACTATGCAGCGTGATAAAAATGATAAAGAAATAATAGAGCCTATAAAATTAAAAGTTTTAGCTACTACTGATGATTTACCTATAGGAAGTAAATATTCTAATTATATGGGAATAGATTTTATAACTTATAATGAGGTAGGTAAAAACTTAGGCTATGAAATAAGTGATTCAAATATATACATATACTCTGATAAAAAAGAAAATACAAGAAAAGCAGTAAAAGAAATAGGTAAAAAATATGGATATGATGTACGTGATGAAGTGGAAGAGGCATTAAGAATTGAAACATCTATTACTGTAATAAAAATATTTGTATATGGATTTATATTTATTATAACTTTAGTAAGTGTGATAAATATAGTAAATACAACAAGTACAAATATAAATCTAAGAAAAAGAGAATTTGCAATAATTAAATCTATAGGTACAACGCCTAGTGGATTTAATAGGATAATATATTTTGAAAGTTTGTTATATGGCGTTTTAGCATTAATGTATGGAATTCCTATAGCAATTGGAATAGATGTAATTATGAATAAAACTATTGGAAATGCTGTAGAATTAGGCATGATACTTCCATGGAAGGCAGTTTTAGTATGTGTTTTAGGCATATTTGTTGTTACATTTATTGCATCGTATATACCTATGAAAAAGTTAAACAAAGAAAGTATAATAGAAAATATTAGGCAAGATAGTATATAGGAATAAACATAAAAAAATGGGTAAGGTGTGTAGTTATTTAAATTACAACCTATACCCATTTTATTTTTATGTAATGGACGAAATCGTTGGCGCTATGAGTGAAGTGAAATTTTTAGGTATAAGAAAATTAAGGCTAAATTATTTACTAAAAACAAATATAATACAAACTTCGACATTAATTTTAAATAAAATAATATATTATAATAATTGCCAGTTGAACTTGATAATAAAAAAGGAGATAGATAGATGTTTAATATTTTGATAATTGAAGATGACGATACAATTGCTTTTGGAGTTAAATCATTTTTATCGAAAAGCAACTATAACGTTATTCATGGTGAAAATTTAAAAAGAGGAAAAGAACTTTTTAAACCAGATATAGATTTAATATTACTAGACTTAAATCTACCTGATGGATCAGGATTTGAGTTTTGTCGTTATGTAAAAGAAATTAAAGATATCCCTATTATTTTTCTTACTATCAATGATGAAGACAGCAATATGATAAAAGGATTAGATATGGGGGGAGATGACTATATTACAAAACCCTTTAAATTAAGTGTTTTACAATCTCGTATTAGTGCAGTGTTGCGTAGAACAGTAAAGCAGCAAATCCAAGAAGATATTTTATGCTGCAAAAACATTAAAGTAATAAAGTCTCAATCAAGAGTGTATAAAAACAACCAAGAAGTAGAATTAACAGTTGGTGAGTATAACTTATTATTACAATTGCTAGAAAATAAAAATAGAACTTTAACAAGATCTACACTTTTGGAAAATTTATGGGATGTTAATGGAGAATTTGTAAACAACAACACACTATCAGTAGCAATAAAGCGTCTTAGAGAAAAGTTAGAAGATGCTTCTTTTATTAAAACTGTAAGAGGTATCGGCTATAGGTTGGAGGATTAAATTTTATATGAATAAAAAAAGTATGAGGATATGGATAGCTACAAGTTTTATATATATAACAATTTTTTGTGTTGTATGTGGTGCTTTTATTTACAAACAATCAGAAAAACTGTTTTATGAAAAAGCTGCACAACTTATAGCAGTTGGGGCTAATGCTAATGATGATATTGAACAAGATTTAGTATCAGCACTAAAAAATAAAAATGAAATAGATATAAATAATGGGAAGAAAATATTAAATCAATATGGTTACATAGAAAGCTCAAACTTTATTTTCAACACTAATCAAGGATTTAGCAATGTACTAAAGGTGATTTTAATACTAATAGTAGCAATATTTTCTTATTTTGCAGTATCTCTAGTAGTTTCAAATATCATAAAGAAAAAGCGTATAGATAGTCTAGCAAAATATCTCTATGATATAAACGAAGGCGATTATACAATGCAGATTAAAAGCAAAGAAGATGAGTTTTCAATTTTAGAAGATGAGTTATATAAAACTGTTATGATGCTTAGAGAAAGTAGAGAAAAAGAAAGAGTAGAAAAAGAAAATCTATGCAATAACCTTGCAGATATCTCCCACCAACTTAAAACTCCAATTACTTCTATGGCATTGATGATTGAATTATTAGAATCTAGCAATATTGAAGGAGATGAAGCTTTATATATTGGAAGTATTTCAGCACAGATAGAGCGTCTAAATTATTTAGTATCATCATTGTTGATACTTTCAAAAATAGATGCAGATTCAATTCAATTAGAATATAAGCCTATTAATGTCTATGAATTGATATGTGTAGCTGTTGAACCTCTCTGCTTAATGATAGAAAAAAAGAAACAACAACTTTTTATTAAAGATAATAGTGATATATTTTTTAATGGTGATTTTCATTGGACGAGTGAAGCAATTCTTAACATAGTAAAAAATTGCTACGAACATACACCAGATTGTGGAGTAATCTCTATAGATTACAAACAAGATCCTTTATGCACACAAATAATAATTGAAGATAATGGCAAAGGATTTGATAAAAAGGATATTCCACATTTATTTACTAGGTTTTATAAGGGCGCTAACTCATCTAAAAATAGTGTAGGAATTGGACTTGCTCTTTCAATGTCCATAATTAAGAAACAAAATGGTGAAATTATTGCTTTAAATAAGGAAACAGGAGGAGCAAAATTTATAATAAAGTTTTATAGAAATTAATTAACTATGTCACTAAGATGTAAGATAGAAAAAGTAAAATGAAGTTAATCAAAGAAATACATAGTAAAATCATAAACTCTTTGAAATATGAACTAATAAATAAAGGGGAGAATATCTTGGAAATACTAAGAACTGAAAATCTTACAAAATCCTATGGAATGGGAGATACAAAGGTCACTGCACTTAATAATTTGAATTTGAGCATAAACAAAGGACAATTTGTTTCAATAATTGGAGCAAGTGGTTCAGGTAAATCTACACTACTACATATGTTAGGAGGCGTGGATAAACCTACAAGTGGAAAAATATATATTGAGGACACTGATATTTCATCAATGAATGAAACTGAACTAGCTTTATTTCGTAGAAGAAAAGTAGGTCTAATATATCAGTTTTTCAATCTTATACCTACATTAAATGTTGAGAAAAATATATTATTACCAATGCTTTTAGACGGCAGAAAGCCTAAAAAAGAAGAGTTTGATAAGATTGTAAAAATGCTTGGTTTAAGCGAAAGGCTTAATTATTTACCAAACCAGCTTTCAGGAGGTCAGCAGCAAAGAGTTGCTATAGCTCGTTCATTAATTTATAGACCATCTATTATCTTAGCAGATGAACCTACTGGAAACCTTGATAGAAAAAACTCTGAAAGTATTCTTGAGATGTTAAAAATTTCAAATAAGGAGTACAATCAAACTATTTTAATAATTACTCATGACGAAAAAATTGCATTATCAGCAGATAGGATGATTAGAATCGATGATGGTGAAATTGTGTCAGATGAGGTGATTAAATGATGAACATAATGAATGAATATACATATAACCATTTGAAAAAAAATAAGCGACATACAATTTCTATAATCGTTGCTATTACAATTGCTTCAGCACTTTTATGTTCACTATGTATATTTTTACATACTTTATGGGAGTCAAAAGTAAGTGAGGCAATTGAAAATGGAGGATACTGGCATGGTGAATTATTTGAATCTATACCAGGTGATAAATTAAAATATGTAACAAAAAATCCAGAAGTTGAAGCTACTATGATTAAAGGTCAGTGGATTACTGCTAAGCTTTCTGATACTAAACGTTCGTATCTATTAATGAGAGATGCAGATGAAAATTTTTGGTCAGACATGAGCTTAAAAAACACACTTACAAAAGGTAGACTTCCTAAAAAATCTGGAGAAATTGTTGTATCTAAATTATTTTTCTTGGATAATCCTTCGTACAAAATTGGTGATAAATTGACTATTCCAATAGGTAATCGTATGTTAGGTAATAAAAAAATTAAAACTCAAGATAATAAACGATCAGGTGAGACTTTCAAGGAAATAGAAACTAAGGATTATACCATAGTTGGAGAACTAGATGTTTCTGGGAGTTCTGCATATCCTGGATATATTGCAATGGGATATTTAAACCATTCACAAATAAAGCCTAAAGACGAACTTACGGTTTATATGAGATTTGAGAAACCTCGTAAAATTTATAATACATTACCTAAAATAGCTAAATCTACGGGACTGAAACAAGATGAATATGGAAAATATAATGTTCTTTATAATACATCTTTATTAGGCTTATATGGAATTAACGATAAAAATAATACAAATATTGAAGCTTTAGTAATACTAGCAACAGTAATAATAATGACTTTATTAGTTATGGCAGCATTTATCCTAATTATATATAATGCATTTTCTTTATCCGCAAATAGCAGGATTAAGCAACTAGGAGTATTAAAAAGTTTAGGTGCAACTCCAAAACAAATTAAGCACTCTGTACTCTATGAAGGGTTTTTATTATGGCTTATTCAATTGCCAATAGGAATTATGATAGGATATCTATTTAGTCATATAGTTGTTTTTAAAGTTAATGAAATTCTTAGTGCTACAGAGAATTTTAGAAAGATAGATATTACATTCTCATGGGTAGTAGTTGCTTTTGCTATTATTATATCGTTGATTACTGTTTTAATATCGGCATATATACCAGCAAGAAAAGTAGCAAAAGTATCAGCTATTGTTGGAATACGTCAAAATAATAATAATATAAAACTTAAAAAACAAAAATCTCACCCAATAATAAATAAAATATTTGGAATAGAAGGTGAGCTGGCAAAAGTACAATTTACAGCTAATAAAAGAAGTTTACGAACTGCTGTGTTGTCTATTTCAATGTGTTTTACATTAACCGTTGGGTACATTAGCATTATATCTATATTGAATTTAGCTGAGTCTAAGAATGACCAAATGACTAAATATGATATGACGGTTAATCTAAATGTTCTTGATGAACCAAGTGATGATATGATAAATAAAATTATTTCACTACCTAAAGTTAAGGATAGTGTAGTTAGAAGACAAGTACGTACTTCAACTTATGTAACAAAAAAACAAGAATCAGATGTTTTTTCTAAGTCTGGAGGATTTGATGAAGTAAGTTTTAAACATAATGTACTGAAGGAAAATGGAAAATATAGAATTATAACAAATTTAGTTGGATTAAGTGATGAATCATTTAAAAAATACTGTAAAGAAATTGGTATTGATCCTGATAAATTTTATCAAGATTGTGCAGTTACAGGTATATTATTAGATAGCACATACCATACACCAAATGGTTCAAAAGCTGTACAAAAAATACCACTATTAAATGTAAAAGAAGGCGATGAATTAGTTTTACATGAAAAAGTAGAAAATGATATGAATACAAATTATAAATTTGATACTCAAGTAGGAGCTGTTACAGAAGTTTCTCCAAGTGATTTAAAAATGGGTGGATATAGTATAGCATTTATAGTCCCTATGAAAACTTACCAGCAAACAGTTAGTAAGTTTATGCCAGAACGTATGCTTGAATACAGCGTTATGGGAATTGATTTATTAGTAGGGGATAAAGCTAGCCCAAGTGTAAAAAAAGAGCTAAATAAGATTTGTGAATCTTATCTTGGATCTGATGATTTTAGTATATGGAGCCTGTTGGAAGAAATGAATCATGACGCACTAGTTCAAAAATCAATATCTATTAGTATTTTTGCTATAGCATTAATGATTGGTTTGATTGGTATATTTAATGCCTTTTCTACCATTTCAAATAATCTTAGATTACGCAAACGAGAATTTGCTGTACTTAGATCAGTAGGATTAACGCCAAATGGATTAAATAAAATACTGATTTTAGAAGGATTATTCTTTGCTGCAACACCGATTATTATTAGCATACCAATAGTATTATTTATTTGTTGGGTGATGCTAAGATTAACACTAATTACATGGGCTGAGTTTATATCTGTTTTCCCAGCAGGAGTAATTTTAATGTATACAATGATTTTAATTGCATCTATTTTCTTATCGTATTATTTTTCTTCAACATGTGTTAAAAAAAGTAATGTAGTAGAATCAATTAAAAATGAAATAGTATAATAATAAATATAATGGATAAAGTGTGTATTTACTTAGAATACACACTTTATCCATTTTTTTAAAAGAAAGAAGTAGTTTATGATATAAAGTGTAGCACCTACGTAGTAGATTAAGCTAAGTGAATTTTTATGATGTATTATCTATAGTATTTAAAGTTAAGAAAGAAGAAACAATATAGAAAGGTTCTAGAAATATTAGTGATTTAAAATAAAATAAAACAACATAAAAAATTGAAAAAGAGGTGTAATTTATGAATGAAATCATAACAAACTACAAAATCAAAGCACTACCAGTATTACTATCAGTTTTATTGCTGTTAATTACATTTAAAATTGATATATTACCTCAAACTAGCTCATTAATACTTGTATTTAAAATCATAGCAGTTCCCACACTAGCTGTTATTAGTTTATTTGTTACATTTGGAAAAGAAGGAGTAGCTGATATATTTTCAAAACCTAAAAAGCCTTTTAAAAACACAATTATATGGTACCTAATATCATTTATAGCTAGTATGGCTTCAGGTATTTTATTAAGTCAAGTGTTTAAAATTGCATTAAAAGGAAACCCTGGACATGAACATTTAATTCAGACATTTATATCACTACCTTTTGTTTTATTATTTGAAGAAATAATAAGTTTCTTTGTACTTTTAGTTATAGCGAATTTAATTTTCAAAAAAACTAATAAATTATTTTTATCACAAACAATAGGTGTTATATTAAGTTGTATATTTTTTGGATTACTACACTATTCTACTTATTTTAATGGTGATATGATTCATACACTTCTTCATATTATTTTAATTCAAGGTGTAGTAAGAGTATTCTTTAATATAGCAGGATTAAAATCAAATAGTATAATTGTACCATGGATTATCCATGTATTATTTGATTTTACAACTTTTGGATTAGGAACGGTTTTAATGTTTTCACTTATATAAATTTTGATATAAAGAACAGCTATGTAGCCAAGCGAATATAGTTGATTTTCTTTATTTATTTTTTAGTCTGTATTCTAATATAGTGTTGATATTAGAAATAGTTTTACTAACAAAAAAGTATGGGTATATCAATCGATTTACTCCTACTTTTTTTGTTAGTATTATTCATTTATAATACTGTATAATCTTTACAAGTATATACTACTTATTCTAGGTTTTTAAACATCCAATAATAACTACTTTCAGGTGGATAGTCTTCCAATATACCAGCTATTCTGTAACCATATTTTTGATAAAATGCTTTAGCTTGAAATTCAAAAGTAAAAAGTTGAGATTTTCTACACCCATTTTGAATAGCTATATTTTCAACTTTTTTTAATAGTTCATTGCCTATTCCATTGTTTCTAAAATTTTCATCCACCCACAGATATTCTATGTTTAGCCATCCCCAATAAGCCTCGGCTATTATACCTCCAATACATTTACCATTATCTTCAGCAATAAAGTTCAATACTTTTATTTCTCCCTCTTTTCTATATGCTTTGTGGTGCGGTGAATTACTATCATTATACTCTCTAAGTTTCATATGTATAAAGTTTGAGAAATCTTTACTATCAATATTTTTTATATTAACCATAGCACCTCCATAAAATTGATTAGCTGTATATAGCATCACAATCGATATAAATAGTTACTTGTATAAAATGATGTTTAATTTACATTATATAACAGTTGCGTGCTTATTTTTATTATAGCATTCTCCTTATAAATTTATTACAAGTTATATAAACAGTGGTGTTATTAATTTGAAATCCTTTATATTAGTGTAAGAATATACTACATTACTTTGTACAATAAAATTCCTAGTTTTAATAGAGTCGCTACTAGCTTAAGATATACTTACTTGCAATACCATTAAATCTGCCCATCCATTTTTTATTATAATAAAAATAGGGTATGCATACCGTATTTAAAAAATTTTCGAGTCTGAAATCAACTTGAAAAAAATCTAAGAGAAGAATAAGAATAAACATAAGAACAAGAATAAGAATAAACATAAGAACAAGAATAAGAATAAGAATAAAAATAAACATAAACATAAACATAAAAACAAAATGGGTAAGGTGTGTAATATTATTTAAAATACAACCTATACCCATTTTTAAAATTTATTTAAAATATTTACCATATGGTTTAAAGTATTTTAATTCTTCTATTACTTCATCTAAAGGATTTTCACTTTTTTCAATATCATCATCAATAAATTTTGATAAATAATTAAATACAAAGTCTCCAATTCCATCTATTGTAAAACTAGATAACATATCTTTATCTGTACTTTCTAAGATAATAATTATTAGGTTTCCAGTGCTTATTTGATATTCATAAGACGAGTACTCTATATCATCATAAATTTTATTAAAATGATCTATAGTTATTTGTATTTCTGCTTTTTCTTTTTCACTTAATAGTGACTGAATAAAATTGGAATCAATTATTTTATATACTCTTGAGTTGTCATTTAACTGAATTGTAGAGTGATTTTCACTTAAATTTAGAAATTCTTCTCTAGTAATCTCGTGTGCCTTAAATTCATCACATAAGTATTTTGAAATATCGTTTATTTTATATTTATTTTTTATAGTCATTGCTAACCCCTCCCTTATATTTATATAATACTATTATTATAGTTAAAGTTCACTTATAATCATTGGATTTTAAAAATATTCATACTCTCTAAGTTATGATATAATAATTAGCAATAATTGTATATCTAATTAGTAATAAAGATAAGGGGAGTTTAAACATAGTTTTTTCTCTATGTTTACTTTCTTCCAGAGATTATTACAGCATTTCCTAATACCTTTTTATTTAATAGAATTTTAGGTAAATCAATTATATTTTCGAGCTTCTCAATTTTAATACTTGAAATACCAAGTGAATTAATAGTATGGAAAAACTCATCATTTTTACCAAATACATTTTCATCAAGAAATAAATCTAAGAATATAAACTCTCCGTTTTTTTTAATAACTCTCAAGGATTCTTTAAATACTTTTACCTTATCATTTTCATCTTTTACTTCATGAAAAGTTAAACAGCTTACTGCTACATCAAATTCATTATCATCAAATGGTAAATTAGATGCACTTGCTTTTATAAAAGAAATTTGATCTGACACGCCTTCACATTTTGCATTTTCCTCACATATGTTTTTTGAGTACTCCCAATCATTGCCCCAATAATCAATTCCTATGAGAGATGCTTTTGGCAATGATTTAGCTATCTTAGTTATAAGTGAAGCACTACCAACACCTATATCTAGTACTTTGACATTACCTGTATAACTGATTTTACTTACAATCAAATTATGTATTTTATATTGAAAATTACCACCTATATCTGAAAATTGATAGTAACAATATGTTACTATTATTGAAGTATATAAAAATGGTAAAGATAAAATTCCTGCCAATACTCTTATAAATATATTAACTGGTGAAAGTGCAATTAGTATTAAAAATAAAGAAATTACTGAAAGAGTAATTATTTTATTTATTCTTATCCAAGTTTTATAAACTGTTTTTTTATTCATAATTCTACCCCCTTAATATATCTACAATCCATTCAGCTTCTGGGCATGGATACTCTGGATTTTTAGCCATCTGTTCTGCTATTCCACTAATTGCACTCCAAAATGCAATAGCTAATGCATGTGGATTGCCATCTCTAATTGATCCATTTTCTTGCCCTTTTTTTATAAGCTGTGAAGTAGGGGTATATATATCAAAGTCTTTGATCATATTTTTCACACTCTCAGGTGCTGACTCATTGTAGTATGCTTGATTCATTAGTACAAAATATTTTGAGAAAGTAGGTTTACATTTTATAAAATCTAAAAGTTGATTTGTTGTAACCTCAAAAAAAGTTAGAGGATCTATTTCACTATCATTCATAATACTCATAGAATCGGATAACCCTTTTTTTATAAGTTCCTCATATAGTTTTTCTTTTGATTCAAAATAATGAAATAAAAGTCCAGTACTCATACCTACTTGTTTTGCAATATCTACTATTTTTGTTGCTGCATAGCCCCTTCGAATAAATAAATCTAGACCTGCTTCAAGAATTTCATTTCTACGTTTCTTTTTCTGTTCTTCTCTCGTTATCAATTTATTGTGTCTCCTTTTTAATCTTTTATTTAAATATAAATATATTGAATAAATATTCAATGAAATTATATTCAATATATTATCATATGCAATTTTAAAGTTCAATAAAACCTTCACTTCAATTTGATGTGAGTTGAAGTGGATACTTATGATATAATTCAATTAACAATATTTGTATTTAATTAATAATAAAGTTAAGGAGATTTTTATGGTAGCTGACAAGAAAGTAGATAAGTACCAAAGGATAGTAGTCTTAGGACTTTTAATAATATTAGCAATACCTGCTATTATATTAAGTACAGCAGATATTTCTCCTCATAAATTAATTGTGAAAGACGATACAGTAAAAGTAGGAGTAGATTCATTTAAAGTAGCAGACATTAAAAGTGTTAAACTTGTAGATGAAATTAATAATATTCACAGAATAAAAGGGACAGGTACCCTAACTTACATAAGGGGAGTATGCAAAATAGACGGGGATAATCGAGATGCTAGTGTGTATATTTATAAAAATAAAAGTCCATATATAAAAATTGAACTAGAAGATGGATTACTTGTTTATAACGATAAAAATAGTAGTGATACTGAAAAAACATATGAAAAACTATGTGAAATAGTAGATTCTAACAAATAACGATAAATATAAAAAATTAGACAGTATTAATATATAAATATGAATTTGAAAGGAAATTATAAATATGAATTTTAATATTATTAACAAAGAAGAGTGGCATAGAAAAGAATATTTTGATCATTATTTTAATGAAATTCCATGTACGTATAGTATGACTGTTAAATTGGATATTACAAAAATTAAAAATTCAGACAGAAAGTTATATCCAACAATGTTATATTTTATTACCAAGGTAGTTAATAGACACAGTGAATTTAGAACCGCGATTGATATTAATGGAAATTTAGGCGTTTTTGATGAAATGCTGCCTTGTTATACAGTATTTAATAAAGAGAGTGAAACATTTTCTAATATATGGACTCAATACTGTGACAGCTATGATGAATTTTGCAAATTATATGAAAAAGATATAGAAATGTTTGGTTCTGTAAAAAAGATGATAGCAAAACCAGATATACCTGAAAATAATTTTCCAGTGTCAATGATACCTTGGACTACGTTTGATGGATTTAATTTAAACTTACAAAAAGGGTATCAATACTTACTTCCAATTTTTACTATGGGGAAATATTATGAAGAGAATAGTAGGTATATCTTGCCATTAGCAATACAAGTTCATCACGCAGTATGTGATGGATTCCATGTAAGTCGTTTTGTAAATGAATTGCAAGAATTAGTAGAAGCCTAAATATAGGGAAGGTAGATAAGTGTGAAAAAAAGTGTATTTGGAAATTTTATTCCTATAATCACTATGTTAGTAGTAGTTATATTAGGATGTATTTTTGGATTAAAGGGAGAATAAATATAAAAAGGGAACAATTAACGTTTTATAAATTCTAAGTTTATAAGGGGGAGTTTGAAATGGGAATAAGGGAAAATGTTAAACGATATAAACCGGCATTAATTGGAATTATATACATGATATATTTTTATATTTTTGTTACCATTACATATAAAAATAATTGGTTAATATCATTAAAAGATATAACACTTTCAAATGTAGGAAAAATAGTTATTGTCGATTTTTTTAGTATGCTAATATTTGCATTAGCTATAATTATAGTTTATCGTAATAAGTTATTTGAACTTGGAATTAAAAAATCTAAACTTAGCATAATATTGTTGGCAATCTATATTTTAGCTTTTATTTTAAATAGAGACTATACGGTAAGGGGAATATATAAAGCATTTTTTTACTTATTTATAGTTGCATTGCCTGAAGAAGTTATACATAGAGGATACATATACAATAGTTTGAAAAAACATAATAAGATAAGTGCAATAATTATAAGCGGAGCATTATTTGGAATAATGCACTCAATATTACCTAGTATTATATCAGAATCTGGTTTATTAATTCTGCTTAAGAATATGCTTAATGAATTAGGTGGAGGTATATTAAGTGGAGTTATATTTATTTTATATTTAGAAAAGAGTGGCAGTATATTTGTTCCAATACTAATACATGCTTTATTAGATTATAATTATTCTATATTAGGACTAGTAGTTGCGATAGCTGTTTTAGTATATCTATTTATTACAGATAAAAGAAATAAAGAAGAATCTAAAGAAACTAATAAACACTTATTTAAAGAAAAAAATTTATTTGAAGATAATTCACAAAACTAATATATTGTAAAATAGAAACAAAGTAATGTATGCTATTTTAGATTACTTTGTGAACAATTTTAATAGAATACGAATTAACTATAAAATGACTGATACTATTTGATATAGAGTATCAGTCATTTTTATTATTTATATCTTATAAATAAATGATTTAACATAGATTTTTAAATTTCATTGGTAAGAATAAATGTAAAAAAGATATATATATATAAAGATTGACACCCTTACTACTAAGTGATACTATATAGTGGTAGTAAGTAATACTGAATACCAGTAATACTAGATAGTGAGGTAAATAATATGGAAAATATAACAGAAATGTTAAAGGGAGTATTGGAAGGCTGTGTTCTTGAAATAATCAGTCATGAAGAAACATATGGATACGAAATTACTAGAAGACTAAATAAGCTTGGATTTTCAGATGTTGTAGATGGAACTGTTTATACAATATTGGTAAGGCTTGAAAAAAATAAATTTGTAGAAACTACAAAAAAGAAATCTGATGTAGGACCACCACGAAAGTTTTTTACACTAAATGATGCAGGACGTGAGGAATTAAATAAGTTTTGGGAAAAATGGCAATTTGTTTCAACAAAAATTAATGAATTGAAGGAGATGAAGTAATGACATTTTGGGATAAAATAACAGGTAATGATATGAAAAAGGAATTCAAAAGCTTTGAAGCTAGAGCAAAAGAGTTACCAGCAGATTATCAAGAAGCATGGGAAAAAATTAAGGAAAATCTTTGGAATCATTCTGATTTTACTGGTCGTAACTTAATGCCAATTATGGATAGTGCTCTTTATATTCTTGAAGAAACAGCTTCAGATGGTCAGAGTGTACAAAGTGCTTTAGGTGAAGATATTAAAGGTTTTTGCTCAGCTCTAGTTGGTGAAGAGGGTTCAAATACTTTCCGTGATAAGTGGCGTAAACAACTAAACAATAATATAGCAAAAAAATTAGGTAAATAGGAGGATACAATGGGAATACAAGATATAATCAAAGGTAAAAAAGAATGGAGAGCACATGTAGCACGTGTAAAAGCACTTCCAAAAGATTATCAAATTGTTTATAAGGAAATTCAAAAATATCTTTTTAAGGTAGGCCCTGTTGAGCTAACTGAAGGTATAGATTTACTTTCGGGAATTGTTGATTTCTTTGAAGAAGGTGTATCCTTAGGTAAAGATGTATTAGAAGTAACTGGAAATGATGTAGCAGCTTTCTGTGACGAGTTAATCAAAGATTCAAAAACCTATGCAGATATTTATCAGGAATCTGTTAATAAAGAAGTTAATGAGGCAATAAAAAAGTCTACTGATAAAACAAGAGAATAACTAAATAGAGAGGTTAGAATGCGCAAATGTGAATGGTTATTATGTGTGATTTGCATCAATAAAAAAGAGCCATTTTATAAGACGCAGAGCCGACAACGTGGGGTTATATATCACAGTTGTCGGCTATTTTTTATAAGTAAATAAGTATATCTAAGATAACTAAATCAAGATAATTATATTTTATTGAATCAGTTATGATACAATAATTAGTGTACAGCATATTAGGATCATTAATATTTTTTAGGAGGAGTGATATGAAAAAAGATACTATAAAGTTGTTTTTACTTCTAACTTCATTTATTACTTTATGGTTTTTATCTGCCATGCTAAATATGGTATTTTTATGGTTTATCATAATAAATTTAATTGCTATTTACATAATTTACAGTTATAAAAGTTTCAATAAGTTTGATATTACAATGGGAATTGTATTTGGAATTTTATGTATTCCATCAAGCCCTATTATGGGATTTTCTGTAGTTTTACCATATATAGCTTCTATGATGATTTTTAAAAATAGTAGCAATAAAATTTATTTATTTAAAAATACCAAAAACAATAATATTTTAATTACACTAATATTGATTTTCGGAATTGGTGGAATTTTAGGGTTTATCAATGCCTTTTTAGCAAAGAATTCTATACCAATTAATGTATCTTTTAAAATTAAGTGGTTTTTGGATGCTCTAAGAGCAGGTGTGTTTGAAGAGATATTTTTTAGATTATTTTTCTTTGCACTATGTGTTCATTTAGTTAAGAATCAACAGCTTTCAAAACTTCAAAATATTTTATGCTATACAATTATGGTTGTACCACATGTTCTTATCCACTTCAATTTGCAAAATTTCAGTATTTCAAATATGATTATGCTTTCTATTTTGTTTGGTATCCCTTTTGCTTTAATGCAAAGAAAGTTTAATCTAGTATCTGCTATGGGTTCACATGCTTTTGTTGATTTTATAAGATTTTGTGTATTTGGAGTATAAATACTACTGATAATACAGGTATTAGTATATTGTTCATATGATATAATAGGATTAGTAGTTTTGATAATTCTTTTAGTAGATATATTTACTACTAGTTACTTAGAATGCATAGAGGAGGAAATTTTATGATTCAATCAATTGTACATATTGCTTTAGTAGTAAAAGACTATGATGAAGCCATTGATTTTTACACAAATAAACTTCATTTTGAATTAATAGAAGATACATATCAGCCAGAGCAAGATAAAAGATGGGTAGTGGTATCTCCACCAGGTTCAAATGGAACAGCAATACTGCTTGCAAGAGCATCTAAACCAGAACAAGAGGATTTTATAGGAAATCAAGCAGGTGGAAGAGTTTTTCTTTTCCTAGGAACTGATGATTTCTGGCGTGATTATAATGAAATGAAAAATATAGGAATCGAATTTGTTAGAGAAGCTAAAGAACAGGATTATGGAACTGTTGCTGTATTTAAGGATTTATACGGGAACTTATGGGATTTAATAGAGTTTAATGAAAATCATCCAATGTTCAAGAGAGTCAAATAATTAATATAAAAAGAAAATGGGGCAAGGTATGTATTAATTAAAGTACAACCTAGACCCATTTTCTATATATAACGTATGACCACATTTAGAAGTTATAAAATCTTTTTCTAAACTTAAAAATTTTATTTTATGCAAAAGCATCACATGAGGAACATCTAACATTTCACTAAGTTCATATAAATCAGTAGAACACAGCGCACATTTAACTAAATCATCATCATCAATAAGGAAATTGCACGCCCATCTACAAGCCTTAATTTCAACACTATTTAAGCACAATCTATTGCTATAATGAAGCAATCTAATAGCGTGATTTCCAGTAGTAGTATAAAAATGTCCAACTTCCTCAGACAGTACCTCCATAGACTTTAACCTATTACTTAATAAACTTTTGTCTAATAATATAACAGGATAAGTATCTATATCTTTTACATAAAGACCAAGTACACTTGAACTAAAAGTGACATACTCAATTTTTATATTTTCTTTTTCGCATAACTTGAATAATTCTTCTAACTTATCCATAATCCCCAAAATCCCCCTGAAAAACTAATCCTTTTTGTACTTATGTCTTATATAATTTAAAATAGACTCCAATTCCTCATAAGCTTCCTCTGGTAAATCTTCACCAAAATTCACTCTATGAGTAGCAATAGTTGTATCACTGCTATCTAATCTTTTTTCATTATCATCAATTTCTAACAAGTAATCTGTAGTAACATTAAAAAACTTTGCAATAAGTCTAAGCTTATCAAAATCAGGACACTTGTCTTTTGTTTCATATCCTGCAATAGCAGTTCTTCCAACACCAATATAATCAGCCAGTTGCTGCTGAGTTACATTACGTTTTGTTCTAAGCTCTTTTAATCTCAAACCAAATGACATAAAATCACCACCTATTTAAATTTAAAATACACACAATTTATATAATTTAAAAAATATACTATTTAATTTAAAGAAAATAATTTTTGAAAAATTATCTTCATAATTACATTTTACTATAAAACGTGTCATCTAGTAAACATTTAGCAATAAAAATAACAAATTTTGTAAAAAATGCTTGATTTAGTTACCATACGACACTATACTGTAATTATGAAACGTCACTAAAAGACACATAAAAGGGGGATATGTTATGAGGAGTAACCTTATACAAAAAAGGAAAAAGAAAAAAATGACTCAACAAGAAGTAGCAGACAAAGTGTCTATATGTAGAACTCATTACAATAGGATTGAAAGTGGGGATAGAAATCCATCTCATATGGTTGCAGTAAAAATTAAAAATGTACTTGATTGTAATTATGAAGATATATTTAAAATGAATTAAATAACAGGGGGAAAAAATGAACCAAATAACTATAACACTACAAAATAATAATGAATACTTAGCAAAAATTGAATTATGTAAGATACTAAAAACAATAACAAATGAAAATGTTACAGTAGATAACGTAGAAAATATAATAGTCACAGATTGTAACATTAAAACTAATAAATCAAAAGATAAAAAATTAAAATCAAAAAAATTAAAACCTAGAAAGTACTTAGATGCAAATGTAATTTATGAAACAAAAGATATGAGTAAAAATGATTGGCTAAAAGCTAGGAAAGAAGGTATAGGAGGTAGTGATGCAGCTAGTATAGTTGGAGCAAATCCTTATAAAAGTGCTATAACTATTTACTTAGATAAAATAGATAATGATATCAAAGAAAGTAGTTTAAATAATAACTATGAAAGCAATAATATTTTAACTTCACCGTCATATAAAAATCATGATGAGTCTAAAAATTACAAAATGGAATTAGGTAACAAATTAGAAAACTTTGTAGCACGTGAATTTACATCAAAAACAGGAAAAAAAGTTAGAAGTGTAAATGGGGGACTAAGAAATGATAAATATCCATTTGCCATAGCTAATATAGACAAAGCAGTAATTGGAGAAAAAGCATTTTTAGAATGTGTAGTTACAAATAGTTTTGTAAAAAAAGAATGGATAAAAGAAGTACCACTACAATATAAAATTCAATGCTATCACTATATGGCAGTAAGTGGGGCAACTCACGCCTATGTAGCAGCACTTATAGGAAATGAAGAATTAATAATTCATAAAATAGATAGAGATGAAAATATTATAAAAGACCTTATGAAAGTAGAAGAAAGCTTTTGGAATGACTGCATAATAGGAGATAAAATACCTATGCCAGATGGAAGCTGTGATTATTCTAATTACTTAAACAATAAATACAAATACAGCAAAGAAGATACCTTAATATTATTTGAGAAAGAAAGTATTTTAAATAGATATGATGAGCTACATAAAGATATAAAAAAATATGAAAAAGAGAAAAAGGCTATAGAACAATATTTAAAAGATCAAATACAAGAATATGAAATAGCTTATGTAGGAGATAGAAAAATAACTTGGAAAAATCAAAGTAAAACTACAATAGATACAACACTACTTAAAAAAGAACAACCAGAAATAGCAGCAAAATATATGAAAGTTACAAATACTAGAGTGTTTAGAATTTAATAATAAAATTATATAAAATGAATTTATGGGGGATAATATGGCAATTTATAGAAATATTCAAATAGATTATTGGCAAGACGGATTTATACTAGATTTAACACCAGAGGAAAAGTATTTTTACATTTACTTACTAACAAATAGCAAAACAAGTCAATGTGGTATATACGAATTACCAAAGAGAATAATAGAAACCGAAACTGGGTATAACAGAGAAAGTGTAGAAAAGCTTTTAGAGAGATTTGAAAGTTACGGAAAGATAGTATATAGCAATGAAACTAAAGAAATATATGTGAAAAACTGGCTAAGACATAATAAAATAAATAGCCCAAAGGTTAAAAAATGTATAGAAAATGAATTGTCAAAAATAAAGAATAAATCATTCATAAACTTATTTTTACAACAATGTAAAGCTGAAAATTACATAATAAACATAGACGAACTAACAACAAATGATGAAGATAATTTAAATGATACACAAATTCAAGTTATAGAAAAAAATATAAAAAAACAAACAGGAAAAGGATTAGCGACAAAAAAAGCAAATATAAATAATAAAGGAAACTATAATGAAGAAATAGATAAATATAAAATTTTATATGAACAAAATATAGGAATTATAAATAACCTAATAGAGACGTGGTTATATGAATTATACAAAGAAATAGACTATGAATTATTTAAACATGCCATAGAGATAGCAACAAATAAAGGCAAGATGAATAAAGCCTATATAAGTGGCATAATTAAAAAATGGAGAGAAAATAATATAAAAAATATAAATGATTTAAATAACTATGAATATAAAATAAAAAATAGAGGGGGAAAAAATGGAGAATATAAACACAAGCATTCAAAATCTAAATATGCCCAATCACTTGAAGATGAGGATGAAGGACTTTATCAAAAACCAACAAAAGAACAACTACAAGCAGCCAGAAGAGAATTTGAAGAACTTACAAAATGAAAATATACAATATAAATGCTCTAAATGTAGAGATATGACATTTATTATAAAAGACAATGAAGCATATCCTTGTGAATGTAGAGAAATGAGAGAAGCACAAGCAATACTTGAAAAAAGCGGTATAAGTAAAGAATTTAGAAATAAAACCTTTGATAATTTTGATTACTCACATAGTATGCAGACTATAGATGCATATAAAAAAGCAAAACAATATGTTAAAGATTTTGAAAATATATTAGATACTAGACATAATTCTATTATGTTTATGGGGCAAGTAGGGTCCGGGAAAACTCATTTATCATTAGCTATAGCCAATAAACTTATGGACAATCAAATTGGTGTTGTATATATGGGGTATAGAGATGTTTTAACAAGTATTAAGCAAAATGTTATGGATGACGTTTACTATCATAAAATTATGAATAGATATAAAAATGCCAAAGTGCTTTTAATAGATGATTTGTTTAAAGGAAACATTACAAACAGTGATATAAATATTGTTTTTGAACTTATAAATCATAGGTATTTTAATAATTTGCCTATAATTGTTAGTACAGAAAAGTCTTTTGAGGAACTTTTAGATATTGATGAAGCTATCGGTAGCAGATTGATTGAAATGAGCAAAGACTATTTGGTAACTATAAAAGGAAAGAAATTAAATTATAGAATATATTCAAAATAAAAGGCTATGTTAAGTTACTTAGTGCTAATTTCAGCATGCAAATAACCCCACCTTAATATTTTAAATATATTAAGGTGGGGTTATTTATCTAATTTATTACAACAACTCATTTAAGATATCCTTATGTAGTTTCCATACATTAGAACCAAAATTACTTATTAGTATAATACATGTATTTCTCTGTCTATCAAAAGATGTTATAAAACTAACTCCTGGATCACATCCTTGTAAATACGGAGTAAATATATCATCTGATCCCTTTTTTAACCAAATTCCATAACCATAACATTGCTCATTTACTTGTGGTGATAGCATTTTGGATAACATTTTATCTGAAAGTATTTTTCCATTTAATAGATTCTCCCAAAACATATCAATATCTGAAACAGTCGTAAATACACCTCCTGCTCCAGTACCTTTTACATCTATGCTATAAATATTACTATAGAATTCTTTTCTTTCAGAATCATAAATATATCCAGTAGCACAATTTGATGGTAGCCTATCAAGTTCATAATATCCTGTATTTAACATATTACAAGGTTTAAATATAATATCATCTAGGTACTTATCGAAAGGAATATTTAAAATGTTTTCAATAATAAGACCTAAAACTACATATCCAGTATTATTATATTGAAATTTCTCTCCCCTTGGATACATCATTGGCTTATCTATAAAAAGTGGTAATATATCTATAGAATTTCTTATTTTATAGTTAGGATAATCCTTCCATAGTTCATCATAATCTTTCATAACAGATTCATCAAAATAATCTGGAATTCCAGAAGTATGATTTAATAATTGGTGGATTGTAATTTTAGGATCGATCTCTTTTAGATCTATATCTAAAAGATCACCTATACAATCATCAAAAGCAAGTTTTCCATCTTCTATTAATTTTAGAATTGCAACTGCAACAAAAACTTTTCCTCCTGAAGCTATAGCAAATTTTGTGTCAATTTCATTATCTACATTATATGAAATATTTGCTAATCCAAGTGCTTTTTCTAAAATTATATTTTCACATTTTTTTATACGTATTACTCCACTAAAATCTTTATTTATTAAATCGTTTATATTCAATTGAATTTCACCTTCCTCGAGTTTAATATTATAAATCAAATCTCTAAAATGCTACTTATTTATATGATGTCAAAAGCATATTTAGTCCTAATTTTTTATATGTAAATATGCTTTGAAATATTTAAATTATAAGGGGGAAGTGGAAGTACTAGATAATATGTACTTAATACTGCTATTCTTCCTTATATATATGTGGTATTGTTATTTATATTATATATTACAGAGATAGCAATCCTAGTAACTAAGGAGGAATAATTATGAAATATGAGTGGAGAAAAAAAGAAAAGGAATATTATATACCAAAAGAAAAACCACAGTTAGTAGAAATACCAGAGTTTAAGTATTTCACATTAAAAGGGCAAGGTAACCCAAATACAGAAGCCTTCAAAGAATGTATAGGCGTATTATACTCGTTGTCTTATGCAATTAGGATGATGCCTAAAAATGGAATAACTCCAGATGGATATTTTGAATATACAGTATATCCTTTAGAAGGAATATGGGATTTAACAGAAGAAGGTAGATTAGAAGAAACTTTAAACAAAGACGAACTTGTTTATAAATTAATGATTAGACAACCTGATTTTGTAACAGAAGAAGTTGTAAAAACAGCTATGGAAATAGTTAAAAAGAAGAAACCCCATCCATTATTAGAAAAAGTAGAGTTTGAATCAATCAAAGAAGGTCTTTGTGTTCAAATGCTTCATGTAGGACCATATGACGATGAGCCAAGAACTTTCTCAGTTATGAAAGAGTTTTGTGTTGAAAATAATCTAGAAATAAAGACTTTAGCTCATAAAGAAATTTATCTTTCAGATTTTAGAAAAACGGAAGCTTCTAAATTAAAAACAGTTCTTAGATATTTGGTAAACCCTCAATTATAAATATAAGCGTCCGGTAAAATATCTGTTTTAATACACCTCTAAAAACATAGCAATTTAGGAACAATAGAACTTCAATTTAGTTGATATACTTTAATTATCAAGTGATTAAGGTAGGTGATATAGTTGAATTATAGCGAGTTAATAGCAAAATCCATTGAGTTTATTGAAGAAAATATAAAAAGTGAATTAACTCCAGAATTAATTGCAAGTGAATATGGATATTCTACTTTTCATTTTTGTAGAATATTCAATATGTGCCAAGGTATAACTTTAATGGAATATGTAAAGAAAAGAAGATTATCCTTGTCAGCTACAAAACTATTTGATGGAAATAGAATTATAGATATAGCATTGGAGTATGGATTTGATACACATAATGGATTTTCTAAAGCATTTAAAAAAGAGTATGGATTTAGCCCAACGCAATATATAAAACGTATGGAAGGCTACTATTGTAATAAAGAATCAATCTATAAAATTGGAGGTTATATTATGAATCCTGTTATTGTAAATAAACCTGCATTTAAAGTTGCAGGATATGGTATAAAAACAAATATTTCTAATGGGAATTTTACTAAGGATATTGCTTCATTTTGGAGTAATTATAATGGTGAAAATTTAGAAAGTAAAATGTATAAAATTTTAAAACCAGAAAGACATGGTGAAGTTGGTGTATGTATACCGTCTAATGGTGAAAATGGAGAGGCTATATATCTTCTGGGGGTAGTAGTTAATGACTTTGAATGTGTTACAGAAGATATGATTACAATAGATATTCCAGAAGCAACATATGCAGTATTTACAACTCCACCAGTAGATACAAGTAATGATGAAGATCAAGAAGATTTTGCCAAAATAATAAAGGAAACTTGGAAATATATATTTGAAGAGTGGTTTAAAGATAGTGAATATATATTTGATGAAGATAAAATAGATTTTGAATTTTATGATGAAAGATGCCACGGTAGAAAAGATACTGTTATGGATATTTATGTTCCTGTACTTGAAAGATAGATATACAATTTTACCCAGCTATATATTATTTAGATGCATAATTAATGCAAATTATAGCTTTATTAAGCTTATTTTTAGAATTTAATCTATGATATAATAATATAAATATGCAAGAAGGTAGGTGTCATTATGTTTTGTAAAATTAGATTAATTAATTTAGCTCCAAGCAAAAGCTGCAATAATATCAAAGCATAGTTTGTAAGGAGCAATAAAATAGATGTTTTGTGCAGTTTTTGATTAAATATTTGCTCTAATAATAAATAGGAGAAATACTTATGAAATATAAAAAAGCACAAAATATATTACCTAAAGAGGTTTTAGATTTAGTACAAAACTACATTGATGGTGATTATATATACATTCCAAAGAAAAATAACAACAAAAAATCTTGGGGTGAAGTAAGTGGAATAAAAGCTGAATTAAGAATAAGAAATTTTGAAATATATAATAAGTACTTGCAAGGAACATCAATTAAACAATTGTCTATAGATTATTTTTTATCTGAAAGTAGTATTAGAAGAATATTATATGCCTATAAAAATAAATAAAATATATTTAATTTATTATAATTACTACAGAAATGTTCTTAATAAACTTTTTAAATTATATTTAACGTATAATATTAAGTGACATACTTACTTAGGAGGAATTGTTAAATGATAAAAATAGAGAATTTAAATAGTATTAATGATAAGGATATAGATGAAATATTAGATACATGGGAATCATCAGTAAGAGCTACACATGATTTTTTAAGTGAAGAGGATATCATCTCAATAAAGCCTCAAGTTGTAGAAGGTGCTAAATATGTTAGCAAACTTTTATGTGTAAGAGATAAACAAGGCATTATAAAAGCTTTTATGGGAATACATGATTTTAAAATCGAAATGTTATTTGTAAGTAACGAAAGTAGAGGAAATGGAATTGGCAAAAGACTTGTAGATTATGCAATAGAAGTTTTAGGTGTAAAGTATGTAGATGTAAATGAGCAAAATCCACAAGCAGTAGGATTTTATAAACACATGGGATTTAAAATTATACAAAGATCTGAGTTTGATGAACAAGGTAATCCATTCCCTATATTGCATATGAAATTAAAATAAGAATACAAGTTATAAAATTATTAAATAAATAGAAATAGAGTAATAATATTGAAAATTATTACTCTATTTTTATACACATGTTAATTGTACTGTATGTATTAGCTGAAAACATAAACCTTTCCAGCATTGATATTTACAAAAGGAGAAGTTATTATTAACATAGGAGATTCTGATTTAAATAAGACAATAAAACTAAATAGATTGGGAATCAATCTAAATGGATACAAGTCTTTACTAGATGTATGTTATGGTTATGTAAATTGGACACCAATAGATAGCACATCAATATATAATAGAATTAAGTTGATTTTGATGACTTTAGGAGGTCCATTAACAACTCTATTAATTTCAATCTCGCTATATATTTATCTAATAAATTCAAGCTTACCATATGTTTTAATGTTATCATTTAATGGATTGTTTTTATTTAGTGCATTTGAATTTTTAATAACTATTTTACCTATAAAGTATTCTTACAGACCTTACGCTGGTTGTACAAGTGATGGTTATAAAATATTACAACATTTAAAAAATAAGTAATTAAATTAGATCAATAGCATCATGTTTTAATATTTGAAAAACATATATTTTTATGATTATACTTAACAAGCAAAATGAGTTAATTAATTATAATATTTATAATAATTTAAATATAAAATTAAATGCACATATTACAAAATTTTATAAAAAGTGTATAATAGTAAGTATATTAAAATTAATAGTTTTAAATCAATAATTAAAGAATATAAAAATAAAATACAAGTTAAATAAGGTGATTTAATGATAGATGAAAAGTTAAAACTAGAGCTACAAAAAATATTTAAAAAATATGAAGAAATAGAAAAAGTATTATTATTTGGGTCAAGAGCAAGAAAAGATAATAGCTATAATTCGGATGTTGACATTTGCTTATTTGGAGAAAAAATAACCCATTTAATACAAGCTAAGGTAAGTATGGACATAGAAGAAATAAACACCCCTTTAAGCTTTGACATACTAAATTTCAACGAGTTAGTAAAAAAAGAGCTTATAGATAATATACTAAATGAAGGGATATTGATATACAATGGCTAAAAAACTAGATGAAAGAAAACAAGATTTTATAGAATATTAAATTAATTTATGTTTTTATAATATATGTAAAACAAGGTAGGAGTTATCCTACCTTATTTTATATTTAATATATTTTTAGATAATTCATTGATACTATCTGTTAAATTAGCTAGTTTTCCTTCTATTCTAACTAATAAATACATAGAAAGAGCTATTGGAAAACCCATATTAGTTATGAGTGTTTGTAAATTACCATCCATAATCATCCCTTAGATTATAATCCTAAATCATAATCAGTAGTTCCAGTTTCTACTACTTTAGCATCAACGCATGAAACCAAATCATCACCATTTGCTGTAAATATATTTTTAGCTAATATGTTTTCCATAGCAGTTTTTATTTCACTTTCATTTAAATCTTCTCTAGGATTATCAACTGATATAGCAACTTTTTTTCCTAGTATTGTTTTAAAGTTCATAACTAATTTCTTTTTTATTTCCATAATAAATACCCCCATTTTTTAATTAAAGTAAATTTTATCCAACTACACATCATTTAGGTATATAGTTGGTGTAAAGCATAGTGTTATTAAGATTACTTTTATGCTGATAGTGTTGTGTTGTCTATCTTTGCTACTTCTAATAATGTGTAGCTTTGTAGAGTTGATAATATTTCTCCTACTGCATAAACCTCATCATTTGATGCTGATGACTTTAAGTTTGAGTAAGTTTTTGTTTTTACCTTTGCTTTTCCTGTTAATTCATCTGTTCCTATTTGGAATTTTAGTTTTAATCCTGATGGATTTTTTGTAGCTATTGCCATGTTTGTACCTCCTTAAGTTTTATTTGTTTCTTGAGATAAGTATAGTAAGTTTATAAGATATGTTATATTAAAATTCTTTAGGAAATAATTTTATAGATTGGATAATTAGTGAATATTATAATAAAAATAAATTCACAATTGTTATATAATGTTAAGGAACGTAACATTTGATATTACATAGACAAATAGGAATTTATAAGGGGAAAGATATGAAAAATAAAAATATAAGTTATGTAGGGCTAGGGCTATGCTTAGGTGTTTCTTTTGGTTTAGTGTTTGATAATTTAGCTATTGGAATAGGTATTGGTTTGGCTCTTGGAGCAGGATTAGATAGTGGAAAAAATAAATAAAAGTAAATTTTATATCAATAAATTATTACATGTTAAATTAATATAAATATATTTATTAAAATTATAAGAAGAAATCATCTGATAAAATAAGTAAATTAATAGTAAATATTTATAAGGGAGGAGTGAAAAAGATTATGAAAATTGCAGTTATTCATGGGCAAGCACATAAAAAGAACACATTTAAGGTAACGCAACTTTTACTACAAAAACTAAACTGCTCAGAAGATAATATTGTTGAGATTAATGTTAATAAAGTTTCTCCTTGCTGTGGTTGTGCTCAATGTATTATGAAAGGTGAATCTTTTTGCCCTCACTATGAACAAATATCTTCTATAATTAAGACGATTGATGAATCTGACGTTATTATTTTAGATTCACCAAACTATTGTATGGGAATGACAGGACAATTGAAATCATTTTGTGATCACCTAGCTTACAGATGGATGAGTCACCGCCCAGTAGATATGCGTTCAAAAATTGGGGTAGCAATATCAACAACTGCAGGCACAGGTGCATCAAAAACCACCAAACAAATTACAGAACAAATGATATGGTGGTCTGTGGGAAGAGTTTATCAGATTGCATTTACAATAGGTTCATTTTCGATAGAAGAAGCAAGTAAAGGAAAGCTACAAAAACTAGATAAAAATATAAATAAAATAGCAAAAAACATAAATAAAAGAGTTGGCAATAGTAAGCCTTGTTTTAAAACAAGATTTTATTTTAAAATGATGGCGATAATGCAAAATAGGATGCCTTGGAATCAAGTTGAAACAGATTATTGGAAGAGTCAAGGTTGGATAAAATAATTATCTGAAGCAACGTAACTTTTGATATTACATATACAAATAGAAATTTAGTAATTAGAATCAGATAAAGAAATTAAGAGGAGATAACAAATGAACATTCGCATTGCAACAAATGAAGATTGTAGAAGTTTAGCCATATTAAAAAGAAGGGTATGGGAAACTACTTATAGAGGAATTTATCCTGATGAAAAATTAGATAAATATGATATCGATTTAAATGAAAATAAATTTAAGGATATGATAAAACAGCAATCACAAAAGTTAATTGTTGTTTTAAATGATTCTGAGATTATTGGATATATGAGTTATGGTAAAATTCTAAGAGCCTTTGATGAACATACTCATGATATAGGTTTGTTGTATTTAGCAAAAGAGTATCAAGGGAAAGGGATAGGGTTAGATTTATTTCAATTCGCAAAAAATGAATTAAAAAATCAAGGAGTAACAGCGTTTATTGTTTCATGTAATAAGTATAATTTATCAGCACAACAGTTTTATAAAAAAATGGGAGGACAGATAATTAAAGTTGATGAAGACAATGAGGATAAATCAATTCCTCAAGTCAAATTCCAATTTATAAATTAAATTTTATATTAATAAATTGATTAAAATATAAAAATTAACCATTTAATATATTATGAATCAAGGTGTAGGAGCATGTGCTCCTATTTTTTTATACACGTATCAATCCTACTGTATGCCTCTGATGGAAACATAAAGCCTCTAATAGCTATGCGGTCATTTATACTTTCTCCCTTAATAGACCATATTCTGAATAAAAAGTCTTCGTTTTTAATCTTACCTATTTGCGTATCTAGCTTTAAGTCCACTGAATTATCTAATGATTCACATTTATATTGTTTATTTTCTAATGTTAATATTGTACCATCAGAGCTCCATGTGTAAGTATCAAGGTTTAAATACTTTACATAGAAAAATACATTAATTGATACAATTACTAGTAATATTATAGACATTATTTTAAAAATTTTTTTCATTTTGATTCCTTCCCAGATATTATATCTTCCTAATAGTAAATGTACTCTTATTTATAAATATTTTACCATTAATGATTATTAATGAGAATACACTCTTAATTCGTAATTAGTTGTGGTAGTTTTTATCACTTCGAATCAACGAGACTATTCTATAATTGGAAAATAATTCAATATTATGTATAATATAATCCAAGTTCATAATTATTATATAATGTTAAGTAACGTAATTTTGATATTAAGTAGACAAATAGGAATTGATATGGAGGGATGCCATATTTTAAGATTGGATTTGGAGAATATATAAAATAGATAAATTCTATTTTTTAATGAATAGATTAAATATAATAATAGATAGTATAATCTAAATTAATAGGAAAGTGAGTGAGATAGTGATAAGTTTTTTAGAACAAATAAGAACTCCTAAAAATGATTTGACTGCTTCAAAAAAAATAATTAATACAATTCTAATTTTTATTTTGGGAATTAGTCTTGGAATTTTTTCAAAATGGCTAGACAATATGATGGTAGATAATAATATTTGGTGGCAATATGTTTTAGAAATGCTTGATTTGAGGAATATATTTTCAATGATAGGAGTGTGGATTTTAATAGCAGTATCTATATCTGTTTTTAGTAGTACACCGTTACGGGCAAGTATCAATGTATTTTTATTCTTTTTAGGAATGAATATTAGTTATCATATGTATACCGTTGTTTTTGCAGGATTTAATCCTATGAGCTATATGATGATATGGTACACAATAATGTTACTATCTCCTTTTATGGCGTTTATTTGTTGGTATGCTAAAGGTTGTGGAACTCTATCATTTATAATTAATATAGCTGTAATTGCGGTAATGATATTATGTTCTTTCAGTTTAGGAATGTGGTATTTCTATTTTACAAGTGCAATTAATACCATATTTTTCATAATTACATTAATTGTTTTATATGATACACCAAAGAAAAGTATATGTAGTTTAATAAGTGCCATAGTTTTAGCATATTTATTAAGATTTTTTATATAGTGACGATAACTGTGCATTTAAATTTTGTGCATTAAAGTAATATCAACTTATTTGTTAAAATGAAGAGCTGCAAAAGAGTATATTTATAGAGTGGATAATTAGTAAGTATTATAATAAAAACAAGTTCAAAATTACTATATAATGTGAAATAAAAATATGTATGATACTATTTACTTAGTTAATTATACAGAGAATATTATTTGTTATGAGTTTGGGGGATACACTATGGATGTTATTGTTATTGTTATTGTTTTGCTTTTAATAAGTAGCACTTTTTCAGATGATTTATTAAAAAAGACACTTAAACCAAATGAAGAACTTTTAGATGAAATTAAAGATTTAGAGTTTTCAAGAAAAAATCTTATATCAAACATAATAATTGCTATTGCAATTACGATATCTTTAGATATAAATATATATTTAATCTTATTAACAATTATGGTAGCTTTAACATCTGAATGGATTAGAGGTAAATATACTCTGAAATATTTAAATGATAAGATCGAAAATGAAAGTACTAAAAAATATATATTTGTTAATATTATTCTTCAGCATGTATATGGGATATTATTAATTATGTATTTAATTTTTTTCAAATTTAAATAGTTTAACACAGCCAAATAAAAAGATTATTCAGTTGTATAATCAAAGTGCATAATTGTTATCAAATGTTAAGTAACCTAACATTTTGTATTACATAGATAAATATGAATTTATGGAGGAGATATATTATGAAGAAGTTAAAAATTGAAATTTATGAACCTTATTTTTTTATATTTTTTGGTTTATTTCATATGCATAGAATATGGGCAATCTTAGATAGAGAAAGTTATGCTAGTTTTTGGATTAATATAATGAATAAAAAAGGATTGTTTTATTATACTTTAATGGGTATACTAGCTACTCTTTGTATATCAGGAATTATAACCTTCATTAAAAATATTCATCATAACTACTGGTGGAGATGGATATATATATTTGGTGGTAGTTATGTATTATTTGATCTATTTGCTATTGTAACTGGATTAGATTTTTGGAAGCAACTACTTCTTGCAATGTTTAACACTGAAGCAGGCTATTGGAATATATTATGGACACCATTTATAATTTTAGGGTGTGCTACATTTATATTAGGTGTAACACTTTTAAAAAAGAGAAGAATTATAAATTTCAATTAGTTAAGGAGATTTAATAGATAATATTAATATAATGCGAACTGAAAAATCCATTTGATTATATAATCAAATGGATTTTTTTATTCATACATACTATATATACTACGTTAAGATTAAGTTTTTTTAATATTTATAATACGGTAGAAAAGTAAAAGTAAATGAATATGTGCTATATTATACTTAGTATTAAAAAATACAGTTTACTAAATATTTAGAAAGGAGGTTTTATTTATGAGAATATATGAAAAGCAAAAAGAATTATGGAGGATAAAACTTCTATAATACAGGAGGATATGATGATAAAAGAGTATTTTAAAATAGAAGAAATACCTGCAATTTTATGGGGAGAAAGTTCAGAAAACATATTTATAACAGTACATGGAAATATGTCAAACAAAGAAGATGATGTTATAGTTATATTGGCAGAGCAAGCTGTAAAATTAGGATATCAAGTGATTAGTTTTGATTTACCTGAGCATGGTGAACGAGATAAAGAAGGAACACCGTGTAAAGTACAGAATTGTGTAAGAGAGCTTGCCTTAGTTATGAGTTATGCAAAACAGCATTGGAACAATATTAGTTTGTTTGCATGTAGTATGGGAGCATATTTTAGTTTACTAGCATATAAAGATGAACCTATAAATAAAACACTGTTTCTTTCACCAGTTGTGAATATGGAAAGAATTATAACAAACATGATGAAATGGTTTAATATAGATGAAGAAGAATTAAAAAATCAGAAAACAATACAAACACCTATAGGACAAAAACTATATTGGGACTATTATTGTTATGTAAAAGATAATCCAATTGAAATATGGCATAATCCAACAAACATATTATATGGATCAAAAGATGATTTATGTGAAACAGAGTTTGTATTTGACTTTGCAGAAAAATTTAAGTGCAATATTGCTGTAATGGATGAAGGAGAACACTATTTTCATACAAAAGAACAATTAAAGTTTTTTGAAAAATGGCTATCAAATAATATATGTAAACTTATATAATTTATAAAAAGTAGGTATCATATATAAAGCAGATATATATACCTGTTAAATAGATTATCAGAATAAATCCACTATTTTATAAATGATTTATAAAAATAGTGGATTTATTTTGCATTAATGTATATACTATAAATATAAATATTTAACTAATTAGTTAAATATTTATATTTATAGCAAGGAGGACACTATGGTAAAAGTATTTAAAGCATTAAGTGATGAAACTAGGAGAGAAATTTTAAGATTACTTAATGAAAAAGATATGAATGCAGGAGAGATAGCCAGTCATTTTAATATGTCTAAACCGGCAATATCTAAGCATTTGGATATTTTAAAAGAAGCAGAGCTTATTAGCTCAGAAAAAAGGGGACAATTTTTAATTTATTCTATAAATTTATCAGTTCTTCAAGAAGTACTTGGAAATTTTTTAGATATTTTTAAAAAAGCATAGGAGGGTATTATGGAAAGTGTAGGTTTAATATTACTTGTAACATTATCAATTATAAATTGTATAAATGCACCAAAAACTTTAGGGCTTTCAAAAGATAATCCTAAGGTTAAAACTGCTCGAAAGCTACAAATAATATTTTTAATATTTGCTATAGGTAGTTTTATAATTCTATCAATAGGTCTAGATGATATATTTTCTTCTGGAGTTAATGATAAAATATTAGTTATAATAAATGCTACTATAATTATGTATTTTGGAAACTCATTACCTAAATTACAAATTTATAAAAATATATGTGCAAGTAATACTTGGGCAATGGGGGATGAGAAAATTTGGAAAAATACGAGTAAAGGTTTTGCATATTTATCGTTTTTTATTGGAATTTCAATGATTATATTGAGTTTTTACTTTGATGCTAATAATGTTAAAACAGTATGTAATTTTATTTGGTTTGCATTACCTTCATTATATTTATTGCTTTATTATAGTAATAAATTTAGAGTTACTAATATTAAATAAATAGTTATAAATATAATGAAAATATGTTGATTATACAATAGATACAGATAAGGTAAGTTTTATATTGACAGTAAAAATTTCAGTATCAATTTATATAAAACAGTAAAAATTTATAAATCAAGGATGACATAAAATGAAAAAAATTAGACTTATTTTAAGTATCACTTTATTAATGATAGGAATGGTTGGTTGTGCTGGTGCTGAAGACTATGAAATAGAATTAATAAATGGATTTAAAGTAATAAGAACATCAGCAGAACGTGTACACATTGGATCCCCTGAATACAGTTATGATAAAGTATTAATACCTCTTCTTACTTACGAAGAAGAAGGTGAATATGTAACAAAAGTAGGTCATGACAATGATAGATACATAATTGCAAAAACAAACTTAGATAATTATTATCTATTAGATACAAAAGTACCAATAGTGCGTGGACCATTTACAGAAGAAAAGTTTAGAGAAGCAAAGAAAAATGAAAAAATATCTGACAGTGTTACTCTAAAAGATTTAGATGAATATGAAAAGATAAGATAAGGTCAACATCTTATTGTTACATTAAAAATTTCTGATACAATTGAATAAAAAGGAGTTGGGGAGCTATTAAAACGATTAATAATATTCAGTACAATAGTGTAGAGAATGAAAATGTAGTTGTATTTTATAACAATGATGTATTTGCTAAAGAAACTTTAGAAAACGCTAAAATATGTATAAATAAATTATATAAACAATTTTTAGTAGAAGAAGATATATTTAAAAATAAAATTAATATATATCTAGCACCAAATAGAAATGAATTTGAATATCTTATCCTAAATATCTTAAAGATCAATATAAAAATGCCCACAAGTAAAGGGAGAATTGCACAGCCTCAAAGAACTGATTTAATTCTTCTATGCCCATCAGCATACGAAACTGATTCAATATATAAATATGACTATAAAGAGTACAAAAGACTTTTAATACATGAGATGGTTCATATGTTTCATGAGCATTTAAGTGTAGATATGGAGAATATAGCGAGATGGTTTAGTGAAGGTCTAGCTGTATATTTATCAGAGCAATATAAGTATGAAGATGAATTTAATAAACCTGTAATTGATGGAATAGCAAGTAACAAAATACCTAAAATTTCAGATATAATTGATGATGTTATGCTTTCTTATGATTGGGGATGGACTCTTGTTAAGTATATAAATGATACTTATGGATTTGATACAGTACTTAATATAATGAGAAACTGCGGAAGTAGTGATGTTATAGGTTTTATAAAAGAAGACAAAGTTAATTTTGAAGAAAAATGGAGACTGTGGTTGTTTAATTTAAGTATTAAATCTAAATAACTGCGTAAATGGTCATATTTCAGGCTTGAATGGTAAAATTTGAAAAGTATATACATGATATAATTAAATATAGTAAGTATTAACAAAAATTTAAAATAATTACAATAAAAAAACTATCTTGAAATAGTTAAATAAAATATTGCATATTATGCAGGAGGAAAGTAATGTTAGCAATTGATTTAATGATGATAGGCTTGCTTATATTTAGTGTTATCTTATTAACTGGAGCAAAAATAATGATTAAAAATAGATATATTAAAACAATAATAATTTTACCAGCAGTATATGCTCCATTTTCAAACCTTATAGAAGGATATATATTAGGAGAGTCCAGTATAACCCCTATAATAATATATAGCATAATAATGCTATTAATATTTTGGTGGGGATATAAAAGTAATAAGCACATATATTCAATTCACAATGTAAAACAAAAAAATGTAATAAACATTATTGAGAATTACTTAGATGCAAAGAACATAAAATATGAAACCACGGAGCCTAAAATATATTTGACCGACCTTTGTAAAACTATACATATTGATAGTCTTACAGAAATAAATTTAGATTGTAGAGATATAAAGGATCTAGATTTTTATAATGAATTAGTAGAAGATGTAAGACTTAAAATTAAAGAAATAAAGGGAAGACGCATTTCTTTAGAGGGACTATTTTATCTAGCTGGCTTTGGAATTATGTATTGGATTAGAGGAAGCTTTTTAGTTGGTTTTATAAAATAGTATATTAAAAAACATATATAAAAGAAAAAATAACTGTATCTTATAGCTAACTTTTAAAGTTGCTAAGATACAGTTATTTTTATATTTCGTTATAGTTAAGATAATAAAGCTTACTTATAAAATTAATTAACACCTCTAAAACTACCGACAACAATTCCAGCAACTTTAACATTTTTATAATCAACCATGATAAAATCACCACTTCCATCATCACTAGAAAGTTTTACTGAATTATCTTCATAGGAATATCTCTTAATAGTGCAGTATTCATTATTAACAATAGCCAACACTACTTTACCGTCTAAATTACATACATTACTATCGATTATAATTGCATCATTATCAAAGATACCAGCATTAGCCATGCTGTCACCACGATTTATATATACAGAAAAGTTTCTTTGACTTAAAGTTTCCAGCACAGGAAGAGCATTAATCTTATTTAAGTTGATTAAAGAAGAATCAAAATCATTAAAAGTAAAATCATTATCTTTGCTTAAAACACTCATAGCTCTTGGCCTAGTAGGGTCTCTTTTAATAAACTCGAATTCTTCAAGTGTCTTTAAATGAGAATGAACAGTTGAAGTTGATTTCACTCCTACAGACTTACAAATTTCTCTGACACTTGGTGCATACCCTTTAGTCTTTATTTCAGATTTAATAAAATCTAATATCAGACCTTGTTTTTTAGTTAATTGATAATACATAAATCCCACCCCTTAAACATTTATTCTTAAAATATAAAAAATATACAAATAATTCCTTTTATAGTGTAACATAAAATTTCATTAAAATAAATACAAATAAAACTTATGTTCTTGAAAAAGAATACTGAACATAGAAATTTAAATAAAAAAATAAAAAGTGTTTGATTAATTTATCGAACTTATATACAATTTAATTGAAACAAAATGGTTGAAGATGGACAATGTAGGAGGTTAAACAAAGCAAAACTAAAAATTTAGAAAAGGTAAATTAATATTAATGCTAGCTAAAGGAATAGAAAATAAGTACGATAATAATGATATAGAGACATATAATTCAATATGATTTAAAAATATATACTAGATAGCTTGAGCATTAACATAGCTATAAACTATAAAGAAATAAGAATCTTATAATGTTGAAAAAAGAAAAAATGACACAATAAAAAAACTGCTAGTTAAGTGATAAAATATACTTAATAAATATTTTATCAAGGAGCAAAAGTATGTTAGAAGAATTAACGTATGAACAACTACCAGATTCATTAAAAGATATAGCAGATGCAATAGGGCTAAAACCCCTAAAAAATTTAATAAAGCTAGCTGGTGGAAGCACTATATACATACCTAACGAAAAAAACTTAATAAAGCCAGTTAGAGACAAAATAATAAGAAGCTCTTTTAATGGAGATTATAAAAGTTTATCAAGACAATTTAATATGACTGAAGTTCAAATAAGAAATATCATAAAATCTAGTACTAGATAAATATAACAATCAATTTTAGATACTCGTAGATGAATTGGCAAGATTCTTGTTTAATAAGCTTTGTAAAATAGTAGATTGTTAATAGGGGAGGCGCGTTTAGTGTTAAAAAAAATATGGAACGTAATTCAGTATATCATATTAATAATAGTAATTATAGCTACAGCAAAGGCAATATATTTACGTAGTTTACTACATATATTAGGGGGAGCTATATTTGTTCTATTTTGGATAACAATGATACTAGAAAATAAATCACCAAAGAAAAATAAAGTTATATCAGGAATATACTATATAACAAGCGCCATAATACTATTTGTAAATATAATTGCAATAGTGTATTTCTATATTTAGAATATATATTTAATTTCAAACAGTTATTTTGATTAAATATTATTATTATAAATAAATTTATGTGTATTTTCATATAGATAATAAAATTAAAATACAATCATCTGTAACTTTTTATTAATTGAAAAAGCAATCAACACTAATATATACTATGAGTAGTTACTAGTATTGGGAAATATAGTAAATATCAGGGGGTATATATGAAGAAACTAATAACTTTAGCTATATTGTTAATAACATTGACCATCACAGGATGCACTCAAACCAAGGAATTTAAAATAGAATACAATAGCTTATCTAAAGAGCAAGAAGAAATAATAAATTTAACAGGTAACAGAATTTTTAGATACAACTTAGAAAATTTACCTAATGACAAAAATTATCAATTAAATTTAGTATATGAAGTTTATAAAGACGGTAAAAAAGTAAAAGAAGAGCAGATACTGAGTTCATGGTATGAACCTACAAAGGAAAAATTAGAAGACACTACTGTAGCTATAAATATGCAAGATAATAAAATAAGATGCCAAGAGGGTGGTGCAGCAGCAAGCCTTAATATAAAAGAAGATATATCACAATTATCATACCATTACTATAATGGTGGTAAAAAAATAAACTTTGGAGATGATATATATTTATTTCATGGGGTAAAAGGAGATAAGGGGATTTTATATTCAGATTTAGGCTTATTATCTGATAAAGATTTGAATGAGAATATTAAAGAGAACGAATTGAATGTATTTGTAAAACTACAATGTAAAGAAGTATCAGACAAATAAATTAGATATTTTAAATTATAAAAGATTAAATAAAGGATAGTAGATATAGTTTTATTAATACAAACTTATCTACTATCCTTGTTTTTACTTATAAAACAGTTTTAAAACCTGGTAATTCATTTACATCTGTAAATCCATTTTGTATTGCCTCTTCACGAAGCGTAGCATATAGTTCAGCATATGTAGATTCTCTATAAGGATTTACATAAAAAATACCTACTAAACCAAATGTGATACTTGATAAAATATCCCACCCAATAAAAGATAAATCTAGAACAAAAGTCTCCAATATTTGGCCATCCATCATGTATTTACTAAGTTCAAATGCACGTTTTCTATCAATATCAGGATTTTCTGAAAGTATATATTCAATCATAAAATATTGATAATGCTTTATAATGCCAGGTATAATAAGCAATAGTGTCCATAACAATGTAAATAAATCTACAAAGAAGATCGTTATGGCAGGTTTTATAAACTTAGAGTTTTTAAATAAAAAGAATATATCCCCTACTTTACGTTCATCTTCTCTAATTCCCATAAAGAAGTTGTTTTTACCTATTATTATAGGGTTAAATATAAGTACCTTAAGGACAACACCTATAAGAGCGATACATATTGAAATTACTACTATTATTGCCATTGAAATACCTGAAAATAAATTGTATATAGAATTAAATATAAATTCAAAGAAATTTTCTATAACTCCTCCAATTGAATATTTTTCAGTAAATTCGGAGACACTGTGAGTTTTATTTTCTAAATTAAACTCTTCATCAAATGCATCATTTTCATATATGTCACCAGAATCTTGCGATTGATTATAAGTAACGGAATTCTCAACACGATTACTTGTTGAGTTATATCCACCATCAAATATTGCACCTAATAAGTATACTATGATACATACTATAACAGATTGTTTGTATAGCCTCTTAAAATTAATTTTTGCTTTTTCTTTTAATTCTGCTCTAGTCCACATAAAATCACCCCTTATTCTTAAAGTATTCCTAATATATAGGTATTATTAATAGTCATTATATTATACATGTTATTCTAACTTTTTTCCAATTTATAGAAATTAAAATAGTGTAAAGTTATAAAATATTAAGCCACTGGATTGGCTACATAAAGTGTAGCACCAACACAGTGGCTTAAGTGAAGCGACTTTTTATTATAGTAGATTTGTATGAATAACCATTCTTGAATTTTTAAACGTATTTTATACTAATTCATATTCTGATACAGACTCATCTACATTTAAAAGTATATCACTAGTCAATCTAATACCAATAGCTCCTATAGGTGCAGTTATTAATACACTAAGAATTGCAATTGCCTGCATTATCTCTCCACCAGCAACTCCCATTTGAAGAGGGATAGATGCTTTTGCTGATTGAACAGTTGCTTTTGGTAGATATGCTATTACACAAAACAGTCTTTCTTTAGCACTTAAATTAGTTCCAATTAAAGCTATTAAAACTCCTATAGATCTAATAGTTAGAGAGATAGATAAAATTAAAACTCCAATAGAAATGTATTCTCCTACTAATGTTGGATTTATAGCCATACCAACAAATGAGAATAAATATAATTTTCCATATTTCCACAGACCATTCATTTTATCTAAGATAAATTTTGCACTATCTTGCATATAATTTCTTATGAAAAATCCATATATCATAACTGCTAATAATGAATTAAAATACTCTGTATGAGTAGTTTTTTCAAATTGTCTCATAAGCAAAGCAATAATGAACACAAACACAACCTTTACATAATCCTTATTTATATTTTTTAAACAAAATTTACTTATCTTAAATAATATAAAAGCTACTACTACACTTGATAAAATCGCAATAGGTATTGAGATAAGTTGAGAAGCTATTGAAATAGATTCTCCATTTACCCCTTGTAAATAAATTCCTAAAAATGTTGTAAATAATGTAATAGCAATAGTATCATCTGCACTTGCACCTACTAATAGCATTTGTGGAATTGCTTTATCTTGACCTACATTTCTATTTATCAATGATATCATAGATGGAATTAATACAGCAGGACTTACAGCTGCTATTATAAATCCAAGTATTGCACCTTGAATAAAAGTAAATCCTAAAAACTTCATTGCTAAAAATGCTATTGTAAACCCTTCAAGAGTAGCTGGCACTGCACTAAGTAATACAGCAGGTCTACCAATTTGTTTTATTTGAGATAAACTTATACCAAGTCCTCCTATAAATAATACAATAACTAAAGCAGTATCCTTTATAATAGAAGAAATTTCTAGGGTTTCTTGTGGTATTAGGTTTAGATATGATGGACCTATAAACATACCTAGTAACATCATTCCAATTAATGATGGTAATTTTAACTTTTCAACAATTACTCCACTATAATTGGCTAAAACTCCAATAATTAATAAACTTAAAACAATAATCATACACTATACCTCCCTTGTCTTAGCAAAAAAATAGACTCCTACCCTTAAATTTAAGAGTAGGAGTCATTAGCGTCTAAGCATTTAATGGCGAACTCCATCGCCTATTCTTTTTACATATTTTAGATTATATAATAAATATCAAAATAAATAAAGATATATTTTAACATTTATTATATACAGTTAATAATTGAATCTTAAATGGTATCTATAGGTTTAAACTTTTCAGGATAAAGTTAAAAACTTACCTCTTAGTGCTACTAACTAACCACTTACCTAAACTTAGTTTACATAAAAAATTAAATGTATATAATTGATAATGTGGAGAGTGAAGCTATGAAAATAAGAATTGAAGTGGACGATAAAATTGAGGAAAATGAAATTACAATTAGATGTAGTGAATTAGATGATGAAGTTCAAAAAATACAAAAAGCTCTTACTCATATATTATCACAAAAGATTCAAATGACTTTTTATAAGGATAATACAGAGTATTACATAACAATAGATGAAATTTTGTTTTTTGAAACAGAAGAAAATTGTATTAGTGCCCATACAACAAAAGATGTGTATCAAGTAAAATACAAGCTATATGAATTAGAAGAGATTTTACCATCATATTTTACACGGATTTCTAAATCTACAATTTTAAATATAAATCACATCTACTCAATAACTAGAAATTTAACAGCATCAAGTATAGTTGAATTTCAACATACTCATAAAACAGTATATGTATCACGACATTATTACAAACCATTAAAAAATAAGTTATTAGAAAAGAGGAGATAGTATGAAAAAAGATAAAGTTTTTTTTGGTATAACCCTTATAGTAGGCGCTATTGTTTTGATTATAAATAATTTGGGATATTTGCCAGGGGTAAATGCTTTTAGCTTAATATTTACGGCATTATTAGCAGGAGTTATGATTAAAAATTTATTTAGAATGCACTTTGCAGGAACATTGTTTCCTTTAGCAATTATTTTAATAATTTATGATGAACAACTAGGTATAACATCTATAACACCATGGACTGTATTAATTGCAGCAGGACTTATAAGTTTTGGACTTTCAATGATTTTTAATAAACCATCAAAATGGGGATACAATATAAACTATAATAGTTACGATAAAGAATCTTATGAATTTAAAACTATTGATATAGAAGATGAAAGTCATATAAAGCTTGATACTTCATTTGCAAGCAGTATTAAATATATAAATACTGACAAGTTTGAAAGTGCTGATATTAGATGTAGATTTGCAGGAATGAAAATATATTTTGATAATGCTACTCTTTATAATGGAAAAGGTGTGGTTAGGTTAGATTCTTCTTTTTCAGGAGTAGAGCTTTATATACCTAAGACTTGGACAGTTGAGGATAAAATTAATACATCTTTTGGAGGTATTGATGAAAAAAATAGAAATCAATCAGATGGCCAAAATACCCTTACTTTAGTAGGAAATGTTAGTTTCTCAGGTGTAGAAATACTTTATATATAAATAATCAAAAGGAGCAGTCTCGATATTGAGATATGCTTTTTTTATTATTTAAGATAATAATTATATTAAATACTATATAAAAATAAAGTATTAATCAATAAAAATGTAAAGTTAAGGATATCATAAGTATATAATAGATAAAATTAAAAAATATATTTAAAATTCAATTTATATTATAAAATTAAATTGAATAATGATTAAAAAAGATATATACTAATAAATAGTTTCAAAAAAATGGCAGTTAAGAAAGGAAGATAAAATCGTGACAAGAGCAGTCTTAAAAAGCAATGCAAAACAACAACTAAAAGGAAAATGGGGATTAGCTATAATTGTTTGTATAATATATACATTTATAACACAAGCATCCACTGCATCTACAAGTTCAAGTTTAGTTCAAGAAACAGATAAAATAGTTATAACTTTAAACATAGTAGGTTGGCTATTGTATGGACCAATAACAGCAGGACTTGCAAAATTTACACTTAACCTAGCTAGGGATAAAGAAAGTGCTAAATTTAGTGATTTGTTTTCACAGTTTAAATTATTTTTCAAATTATTATTAATGACAATAGTAATTAATTTAGCAGTAGTTTTAGGTACTATGCTACTGATAGTTCCTGGTATTATACTAGCTTTAATGTTTTCGCAATCATATTATATATTAGTTGAAAATCCAGAATTATCATTTGTAGAATGTTTATCAAGAAGTGCATCTATGATGAAAGGTCATAAAATGGAATTATTTATACTAGAATTAAGCTTCTTAGGATGGTTTATATTAAGTATAATTTCATTTGGAATAGGATTTATATGGTATATGCCATACTATGAAATGACAGTAACTAATTTCTACTTAAACTTAAATAAAAAAGAAATACTAGATATATAATAAAAGCTCACCTTATAAGGTGGGCTTTTATTATATAGTGTTCGTTATCATAGCTTTAAAAATATGTAATAAATTTAAAAAATATGTTACAATATGGATGAAATAATTTGAATTACTATTTATATATGATATTAAAAATGGGGGGAGGAAAAAATGAAAATATCTATAAATAAATCATATGTTAACAGAGGAAATTTAATTTTTACGGGAATCTCATTAATGATTATAGGGGCCATTATTTTATATGGAAAGACTAACTTCTTAAATATAATTATAAAAGCTATTGCAATTGCATTAATTATAAATGGAACTTCTCAAATTATAAGTAGGTTTGTAAAAAGAAAAGATAATATAAGCCAAAATATTACGTTAGGTCAATCTATGTTAAATTTAGCATTAGGATTTGGAATATTTTACTTAAAAAATATATCTCTATCTTTATTACCTATAGTATTTGCATTATATTTAATAATAAATGGTACAGTTAAGCTAATTTCAATATATATATACGCTAAAAACCATACTAATATAAAATTAGGACTAATAATTGAATGTATAGTATATTTTAGTTTTGGAATTACATCTTTATTTTCACCATTAATGCATTTAGATACAGTACTTGTAATTATAGCTATTTACTTTATTTTATTTGGAATTAACTTTATAAAAGACTTTATAAGAGAAATACTACCTGTAAGTACAAAGACAAAATTAAAAAGAAAAGTCAGAATAACATTACCTGCTTTTTTAGTAGCACTAATACCACATACAGTTTTAAAAAAGATAAATGAATATCTTGAAATTAATGATTATACTATAGATGACATAGATAAAAAAGTTGATGATGATGTAGACTTAGAAGTGTTTATACATGTAACATCTAATGGATTTGGAGTAGTAGGCCATGTAGACTTATATTACAATGGAGAGATAATATCTTATGGAAATTATGATGAATCTTCATATAAACTATTTGGAATAGTTGGAAAAGGAACATTATTTATTTGTGATAAATCTAAGTATATCAAGTTTTGTACAAGTTATTCAAAGAAGACATTATTTAGTTATGGATTAAAATTAAATGATGAACAACGAAAAAATATAGAAGAAAAAATAAATGAAATTAAATCGAATTTAGTAGAATGGAAGCCTCCTATTGTTTTAGCTAATGATGAACATAATATAGATAATTATAAAGATTATGCAAGCGAGTTATATAAATCAACTGGAGCAAAGTTTTTCAATTTCAAATCAGGAAAGTTCAAAACTTATTTTGGACTAAATACAAACTGTGTATTATTAGCCGATAGTGTAATCGGTAATTCGGGAACAGACATACTTGGAATAGGTGGGATAATAACACCTGGTACGTATTATGAATATCTAAAACGCGAATTTACGAAAAGAAATAGTATCGTAGTTAGTAGAAACATATATAGATAAATATATAATATAAAAAATGATTCCTATTATTTATTAGGAATCATTTTTTTATACTAACTTTCTAATACTTCATTTAGTGCATCATAGCTAAAATCTATTATCTCAGAACAGCTAATTTTATTTTGCTTTAATTCTTTACATATTTCTGTATTATACTTCTCTTTAACTTTAGTCATCAACTCTTTTGAATATTTTCTAGCTTCATTTTGATCTAATTTATCATCTCTTCCTTTTAGATATCCAATTACAACAACTGAAGCATTTACAGCACCGCAAATACTACCAACTGTCATACCAACACCCATACCACTACCAATTGATATTGGTATATCTGTATTATGCTCTTCATTATATGATTTAATTATTGACTCAGCACAAGTATATCCTTGGCTATGGTAAACTGATGGTTTTGTCATTTTATTCATCCTTTCTGATGTTAAAAATTATTTTTAGATTCATAGGTTATATTAAACGATCCAAATTTACAAACTTTATTATTTGAATGGTTTAATAAATAGTATTTGTTAAATAATCAAAATTAATTTAATTACTAAATATCTTTTTAAAATTACTACATAAGGTATATTTTTCTTAAATATTTAAGATATATATTATTGTTTTAAATTAATATGATTTTTAGTTTAATATAAAGGAAAACATAAGTATGTGATAACATCACAAATTTATAGATATGTGATATTATCACATACTTATAAAGAATATTTTTTTATAATTAAATACTAAGATCAAAATATAAAAAAACAAAGGAGAGCAAATTATGAAGTTTTTTTATGACTTATTTAAAGGAAAAAAATACAGTGATATAGATGGTGAAGAATTAAAAGAGATGATAAAAAATGATAAAAAATTGATATTACTAGATGTTAGAAGTAAGGGAGAACATAGTTCTTTTAACATTCCAAAGTCTAAAAATATACCATTAGGTGAATTAAGTTTAAGTTTAGATAAATTAAAATCATACAAAGACCGTAACATAGTAGTTTACTGTGCATCTGGAGCTAGAAGTAGATCTGGAGCAAAAATACTTACTAAAAATGGATTTGAAAATGTTTATAATTTAAAAGGAGGAGTATATAGTTATAAAAAATAGGTTTTAAATAATAGAGATAGAAAGGAATTATAAGATTAATTATAAAGAATAATAGTTGAAATTTAAGGGTGTAAAGATAGTTAAATATTTTTACACTTTCTTTATGTGACAAAGTTACAGAACTATTTTTGAATAGATAATATAATGTAAATATGTTAAATAATTAATTACCATTTTTGAGATATTAAAAAGATAATTAACAAACAATATAATTATTTAAATATATAATTTATATTTGGAATAGGAGAGAAATTATGTCTAAAAAAATAGTTATTGTAGGTGGAGTAGCAGGTGGTGCATCAACTGCAGCTAGACTTAGAAGGTTAGATGAAAATGCACAGATTATAATGTTTGAAAAAGGCGAATATATATCTTTTGCAAACTGTGGACTTCCGTATTATATAGGGGGAACAATAAATGAAAGAGAAAAATTAATAGTTCAAACTGTTGAAGCTATGAGCTCAAAGTTTAATTTAAATATAAGAAACTTAAGTGAAGTTGTTAAAATAAATAAAGAAGAAAAAAAGGTAGTAGTTAAAAACCACAAAAGTGGCGAAACATATGAAGAAACTTATGATACATTAGTTTTATCTCCAGGAGCAAATCCTATAAAGCCACCAATACCAGGTATAGATGAATGTGATAATTTATTTACATTAAGAAATATACCAGATACGGATAAGGTTAAAGCATATGTAGATAATAAAAAGCCAAAGCATGCAGTAGTAATAGGTGGAGGGTTTATAGGTCTTGAAATGGCAGAAAATCTTCATGAACTAGGTATAAAAGTTACACTAGTAGAAGCAAGTGATCAAGTTATGGCTCCTCTTGATATAGAAATGGTAAGTATAGTACATGACCATTTAATAGATAAAGATGTTGAATTAATACTAAAAGACGGAGTAAATTCATTTGCTGATAAAGGTGGCAAAGTTATATTATCTAGTGGTAAGGAAATCGTTACTGACATGATAATATTATCAATTGGTGTTAAGCCAGAAACTACTATTGCAAAGGATGCTAATATTAAGCTAAACGAAAGAGGCGCAATTGTAGTTGACGAGTATATGAAAACATCTGATGAAAATATATACGCCCTAGGTGACGCTGTAGAAATAATGGACTTTGTTAACAAAAAGCCAACTATGATACCTTTAGCTTGGCCAGCAAATAGACAAGGAAGAATAGTTGCTAATAATATATGTGGTAAAAATGAAAAATACAAAGGAACATTAGGTTCTTCAGTTGCAAAAGTATTTGACTATACAGTAGCAACTACAGGAAACAATGAAAAAATATTAAAAAGACTTGGTATTGATTATGAGGTAATTCATATACATCCAGGATCACATGCAGGATATTATCCAGGGGCATTTCCTATAGCTATGAAAATGACTTTTGATCCTAAAACAGGAAAGATATTTGGGGCACAAGGTGTGGGAATGGATGGAGTTGAAAAAAGAATAGATGTTATGGCTACAGCTATAAAGGGTGGACTTACAGTATTTGATTTACAAGACATTGAGCCTTGTTATGCTCCACCATACAATTCAGCAAAAGATCCAGTTAATATGTTAGGATATTATGCAGAAAATATAATAGAAGGTATGGTTGATACTGTACAATGGCATGAAGTTGATGAAATAATTAAAGCTGGTGGTGTAATAATAGACGTCAGAGAAGAGTTTGAATTAGTTACAGGCACAATGCCTCAATTTATTCATATACCTTTAGGACAATTAAGAAATAGATTAAGTGAAATACCAACAAATAAAAAGTTATACGTTACTTGTCAAGTTGGGCTAAGAGGGTATATTGCATGTAGAATATTAAAAGAACATGGATTAGACTGTACAAATATTGATGGAGGAATAAAAACTTATCAATTTGTCAAAAGAGCAGAAAAAAGTATATCTAAGCAAAATAAAAATAATAATAAAAAATTAGAAATAAAGGATGAGAAATCAACTATGAAATTAGAAGATATAGATATAACTGAAATAAATGCACATGTTACACTAGATGCATGTGGACTTCAATGCCCAGGTCCCATAAGAAGAGTATTTGAAGAAATAAATAAAATGGAAGAAGGACAAGTGTTATTAGTAAAAGCTAGTGATCCAGGATTTAGCAAAGATATAAGTGCTTGGTGTGAAAAAACAAGAAACACATTATTAAAAGCAGAGTTTGATAAAAATCAAAAAGCATTTATTGCAATAATAAAAAAAGGGTCACAAAATATAGTAGCCAATCCTAGTTGTTCAATAGAAGCAAAAGAAAAAAATGGAGCAACAATGGTAGTATTTAGTGGTGACTTAGATAAAGCAATAGCATCATTCATAATAGCAACTGGAGCTGCATCAATGGGCAAAGAAGTAACAATGTTCGTTACATTCTGGGGACTTAATATACTTAAGAGAAAAGATAGACCTAAAGTATCAAAGGATACTATGGAAAAAATGTTTGATGTAATGTTACCATCTCATACAGGAAAACTTCCATTATCTAAAATGAACATGGCTGGAATGGGTCCTAAAATGATAGAACAAATAATGAAAAAGCACAATGTAGATGATTTAGATACATTAATAACAAATGCTATAAACATGGGTGTTAAAGTAGTTGCATGTTCTATGAGTATGGATTTAATGGGAATTAAAAAAGAAGAATTTATAGATGGAGTAGAATTAGGAGGAGTTGCTGCATATTTAGGAGCAACAGAAGATTCTGGATTAAATCTATTTATATAGTTGAAAATTATATAATCATAAATAAAAAAGCCTGGAATGAAATTTCATTTCAGGCTTTTTATTGTAAATTTATAAAGCATATAACTAGAATTGTACTATATTTTTGATATAATTAATATGGCAAGTATAAAGGGGAAACAACATTGGAGGAAGTAAATGTTTAAAATAGCAGTATGTGAAGATGAAAAAGATCAAAGAGAGTTAATAAAAGACTACTTAACAAAAATACTAGATGAAATTAATTTGTCATATGAAATAATCACATTTAGCTCAGGGGAAGAGCTTTTTGAAAATTATCCTAATGATGTAGATATATTTGTACTAGATATATTAATGGATGAAATCAATGGAATGGATATTGCAAGAAAAATAAGAGAAATAGATGATAAAAATGTAGAGATAATATTTACTACATCATTAGTTGATTATATCCAAGAAGGATATGAAGTAAGAGCATATAGATATCTATTAAAGCCATTAAAATATGAAGATTTAAAAAAACATATAACAAGTTGTATAAATGAGATAAGCAATAGAAATAAATATATATTAGTAGATAATAAAAGTAGTATATTAAAGATAAAAGTAAATGAAATAACATATATAGAAATAAAAAAAAGAGACATGACTATATATACAACTAGAGGAAATTATCAAATTAAAAGCACTATGGATAAAATAGAAAAAGATTTAGAAAATCATAATTTTTATAGATGTCATAAAAGTTTTTTAGTAAACATGGAGTATGTAGATAATATAAAACAATACATTGCCAAACTTGAAAATAAAGAAGAAGTTCCTATTAGCAGACATAGATTTAAAGATTTTAAAATTAAATTCTTTCGCTCAATGGGAGATAAGTTATGCTAGAGCTTAAAATTTACGAATCTACCCAATTAGTGAATGCTATATTTTTTGTAGTATCATTTTTTGTCCTGATAAAAAGAATGGGATATAAATATAAAGCAAAAGGTATATTTCTTAATATAATAAATATTATTTTAGTGATTTTATTAATAAAAATTGAAACAAAATATTATGTTATATCAAAAGCTATAATAAAATCGATAATTTTATTTGTTTTGATTTGTAAGGTTTCATATTCATTTAGATTAAAAAAAGCTTTAACTTATTCCGTATTATATAGCTTAATATATAAAGGTATACAAGTTACTCTTCATATTGTTATATTTGATATTTATGTAATTATGACAGACATATTTAATTTTAGATGGGATATTGAATTTGATATTTTAAATACTATAATAATAAATTTTATCATTTTATTAATTGTGTATCATTTCAATAGACTTAAAAATCTATCTATCAATAAGAAGTGTTACATTTATACTACAATCACAATAATAATAAATGCTCTAATAATATTATTTTTACGTAAAGCATCTGATGATGTATATGAACTTTATAGTGTAGTTGCTGATAATAATATAAATACAAAAAAGTTAAATTTATGTATGCCATTTATTAATTTTGGAGATTTAGTATTACCATATATAATAGTTGCTAGTAATATAATTTTTATATTTTCACTTATAAAATTTTTAAAAGCAACTCAAGAAAAAGCTAAGATTGAAGTACTTAATGAAAAAATTGATATGCAGTATAATTATTACTTAAATATAAAAGAATCTCAAGAAAAAGTCAGAAGAATTTATCATGATATAAATAATCATATGACAAACATTAATATAATTCAAAATCAAAATAAAGAAGTAAGCACTTATATAAATAGTATAAATAAAGAAATAAATGATTTTGAAAATACATATAATACAGGAAATATAATATTAGATATTATTCTAAATGAAAAAAGTAAATTGTGTAAGTTAAAAGATATAGATTTATATTGTAATATAGACTTTTCAAAATGTGATTTTATAGAGATGATAGATGTATCAAGTATATTTTCGAATTTAATAGATAATGCAATAGAGGCATGTGAAAAAATCCAAGATAAAGAATATAAAACATATATAAATATAAGAGGAACAATCGTAAAATCATATTATATTTTAAAATGTGAAAATAGTAAAATTAATAAAGTTATATCAAAAAATAATAAGATATTAACTAGTAAAAAGGACAAGTACCTACATGGTATTGGTATTGAAAGTATAAAATCATCAATTAAAAAATATGATGGAGAAGTAGATATTCAAATTGATGAAAATAAATTTACAACTACAATATATATAAAACTTAAATAAAATACATGACAGTTATGACTGTTAAAGTACCAGTTATGCTATATGTATTGAGTATAAAATTAAAGGGTGTTATCTTTTTAAATATAAAAGGTAACATCCTTTAATTTTATAAAAATAACTGGGGGAAAATATGAAAGTTAGTATTAAGTTAGCAGTAGCATATCTAATAAGTCAAAAGGGAAAAAGTCTAGCTCTTATAACTAGTATATCTTTGGCTGTAATGCTTATATTTACTTTAAATGTTATACCAGAGACTCAAAGCAAGATAAATATTGATAAAGCATATAAAAATTTTAGCGATTATCATGTAGAGTATAGCAATTTAAGTGATGATGTAAGTAATAATCTAAAAAATGAGAAAGAAATAAAAGAAATTTATGATGTAATAAACTTTGGAAATATTGTAGATAAAAATGGAGTTTCTATAAACTTAAATTCTTATAATAAAGATTTTTTAGATGCTTATGGATACAAAATGATAAAAGGGTCTTTCCCTAAAAATGATAATGAAATAGTAATAGAAGAAAAAGCATTAAGAGAAATGAATTTAAGCAATGAATTAAATCAAGAAATTAATTTTAATGTTGTTAAAAAATATGTAGATAAGAATAATGAAAATCAAATTTACACTAAACCTAATAAATTTAAATTAGTTGGAATAATACAAAAGCCAGAGGATTATTATAAGGACAATGAATTTTTTAGTGTAAAAGGATTTACTAAATTTTCAAATAGCCAAGACATAACTCCAAATGAACTTTTATCTCATAGTGGAGTTTTAAAGTTTAACACCGAAAATCCTAGTATGACTATGGCAAATAAATTTATAGGAAAATATAGATTAAATATACGTGACTTTGAATTAAATGTAGGTCTTAGTAATGTTTTAAATGAGTATCAAGAAAAAAAACTGACTAAATTTAGTATAACCAATAAACTAATTCCAATGATATCAGCAGGATTAGTTATATACAATATATTTAATATTATATTAATTGATAAAATCAATCAAATTGGAGTTCTTAGAGCTATTGGTATGAAAAAGAAAAATATAAAATATATGATGATTATTCAAAGTGTAATAGTTCTTATTATAGGACTAGTTATAGGATTTGGAGTAGGATATGTAGTTTCCTTGATAGGCATAAATAGTATTTATGGACAAAACAAAAGTATCTATGTAAGCAAAGAAAGTATAATTGAGCCTTTAATATTAGCTACAATAGTAGTTTTTATTTGTAGCATACTATCAACACATAAAGCATCAAAAATATCTCCTGTTGAAGCTATAAAAACTACCAATAGATACTCAAAAAAGCAAAAGGATAGATGTTATCATAAATTAATTAAAAAAGTATTTGGACTAACAGGCGAAATGGCTTTTAAAAATATTTTAAGAGATAAAAGTAAAACTATTTTATCAATACTTTCTATAAGTCTTGCAGGTTCACTTTTTATTAGCAAGATTGCATTTTATAATGATGATAAAAATTTGGATAACAGTAGTCTATCAATAATATCAATGGGAGATACTGATGTTATTTTAAAACATAATAGTAATAATTCAAATGAATTTTATGTTAATTATAATAAAGATTATATTGATAATATATCAAATATGGAAAATATTAGAGAAGTTATACCTAGTATAAATACGAGTGCATATTTAAAAACTAATATAAATAGTATTACAGATGATGCTAAATCACTAACATCACCAAAGCAAGACAATTTAGAAGTAAACATGGGTATAAAAGGATACAATAAAGATTTTATAAAAAGCCTTGGAAAATATATAAAGTCTGGAGGTAATATAAATGATGAATATATAGATAAAAATGATTCTTATCCTAGTGCATTAATTTCAAATTATTTTTATTCATCAGACCAACATTCAAATGATACACAAGTTTTAAAGAAAATAAAAGTAGGAGATATCCTAAAAGTCAAAGTTTGTGTAAATGAAAATGGATATTTAAAGTATAAAGATCAAAAGATAAGAGTAGCTGGTTTATTAAACAAAGATTATGTAGTAAATCAAGATGGGGGTATGGACTCTTTATTTCAAGTTATATTAAATGAAAATGATTTTAAAAGTATAACTAATATACAAAACTACAATAAATTATCAATAAAATTAGATAATAAAGACAATAAAAAAATACATAAAGACTTAGAAAAAGTAGTTAAAAATAGTTCGTTTAAAGAAATAGAAAGTAAATATAAGTATGAAAAATATGATATAGAACAATCACAACAAAATAAAAAAGAAGTATTAGTATCAGTAATTCTTACACTTATAATATCAGTAATAAATATAATTTGCATAATTAAAGCTAATATTATGATTAGAATAAAAGAATTGTCAACACTTAGAGCTATTGGTATGAGTATAAAAAATATCAAAAAAATGATTATTAAGGAAAGTATTATATATGCTATATTTAGTACAATATTGTCTGCTATATCAGCAACATTAAGTAATTTTAAATTTGCATATATGATAAATAAAGCAGGAGCTGAAGTAATTGGAGCAGAAAATAGCCTGTCTTACAGTATACCAATAAATGAAATACTTCAATTTGGAATAGTTACAATAATAATTTGCATATTAGCAACATATTTATCTGCAAATAAATTAGTAAAATTAAGTATAGTAGAAGGTTTAAAAATAAATGACTAATGGAGTAAGTAAAATGAGTAGAATATGATTTTTTATTAAATATAAAATATTAGAATAGAAATTTATTTTTACTATAGAAATGTCAAATAATATCTTTAAAATTATCAACATAGAATAGTATAGAAATGAAATAAATTGCATAGGGGATTTTTATGAGAAAAATATTATTGCCACTGACTATTCTTGTAATATGTATATTAGTAATATACATATATGGTAATTCCAAATTAGAACCTTCAAGCTATACGGTAACAAATAAATATAAATTTACTTTATATGAAGGTAACGAACTTAATTATAAAAATACAAATCGTATTTTTTTAATCATTATAGCAGTATTTACATTTGCTTTTGGAATAATAAATTCTAGAATAAAAACAATTAAAAAAAATCTTAAAAATAATGAAGAAAACTTAAATATTAAAACGAAACTTAAAAAATTAAATATACTAAAATTTGTATTAATAGCTATTTATTTAATAATTGGAGTATATTTTCTTTTTATAATAAATAGTTAATATATACTCTCTAACATTTTGTTAGGGAGTATATTTTTTGTATCAATAAGTAGCTATACAGATTTTACAAAAACTATAAAAAATTTATTCAGAAAACGGTTGCACAAAAAAGTTTCTCATGCTACAATTCAAGTATAAAGACGATGCAAGCGATTGTCTAAAAAATAAAAAATAGGGGGATTTTTCACATGGGACTAAAGAAAATATTAAGTCTAGTTACGGTAACAATGTTAGTAGCATCGAGTGTAGTAGGATGTAGTTCAAGTGGAGGTGACGCATCTAAAGACGCAAAAGGAGATCAAGTTAAAGTAGATATCTTCCAATTTAAAGTAGAGGCTAAGGACGCTCTAGAAAAAGCCGCTGAAGTTTATGAAGAAAAAAATCCTAATGTCGACATAAACATAGAAACAGTTGGTGGAGGTAATGATTACGGAGCGGCTTTAAGATCTAAATTCCAATCAGGACAAGAACCAACAATATTTAACGTAGGTGGTCCACAAGATGTTAAGGACTGGGATGGAAAGCTAGAAAATTTAAAAGATGAGCCTTGGGTAAAAGAAGCATTTGATGGAACATTAGGTTCAGTTACAACTGATGATGGAATATTCGGTATGCCATTTAACCAAGAAGGATATGGATTTATATATAACAAAGAAATATTTAAAAAAGCTGGAATAGACCCAGCAACAATAACAAGTTATGATGCACTACAAAAAGCTGTTGAAACTCTAGATTCTAAAAAAGGTGATTTAGGACTTGATTCAGTATTTGCAGTACCAGGTAAAGAAAAGTGGGTTACAGGACTTCACTTATTAAATACAGCTTTAGCTAATGAGTTTGAAAGTGGAAAGCAAGCATATGAAGCTAAAGAATTAGGATTCAAATATAACAAAGAATTAAAAGATTTATTAGACTTACAAGTTAAATATGCTTTCAAACCAGATGGAAAAAATGGATCTATAAATAGTGTTGACTACGCTATGCAAATAGAACAAAAATATTCAACTGGAAAAGTTGCAATGGTACAAATGGGTAACTGGGCATATGGAGGAATAGAGGGAGTTAACAAAGATATAGCTGCTAACTCTGGAATATTACCAATGCCAGTAAAAGGTGTTAAAGAGGATTGTATACCTGTAGGTGTTCCAATGTACTGGTCTATAAATAAAAACAAAGATGATGCTGAAAAGAAAGCAGCTAAAGACTTCTTAAATTGGTTATACACTTCAGATGAAGGTAAGAAAATGATAATAGAAGACTTCAAATTTATACCAGCATTTAAAGGATATGAAAGTGATACATTACAACCAAAAGATCCATTATCAGCAGATGTATTAAAATATGCTAATGAAGGAAAAACTATGCCATGGGTATTCATGGGATATCCAAGTGGATGGGGAGAAAATGTAGTTGGTGCTGATATTCAAAAATATATAGATGGAAGCATGAGCTGGGATGATTTAGTTAAAAATGCACAAAAAACTTGGGCAGAAGAAAGAAAATAATATATAAGTAGAAATTAACTATAGGGCGCTATTTTAGAGTAAGTTTGTACTTGTACTTTAAGGTAGCCCCTTATCTTAAAATTATAGAGATAAGAGTAAGACATAGAAGTTAAATATAATCGGAGTTTAAAAAAAATCCATTAAGGGGGAAACGTAATGTCAGTTAACACTGAAGTAGTTAAGGATGAAAATAAAGCTACTAATAAAATGAACAATAAAAAAACTAAGTCTAAAAGAAGTAAAAAAAATAACCTAGCATATTGGGCTTTTGTAGGACCTAGTTTATTTGCATTTACGTTAGTAATATTTATACCTCTAGTATTAGGTATATACTATTCATTTACTGACTGGAATGGAATCAGTTCACAAATAAATTTCGTGGGATTTGAAAATTACATAAAAGCTTTTTCAGATGAGTCATTTAGAAACTCATTCATATTTACTACTAAATTCACTGTAGCATCAGTAATAGTTATAAATGTTATAGGGTTTTTATTAGCACTTCTAGTAACTAGAGAATCGAAAATAAGTAATTTACTAAGAACAATATTCTTTATGCCAAATTTAATTGGTGGTTTAATTTTAGGATTTATATGGCAATTCATATTTGTTAATGTATTCAATGGAATAGGTGAAGCTCTAGGTCAACAGTGGCTTATGGGGTGGTTATCTAATGAAACAACAGGATTTTGGGGAATGGTAATCATAGTAGCTTGGCAAATGGCAGGATACGTTATGGTTGTATATGTAGCAGGTTTACAAAATGTTCCACCAGAATTAAATGAAGCTGCAAAAATAGATGGAGCTAACTGGTGGCAAAGATTAAGAAATATTACAATACCAATGGTTAGACCAGCATTTACAATAAGTTTATTCTTAACACTTTCTAACTCATTTAAATTATTTGATCAAAACTTAGCACTAACAAATGGTGGACCAGGTAATGCAACTCAAATGATAGCACTAAATATTTATCAGACAGCATTCTCACTTAATAAAATAAATTTAGCACAAGCTAAAGCTGTAATATTCTTTGTATTAGTTGCAGTTATAGGTTTAGTTCAAGTATATATTACTAAAAAAGGTGAGGTGGAAGCATAATGAAAAACAAAGTATCAAAATGGGGAATGAATATTTTAGGAGTTATATTAGCAATAATTTGTTTATCTCCTTTTTATATAGTAATTGTAAACTCATTTAAATCTAAAGGAGAATTATTTGAAAGTACATTAGCTCTACCTAAAGCAGCAAACATAGATAACTATACAAATGCTTGGGAAAAGCTAGATTTTATAAAAGTACTAGGAAACTCATTGTTTATAACAATTATAAGTGTTTTATTTATAATATTATTCGCATCTATGGCAGCATGGATGTTACAAAGAACTAATTCAAAGATATGTAATATAATATTAGTTATTTTAGTTGCTTCGATGTTAGTAACTTTCCAATCAATAATGTTACCTCTTGTAAATATAATGGGTAAATTAAATCTTCTTAATGTACCAGGAATTATATTTATGTATATAGGATTTGGATCAGCCTCAGCAATATTTTTATATCATGGATTTGTAAAAAGTATTCCAAAAGAACTTGATGAAGCTGCATTAATAGATGGATGTAATAAGTGGCAAACATTTAGATATATAATATTCCCACTTTTAAAACCTATATCTATAACAGTTGCAATACTTAACACTGTTTGGATATGGAATGACTTCTTATTACCATCACTTGTAATTAATACACCACAAACTAGAACTATACCTCTATCAATGTTCTTCTTCTTTGGACAATATACAAAGCAATGGGATCTAGCACTTGCAGGATTAGTTTTAACAATAATACCAGTATTAGTATTCTACTTCTTTGCACAAAAACACATAATAAAGAGTGTTACATCAGGAAGTATAAAATAGGCAAAGTTAACTCATATATTTAATATAGCTATGCTAGTTAAAAATCACCTTCCAGCATAAATTTTTAATTGTTTGTATACACATTTAGCTAGCATAGTTAGAAAAATAGTAATTAATATATACAAATTGGATAAAAATGGTTTAGTTGTATTGAAATTCTGTGGAAATACTGTAAACTTGAAGATACCATAATTTTTAATAAAAAATTAAAAATTATAAATCCTAATTACGAATACTTTTTAATATATTTAGAGTTGTTTAATATTGCCTAAAATAAAATTAAAATGGTTAATATAAGTATTTAGTAGATTTTAATTAATATAAGATGAAAATATCAGTAGAGCTTATTAATTATTAAGTACTGTTATATGGGAGGAAAAAATGAAAGTTACAATAAAAGATGTGGCTAGAGAAGCGAATGTGGCAACATCGACGGTATCTAGAGTATTATCAGATAATCCAAGAATAAGTGATGAAACTAAAAAAAGAGTAAATGAAGCTATAAAAAAGCTAAATTATAAACCAAATCCAATAGCTAGAAGTCTAGCAAAAAATGAAACAAGAATATTAGGGGTAGTACTTCCAAGTGATGCTAATGATTTACTTGCAAATCCATTCTTTATAAATGCTATGAAGGGGATGAGTATGTATGCACAAAGTAAAAACTATTATATAACTTATGCTTTTAGTAAAAATGAAGAAAATGAAGTTGAAAATATAAAAGAAATGACAAGTAGCAATTTAGTGGATGGAGTAATACTTTTAAGGGTAAGAGAAAATGATGAAAGTGTAAGATATTTAAAAGATAAAAAGTTTCCATTTGTAGTAGTTGGAAGACCTGAATATCCTAATGAAGTTTTATGGGTAGATAATAACAATTTTCAAGCTATGTACAAAGTTGTTAATCAGTTAATAAAAAAAGGTCATAGAAAAATAGGATTTGCAGGTGCTATGAAAAATCTAAACATGTCTAGAGATAGATTTGAAGGATATAAAAAAGCATTGGAAATGAATAATATAGAATTTGATGAAAATTTAGTTGTACACAAAGATGAATTTAAGGAATATGAAGGAGAAAGTGCGTGTAAAGATCTTTTACAAAACAAAGATATAACTGCCATTGTAACAATAGATGATTTACTTGCATTTGGAGTTTTAAAAGAGCTTAGAAGACAAAAGATTAAAAATATAGCAGTAGTAGGTTTTAATAATACTCAATTAGCGCAGCATCAAAAACCACCACTAGCATCTGTTGATATAAATGCAGATAAGCTAGGATATCAAGCTACTAAGCTACTTATACAAACATTAGAAGATAATAAAGAGAGTGAAACTACTCACTATATTGTAGATACTGAGTTTGTTGAGAGAAAGTCTTTTATTAGCAACAAATAAGATTAAACGGGGAGATAATAAATGATAGAAGCTTTTATATTCGATTTAGATGGGGTTATAACAGACACTGCTAAATTTCACTATTTAGCATGGAAAGAGTTGGGATTAAAAATAGATATAGAAATAGATGAAGAGTTTAATGAAAGCTTAAAAGGCATAAGTCGAATGGAGTCTTTAGAAAGAATATTAATCAAAGGAAACAAACAAAATGAGTTTACTTTAAAAGAAAAAGAAGACTTAGCTAATGATAAAAATAAATATTATGTTGAGTTAATTAAACACATTTCACCTAAAGATATATTGCCAGGAATAGAGAATTTATTAAAAGAGATAAAATTAAATAATATAAAAATAGGACTAGCTTCAGCTAGCAAAAACGCAACTATGGTTTTAAATAATCTAGGACTAAATAGTTACTTTGACTTTATAGCAGATGCAGCAAAGTGTAAAAACAGTAAGCCAAATCCAGAAATATTTATAATGGCAGCAAATGGCTTAGATGTAGATCCACTAAATAGCATAGGCATAGAAGATGCGATGGCAGGTATTGATGCTATAAACAGTGCAAATATGTACTCGGTAGGAGTTGGAGATAAAGATTCTTTAAATAAAGCAAATATAGTGTTTGAAAACACACAAACTATAGATTTCAATCAAATAGTAAATTCATATAAGGCTTGTAAGTATATAACAAATATATAAATATGAATAATTCAGGGGGATTTTTTATGAGACGTTTATTTGATAATATAAATGAATGGAAGATAATACAAGATAAAATAGAATTTGATGAAAATAGACTAGCAGAATCTATAATGAGTTTAGGTAATGGGTATATGGGGATGAGAGGAAATTATGAAGAAACATATACCAACGATAGTCATAGAGGTTCATATATAGGAGGAATTTGGTATCCAGATAAAACTAGAGTAGGTTGGTGGAAAAATGGATATCCAAATTACTTTGGAAAAGTTCCAAACAGTGTAAACTACATAGGAATAGATGTATATATAAATGGTGAAATATTAGACTTAGCAAAAGCTAAAGTAATCGACTTTTATAGAGAATTAGATATGAAAAATGGAGTGCTAACTCGTAAGTTTGTAGCCGATGTAAATGGAAAGAAGATAGAAGCATCAGTAACTAGATTTCTAAGTGTAAAAACCAAAGAATTAGGTGTTATAAAATATGAAGTTAAAGCATTAAATTTTGATGGAGAGATAACGTTTACACCGTATTTAGATAGTGATGTAAAAAATGAAGATTCTAATTATGAAGAAGCGTTTTGGGTTAATGTAAGTACTGAATCTAGTGAAAAATATGGAAATGTGGTTGCAAGAACTAAAGATAATCCATTTAATACAGAAGTATTTACAATATGTGCAAATATGAGTATAAAAACTAATAAAGAACCAAAAGAAAATACTTATATGAACAAAGAATATTATAGTGAAAATAAAATAGTATTAGATATTAAAAAAGATGAAACTGTATCTATAGAAAAGTATGTTGCAATAACTACTACAAGAGATCATAATGAAGCTCATTTAATAGAAAAGTCAGAAGAGATACTTAACGATCAAACAATCAAAGGATATGAAACAGTATTAAATGAGCATATGAATGCTTGGAACAAAAGATGGGAAAGTGCTGATATTAAAATAGAAGGCGATACATTAGCACAACAAGGTATAAGGTATAATTTATTCCAACTATTCTCAACATACTATGGTGAAGATGCTAGATTAAACATAGGACCTAAAGGATTTACAGGAGAAAAATATGGAGGGGCTACTTATTGGGATACAGAAGCATATTGTTTACCAGTTTATTTAGGCGTAGCGCCAAAGGAAGTATCAAGGAATCTTTTAGTATATAGACATAATCAATTAGATAAAGCAATAGAAAATGCTAAAAAGTTAGGTCTAAATGGGGCACTATACCCAATGGTAACATTCAATGGAGAAGAATGTCACAATGAATGGGAAATAACATTTGAAGAAATACACAGAAACGGAAGTATAGTATATGCAATTTATAACTATACAAACTATACAGGTGACTTTGAGTATATAAAAGAAAAAGGAATAGATGTAATAGTAGAAGTAGCGAGATTTTGGGCTAGTAGAGTACATTTAAACAAAAGACGTAATTTATATATGATTCATGGAGTTACAGGACCTAATGAATATGATAATAACGTAAACAACAACTGGTACACTAATTACTTAGCAAAATGGTGCTTAGAATACGCAGTTAACAATATAAAATGGTTAGAAAAAGAAAATATACAATCAGTAAATAGAAATAATGTAGATAAAAAAGAATTAGAGAATTGGTTAAAAATAAGTTCTAAAATGTATTTACCATATGATGAAGAGTTAGATATAATAGTTCAACACGATGATTTCTTAGACAAAGAACTTATAAAAGTTAAAGATTTACCAAAAGGAAATCTACCATTAAATCAAAACTGGTCATGGGATAAAATACTTAGATCATGTTTTATAAAACAAGCAGATGTATTACAAGGAATGTACTATTTTGGTAATAAATTTAGCAAAGAGGAAAAGAAAAGAAACTTTGATTTCTATGAACCATATACAGTTCATGAATCATCTTTATCACCAAGTATATACTCTATAATAGCATGTGAAATAGACAATTTAGAAAAAGCTTATGAACTTTACTCAAGAACTGCTAGACTTGACTTAGATAATTATAATAATGACACAGAAGATGGGCTTCATATAACTTCAATGTCGGGGGCTTGGCTTTCAATAGTGCAAGGATTTGCAGGTATGCAAACGTTTGAACAAAGTCTTAAGTTCGCACCAAAACTACCACAAAATTGGGATGGATATAGTTTTAATATAAATTATAGAGATAATCTATTAAAAGTTGAAGTTAATAAAGAAGATGTTAAAATATCAAATATGAGTAATAAGTCAATAAATGTTAGTATATATGGCGAAGAATATAAACTAGAAGATAAAATAGTTATTCCTATAGAAGTTAATAAAAATTTATGTAATGCTTAAACGTAAAAAAATTGATATAAAAGTACTTGATTTATGAAGGTTAATAAATCAAGTACTTTTTTTGTAATAATTTTACAAAGTGATTTCAATAACATCAATTAGTACAAACAATGTAGAATATAATATTTAAAACTAGCATTTGTCGTGTATAATAGTATTCAGGTGATATTATATAGCAATAAATGGGAGAGTATAACTATGAGCAAAATATTTTTACAATTCAAAAATAAACTTAAGGAAATCGTATTAACTATACTTTTGATTGGTACAACCGTTATAAATGTAGATGCAGTATCTAAAGAAGCCCTAACTACTGAAAATGTGAATTTAAGGACAGTAATGGATGCTAAATCTGAAATATTAACTACAATAGAAAAAAACTCTGAAATAGAAATAGTACAAGAAAATGATACTTGGTGTAAAATAAAGTACAAAAACAAAGAAGGTTATAGTGATAAAAAATACATAAAAACAATAGATAGATATGCAAGTGCATTGGGGGAAGTTTCTGTAGGTTATGATAAATTAAATGTAAGGGATAGTGCTAAAGATACAGATAATGTGTTAGGAAATCTTACGACAGGTTCTAGTGTTGAGATAATAGGAGAAGTAGGAGAGTATTATGAAATTAATTTTGAAGGTAAAGTAGGTTATGTGTTAAAAAAACATATAAAAGTAAATGACAGTAGTATTAAAAATTTAGATGCAAAAAAACGTAAATTTGTAATAGCAAATATACATACTTTAAATATGAGAAGTGGACCTGACACAACATATGAAAGGATTTCAAAAGTACGCAAAGATGCAGTATTAGATGTAATAGCTAGTTATCCTAACGAATGGTTAAAAATAAGATACAATGGCAATATAGGCTATGTTTCTAGAGACTTTGTCAAAGATATAAAAAACATAAATACTTTAAGTAAAAAAGTAAAAGTTGTAGACAATGTTGATACTTTGTATATGAGGCAAACACCTTCTTTAAATGCAAAAATAATTAAAGAATTAAAAAGTGGGCAAAAGGCAAATGCAATTATAGATGGGTCAGCTAAATCAGGATGGATAAAGATAAAAGAGGGTAATTTAGAGGGATATGTAGATGCTAACTATGTTGAAGAGTATAAGTCTAAAGGGAATAGTAGCATAAAACAAACAATAAATGATATGTTAGATAATATGGTAGATAAGATATTCAATTTTATATCAAATTAATTTTAAATAATAATCTAATTATAATAGAGCCATTGAGTGAAAAATAAATTTCACTCAATGGCTCTATATTTTTTAGCAACATTGATTTTAAAAAATAGAATTATTGGAAATATTCTAAGTGAATTAATTTACAACATTTGGTAGTCAAAGTATAATATAATATAGATTATAGGGACTAATTATGGATAAAACAAAGTTTAAAGGATAAATACCTAGGAGGATAAAATATGGCTTTAAAAAAAATTAAGAAGAAATGCTTAGCTATAGGGCTTACAGTAGTTTTTTCTGGAGGAAATATATTATTAGCTAGTGCAAATGAAACTGTAAATAATAATGATAAAATTTTAAAAATAGAAGAAAAAAATAAAAATGAAGAAATAAAAACAAGTGAATTTAAAAATAAAATAATAATGGAAAATGAATCAGATAAGGAAAAAAACTTAAATAGAGAAAATCTAAGTGAGACTAGTCATGTAGAAGAAAAAGAAGGAAAGATATATGTAACTTTAAACTTCAACGAAAAAATTGATGATAAAAATCATTTAGAAATATTAGTAAATGATAAGAAAGTAAATCATGAAACAATAGAAAATCAACTAAACAAAGATAATACAAGTGTAAAATTTGAAGTTAGTTCATTACAAGATAAAATAACTATTAAAAAGAACATAACTGATTTAAATAAACAAACTAAATATGATATTGTTTTAATTAAAGACGCTGTAAATGAAGAGTCTACAAATAAAGAAGAAAATATAAATAAACCACAAAATAATACAAAACCAGTAGATAAAAATATTCAAGCTAATGAAAATAAACAACCAAATATAGGAAAATCAGAAAATCAAACATCACAAGTTAAAAATATTAAATCTAATACAGGTAAATTAAGCTCAATAGAAAACACAATAAAAGCTAGTGATTCATCACTTGAAAGTTTAGCTAGAGAATCTCTAGGTAGTACTAGTTACATAGAAGAAATAGATGGTAAAACATATGTGCAGCTAGAATTTGTAAATAACATATCTAAAGATAAAGAATTAGAAGTAATAGTAAATAACAAGTCTGTAGACTATAATACATTATCGAAAAATTTAGATAGTGGAAAAATTACAATAAAGTATGAAGTACCAAATTTAGATACAGAATCTACTGTAATGTGTAAAATAAAAAATTCAAATGGAGAAACAAAAGACATTGAATTTAAGGTATCACTTAAAAAAGATACATTAAAATATATAAAAGATATAACAGCAACTAATATAAATAATGTAGAAAATTCAGCTAATAATAGTACAATTAAAAACTTAAATTCTACAAAAAAGACATATAATCGTGGTGGTCAGATACTACAAAAACCATCAACAAGTGGAAAATTAAGTTCTATAAAAAATGATGTTATTACATTAAGTGAAGAAGCTGAAGAATTAGCTAATGCACAGTTAAATGATATTACATTTATAGAAGAAGTTAATGGAAAAACATATGCTATATTTGACCTTGTAGATGCAGTAGAATCAGAGTCAAGTGTGAAAATAGAGGTAAATAACAAACAAGTATCATATGAAATTTTGTCTAGTCATATAGCAAAAGGTAGAATGAGAATAAAGTTTGAAATACCAAATGTATATGCAGATATAAAAGTAAAAAGCTATATGGAAAGTAAAAAGAAAGATATAGAATATAATGTAAAGCTAATCAATAGTACTTTAAAAGTTGAAAATGAAAATTCAACTCAAACAAATAATAACAACAATAACAATAATAATTCATCTACAACTACAAAGCCTAAATTGCCACAAACAGGTATTGGATTTGATGGTGCTATGATAACAGGGCTTGGGGCAACTATGATAGTAGCTGGAGCAGCCTTAACTAAGAAAAAGGATGAATAAAAAAATTAAAATGAAAAGCAAACACAGAAAAATAATAGGAATAACCCTTATAGTATTAGGATGCTGTATAGTAGGTGTTAGAGTTGGTGGAAAATATTTATTTGAGCAATCAAGTAAACAAGAGGTAAATGAATTTTTAGAAAAAGACATACCAACTATTGATACAAAAAAGAATCAATCCGTAAAAGAAATATACAAAGATATAAAACCTGGAGATAAAATAGGAGTTATTGAAATAAAAGATCTTGGAGTACAACATATAATAGTAGAGGACACACAAGAAGCGCAAATTAAAAAAAATGTAGGCCATTTTATAGAAACATCAATGCCTGGTCAGTTTGGAAATTTCTCATTAGCAGGTCATAGAAATAATTTATATAATGAAGTATTTAAAGGATTAGCGGATGTTGAAATTGGAACAGAAATAGTGATAAAAGCATTAAATGGAGAATTTAAATATCAAATATATAAAAAAGAAGTCATAGAACCAGACAATTTTGATGTTTTAAGTCAAGATTACGGTAAAAAAGAAATGACTATAATCACTTGCACAAAAGACGGAAAAAAAAGAGTTTGTGTAAAAGCTAAAATGATATAAGGATTAATAGATTAAGATTTAAAAAACATTGAAAAAAATAAAAAGCTCTTATGACTAAATCTAGTCATAAGAGCTTTTTTAATTAGCGGACGAAGTCGTTGGCGACATGAAGTGTAGTGCCCACGCAGTGGCTTAAGCGAAGCGAATTTTGTATTATAATGATAATAGACTACTAAAAAATAATACTTTAAAAGTTTAGAAATATTTAGAAAAATTACAAAAAGTTAGAAATAAAGATATATAGTTTTTAATGTGATATTATTAGTATTGAAATAGAAATATGGAGGAGTTTAAAATGAATAAACATATAATGGGGTTAGTATTAGCAGGATTAATATGTGTAGGGGCGCAAGCTGAAAAAACATATGCTAATGAAGTTCAAGTAAAAAATAATATTGTATCAGCTCAACAAAGCAAATCATTAAATGGATGGGTAGCAAATGAGTATTCTTGGAGCTACTATAAAAATGGAGTAATCTTAAAAAGTCAGTGGATAAAAGATAACGGTAAATGGTATTATGCTGATGAGTATGGTTATATAAAAGTAAACGTAACAGATAAAGTTGGAAATAAATTTTATATATTTGATCAAAATGGGGCTATAGTAGAAAAAAGTGGATGGATTAAGATGGGTTCACTATGGTTCTATGGAAATAAAGATGGAAGCATAAAAGTAAATGAATGGGTAAAAGAAAATGGTAAATGGTACCATTTAGCTGGTGAAAGTAAATTATATGACTACTATGGAATGTTGGATTCAAGACCAACAGCATATGTAAATGGAAAATGGTATATGTTTGATAAAAATGGAGCTATGCTTTCTCCTAAAAAAGGATGGGTTTCACATCGTGGAAACTGGTTTTATTCAAATGGAGATGGAACAGTAAAAAGTAGTGAATGGGTAAAAGAAAATGGTAAGTGGTATTATCTAGATGGACCATTAGAAGAACATCATTATGGTGGAATAATGGCAGCAAATAAAACAGCATATGTAAATGGAAAATGGTATATATTTGACGCAAGTGGTGCTATGAATTATAAAAAAGGATGGATTAAAGCAAACTCTTACTTTGGTGAAAGTCAAGGATGGTATTATGGCAATGGAGATGGAACTGTAAAAGCAAATCAATGGTTAAAAGAAAATGGAAAATGGTATTACTTAGGTGGATATGGAATGATGTATAGTAACACACAAGAAGATATAAATGGAAAGATGTATAATTTTGATCACAGTGGAGTATGCTTAAATCCTTAAAAATAATAAAAGCTCTTATGACTTTAGTCGTAAGAGCTTTTTATATAATTCTATAATATAGATGATTTTTTAAAACATCCTTTTTTATCTAAAAACAACAAAATTAAAATAGAAGCAACTAAAATAATAGTACTAACAATACCAGCTTCAGGACCAAAAACACCGCCTGTAACAAAATCGCTACCAATTAATTTAAAATCCATCAAACTTCCAACAGGAACATTATTACCACTAACTTCAAATCCAAATAAGTTGCCCTGAGCAAAATTCCAAGCACTATGCATTCCACAAACAGCCCATAAGTCATTTGTTTTAATAACACAAAGTCCGTAAAATAAACCAACTAAAGCTATATTTATTACAGCAATATAATTTACATTTGGATTTAATAAATGCATAAATGAGAATAATAAAGAAGAAACTATTAAACCTAAAGTTATATTATATCGAGCACCTAATACATTCATTAGCCATCCTCTTGTAAGAATCTCCTCAGTACCACCTTGAATAATCCAACCAACTAAAAATATTAAAATAACTGGTAATGTAGATAAACCAACAGGCTGAATTGGATTTTTATCAATTGTTATATAGCCAAATCCATATAGAATTAAAACAATTATACCCATCATAATAATACCAATTAAAAAGCCAATTAGATATTTTTTTATCCAACTATCCTTAGCAAATCCGATAGATGAAATCTTTCTTTTTTCGATGACTTTAACTCTAAAAAATACAAGTAATGATGAAAATGCAAATAAAACTAAAGAGATCATTAAAAGAATTGGTTCTTGATTTAAAATAAAAAATTCAGAGTTATTAAAAGCTAATAAAAATGGTAATAAAATAAGTTGACCGATTAAATTACCGCCATACATAAAAATAAGCAGCAATATTACTGCCCAAATTATATTGGGAAGTTTTTTACTTTTCCTAGCCTCATCAACAAGGCTTACATTTCGTGTAAACATAAATATCTCCTTTATAAAATTAAAAATATTGTACTCAAATTAATTATATATAAATTACCAATAAATAGCAAAGTGATAAAACCATATACTTATTTACAAAAAAATATAATTTACAATTATAAATAAGTTTTTATTATAAATAAGTATATTACTTATGTTCACAGTTTATCTAAAAACCAAAAAATAACTTATTAAATAAAAAAATAAAAAATTCACTTGCAAATAAAAGTGTATTACATATATAATACAGATATAAGGTGTATTACTTTAATAATACAGTGACACGGAGGTGTATATATGAATTTTATCGCAAATGATAGAGAACCAGTATATCTTCAAATTATAAGATATATGAGACAACAAATAGTAAAGGGAGAGCTTAAGCCAGGGGACCCTGTACCATCGAGAAGAGAGATGGCAGTAAGTATAAAGGTAAATCCAAATACTGTACAAAAGGCATATAAGGAGATGGAAGAGATGGGAGTAATAAATACAGTTAGAACACATCAAAGTAAAATAACTACTGATGAAAAAATAATATCTAAAATAAGAAAAGATCTTATACATGAATCATTAGAATTATTTATATCAAATATGAAAGCAATAGATGTTGAAAAAGAAGAAATTATCAAAATCATAAAAGAGTCTTACTAGGAGGAAAAGTTATGATAGAAGTAAAAAATGTAAGTAAAAGATATAGAAAAGTAAAAGCACTTGATGATATATCATTTACTATTGAAGAAGGAAAAATAACATGCATACTAGGTATAAATGGTGTTGGAAAATCAACAATATTAAAAGCCATAAGTGGATTAGTTAGATTAGATAGTGGCGACATACTTATAGATGGAGAAAAATTAACTTACAATACATATAACAAACTTGCTTTTGTACCAGATATAGATATACATTTTCCACAGATGACTATAAAAGAAAGTTTTGAATTTATGAAGGACTTTTATAAAAATTGGAATGAAGAAAAAGCATATGAAATGCTTAAAATGTTTGATTTAACAGATGACAGACGTATATGTAAATTATCAAAAGGGAACAAAGCAAGAGTTAAGATAATACTTGGATTTGCACAAGATGCAAAATACATTCTTTTAGATGAGCCTTTTTCAGGAATAGATATATTTAAAAGAGAAGAATTTATAGGAATTATGGCAAAGTATATGAGTGATGAACAAAGTATAGTAATAACTACTCATGAAATTGCTGAAATTCAAATGATAGTAGATGATGTAATACTAATAAACAATGGAAAGCTAGTAGAAAAATTCAATGCAGAAGAGCTTCGTGAAAAAGAAGGAATGTCTATAATTGACAAGATGAGGGAGGTTTATAAAGGTGAATAATATATTAAATTTATACGATATAGAATTAAAAAGAATATATAAATGGTACCTTGCGCTATTATCAATATTATTAGTTGGTAATATAGGAACTGTTGCAAGACATATTAGAAATATAATAATAAGAGTTGCAAGTGATACAAAATCAAAAGAAAGTTTAAGTCTAATGAGACTTCAACAAGCAAAAAAATATTTATATGAGACACATATTTTAAATATATATGAATCAACAATTTTACTATTAGGTTTAGCAGTTTTAATTTGTTTAGTGTATGCATTAATTATATGGTATAGAGATTTTGTAGGAAAAAACAAAACAGGATATACATTATTTATGTTACCAAACAATAAATTCAATGTTTATATAGCAAAAGCTATAACTATAGTAGTTATGATATTTGGAGTTATGCTAATGCAAATGTTATTTTGGGGAGTGGATATTTTAATATTAAAAACAGTAACAAATGTACCTATGAAGGAAATATTTGGTCTTGCAAATAACATGAATGGTGTTATTAGAAACTTAACATTAATTCAACCATATTTAATAGACTTTATAATGATAAATATAATAGGTGTAATACTTGCAGTTTTAGTAATATTTACAGCAGTTATGATTCAAAAGTCTTTTAAAATTAAAACACTAGGAATAGCACTAGGAATTGTATATGTATTTGCATCAATAATAATATTTGCACGTATAGGAGCAGCAACTCCATTCTCAGATAAAAATTTAATGGGACATATAATTTACTTTATAGGACTGTTTGTAGTATCAGTAGGATTATCATATACACTTTTAAATAAAAAAGTGTATATATAGAGGAGGGGAATTAGAATGAATAAAAGAGCATCAAAAATAGTATTAGTTACAACAGTAGGCCTTATGCTTTTAACAACGGTTAGTATAGGTATAAGTAATAAAGAAAATTATGAAGTTATAGATATAAATGGAAATAGAAGTGTTTTAGATAATGTAAATGTAGTGTATCAAGATCATAAAGGATATTATAAAACATCAGAAGTAAAAATATCAAAAGACAATATAGAAGTAAAAAAACATTCAAAAGATGCAGTAAGATCACTTCCACTTAAAAAGGAATATAGAGAAAATAGAGATATATTTAAATCAGTTAACAATAGTGAAAATATGTATAAGATAGAAAATAACATAGGAGAGATACATGTATCAAAAGATTACAAAACTAGTGATCATGGAGAACTGTATGCAAATGTAACAAATAGAGATTTAAAATCTAAAAAAGATGATTATTATGAAATACCTCTTAACTATAAATTTAAAAACAATAATGACAATAATTCAGTAAGTCAAACAATAGTATATAACAATGAATTATATGTATTAGTTGGGATAGATAAAAGTCCAGGGTACTTAGATGAAGAAGAAACAGTTTCAATTAGCAAAGGTTGCTTAGCTAATATATATAAATTAGATTTAGAAAATAAATCATCAGAGCTTGTAGCAAGTAGAGTAGTAGCAGATAAAGACGAGCTATCTAAATTAAGTTATACATCATTTAAATATGAAAATACACTTTATTTTATAAAGGAAACTATAGATAATTCAAATAAAGATAATATGAAGAAAAAATTTGAATTGATGAGTTATGACTTTAAAAATAATAAGTTTAATTCAGAAAAAATGCCTTTCGATATGGAAGCTAATAATAATATAAGTAATTTCTATGTTGAGGGAGATAAGGTAATATTTTTAACAAATGATATTGCTAATAAAAATAAATTATCTATGAAATTATCTACACTTGACTTAAAAAATAAAAAATGGATAAATCAAAATGAAGAGTACAACATAAGTGTAAATGATAATAAAGATGGAATATCTATAACAAGCATGAGATATATAGATAATAAATTATATCTAATAATTGACTCTAGTGAGTATGCAGAACAAACAGGACCAAGTGCTCCATTAAATAGACAATATTTATACGTTATAGACAAAAATACTAAGAAAAATTTATACTCAGGAATAATAAGAAATGACTCAACATCATATGTTTCACCAAACATATTAACAAATGATGAAATATAAATATATAGTTAAATAAGGTTTGTTTGACAAGGGGGCATTTAGATGCAAATATTAGGACGGGATATTTTAATAAGCTTATTAATTGTCATAATTATTATGTATACAACTTGCAAAAAAGATAAGCTAAGTTATATATATAAAATAGGAATTACCTTACTTTGTATAACTATGGTTATAGTATTTTCTTTAACAGGTGTTTCACCTATGAGTGGATTTAATATTAGTATAAATATACATGATATAGAATTTATCCCTTTTGCTGGGATAATTGAGATGATTAAAGGTGGGGTAACTTTTTATTTAATAATAAATATTTTAGGCAATATTATAATGTTTATGCCAATAGGATTTTTAGCACCAATATTATTCAATAAACTAGATAATTTAAAGTCAACTGCTATACTTGGATTTTGTATATCATTATTTATTGAATTTACACAGTTATTTTTAATTAGAGCTACGGATATAGATGATTTAATACTTAATACTTTTGGTACAATATTGGGCTACTTAGTATTTAGTTACTTAAAGAAATCAATTCCTGAATTTAGAAGAAACATTATTGACCAGTCAAGAATTATTCAAAATCAATTTATGTTGCCAGCATGTATAATCATTCCTTATATGGTAATTGTAATATTTGGTTTTTATGATAGATATATTTATTTTACTGGATAATTGATATAATCAATTTTCGGAGGTATTACTATTAGCAATGTAACATCAGTATTAACATAAGCGAATCAAAAGAGGGGGAGAATTTATGAAAGATAGCAGTAAAATTACAAAAACGACTAAGATACTATTTATTGTTTATTTAATTGCTATTTTTGAAATAATTGTTTTTAAATTAGAAATTCCGTTTAGTAGAATGGGTTACCTTAGAAATATAAACTTAATTCCATTTTATGAATCATTAATTGTAAACGGAAAAATTGATTTTTCAGAAATTTTTATGAATATGATAATTTTTATACCTTTGGGTATATATACAGAAATGTTATTTTCTAAGTGGTCTACTATCAAAAAAATATCTGTTATTTTCATTGTAAGTTTAATATGTGAAATATCACAATTTGTTATGGCTATAGGTGCTTCTGATATTACAGATATTATTAATAATACTTTAGGTGGCATAGTAGGATTATTGATAATGTATATTTTAGTTAAATTGTTTAAAGAGAAACATAAAATATATAAATTGATGAACATTCTTGCTACAATTGGAACAACCTTTATGGTATCTTTATTATCTATTCTTGTATTGGTTAATATATAATTTAACATTTTCAAAATATATGAAAATAGAATAACTTCATATAAGGATAGATTGTAAAATTAGAGCATGAGTTTAATTGAATTTTAATTAATAATTTTAAATACTGTAGTTTAATAAAAGTGGACAAAGCTAGCTTTGTCCACTTTTATGTGTTTCGTTATCAACCCTTATTTAAAACATAGCAAAATTTAAAATGCTTTTTTACAAAAAATAAAATTTTCGGCAAAAGACATTAACTGTTAAAAGAAATCGAAAAACGTTAAATTAGTTTACAATATTTAAATTTTAGTGTGAAAATGATATAATATTATCAAAATGAAAACGTATAAAGTACAAAATTATACGAGGGGGAAGTTTATATGGAAAGTAAAAAAGCAGGGGAAAGTGTCCGATTAATATTTGGAATTATGTTATTTATTATTAGCTTTGTAGTAACCAGCAATTATATAATTGCAGATTCAAGACCTGAATATAAACATGTTTTATATATCAGTTCATATAATCCAAATTTCGTGTCATTTAACGATCAAGTTAACGGGATAAAAAAAGAAATTGGTGATAATGTAGTACTACAAATTGAGTACATGGATACTAAAACATTTTCTAGTAAAGAAAATGAAGAAAATTTTTATAATTCAATAAAATATAAACTAAAAAATTATAAAAAATTTGATGTTGTTGTATGTGGGGATGATAGAGCTTTAAATTTTTCATTAAAGCATAGAAATGAGTTGTTTAAAGATATACCATTAGTATATTTAGGAGTAAGTGAAGTTAAATTAGCAAGTGAAGCAAATAATGAAGATAATGTTTATGGTGTAACGGAATTTCCATCTATAAAAGAAAATATAGACTTGATTAGTAGACTTCATAGTGGAAAGAATATAATAGCTATAACTGACAATCCAACTGAAGCTTCTACTGAGATAAAGGAGTTTTATAACTATAAAAATGAATATAAAAGCCTTAATTTTGAGCACATATCATTGGCTGAAATTACATTTGCAGATTTTGCAAAACGTTTAAGCAAATTAACTGACGATGATGTATTATTAGTGATTTATGCATATACAGATAAAAGTGGAAATGTATTAGGGATAGAAGAGTCATCAAAATTTATATTAGAACATACTGATGTACCTGTATATGGAGTACTAGACTACCATGTAAAAGAAGGATTCATAGGCGGTTCAACTATTAGTCATATAACTCAAGGTGAAGAAGCTGGGAAAATGGTTAAATCTTTACTTGAAGGTAAAAAACCGAAAAGAAAAATCATAACTGGAGACTCTATAAATCATTATACATTCAACTATAATACTATGAAAAAGTATGGTATAAAAAAATGGGATATACCAAGAGGAAGCGAGATATACAATGATCCAATAGATATATTAAAAGACTATAAGGAAGTTGTTATTGCAACCATTATTTTATTAATAAGTCTTATAATAGTAATAATAGTACTTGTTCTGTATATGATAAAAAGATTGCATTATGAAAAAGAATTATTAAAAGCAAAAGAATTAGCTGAAAACACAAATAAAGCTCAGAACAATTTTATATCAAATATAAGTCATGAATTAAGAACGCCTATAGCAGTTATAATGTCATCTAATCAATTATTAGAGTTAAACATAAATAAAGAAAAAAGCAATTATTTTGAAAGTAATGTACAAAAAACTAGTATAATTAAACAAAATTGTAATAGGTTGATTAGACTTACAAATAACATTATAGATATAGCAAAAATAGATTCTGGATTTATGAACTTAAAGACTAAGAATATAGATATAGTGTTTTTAATTGAAAGCATAGTAAATTCTGTTGTACCATATGCAGCAACTAAAAATATAGATATTGTATTTGATACTAATGAAGAAGAAGTTATAATGTCAATTGATCCAGACAAGATAGAAAGAATAATATTAAATTTAATGTCTAATGCTATTAAATTTTCCCAAGAAAATACAAACATATATGTAACTGTAGAAAAATCAGAAGATACACTTATGTGTTCTGTAAAAGATACTGGAATAGGTATGGAGAAAAAACATTTAGAAAATATATTTGAGAGGTTTACTCAAATAGATGATATAATGGTAAGGAAAAATGAAGGCAGTGGAATAGGATTATCTCTTGTAAAATCATTTATAAATCTACATGGAGGAGATATTAAAGTTAAATCTAGTGTTGGTGAAGGTAGTGAATTTACAGTATATTTACCAATAAAATTAGATGAAAACAGTGAATTAGAAATTACATATGAAGTAAGTGATATGGATGCGGTAGTATTAAAAACTGGCGTTGAGTTTTCTGATATTTATTTCTAAATTTGTTTATAAAATAGTAGTTTTAACGACTTAGTATTTACTTAAAATATATGATAAACAATTTGTAACAAAGGGTGTATTAATTAATGAAAAAATTCATTTTAATACATCCTTTATTAGTTTTGGTATAATTTTAAAGTGAACTATAATACACAATATACTAAAATATAAAGAAAATTAAATTAAAATAAGCTACAATTGTATTAATGATTAAAAATGTCAGGGGGGATGCTTTTAATGGATGAAAAATACATTGGAGTAATTATTAAAAATCAAGATGACAAAATATTATTATACAAAAATAATTATTACATAAAAATTAAACTACAAGAAGATGAGGACATAAGTTTAACAATAAAAAATACACTTAAAAAATATATAAATCAAGAATCATATAGGATGGTTAAATATTATGATAAAGCTATAAAAAATGAAAAAAGCTTAATTAATAAAGACGACAATATAAAAATGTATGTAGTTGAAGTTATATCATATGATGAAAAATTAAAATTTATGAAACCGCAAGAGCTATTAAATCATCTAAAAAAATCACCAAGTAAAACTTTCTATGAATTGATATTTGTAAAGTATAAGCCATACAAAGAATTAGCAGAGTCTTTATTAGCTATGGTTATGATATTTTTAAGTACTATTATGATGATTAGTACTAAATACTTAGGAGTAAATAACTTTATGCTTAAATTGCCACTTATACTTCAATTATTATTATTAGTAGTTATATTTGTAGGTGTATTTAAATATTTAACACCAGTGTTAGTAAAAGTATTTATGAGAAAAAATATAGATATTAGAAAAAGTAGTACTATAAAAAGTATAACTACAGTTATAAGTATAGTAATGATGATGGGGGTAGCTACAGGATTAATATAAAATATATTCTAAAATATCTATTAATATAGATTAATTAAAATGAATATTTATAAATATCTAAGATATAAAAATAAATATAGAGGTGGTAAAGATGATAAAAAAGATAGGTCTTATAAAAGAAATTGCTAGTAAAATAGGCAAAAAGAAAGCATATGAATTACTTGATATGGTAGAGGGTAACCAGCCTTTTGTAGCAGAAGTAAAAATAAAAAAATCAGGAATAAAATCTAAAAAAGAAGAAATAACATTAAAAGAAAATCAAAAAATAATACTTGAATACATAGAAGATTAAAAAGAAATAATAGTTTTTAAGAGGGATTTGTTAATATATAAGTTAGCAAGTCCTTTTATATTATAGTCTAATTTTGTAACGAAGATGTAACAAAATTAGACTATAATATAAATTGAAATATAATGTATAGAAATGGAAGTGCAATATGAATATATTAATAGCGGATGATGAATTAAGTATGCTAAAAATACTTCAAGCATACTTTAAAAAAGAAGGATACAATGTATTAACAGCAAAAGATGGACAAGAAGCATTAGATTTATTTTATACAAATAAAATAGATTTAGCTATATTAGATTGGATGATGCCTAAAATAGATGGAATAAATGTATGCAAAGAGATAAAAAAGAAAAGTAACACAAAGGTTCTTATGTTAACTGCAAAAAGTCAGACAGAAGATGAAATTGATGCTCTAAGTTGTGGTGCAGATGATTATGTAAGAAAGCCTTTTGATCCAAGAGTACTTATAATAAGAGCAAAAAAGTTAATAGGAGAAGATGAAATATTAAAAATAAAAGATTTAAAAATAGATTTTAAGACAAATAAAGTATATAAAGATGAAGTTGAACTAAATTTAACTAAAAAAGAATTAGAGCTTATAAAATGTTTTGTAGATAATAAAGGCATAATTTTATCAAGAGAAAAATTATTAAATTTAGTATGGGGTATAGATTACTTTGGAGATGATAGAACTGTAGATACACATATAAGAAGATTAAGAGCAAAAATAGGTGAAGAAATGATAATAACACATAGAGGAATAGGATATAGCCTGGAGGGAATTAATGACTAAATTAAATAAAAAGCTGTCTATAAGTATATGCATAGCAGTAATATTAGTATCATTTGTTTCCTTAAATATAAATAAACTATTTATTCATAGATACTATTTACACGAGAAAAAACAAATTATAAATAATCTAGGAGAAGATATATCTAAATTAAGTACGCAAAAACTAATGTCAGAAATAAACAACTTGGAACAAGAAAACAATGTAACAATTGTTTATACTCAAGTAAATTTAAACTCATCAAATGTTGAAGATGAAGTGAGTGAAAATTTCTCACATGAATTTTGGAAAAAAGGAATAAGTTTGAAAAAGTTTTGGATATCAAAGGATTCACTGTACAAACTTAATGATCAAAGTGTAAATAAGATATATAACCAAGGAAAATCAAAGTACAGCTTATTAGTTAAATTTATAAAAAAAGATGATTATATTTTTGCAATAGGAACTACAATAGAACATTCACAAGAAACTATAGAAATTATAAATAGATTTAATATAATGATGAGTGCATTTTCTGTAATATTAATCTCTATATTAACTTTTATATTATCTAATAAAATAATAAAGCCAATAGAAAAACTAAAATTACTATCTAATGATATATCAAAGTTGAAATTTAGAACAGAAGAAATAAAAACTAATGATGAGATAGAAGAACTATCACAAAGTATAAATAAAATGAGCGTAAACTTAGAAAAAGCTCACAATGAGCTTAATAATAGGAATGAAAACCTAAAGAGATTTATATCTGATGCATCGCATGAAATGAAAACACCAGTAGCACTTATAAAAGCATATGCTATAGGAATACAAGACAATATAGATGATGGCACGTTTATAGATACAATAATTGAGCAAAGTGAACATTTAACAGATCTTATAAATACATTGCTTTATTGGTCTAAATATGAAAAGAAAGAATTTAACATGTGCAATTTTGACTTAAAGGAAAAATTAATTCATTGTATTAAAAAATATGAAATCCTTATAGAAGAAAGAAATATAAAATTAAATATAAAAATAGATGATGATAATTTTATGATAAATGCTGATGAAGATAGCATAGAAATAGTTTTAAATAATTTAATAAGTAATGCAATAAAATACAATAGTAACAATAAAATAGATATATTTTTATTAAAAGATAATGATGAAATATTTGTATGTGTAAAAAATGGAATAAATAATATAAATAAAGAAGAAATAGATAACATTTGGAAGCCGTTTTATGTACTTGAAAGCTCTAGAAGCAAGGAATTATCAGGAACTGGGCTAGGACTTAGTATAGTAAAAGAGATACTAGAAGCGCACAAATTTGAGTATGGAGCAGATATAAATGATGAAGATATAGAATTTTTCTTTGTAGTTAAAAAAATGATTTAAAATAAAAATAAAAAATAAATATATAGAGTAATAAAGAGAGTGTCTCAAAATGATTTTCTTAAATCGTTAAAAGGGACACTTTCTTTTTTATATTAAAATATATCTAATTTATTTTGAAGCAGCGACTTATTCGATTAAAGTTTAAATAATCTATTATGTTTTAAAAAGATGTTTGACAAACTTAATCCAAAGATGTATCATTGTATTAAGTGATTAGTACAATAATACGGAGGTGTTAAAATGGCATTTGAGTTTAATGATAATAAACCTATATATATTCAAATAGTAGATATTCTAAAGATTAAAATAATATCGGGAGAATTAGAGGCAGGGTCAAAACTAAGGTCTGTAAGAGACTTAGCTTTAGATTTTGAGGTAAACCCAAACACAATGCAAAGGGCTTTATCAGAATTAGAAAGAGAAAACTTAATGTATAGTCAAAGGACGAGTGGTAGATTTGTAACAGATGATATAGATACGATAGTACATTTAAGAGAAGAAATGGCACGAATAGAAATAGCTGAATTATATAGTATGCTTATAAAATTGGGATATAAGAAAGAAGAATTAACACAAATTATATTAAGAAATTTAAAGGAGATGGAGTAATGGAAAACATCGTAGAAATAAAAGACCTTAATAAAAGTTACGCAAAAAAAGAAGTTATAAAAAATATGAATCTGAATATCCCAAAAGGTAAAATAGTAGGATTACTTGGGCCTAATGGAAGTGGAAAGAGCACACTAATAAAATTAATGAATGGACTACTGCATCAAGATAGTGGAGAAATATTAATAAATGGAATAAGTCCATCAATAGAAACTAAAAAAATAGTATCTTATTTACCTGAAAGAACATATTTAAATGATTGGATGAAAGTTAAAGATTTACTGGAGTTCTTTAAAGATTTTTATGAAGATTTTGATATAAATAAGGCTAATAGCATGATAGATAGTCTTAAGATAGATGTAAATGAAAAATTAAAAACTATGTCTAAGGGAACCAAAGAAAAAGTTCAATTAATATTAGTTATGTCTAGAAAAGCTAGTTTGTATATACTCGATGAGCCAATAGGAGGAGTAGACCCTGCTGCTAGAAGTTATATATTAAAAACTATACTCTCAAACTACTGTCAAGGAAGTACATTACTTATTGCAACGCACTTGATAAGTGAAATAGAGAGCATATGTGATGATGTAATATTTATATCTAAAGGAGATATTGTATTACAAGGCAATGTAGATGAGATAAGAGAAGAAAAAGGGAAATCTATAGATTCTTTATTTAGGGAGGAATTCAGATGTTAAGTAAACTACTAAAATATGAGTTAAAATCAACTGCAAGAATATTTTTACCACTTTATGTTACATTATTGATAGTTGCAACTATTAATGGATTATTTATAAATTCTGAAATATTTAATGCACAAGGATTACTAATGATGATATTTGGAGCATTACTCATAGCTTTATTTGTTATAACCGTAATAGTTTTAATTCAAAGATTTAGTAAAAATTTATTGGGAGATGAAGGTTATTTAATGTTTACTCTGCCTGTAAAATCTTCTTCAATACTTATATCTAAGTATTTAGTGACTATTTTATGGACTGTGCTTAGTGGATTTGTATCAGTGATTGCATTCTTATTAATAATATTAATATCTTCATGTATTAGTGGTGGTATTAATATATCAGAATATATGCAAATATTAAGTGAATTTATGAAAACTATATTTTCTAGTGAGTACTTATCTTCTGCTACAAATATAATGTTAGTTATATTTATTAGCTATTCAACATTTGTTTTTACTGTATACTTAGCTCTTTCTATGGGGCAGTTACCAGCATTTAATAAGCATAGAAACCTGGCATCTATTGCTAGCTTTATAGGTATAAATATTATTTTTTCTTTTATAAAGAATGCAATTATAATGATGTTAGTTAAAGCTCATGTTGAAAACATGCAAATATATGGATTAAGTGGAATGATTGGTAATTTTAGGACATTTATGAACATTATTTTACTTATAGGGCTATTCTTTGGAACTAGGTTTATATTAGATAAGAAATTAAATTTAGAGTAAGTATAATAATTAGATGATCAAATAAAACATAATATGCACTAGATGTAAATCATAAAGAAAAAGCTAATCTAAATGTTGAGATTGGCTTTTTTTCAGTATCAAATAAATCTGAAAGAATTGAAAGACTTATGTAAGGCAATTAAATAGTAATAAAAAGTTTATTAAAAATCGTAAGAAATTCGTAAGAATTATATCAGAGTTTTGTAATATTTATACTTTATTATATAAGTATAGATAAGCAAAAGTACAAAAATTAGAAAAGAGGTGACTTATATTGTATAATATATATGGAAAAAGAAGGAAAGTAGGTAAAAAAAGGGATGTACAATATATTAGTAGTGGATGACGATCAACAAATTGTAGAAGCAATAGAGATTTATTTGAAAAATGAAGGATATAAGGTATTTAAAGCTTATGACGGCATGGAGGCGCTAGAAATTCTAGTACACCAAGACATACATTTAATACTTATGGATATAATGATGCCAAAGCTAGATGGAATGAAAGCCACAATAAAAATAAGAGAAAGCAAAAACATACCAATAATAATATTATCTGCAAAAAGTGAAGATGTAGATAAAATAATGGGTCTTAACGTAGGGGCAGATGATTATATAACAAAGCCTTTCAACTTATTAGAGCTTATCGCAAGAGTAAAATCAAATCTAAGAAGATATGTAACTCTAGGAAATTATCAAGATCAGCCAGTATCCTGTAAAAAAATATTAAGTAGCGGAGGATTAGAACTAGATTCAGATACTAAAGAAGTCAGAGTAGATGGAGAAAATGTTAAAGTAACTCCTATAGAATATAAAATTTTAAAGCTTCTACTTGAAAATAAGGGGAGAGTATTTTCAATAGATGAGATATATGAAAATGTATGGAACGAAGAGAGTTTTAAAGCTGAAAATACAGTAGCAGTGCATATAAGAAGGATAAGAGAAAAAATAGAAATAAATCCAAAAGAACCTAAATATTTAAAAGTAGTATGGGGAATCGGGTATAAAATTGATAAATTATAATGATTATTTAAGTTATAAAAAATATGTTTCAATGAACTAATACTTTAATATTATATTTCACGCAAACGTGAAAAGTTAAAAAAATATCAAAAACACCAGGGGCAATATTATGAATAGAAAAGCAATAATGACAATGATAGGAATATCAACACTATTAGTATCAGGATGTAGTGCAACAAAAACAACAGAGATAAATGTATTAGCAACAACAGATTTACATGGTAGTATTCCATATGAATTAGGTGAATATGCAAAAAACGAATTAAAAAAAGAAAAAAATGTAGCACTAGTAGATGCTGGAGATTTCATAGATAGATATGATAGGGGTGCTATGGATAAATATTTTGAATTAAAATATGAGGATGAGCAGAATAATAAACAGATTCATAGAGAGGTACCTCTAGCAAAAGATATGAAAGAAATAGGATATGACGCTGTAGTGCTTGGAAATCATGAATTTATATCAGGTAATAAATTTTATTTAGATGGTATAGTATCAGATTTTAATAAACAAGGAGTAGATGTATTATCTGCAAATACATACAATAAAAATGGATCAAATTACGTAAAGCCCTATGTCATAAAGAAAGTAAAAACTTCTGATGGTGAAGTTAATCTAGGAATATTAGGACTTACAATAAAAGAAGTGGGAAGAGATTGGTATTGGGATAAAAATTGGAATAGAGTAGAAGCAAAATCAATAGAATTAAAAGACCAACCAGGGTTTGAAGATTTATATATGAAGGACTTAGTAGAAGACGCTAAAACATATGTAAAAGAAATGAAAAAAGATGGAGCCGATGTAATAGTTGCAGTAGCACATACTGGAGAAAAGCCTAAAAATCCAAAACACCCAGGAAATAGAATACAAGATTTAGCTACACAAGTAGATGGAATAGATGCAATAGTAGCAGGTCATAACCATGAACAAATAAAACAACATGATTATACAAATAAATCAGGTGAAAAAGTAATAGTGACTGAACCTGGTAAACGTGGAGAGTGTATCTCTAAAATAAATTTTAAACTAGAAAAAGACGAAGACACGTGGAAAATTGTAGAAAAATCAAGCGATTTAAAACAAATTGAGCAACCTCCTTTGAGTGAAAATTTTGATGAATTTTTTAACGGGTTCCGTGATATAGATGAAGATGTTAAAGAAATAAATTTAGAAAAAATAATATCCTTTAAATGGGATAAAGCATATTACTTTAAAACTCCAATAAATAAATCAGAAATATACGAAAAAGTAGGATACAAATATAACAGTCTTTCAGATATTGTAGATGAGAATATGCTACAAATAGTATTTATGGAAGGTGAAAAAGTAGTTTGTCATATATGCATTGATAAGAATCTATTTAAATTTGATATTAAATTTGATGAATCAGACTATGAAGGTAATACAGTAACTATTTACCCAAATAAAAATGATAAATTTAAAGTGCAAATGAAAATGAATAAAGGATATCAGAGTATATACTTAACGCATACAAAATAGCAATAAAATATAAGGGGAAGCTTTATGAAAAGAAAAATAATAATATCAATATTAGGGATATCAACACTATTAGTATCAGGATGTAGTTCGACTAAGACAACAGAAATAAATGTATTAGCAACAACAGACTTACATGGGAGTATACCATATGAGTTATCTGAATATGCAAAAAATGAGTTAAAAAAAGAAGAAAATGTAGCCCTAGTAGACGCTGGAGATTTCTTAGATGGAGATGGTGGCGGTGCTATGGATAAATACTTTCATTTAAAACGCAAGGATTATGAAAATAATAAACAAATTTATAGAGAAATGCCTTTAGCAAAAGATATGAAAGAAGTAGGATATGATGCCGTGGTACTTGGAAATCATGAATTTGTATGTAGTGATAAATTTGATTTAGATAATATAGTATCAGATTTTAATAAACAAGGAGTAGATGTATTATCTGCAAATACATACAATAAAGATGGTTCAAATTATGTAAAGCCATATATTATAAAGAAAGTAAAAACACCTGAAGGAGAAGTTAATCTAGGAATATTAGGACTTACAATAAAAGAAGTAGGCGAAAAATGGGATTTTGATGAAAATGGAAATAAAATAGAAGCGAAATCACTAGAATTAAAAGACCAGACAGGATTTGAGGATTTATACATGAATGACTTAGTAGAAGATGCTAAAACATATGTAAAAGACATGAAAAAAGATGGTGCTGATGTAATAGTTGCAGTAGCTCACACAGGAGAAAAACCTAAAAAACCAAAACATCCAGGAAATAGAATCCAAGATTTAGCTACACAAGTAGAGGGGATAGATGCAATAGTTGCAGGTCACAATCATGTACAAATAAAACAACATGATTATACAAATAAAGCTGGAGAAAAAGTAATAGTTACAGAACCAGGTAAACATGGAGACTGTATTTCTAAAATAAATTTTAAACTAGAAAAGGACAAAGATAATTGGAAGGTTGTAGATAAATCAAGCGATTTAAAACAAATTGAACAACCTCCTTATGATAAAAATTTAGACGCATTTTTTAAGGGAATAGAAAATGTAGATGAGAAAACTGAAGAAGTAAACTTAGGAAAAATAATACCATTTAAATGGGACAAGGCATATTTCTTCAGATCACCAATAAAAAAAGAAGAAATATACAATAAAGTGGGATATAAATGGAGAGACATTACAGCTGCTGAAAATCAAAATAAGATGCTAATGGCATTTATGGATGATAAAAAAGTAGTTTGTTATTTATATTTTGATATTGAATCAATGGGTATGACTGTAAAATTTGATGAATCACAATTTAAAGATAATGTAGCAACTATTTATTCAAGTAAAAATGATAAGTTTAAGATAAAAATAAATAAAGAAGATTTTAGTATTTATCTAACACATGTAAAAAATCAATAACATATAAGGGGAAATTTTATGAAAAGAAAAGTAGTAATGACAATATTAGGAATAGCAACACTATTAGTATCAGGATGTAGCACACCAAAAACAACAGAAATAAATGTATTAGCAACAACAGATTTACATGGTAGTATACCATATGAGTTATCTGAATATGCAAAAAATGAATTAAAAAAAGAAGAAAATGTAGCACTAGTAGACGCTGGAGACTTCTTAGATGGAGATGATGGTGGAGCTATGGATAAATACTTTGAATTAAGACGTGGGGATTATGAAAATAACAAACAAATTCATAGAGAAATGCCTCTAGCAAAAGATATGAAAGAAATAGGATATGATGCTGTAGTACTTGGTAATCATGAATTTGTGGCAAAGGATAAATCTGAATTAAGTAACATAATATCTGATTTTAATAAAAAAAATATAGATGTGTTATCTGCGAATACATACAATAAAGATGGTTCAAATTACGTAAAGCCATATATTATAAAAAAAGTAAAAACTCCTGAGGGAGAAGTTAATTTAGGAATATTAGGGCTTACAATAAAAGAAGTTGGTGAAAGTAAGTATTGGGATGAAGAAAGTGGAAAGCTTGTAAAAGCAAAATCACTAGAACTAAAAGACCAACCAGGATTTGAAGATTTATATATGAATGACTTAGTAGAAGATGCTAAAAAATACGTAAAAGATATGCAAAAAGATGGTGCTGATGTAATAGTTGCAGTAGCGCATACAGGAGAAAGACCTAAAAAGCCAAAAAATCCAGGAAATAGAATACAAGATTTAGCTACACAAGTAGAAGGAATAGATGCAATAGTGGCAGGCCATAATCATGAACAAATAAAACAACACGATTATACAAATAAAGCTGGAGAAAAAGTAATAGTTACAGAACCTGGTAAACATGGAGACTGTATTTCTAAAATAAACTTCAAGTTAGAAAAAGATAAAGACAATTGGAAGGTTGTAGATAAATCAAGTGATCTAAAACAAATCGAACAACCACCTTACGTGAAAAACTTAGAAGATTTTTTTGCAGGCTTAGCTAGTATAGATGAAAAAACAACAGAAATAAATTTAGCAAAAATAATACCATTTAAATGGGATAAAGTATACTATTTTAAAACTCCAATAAGTAAAGAAGAAATATACGATAAAGTAGGATATAAATGGAAAAGTATAGCAGACAATATAGATAAAAATATGCTACAACTTGTATTTATGGAAGGTGAAAAAGTAGTTTGTTATATATCTGTTGATAAAGAATTATTTAAATTTGATATGAAATTTGATGAATCGGACTATGAAGGTAATGTTGTAACTATTTATCCAAATAAAAATGATAAATTTAAAGCCAAAGTAAATAGAAATGATTTTAGTCAATATTTAACACATATAAAATAGCAATGAAATGTAAGGGGAAGTTTTATGAAAAGAAAAATAATAATATCAATATTAGGAATATCAACACTATTAATATCGGGGTGTAGCTCAACGAAAACAACAGAAATAAATGTATTAGCAACAACAGATTTACATAGTTTCATACCGTATGAATTAGGTGAGTATGCAAAAAATGAGTTAAAAAAAGAAGAAAATGTAGCCTTAGTAGATGCGGGAGATTTCATGGGTAGAGATGATTCTGGTGCTGTGGACAAATACATTAGCTTAAAGAATAATGATGATAAAAATAACAAAAAAGTTTATAGAGAAATGCCTTTAGCAAAAGATATGAAAGAAATAGGATACGATGCCGTAGTACTTGGAAATCATGAATTTGAATCAAGGGATAAATTTGATTTAGATGGTATAGTATCAGATTTTAATAAACAAGGTATAGATGTATTATCTGCAAATACATACAATAAAGATGGATCAAATTATGTAAAGCCATATATTATAAAGAAGGTAAAAACCCCTGAGGGAGAAGTTAATCTAGGAATATTAGGTCTTACAATAAAAGAAGTAGGTGAAAAATGGCATTGGGATGAAAATGGAAATAAAGTAGAATCTAAATCACTAGAATTAAAAGACCAGCCAGGGTTTGAAAATTTATATATGAATGACTTAGTAGAAGACGCTAAAACATATGTAAAAGATATGAAAAAAGATGGTGCTGATGTAATAGTTGCAGTAGCTCATACAGGAGAAAAACCTAAAAAACCAAGAAATCCAGGAAATAGAATACAAGACTTAGCTACACAAGTAGAAGGAATAGACGCAATAGTGGCAGGTCATAATCATGAACAAATAAAACAGCATGACTATACAAATAAAGCTGGAGAAAAAGTAATAGTAACTGAGCCTGGTGATCATGGAGATTGTATTTCTAAAATAAATTTCAAACTAGAAAGAGACAAAGATAATTGGAAAGTTGTAGAAAAATCAAGTGATTTAAAACAAATTGAACAACCTCCTTTAGGCAAAAATGGAGGGCAGTTTTTTGAGGCAATATTTAAGATACATGAAAATGATAAAGAAATAAATTTAGGCAAAATAATACCATTCAAATGGGATAAAGCATATTATTTTAAAACTCCAATAAGTAAAGAAGAAATATACGATAAAGTAGGTTATAAATATAAAAGTCTTCCAGATGTAGTCGATGAGAACATAGCACAACTTGTATTTATGCAAGGTAAAAAGGTAGTTTGTAATGTATCTGTTGATAAGAACTTATTTAAATTTGATCTTAAATTTGATCAATCAGACTATGAAGGTAATATAGTAACTATTTACCCAAATAAAAATGATAAATTTAAAGTGCAAATGGAAATGAATAAAGAATATCAGAGTATATACTTAACACATACAAAATAGCAATAAAATGTAAGGGGAAGCTTTATGAAAAGGAAAATAATAATATCAATATTAGGGATATCAACACTTATAGTATCAGGATGTAGTTCAACAAAAACAACAGAAATAAATGTATTAGCAACAACAGACTTGCATGGAAGTATTCCATATGAACTATCAGAGTACACCAAAAACGAAATGAAAAAAGAAGAAAATGTAGCCCTAGTAGACGCTGGAGATTTCTTAGATGGAGATGATGGCGGTGCTATGGATAAATATATGGATTTAAAACGCGATGATTTTGAAAACAAAAAACAAATTCATAGAGACATGCCTCTAGCAAATGATATGAAAGAAGTAGGATATGATGCTGTAGTACTTGGAAATCATGAATTTGTAGCAAATGATAAATTTGGTTTAGATAATATGATAGCGGATATTGAAAAACAAGGAATAGATGTACTATCTGCAAATACATATAATCAAAATCGATCAAATTATGTAAAGCCTTATATTATAAAGAAAGTAAAAACATCACAAGGAGAATTAAATTTAGGGATACTAGGTCTTACAATAAAAGAAGTCGGAGAGAAATGGGATTTAGATGAAAATGGGAATAAAGTAGAGGTATCATCCGAATTAGAAGATGACCCACTATACAAAGGGAAGCTATATATGAACGACTTAGTAGAAGATGCTAAAAAGTATGTAAAAGAAATGAAAGCAAATGATGCAGATATAATAGTTGCAGTAGCACATACAGGTGAAAAACCTAAAAAGCCAAAAAATCCAGGAAATAGAATCCAAGATTTAGCTACACAAGTAGATGGAATAGATGCAATAGTAGCAGGTCATAATCATACTCAAATAAAACAACATGATTATACAAATAAAGCAGGTGAAAAAGTAATAGTAACTGAGCCTGGTGATCACGGAGATTGCATTTCTAAAATAAACTTTAAACTTGAAAAAGACAAAGACAATTGGAAAGTTGTAGATAAATCAAGTTCTTTAAAACAAATTGAGATACCTCCTTTAAGTGAAAACTTTGAAAAGTTTTATGCTGCAATAGCCATGGTAGATGAAAAAACTAAAGAAATAAATTTAGGAAAAATAATACCGTTTAAATGGGATAAGGCATATTATTTTAAAACGCCAATAGCTAAAGAAGAAATATATAATAAAGTAGGATACAAATGGAAGAGCATACCAGATAATATAGATGAAAATTACCTTCAGTTAGTATTTATGAATGGTAAAAAAGTAGTTTGTAGCTTATCACTTGATAGAAATATATACAGATTTGATATGAAATTTAAAGATGAGGATTTTAAAGATAATGTAGTAACTATTTATCCAAATAAAAATGATAAGTTTAACATAGAGAAAAATGAAGAAAATTTCAATGTATATTTAACACATATACAAAATCAATAAATAGATACGATTTAATCTAATTATGAAAGTGAGGGAGCTATGAAAAATAATAAAAAAATAAAATTTACCCTATTAATTATATCAATGTTATCACTGGCGATATTTTTAACATCATTACCAACAATTTTCATGTATGCAATGAACAGTAATGGGGTAACAACAAGTTATATGCATGATGATAAAAAACTTATAGAAGAAGATTTCTATAAAAGTCAAGCATTTGATGAAGCAGTAATGAGACCGATTATAGGTTATCTAAATACAGCAGTTACAAGTGAAAAAGATTTGAAAAACAATGAGAAAAAAGAATTAGATCAAAATAAAAAAAGAGCAAAAGAAAATTTAAGTAATTTAAGTAATGTAGAATTTATAGTAATAAACAAGGATACAAATGAATACTACACAAATACTTCAGCAAAGGACATAGAAGAATTTGAAGGTATTGTAGCACAAAAGCAGAGAAAAGCTGGTTGTGTAGTAGCAGATATTGTATCAGAAGATAAAAGCATTCAATACAACAAAACTATAAATACAAAATTATATACAAAAATGGATTCAGAAGGAAGACTAGCTAGTTTAATAAATATAGATAATATACATATACAAGTTGCTGTTACTAAAAATATAGCATCAGGTGATTGGATATATAGAATATATAAAGGTTATCAAAATGATGTATTATTTTTCAAAGTAGCAGGAGGCGTATCTTTTGTATCATTAATAGTATGTTTATTATCTATAATACTTTATAAATTATCTAAAGTAGAATTATTTAGTAGAGATAGTTTTGCTATAAAAGTTTTAAATAAGATACCTATAGAGCTAAGGTTATTGTTAATACCAGTAGTTTTATTTTATGGATTTTGGCTAGTAAATTCACTTTCATATATATACTACGATGCATATTATTATGATGTAGTATATAGTATTGTATTCAGTATATTATATTTATTTATTGTATTTATGCTGATATATATAAGTGGGAAACAAATAAAAAGTATAAAGAGCAAAGATGATATAATAAATCAAAGTTTAATAGTAAAGATATTAATATTATCAAAAAAGATACTTAAAAATCTTAATGAAAGAAGAAAAAATATTCTTCAAAAAAGAAAAGATGCAACTACAAAATTACTTAAATCAAATCAAAATATGCCTTTAATAAAAAGAGTAATGATAATAGTAGGTATAGGGATAGTAGCAAACACAATTATAAGCTTTATATGTGTATTACTTTGGGCTAGTTTTGAATTTGTAGGTGCTATAATTGCTATGATACTAAGTAATGTTGTCTTAGTAGGATTAGCATATCTTCTAATAAAAAAACTAGCATATTTAAGTGATATAATAGAAGGAGCAGAGAACATAAAAAATGGAAATTTAAGCTACAAAATAGAAGTGAAGGATAATGACAACTTTACAACTTTAGCACAAAACATAAACAATATAGGGGAAGGTCTAGAAAACTCAATAGACAAGCAATTAAGAAGTGAAAGAATGAAAAGTGAGCTTATCACAAATGTAAGTCATGATTTAAAAACGCCTCTTACATCTATAATAAATTATATAGACCTTATAAAAGATGAAAAAAACATACAACCAGAATATATAAATGACTATGTAAACGTATTAGATTCAAAATCAAAAAGACTAAAATCATTAATAGAAGATTTATTTGAAGCTAGTAAAGCAAGTAGTGGAAATATAGAATTAAACATAGAACGTATAGAGTTTGATCAGCTAATAAGACAAGCCATTGGAGAAGTAGAAGAAAGACTATTACAATCCAATCTAGATATTAAACTTAATATACCAAAAGAAAAAATACACATAAATGCAGATGGAAAAAGACTATATAGAGTTTTAGAAAACTTATTATCAAATATAGCTAAGTATTCACTTTCAAACACTAGGGTGTATATTGACGTAACAACAGAAGATCAAAAAGTAAAATTAGTTATGAAAAATATATCTTCTTATGAACTAAATTTTGATGCAGAAGAAATAGTAGAGAGATTTAAAAGAGGAGATGAATCTAGAAATACAGAAGGTAGTGGATTAGGACTAGCTATAGCAAAAGATTTAGTTAACATACAAGGTGGAAACTTTGATATAGATATAGATGGAGATTTATTTAAAGTTACAATAGAATTTTTCACAGTTTAAATAATGAAAAGAGATAAGTAAACAAACTTATCTCTTTTTTATGCTTAAGGAAATTACGACTACATTATAAATTAATTAAATATATAATGTCTTAATTAAAAAATTTAATTTTGTAACATTTGCGTAACACAATTAATTTAAAGTAATATTCGAGGTGAATATTATGATAAAAAGAAAAAAGATTATATCTACTATTTTAAGTGTGATCATGGTAGGAGGAGTTATATCAGGATGTAGCAACAAAGATATAGGAAAAACTACAGCTAAAAAAGAAGAAGTTAAAAATCTAGATTTTACATTTGATGTTAATCCAGAGAACTTTGAAGTGACAGTAAATTCAAATAATAAAACAGAGCAAGTGTCAATGCCACAGGAAAAAAGAGAAGTAACAAATTTAAAAAAATCAGAGAATAAAGTTTCATGGACATACCCAAAAGAAAATTTGGATGTAAGTATTGAAAAAGACAATAATCATTTAGATGTGGATATAAAATCTAATAATAAAGAAGAAAATAGCTTTACATGGCCGAGCGTAAGTGGAGAAAGTTATACACTTCCTTTACAAGAAGGCAAGTTTATACCAAGTAATGATAAATATTGGAAAGAATTTTTAAATGATCAAGTTTACAATGTATTAGAAAACTTTTCAATGCAGTTTTTCTCTGTAAACAAATCAAATTATGCACTAACATATATTATAAAAAATAAATATAACAATGATATAAAGTTTGATACTAAAAATGATATAAACTTTTCATTTAAGCATGAATACCCAAGTATAAATAAAAACAAAGAATATGGATTTGAAATATATATAACAGACAACAATGTAGTTGATATAGCTAAAACATATAAAAATTATGTAGTAGAAAAAGGGGAATTTAAAACACTAGAAGAAAAGGCAAAAGAGAATAAAAATATAGAGAAGCTATATGGAGCTCCACAAATATATTTCTGGGAAAAATCAGCCATAACTGAGAGTGATATAAAGTGGCAAAATTTAAAGTCATCTATTAGCCCAGAGCTGGAAAGTTGGATAAAAGAGTTATTAACTACAAAAGTAGAAGATGGAAAAGAAGCAGCTAAGGTATTTGATGATATCAAAAAACAAGATTATATAGATAAATATCAAAAAAATCAAATAGTATCTGCATTTAATTCTATGCTTCAGCTAAAAGAATTTTATAACCAAAGTATATTTAAAAATACTAATAGTGATATAGATAGTTTAGTAAAAAAGGGTGTTGGGAATTTAAATAAAGTAGAATTAGTAAAACTTAATAAGATGTTATTAAAATCAGAATTAAAAGATAGCACAATTAATGTGAATGAATGGTCAAAACACAATACACTTGATCTGATAGATGAAATGAAAAAATCAGGGATGGACAATGCATGGATCGGATTTGATGATATAGAAGCTGGATATGTGTCTCCTGAATTTGTAAAAAAAGCTGAAGACTATGGATACTTAGTTGCCCCATATGATTCATATCACTCTATACACAAGCCAGGTGAGGAAAAGTGGAGTACTGCTACATTTGAAGATAAATCATTATATGAAAATGCAACAGTAGAAAATAAAAAAGGTAAAAAATATGAAGGATTCCAAGGGACGGGTAGAAAATTAAATCCAACTTTATCGCTACCAAGTGTAAAAGATAGAGTAAGTAAAGTTATGGAAAATGGATATGGATTTAATTCATGGTTTATAGATTGTGATGCAACTGGAGAAATATATGATGATTATTCTAAAAATCATATAACAACACAAGAACAAGATTTAAAAGCAAGACTTGAAAGAATGTCATATATTAGAGATGAAAAAAATATGGTAATAGGGTCAGAAGGTGGAAATGACTTTGCAAGCACGACAGTAGCCTTTGCACACGGATTAGAAACACCTGCATTTTCATGGGTAGACCCAGATATGAATAAAAATAAAGATAGTAAATATTATGTAGGAAGATATTATTCTAAGACAGGTGGAGTTCCAGAGGTATTTGCAAAACAAGTTCCAGTTAAAGAAAAATATAAAAAAGTATTTTTAGATTCGGAGTATTCTATACCACTATTTAGACTAGTATATAACGATTCTGTAATCACATCTTATCACTGGTTATGGGGAATTTTTAAAATACAAGATGAAGTTAATAATAGAATGATGAGAGAAATACTATATAATACGCCACCAATGTATCATATAGATAGAAATGAATGGGATAAGTACAAAAATGAAATTAAAGAACACAATGAAGTTTGGTCAGCATTTAATAAAAAAGCTATAAAAGAAGAAATGACTGATTTTAAAATATTGTCAGATGATAAATTAGTTCAAATGAGTCAATTTGGAGATGATTTAAAAGTTGTGGCTAATTTTTCAGATAAAGAATTTAAATATGAAAATGATAATGTAAAACCACACTCTCTTATAATATATGATAAAAATGAAAAAACTATATATCAACCATAAATAAAAACATATCAAAGGAGCTATCTCAAAATATAGAGAAGCTCCTTTTTATGTATAAGGAATGCATGATACTTCAAAAGTATTTATAAATATAAAGCTATTCTTCTTTTAAAATTATATTAAGTATTAATGCAGCAATAGTACCAACACTTATACCAGAACCAAAAATCATCTTTAAAGATTGAGGAAGGTTGCTTAATAAATCAGGTCGAGTAGTTACACCAAGACCTAATGCTATAGAAACTGCAATAATAAGAAGGCTTCTATTAGTCATATTAACTCTTGATAAAGTTTTTATTCCACTAGCAGCAACTACCCCAAACATTACAATTCCAGCACCACCTAAAACAGGTGTAGGTATAGACGCTATTATAGAACTTAGTTTAGGAAATATTCCAAGTATCATCATTATAATACCGGCAATAACAACCACATGTCTGCTAGCTACTTTAGTCATGGGTATAAGTCCAATATTTTGACTGAAAGTTGTATTAGGTCCACATGCTAAAAAACCAGCTATAAAGCTACTGATACCATCAGCCAAAATACCACGGCTTAAATCTTCGCTATTTAAAGTTTTTTCAGATGCTTCTCCAACACCAATTAAACATCCAACTGTTTCTATAACAGTTACAATATACGCTATAATAAACGGAATAAGCCCAGCAATGCTAAATTTAATACCGTGTTCTAAAATAAGTGGAATTCCAGGTATACCAAATAGTGATGCAGTTTTTATTGGTTCAAAATTTATAAGCCCTAAAGGTATGCAAATTAAGTATCCGAATGTCATGCCAATAAGAATTGATGCACTACTAAATACACCTTTTCCATATCTGTTTAAAAGAACAACGATAGTCATTACAATTAATGCTACACTGATATTTAATAAGCTTCCATAAGATGGATTTCCTATTCCACCGGCACACCAGTCCATTGCTACAGGAATTAATGTAAGACCTATAAGCGTTACAACTGTACCAGTAACCACAGGTGGGAAAAATCTCATTAGTGGTTTTATAAACTTGCTAAGAATCATTTCTATAAATGAACCTAATATAGTAGCTCCAAGTATTCCTCCAAGACCCATAGAAGAACCTACGGCAATAGAAGGGCCTACAAATGTGAATGAAGTTCCCATAACACAAGGCAATTTTGATCCTACTTTACTTATACCATTAGATTGTATAACAGTAGCTATTCCAGCTACAAATATTGCAGCACTAACCATCATGGCTGTAGATCTAACATCAAAGCCTAGAGCACCACTAAGAACTAAAGGAACAGCAATTATTCCTCCAAAAGCTGCAACAATATGTTGAAATCCAAGCAATATAGCGTGTTTTAAATCTGGCCTATCATTAATTTGATAATGTAAATTAGACTTTTCTTTTTTACTTTTGTGTGAATCAATTATTTGTGACATAAATAATTCCTCCTAAATATTAGACTTAACTACATTAAAGATAAGTTTTATATATTGAAATATAATTACATAAAGGGAAATTAATGACAAAAAAATATGTTAAAAATAGGTAAACTATGAACATTCAAAAATTAGGAGTATAAATTTAAATAAAGTTCCTACTTTAGGGCAAAATAATGTTAAGAATATGTTAAGAAAATGATAAGAATTCATACAAATGCTAAGAATAAGTTAAATAATTCGAATTTTATTGAATATTTAGACAAAAAAATATACAATTACTTCAATACAATAACTATAAAAAACATAGGGGGCGCTTATGAAAAAACAATATAAAGATACCATAGTTGTAGGGTTTGCATTATTTGCAATGTTCTTTGGGGCAGGAAACTTAATATTTCCTCCGTATTTAGGTCTAGTATCCGGTAGTCATTGGTTAACAGGATTTAGTGGATTTGTAATAGCAGATGTAGGATTAGCCTTATTAGCAATATTAGCAGCAGCTAAGTGTCAAGGAGATATAAGTGTAGTACTTGGCAGAAGTGGGAAAACAATTTCAAGTATATTAGCAGCAGCAATCATGATTTGTTTAGGGCCACTTTTAGCAATACCAAGAACAGGAGCAACAACATTTGAAATGGGAGTTGCACCTATATTTAGTGGATTTAGTCCAATATTATTTTCAGTAATATTCTTTGGCTTAACACTTGTACTTACAATAAAGCCATCAAAAGTTGTAGATATTATAGGACAATATTTAACTCCAGCATTATTGGTAGCACTAATATTTTTAATTATAATGGGTGTGGTATCGCCACTTGGTGACTTAAGCCAGCCAGCTAAAATAGATGCAATATTTGCAGAAGGTATATCTCAAGGATATCAAACAATGGATCCATTAGGAGCAATAGCTTTATCAGCTGTAGTAATAATATCTCTTGGACAAAAGGGATATAAAAAAGAATCTGAGAAAGTAAAATTAACATTACAAGCAGGTGTTGTTGCAGGAGTAGCACTACTTATAGTATATGGAGGTCTTGCATATTTAGGAGCTACAGTTGCTGGTCAGTTCAAAGGAGTAAATCCAGCTGATATAAATCAAACAGCATTAATAGTAAACATAACAGAGCAACTACTAGGTCAACCTGGTAAAGTAGTGTTAGCAGTTATAGTAGCACTAGCTTGTTTAACAACTTCAATAGGTCTTGTTTCAGCAACAGCTCAATATTTTTCTAAAATATCAAATGGAAAAGTAAAATATGAAACAATAGTAATTGGAGTATGTGTATTTAGTGCAGTAGTAGCTAATTTTGGTGTTAGTACAATAATCACATTCTCTGCACCAATATTATCAATAATTTATCCTGCTACAATAGTTTTAGTATTAATGACTTTATTTAGTAGTAAAATTAAAAATGATAATGCTTTTAAATTTGCAACATATGTAGCATTACTTGTAAGTGTTATTACAGTTGTAGATAGCATGGGAATTAAGATGGCATTTATACACAAATTACCTTTTGATAGTTTAGGATTTAACTGGATAGTTCCTGTTATAATTGCTGGTATAGTAGGTAGCTTAATTCCATCAAAGAAAGCGATAAATAATGATAGTTTAAATCAAGATATTATAAATAAATAAAAAAATATAACTTAAAAATTTATAAATATATTTTAAATTAAAAATAATCTAAGTGGATGTAGAAATTATATTTACTTAGATTATTTTTTTTCATTTTGTAACAATTATGAAACAAAATTAATATATACTATATTTATGGAGAAAATATGGAGAAAAAAGTAGAAAAATGTTTAAGTGCTTGTAAATAGATGGTAAAATATTATCTTGTAAATAAGTTTTTTAATATTAAACATATAAGTATGATAAGCGCTACATAATAAGGACAGTAAAGGAGATAGTTATATAATGAAAAAAAGTAAAATATTAATTTTAATTGTTGCTCTAATAGTAATAGCCGGGGGAACTGGATACGGTTGTTATAGGTGGTATTCTTTGAAAGAATTAAATAAAGAACAAATAAAAATAAGTGACTATATAGAATATACAGATCTTGCAAGTGAAAATACAGCACAAGTAAACTGGAAGTATGTAGCTGCAATAATAGGTGTTATAGAAAATAATAACTTTGAAAAAGCAACAACTAATGAAATAAAAGAAGTAGCTAAAATGTTTGTTAATGATAAGCATAAATTAAATTCTTTAGATAAAGTACTAGATAAAATAGGATTTAGTAAAAGTGAAAAACAAAGAACATACAATTATATAGAAGATTTAAAATATTATGGTTTAACACCAAGCAAATTAGAATCAGACTCTGAGTATATTAAGTTTATAGAAAGCATAAAAGAAGGGGCAACAACAAATTATAAAAAATATAAGATACTTCCTTCTATAACAATAGCTCAAGCAATACTTGAAACAGGATGGGGACAATCTGAGTTAGCAAGCAAGTATAACAATTTATTTGGGATAAAAGCAGATAAGTTTTGGAAGGGTGAGTTTGTTACTTTAGAGACTAAAGAGTTTTCTGGAACTGTAATAAATGACAAGTTCAGAAAATATAAAGATAAAGATCAATCAATATATGATCATGCCAAATTCTTATATGAAAATAAAAGATATAGAGAAAATGGAGTATTTGAATCAAATACTTATAAATATCAAGCAAATGCACTTCAAGAAGCTGGATACAGTACTCTTATGAATGACATGGGAGAGAAAATATATGCAAAACAATTAATACAGTTAATACAGCAATACAACTTACAATTAATAGACAATGAGGCTCAAGGTCAAAAATAGATAAAAAAGAAATCTCTATAAATGAGATTTCTTTTTTATTATCATAAATAATTAGTAATATCCATATAAATTACAAAATATAATTTATATGGGGGAGTTATGAATAGTATAGATATAATAAGTAAAATTAAAAAAGACCTTATTAATAACGATATAAAAGCTATACAAAAATACAAACTACAACTCATAAAAGATTGCAATATAAGAGATACTAACGACAAAGAATTAATAAAATGTTATAATTATCATGTCAAATTAATACGAAAAATTAAAAAATATCTAAAAGGGTCAACTGGTTATGATATAATTATTAATGCGAAAGAACATCAAAAATCCAATCTGATTACATTAGTTTCTAAAATAAATCCAAATGAAATAAATATAGGAATATCTGTAGATATAAGATTGCTAACAGGAAGTAGAGACGAATCTTATATGGACTGCACTTACTATCCAAGTCAAAGCACAATATATATAAATGATTTTAGGTCAAGTATAAGTAATAGAGGATATGGAAAAATTATATTAGATAATCTAGATGAAATACTAGAACATCTAAATAAAATATTAGAAAAACATTGTTTAAATAGGATAATGATCATAAGAGGAAAAATGATTGCTAATAAACATATTATAAGTGAAGAGAATCTTAAAAAAATGTATATAAAGTATGGATTTGAAGTAGATAATTCAAATAATATACTTAAAGTATTAAATGAAATAATATAGACAATCTTACATATTGGGGGAGATATAATGAGGTATTATATGAAGTCTAAGTTTTTTAAATTAAAGGAAGACTTCTGGATAAAAAATGATCAAAAAGAAAAAGTGTACTTTGTAGATAATAAGTTTTTAACAATGGGTCTTCAATTTGATATAAGCAAAGGAAATGAAATTTTATATTATGTAAAAGAGAAATTACTTACATTTATGAGTAAGTATGAAATTTTTGAACAAGATAAGGTTATAGCTAAAGTAAAACAAAAGGTAACGATTTTTAGAGAAAAAATAGAAGTAGAAAGCAAGTATGGAAATTTAGAAATAGTAGGAAGTATATTTGATTATAATTACAGGATTTATCAAAATAAAAAAGAAATAGCTCATGTTGCAAAAGAAATTTTCTCTTTTACAGATAACTATTACATAGATATAAATTTTGAAGATGAAGCTTTTATACTATGTTTAGTTGTAATAGTTGATAATATAATAGATAAAAATAATAGTGCTTCATAAATAAAAACTACTACCTAATCATATTAAACAAATATGAAAAGGTAGTAGTTTTATTAATTTATATTAAATACTTTTAAAAATTTACTTATTAGTTAGTAGATTCACTTTTTTTCTGTTTAAAGAAGTTTAATGCTTCTTTTATAAGAATTAGTGCTAATACTAAAAGGGCAAGAGCAAAAAATACTAAAATATAATTTACACCAATATTAGCTTTTATATTGAAACATAATGAAACTATAGTTACACAAAACATAAATATTATCGGTATAATAAATTCTTTGCAACCTTTTTTAGTATTATAAAGCCATATAGCTATTGCCATTAATGCAATTGCAGCAAGTAATTGATTTGCAGAACCGAATATTGGCCATATTTTTTCATATCCCATAACAGCAAGAAGTCCAGAACATAAAACAGTTATTATTGTTGAAACATACATATTAGATAAAGGATTTTTTTGAGTGGCTTCTTTATTATCAAGACCATTTGTGTCAAAGAATTCTTGGAATATAAATCTACCAAGTCTTGTAGCCGTATCAAGTGAAGTAAGAGCAAATGCAGATATTGCAAGTGCTGTAAATGTTTTACCTATGGCAAAAGGTATACCAAATGATGCCATAAAGTTAGCTATACCTTCAGAGAATACATTAACTGGACCACCATTTTTTAATAAATCTCCAAATTGAGCATTAGATATATAAGCAACAGTTATAAGAGCAACTATAGCAAGTAAACCTTCTATAAGCATTGCACCATAACCAATTTTTTTAGCATCAGATTCTTTGTATAATTGTTTAGCAGATGTACCAGAACCAACTAATGAGTGGAATCCTGATATAGCACCACATGCAACTGTGACAAATAATACTGGGAATAAATATTGACCATTTACACTAAATCCAATAAATCCATCCATTTGTATTTCTGGTCTTAATATAACTATACCTAAAAGGGCACCTATTATCATAGCGTATAATAAATATGAATTTAAATAATCACGAGGTTGAAGTAATATCCAAACAGGAGTAACAGATGCAACAAATATATATAACATAAGTATTACTATCCAAACAGGTTTAGATAAAGATAATGGGAATAAGAATCCTAAATAAATACATCCAAATAATAATATAACTCCAACAATTGTAGCAGGTAGTATAGGCATTTTAAATCTATAAACAGCTATACCAAATAAAACTGCAAGTATCATGAAAAATACAGATGCACTAGCTGCCTCTGGTGTTGATACGAAGTTGTCAGCAACTATATTTGCAAATGCGGCAACGACTAAAACTAATGTTAACCAAGCAAATAAAGCAAATAATTTTTTACCTTTTTTACCCATATTAACTTCTATTATTTCTCCGATTGATTTACCATCATGTCTAATTGATGCGAATAAAGAACCAAAGTCCTGAACGCCACCAAAGAATACACTACCGATTAAAACCCAAAGAGTAACTGGTATCCATCCAAATATAGCGGCTTGAATAGGACCAACTATAGGACCAGCTCCAGCAATTGAAGCAAAATGGTGTCCTAAAAGAATAGGAGATTTAGCAGGAACATAGTCAATACCATCATATTTTGTATGAGCAGGAGTTTTTCTATTATCATCTACTCCCCATTTTTTAGCTAGATATCCACCATAGCTTATGTATGCAATTATTAAAATAACTGCACTTACTAATAACAATGTAAATGAATTCATTTAAAGACCCCCTTATAAAAGTTTATAATATCTTTAGACTCATTATTATAGAAAAGCTCATTAGTTGATTTATCATGTAAAATAATTCTAGTGCTAGCATAGCCCTTTAATCCCAACATGTAGCTTTTCCTTTTTTTATATTTTCTTATGTAGGTTTTTAAATTAGATTCAATGAAACTGGCTGATAAAAAAAGTGTGATAACTGAAGTCATATGATTTTCATTAGTTTTTACGATGTTACTTAGTGCATAATCTGCAAAAGGAAGTACATCTTTTTCTAGATATTCTTTAGATAGGCTGTTTACTTCTTTAGCAAAAACATATTCATTATTATCATAAGAATATATTACTTTGTCTTTACTAAGAAAAAATTTAGAGTTAGTTAATAAAAATTCTCCCATAAAATCAAAACTATAATTTTCAATGCAATAATCATCATATATGTTAAATGAGTTTTGCAGAGAATTTTTTAATTTACTTAAAATATTTAACACCTCCTTAACAAATCTTAATTAAATTCTAGTACTTTGTATTCATAAATTCAACCATAAAAGAGAATTATATATATAATGTAAGTGTTAGTTAAAATTATTTTAAATTTCACAAGAAAAGTTAAGATTGTGTAAAAATATCTTAACTAAAATAACTAAGAAAAATGATAAATTGATACTAAAATTTTTGAAAGTAAAAATAATTATATAAATAGAAAATATGGTATAATTAGTAGTTGCATAAAACATAAGGAGCAAAAAAATGAGTAAAGAAAATAATACATTTAGAAAATTTAATTTAGATAAAGAAATATTAAAAGCATTAAACAATTTAGAATATAAAAGACCTTCTAATGTTCAAACGAAAACCATACCTCAATTAATAAATAAAAATGATGTAATTGTAAAATCAAAAACAGGTAGTGGGAAAACAGCAAGTTTTGCAATTCCAATATGTGAAAATATAAATGTTGAAGACAATAATGTTCAAGCTTTAGTAATCGTTCCAACAAGAGAGTTAGCACTTCAAGTAAAAGAAGAAATATCAAATATTGGAAGATTAAAAAAAGTAAGGTGTTGTGCCATTTATGGTAAACAACCTATTAAAGAACAAATATCTAGCTTAAAACAACGTGTTCACGTGGTGGTAGCTACTCCAGGAAGAATTATAGATCATATAAAAAGAGAAACTATCAATATAAAAAACTTAAACTATTTAATAATAGATGAAGCAGATAAAATGCTAAATAAAGGATTTATAGAGCAAATTGATACTATATTTGAAAACTTACCAAAAAATAAAACAGTTGGGTTATTTTCGGCAACAATTGATGAAGATATAGAATATGTATGCAAAAAATATATGAACGAAGCATTAATTATAGACGTGGAAGAATCTGAGGCAATAAATGAAAAGCAAATAGATGAAAATTTGATAAGAGTAGATCAAAATGAAAAATACAATACTTTAAAAAATATTATTTATAGTGAAAATCCTAAAACTGTAATAATATTTGCAAATACAAGAGAAAAAGTTAATAAAATTTATAATCAGATGAAAAGGGATAAATTTTTAGTAAGAGAACTTCATGGAGATATGTCACAGGATAAAAGGATATATGTTATAAAAGATTTTAAAGAAAATAAATTTAATGTATTAGTTAGTAGTGATGTTGCTGCAAGAGGAATACATATTGAAAACATTTCCTTGGTAATAAATTATGATATACCTAGAGATAAAGAAAACTATATACATAGAATAGGAAGAACGGGAAGAAAAGATAAATTTGGAAAGTCTATAAGTATAGTAACAGATAAAGATGAAAAATATATAAATGAGATACAAGACTATATAGGTTATAAAATAAATGAAATAGAAAAAATAGATGAAGATGATATTGTAAATGGAAAAATAAAATTTGAAGGTAGTCAAATCAAAATTTTAAAGAATAAAAGAAATAAAGATATTAATAAAAAGTCACATAGTGAAGTAACTAGAATATATTTAAATGCTGGAAAGAAAAAGAAAATAAGAGTTTTAGACATAGTAGGATCACTAAGTAATTTGAAAGAAATAAATGGAGATGACATAGGTGTAATAGAAGTATGTGATTTGTGTTCATATGTAGACATATTAAATCATAAGGGAGAGCAACTTCTAAAAAATTATAAGCAAATTAATATAAAGAAGAAACCTGTAAAAATAAAAAGAGACAATCAAAATATATAGTCAGATTTTTGGGAGGCATATATGCTTAGAAAAGAGGAATTTTTAATAAAGCACAATATTAGTAATGAGTATTTAATAGAAAATGATATAAGCTGGGAGAATTTAACTGAAATATATAATGATTTTAATAAATATAGAAAAAGCTATGAAACTCAAGCTGACTTAATAGCGAACATACTTAGAGGACATCATAAAGTCCATTCGGTAAAAACCAGAGTAAAAGATGCTGAGCATTTAATTGAAAAGGTGATAAGAAAAACTGAAGACAGAAGGAAAAAATATGGTCAAGATTTTAAGTTTACTGTAGATAACTATAAGGAAGAAATAACAGATTTATTAGGTATCAGGGTAATACATATATTTAAAGAGGATTGGGAAGAAATACATGATTTTATAACTTTAATGTGGAATGTAATTGAAATTGTTGCAAACATAAGAGAAGGAGACAATACAAGGAAATTTGAAGAACTTGGAATAAAGGTATGTTCTAGATTATCAGGTTATAGATCTGTACATTATCTAATTGAATCTTATCCAACAACAAAAAAAGTAATATCTGAAATTCAAGTAAGGACAATCTTTGAAGAAGGATATGGAGAGATTGATCATCAGCTTAGATATTCCTTAAATGAAATACCTGAAATACTTGAACAAAATTTAATGTTATTAAATCGTATAGCTGGAAGTTCAGATGAGATGGCATCTCTTATAAATATGTTGAGTAAGAGCTTTGATGAAATAAATTTAAAACACAATAGAAGTATAAATATAAAGGATCAAAAGATTTTAAATCTAAAGAATAGAATTAAAAATAGCAAAACATTAAATGAATATGATAAAAGTGAGTTAGTAAAAGAAATAGAAGATATATTAAAAAAATAAATTATAAAATAAAAAAGTTATCTAAAACATAGATAACTTTTTTATTAAGTTATTTAAATATATCTGATAATTCAATATCTGTGTTCCTATCTAAAGAAGGAATATCTCTATAAGATTGAGTGGATAAATTAGAGTTTATTGGAAGTTTAATAATAAATGAAGTTCCTATATTTACTTCCGACTTTACATCTATAGTTCCTTCATGTAATTTTACAAATGATTGAACTATCGATAGACCAATTCCGCTTCCCTCATTTTGCCTAGTTAGACCATTATCTATTTGCATAAATTTATCAAATATTTTAATTAAATTTTCTTCCTCTATTCCAATGCCGTTATCATCAACCCTAAACTCAAAATATTGTTCATTTGTAATTATAGTTGTAAGTATAACACCTTTTGGTTTTGAAAACTTTATAGCATTAGAAAGAAGATTTAAAACTATTCGTTCTATTTTTTCTGGGTCTACAACCATATCTAATTCCTCTGTATTTGTATCAAATACAATATCTAATTCCTTTGAATTTGCATATGGTATAACTGAAAGAACAGATTCTTCAACTAAATTTATTATATTAACTTTTTGAGGCTTTAAGCATACAAAGCCAGAATCTATTTTAGCTACATCTATAACATTATTAATTAGCCTAAGTAATCTATTTGAATTTTGATTAATTATATCTAAGTTTGAATCAATACTTTCCATAGTTTTATAAGGTATTTGATTGTGTAAGTCATTTTTTGTTAATAATATTTTTAATAGTTGATTAGCAGATGTTATAACAGCTACAGGTGTTCGAAGTTCATGACTAATAGTAGCTATAAAATTACTTTTAGCAATATTTGCATCTTCAGCAATTTTCATAGCTTTTCTTAATTCATTTTTATGCTTTACCGTTTTAAATGTATGTGAAATTAGTGCCAATAAAATTAATATAAGTCCTGCGAAAACAAAAATAACAGGGAATAATAAATCTTTGTATCTATTCCAAAAAGGTATAGGTTTATTTAATACGATGGAATCAGAAGGAATATTTCCTTCAAATATATTATTGCGCTTTAAATTACTATAATTAAACATCCAAAGATTAGATTCTTTAGGGTATATAATTTTACACTCATTTGTATTATTTGTTAGCATATTATTTAATAAATTAGATGCTAGTAAGGCTTGATTTTGGTGGTCTATAACTTTACCACCAATTATATTAGTTCCATTAACAATACTATCCATAATATCGTAGTTAAGTGTTGTAAATACTGGAGCAGAAATATTATTTTTGACAACTTCTATAGCGTCTTTAACAGATAAGGGACTTTGAATACTATCTCTATAAGGATACACAAATAAAACAACATCATTTCTACTATCAATTTTAGAGAGTTTATCTAAAAATGAATCATTTACCTTATTGGGAATTGATATATTAGTAAAATCAAAGTTTTTATATTTATCTTTAAGCTTATAAAAATCTGTAATTTCTTTATTATAAACAAGACTGTCTCCTGTTAATAATATTATATTTTTATGTCCACCATAAATTTTTCCAATAAAATCAACTGTTTCATATATTGAAGCATATTCAATAACACCAGATATATTTTTTTGCTTAGCTAATTTTATGTTATTTTCATCTGTTGCTCCAAAAAAAACAGCTGGCATATCTTTAAATAAGCTATCTCTGTATTTTAAAGCAAAGCTTAATGCAGCATCATCCCCTAATATTACAGCATCAAACTTTCCGTAGTTTTCAAATTTTAACTTTAGGTAGTTATAAAAATTTTCTTCAAAATCTTCTCCTCTAAATTTTTTTACATCTAAATATTCAATAGTTACATCATATCTTTCATCTAAACTCTTAGCCATTCCTCCAAGTTGATCATTAAAGCTTATAAACTTAGGAGAGTAAGAGCTTATGAATAAAATATCTTTTCTTTCTTCTGCATTTGACGTTTTAGGTACAAAAGCAAATAAGAAAGAAATAAAAATTATAATAGATAGTTTTATTTTTCCCTTTTTCATTTTAATCCACCTTTATGTAAAAATATATTAATAAGATAAATTATACCAAAAAATGGAATATATATCTAAGAAATAACAAAAAAATAATAAAGTTTAAATAAAATGTATAAAAACATAGAAAAATGTCAAAAAAAATCTCTTTTACAATTTTAACTCTCAATCATTATATATTAAAAAGGAAATTTATCGTTTTTGTATAATTGTTATATTAATGATGCTTTTTTTCAATAGATCCAAAAAAATAAAAATAATACATAAAGAATTAAGAACTTTTAAATAGGTGAACTTAGGGGGCAAAACTTATGAAAGAAGAAATATATAGTGAGGTAATTGAAAAAATAATAGAAAGCATTGATGAAGGCATACACTTTATAAATAAAGACGGAGAAACTATTATTTACAATAATGCCATGGCTAAATTAGAACAAATGGATAAATATGATGTTTTGAATAAACCATTTGTAGATGTATTACAAAGTATGGAGATAAAAAATAGTACATTACTTAAAGTGTTAAAAAATAAAAAGTCTATAAAAGACAATATACAAAAATATTTAAATAAAGATGGAAAAGAGATTACAACTATAAATACTACAGTACCAATAATTGTTAAAGGCGAGCTTTTAGGTGTATTGGAGATATCAAAGGATATGACACAAATTCAAATATTATCTGAACAAATTTTAAAGATGAAAGAAGTTAAAAATAACAAAATAACAAATCATGAAAAAGTAGGATATAAATTTGAGGATATAATAGGTGAAAGTGACACTATAAAAAAAGCTTTATCAATATCTAAAAAAGCATCTAAAAGTGATGCAACTGTTTTAATTTATGGAGAAACTGGAACGGGTAAAGAGTTAATAAGCCAATCTATACACTATGATAGTAAAAGAAAACAACAGCCATTTATTGCACAAAATTGTGCGGCTCTTCCTGAAAGTTTATTAGAAGGAATATTATTTGGTACTGTAAAGGGAGGATTTACAGGAGCTATAGATAGACCTGGTTTGTTTGAACAAGCGAATCAAGGAACTATATTGTTAGATGAAATAAACTCTATGCCTCTTCAACTACAAGCTAAGCTACTTAGAGTTTTACAAGAAGGCTATGTAAGAAGAGTTGGAGGGACTAAAGATATACCTGTAGATGTTAGAGTTATAGCAACAACAAATGAAAATCCTAGGGATATATTAAATGAAGGAAAAATAAGAAAAGACTTATATTATAGATTAAATGTTATTTATATAGAGATACCTCCTTTAAGAGAAAGAGGAAATGACATCATACTTTTAGCAAATAAATTTATTGAAAAATATAATAAAAAGCTAGATAAAAATATTAAGTATATTTCAGACTCAGGAATAAAAGAGCTTAGAAATCATTATTGGCAAGGTAATGTTAGAGAGTTAGAAAATACAATATATTCAAGTATGAGTATGATGGATGATGAAGATATTTTAACTAATGAGATGATAAATATAAATGAATATAGAACTAATATTGCTGAAAATGTATATGTAGTTGATGTTGATGCTAAGCCACTTGATTGGGTAGTAGCAGATATAGAAGAACGATACATAAATGAAGCATTAGATAAAACTAATGATAATGTAACTAAGGCAGCTGCTATATTAGGTTTATGCAGACAGAATTTACAATATAAAATGAAAAAATATAATATAAAAAGAAGTAAGTAATTATTTTTAGTTAAGCACTAAAATGGTATATTTTAATATTTATTGAATAATCTTTATAAAATATAATATAAGAATTAGATTAAATAGTTAAAGAGCAAAAAATTTTGCAGTATATGCAAAATTTAATGCTCTTTTTTTATTAAAAAGCAATATACGGACGAGTATTTTTTAATAATTGGAAATTTTCTAAAAATATTATTTTTTATAATTTTTAAAATAGTATTTATTTCACACGCTTTGAAACTGTTTTAAATTTTAAAAAAATAAAAAAAATAAAATTAAATAAAAATTTGGCATGGTAATTGCTTAAATAAAAGACAGAAAAAATAATAAGGGGGAATTAAAAAATGAGAAATGTTAAAGTTGGAATTTGGGGATTTGGAGCAATGGGTAGTGGAATGGCAAAAATGCTTCTTAAGAAAAAAGGAATAGATATAGTTGGCGTATGCGATATGCATCCAGAAAGAGTTAATAAAAGTATGTATGAAGTTTTAGGTTGTGAAAGAGGAGAGAAACCAGAAGTTATAATAAACTCTGATGCAAATGTAGTATTCACAGAAGAATGTGCAGATGTAGTATTAATTGCAACAGATTCTTTTACAAAAGGGGCATTTGATAAAATAAAACATGTTTTAGAAAGAAAAATAAATGTTATATCAACTGCTGAAGAAATGGCATATCCACAAGCTCAAGAACCAGAATTAGCTAAAGAGTTAGATAAAATAGCTAAGGAAAATGGAGTATCAGTTTTAGGTACTGGAATAAATCCTGGGTTTGTACTTGATTTATTAATACTTGCATTAACTGGAACTTGTGAAGAAGTAGATTACATAAAGGCTGCGAGAGTAAATGATTTATCTCCGTTTGGAACTGCTGTTATGGTAGAACAAGGAGTAGGTGTTACTAAAGAAGTATTTGAAAAAGGTGTAGAAGATGGATCTATAGCAGGGCATGTAGGATTCCCTGAGTCTATAAGAATGATAACTGACGGAATAGGATGGAACTTAGAAAAAATAGATCAAACTAGAGAACCAATAATGAGTAATGTATATAGAAAAAGTGAATATGCAGAAGTTCAAGCAGGAAATGTAGCTGGATGCAGACAGTGTGGATATGGATATGTAGATGGACAAATGAAAGTAGAGATGGAACATCCACAACAAATATTACCTCATTTAGAAGGTTTGTCTACAGGTGATTATGTAAGTATAAAAGGAACTCCAAATATAGATTTACAAATAACTCCAGAAATACCAGGTGGAATAGGAACAATAGCTATGTGTGTAAACTCTATACCACATGTAATTAATGCAATACCAGGACTTAAAACAATGTTAGATATACCAGTTCCAAGAGCTATAATGGGTGATGTACGTGAGTTAGTGCAATTAAAAGAAAATGTAGAAGCATAAAATATTTGCTTTTAAATATATAAAAATATAATTAAATATTCGTGCTAGTTAGCTGTTATGACAAAAACTTAGCTAGCACGAAATAAAAGGGAGATTGTTGATATGGATGCTAAACGTGGTGATTGGGTTATAATTCACAATATTGTACTTAATCCCAGTCAAAGAGCTCCACAAGTTCCAGAGGATACAAAAGCTCATCCTTTAGAAATGTGGGTTAAGGGATTTATAGATAATGATGCTAATATAGGAGATTTAGTAAAAGTAAATACTATAACAGGAAGATGTGCAGTAGGGAACTTAGTAAAAGTAAATCCTTATTATACACATGATTATGGAAAATGCATACCTGAGTTACTTCAAATAGGAATTCAAGCAAGAGATATACTATTTGGAGGTGAACTAGATGATTAAGGAAAATAGCTATGAAGCTGTAATGAATAGAAAAAATGAAATAATGAAAAATGCAATAGGAATAGATTATGCTGAATTTGAAAATAAAGGAGTTTCATTTGATTATGAAAAAATGATGAGAGAAACAGGTTACTCATTAGAAGAAATAGAAACTATACAATCAAATTATGCAGTAGGAAATACTCCTATAGTAGAACTTAAAAATATAACTAAATTAGCAAGAAAAGTTGCTCCAAAAGGTAAAGGGGCTAGAATATTTATAAAAGATGAAGCAGCTAATGCTTCTGGAAGTTTTAAAGCAAGAAGAGCTGCAACTGCAGTTTATCATGCAAAAAAAATGGGATATAAAGGTGTAATAGCAGCAACTAGTGGAAATTATGGTGCAGCAGTTGCATCACAAGCCGCTATGCAAGGATTAAAATGTATAATAGTTCAAGAATGTTATGATAGCAGAGGTATAGGCCAACCTGAAATCATAGAAAAAGCAAGAAAATGTGAAGCTTATGGTGCAGAAGTTGTTCAATTAACAGTAGGACCTGAGTTATTTTATACGTTCTTACTTATGTTAGAAGAGACAGGTTATTTTAATGCATCATTATATTCTCCATTTGGGATAGCTGGAGTTGAAACATTAGGATATGAAATAGCTATGCAATGTAGAGAACGATTAGGTAAAGATCCAGATATAGTAGTTTGTACAAATGCAGGTGGAGGAAACTTAACAGGAACTGCAAGAGGTTTAATAAAAGCAGGTGCAACTGACACTAAAGTAGTTGGCGCAAGTGTAAATTTAAAAGGACTTCACATGGCAAGTGATAATCAATTCAATAAAAAATCATTTACAACAGGTCATACAGGATTTGGAATACCATTTTGTACTTGGCCGGATAGATCTGATGTACCAAGATCAGCAGCAAGACCACTTCGATATATGGATAGATATGTAACAGTTAATCAAGGCGAAGTATTTTATATGACAGAGCTTCTTGCTCAATTAGAAGGATTAGAAAGAGGACCTGCAGGAAACACTTCACTTACTGCTGCATTTAGTTTAGCTCAAGAACTAGATGAAGATCAAATAATAATAGTTCAAGAAACTGAGTATACAGGAGCTGGAAAACATATAAATCCACAGCTTACATTTGCTCGTGAAAATGGTATAGAAATTAAGTTTGGAAATCCACAAGATGAAATCTGTGGAGAAAATTTAATATTGCCATCACATCCAAGTCTAATAAAATCAAAAGATATAAACATTGATAAGATAAGAAAATCATATATAAAAAATGCTATAGAAAACAATAATGTATCTTCATTAAGTGATGAAGATATAAGGTTCTTAGCTAAAGATTGTAAATGTAGTGAAGAATTTGTAAAAGATGTAGAAAAAGAGTTATTGTCTATAAAGTCTTGTTAGATATTTGCTAGTATAAACAAAACTAAAAAATAATTAGGGGGATTATCATGAAAAAAAGATTAGATGATTTTCAAGAACGAAGAACTCACTTAGCTAATTTGAGTGATCAAGAATTAAAGGATAGATTTTGGAAGTTAGCAGAAGAAATAGTTACTCCAATGCTAGAGCTTGGAAAGAAAAATACAAGTCCATCAATAGAAAGATCTGTTCTTTTAAGAATGGGATTCTCTTCACTTGAAGCTAAGGAAATAGTAAATGGTGTACTTGAAAATAATCTTATAAGTAAAGGTGCAGGTCATGTTGTATACAAATTAGCAAGAGAAAAACAGATAAGTATAAGAGAAGCAGGACTTATGTTAGTGAATGGGAAATGCTGGGATGAGGTAGTTAATTTATTTGCTAAGGAGGGTGTATCATGCTAAAAGAAAATAAAAAATTAGATATAGAATATATATTAAAAGATCTAGAAAACTACGTACCAAAAAGAAGGGGTTGGACTTGGAGAGAAAATGAAAAAGATTTAGAAATGGGACCTTTTAAATACCAAGATTGTTCAGCTCCTTTAAAAGATAGTGTAGCACTTCCATCAGCAAAATATTTTAACAATATAGATCCTCAACCAAAAGCAGTAATAACAACAGAAATAGCTTCAGGTAGATTTGAAGATGATATAAGAAGAATGAGAATGGCAGCTTACCATGGAGCGGATCATATAATGGTTATAAGAACAGCTGGTCAATCTCACTTTGATGGGCTTATAGAAGGTACACCACAAGGTATAGGGGGAGTACCTATAACTAGAAAACAAGTAAGAGCACAAAGAAAAGCTTTAGATTTTATAGAAGAAGAAGTAGGAAGACCAATAAATTACCATTCTTATGTAAGTGGAGTTGCAGGACCTGAAGTTGCTGTAATGTTTGCAGAAGAAGGCGTAAATGGAGCACATCAAGATCCTCAATACAACGTATTATATAGAAATATAAATATGATAAGATCATTTGTTGATGCTTGTGAAGCAAAAACTATAATGGCATTTTCAGATATGGCTCAAATAGATGGGGCTCATAATGCAAATGCAACTGCTAGAGAAGCTTGGAAAGTTATGCCAGAACTTATGGTTCAGCATGCTTTAAACTCAATCTTTTCTGAAAAAGTAGGAATCAAAAAAGAAAATATATGTTTATCAACAGTTCCTCCAACAGCACCGCCAGCTCCATGTTTAACTCTAGACTTACCATATGCAGTAGCACTTAGAGAACTATTTAGTGATTATAAAATGAGAGCTCAAATGAATACTAAATATATGGATTCATCAACTAGAGAAGCTACAGTAACTCATGTTCTTAACTTATTAACATCAGTTTTAACAAGAGCTGATATACAATCTACTATAACTCCAGATGAAGGAAGAAATGTTCCTTGGCATATGTATAACATAGAAGCTTGTGACACTGCAAAACAAGCACTAGTTGGTATGGATGGACTTATGGATATGATAGAACTTAAAGAAACTGGACAATTAAGAGATACTGCTCGTGAATTAAAAGAAAGAGCTGTATTATATATGGAAGAAATAATAGAAGCTGGAGGATACTTTGAAGCAGTTGAGCAAGGATTCTTTGTTGACTCAGGAAATTATCCAGAAAGAAATGGTGACGGTATAGCTAGAAAAATAAAAGACGGAGTAGGAGTAGGTACTGTTTATGAAAGAGATGAAGACTACTTAGCTCCAGTAACTGCTCACTATGGATATAATAACGTAGCTCAATATGATGGAACTTGTGCACTAGATCCTGCAAAATTGATAGATGGATGTACATTTGAAGATCCTTCAAAAATAATATATATAGATGAATTAGATGATATGGATAATGTAAATGTTAGACTTAAAGAAGTAGCAGAATTTAGAAATTCTACTAAAATAAAACCAGAAATGGAATGGTGTGCTGATGGAACAGTAATGCTTACTATGATGTTACCAACAGACAAGAGAACTGCAGAATTTGCAGCACTTGAATTTGCTAAAAAAATGAATTTAGAAGATCCAGAGGTTATAAGTAGAGAAGTAATGCACTCTGCTGAAGGTACTAGAATAGAAATAAAAGGAAAAGTTCCATTTAGTATAGATATAGCTGATTTAGTTATACCAGAAGAACAAAAAATAATGACTGATGAAGAAATAAGAGCAGATATAGAAGCAAAACCATTTAAAATAGTTTGTGCAACAGTAGGCGAAGATGAACACTCTGTTGGACTTAGAGAAGTAATTGATATAAAACATGGTGGAATAGAAAAATATGGTATAGAATGTCATTACCTAGGAACTTCTGTACCAGTTGAAAAATTAGTAAATGCAGCAATAGAATTAAATGCAGACGCAATATTAGCTTCAACTATAATAAGTCATGATGATATACATTATAAAAATATGAAAAAAATGCATGAGTATTGTATAGAAAAAGGAATAAGAGATAATATTATATTAGCCGCTGGAGGAACACAAGTTACGCCTGAAATAGCAGTTGAAAATGGAATGGACGGAGGATTTGGTAGAAGCGACAGAGGAGTTAATGTTGCTACATTCTTCGTAGAAAAAAGAAGAGAAAGAGAAGCAAATAAATAGTATATGAAAATAGATGTATTAGTTGCTGAGATAGGCTCTACAACAACAGTTGTAAATGCCTTTCTCGGCATTCATACAAATGACCCTAAGTTTATAGGTCAAGGACAAGCACCAACAACTGTATTTGAAGGCGGAGATGTAAGAAATGGTCTTAACGGAGCGATAAAAGATTTAGCTGAAAAATTAGGTGTAGATAGCATTGAATATGATGATATGTTTGCAACATCTAGTGCAGCTGGTGGGCTAAAAATGACAGTTCATGGACTTGTGTATGATATGACTGCAAAAGCAGCTAAAGAAGCGGCTTTAGGTGCAGGAGCAGTTATACACAAAGTAACAGCTGGAAAGATAAGAAGAACAGATATAAAAGAAATAAAAGAAATTAAGCCTAATATAATTTTAATAGCAGGTGGAGTGGATTACGGAGAAAGAGATACGGCAATTTACAATGCAGAGCTTATAGCAGGACTTAATTTAGGAGTACCAGTTATATATGCAGGAAATATTGAAAATCAAGAAGAAATAAAGTTAATTTTTGAAGATACAAATTATAAACTTTATATAGTTGATAATGTATATCCAAAAATTGATTATTTAAATATAGAACCAACAAGAGAAGTAATACAAAATGTATTTGAAGAGCATATAACAAATGCACCGGGAATGGAACATATAAAAGATTTAGTAAATGAAAATATAACACCAACTCCAGGAGCAGTAATGGAAAGTGCAAAACTTCTTAAAAAGCATATAGGTGACTTGATAGTTATAGATGTAGGTGGTGCAACAACAGATTTACATTCTGTAACAGAAGGTAGTGAGGGTATAAATAGAATACTAGTAAATCCAGAGCCCGTAGCAAAAAGAAGTGTTGAAGGTGATTTAGGTGTCTATGTTAATATGAAAAATATAGTAAATCTTATAGGTAAAGATAAGCTACAAGAAGAGCTAAAAGACATTAATATAGATGAAATAATGGATAATTATTTGCCAATACCAAAAACACCTCAGCAGAAAGAATTTGTTGAGAGACTAACAAGAGAAGCTGTGCTTCGTGCTACAAAAAGACATGCAGGTACTATTCGAAATGTATATGGTGCAAGTGGAAAAAGTAAAATAGCAGAAGGAAAAGATTTAACTGAAGTTAAATATGTAGTAGGAACTGGTGGAGCTTTAACAAGACTTCCTAAAAGAGTAGAAATAATGAAGTATATTTGTGAATATAACAAAAACAAAGATTTATTATTCCCAAAGGAAAAAGCAAAAATTCTAGTTGATAATGATTATATAATGGCATCTCTAGGCGTTTTATCTAAAAAATATGAAGAAGCATCCCTAAAGCTTATGTTAAAAAGTTTAAATCTAGAGGAGGAAAGTGAATGTACCCTAGGTTAGAAATAAATATTCCTAAATTAAAACATAACGTATCTACATTAAGTGATATATGTAAAACTCATAATTTAGATATGGCTATGGTTACAAAAGTATATTGTGCAATACCAGAAGTAGTAAAAGAAATAAGTCAAGAAAATGTAGATTATTTAGCAGATTCTAGAGTAGAAAATTTAAAAAACTTACAACATATAAATTTACCTAAAATATTACTTAGGATACCTATGATTAGTGAAATAAAAGATGTAATTGAATATGTTGATATAAGTTTTAACTCAGAATTAAAAACTATATATAAATTAAATGAAGAGGCTAAATCAAAAGGAAAAATTCATAAAATAGTTTTAATGTTTGATTTAGGAGACTTGAGAGAAGGATATTTTGAAGAAAATGAATTTTTTAAAGTAGTTGATGAAGTTTTAAGGTTAGAAAATATAAAACTATTTGGTATAGGAACAAATTTAACTTGTTATGGTGCTATAATGCCATCAACTGAAAACTTAGGAAGATTAGCTAGATTATCTAAACAAATAGAGAGAGATTATAATATGCCTTTAGAATTTGTTTCAGGAGGCAACTCTAGTTCAATAGATTTACTTCAAAAATGGAATATGCCAGATGGAATAACTAACTTAAGATTAGGCGAGGCTATAGCACTTGGTCGTGAAACTGCTTATGGAAATATAATAAAAGGAACATACCAAGACGCTTTTAAGTTAGTTTGTGAAATAGTTGAATTAAAAGAAAAGCCATCTTTGCCTATAGGTGAAATAGGTATGGATGCATTTGGCAATGTACCTGTATATGAAGATAAAGGAATATTAAAAAGAGCAATAGTAGGGATAGGAAAACAAGATATAAACATAGATGGTATAATGCCAGTAGATAAAAAAATAGAAATATTAGGTGCAAGTTCAGATCATATGATACTTAATGTAACTAACAGTGAGAAAAATTATTCAGTTGGAGACACTATTGAATTTTTAGTTGAATATGGAGGTCTTTTAACTGCTTGTACAAGTAAATATGTTTTTAAAGAGTTAATATATAATGAAAATAAGGAAGAAGTAGCATATAATTAAATATAAAGTATTTATAAAGCCCATTAATTTTATTAAAATTGATGGGCTTTATCTATAGTTATAATTTTATTTAAAATAAGTATAACGCCTTTTACGAGCATTACGACGTTTTTCTTCTAACTCCCTTTTATGACTCTCTCTTCTTAGTCTCATATATTCCAATTCCATTTGTTTTCTCATTTCTTTTTCGGTTATATAAATTGTAATTAAAGCTGATATGTACTTTATTGTTGCTAATAAACCTATAATTATAGAAAATAGCGGTAAAACATTGATTGTTAAAGATTTATTTAAAGTTATTTCTAATACTGCTAAGTCTTTAAAATAATAAATTAATAGACATGGAATCCATGCCGCTATAATACTTAAAAATAATAAAAATTTAGATTTATTATCTTCAGATGAGGCAGCATTTAATAATAGAAAAACTATTAAACATATAACTGTTGGTGCTAAAGAAAATTGCACAGAGTTAATCGTATTGCCAGGATTAATTTTTACGTTTAGGTATACGACGGTATATGCAACTATTTCTATTAACAGCAAAATTGAAATTAAGTTTGATATAAATTTACCTCTAATAAATTTTTCGCGTTTTTTCTTCATATTTTCCTCCGTTTATTGATTGATGAAAATTATATATGGAACTATTTTACATAAATATATCTGAATTTTATAATAACACATATTTCATGTAGAAAAATGTAAAAAAATAGGGAAAAATATTATAATATATTTTCATTCAAAAACATAATAATTTGAAATAAATTAACCTAAGATGAATTTAACCAATATAGTATATTGGTTAATACAAGAAATATAGGTTATCATAAGAAAGATTTAATTATAAAAACAATAATTTTTTATAAATAGATTATTATTTTGATTTTAATAAATAAAAATCAAAAAAAATGTAGAAAAAAGAAGAATAAATAAATGTAAAGCTTTACCAAGGCCATAAAAATAAATATAATATAATTAGGAAACATTTTACTAAAAATTAAATAATGGAGGAGCTAATTTGAAAAAAAGAGTAAGTATTAATTTAAGTGTTAAAAACAAATTAATACCTATATTGTTAGTTATATTTTTATACACAAATACTTCTTATGTATTTGCTCATAGTTCAAACATTCAATTTAAAAATATAACTATAGATGATGGATTATCTCAATCGACAGTTGAAGCTTTATATCAAGATAGCAATGGATATATATGGATAGGTACTAATGATGGACTTGATAGATATAATGGATATGAATTTAAAAAATATAAACAAGGCAATGATCCATCTACTAATATAGCTAGTAATTATATACTATCCATTAAAGATGATAATAAGAAAAATATATGGGTGGCTACAGTAAGTGGTTTAAGTAAAATTGATACAAAGAGTAATAAAGTAACTAACTACTTTGATACTAAGGAAACTGGTAATTTATCCAATTATAATGTATGTGATATACTGATTACTAAAGATAGTGAAATTTTAGTGGCAACGGGTGATGGATTAAATATATATGATGAAAAAAATGATAGTTTTAAAAGAATTCTCAAAGATAATTTAACTAGTCAAGATATATATAGTTTAGATCAAGATGAAAACGGAAATATATGGATAGGAACGTATGGTGGATTAAATAAAATAGATGTAAAAACAAAGAGTGTTAAAACTTTTTATAGTAAAGATAAAGAGTCAATAAGTGAAGATACGATTTATAAAGTTTATAGCGATAAAAATGGATATGTGTGGGTTGGTACATTTAGTTCAGGGTTAAATAAGATCAATATAAACACAAATAAAGTTACAGTATATAAAAATATAGATGAAGATAGTACTTCTCTTCCAGGAAATTTTGTTAGAAGTATACTAAAAGATAGTGAAGATAATATATGGGTAGCTACAGATAGAGGTATTGCTAAATACAATGAAGATAGTGAAGCGTTTTTGAACTATAGCAATGATTTAGGAAATCGGTACAGCTTATTAAATGATGATGTATTTTCTTTAATGCAAGATAATACCGGGTTAATTTGGATTGGAACCTATGAAGGAATAAGCTTATTTGACCCAAGAAATAATATAACACATTATAAAAAAAGGCCATCAGAAAAACAGTCTTTAAATAGTAATGTTATACATGGAATATATGAAGATGATAGTGAAAATTTATGGGTAGGAACTAGATCTAATGGCATAAACATCATAAATAGAAAGAAACATACAGTACAATATATAACTAGAGATAACGGGCTTAGCAGTAATTCTATAAATTATATAACTGGTGATAAAAACTATATATGGGTTGCAACAAATGATGGATTAAATAGGATAAATAAAAAAACAAATGAAATAAAAATTTATGGAACAAAAGAAGGAATAAAAAATAATAAAATTAAAAGCTTATGCTTAGATAGCAAAGGATATCTATGGATAGGAACTGAAAATAGTTTAGGTATATTAAATACTACAAATGATGAAATGAAAGATATGGATTATATATTTGATAAGTATAAAATAAATGATAAATATATAAGTGCTATACATGAAGATTCACAAGGAAATTATTGGATAGGAACGTTTAAAGATGGTGGATTAATAAAAGTAGATACTAAACATAATGCAATTAAAAACTATAAAAAAGATTTAAGAAATAACAATAGTATAACTTCAAACTCGATAAGATGCATAATAGATGATACTAAAGGCAATATATGGGTAGGAACAAATTATGGATTGAATAAATTTGATTTAAAGACACAAAAATTTAAATCATATACAGAAAAAGATGGTCTAAGTAGTAATACAGTGTATGGAACTTTACTAGATGATAAAAAAGATATTTGGATGAGTACTAATTATGGGATATCAAAATTAGATGCAGAAACTGACATATTTACTAATTATAATGTTGCAGATGGATTTCAAAGTAATGAATTTAATGCAGGTGCCTATTTTAAAAACAATAAAGGCGAACTTTTCTTTGGAGGCATAAATGGGTTTAATATATTTGAACCGTCTCAAATATATCAGGACAGAACGAGTATACCAAGTGTTAAATTTGATGAATTCATAGTAAACGATGTTTCATATAAAGATATAAATAATATGAAATTTGACTATACAGGAAATTCAATAAGAATAAAGTATTTTTTACCAGACTATAAAGATACAAAAAATAATAGATACTACTATAAAATAGAAGGTCATGATAGTGATTGGAATGTTACTGATAACAATGAAATAATTTATAAAGATCTTGACCCTGGTAAATACACATTTGTTATAAAAGCAATAAATCATCATGGTATTGAAAGTAAGGAAAGTAAAGTAACATTTATTATAAAGCCTCATATACTTTTAAGCTCAATGGCATTTTGTATTTATATACTAATAATATCAATTATATTGTATTTAAATGCAACTAAGGTTAAAAGGTTGGATAGGTTAGTAGATAAAAAAACTTTACAACTACAAAAAGAAATGATAAAAAATAAAAAACTTTTTGACAAACTTATAAAACTTGAACAAAATAAAACTAACTATTTTGTAAATTTATCCCATGAGTTGAGAACACCTTTAAATGTAATATCTACAACTCAGCAGCTTATATTAGAATTAAATAAAAGAGATGAAGGTATTGATAAAGAAAAAATAGATTACCATACAATAGTTATGCAAACTAATACAAATAGACTTCTTAATTTAATTAATAATATAATAGATACATCTAAAATAGAAGATGGAAGTTATAATATAGACATTAAAGAAAATGATATAGTTTATTTAGTAGAAGAAACCTGTTTATCACTAAAAGATTATATAGAATCCAATGGATTAAACCTAATTATAGATCCTGAAATAGAAGAAAAAATAATAGAGTGTGACAAAGATGAAATAGAAAGATGTATAGTTAACTTAATAAGCAATGCAAAAAAGTTTACACCTAGAGGTGGTAAAATAGAAGTAACTATAAAAGATTTAGATGATTTTGTACAAATAAATGTATGTGATACAGGGATAGGTATACCAAAAGATAAACAAGATCAAATATTTAATAGATTTAATCAAGTAGTAGATGAAAATTATCATCAAAAAGGTGGAAGTGGTTTAGGCCTTACTATTACGAAACATATAATAAATCTTCATAATGGTGATATTTATGTAAGTAGTGAAGAAAATAAAGGGAGCACTTTTACTATATTACTACCAGTTAAACTGAATAAAAATATATAGTAAAAAATAGACTATGAAGTAAATTTACATTATAGTCTATTTTTATTGATTATTTTTAAATTATGACAATATTAAGTCAAAAACAGAAAATAGTTGATTTTAATTAGAAGTTGAATTAATCTATATGTAAAATTTAGTAATTAGAAAATATATAATTTTAAAGTTGGGAGAGAAAAAATGCTTAAAATAATTAATTTATCTACATATAAATTTGATATGGATAGATATGAGAATAATAGTGAAAATATAAACAAATTTTTAAAAGATCATAAAGTAGATGCAATAGAATTATTAGCACCATTAGGATATCAAGAAGAGTTAATCTCAAAAGATATTATAAAAGGAGTACATTTAAAACATTATCCAATGTGGCTAGATTTTTGGAACGGAAATAAAGATGGACTATTAGATGACTTCAATAGTGTTGAAGATGTAATAAACTTTTATGGAGGAAATAGCAAAAAAGATATAATAGATCATTATAAAAAAGAAATAAAGGCTGCAGAAAGCTTAAATGCGGAATATGCAGTTTTTCATGTATCTCATGTAAAATTAAAGCATTGTTATAGCTATGATTTTACGTATACAGATAAAAATGTCATAGACTCAACTATAGAACTTGTAAATGAGATATTTAAAGATTTAGATACTAACATAACTATACTTTTTGAAAACTTATGGTGGCCAGGCCTTAGAATGGTAGATTGTGATTTAGTAAAATATTTTATTGAAAATATAGAATATGAGAATAAAGGATTTATGTTAGATACAGGTCATTTACTAAATACAAATTTAAATATAAATACTGAAGAAGAAGGAATAGATTTTTTAATTGACACAATAAATAATTTAGGAGAACTAAAAAAATATATAAAAGGAATTCATTTAAGCAAATCAATTTCTTCAAAATATGTAAAAGAGCAAATATCTAAATTTAGCAATACGGGTAAAAAGATTGATGTATTTAACGAAGAGGTTTATTTTCATGTAGCTAAAATAGATGAGCACAAACCATTTACGAACAAGAAAATAAAGGATTTAGTAGATATGATAAATCCAAAATACTTAGTATATGAATTTATAACAACATCTCTAGAAGAGTTAAGTAAATATATAAATATACAGGATAATACTTTAGAGCTATATAAAAAAGTGTTTATATAGAACGGTTATTATATTTTTAGAATATGCTTTAAATAATATAGTTAAGATTGTAAAAATAAATATCGATAAAATCGCAAAATAAAAAGTGTTTTATATTAAAAATATAAAACACTTTTTATTTTGAAAATTATTTACATTGTGGATTAATTAGTTCGTATCTATCATCTAAATTTTTTTCTCCCCATTCACACATTGCTTCAAGTATAGGGTATAAGCTCATTCCTTTTTCAGTTATACTATACTCAACCTTAGGAGGTACTGTTGGATAAACTGTTCTAGAAACTAAATTATCATCTTCTAATTCTCTAAGTTGATTAGTTAAAGTTTTATGAGAGGTATGATTTATAAATGATTTTATTTCTCCAAACCTTTTAGTACCATTTTCTATTAAATAATAAAGTATAAGAGGTTTCCATTTACCTCCTATAGCATTTAAAGTTATCTCCATTTCGCAAGTTAGACTACATTTTTTCATGAATTTTTTAAGACCTCCAAAAATAACGTCATTGAAATTACACAAAGGTTACCTTAGTTTCCCTATGTAACTATAATGTGCGTACTTAAATTAAAATATTAATTTATATATAATTATAACATAATTAATAAGAAATGAAGGAGAGATATAATTATGAAAAAATTAATAGTCGTGACAGGAGCAAGTTCAGGGATAGGAAGAGAGATAGCTAAGAAATTTTCAAATAATGGTCATCCAGTATTACTGCTGGCAAGAAGGTTAGAAAAAATGGAAGAATTAAATTTACCAAATTCTTTATGTAAATCAGTTGATGTTACTAATTTAGAAATGGTAAGAGAAGCTATAAAAGAAGCTGAACAAAAATTTGGAAAAGTAGATTGTTTAATTAATTGCGCTGGAATGATGTTATTAGGTCATCCTCAGGAACAAAACTTTGATGAATGGAATGACATGATAGATCTTAATATAAAAGGTATATTAACAGGAACTAATATAGTTTTAAAAGATATGGTTCAAAGAAATGAAGGAACTATAATAAATATAAGTTCAATAGCAGGAAGAAAAACTTTTGATAATCATGCAGTATATTGTGGAACTAAGTTTGCAGTCCATGCTATAACTGAAAATATAAGAAAAGAAGTATCTCAAAGTAATGTAAGAATGATAACTATATCACCAGGGGTAGTTGAAACACCTTTATTATCTCATACTACGGATGAGAATATAAAATCTGATTACAATGAATGGAAAAAAAGCATAGAAGCAGGATTAGAGCCAGAGAAAATAGCTAGTTGTATAGAATTTGCATATAACCAACCACAAGATATTTGTATAAGAGAAATTGTTATAGCAAAAACTAAGCAAGCGGATTAATAAAAGTACATTATATAGCCTACAAATTACTAAATTATAAATATAATTTAGTTAATTTGTAGGCTATAATACTTATATATTCAAATACAGACGAACTATAAATATAAAAGGTTAAGGAGAGTCTAAAACTATGTATAAAAATAAAGTAGTATTTGTAACAGGAGCTGCAAATGGATTAGGAAATGCTATAGCAAAAGCTTATGCAAAGTTAAATGCATTTGTAATAGCAATAGATATAGTAGATACAAAATTTAACGAAAAGAATATAGATTTTTATAAAGCTGACTTAAAAAGTGAAGATCAAATAAAAAATGTATTTAAAGATGTTGTAAAAAAACATGGATCAGTACACGTGCTAATAAACAATGGAGCTATAAGTAAGTTTAATAAATCTATATTTGATATAGAATTAAGTGAATTTGATGACGTTATATCAGTAAATCTTAGAGGTAGTTTTATATGTTCAAAAGAATTTATAAAGGCAAACGAAGGTGAGAACTATGGAAGAATAATAAACATAGCATCAACGAGGTTTAATCAAAATGAAGCTGGATGGGAAGCTTACGGGGCATCAAAAGGAGGATTAATATCCTTAACTAATACTATGGCTATATCTTTATCAGAAACACCTATAACAGTTAATGCAATTAGCCCTGGATGGATTAAAGTTGATGATTATGAATTATCAGATATAGATAAAAAGCAGCACCCATCTGGAAGAGTAGGTGTGCCAAAAGATATTGTTAACGCTTGTCTATTTTTAACTAATGAAGATAACGATTTTATAAACGGATCAAATATTATTATTGATGGTGGAATGACCAAAAAAATGATATATATAGATGATAAATGGAATTTATAATAAAAAATACACAAATATTATATGGGAATATTATAAATATTGAACATTTTATATTAAAATTAAAAATAATTTCATAATATTACATATTATTGTAAATATTTACAAATTTTAATTTTTATGTTAATATATGCTGAGTATTATATTATAAAAATTTAATAGGCAAACCCGGAGTGATCCGGTGACGCAAAGCTATAGGGACTTTTTTAAGTTAGCCAGTTGCATAAATTATCTTTTAAAAAAAGAGTGTAAACTATAAAAAGAGTGTAAGCGGGCTTAAGTTTATGCTCTTTTATTTTTTTGCAAAATGCAGTATGTCTAACTATTAAAATAATTAGTGAAGAGGAGGTTTATTTATACAAATATATTTAAAGTAACTAAGCTTATTTATGGGAAAACGTGTTAATAAAATAGCAAAGGAAAAATGGTAAAATATAAAAGGAGAAAATACGAATGAAATTTCAGTTCAAACTAAAAAGTAAGGATAATCAAAAAGATAAAAGTATAAAAACTCAACTTACTTTAATAATAGTATGTTTTGCAGTTATTAGTTGTGTATTTTTAGGGTCAATAACAAGTTTTTTAACTTATAAAAGCTCTGAAGAAATTTTATCGAAAACGGTTGTAGAAACTACTAAACAAGCTTCTGAAAATGCAGCAGCTAAAATAAAAAATGTTCAAAATGCAGCGATTCAAACCGGTATTATGCAAAAAATATCAGATCCTAAGGTAAGTGTTGAAGAAAAACAAGAAATTATAAAGCATCAAGAGAAATTATATGGATTAGCATTAGGTCAAATTATAGATGTAAATGGAAAAGATATCTTTAGTGGAAAGGACTATTCAGAGAGAGATTATTTCAAAATTTCTATGAGTGGTAAAGAATACTTAAGTAGTCCAGTTATAAGTAAAGTAACAGGAGATTTAACTCTTGTAGTTTCAGCTCCTATTTGGAAAGATGGTATACAAGGAAGTGAAATAGTTGGGGTTGTATCATTTGACCCACCTAAAGAACTTTTAAATGATATAGTAAAAGGAATACAAGTAAGTGAAAATAGTTATGCATACCTTATAGATAGTGAAGGTACTGTAATTGGTCATAAAGATGAAAGTCGTATAGGTGTAGCAAACTCTATAAAAGAGTCTCAAACAGACGAAAGTCAAATGCCTTTTGCAGAAGCTGACAAAAAGCTTATATCAGGACAAACAGGATATACAACAGCGAAGTTTGATGGGCAAAGATGGATGTTAGGTTATGCACCTGTAAGCAATAGTAATGGCTGGGGTATAGGTGTAATGGCAAATGCAAAAGATTTTATGGGTTCAACATATCGTTCAATGATAATAACAGCAATAACTACAATTGTAGTTACAATAATAGCATTTGCGGTAGCTATAATATTCTCTAATAAAATAGGAAATCCATTAAAATCATGTAGTGAAAGATTAAAATCATTAGCAGAAGGTGATTTAAACTCAGATACTATTGAATTAGACGCGAATAATGAAATTGGTTTAGTAGCAGATGCTACTACTAATATCGTAGAAGACTTAAGAAGTATGATAAATGAACTTACATATATGTTAACAGAAGTTAGCAATGGAAATTTAGATGTTGAAGTAGATAATGAACATTTAAATGAGTTATTTAGAAATGATTTTGCCCCAATACTATTAGCAGTAAATAAAATTGTAGAAGGTTTAAATGATACTTTATCTCAAATAAATGTAGCAGGAGAACAAGTTTCAGTAGGTTCTGATCAAGTTGCTGAGGGGGCTCAATTATTATCTCAAGGAGCGACAGAACAAGCTAGTTCGGTTCAAGAGCTTTCGGCAACAATAAATGAAGTTTCAATGCAAGTAAAGCAAACTGCACAAAATGCAGAAAGAGCAAAACAAATTTCTATACAATCAAGTGCAGCTACAGAAAAAGGTAAAAAGCAAATGCAAGAAATGATTGCAGCTATGAATGAAATAAGCAATACATCTAATCAAATAGGAAATATAATAAAAAATATAGATGATATAGCGTTCCAAACAAACATATTAGCTTTAAATGCAGCAGTAGAAGCAGCTCGTGCTGGTGAAGCTGGTAAAGGGTTTGCTGTTGTAGCAGATGAAGTAAGAAACTTAGCGGCAAAATCTGCTCAAAGTGCAAAGGATACAGCAGAGTTAATTGAAAAATCACTTTTAGCAATAGAAAATGGAAGTGGAATTGTTTCTGAAACTGCAAAATCTCTTGAAGAAGTTGTTTCTGGAGCACAAAAATCTGCTGATGTTATACAAGAAATAGCAAATGCAAGTAATGAACAAGCTCAACATATAAACCAAGTGAATATAGGTGTTGAACAAATATCAGTCGTTGTTCAAACGAATTCAGCAACAGCAGAAGAAAGCGCTGCAGCTAGTGAAGAATTATCAAGCCAAGCGGAAATGTTAAAGGAACTTATAGGAAAGTTCAAGTTAAAAGAAGAGCAAGGTGGAAAATTCTTTGACGGTAAGATATTATTTGATAGCGAAGAATTTTAAATATTAGATTATTTAATAAAATTATAGTAAATAATATTTAAAAAAATGTAATACATAAAAATATTGAGAGAAAATGTCTAACGAAAAAGATTGAAAAAGAATCATATATAATGATACTATGAAATTGTAATAAAGCCATGAAGGTTTGATACTCTTAAAAGAGTAATAATCTTTATGGCTTTTTTTATGTAAAATATATTTTTAGGGGGATAGTATGGAGCAAAGAGATTTTTTTGATAGTATAGCCAAAGAATGGGACAACATTATAGAAGTAAATGAAGAAAAAATTAACACTCTTTTATCTAAAGTAGATATTAAAGATAATGACAATATACTAGATGTTGGAACTGGGACTGGTGTCTTAATACCATTTTTAAAAAATTTAAACACAAAAGGAATTATAAAAGGGGTAGATATATCAAGTGGTATGCTAGATATAGCTAGTCAAAAATTTAAAGATACTAAAAATGTATCATTTGAAGCTTTAGATATAGAAAACTCTAGTTTAGAAGAAAAATATGATAAGATAATTCTTTATTCAATGTTTCCTCACCTAAAAAATAAAACAAATACTATTAAAATATTGGTTGAAAATAACTTAAATAAAGATGGAAAGCTTATAATAGCACATTCAAATAGTAGAGAATTTTTAAATAATATGCATAAAGAAAAAGATAAAAGCGTAAGTGAAGATAGGCTTATACCAATAAAAGATCAAAAAACTTTATTTGAACAAGTTAATTTAAATGTGTTAGATGCTTATGAGGATGACGAGATATATTATCTGGTTGTAAATAAAAAATAATAGGGGGATGATGATTATGAGAAATAAAAAAATAGTTTTATCAGGTTTATTTATAGCATTTGGAATAATATTTCCAATGATATTTCATACAGTTAATTTAGCAGGACCAATATTTTTACCAATGCACATACCAGTACTAGTAGCAGGATTTTTATTGGGACCGATTTGTGGTGCTATTGTAGGAATTTTAACTCCAATACTAAGTGGATTTATGACAGGGATGCCACCAATAATTCCAGTGATGCCAATAATGGCATTTGAACTTTGTGCATATGGGTTAATAACAGGATTTTTATTTAGAAAAACAAATCAAATATATATTTCATTAGTAGGGGCAATGATAGGTGGAAGACTATTTGCATTATTAGGTGCATACATAGTATCGATAACTATAGCACCACAAGTTAGTCCTATGATGTTTGTGTTTGGAACTTTAGCTAAAGCAATACCAGGTATGTTAATACAATTAATATTTATACCAATATTAGTTAAATTTATTACTAATAATAAGGAGATTTCAAAAGTATTAGCTTAAAATTAATCTATCTAGCTAAAAGTTAAATATATTAGCTAGATAGATTTTTTGATTATAATTTAAATATATTTAAATTGTATTTTCATATCTGAAAAGATCTTATTTACATCTCTTTTTATATTATAATTTTTCCTTTCTATAAATACTAATGTTATAGCCTGCCACAATACCACAGTAGCACAGGTATCAAATATTGAGGCTATAAGATTACTTCCAAGAGTAATTAAAAAATTTTGTATAAAATACCAAGCCATAAAAAACATTGCTGATAAAAATAAATAATAAAGAAGTCTTTTTTTTCCTGTATTTATAATAAACTTATCCATGTCAGATTTAGAATCATAAAAATTCTCAATAGCTTGTATAGCTAAAATCTCTTCTTCAACATTTTTTGAATTGTAAGGAATATAGATTTCTAAAATGACATTAGTATTCTTACTTTGTTTTAAATCTAAAACTTTATTGGATATAAAAGAATCTATATCATCTCTTAAATCTCTATTTTCAATTAAACTAAAGTCAAACTCATAAAAAAGGTCTTTATAGGAATCGACTTTTATTGGAATTATATAACTATTTTCTATATTCATATTTTCACCTATATAAATTTAATTACTAATTGTAAAATTCCCTATATCTATAAATATTATTTATTTAAGTTTAAATTTTTTACTAAATTTCTTTAGGAAATCTTTAGAATTATATACCAAAAATCTTAAAAGTTTAGATATATTATATTAACTATAGAAGAAATAACAATAGTAAAGGAGGAAAAATTAAATGTATAGATTGATGATAAATAAAAAGTTACCTATGATATTATATAATTATGTAAAAATATAATTTAGTGGGGTATAAGATGAACAATTATAATATTTTAGTAGTAGAAGATGAAAAAGATATAGCATTAGCTATACAAGCTTATTTAGTAAACCAAGGATACAATGTTTTTATAGGCTATAACGGAATTGAAGGCTTAGAAATTATAGAAAAAGAAAATATACACTTAGGTATTGTAGATATAATGATGCCTAAAATGGATGGTATAGAATTTACTATGAAAGTAAGAGAAGATTATGATTTTCCTATAATAATGTTATCTGCAAAGTCAGAAGAAATTGATAAAATAACGGGTTTAAATATTGGTGCTGATGATTATGTGACAAAACCATTTAAACCATTAGAGTTACTAGCTAGAGTAAATTCTCAGTTAAGAAGATATAGTAAATTTTTAAATATGGTTCAAAAAGATATAAAAAATGAAAATTTATTTACTATAGGAGGGCTAGAACTAGATACATCAACAAAAGAAGTAAATGTAGATGGTAATTTTATAAAAACAACTCCTATAGAATTTAAGATATTAACACTTCTTATGAAAAATCCAGGTAGAGTATTTTCAGCAGATGAAATATATGAAAAAGTTTGGAAAGAAAGAGCAGTTAATACAGATACAATTATGGTTCATGTAAGAAATATTAGAGAAAAAATAGAAATGAACCCAAAAGATCCTAAATATTTGAAGGTGGTGTGGGGTGTTGGATACAAAATTGAAAAACAATAAATTTATAATAAATATGGTAGTAATAATATCAATATTAATAGCATCAATAGGAATGTGCTTAGTTTATCCTAAAATAGAAAAAGATAGCGAAAAATTTGGTTATAATATATTTGAAGAAGGATACAGATTTTTAAAAGAAATTCATGTAGCTAATTACTCTTTATATTATCAGTGTAAAAAATATGGTGAAGAAAAACAAATAAAGCCATCAGAAATTTTGGCTGAATATAGTGAAATATACAAGCAAGAACACGAAGATGATTACTATACACAAAATGATTATTCTAATTATAAAAAAGAGCTAGATAATAAAATATATGATTTGAATAAAGAGCTCAATACTGAATTTAAAAATTTAGAATACTATGCTATTGATAAAGAAAGTAAAGAAATTAAAAAAAAATCAAATGGGAATATAGATATATTATTAGATGAAAAGGCAAGTAAAAGTGATATATTAAGTTTAAATAATAATTATAGTTTTTATTTAGTATTAGATTATGATGAAAATGCTAATATTAAAGTAGAGAAAATACATGGTGCAAATAAAGAAGTTATATTAAATAATTTAGAATCTTTGCAAAGAGATAATGTATTAGATATGAATTATGCATCAAATGGAGCTACTATAAAGCCTATATCTAATATGAAATTTGTTTATGCAGTACCAAACAAATTAGTTGCAGGAGATAAGATATATGATTTTAAAACATGGCAAGAAAATTATTCTTATACATCGGCCTCATACTTATATATAAACATAGCTATGCTATTTATAGTATTACTGTTTATAATAATTCCATATAAAGAATTAAAAAATATATTTAAATTTGATAAATTGAGTAAAATACCTTTTGAGATAGTTGCCTTTATAGTGTTAATGGCAATTGCATTTATATATGGAAGCAGTGAAATCATAATAAGTCCAACTATAAAGCAGCAACTTATTGATTTTAATCGAATTCAATTAAATGAAACTGTAAAAAATACATTAGTATATTTATTAAATATGATGTACTGGATATGTTGTTTTTCAGCAATCTTTATAGGTATTCTTACGACTAAACACATAGTTAAAATTGGAATAAGAAATTATTTAAGAGAAACATGCTTAATTTACAAAATTTTAAGATGCTTAAAAAATAAGACTAAAAACTTAATTAAATGGTGCTGTGATATAAAATTAAATAGTGAGGATAATAAAAAAATTATAATTTTGCTATTAATAAATTTTGTGGTTTTATCTATAATGTGTAGTGCATGGTTCTTTGGAATATTTGGATTAATAATATATACACTTTTATTATATGTATTAGTTAAAAAGTACCATAATAAGGTGAGACAAGATTATTTAAAATTATTAAATTTAACAAGTGAAATAAGTTGTGGAAATTTAGATATAGACACAAATGAAGATTTAGGAACATTTAATGTATTAAAGGATGAAATTTCAAATATACAAAAAGGATTTAAAAATGCAGTAGATGAAGAAGTTAAAAGCCAAAAAATGAAAACTGAGCTTATATCAAATGTAAGCCATGATTTAAAAACTCCTTTAACTTCAATAATTACTTATGTTGACTTATTAAAAGACACAAACTTAAGTGAAGAAAAAAGAGAATTGTATTTAGATACATTAGAAAAAAAATCTCAAAGATTACAAGCATTGATAGAAGATTTATTTGAAGTTAGCAAAGCTACAAGTGGCAATATAACTCTAAATAAAATAGATGTAGATGTAGTATCTTTAATGAAGCAGACATTACTTGAATTAGATGATAAGATAAAAGAATCATCTCTTATGGTTAGAAGTAATTATCCTAATGGGAAAGTAATACTTTCATTAGATAGTCAAAGGATGTTTAGAGTATTTGAAAACCTTGTAATAAATATAACTAAGTATGCTATGCAAGGATCTAGAGTATATATAGATATAATAGAAAATGAAGAATATGTAGAAATAAGCTTTAAGAATATGACTAAAGATGAAATTACATTTAATATAAATGAATTAGCAGAAAGGTTTGTAAGAGGAGACAAGTCTAGAAATACAGAAGGCAGTGGTCTAGGTCTTGCTATAGCTAAGAGTTTTGTAGAATTACAAGGTGGAATATTTAATTTAAGTATTGATGGTGATTTATTTAAAGTAGTAATAAAATTTGCTAAGTAATATATTGAATTAAATGTATGTTTATGAAATAATATAGTCGACAACATAAAAAGGGGTGACATTATGAACAAAGACTACTATTGTCCTTATTGTGAATCAAAACTTGAAGAAATGAATAGCTGAGGTTCTATAAGTTATTTTTGCATGGAATGCAAAATGTTGATTTCTAGAAGTAAAAAACTTACAAAAGAAGAACTCGAAGAAAGAAAAAAAGAAGAAAATTAGATCTATATTATAAAACTACACTCTAATTAGAGTGTAGTTTTTATTTGTATATTTAACTAAAGTTTAACATAATTTTTAAGCCGAATCTGATATAATTTACATGAAATTTTACATTGAAAAATTATGAGGTGATTCTATGGATGAGTACATAGGAATTGTTATAAAAAATCAATGGGACAATATACTATTACATGATGGAAATTTTTATATAAAAACTAAGGTGAAAGAAAATAGCGATATTATAAATACAATAAAGACAGAAATTGCTGAAAACTTAGATAAAGAAATTTTTAAAATAAAAAAAGTTTACAAGGAAAAGTTAGAACATAGATATGAAATTTTAACTATATACTTAGTTGAGGTTGGAGTATATACAAATGATTTTGAATTTTTAAAAATAGATCAAATACCTAAAGAAATATATTCATTTGAGGATAAAGCTTTTTTTGAAAAATATATCTTAAAAGAAGATGAATATACAACTTTATTATCATCTATATTTAATTTATTTATATTAATTGGAATTGTAGATATACTTCCAATAATAAAATCTTATTTAAATTTACAATTATTTTCTATGGGAGTAATATTTACAGCAATATTATTTTTTGTATTCAAGAACATTATAGGACCTAAGATAGCAGAAAATTTAATTAAATTTAATTTAAATATAAAAATAGCTAATAGTATAACCACGATAATAATAATTTATTATTGTATAAAACTTATCAGATAAGTTAATTTAAAATAGTATTTACTAAATTTACCTTTATAAAAAGTATAAGAAATATAGAAATAGTTACAAATTTATAAATTAACAAGGAAATTATCTAAAAATGTAGAATTATACTTGTAGATGAAGTCTTGTGGGGGTTATATCAATGAAACAGTTTTTGGATAATTTAGATACTTGTGTAATAATTTTAGATAAGCAATTAGATCCAGTATTATGCAATGAAAAGTTGTTAAATAAGCTAGAAATTAATAGTGAGGATATATTAGATATAAAAATAGTTATAGATGGAAAAGAAGAAAAGAATATAATAAGCGAAATTATAGAAGAAAGCAAAAAAATTAAAAAATTAAAATTAGCCATACGATTAATTACATCAAAAAAAACTATAGAGCTTGAAAGTAAAATAGTAGAGGATACTTTTTTAGACAAAGACGTGATAATAATTTTTAGTGATAATGTAAAGGTTATAAACTTTAATGAAAATGTAGAGAATACAACAATAGAAAAAAGTATAAAAAAAGAAATAGATAAGACGGCTAAATGTATAGAAAGATTAAATAAATTATTAGATAATTTAGAAGAGGGTAAAGATGTAAGTAAACTTATAAAAGCGCAAGATTTAAAAAAAGATATAGAAGTAATGTTAGGCGAAATATATAAATCTAAGCTAATAAAGAAGGATTTTGAACTATTACTAGGCATTTCTGTAGATTTAGTAGGAAGCATGGCGATTAACGGTCAAATAAAAACATCTACTAAAGCATGGAGTAAATGCTTAGGATGGAGCGAAAAGGAACTATTAAACTTTAATATATTAGATCTAGTACATGAAAAAGATAAAGATGATTTTATTAATATATTGATAAGCTCCGATGAAGAAGTAAAAACTATAGAAAATAAGATAAGATGTAAAAATAATACTTATAAATGCTTTAGGTGGAGAATTAAGCTAATAAAGGAAAGAGAAACATTTGCATTTACTATAAGAGATATAACCAAAGACGTAGAAGAACAAGAAAAAAGAAAGCAATTAGAAGAGGCTATTGCTTTAGAAAGTATAAAAAATGAATTTTTTGCAAATATGTCTCATGAATTTAAAACACCCTTAAATATAATTCTAGGTACGATGCAGTTAATTACAAAAAGTTATTCTGATGATAACATAGTTTGTAATAACAATTTTGATTTAGACAAGTATCTTAAGTTGATAAAACAAAATTCATATAGATTACTAAGACTTGTAAATAATTTAATAGATATGACTAGAATAGATAATGGATACTATGAGATTAAACTCGCAAATCACGATATTGTAAAAGTAGTAGAAGATATAACACTATCCGTTGCTCAGTATATAGAAGGTAATGGAATAAATTTAATATTTGATACTAATTATGAAGAGTACATAGTGGCATGCGATCCAGAAAAGATAGAGAGAATACTATTAAACTTATTATCAAACTCAATAAAATATACAAAACAAGGTGGATATATATATGTTAATCTTAATATAGATAAACATAATATAAACATATCCGTTAAAGATAATGGAGAGGGTATAGTAGAAGAGAAGTTACCAATAATATTTAATAGGTTTGTTCAAGGTAATCATATATTAGCTAGACCTTGTGAGGGTAGTGGAATAGGTCTGTCGTTAGTGAAATCACTAGTAGAAATGCATGATGGAAATATAAATGTTGAAAGTAAAGTTGGAGTAGGAACAGAATTTAAGTTTGATATTCCTAATAAAAAAATAGATGTTAATGAATATCAAAGTACAATATCTTCATCAGCAGAAAGTAGTAAAATTGAAAAATGTAACATTGAATTTTCGGATATATATGGCGTATAAATAAAAAATGCTTACCTAAAATTTAGGTAAGCATTTTTATTTTTAAGCTAAGCTTTGATTTTCAGGGTTTTGTAGTTTCTCTATTTCATCTTCAGATATAGTTTCAATTTTAAATTTAATAGCTATTAAGAATAAAGAAACTAAAGGATTTATTAAATTTAAAAAAGCATAAGGGAAGTAAGCAAATGTACTAACTCCTAATGTACCATATATGTAAGCACCACATGTATTCCAGGGTACTAGTGCTGAACTCATTGTACCACTGTCTTCAAGCGCTCTTGAAAGCATTTTTGGATGTAATCCTCTTTTTAAGTATTCATCTTTATACATTCTACCAGGTATAACTATTGAAAGGTATTGTTCACCAGCAACTGCATTTGTTAGGACACATGTAGCCATTGTAGCAAATACAACGCCAAATGTTCCTTTTGCAAACTTTAGTATAGAAGAAGCTAAAACTTGTAGCATTCCTGTTTTCTCTAAAATACCTCCTAAAGATAAGGCGCATATTGTAAGTGATACAGTAGACATCATAGACATTAATCCACCTTTAGATAGCAAGTCATCAACTGCAGCAACTCCACTAGAAGAAACAAATCCACTATGAGCAGTGTTAATAATATCTCCAACAGATGCTCCTTGGAATACTATAGCGAATACAAATCCTAAGACAGCACCAGCTATAAGCCCTGGAATTGCAGGAACTTTAAATATTACTAATGTTATAACTATTATTGGTGGAATAAATAAAATAGGAGATAATGTGTTAAATGAACTTGCCAGAGTTTCTCTGATTAAAGTAATTTGAGATAAATCTAAATCTTGTCCAACATATTTCATTCCCATAAAACCATAAATGATTAAACAAATAATTAATGATGGAACTGTGGAATAAAGCATAAATTTTATATGATCAAATAAATTAGTACCAGCCATAGCAGGAGCAAGGTTAGTAGTTTCTGATAGTGGAGAAAGCTTATCTCCAAAGTATGAACCTGATATTATAGAACCAGCAACTAATGGTGCGGGTATCCCTAACCCTTGACCGATTCCTAGAAGTGCAACACCCACTGTTCCCATAGTAGTCCAGGAAGAACCTGTAGCTATAGATACAATTCCACAGATTAATACAGTTGCTACTAAGAATATTTGTGGTGATAGAATTTCAAGCCCCCAGTATATCATAGCAGGAACTATACCACTGATTATCCATGTTCCAATAAGAACACCTATTATCATGATTATTAAAATAGCTTGCATAGCCATTTTTATAGTTACAAACATACTTTCTTCTAGTTCACCCCACGAATAACCTAATCTGCAAACTGCGATAAGTGCAGCAACAATAGTACCTCCAATCAATGGAACATGAGGAGAAGCCCCAAATTTAAAAATAGAAACACCTAAAAATAATACTAAACATCCTATAGGAATTAATGCATCAAATAACGTAGCTTGCCTTTTCTGTTTATCTTCCATATGGTATAAAAACCCCCTTAAATTTTTAATCTAACTTATAGATGAAAGTTACGAAAGGATATGCTTTTTAGTTTTATAAAGCAATTTTTGTGCCAAAATAAAATATAAGGCCGTAAAAATCAGATAATAAAGTTTAAATATTTAGACAATTTAGAAAATATCAATGTTAAGAAAATTTAAATATATTAAAAAAATTTAATGAATCTTTAACATTTGTGAACTGAAATTTTTAGCAAAGTGCAAATAAATATGCAGAATTGCAAAAATATTTGCACAACTAAGCTATAAGAGTAATAACAAAATATAAATACATTCATAGAATAATATAATAACTTAGAGTTTAAGGGTGATATAAATGAGGGTATTTTTAGAAATTATATTATACTTCTTCATATATGCATTTTTAGGGTGGATTAGTGAATGCATTTATTGTTCTATCGGTCATAAAAAAATTATAAATAGAGGTTTTTTAAATGGCCCAGTATGTCCTATTTATGGATTTGGTGCATTGATTGTTATTTTTTTTCTTAAAAGATATGGAAATAATATTTTTGAGCTTTTTTTATGTGGAATAATAGTAACATCCATACTTGAATATATAACTGGTTATTTGCTAGAAATGTTTTTTAAGACAACATGGTGGGATTACTCAAGAAAAAAATTTAATATAAAGGGAAGAGTATGTCTCAAAAACTCTTTATTATTTGGAGCAATGTCAGTTGTATTAATTAAAGTAATTCATAAGAGTATATCTAGTTTTATATTATCTATACCAACATTATTTTTAATATTTTTAGCAATAAACAATCTTATACTACTTTGTATTGATTTAAGTTTTACTATATTATCTATGAATAATTTAAAATACAAATTAAAATCATTAGAGGAGTTAACTATAGAGTTAAAACATATAAATATAAATCCTGAAAGATTTGATGAAGATAATATTAAGAGTTTATTGGAAAATCTTAAAAATAAAGGTGAAATAAAAACAGAGAAAATTGAAGAAATTATAAAAAAACTATATACCATAAAAAACAAATCAATAAATCAAAGGCGAATAATAAAAGCATTTCCAAATATGAAACATAAATATAGCCATGAAAGATTTAGTAGTCTTAAACAAATTATAAAAAATAAGCATAAATAAAAAAGAGTTATTATAAAAAATTATAATAACTCTTTTTTATTAATTAAATAAATCAATTATTTCTTTATCAGAAAGACTTCTAAGAGTATTTTGATTAGAGAGATCACCATTTATAAATTCTTCAATAAGTTCGTTTTTATTTTCTTGAAGTTTTATTATTTTTTCTTCTATAGTTCCTTTAGCTATTAATTTAATAACCTCAACAGCATTTTTTTGACCAAATCTATGAGCTCTGTCACTAGCTTGGTTTTCAACTGATGGATTCCACCAAGGGTCAAAATGTATAACAACATCTGCACTAGTTAAGTTAAGACCTGTTCCACCTGCTTTTAAAGATATTAAGAATACTTTATTATTGTCGCTAGTATTAAATTCATCAACAAGTTTTAGTCTTTCCTTAGCAGGTGTTTGACCATCTATATAAGAATAAGATATATTATTTTTATTAAGTTCATTTCCTAAGTTTTTAAGAACAGAAGTGAACTGAGAGAATAAAAGTATCTTATGACCATTTTCAATGTAGTCATTTAAAAGTTCTATTGTAGTTTCTATTTTTGAACTTTTTTTATTATAGTCCTCTAAAATTATTCGAGGATCTAAACATAATTGTCTTAATTTTGTTAAGTAAGAAAAAATAACTATTCTATCTTTTTTAACATCTTTTTCTTGAAGTTTTTTACTTAAGTCAGAAACATAAGTACTATATATTTTTCTTTGATCTTTATTTAATTCTACAAAGAACTTTTTCTCGATTTTCTCTGGTAATTCTTTCATAACCTCAGATTTAGTTCTTCTTAGAATAAATGGCTTTATTAATTTTTTTAAGTTTTCACTATTATTATCACTATATATAAATAAGTCTTGGAATTTACTTTTATTATATAAATATCCCGGCATAACAAAATCAAAAATAGACCATAATTCCATTAAATTGTTTTCTATAGGTGTACCAGTAAGAGCAAACTTAACTTTAGCATTAACATTTTTTACAGCTTCTGTACTTAATGCAATTGGATTTTTTATATTTTGTGCCTCATCGATTATACAGTAATTAAATACTGTATTTGAATAGCTTTCTAAGTCATTTCTAAGTGTTCCGTAAGTTGTTATAACTACATCATATTCATTTATTGATTCAATTGCCTTTTCTCGATCTTTTTTATTTCCATGAACTAATAAAACTTTTATTGTAGGTGCAAAAGTTTCAAATTCATTTTTCCAATTATAAATTAAAGACGTTGGTGTAATTATTATACTTTTACACGTATCACTTTTTTTAGATAATAAGAAACTTATAGTTTGTAAAGTTTTACCAAGTCCCATTTCATCTGCAAGTATTCCACCAAACTCATAATGATTTAATGTGTTAAACCAATTAAGACCATCAACCTGATATTCTCTTAAGTTAGCTTTTAAATCATTTGGAACATCGATCTTTAAAGTTTTTATATTTTCAAATTTTTTAGATATATCTTTTACTAAATCTTTTCCTGAAATAAAATCTAAATTTTTATTTTCAAAAAAGTCATTTAAGTAAAGCATTTTACTATTATGAATTTTAGATGACTCACTATTATTAACTAAGTCTAAATTGTCTAAAAGTTCAAAGAAATCTTTTGTTTCTTTTTGCTCAAGATTTAAAAAGTTACCATTTTTTAATTTATAAAACTTAGAATTTTCTTTAAATGCTAATATAATATCTTTGTATTCATCTTTGTTTATATCTTCTATATTAAATGAAAAGTCTAAGTATCCATCAACTCCATCTCTTAGTGATGCTTGAATAGATGATGAGTTATATATTTTCTTAGCTTTGAATTTATCTGAATAATAAACATCTCCAATTTCTTTTAAGTTTATAATCTCTTCACTTAGAAGTTCATAAAGTTGTTCATCAGTGCCTTTAAATACAAAAAAGTTACTTTCAAAACTAAACCCTAAAGATGTAATCTTATCTTTTATTATTTGTTCTTTATCTAAATCATTAAGTATAAATTTAGTTCCATTTTCATCATCATATATATACTTAACATCACATATTATAGTAGTTCCCTTAAGATCAAAATAAAACTTTGTTTTAAATGAGTTGACTATATTATTTTTTATTTCATTGTCTATACTAATAGATTTACAAAATTGAGATAGTTTAGGTATTAAATTACTAAAAACACCTTGTGTATCTTCTTTATCGAAACAAATGCTTTTCTGTTCTTTAAGTGCAGAGTAAAGATTTACATAGTTATAGCTGTAATTAGATGATAATAGATATATATATTCATTAAATAAGACTACATCACCTTTGCTTGTAAGTGGAATTGGTAAATCATTATTAGCTTTTAATTTTATTTTTCCATCCTCATTTTCTACATCAAAAGAAATTGGTAAAGTCTGAGTTGAAATTTTAGGACTATACACAGTATCATTTAATGTAAGAGTGAATGGTATATCTTTTAAATTATTTAAAAATAGCTTTAATTCACTTTTACCTATATGCATTAATTTAGGATTAGATACACTCAAATAAGATGATAAATTATTGCCGTAGTTTTCTAATATATCAATTAAATTATCATATTTAGATTCGAATATATGAATATTAGGATTATAAGTGAAATTTTTACCATATTGTAATGTATATCCGTTAGCTTTAGCATATGCAAAGTCTTTAATATTTTTTAACACGTACATTTTATCTTGACCTATTTTAAAATCTGCAAAAACTTTTTCGTCTTCTATAGATACATTTACTTCTAAATTGATAAATTCTTTTTTTGAGTTATCAAAATGAAAAAGCAACTTTTTATTAGGTTGAGAAGGTACAACTACTAAACTTTCTTTTTCTGTTATCTTAGTAACTAATCCAGTAGCATAATCTCTCTTTGCTAATTGAATGCCATATATAGAAGTTGCTGCTATATGTTTACATATAAAATAAGAATCAGTAAGACTTTTTGCTCTAAAATCTTCACACGTACATCTAGTGCTAATTATTTTCATATCATTTATATCAATAGCAACATACGTTGGGTAAACTTCATTATAGTATTCTGATTCACAAATTCCTTCAAAAGAAAGTATACTTTCACTTGTATTAAAGGTAACATGATCGACTAATCTTCTATTAAAGTATTTAATTCCCCTAACCCATCTAGAGGTATCCGTTCTCGATTTAATTAAGTCTTGTATTAGTTTAAAATCCAATGTATTTCACCCCACCCTCATATTTAACTAAAAAATATTTTTTAATATTTTTAATATAAAGTATAACAGAAATAAAATTAATATATTTTATATTAAAAACAATAAAACCATGAACTTTAAATATACTACACTTTAATACATTTACACAAGTAAAAAATAAATTTAATTAGTAAGTACATATTTATGTTCCTTTTAATAAGATAATATGAGACAGAAAACTATATTCTTAAAATTTAATAGCTTAATAGATATTAATAAATACTATAAAGTAGTATTTGAATTAAGCTAAATTTATAGACGGAAATTATATAACTTAAATGGGAGTTGATAAAATGAAATTGTTAATTTTAGATAGTGGTCATGCTGAGTACGTTCAAGGTAAAGAAGCACCTGACAAATCAATGAGAGAATGGGAATTTAATGCTGATATGCAAAATAGAATAAAAGAATTAGCTCAAAAACATGGATTAAATGTTTATTTAACAAATCCTAATCCTGAAAAAAAAGATGAGATGGGATTAACAAAGCGTGCAGAACTAGCAAATGATTATTGGAAATCTCAAAATAAACCTCCAGCACTATTTTTTAGTATACACTCTAACGCGTATCAAACGGAGTTTAATGCGGCAAGAGGAACAGAAACATATGTTGCATCAAATGCTAGTCAAAGTTCAAAAGATGCAGCTAAATATGTTCAAGACTCAGTTTACAAGATGATAAAATCAATAGATTCAAATGCAAAAGATAGAGGTGTTAAGGTAGCTGATTTTACGGTTATATATAAAGCTCAGATGCCATCAATATTAGAAGAGTATGCATTTTATACAAATAAAGATGATTTGAAAATATTAAAAGAATATAGAGCTGAATTAGCAGAAGCTACAATGCAAGGTGTTTGTAAATATTTTGGAATAGAATATAAGCCAAGTCAACCAGAAAAGCCAACAGACCCTCCTGCAGTTCAAGAAGAATTATACAAATACTGTGTTGTATATAATAGTCAAGTTGATGAAAATATAGCACAAATATTAAGTTGGCATTTGAAATATTGTATAGTAGTAGATTTGAGTATTTATAAACCTGGTTTAGGAGAAACTGTATTTGTCATAGGAGGAGCATGTGAAAAGTTAAAAGGTAATTTTAATTTCCAGGGAAAAGACAGATGGGAAACATTAGATATGGTTATGCAGTATATAAATAAAAATAAGTAAAAATTAAAGCATATGCTACTATTTTATTATAGTAGCATATTTTTATATCTAAGTGGGAACCTACAATAGAAAATAGATATTTAAGGAGCTTTTAATATATGGATAATATAGTATTGACATTATTATGTATACCCAGTATAGGAAGAAAAACAGTGCTTAGTTTAATAAAAGACATGGAAAAATTACCTTTAAATGAATTAGATTTATTAGAAATTTTTATAAATAGCAAATTAAAAAACAAAAGAATATATCTACCTACACTAGATGAAATAAAAAAAGCTAAAGAAAAAAGTTATAATATAATTTTAAACTCTAACAAAACAAATATAAAATACATAGATATACTAAATGAAAAGTTTCCTAATAGTTTAAAGCAAATAGACGATAAGCCGGTTATGCTTTTTTACAAAGGTAACTATAATTGCATAGAAAAAACTGAAAAAATAAATATTATTGGAAGTAGAAATGCAAGTGTTGATGGATTAAAGATGGCGTATAAATTAGGATATGATTTTGGAAAAGATAAGTACTGTGTAGTAAGTGGACTAGCTATAGGATGTGATGAACAAGCTCATAAAGGATGTTTAGATGGAAATGGAATTACACTAGCAGTACTTCCCTCAGGAATAGATAAAATATATCCTTATAGAAATAATTATCTAGCTGAAAACATAATTGAGAATAATGGGTGTTTGATAAGCGAATATCCTATTGGTAAAAATGTATCTAAAAATCAGTTTATAGAAAGAGATAGAATACAAAGCGGAATAAGTAAATGTGTTTTACTATGTGAATCAAGTTTAAACTCAGGAAGTATGCACACTATAGATTTTGCAAAATCACAAGGTAAAATTATTTCGTGTGTAGATATAAGTGCAGATGGAAATGAGAAAATAAAAAAAGACGACAGATGTGTAGTTATAGATAATGAAAAAGACATAGAAGAATTAAAAGATAAAATAAATAATTTAAAAAGAGATAAAAAAGATAAAATAAATAATATAGAAAAACAGCTAAAGTTTATGATATAAAAAAATAAAACAATTGTAGAAAATTGTAGAAAAATATTCAAAATACTAAAGAATTATGATATTATTATCCTACTCATATGAAAAATTTATATGTTGTTAATATAAATTAAGGAAAGGGAAATATTATAAATGGAACAAATAAGAATTAGTGTAGATGAACTTAAATTAAGTGGTTTTATAAACTATTATGAAGATAATATAAAAGAAATGCTTTATGGTCAAAATGAATCTGTAACTAGAATAAATTTAATAGATAGAGATTATATGGACGTAATAACTTTTGATGAAGACTATGAAGAATTAGAAGATGCAAGTGACTACGAAAGAGTATTACTAGATGAAGAATATGCATTATTATTTATAGTAGGTCAAACGTATGAAGGCCAAGAAAAGTTTGAATTTATAGATGGTACTAAGTACAGTTTAAAGCATTATAAAGGTGATGAGTATTCAGATAAACATACTATAAAAGATATAGGTGACTTAAGTATAGATTTAGATCATTATGTAGGTGTTTTAATAGATACAGAAGATGTAGAGGGGAAGGATTTTGTTATAAGTGTTGTTAATTATGAGAGAGGTTCAAATCCAAGGATAATAGAAGTAGAAGAATGTGGAGATTTAGAAGAGATAATAAATAATTTAATTGAAAGATTTACTATATAGATAAAAAGGCATACTAAATGTAAAAATAATTATTAATAGTATGCCTTTTTTACATAAAAAATAAAAATACGTCCTATTAATTATATATGTATGATACTATTTACATATAATAAATCAAAAGGAGTATCATATGAAGGGGAAAAGTATGATAAAAATAATATTGGGGATCTTAGTCTTTTTTATAATTATTATAGGTAGTTATATATTGTTTATGATAGTTACTGATTATAAGCCAGAAAGTGAAATTAAAATAAACATAGAAAATAATAAAAAACGATACATAAAAAATAAAGATGAAATATCTATAACAACTTTTAATATTGGATATTGTGGAACAGATAAAGATATAGATTTTTTTATGGATGGAGGAACACAATCAAGGTCTATTAGTAAAGAAAAAACTTTAGAAAATCTAAATGGAGTTATATCAGAGCTTGAATCGTTAAATTCAGATATATATTTTTTACAGGAAGTAGATAAAAGAGCAACAAGAAGCTATAAAATAAATGAATATGAAACTATAAAAGAAAAATTCAAAACTTATGGATTTACGTTTGCTATAAATTATAAAGTACCATGGGTTCCAATACCAATATCCAAGCCACATGGACAAGTTTTATCAGGACTTACAACAATGTCAAAGTACTATATAAAAGAGAGTACAAGGTATGATTTACCGGGAAAAGAAAGTTTTTTAGTGCAACTTGGAGAGTTGGATAGATGCATTATGGTAAATAAAATACCTATAAAAAAATATAAAGACCTAGTACTTGTAAATGCCCATTTATCTGCATATGATAAAGGAGGTAAAATAAGAAAAGAACAGTTAGGATTTTTAAGTGAATTTTTAGAAAATGAGTATAATAAAGGAAGTTATGTTGTAGTAGGTGGAGATTGGAATCAACAAATTCCAGGAACTCATTTTACCTCATTTAAAACAACGCAACAAAAACCTAATTGGTTACAAGATATACCAAAGGATTTTAAACCTAAAGGTTTTAGGTGGGCTTATGATAAAGAAGTCCCAACGTCTAGAACTATGGATATAACTTATAAAAAAGGAGAAAATCTATTGTCAGTTATAGACGGTTTTTTAGTTTCGGATAATGTAGATATTATTGATGTATCTGGTAAAAACTTAGAGTTTAGACATACTGATCATAATCCTGTAACAATAAAATTAATGTTAAAGTAATGAATTTAAAATTCTATATTAAATAGTGATGAAGTTGTATTTTTAAATAAGATATAGGTAATATATATAATATTTTAATTAAGCTTACGAAAATAAGTGATGAAGCAAAGAAAAATTATATTGAAATGATAAAAAGTTATAATAAAAAATAAATAAAATATAGTAAAATAACTAATGTGAGGTGAATAAAATGGCAGGCATAAAATTTGAAATACATGAAGAAATAGGAATTTTATCAGATTCATCAAAAGGATGGACAAAAGAGTTAAATATTATAAGTTGGAATGGAAATACTCCTAAATTTGATTTAAGAGACTGGTCTCCAAATCATGAAAAAATGGGCAAAGGTATAACTTTAACTAATGAAGAATTAAAGGCTCTTAAAAATTTATTGAATGAAATGAATTTATAATAAATAGCCCCATGCACAATTTGTGTATGGGGCTAAAATTTTAACAAAATTTATATATAATTTGCATTTCAAAACTCACTAATAATATTTTTAAATATAAAAATAAATATAGAATAAATTAAAAATAAAAAAATATAAAAAATATAATAATAGTTTTTTCTTTCAAAAATAATGAAAATATAAATAAATACTTAATTAATTATATTATTATGTTAAATTAATTTAAAATACATATAAAAACAAAATTATACTATAAATAATAAAAAAATCTATTTTAGTATAAAAAATTCACTTTTGTTTTTATATATAATATAATAGAAGTATTGTGATTGTTAATTTAACAAGATGGGGGGCATTTATTTATATATGTTATCAAATGAGGAGTATATAAAAATAATTTTGGATAGTCCTGTACCTTGCATGTGGATAGAATATACACGTAAGGAAGATGAATACTATATAAACATATTAGGGATAAATGGTGAATTAGACAAAATAAAAAAAGATGTTTTTAAACTTAACTTTGATTATAAGCTAGATAAAGAATTGTGTAAAAACTTTATATTAAATATCGAAGATGGTGTTAAACAATTTAAAGTTTTAGAATATGTTAGTCTTTTAAATTCTTTTTATAAGATAGATGTTAAGCATATCAGTAAAAATAAATATATAATATGGTTCACTAAAAAAATAGAGATAGATGAAAATATAAAAGAATTAATTAAAAAAATGGATGTTTATTTGTGGTGTAAAGATAAAAATGGAAAGTATGTTTATATAAACAGGCCTTATGAATCATATAAATACGCTACACCAGAATATATTATAGGAAAAAATGATTTTGAAATTTTTCCGAAAGAAATAGCAGAGAGATTTGTTAAAGATGATAAAGAACTTCTAGAGGGGAAAAAAGATTATGTAGAAGCCTTATCATTTTTTAATGAAAACTGTTATGATGGTATAAATAAAGTGGTGAAAGATGAAGATGGAAATATAATAGGTACAATAGGCATGTGTGCAAATACTTTATGGAAAGATAGAAAAACAATAAGTGATAAAATTTCTGACTCTAGAATGTTAGAATTAATAAGCGATACAATACCTGATAGTATATTTTTTAAGGATGTAAATGGGATTTTTAGGCATTGTAACAAAGTATTTGCCGAGAATAGAAATATGACAAAAGAAGATATAATAGGCAAAAGTGAAAAAGAAATTAATACATTAGACAAAAAAATAAAAAAATACGAAGCTGAGGAAAAAGAGATTGTGAGAACTAAAAGATCATTAATAACCACAAACTCTTTTGAAGCTAGTGATGGAAGAATAATGTATTTTGAAACTATAAAGGTGCCATTTTTAGATGATCATAAAATGGTTGGTGGGGTACTTGGTATTTCAAGGGATATATCACATAGAAGAGAAGCTGAATTAGAATTTGAAAGATTACGAATGGAGTTCTTTGCAAATCTCTCCCACGAGTTTAAAACACCATTAAACCTTATATTTAGCTCAATTCAATTAATTGAATTTATGATGGATAAAGGAGATGACAGCAAAGACTACCGTACATATACTAATATAATTAAACAAAATGGATATAGATTATTGAAAATGGTAAATAATTTAATAGATAGCACAAGGTTAAATGCAGGATGTTTAGAGTTCAATCCAATAAATTATAATATTGTGGAGTTTATTGAAAATATATGTGACTCAGTTCAATACTATTCTAATCAAGAACATATAAAGTTAATATTTGATACAAATTTAGAAGAAAAAATTATGGCATTTGATTTAGAAAAAATGGAACGTATAATGTTAAATCTATTATCTAATGCGATCAAATATAACAATGAAAATGGACAAATAGAGGTTGGTTTAAACTTTACAGATGAAAGTCTAGAAATTAGTGTGAAAGATAGTGGTATAGGAATACCAAAAGATAAATTAGATGAAGTATTTTTATTGTTTAAACAAGTAAACAATAGAATGACGAAAAAAAGTGAAGGAAGTGGAATTGGTTTATCAATAGTAAAATCACTGGTTGACCTGCATGGAGGAAGTATAAGTGTTTATAGTGAACAAGGTCAAGGAAGTGAATTTATTGTAAATATTCCTATAATAGTATGTGAATGTAAAAAACAAAAAATAGAAAAGATTAAGCACAATAAATATGTTGAAAATATAAATATAGAGTTTTCCGACATATATACAGCTGTAAAATCAGTATAGGAAAATCAGACACAGTATAATTTAGTATTTTATATTGTGTCTGATTTTCATTTTTTATATAAAATTTTATAAAAAATTTAAAAAAAATGAAACTTTATGAAACTTTTTTGTAGTGAACTTAGTCTTATATAGTGGAGAGAAATAATTAATGCAAGATAAATATATTAAGTATATATTTACAGGAAGGATTTAGTATGTGTGGATTTTCAGGTTTTGTAGATAATATACAAAATAAATCAAAAGTTTTAGAAAAAATGATGGAACGTATAGTTCATAGGGGTCCAGATGAAAAAGGTGAATATCTGGATAGTGATGTAGCATTAGGATTTAGAAGATTAAGTATAATTGGTGTGAGTAATGGTATGCAGCCACTGTACAATGAAGATAGAAGCTTAGTACTAGTATTTAATGGAGAAATATATAATTATAAAGAATTAAGAAAAAAACTATTAGAAAAAGGACATGTATTCAAGACAAGTACTGACAGTGAAGTTTTGATACATTTATATGAAGAGTATAAAGAGAAAATGGTAAATAAATTAAGAGGTATGTTTGCCTTTGTAATATGGGATGTAGATAAAAAAGAGTTATTTGCAGCTAGAGACCATTTCGGAATAAAGCCCCTATATTATACAGAGGTAGTTGAAGGCTCGAATAAGTCGTTTATATTTGGTTCAGAAATTAAAAGTTTCTTAGAACATCCAAACTTTAAAAAAGAAGTAAATAAAAATGCATTAAAGCCGTATCTAACTTTTCAATATTCTGTTTTAGATGAAACTTTTTTCAAAGGCGTATTCAAGCTAAAACCAGGTCATTTTATGACCTATAAAAATGAAAAGCTAGAAATTAAGCAATATTGGGATATAAATTTTAAACAAGAAAATATAACATTAAAAGAAAGTGTTAATCGTATACAAGAAGTCGTAGATGAATCTGTAAAAGTTCACAGTGAAAGTGAAGTTGCAGTAGGGGCATTTTTATCAGGTGGAGTTGATTCAAGCTATATAGTTAGTAATCTAATGCCTGAAAAGACATTTTCAGTTGGATTTAAACAAGAACAATTTAATGAGACAAGCTTAGCAAGTGATTTATCGAATATGTTAGGTATAGAAAATATACAAAAAACACTTACAGCTGAGGAATGTTTTGAAAAACTACATGATATACAATATTATATGGATGAGCCTCAATCAAATCCATCTTCAATACCACTTTATTTCTTGTCAGAACTTGCAAGAGAACATGTTACTGTAGTTTTATCAGGTGAAGGAGCAGATGAAATATTTGGTGGATATGAATGGTATGATGAAGATGAAAAATTAAAAGAATATAAAAAGTTACCATTGTACATAAGAAAGCCATTAGGATTAGTAGCTAAGAAATTACCACACTTTAAAGGAAGAACAACTATTATAAGAGGTGGTTGCCCTGTAGAAGATCATTTTATAGGACAAGCACTAATATTTGAAGAAAAGGAAGCAAAAAGTATTTTAAAAAATAGATATAAGGATTCTTTATCTATAGAAAATATAACTAAACCTGTATATGATAATGTAAAAAATCAAGATGATATAACTAAGAAGCAATATCTTGATTTAAAATTATGGTTAGCTGGGGATATACTACTTAAAGCTGATAAAATGAGTATGGCTCATTCACTTGAATTAAGAGTTCCTTTTTTAGATAAAGAAGTTATGAAAGTAGGAGAATCCATACCTACTAAATATAAGATTGATAAAACAAATACTAAGGTTGCTTTAAGAGAAGCAGCTAAGAAGAAATTACCAAAAGAATGGGCTAAAAGAGAAAAAAAGGGATTCCCTGTACCAATAAGATATTGGTTTAAAGATGAAAAATATTACAATATAATAAAAGAATCATTTACTAGTGAATATGCAAACGAGTTTTTTGAAACTAAAAAAATAGTTAAACTTCTAGATGAGCATTTTAATGGTAAAAAAAATAATGCAAGAAAGATATATACTATATACACATTTTTAGTATGGTATGAGAAATTCTTTATTAATTTTTAGTATTTTACAAAAATAAAATATAAAAATAGAAAATAATTACCACACATTTTAAATTAATTTAAAGTATGTGGTAATTATTTTTTATTTTGTAACATTTGTTACAGTAAATTTCAGTTATATTTTATATAATAAATCAACAAGAAAGAAAAAATTAATAAAATAAATATTTAAAATACTTAAAAAAATTAAGGTAATAATAAATATATATAATTTAATAGAAGGAGAATTTTATGAGTCAATTTTTAGCACCAATACACACTTGGTTATTTAATAAAATAAACTTAACACAGGATTTAGAAAGCAATATAGTAAAGGTACATATAGATACTTTTGGTGAAGAAGTATTGAGTGTACAAGAAGAAGCTATAAAATTATATGGTGAATATATACAAAACAAACCATTAGAAGAATTAATCGATGTTAACAATATACATGGATGGTTACAAAATAAAATAATTGAAGTAGAAAGTAGAAGTGCATATATAATAAGTAAATACTACGATAGATACAAAGAAAAAAGTAAAGAGTTAAGTACAGAAGAATATAAAAAACAAGCTATTGAATGTGCAAATGATGAAAGTAACAGAGTAAATTCACCAGACAACGTTTATATATCATTAAATAACTATATATTATCAGGAATGCCGTGTGACAGAGCTACTTCTATTACAGAAAAAAATGATGATTATGTAGTATTTGAACAAGTAGGATGTATACACAAAAAAAATTATGAAAAAGGTAATGGAAATTTAAACTATCTTTATGAACTTAAAGATTTATGGATAAAATCATTTGTAGAAAATTTAAGTGTTAAATACTTATATAACAAAAAAGAAAAAGATGGAGTTACTATTAATATAATAAGAAAGGTATAATTATTCATGAGTAATTATGGAAATTTACAAAAAATAAAAAATGGAAAAAGAACTTATGGAATAACACCACATATACCTGGTGGATTTGTATTACCTGAGACTCTTATAAAAATAGCACAAGTTGCTAAAAAATATAATGGAGTAATAAAACTAACATCAGGGCAAAGAATACTAATAACTAATTTAAAAGAAGAAGACTTGGAAACTATTTGGCAAGAATTAGGTATGGAACCTGCTGTAAAAAATCAATATTCAGTTAAAAATGTAGAAATGTGCCCAGCAAATTTTTGCAAGCGTTCAAAATATCCTACAATAGGTATTGGAACAAAAATAAGTAAAAATTTTCATGGTATGCTACTTCCAAACAGAACTAAAATTGGGGTTGCAGGGTGTAGAAATGCTTGTACAAGTGTATATTCAAAAGACATTGGAGTACTAGTTGATATAGATGGTAAGTTTTTTATAACAGCAGGAGGAAGCGCTGGATTTTATCCAAGACAATCGGATATAATAACAAAAGGTTTATCAGAACAAGAAGCATATAATTTAGTGGAAGTAATATTAAATTATTATAATGAACATGGTCAAATGGGTGAAAAACTTGGAGACTTTATAGACAGAATAACAATAGATACATTTAGAAAAGATGTATTACAAATATCAAATTTAAAGGAGTGTTTATAACAATGATAACAAAAGATACTATAATAGCAGAGATAATAAAAGTAAATCCTAATGCACCACAAATACTTATGAGTTTTGGTATGGGATGTATAGGATGCCCTTCAGCTCAAATGGAAACATTAGAACAAGCATGTGAAATTCATGGCTTAAACTTAGATGAAATAATAGAAAAATTAAATGAAAAATAAGAGTTAAACTACCTTTATTACGAAGGTAGTTTTTTTATTATAAAAATCATATGTTATTTCTAGTATAGATATAAAAATATAGAAGAAACTATATTTACAATAAATAAAATATAAGGAGTACTTATAATGAGAAAAACAAAACCAATAGCATGCTTAAGTCTAATAACTATACTTTTAAGTACATCTTTTTCATATGCTAATTTTAATAAAAAAACTATTGACGATAAAGCTGACTGTATAGAACTTCCATTATTTAAATCTAAACATAGCTCTATAAATAATATTTTTACTATAGAAATGAAGAAGATAGATGAAAATAAAGAATTTTTTAAAGCAGATATTCATTACCCAAATTTAAAAATAAAAAATAAATACTTAGATGATGAAAACTCGAATATAGAATTTATTGAAGATATTAATAAACAAATGTTTAATTATATAAATGATTTCAAAAACAGAATTGAAGAAGAATCAAAAGAATATGAGAAACAATATAAAACTATATTCTCTAAGGCTAAAGATCAATATGTAAAATATCAGTATGAAGCTTATTCTGATTATCAAGTTACATATAATAAAAATAATTTAATAAGTATACCTATAAAATTATATGAATTTACAGGCGGAGCACATGGAATGAGCTATTTGAAATCTTTTAATTATGATTTAGAAAATAAAAAAGAATTAAAATTAAAAGATTTGTTTAAAGAAAATGTTAATTACAAAGAAATTGTTAATAAATTTATAAATGATGAAATTTCAAAAAATAAAGATATCTATTTCACAGGAGATGAAGGATTTAAAAGTATAAGTGATAATCAAAGTTTTTATATTGATAATGATGGTATAGTGATCTATTTTGGACTTTATGAAATAGCACCATATTATGTGGGAATTCCTAAGTTTAAATTAACATGGGATGAGTTTGGAAAATACTTAAAATACAATAAATAAATAAAAAAATAGCCTTGATAATATTTTTAAGGCTATTTTCTTTTGCAATTATAGTAAATTTATTTATTAAAAATATTAATGATTATCATATTGTATATCAATTTTACCTATATATATAAAAGATATATAATAAATATATAGATTGAGCAAGATAAAAATGATTAAGTTAGTGAAATTAAAAGGAGCGATGTTTATGAAAGATATAGCTATCATAGGAGCTGGAGTTGTAGGTTGTTCTATAGCTAGAGAGCTATCAAAATATAAATTAGATATAATTGTATTAGATAAAAATGAAGATATTTGTGAAGGTGTTTCAAAGGCTAATAGCGGAATAATACATGGCGGATTTAATGAAAAAAGAGATAGTTTAAAAGCAAAGTTAAATATAGAAGGAAATCAAATGATAGAAAAGTTATCAAATGATCTAGATTTTAAATTTAAAAGAAATCAAGCATTAGTCTTAGCTTTTAATGAAGAGGAGACAGAAAGACTAAATTATTTAAAACAAAATGGTGAAGCAATAGGGGTTTCAGGACTTGAAATAATAGAAAAAGAAGAAATTTTAATAATGGAACCAAATATAAATAAAGATGTAAAAAAAGCATTATATGTTAAAAGCTCAGGAATTGTAAGTCCTTATGAAATGACTATAGCATTAGCTGAAAATGCTTGTGAAAATGGAGTGGAGTTTAGCTTAGGAAGTGAAGTTATAGATATAAAAAAACATAACGATGTATATGAAATGAATTTAGAAAATGGACAAGCTATTAAATCTAAAATAGTAATAAATGCATCTGGATTAGCTGGAGCATTTATCAATAACTTAGTAAGTAGCAAAAAATATGAAATAAATCCAGTCAAGGGTGAATATTGCTTGTTTGATAAAGTTGCAGGCAGTTTATGTAAAAAAACCTTATTCCAAGTACCTAGTAAGTTAAGTAAAGGTGTTTTAGTAACTCCTACTGTAGATGGAAATCTTTTATTAGGACCAAACGCTAAAGCTAATAATACTATTTTAACTTCTAGAGAAGGAATTGATGAAATAATTCAAAAAAGTGAGAAAACTATAAAAAGCTTACCTCTAAATAGAGTTCTAAATACATTTAGTGGATTAAGACCTAAGACTAAAGAAGAGGATTTTATAATAGAAGAAGCTTTTGATGCTAAAAATTTTATAAATGTAATTGGAATAGATTCGCCTGGGTTAACAGCAGCACCTGCTATTGGATCTTATATTGTTGAATTGATAAAAGATAAAATAATACTAGAAGAAAATAATAACTTTAAATTTAATAGAAAAGGTATAACTAAATTTAATGAACTTAGTATAGAAGAAAAAAATAAATTAATAGCTAAAAATTCATCTTATGGAAAAATGGTTTGTAAATGTGAGTTAGTTACAGAGGGTGAAGTATTAGAAGCTATAAATAGACCATTAGGTGCTAAAACAGTAGATGCAGTTAAAAGAAGAACTCGTGCTATGATGGGTGGTTGCCAAGGGGTAGGATGCATGATTACAATAGGAAATATATTAAGTAAAGAATTAGGAATAGATATAAGTGAAGTAAATAAGAATAACAAAGATTCAAATGCTATAGGATTTAAGGAGGAGTAATTATGAGAACGTATGATTTAGTTATAGTAGGAGCAGGTGCTGCGGGTATTTTGTGTGCAATAAATGCTGATAAAAATAACATAAATAATGTACTATTAATTGAAAAAGATCCTATATTAGGAGGGGCGTTAACATTAGGAGACTATAATATAAGCAAAAACAAAAATATAACAGGTAAAGAGTACAAAAAAGAACTCTTAAAAAAGCTTGATAATTGCAAAAACGTAGAAATACAATTATCTACTATGGTTTTAAAAATAGATGATAACAATGAAATTATTTGTACAAGTGAAAAAAATGGAATAGAAAAAATCAATGGAAAAAATATAATTTTAGCCAATGGAGCAAAAGAAGGAAGTAGAAAAGCTGTTACCATGGTTGGTGATAGATGCTCAGGTATCTTAACTTTATCAATGGCTAAGAAAATTTTTAATATGGATAAAATTATTCCAGGAAAAAATATACTTATATATGGGAATGCAACTTTATACATGTTAGAAAATGATTTGAAAAAGCATAATGTAAATGTAGTTGGTATTATTACAAAAGATAATAGTAAAGAGACTTTTAACCTGACAGATAATATATATGAAAGTTATGATATAACTTCTATACAAGGAAATGGAAGATTAGAGTGTGTTACTTTATCTAACAATAAAAAAACTATAAAAGTAGATTGTGATACATTAATATTTGCAAATCCTATGCTTAGTGATGGATTAGTTGCAATGAGAAGCAATATAAATCTAAATCCTGAAACTACAGGTCCTTTAGTAAATGAAAACTTTATGACATCAAGAGAAACTATATTTGGTTGTGGCAATGGAATTTATATACATAATTGTATAGAAAATATTGAAAAGGAATGTATAAATATTATAAATAATATAAAATAATAAAACAAATATAATTTTATAAAAACTCTTAAAGTGATTTATATAGAAATAAATTTCTTTAAGAGTTTTTGTTTTTACATAAAATGATTTTGTTTTATATAGAAATATATTAATAGATAAAAACTATATCAATTGTATGGGTAAATTTTATATTTTTATAGAATAATTTTTAATTAAAGCACAATCACGCTATAAGTTGAATATAGATATTATAGGTAAAAATTTAAGGGGAGGTATCGTTATGAGTAGAGCAGAGTTAAAGCAACTTTCTAAAAGTCAATTAAAAGGCAATTGGAAAGTACCTGTATTATTAATGCTAATATATTCAGTTGTAGTAATTTTAGTATCTATAATTCAAAATCATACTGATTCAGGACTAGGTATATTTATAGGATTTTTAGTATCATTAGGAATAGAAGTGTGGGGATTTGTAGGCTTTTCTAAATTTTTCTTGAAATTTAGAGAAAATCCGAATAATTCTAAATTTGAGGATGTATTGGTATCTAAAAGTGCATTATTAAAATCATTAGGATTTGTAGTAATAATAGGTATTATAGGAGCTATAATTGGTGGAATTATAGGGGTTGCAGCAGTTGCATCGAGTGTTAATTTTATATTTGGAAATGGTGGTTTGAGCGCAGTATCATGGCTATTAATAGTATTATCAATAGTTTTAGGTGTATTACTTACTATATTTAGCTTAGCCGTGTCAATGACATCATATATAATTGTAGACAAAGAACAACTAGGATTAATTAAAGCTATGAAACTTAGTATAAAAATGATGAAAGGTCATAAGTGGGAATTATTTGTTATTCAATTAAGTTTTATTGGATGGGCTATTTTAGGTCTTATTACATTAGGGATAGGATATTTATGGTTAACTCCATACATGACACTTACTATAACTAACCTATACAAAGAATTAGATAAAAATAATAGTTTAAAAGTAATAGAAACGGACATATAAGTTATAATGGATACAAAATAATTTAAAAATAAACTTGAGAGTATTTTAAAATTATAAAAAAATTTTAAAATACTCTTTTATTTTATAGAATTAAGATATATTATTAAAAAGAAAAGTAAAAATACTAATATACTAGATTATATATTGTTAATTGTCTAACATAGATTAAATTAATACATAGGAGGAATAATGATACTTTACGAAAAAAAACATAAAGAAACAGGAAAGGCTTATGCGTATAGAGTTTTAAAAGATAACATAATGTCATTAGATTTAAAACCAGGAGAGCTACTTAGTGAATCTGATTTATCTGAAAAACTGAATATATCGAGAACTCCAATAAGAGAAGTCTTAATGAGATTGAAAAATGAGCATCTTATAGAAGTTAAGCCACAATCAGGTACATATGTGTCTTTGATTGATAGAAGTCTCATAAATGAAGCAATATTTATGAGATCTATATTAGAAAAAGAAGTTTTAAGAGAAGCTTGTAATGGTTTTTCAGAAGAATTATTTATGGAATTAGAAAAAAACTTATTTGCACAAAAACTAGTTTCAGATAAAGACGGAAAAGAACTTGAATTTCATAATTTAGATAAAAAATTTCATAAGTTAATATTTTTGGGATGTGAAAAAATAAATATATGGGAAAGCATTATGAATATAAGTACTCATTATAATAGAATGAGACTTTTATCTGAAATGAAAAGTAATAAAATACAAATAATAAATCAGCATGAGCAAATGCTAGATATAATAAAAAATAAAAAGTTTGATGATATTGAAGACTATATAAATATACATATAGTATCTCCTGCTAAGGAATGGGAAATATTAATAAATGAAAATGAAGAATTAAGAGGATTCTTTAAATAATAAATAATTTAAACTTAAATTCAAAAATAAGTCTTCTAATGAAGGCTTTTTTGTTTAGGTAAAATTGTATTTATTAAAAAATATAAAAATAGAATTAAAAATAAAATAAAATTAAAAAATATTTATCAAAATGACAGTTAATGTAAAAATATAAAAAAAAATAGGAAAAGGTATTGCATTGAGAAAAACGATATGCTAGTATACAAGTATAGAAGATGAAAGGAAGGTACAACAAATGAAATTGCCATTTAATATTGATCTAAATAATAAAGTAGCTGTAGTAACAGGTGGAACAGGAGTATTATGTGGAGCTATGGTTGATGCATTAGCAAAGTGTGGAGCTAAAGTGGCTATACTTGCTCTAGGTAAAGATGCATGTGAGGCTAAAGCTAAAGAAATAATAGATAATGGTGGATGTGCCATAGGAATAGAAACTAACGTATTAGATAAGGAAAGTTTAAAAAGAGCACATGAGATAATATTAAAAGAATTTGGACCATGTGATATATTAATAAATGGAGCTGGTGGAAACCATCCAAAAGGAACAACAACAAAAGAATACTTATTAGAAGAAGATTTAGATAATGAAGAATTAACATCATTCTTTGACTTAGATCCAAAAGGAGTAGAATTTGTATTTAACTTAAACTTCTTAGGAACATTACTTCCATCACAAGAGTTTAGCAAAGACATGATAAAGAGAGACGGATGTACAATAATAAATATATCTTCAATGAATGCGTATACTCCTCTTACAAAGATACCTGCATACTCAGGGGCAAAAGCAGCAGTAAGTAACTTTACTCAATGGTTAGCAGTACATATGTCAAAAGTAGGAATAAGAGTAAATGCAATAGCTCCAGGTTTCTTTGTAACTGCTCAAAATGAAAAACTATTATTTAATGAAGATGGAACTCCAACTGAAAGAAGCAATAAAATACTAAATAGTACACCGATGGGAAGGTTTGGGGAAGCAGATGAATTAATAGGAACATTATTATACTTAGTAAGTTCTGATGCATCAGGATTTGTAAATGGTGTAGTAATACCAGTAGATGGAGCATTTAGCGCATATTCAGGAGTATAGGAGGATATTATGTTAAACACTATAAAAAATGAAGGAATAGTAGCTGTAATAAGAGCTAAAGACCATGATGAAGCAAAAGGATATATAAATGCTTGTGTAAATGGTGGAATAAAGGCACTAGAATTAACTTACTCAATTCCTAATGTTGTTGAATTAATAAATGAATTAAGAGATGATGAAAGATTGATACTAGGAGTTGGAAGTGTTTTAAATGCTAAAATGGCAGAAGATGCAATTTTAGCTGGGGCTACATATGTAGTAAGTCCAGGATACAATAAGGAAGTAAATGAAGTTTGTAAAAGATTAGACACTCTTTATCTTCCTGGATGCATGACAGTTAGTGAAATAATGAATGCACTAGAAAATGGAAATAAAATGGTTAAATTATTCCCAGGTGATGTATTTGGACCTAAATATGTTAAAGCGGTCAAAGCTCCAATACCACAAGCTGAAATAATGCCAACAGGAGGCGTTAGTATAGATAACATAGATAAATGGTTTGAGATGGGGGTTTCTTGTGTAGGAGTAGGGAGTTCATTGTTCAATGCAGGAAGTTTAAAAGATATAGAAAAACTAGCTAAAGAATTTGTGGAGAAAATAAAAGATGTTAGAAGCAAAGAATAATAAAATTTTAGGTTTTGGAGAAATAATGCTAAGACTTACACCATCTAATAATCAAAGAATTATGCAGGTTAATTCTTTTGATGCAACCTATGGAGGTGGAGAAGCAAACGTTGTTTGCAGTTTAGCTAACTTTGGCCATAAAACTAAATATATAACTAAGCTACCTAATAATTCGTTAGGAGATAAAGTTATAAGAGACTTAAAAAGTTATAATGTAGATACAAGTAATATATTACAAGGTGATGGTAGACTTGGAATATATTTTTTAGAAATAGGACATGGGCTTAGAAGTACAGAAGTTATATATGATAGAAAATATTCGGCTATATCCATGGCAAATAAGAATGAGTTTAATATAGAAAAAATGCTAGAAGATGTTAGATTAGTACATTTATCTGGAATAACTCCAGCCTTAAGTAAAGAATTATATGATTTAACTATAGAGATAGCGAAGTTTGCTAAAAATACTGGTATACTAGTGTCCTTGGATTCTAATTATAGAGCTAAGTTATGGAGTTTAGAAAGTGCTAAAGAATTTTTAGAAGAAATACTTCCTTATGTAGACATAGCATTTTTAGGTAACTTAGATATGGTCAATATATTAAAGTATGAATCAAAAAAAATAGAATATGAAGAAAGTCTAAAAGATTTATATGAAAAATTATTTAAGAAATATCCTAATTTAAAATATGCAGCATGTACAAAAAGAAGTGTACATTCAATAAATAATAATTCTTTAAAAGGTTATTTATTTGATAAGGAAAGTTTACATGTATCAAATGAATACAATTTTGATATCTTAGATAGAGTTGGTGGAGGGGATGCTTATACAGCAGGAATACTTCATGGAATATTAGAAAATTTAAGCTCTAAAGAAACTGTAGAATTTGGAACTTGTGCAAGTGTTTTGAAACATTCAATAAAAGGCGATATAAACCTAGTTGACATGGGTAGTGTATCAAGTTTGATAGAAGAAGGATTACAAAATATAAAAAGATAATTTGGGGGATGTAAATATGGAAATGACGTTTAGATGGTATGGACAAGATGACCCTGTAAAAATAGAGTACATTAAGCAAATACCAGGAATGAAAGGTATAGTAACAGCAATATATGATATACCAGTAGGAGAGACTTGGCCACTAGATAAAATATTAGAATTAAAAAAGACTGTAGAAGATAATGGATTAAAACTTTCAGTAATAGAAAGTGTTCCAGTTCATGAAGATATAAAATTAGGATTACCTACAAGAGAGAAGTATATAGAAAACTATAAAGAAACTATAAGAAATTTAGGAAAAGCTAAAATAGAAACAGTATGTTATAATTTTATGCCAGTATTTGACTGGACTCGTTCAGATCTTAACTATGAACTTGAAGATGGATCAACTTGTCTAATATATGATGAAGAAACAGTAAAGAAAATGGATCCAGCATTAGGGGAATTAGAACTTCCAGGATGGGATACATCATATGGGGAAGGTGGATTAGGCGCATTACTTGATAAATACAAAAATGTTGATGAAGAAAAGCTATGGGAAAACCTAGAGTATTTTATTAAAGAAATAATACCAGTAGCAGAAGAAAGTAATGTGAAAATGGCTATACATCCGGATGATCCACCATGGTCAATATTTGGACTTCCAAGAATAATAACAAATTTTGAAAACTTAGAAAGATTTATAAATCTTTATGATAGTGAATACAATGGAGTAACACTATGTACAGGATCATTAGGTTGTACAAAAACTAATGATGTTGTAGAGATGGTTAAATATTTTGGAAAAGAAAAAAATAGAATAAACTTTGTTCATTTAAGAAATGTATTAATAACTGGAGATAGTAGTTTTAATGAAGTTGCTCATTTATCAGAATGTGGTTCGCTAGACTTTTATGAAATAGTAAAAGCATACTGTGATTATGATTTTAAAGGACCATACAGACCGGATCATGGAAGAATGATATGGGGTGAAACTGGAAGACCAGGATATGGGCTATATGATAGAGCATTAGGTGCTGTTTATATAAATGGATTGATAGAAGCTATAAACAAGAATAAATAGCTAAAAATGAAGATGTTTCAGAATGAATTTTATCTTAGTTACTAGATTTATATATAATTTATTATATTTACAGATAAATTATTTATAAAAAATAAGTATGTTAAAAACATAATTAGAATTAAATGATAAAATATTTTGAAACTCTTCATTTACAATGGAAAATATTGAAGAAAAATGAAACATATTGGAGAAAAAAATTTAATATGTTAAAATTTAATATGAAAAAGATAGTAAATAGCTGAGGAGAATACAATGAAAAAATTTATGGACAATGATTTTATATTATCTAGTGAGACAGCTAAGACCTTATATCATAATAATGCTTCAAAAATGCCGATATTTGATTATCACTGTCACTTACCTGCGGTTGAAATAGCACAAGATAAAAAATATGAAAATTTAACTCAAATGTGGCTATACCATGATCATTATAAATGGAGAGCTATGAGAAGTTTTGGAATAGATGAAAAATATATAACTGGAAATGCAACTGATTTTGAAAAATTTTATGAGTTTGCAAAAATGATGCCATATTTAATTGGTAACCCTATATATCATTGGTCACATTTAGAACTTAAAAGATACTTTAATGTTGATGAAACTCTAAGTGAAAAAACAGCAAAAGATATATGGGAAAAATGTAATAGAGAAATAGTTGAGAATAAGTTAACTGCTAAAAGATTAATAAAAATGTCTAATGTTGTTTATATTGGAACAACAGATGATCCAGTAGATGATTTAGTATATCACAAACTTATAAGTGAAGATAAAAACTTTGAATGTGAAGTTAGACCGACATTTAGACCAGATAAGGCTTTGAAAATACAAAGCAAAGATTTTAAAGATTATATAGAAGTATTAGGAAAAACAGAAGGTGTGAAAATAAAAGATTATGAAACATTAACAAAAGTATTAGAAAAAAGATTAAATTATTTTGTAGACCATGGATGTAATATAACGGACCATAGTTTAGAAAGAGTTTATTTTGATCCTTCTACAAAAGAGGAAGTTTCAAATATATTTGTTAAAGTTTTAGAGGGTAAAGAAATAGATTCAAAAGAAGCTCAGAAATATACTACATTTACTTTGATAGAATTAGGAAAAATGTATAGCGAGAGAAATATGGTGATGCAGCTTCATATAGGTGCCCTTAGAAATAATAATACAAGAATGTTTAATTTAGTTGGAGTAGATGCAGGATTTGATAGTATTGACGATGGGGAAATCGCTTACTCTTTATCTAAACTATTAGATAGTCTAGATATTGAAAATAAGTTACCAAAAACTATTTTATATTGTTTAAATCCTAAAGATAATGAAGTTTTAGGAACTATGATAGGTAACTTCCAAGGTGGACAAGTTGCAGGAAAAGTTCAATTTGGGTCTGGATGGTGGTTCAATGATCAAAAAGATGGTATGGAAAGACAACTTATGGCACTATCTCAATTAGGTCTTATTAGTAAATTTGTAGGGATGCTTACAGATTCAAGAAGTTTCTTATCATTTACGAGACATGAATATTTTAGAAGAATACTTTGTAACTATATAGGAACTTTAGTTGAAAATGGAGAGTATCCGTGTGATTTAGATATATTAGGTGAAATAGTACAAGATATATGTTACAACAATGCTAAAAAATACTTTCAAAAATAATCCTAGGGGGAATTTATAAATGAATAAGAGGATTAAAGCTCTTTTGCTTGCAGCTATAACTAGCTTATCGGTAGTTGGATGTAGCTCTAGCAAAGATAATGAAGCAAAAGTTATGAGAGTTGCTCATAACCAAGGTGAGGAACATCCAATACATTTAGCACTAAAAGAATTTGAAAAAATAGTAGAGCAAAAAACGAATAATGAAATAGATATACAAGTATACCCAAATGAATTGCTTGGAGGTCAACGTGAAGCTGTAGAGCTTACTCAAACAGGTGCTATCGATATAGCTGTTGGTAGTATAAGTTTACTTGAAAGTTTCAATAAATCTTATAGCGTCTTCAATCTTCCATACTTATTTGATAGTAAAGAACATTATCACTCTGTAATGAATGATGATGAGATAATGAACAAAATATATGAATCAACTAGAGAATCTGGATTTGTTGGTCTTACTTGGTTTGATGCAGGATCAAGAAATATGTATACAACAGATAAGCCAGTAATGAAGCCGGAAGATTTAAAAGGTAAAAAGATAAGAGTTCAACAAAGTCAGACTAATATAAGAATGATGGAATTGTTAGGTGGATCAGCTACACCTATGAGTTTCGGTGAAGTTTATACAGCTTTACAACAAAAGGTTATAGATGGAGCTGAAAATAATGAACTAGCCTTAACTAACAATAAACATGGAGAAGTTGCTAAGCATTATTCATACAATCAACATGCCATGATTCCAGATATACTTATAATGAATTCTAAGTTATTAGATAGTTTAAGTGAAGAACATAGAAACATAATATTAGATGCAGTTGATGAAATTAATAAATTTGAAGTTGATGCATGGGAAGATAAAGTAAATGAGGCAGTAGAACAATCTAAAAAAATGGGTGTTAATTTCTATTATCCAGATATAGAACCGTTTAAAGAAAAAGTTTTACCACTTCATGAGGAAATGACTCAAGATAATGAAGAAATTAAAACTTTATACAATAAAATACAAGAAAAAGCACCAAAAGAAAGTAAATAAATACTAGTAGGGAGGAATTAAGATGAATAAATTAAGAAATGTATTAAATAAGTCAATAGAAGTCATATGTATGTCACTACTAGCATTTATGGTAGTTTTGGGAAGTTGGCAAATAATTACTCGTTATCTGCTAAATAATCCAAGTACAGTATCAGAAGATTTATTAATATATTCATTTGTATGGATGGCATTACTTGGCTCAGCTTATGTATTTGGTAAAAAAGATCATATGACTATGGTGTTTTTTAGACAAAAACTTGAAAATAAAAGTCCTAAAGTAAAGTTAGGGTTAAGTATAATGACTGAATTAGTAGTATTAGTATTTTCTGCGTTAGTTTTAGTATTAGGTGGAATACAAATAAGTAACTTGGCTATGGGTCAGATATCACCAGCATTAGGTATTCAAATGGGATATATATATTTAGCATTACCATTATCAGGGATAATAACAATAATATACAATATATTAAATTTATTTGATTTAAAACAGGAAGTAGCAAATTCAAAAAAATTATTAAATAATAATTAATCTGAGGGAGAGAAGATTATGGAATTAGCATTTCAAGCAGGTACAGCTATCGCTATTGTATTTCCAATATTACTTTTATTAGGTATACCAATATCTATAACTATAGGGATAGCTTCTATATTTGGTATACTTACTACATTATCATGGGATGTAGCAGTTTTAACTGGGGCACAAAGAATATTTACAGGAATAAGTAGTTTCTCATTATTAGCAATACCGTTTTTCGTATTAGCAGGTATAATAATGAATAATGGTGGTATAGCTTTAAAATTAGTAAATTTTGCAAAAGTACTGAGTGGTAAATTACCAGGGTCTTTAGCACATACAAATGTAGTTGGAAATATGTTATTTGGGGCAGTGAGTGGTTCGTCAGTAGCAGCCGCTGCTGCTATAGGTGGAACAATGTCACCGCTTCAAGAAGCTGAAGGCTATAATAAAAACTATAGTGCAGCAGTAAATATAGCTTCTGCACCAACAGGGTTATTAATACCTCCAAGTAACTCACTAATAATATACTCATTAGTAAGTGGAGGAACATCAGTAGCAGCTCTATTTATGGCAGGATACATACCAGGTATATTATGGGGATTATCAGTAATGATAGTTGCATTTATACTTGCAAAAAAATATAAATATTCATCTAAATATAATATAAGTTTTAAAGAAGCTATTAAAATATTTGTAGATGCACTTCCAAGTTTAGCGTTAATATTTGTAATAATAGGTGGTATAGTAGGTGGGATATTTACAGCTACAGAAGGAGCAGCAGTAGCAGTTGTTTATTCTTTCATACTATCATTTTTCTTCTATAAGTCTATAAAAATAAGGGACATACCTAAAATATTATTAGATACAGTTGAGATGACAGGAATAATAATATTTTTAATAGGAGTGTCATCTATAATGTCTTGGGTTATGGCATTTACAAACATACCTAATGCAATAACAGAAATATTATTAGGAATATCTTCAGATCCAGTTGTAATATTATTAATAATGAATTTAATACTATTAATAGTTGGTACATTCATGGACTTAACGCCAGCAATACTAATATTTACACCTATATTTTTACCCATAGCTAAAAATTTTGGGATGGATTCGGTTCAATTTGGTATAATGCTTATATTTAACCTATGTATAGGTAATATAACACCACCAGTTGGTAATACATTATTTATAGGATGTAAAGTTGGTAAAACTAAAATAGAGGATGTAATAAAATACTTGTTACCATTTTATCTGGGTATATTAGTAGTTTTAATGCTAGTAACATTTATACCTCAAATAAGTTTATTTATACCAAAACTTATGGGAATGATTTAATAAAGAATAATATTAAAAGTAAATTTAAGTGGGATTATTATACTAGAAGGTCTGAAAAGACCTTCTTTTTGTATATAAATTATTATTATTATATTTGATAAGGTTATTAGATTTGTTAAGATTTCATATTATTATATTGATGTATATGGAATTTATAAAAAACTATTGACAAAAATGTCAGTCAATAAGATAATAAGTATAATGATAATCATTATCAAATACAAATTTAAATTAAAGTTTGTCTATTACTTAAATTATTGGGACATAATTAAGTTAAAAAAGAAATTTTACATAAATAGGAAGGATGATAATATGAAAAAAATATATTTACTATTAATGAGCTTGTGTATATCTATAAGTGTTTTAGGATGTTCAAAAAATGAGACTATAGATGAAAATAAAGATAAGATAAAAGTATATACAACTGTATTTCCAGTTTATGATTTTGCGAAAAATATAGGAAAAGATAAAATTGATTTAAATTACATAATACCACCAGGAACAGAACCACATGATTATGAAATAACACCTAAAGTATTAAAAGATATTCAAGATGCAGATTTACTTATTAAAAATGGATTAGGGATTGATAGTTTTGTTGATAAAATTGAAAGTGAGTCCAATTTAAAAGTTGTAGTAGCAACAAAGGGAATAGAACCTTTAAGTTATGAGGATAAAAAAATGAACAATCATTCTCATGAAGAAAATGATGATAATCACAAACATGGAGAATATGATCCTCATGTATGGTTAGATGTAGATTTAGCAATTAAGGAATGTGAAAATATTAAAAAGGCTTTAATAGAAGCTGATGAAAAAAATAAGACTTACTATGAAAATAATTATAATGAATATGTCCATAATTTAGAAAAGATAAGAGATAAATATGATTCAGAGTTAAGTAATATAAAAAATAATAAAATAATTGTGTCTCATGATGCGTATGGATATTTATGTGAAAAATATAATATAGAGCAAATTTCAGTTACAGGAATAACTCCAAATCAAGAGCCTTCTCTTAGTAAAGTAAGCGAAATATCAAACTTTGCAAAAACAAATAACATTGGATATATATTATTTGATGGTCTTGTAAATCCTAAAGTAGCTCAAACTATAGCTAATGAAGCTAATATAAAAACAGAAACACTATACTCTATAGATGGAGTTACAAAACAAGATTTTGATCATGATGAAGACTATATATCATTAATGAATAAGAATTTGGATACATTAAAATTGATTTTAAAGTAGGGAGCAAATATGGAGAATGTAATTAAATTTGAAAATGTAAGTTTTGGTTATGATGAAAAGCCCATATTGGAAGATATTAATTTAGAAATACATAAGGGAGATTATGTAGGGATAATAGGTCAAAATGGAGCTGGAAAAAGTACATTATTGAAACTTATGATAAATGAAATAAAATCAGTAAAAGGTAAAATAAAAATATTTGGAACAGATATAAATGCCTTCAATAGCTGGGAAGAAATAGGATATGTAAATCAAAAGTCAAATTCATTTTCATCATCTTTTCCTGTGACAGTAAGAGAAGTTGTAGCAATGAATTTAGTTTCTAAAATAGGTCTATTCAAACGGATAAAAAAGAACCATCTAAAAGAAGTTGATGAAGTCTTAAAATTAGTTGGAGCTTATGAATATAAAGATAAACTTATAGGAAGCTTATCAGGAGGACAGCAGCAAAAAGTATTTATAGCTAGAGAGCTTATGAAATCACCTAAAATATTATTTTTAGATGAACCAACAGTAGGCATTGATATAAATGGACAGCGAGAATTTTATAAGTTGTTAAAGGAACTAAATGAAAAGTTGAATCTTACAATAATTATAGTTTCGCATGACTTATTTATCGTTAAAGAAGAAGTGAAAAATCTTGTATTAATTAAAAATCACAATATAAAGTTTATTCAAAATGCAAAAAGTGATATAAGTAAAAATATGATGTTAGATTTTTTTAGTAATTAGAATTTGGGAGGAAGTAGTTTGGAAATTTTTCAATATGATTTTATGTTAAGAGCATTATTTGCATCTGCCATAGTAGGATTTATATGTCCCCTTATGGGAATGTTTATAGTGTTTAAAAGATTATCTTTAATAGGAGATAGTTTATCTCATATAGCTTTATCTGGAATATGTGGTGCTACATTGCTTGGTATGAATCCTATTTTAGGATCATTAGTTGCATCAAGTTTAGCAGCCATTTTAATAGATAGATTAAGAACGAGTCTAAAGGAATATGCAGATTTATCTATTGCAATTATCATGGCTTTAGGTGTAGGGATATCAGGGATATTAATTAGTATGTCAAATGTAAACTTTGATTTATTTTCATTTATGTATGGAAGTATAGCTACAGTAAATAAAGAAGACATAGTTATAATAGTTTTAACAGCTTTGGTTATAGTGTTTTTTATAGCATTGTTTTTTAAAGAACTTTTATTTATAACTTTTGATGAAGATAATGCTAAATTTTCTAGAATACCTGTTAAATTTATAAATAGTATTTTCATGATTTTAGTGGCTGCAAGTATAACCATAACATTAAGAATAGTTGGTGTATTATTAGTGTCGTCATTAATAGCTATACCTGTTGCAACTAGCATACAAATAGCAAAAAGCTTTAAAAATGCAATGTTTTATTCGATTTTATTAGGAGAAATTGCAATAATATCTGGCGTGATAATTTCTTTTTATTTTGATTTAGCTCCAGGAGGAACTATTGTTATAATAAGTGTTATGGAACTTTTAGTCATAAGTTTAGTAAGTAAGATTAAAAATAAACATAAAGCTAAAATAAATTTTAAATATTAGTAAATATAAATAAAAAAAATGTAAAAAATTAAAAAGCTGAAATTATTGAAAATAAAGGGATTTAAGGTAAAAAATGAAAAAAAATATAAAAAATATTTGAAAATGTATTGACGAATTAAAAAAATGTAACTATAATAGTCTTTGCAAGTGAGAACTTCACAAAAACAATAAGAAATGATCCATTAGCTCAGTCGGTAGAGCACCTGACTTTTAATCAGGGTGTCCCGCGTTCGAGTCGCGGATGGATCACCAAGTACGGAGAGGTGTCCGAGTGGTTTAAGGAGCTGGTCTTGAAAACCAGTGATGCTTAACGGCACCGTGGGTTCGAATCCCACCCTCTCCGCCACAATGTGGGTGCATAGCTCAGCTGGATAGAGCAACGCCCTTCTAAGGCGTGTGTCCGGGGTTCGAATCCCTGTGCGCTCACCAATTTAATATTTATGATCCATTAGCTCAGTCGGTAGAGCACCTGACTTTTAATCAGGGTGTCCCGCGTTCGAGTCGCGGATGGATCACCAATTACGGAGAGGTGTCCGAGTGGTTTAAGGAGCTGGTCTTGAAAACCAGTGATGCTTAACGGCACCGTGGGTTCGAATCCCACCCTCTCCGCCAATTATGGGAATATGGCTCAGTTGGTAGAGCAATTGACTGTTAATCAATGGGTCACAGGTTCGAGTCCTGTTATTCCCGCCAATATGCTAGTGTGGCTCAACGGTAGAGCAGCTGACTTGTAATCAGCAGGTTGTAGGTTCGATTCCTATCACTAGCTCCATATATATGGGTGCATAGCTCAGCTGGATAGAGCAACGCCCTTCTAAGGCGTGTGTCCGGGGTTCGAATCCCTGTGCGCTCACCAATTAAACTCTTAGATATAATCTAAGAGTTTTTATTTTTATAGAATAAAAAACTATAATAAAAAGCCTTTGGTAAAATTACCAAAGGCTTTTTATTAAAATTCCACAGATTCTTCTTCACTTTTTATATTTTTCTTATCGGCTATTCCAGTAAGCATAAGTGTTAATGCTCCATCGCCAGTAACATTACAAGCTGTACCGAAACTATCTTGTAATGCAAATATAGTTAAAATAAGAGCTGTACCTGTTTCATTAAATGCTAAAACACTAGTTATAAGTCCTAAAGATGCCATTACTGTACCTCCAGGGACACCAGGTGCACCTATAGCAAATACACCTAATAAAATTATAAATATCACCATAGATGATACACTTGGAAGTTTCCCGTATAGTATTTGAGAAACTACCATAACAAAGAATACTTCTGTTAAAACAGATCCACAAAGATGTATATTAGAGCATAGTGGAACTGAAAAGTTTAAAATATCTTTTCTTAATACTTTAGATTTTTTAGCACATTCTAAAGCTACTGGAAGAGTTGCAGCTGATGACATACTTCCTACTGCTGTTAAGTAAGCTGGGCCATAATGCTTTAAAACCTCCATAGGGTTTTTGCCAGAGATAGCTCCGCCTATTGCATAAAGTAATGCAAGCCATATAAAATGACCAATTAAAACTATAACTATAACTTTTATAAATACAGGTAAGTGGTTAGTTATAGAACCTTCATAAGCAAGAGATGCAAAAGTTGTAGCTATAAAATATGGTAATAAAGGAATAACTATTCTGTTAACCAAACTTAAAACTATATTTTGGAACTGATCTAATAATTTTTCAAATAAATCTGCTTTTGTCCAAGCTATTGCAAGACCTAAAATTATAGATAAAAATAATGCACTCATGACAGGCATAATTTGAGGAATATCTAATTTAAAAATAAGTTCTGGTAATTGTCTTAGACCTTCATTAGTAGATTGAATTGACAATTTTGGTATTAGCATATACCCGAATATAGCTGAAAATGTAGCTGCACCGACTGATGATATATAAGCAAATCCAACAGCATACCCTAATAATTTAGAAGCATTGCTTTTTAATTTGGCTATAGAAGGTGCGATAAATCCGATAATTATTAAAGGAACCGCAAAGAATATTACTTGACCTAAGATATACTTTAAGGTAACTATAATATTCATGAAAGAAGCAGGAGCATAGAAACCTATTAATAGACCTATTACAACTGCTAATACTAATTTAAATATTAAGCTGTCAAATACTTTTTTCATAAAAATACCCCCATTATAATTTATAAAATGACATATATTGGTAAAAATAACCACTATTAATTTAAATAGTAGTAAATATTAACAATATAATCAATAAAATGTTAAATTTTTTTAATAATTTCAAGATTTTATATATTAAGAATAATATCAGAATAAGTATTAAACAGTTAGTTTTAATTTATAAAAAATATAACTTATTTGTTTATTTAATAAAATATAAATAACTTCCTTAACAAAACCTTTAAAATAATGTAAAATATATATTATGATTGTGAAATAATGTAAAAAATAGGGATTTAATGAAATAGGGGAGAAATGACATATGGGGGGGAAACTGTTAAAACATATTTTGGGTATCATTCTTTGTGCAATGATATCGTTTTCGTGTGTGCAGAAAATATACTCAGATGATAATAAACATGAAGGTTTTAATGTACTTATATTAAATTCATATCATCAAGGACACTATTGGGAATCTAATATATTAGACGGATTAAAAAAATATATGGAAAAACACAAAGAAGATAACATAAATTTTAATGTCGAATACTTAGATTTTAGAAACAAAAATGACATAGAATATATAGATTCATTAAAAGAAATGCTTAATAAAAAATATCATAAGGGAAGTATAGATGCTATATATACAGTAGACGATGAAGCATACGAGTCTTTCAAAAGAGAAGTGTTTAATAAAAAGAGTAGTTTTTATAAAATACCTTTGGTTTTTAGTGGAGTAGATAATAAGCAACGATGTTGTACAAAAGAAAAACAGTATATGTCTGGAATCTACCATACAGATGATAGCAAAAATTTAATATCAATGATAAAACGATTAAATCCTGATGTTAAAAATATCAATGTTATAACAGAAGAATCTTTATACTGTAAATCGGTAAGGTCGGAAATTGATAATGCTATTAAAATATATGCAGATAATACAATAAATATAAGATATATGGAAAGCGATTATATACAGGATATAGTATATAAGTTAAATGAATTAGAATATGCAGATAATAGTATAAATATAATTGCTGGTGAATTCCAAAATAAAGCTTCTTTAAAATATTTGAATCCAAAGGATACTATAAAAATAATAAAACAAAGTAGTAAAAATGCGATTTACTCAAATGATCAAACATATATGAATGCGAGTATATTAGGGGGATGTATAGATATTGGTCAAGAACAAGCAGCGATAATTGGAGAGATGATTTTAAAAATAAAAAATGGTCAACCAATATACGCTATACCGTATGAAATAGAGCCAGTGGCTAAAGAATATATTGACTATAATAGTGTGTATGAATATAATATAAATCCATTTAACATAAGTAAAGAATCAAAAATAATTAATAAAAAAAATTATCAAATTCTTGTTCCCATATGGATGAAAAATTTAATTATTTTAGTAATATTTTTTATTATAGTAGCGACTATATTATGTTTTAATCATGTAGTTAATCGTAAAAAAGATAGAAAGAAAAGAGAAGAAGAATATGCTAAAGCACAAGAAAGAGATAAGTTGAAAACTGACTTTATAGTTAATTTGAGTCATGAATTAAGAACGCCTATAAATATAATTTTAGGAACCACTAAAGTACTAGAAAGAAATATAATGAATGAAAATATAAATAAATTGGATACAGTAAATAAACTAAATAATATCAACCAAAACTCATATAGATTGCTAAAAATATCTAATAATATAATAGATATTACAAAGGTTGAGTCAGGAATGTTTAATTTAAAAATGCAAAACTGTAATATAGTAAATATAGTTGAAGAAATATTTACATCATCAGTAGAATTTGCAAATAAGAAAAGTCTAAAAATGATATTTGACACAGATGAAGAAGAAATAATTATAGCTATAGATAAATTTCAGATTCAAAGGGTTATTTTAAATTTATTATCAAATGCTATAAAATTTACAAATTCAAAAGGTTATATAAATGTTTATATAAAAAAAGACTATAGATATGTACTTATAGAGGTAAAAGATAGTGGTGTTGGGATACCTGAAGATAAAATAAATAAAATTTTTTATAGATTTTATCAAGTAGATAGCTTAATGACACGAAAAAGTGAAGGTAGTGGTATAGGACTTTGCATAGTTAAAGATATTGTGGAAATTCATGGTGGAAAAATTGAAGTAGAGAGTAAAATTAATTTAGGAACCACTTTTAGAATATATCTTCCTAGAAAGATTATAGAAGATGAGACATCTGATGATAATTTGCATATATTAGATATTGAAAGTGTTGTAAACTTAGAAATGTCAGATATTTAAAAAAGTAGTATTTTAACTTAAAAAATAGTTGACAATATAAATAAATTAATAATAAACTAATTTTAATGATTATTAAGAAAGAAGGTACAACATGGAAGAAATATATAGACTAATAGAAGAAAAAATAAAAAATGCTGGATATGATGGGAATGTAAGTGGTGAAGAAATATACGATGAAATATGTGACGAGATAGAAGAAAAAGAAAATGGAAGTTACATATTTATGTCTAAAAAAGAAGATGATGTTTTCTTCGAATATCAAATAGATATAATGGATGAAAACTTTAATTTATCGTACATAGATATAAACACTCCACAAGGAAAAATACATGTGGACTTTGATGCTAATTAGTATATAGTAAAAAAGAGTTATTTTAAAATAACTCTTTTTTTATGGGAATTTTAAATTATATTTATAAATAGACATATAAATTAAAGTGCATATATAAAAAATATTTTTTAAAATATAAAAATTATTCATATGAGAATTTAAAATTAAAAATATTTACAATAATAAATGATTTTAGTTAAAAAAATTAATGCAATAACATATTATTGTTAAAAAAATAATTAAAAAAAGTTTAAAAAAAAGTTGACTTTATAGAATTTAATTCATACAATTATATCAAAATCAAATATTTACCAAATGAGATTGGCGAGAGAGACCTAAAAATTTAGGAGCCGAAGAAGCAATTTAAAAATAGCCAAATTTTTAAAGAAACTTTCAGGCAAAGATATCGTTAATTGATGGGAATCTGGAAAGACTTATAGAATATAAGTCACCGAAGGAGCAAAATAATTTTAAAATTATTGAAACTTTCAGGTCTATAAACAGAGGATATACAGGCAACTTTATTTGTTGTGTTTGTACATCCTCTTTTTTAATGGAAAAATAAAAAGATTATAAAAAAGATTATATAAGTAAGTGGAGGTATTTCAATGAGTGAGTCAGTATGCATAGTAGAATTAAAAAGAACTAGTTTATATGAAAAACATAAAGAAATGGGTGCTAAGTTCTTAGAATTTGGAGGCTGGGATATGCCTCTTGAATATGAAGGAATGATTAAGGAACATGAAGCTGTAAGAAACAGTGCTGGAATATTTGATGTTTCTCATATGGGAGAAGTAATAATAGAAGGAAATGAAAGTGAAAAGTTTATACAAAACTTAGTAACAAATAATATAGAAAATATGAAAGAAGAAGATATTATTTATACGCTAATGTGCTATGAAAATGGTGGCGTTGTAGATGATTTGTTAGTTTATAAATTTAATGATGAGAAGTTTTTATTAGTTATAAATGCAGGCAATATAGAAAAAGACTTTGATTGGATGATAAAAAATAAAGAAAATTATGATATAGATATAAAAAACATATCAAAAGAAATATCTCAATTAGCAATACAAGGACCAAAATCTCAAGAAATACTTCAAAATATTGTAGATATAAGTTTAGACGAAATTAAGTTTTTTAATTTTAAATCAGGTATAAATATTTTGGGCATAAAATGTATTGTATCTAGAACTGGATATACAGGTGAAGATGGATTTGAAATTTATTGCAAAAATGAAGATGTAAATAAAATATGGAGCGAATTATTAAATATAGGTAAAGAGAACTTAAAACCAATAGGGCTTGGAGCTAGAGATACTTTAAGATTTGAAGCATGTCTACCTCTATATGGAAATGAAATAAATGAAAATATATCTCCTTTAGAAGCAGGACTTTCATTCTTTGTAAAACTAAATAAAAATAAATTCATAGGTAAAAAAAGTTTAGAAGCACAAAAAGAAAGTTCAGTTAAAAGAAAATTAATAGGATTTGAAGTTTCAGGAAAAGGAATAGCTAGACATGGATATGATGTACTAGCAAATAATGAGGTAATAGGATATGTAACAACAGGATATTCATCACCTACTTTAAATAAAGTTATAGGTCTTGCACTTATAGACTCAAAATATTCACAATTAGATAATGAAATAGAAATAGCAATAAGAAAGAAAAGAGTGAAAGCTACTATTATAAAAACACCATTTTATAAAAAGCAATATAAAAATATAGAAAAAGATAATTTAAATAAAGATGATAGTAAAATTCAAAATGACAATCAGATAAATCAATTCTCATATATACCAACTACAAGCGAAGATAAAAAAATAATGTTAGATAGTATAGGATTAAGTTCAGTAGATGAATTATTTCTAGATATACCGAGTGAACTAAGATTAAATAGAAGCCTAAACTTAGAAAGTGCTAAAAGTGAAATAGAAGTAAGTAAATGTATAAATAAATTAGCAAATAAAAATAAAAACTTAAATAATTTAACGTGTTTCCTTGGAGCCGGAGCGTACGATCATTATATTCCATCAATTATAAATCATATAACTTCAAGAAGTGAATTTTATACAGCCTATACACCATATCAAGCGGAAATAAGTCAAGGTACATTGCAAGTAATATTTGAATTTCAATCAATGATAGCAGAACTTACAAAAATGGAAATAGCTAATGCATCTATGTATGATGGAGCAACAGCAGCGGTAGAAGCTTGTTTAATGGCCATAGGTCAAACTAAACGTAAAAAAATTATTGTATCTAAGACTGTTAACCCAGAATGTAGAAAAGTATTACAAACTTATATGCAATTTAATAAATGTGAAATAGTTGAAGTGGATTTTTGTAATGAATATGGAATTACAGACATTAATAAATTAAGAGAAAGTGTAAATAAAGACACAGCGTGTGTTTTAATACAAAACCCTAATTTCTTTGGAATAATAGAAGAAATGGAAGAAATAGAAGAAATAGTTCATAAAAACAAAGCTCTTCTTATTATGAGTGTTGATCCTATATCTTTAGGAATATTAAAATCCCCAGGGGAAATAGGTGCAGACATTGTAGTTGGTGAAGCTCAGTCATTAGGTAATCCTTTAAACTTTGGCGGGCCATATGTTGGATTTATGGCAACAAAATCTAAATACACAAGAAAAATGCCAGGCAGAATAGTAGGAGAAACGATAGATAGTGATGGAAATAGAGCATATGTATTAACTTTACAAACTAGAGAGCAACATGTAAGAAGAGAAAAAGCAACATCTAATATTTGTTCAAATCAGGCTCTAAATGCATTAACAGCATCAATTTATATGGCTGTAATGGGAAAAGAGGGATTTAAGGAAGTATCAAGTCAATGTATTAAAAAATCACATTATGCATACAATCAATTGATATCAAGTGGAAAATTTAAACCTGTATTTAAAGGAAAATTCTTTAAAGAATTTTTGTTAAAGTCAGTAGATAATATAGATGAAGTTAATGATAAGTTATTAGAAAGTAATATATTAGGTGGGTATAACGTAGAAAACGAATATTCAGATTTAAAAAATACAACGTTACTTTGTGTTACAGAAAAAAGAACTAAGCAAGAGATTGATAAGTTAGTTGAAGTTATGGAGGGAATGTAAAATGATAGAGTACAATAAAACATTAATAGAGATATCTAAAATTGGTAGAAAAGCATACTCACTTCCTAAGCTTGATATAGAAGATATTAATATAAATGATTTAATAGAAGAAAAAAAATTAAGAAAAGAAGAACTAAATTTACCAGAGGTTAGTGAGTTAGATATAGCTAGACATTATACTCTACTTTCAAACAAAAATTTTGGAGTAGACACTGGATTTTATCCATTAGGATCATGCACTATGAAATATAATCCTAAAATAAATGAAGATATGGCTAATAACACATCATTTACAAATATTCATCCATATCAATCAACTAACACAGTACAAGGATCTTTAGAATTAATGTACAATTTATCAAAATCTTTAGGTGAAATAACAGGGATGGATGAAGTAACTCTACAACCAGCAGCAGGATCTCATGGAGAATTTACAGGACTTATGATGATAAAAGCCTATCATGAAAATAGAGGAGATTTTAAAAGAACTAAAGTTATAGTTCCGGACTCATCTCATGGAACAAATCCGGCAAGTGCTTCTATGGCAGGATTTAAAATAGTCCAAATAGAATCAGATAAAAATGGAGCAGTTGATATAGAAAAATTAAAAGAAGCTTTAGATGAAGAAGTAGCTGCATTAATGCTTACAAACCCAAGTACTCTTGGATTATTTGAAAAAAACATTAAAGAAATTGCAAATTTGGTTCATAATATAGGAGGACTTTTATATTATGATGGAGCAAATATGAATGCAATTATGGGCATAACACGACCTGGTGATATGTGGTTTGATGTGGTTCATTTAAATCTCCATAAAACTTTTTCAACTCCTCATGGAGGTGGAGGTCCTGGTAGTGGCCCAGTAGGCGTAAAAAAAGAATTGATACCGTTTTTACCAGTTCCTATAGTTGAAAAGAATGAAGATGAATATGTATTAAATTATAATAAGCCTAAATCAATAGGAAAAGTTAAAAACTTCTATGGGAATTTTGGTGTATTAGTAAAAGCATATTCTTATATACTAACTATGGGAAAAGAAGGATTAAAAGAAGCTAGTCAAGTTGCAGTTTTAAATGCTAATTATTTAAAAGAAAAGTTAAAAGAATATTATTATTTACCAATAGATACAGTATGCAAACACGAGTTTGTCCTAGGGGGAATATGTAAAGGTCATAGTGAAGTCAAAACTATGGATATAGCAAAAAGATTATTAGATTATGGGTATCATCCACCTACAGTATATTTCCCTTTAATAATAAATGAAGCAATTATGATAGAACCAACAGAAACAGAAAATTTAGAAACTTTAGATGGATTTATAGAAACTATGGTAGCAATAGCAAAAGAGGCTAAAGAAAATCCAGAAATAGTTAAAAATGCCCCATATGATACTATTATAAAAAGAGTAGATGAAGCTAGGGCAGTAAAATCGCCAATACTTACTTGGCACAATAAATAAGCCATAAATATACAAAATTGAAATAAATTCCTAGAGCCCAAGAGAAATCTTGGGTATTTTTTTAGTGACGTATAAATAAAATCTATAATTCAATCGATATATATACGAAATATCTATTTTACATTTTCATATTTTTTAAGATAAAATAGTTCAGTAAATTATATGAGTAGATAGGAGAATGAATATGATAAAAGAAGCAAACAAAGAAGAAGCTAAAATTAAAAAAATAGAAGAGGTAAGAAATATAGCAGAAGGGTACTTTATAAGAGGAGAATTTTTCTGTTCAGAAGCTGTTGTAAAGACTATTAATGATTTATTAGGTAAACCATTTGGTGATGATGTAACAAAATTAGCATCTGGATTCCCAATAGGAATAGGAAAATCAGGTTGTGTATGTGGTGCAGTAAGTGGAGGAGTTATGGCTTTAGGAATGTCATATGGTAGATGCCACGGTGAAGCTATGCATGAAGAAATGTTTACACATTCTGCTGATTTACACAATCATATAAAAGGGATGTATAAAAGTACTTGTTGTAGAGTTATGGTTAAAGATTATGCGTTTCAATCTCCTGAAAGAAAAGCACACTGTGTAAAAATAACTGGTGAGGTTGCTGCATTTATAGCAGAGAAACTAATAGATAACAATAAAATAGAATTATAAAAATTATTAAAGGAATTATATTATGACTATATCAAATAAAGAAAATCTGAAACAAAAATTAGAAAATATGCCAATAGCTATTGTAGCTATATCGCTTGGATTTATGAGTATATCGACTGCGCTTGTTGATTTCAATATTTCATGGGTTAGACATTTTGCAGTATTATTTGCAATTATATGTATAGGACTTATAATGTTAAAATATATAGTATATCCTAAAAAAGTTTTAGAAGAAATCAAGCATCCTATCTTAGGGAGTATTTATCCAACTATTTCTATGACATTAATGGTTATATCCGTTTATATGATTCAATTTAATAAAATGTTAGGTCAAGGGTTATGGCTATTTGGACTTATATTACATATTTTAATTTCTATATTATTTTTCATGGAAAGATTTAAGAGCTTTAAAATAATAGATTTAATTCCAAGTTGGTTTATACCAACCGTTGGAATAGGAATCGCAGCTGTAACTAGTAAACCGATGCAATTACCTGTAATCTCTAAATTAGTATTTTATTATTCATTATTTATCTTTATAGTTGTGGGAATATTAATGATTTATAGATTAACTTTTATGGACAAATTGAAAGGCCCTAAAAGGCCAACCTTAATGATAATGGCAGCACCAGCTAGTATATGTTTAGCAGGATATATAGCAATATCTGATGCACCAAATAAAATGTTTATAAATGCTTTAGCACTATTAGCATATGTAACGACATTAGGTGGATATATATTAATTCCTAAATTAATAAAAGCAAAACAATTACCTGCATTAGCACCACTAACATTCCCTTTAGCTATAGGGGTTATAGCTAGTCAAAGATATGTAAAATATCTAGGGAAAGTAGAGTCTGCAATGCAAGGCTTAGCTAGAATTATTTTATATATTCAATTAATTATTGCTATAGCAGTTATTGGATATGTAGTGTTTAGAACGATACAATTTTTAATCAATACTTTCAAACCTAAAAAAGAATTAGTTACTCAAGTTAATAAAATATAAGTATCTGATAATAAAAAATAGACTATGAATATAGTCTATTTTTTATTATCTCATTATAGTATATGCCATATATGCAAAGTACAATGCGATTAATACAAATCCATGTTTTTTTACTAAAGAATTGTCCTTTTTCATAAATAGATATAAAAGAACAGTTATAAATACCATAAATATTATATCAATAAGAGCTAATGCACTTATAGTTATAGGATTTATAGTAGTGGCTAAGCCTAGGACTAGTAATATGTTGAAAATGTTAGAACCGATAACATTTCCTATAGCTATTTCAGTTTCACCTTTTTTAATTGCAACAATAGAAGTAACGAATTCTGGTAAAGATGTGCCTATAGCTACGATAGTTAAACCGACTAAGTTAGCACTCATACCAAATGATGTAGCAATAGTAGTTGCAGAGTTAACGACCATATCTCCACCTACAACTATACCTACTATACCTATTAAACTAACTACAATAGTCTTAGGCATTGATATTTCTTCAGCAACAGAAGCTTCAACTGCAACAGCTGTTTCACCTTCAACTATGTCTTCCTTAGAACTTACTGTTTTAGCTGATCTAACTGTATATATTAAGAAGTAAGCAAATACAGCTAAGAATAAAATACCTTCTATTCTACTTATGTTTAAATTAGCTCCAAATAATAGTAACATAGCACTTACAAGTATTAAAAAAGGAGCATCTTTTTTAATAGTATTTTTTTCAACTGGTAGTTTTGCTATTAAAGATGAAACCCCTAAAACCATAAGTATATTGAAAAAGTTAGAGCCAACAACGTTAGCAACGCTCATGTCATTTTGTCCAGCTAAAGAAGATGTAATACTTACTGCAGCTTCAGGAGCACTAGTTCCCATAGCGACTATTGTAAGTCCTATAACCATAGCTGGAACGTTAAATTTCCTTGCAATAGATGCAGCACCTTCAACAAATATATCTGCACCTTTTATAAGGAAAATAAATCCAATTATTAATAAAATAAATGCCATAATATTCCTCCTAATAAATATCAAATTGTGTATATTATATAAGTTTGAGTATACCATTATAAATGTTTATTTGCAAATTATTAAAATAAATAATAGTTATATTTTAAGAATGATTTAATTTATAAAAACTAAATAGTTATGAAAATAATAAATTTAAAGATTTAAAAGAAAAGGTTACAATGATTAAACTTAAAGTTATAAATTTTATGATATAATTAAAATAGCAAAACTTGTAGTTAAATAATACAATTATGCAGAAAGGGGATTTCTAGTGGAGGCAAGTTTTAAATATGTCATTAGTACCATGTATAAAAATAAAAATAGTTCTTATTTTTATAGATTTATAGGTATAAAAGACAAGCAAGAGTATGATAATGAGTTAAAAACTCTACAATTAAAATGTAGTGAAATAGAAAATAAAGTAGTTATATTTGACAATGAGATTCCTTTAAGCGGAGAGATGGAACTTATACAATATATATATAATGAACTTCAAACTATGAATTTAAATGATATAGTAAATCAAGATATAACAATATTTGATAATTATGAAATAAATAATAAGTTTTTATTAGCATTGCAGTATGTAGTTGATTTATCTATAAAAAATGAAAATTTCTTCAATGATAATGTAAGAAATAATTTTATAACTAAGATTATAGTGTGGACATATATGTATTTAAAAGATATATCATTTGATGGAGATATTAACCCAAAATGTATATATTATGGAAGTATAAGTAGACATGAAATATATTTTTTAATGCTTCTTAATAAAATGGAGATAGATGTTATATATATAAATCCATTAAAAGAAGAATACTTTGATGAAATTGATATATATAATGTAAGTAAATGTATAAAAGAAATACAAATTGATGTAATAGAAACTTTTGAAGAAAGATGTAAAAGAGGAAAATTAACAGAAAATATAGAAACAATAACTAAGCAGATTCAAAGTGAAATTCATGAAGAGCTTTTTGTAAATACAGGTATATTTAAACCATGGCAATTTAGAAGTGGGTTTACTAAAAGTGTACTCCTTGATACTATCTTAGAAGATATATATATATATTACAATGAACCAGCAAAGCTAAGAGAAGGATTTGAAGTAGAAGGCAAAAACGTTAAAGTTCCATGTTTCTTTAAAAAAATTGATGGTGAACACTTAGAAAAATTTGAGTATCAAAAATTGGTTAGATACTGTATAGAATCATCATCAAATACTCTATTTTTTAATAATGGAAACATATCAAATGATATAGATGTAAGTGGAGAAATGTTTGAATTAATGTTTTGTCAGCTAAGTGATGGAACATTTGATATAGAAGAAGTTAAGAAGTTAGATATTTATAAGTTTAAAAAGTATAGTGATGAAACACAAAACTTTTTATTAAATAAATTTAATGAAGTGATAAAAAGAAAAGATTTATATTTAAATAAATTAGACAAAGATGATGTACTTAAACTTTTAGTATTAGTATTATCTTTAAATGAGGAAATAGTAAGGCTTGTTGATAATTTTGACTTTGTAGACAGAGTTCCCAAAATTGTTATATATTTAAATAATGAAGATACTATAAATGATAATATGAAGTTATTAATAGGATACCTTCATAATATAGGAATAGATATTATAATATTTAATCCATCAGGACTTTGTAATATTTCAAATATCATAAACAGTGAAAGATTTAATTCAACAAGGCTTCAAAATATAAATTATAAATCAAATTATAAGTCATTAATAAGAACAAACACTAAACAAAGTGTTTTTTCAAAATTATTTAAATAAAGTCATGTAGGAGAAGAAATATAATGAATGAATTTAATGAATTTGGTAATGAATTAGAAATCATTGAACAAAGTGATTTATACAAGCAAAATTTAAGACAAATGAGAGAAGTTCAAGATTTAACCAACGAGATTGAAGTACAAAATATAAACTCAATAATTCAATTTGGACAAAAAGCTAGTGAAAATATATCAAAAATATCAGATGAGTTACTAGCATCTATTAAAGAAGTAAAAGCTGAAGAAGCTAGTGAAATGTTACTTAGCCTTACTAAGATAATGGATAAATTTGATATAAAAGAGTTTGATAATCAAAAACAGCCAGGATTATTAACAAAACTATTCAAAACGGCAGGAGATACAATAGCTAAACTATTCCAAAAATATGATACTATGGGATATGAAATAGAAAAAGTATATATTTTATTGAAGAGATATGAAAGTGAAATAAAAGAGGCAAATGTAAAGCTTAAAAAGTTATATGATGGGAATTTAGAGTATTACAAACAACTAGAAAAATATATTGTTGCTGGTGAATTAGCGGCTGAAGAAGTTGATATGTATATAAGTCAATTTTCAAATGATATGACTATGAATATAGATGAAAAGCAAATGATGGTTCAAAAACTTGAGGTTTGTAAAGAAATGTTACAACAACGTTTATATGATTTGAAGGTTGCAGAAAATATTGCTATTCAAGCAGCTCCAATGATACAAACTATACAAATGTCAAACTTTAATTTACTTAGAAAAATAAATACATCATTCATAATAACGCTACCAATATTTAAGCAGTGCTTAGCACAAGCAATAATATTAAAAAGACAAGAAATACAAGCTAAGTCATTAAAGCAATTAGATGACAAAACTAATGAACTTATAATGAGAAATGCACAATCTACTGCAAGACAATCAGTAGACATTGCTAAAATGGCTTCAGGAAGCGTTGTAGCTATAGAAACATTAGAAAAATCATATCAAACAATTATGAAAGGTATAGAAGACACTAAAGCTATACAAGAGGAAAATAAATCAAGACGTGTTGAAAATACTATGAAGCTAGAACAAATAAAATCAACTATGAAAAGAAACATAAGTGGAGTATAAAATAATTGTTAAATAAGGGTAACAAAGCCTGAAAAATTTAAAAAATAAATAGAAGTATTTTAAAACGATTATATGAATAGGAGAGATTAGTTATGGCAATAAATTTAGGGAGAAGTAACAATACTGTAAATGCATTAAATTTACAAAAAAATGATATACTTGATTTAACAAAGAAAAACCCAGGTCTTGAGAAAGTAGTGTTAGGTGCAGGATGGGATGTAGCAACTATTGGACAAGATTTTGATTTAGATATAGCTGCGTTTTTATTAAACTCAAATGGCAAAGTAGCACAAGTTCCTAATGATGTAATATTCTTTAATAATAAATTTAGTGATGGAATATGCTTAGAGGGTGATAATAGAACTGGTGCAGGAGATGGCGATGATGAAAGAATTCAAATAGATTTAAGCCAAATAAGAAGCGATGTACAAAAGATAGTATTTATGGTTACTATACATGAAGCTCAATCAAGAAGACAAACATTTGGTATGGTAAATAATTCTTATGTAAGACTATTAGATGTTAAAAACAATGAAAAAGAAATTTGTAGATTTAATTTAAAAGAAAATGGTTCTACGGTAACATCTGTAGTATTTGCAGAACTTTATAAAGATGGATATGATTGGTATTTTAAAGCAATAGGTGATGGTAAAATAGCAGACTTAAATGGTATGCTAGGACTATACATGTAATAAAATTTATAGACGTAAAGGGGAAATATAATGAGTTTATTAAACTTACAAAAAAATGATATATTAGATTTAACAAAAAAAGACCCTTCTTTAGACAATATAGTATTGGCAGCAGGATGGGACGTTGTTAAAAAAGGTTTCTTTAGTTTTGGATCAGCTGATATGGATTTAGATTTATCAGCACTTTTATTAAATGAAGATGGAAGATTAATAGGAGAAGAAGGTATAATATACTTTAATAACCAAAGAGGTAGAGGTATATTCTTACATGGAGATAATAGAACTGGTGAAGGTGATGGTGATGATGAAAAAATATCAATCACATTAAGTAATTTACCAGAAAACTGCAAAAAAGTTATGTTTAGTGTAAACATATACCAAGCGAAAGAAAGAAGACAAGATTTTTCAAAAGTTAAAAATGCTTATGTAAGAATTTTAAATAGCGATAAAGGTAATATAGAAATATGTAGATACAATTTAAGTGAAGATGGACAAAATGCTACATCTTTAATATTTGCAGAACTTTATAAAATAGGATCTGACTGGAACTTTAGAGCTGTTGGAGAACTTTTACAAGGTAATTTAACTACATTAATAAATAAATATAAATAAGAGGTGGATAAAATGGGTATAAATTTAGGTGGACAAGCTCCAATATTAAACTTACAAAAAAATGATATATTAGATTTAACAAAAAGAAATCCTGGACTTAAAAAAGTTACATTAGGTGCAGGATGGGATATATCAAATGGTGGCGTTGATTTTGATATAGATATAGCTGCATTTATGTTAGATGCTAATAATAAATTTAACACTGTATCAAATGTAATATTCTTTAATAATAAGCAAGGTCAAGGTATATCTTTATCAGGTGATAACAGAACTGGTGCTGGTGAAGGTGATGATGAAACTATAAACATAGATTTAGATGCAATAAGCCCTGTTATACAAAAGATAGTGTTTGTTGTTACTATACATGAAGCTCAAGCTAGAAGACAAACATTTGGAATGGTAAACAATTCTTATGTAAGATTACTAGATACAGCAAATAATAATAGAGAGTTATGTAGATTCAATTTAAAGGATGATGGTTCTACGGCTACATCAGTATTATTTGCCGAACTTTATAGAGATATGGGTGAGTGGCAATTTAAAGCTGTTGGAGAAGGAAAAATAGCGGACTTAAATGGAGTACTTGCTTTATTTAGTTAATTAAATACTTAAATCTAAAAATAAAGCTATTACAAGATTATTTGTAATAGCTTTATTTTATAGATTATAAAGAAGTATCGGTAGTGCTATCAGAGACTAAAAATTTATTTTTTATAAATTTAATTATTTCAACTTCTCCATACACTTCACCTTTAACAGGGTATGTGTTTTTTAATTTTTCAAATTTTGTTAAGTAATCATCCGCTTTTTTTCTATTTTTTTCTATTATCAAGTTATAAGCATACATTAAACGAGCTCTACTTATGTAACAATTAGTTGCCTTTATATATGATTTTAATTTTTTTGTATATAATTCATTTATATTATCTTGGTTTTGACCTCCTATTATCTCATAAAAAAGCAACTCACATTTTATTTCATTTTCAAACAATTTAAGTATATTAGGTGAATAATTAATTAAAAATTCATAACAGCTTTTAGCTTTATCAAACTCTAGCCTATCATGATAATAACTAGCCTCAATACATTTAATACTACAAATTAAAGGATTACTAAAATCAGATTTTTTATCAATTTCAAACCATTCAAGTGGCATATCTTTAATTCTCATACCTTTGCTTAAAAGCCCGTGTACCTTTAATTGAATATAAAAGCAGTATTTCATAGTGCTATTTTTTAGGATGGATAATATATTATATCCATCGTTAGAAATTCCGCCTATTTTCATTGGAATACCATTAGTTAAAATAGCAATTACACCAAATATAACCATACCGTATAAAAATTGAGACAAATATATATTTGTTGAAATTGATGAATATATTATAAAGCATAATATAGAAACTAAAGCATTCATTAAAACACCGCCTAGATTATATAAAACATATGAACATTTTTGGTAATCATCAATCTTAGGCATCATAAGGCATTGACCACCAGTTCCTTTTACAGTGAATTTTTTTATACAAAATTTATTATTTTCTTTTATAAGAGTAAATTTACCAACTCTAAATGATACAAATTCATAACCAGACATTAATCCAAACACTAAATGACCTGCTTCATGTAAAATCGTTTGAACCAAAATTGAACTTAGAAAAAGTATAAAACTAAAAAGAGATCCTAAAAAACTTATTTCAGTTAGCGCACTTTGGTCTAAATGCTTTGTTCCTAAAAAACCAGCAATAAATCCACAACCAAGCATTAATAAAAATGTAATTATAAAATATAAAATTTCTTTAATATTTTTTTTATTTTTAGACATTAAACTCCTCACTTTCCTTGTATATGTAGTTTGAATACCATATTATACCATGATTGTAACATACAAAAGCCTTCTATAGGATAGGTAAACATAATTTAACTGTTTACTTATATAATAGAAGGCTTTTAGTTAATTTATCTAATCCACATATTTATAAAATCCCAATCATTTACAGAACCATCAGAATTTAGTATACCTAAAAATTCACCATCAGCTTTACCAACTTGCCATATAGCTTGCGCAGAAGTACTTTCTTGAGAAATATTATTATCATATATATATTTAAAGAAAGTTTCTTTACCACGACCAAAAACTTCAGAAACGTAAGCTACAAGATAAATATCAATGCAACTAGCTCCAAAATAAGACGGATGATTAAGTAGAATATGTTTTTTTATAATATCAATGCATTTATTTTTATCGCTATTTAATATATCCATTTTTATATCATCTAATTGATAAGATTTATAACTTATTTTTTCCCATGGTTTTAATTTGGAAATATCACCTTTAAAAAAAATTAGTTTATCTATAGTATCTTTTAAACTGCAAATAGTTGGTATAATTTTCGTATGAATATCTATTCCTCTTAAATTATTTGGAAGCTTATAAGTTTTCTTTAAAATTATATTCTCATTAAATCCCCCATGAGAATTTTTTTTATCATCTCTTTTATTTAGTAAATCTTTTTCACTATACCCATATTTAGCTCCTATAGCAAAAAGAACTTCCATAACATCGATAATTTCATCTATATTTTTATCGAAAAAAAGTTCACAAACTTCTTCATTAAGTTTTTTGTAAAGATAATTTAAAGCTAAATCATTGTTAACAACTTCAACTTCACATTTTTTACCGCTATTCCTTATTATGTCAGGAATATTGTCTCTAACCAATTTGTCGTAAAATACCATATTAAAAATACCTCCCAATAAATCCCTATATAAAATTATAATTGTAGTAATTACTAATGTCAAAATGCTTAATCAATCAAAATATTATAAAATTCTTTGCAGTATATTAAAAAAATACAAGAAAATAAAATGTAAAATGCGATATATGTAATAAAAAGATGATAAAATGGTTGTAATGGAATTTTGTGTATGAAAAAATATTTTATGGAACAATAGGAACTAATAAGTATATTTGTTATTGTAATGCTAGAGGGTATAAATTTTCCTTTACCAAGTGAAGTTGTACTACATTTAGCTGGAATAATTGCATCTAATTTAAATACAAGCTTTATAACTGTATTAGGAACAAAATAATATTTATTTTTATAGTAATTTATTATAAAAAAAAGAAATATACTAAATTAAAAAAATAAAATAATACTTATTTTAAAATTAGATAAAACAGGCTATGTAGATCAATAAAATCTATAATAGTCTATTTTAATTTATAAAATTAATTAATATTTTAAAATCTGGTTAATGATTATTTATTAAACTAATATTAAGTTATAATTATATTAAGCAAAAAAATAGGAGGGAAAGTAATGAATATATTAATAACTAACGACGATGGAATAAGAGCAGATGGGATAATAGAATTAGCTAAGGCAATGTCAAACATAGCTAATGTATATGTTGTAGCTCCAGAAAGTCAAAGAAGTGCAACAGGTCATGCAATAACGATACATAGTCCTATAATGGTAAATGAGGAGTTTATAGCTGATAATATAAACGCATACTCTATAAGTGGAACGCCTGCAGATTGTGTAAAACTTGGAATAGAAGGTATTTTTAAAGATATTGATATAGACTTAGTATTAAGTGGTATAAATAATGGACCTAATTTAGGTACCGATGTTATATATTCTGGAACAGCATCAGCAGCGATAGAAGGTCTTGTGCAAAATAAGCCATCAATAGCTATATCATATAATGAATTTAATGTTACCAAAGAAACTTATAGAGAAGCTTCTAAACATGTTGTAAAAATAGTTGATAGTGTAAAAGATAAATTAAATATTTTAGAGGATTGCATATTAAATGTAAATATACCAAATAAAGAAATAAAAGGAACAAAAGTAACTGTTTTAGGTGAAAGAAAGTATGAGAATGTAATGGAAGAAAGATATAGCCCATACGGTAAAAGATATTTTTGGATAGGTGGAAAAATAAAAAATATAGAACAAGTAGAAAATAATGATATAGATTGTGTAGAAGAAGGATATATATCTATAACACCTGTAAATATTGATATGACAAATAAAAATAAGGTTAATTATATAAAAGATTTAAATATTTTTTAATAAAAATAATGAGCGATATACATTTTAAAATTAATACTTATAACTATTTAGAATATAATAATGTTAGTCGATTTTTTATATAATACTGTATAAATTTGTAAAAATAATATACAATATAAGAAATGTAACAAATATTATTGTGATACAACTAATGTTTATACGTAGGAGGATAATATGAAGAGAAACGATTATATATCTTGGGACGATTACTTTATGGGAATTTCTTTATTATCTGGGATGAGAAGTAAAGATCCATCTACTCAAGTCGGAGCATGTATAGTAGACAAAAATAATAGAATAGTATCAATTGGATACAATGGATTTATAAATGGATGTAGTGATGAAGATTTTCCTTGGACTAGAGATGGAGAATTTTTAGAAACAAAATATCCATATGTAGTTCATGCAGAGCAAAATGCAATATTAAATGCCAGAGGAAAGTCATTAGAAGGATGTAGTATATATGTGAATTTATTCCCTTGTCACGATTGTGCAAGAAATATTATTCAGTCAGGAATAAAGAAAGTATACTATCTTGTAGATAAATATGCAGATACAGACTCTATAAAAGCATCAAAATATATGTTTAATAAAGCCAATGTAGAATTAATTCAATTAAAGCCCAGTATGGATAAGATAGAAATAGAATTTAAGTAATATATAAAAGTGTCTAGAATTTTTAATTTTAGGCACTTTTACTTTATATAAAATTTATACTTCTATAAAATGGCAATCAGCTTGTTTTTATTTTTGTTAAAGCTATTGTACTAAAAGGAAAAGATTGTCATAATAAAAAGGGGAACCAATACTCTTAAGTAGAAGTATTATAGTATATAAATTTATTAAAGGAGGGAATAGATATGGGAGATAGTCAATTTGACTACAAAGAAAAAGAAGCAAAATATTATAATGGTATAATAGCTTTACTATTAATACTATTATGTATCGTTATCTCTATAGGTACAATAGTATTTGGCGCAATAAATGAAAATGCATTTTTCATAGTGCTAAGTATAGTAGTTTTAGTTATAAGTTTTATATGTTTAGGTGGATTAAAGATATTAAATCCAAAAGAAGCTTTAGTGTTAGTTTTGTTTGGTAAATATTATGGAACAATAAAAAAGGAAGGATTTTTCTGGGTAAATCCATTTTGTTCATCTGTAAATCCAACTTATTCACCTCAAATGATGCAAACAAAGATAAAAAATCAAGAAGATTTAGAAGTGTCTATTCACAGCAATAGCAAAAAAATATCTTTAAAAACTATGACATTAAACAATGAACAGCAAAAAGTAAATGACTTATTAGGAAATCCTATAATAATAGGAGTAGTAGCTATCTGGAAGATAGTTGAACCTACAAAAGCTGTATTTAACGTAGATAATTATAAGACATTTATATCTATACAATGTGACACAACTATTAGAAATATTGCAAGACTTTATCCTTATGATGTTTCTGAAGACGGGGATGAAAAATCTCTTCGTGGTAGTAGTCAAGAAATCGCAGATAAATTAAAAACTGAGCTTCAAAGTAGAGTCGATGAAGCTGGAATTGAAGTAACAGAAGTTCGTATTACTCATCTTTCTTATGCACCAGAAATAGCAGCTGCTATGTTACAGCGTCAACAAGCAGAAGCGATAATAGCTGCTCGTAAAAAGATAGTAGAGGGAGCTGTCGGAATGGTTGAAATGGCTCTTAATAACTTAAATGATAGTAATATTGTTAATTTAGATGATGAGAAAAAAGCTGCTATGGTAAGCAATTTATTAGTTGTGCTTTGTGCTAATAAAGAAACGCAGCCAATTGTAAATAGTGGATTAAACAATCAATATTAATAATTAAATAGTAATATGAAATCCCCTATATATTGAAGACTTAAAAAGTACTTTTTTATATAGGGGATATTTATAATGCTAAAAAATTATACATTATAGATTTATACAGTTAATAAAAATAAATTCAAAGTTATTACAGATAATAAATAAAGAACTATAAAGAAAAAATAGTTAGACTATTTTAAAAATTTATAATATAATATATTAAATTTAATAAAAATGTATATAAATGTAGATTTAGTATAGTAAAGAAATTTAATAATGATTTAATATATAAAAATATTTAGACAAAGAAGGGAAAAGGCGATGAATAACAAAACTAGAAAATTAGATAAGCTATTAGAATATAATAAAGCATTTGTAGAAAATAAAGAGTATGAAAAATATGAAACATCTAAAGAGCCAGATAAGAAAATAGTAATATTGTCATGTATGGATACAAGACTTACAGATTTGTTACCTAAGTCTATGAATCTAAAAAATGGAGATGCTAAAATAATAAAAAATGCAGGGGCAACTATAATGCATCCTTTTGGTAGTATCATGAGAAGTATTATTGTAGCAATTTATGAATTTGAAGTAGACGAAGTACTTATAATAGGACATCATGGATGTGGTATGTGCAACTTAGATACAGAAGTTTTACTAGATAAAATTTTAGCCAGAGATATATCTGAAGATACTATAAATACACTTTCAAATTCAGGGATTAATGTTTCAAAGTTTCTACATGGATTTGAATCAGTAGAGGAGTCTATTGAAGATAGTGTAAATGTTGTTAAAAATCATCCATTAATACCTAAAGATATTATAGTTCATGGACTTGTCATATCTCCTCAAACAGGGAAAATAGATATTGTAGTTGATGGATATAATAGTTGAAATTTATAAAAAATAAATAAAAGAGTATAAAAATTATTTTTATGCTCTTTTTTTATTTAAATAAATATAGATTATATATATATAACTAAAAGTTATAAGGATATAGTTTTTTTGAATTTCACAAAAGATATTTAAGTAGCTACACTTTAATTAAGGACAATGAATTTGGCAATGTGGCATAGGCAAATAAAAACAAGCATACATATATATAAAATTGTGTTAATTAAAATTAATAAAGAATTTATTATATATGAAATAAGAAATTTTACAGAGGTAGATTTAAAAATAAGTTAAAATTTAAAATAAATAAAATAGATATTAATGAATATTAATATTATAAATTTAAAGTATTTAAAATCATTAAGATTTAAAATTTGAATACTTTATAAAACTAGGAGGGAGATATGTTTAAAAAATTCACAAATGGATGTGTCAATTTAGTTCAAAACTATTTGCCAGATCCTTTCTTATTCTGTATCATGATTACATTTGTTATATTTTTATCAGGTATTGTATTTACAGGTCAAGGTCCTATAGATATGGTGGTCCATTGGTCTGGAGGATTTTGGAGTTTATTAGCATTTGCCATGCAGATGGCTCTTGTATTAGTACTAGGACATACATTTGCAAGTGCACCATCGTTTAGAAAGCTATTAGATAGGTTAGCGAAAATACCTAAAAAACCAGGCCAAGCAATATTAATGGTAACTTTTATTTCATCGATAGCTTGTCTAATTAACTGGGGATTTGGATTGGTTATAGGTGCTATATTCGCTAAAGAGCTAGCTAAAGAAGTTGATGGAGTTGATTATAGGGTATTAATAGCATCAGCATATTCTGGATTTTTATTATGGCATGCAGGATTATCAGGATCAATTCCTTTAACATTAGCAAGTGGAGGGGAAACTGTTGTTAGTGCAACTGCAGGAGTAATAGGAGCACAAGGTGTTCCAACGAGTGAAACTATATTTTCACTATCAAATGTTATAATAGTAGGAGTTTTAGTTTTAACATTGCCCCTATTAAATAAAGCAATGCATCCAACAGAAGATAAAGTAGTGGTAATAGATAGAAATTTATTAAAAGATGAAGAAGTATTTGTGGAAATGAATAGAGGCGAAATGACTCCAGCAGATAAATTAGAAAATAGTAAAATAGTAAGTTTATTAATATCTTTAATGGGATTTATATATATCATATATTATTTTATAAATAATGGATTTAATTTGAATCTTGATATAGTCAATTTTATATTCTTGTTTTTAGCAATAGCTCTTCATAAAACACCAAAAAGATTTTTACATGCATTAGGTTTAGCTGCTAAAAATGCTGGTCCAATAATGCTTCAATTCCCATTCTACGCAGGTATAATAGGTATGATGACAGGTACTAATGCAGATGGATCTTCTTTAGCAATTTTAATATCTAATTTCTTTGTATCAATTTCAACAAATGTAACATTCCCAATGTTATCTTTCCTAAGTGCAGGAATAGTAAACTTCTTTATACCATCAGGTGGGGGGCAATGGGCTGTTCAAGCTCCAATAATGATGCCAGCAGGGGAAGCACTTGGTGTTAATCCAGCTAAAACTGCCATGGCAATAGCATGGGGTGATGCTTGGACAAATATGATACAGCCATTTTGGGCATTGCCAGCACTAGGTATAGCAGGACTTGGTGCAAAAGATATAATGGGATTTTGTATAGTAGACTTATTATACTCAGGAGTTATTATATCTATGGGACTTATGTTTATAGGTATGTAATTAAAAATATATTAATATAACATATAAAAAGCAGAGATTAATCTCTGCTTTTTATAATTTGCTATTTGATAGTTATTTTAAATTTTCACCTTGTGCAAATATTTCATTGCTTAAGTTGTTTTTTATAGTAGTAGATAATAACCCTAAAATTATACCAAATAGAGCAGGAACTACCCATCCTAATCCTTGTGAATATAAAGGTAATTTACTAAGTAGATCAGAAATAAAATCTAATTTAAAACCTACTTGAGATAAGGCATCAACTATACTTACAACACCAGTAAATAATATAGTAAATTTATAAACTAAAGAACTTTCTTTTAATAAATTATCAAGCATAGATAAAACTATAAGCATTATTGCTATAGGGTATATTGCATTTAGTACAGGTACTGATATAGCAAGTATTTTAGTTAAGCCTAAATTAGCAAGTACCATACTTGAAAGAGATAAAATTCTAACGAAAGATTTATAAGATATCTTGTTTGTAAGTGTAGCAAAATATTGGCTGCAAGAAGTTATAAGTCCTACACTAGTAGTTAGACAAGCTAATGTGAATGTAGCAGCTAGTAAAATTGCGCCAGGTTTACCAAAAATATAAGTAGTAACATTTGTCAATGTTTGTGCACCATTTTCAGTAGCACCAAATCTAAATCCACTAGTAGCTCCTAAATGAGCAAGCAATGAATAAATTAAAACTAGTAATCCACCAGCGATAAGTCCTGCTTTTATAGATATAGAAACAACAGTTTTTTCATCTTCAATACCTTTAGATTTTATTGCTAAAGCTATAACTATACCGAAATTTAGGGCAGCTATTGTGTCCATAGTAAGATAGCCATCTAAGAAACCTTTAACTAAAGGATTAGTTGAATAATCTCCACTAGCGACACTATAACTACCTAGTGGTTTAAATAATGATCCTAAAAATATTATAGCGATTAAAAGTAGAAGTAAAGGAGTTAATACTTTACCCATACGATTTATTAATTTTGTTGGAGATAATGAAAGCCAATATGCTACTGAAAAGAATATAAATGTAAATAAAAATAATGCAAATGACTTTGAAATAGTTTGAGGTAAATAAGGTGAAACAACCATTTCAAAAGGTAAGCTTCCAGCACGCGGTATTCCCAAACCAGGACCTATTGATAAATACACTAAAACTGTAAAAACTACTGCAAAAACATTATTAACTCTTTTTGCTAGATTAGTAAGTCCACCTGATTTAGCAACAGCAACTACCCCTAATACAGGAAATCCTACAGCTGTTATAAAAAATGCTATCATTGCTAACCATGTTTTATCTCCCGCTGATTGACCAAGAAATGGCGGAAATATTAAGTTTCCTGCTCCAAAGAATAAAGAAAAAAGCATTAAGCCGATAAGTGATAAATCTTTTTTTGATAAAGTGTTCATTTTAAAACCTCCTAATTAAATTAATATTTTTTATCCGTGCATTATATCACCTTCAATGTCCATAAATATTCCCCCTTTCGAAAAATAAAAAACCGCCCCTTGTAAAATACAAGGGACGGATTATCCGTGTTACCACCCTAATTCTACAAATAAAGGTATAATAAATAAACCTATTTGTAGCACTCAGTTACGTATCTAACAATACGCTTATCTTTTAACGGTGACAGATACCGGCAACACTTACTAAAAATTGTTCAGTATTGCTTCTCAGAGATGATTTTTAGTAAAACTTGAACATTGGTTTTCAGCAAACACCAACTCTCTGTAGAACAAGATAATACTTACTTTTTCTCTTCGTAGAATTTTTTTATTTTATTTGAAATTTATTAATTTAATAATATATATGATTTTAAATGATGTCAATAATATAAAAAAACTTTTTTGAATTATTTTTATTTTTTGATAATTAGCTATCTACATGTGTTTGTATCTAAATTTAAATATCCAGATTTACGCAAAGTTTTTCTAAGGGCTAAAGAAAGTGGTATTGAAACTATAATACCCATAGAAGAACTCATCAAAGAACTAGGTATATTTAATAAAGCTGCTTCAAAACTACCTATAACGAAAGTCCAAGCAACAACATATCCAATTAAGGTCCATAAAGACGCTGCAAATAGTCCTAACAGATTTATAAAAAAGTTATTTCCGCTGTTTTTTCCTATATGAGCTATACTTCCAGCTATAAATCCAGCTATACCTTTTATAGCAAAAGACCATAATGTGTAAGGTGAGAAACCTAATAATAGATCAAAGAAAGCAGAACCTATAGCCCCAGCTGGACCAGCATATTTTCCTCCAAATAATATAGCTAAAGTAAAAATCATAGCACTACCTAAATGAACCATAGCACCATTTCCAAAAGGAACTTTTATAAAAGTTGCAATTGTGCATAATGCTGAAAACATACCCACATAAATTATATATTTTGTATTTTTATTCATACAAATACCTCCATACAATTAGTTTTATATACTAAAATGTAAACAAAATAGTATGATTATGAGAAAAGCTTATCATACAATTGTTGGGAAAAACAATAAATATAAGAAAATTGATATAATAAAAATAATTGTATTGATACAAATATGCTTAACTAAAGCAATATGTAGATAAATTGTTACTATTATAAAAATTTTACGAACTTTTAACAATAATTAAATATTTATAACTCATATACATATTATAAAATGCTATTGTTTAATTAGAATGCATAAATTTTAATATTAGCAAATGTTATGAATATAAAGTTTTAATTTAAGTTTTGAAAATAAATTATATTTTGGAGGTAAGTTATTGAATATGTTTAAAAATGTAATAGTAAAAAGACCATCAAGATCAATGGTCAATGGAATAACATCAGCTCCTGAGCTAGGAAAGCCAGATTATGAATTAGCATTAAAACAACATGATGACTATATACAAGCTTTAAAATCTTGTAATGTTGAAGTTACAGTATTAGAAGCAGATGAAAGATTTCCTGATTCATGTTTTGTAGAAGATACAGCGGTAATAACTAAAAATTGTGCTATTATATGTAATCCAGGTGCAGATTCAAGAAACAAAGAAATTGAAGATATGAAAGAAACTATTAAGAAGTTCTTTTCTGAAGATAAGATAGAATATATAACATCTCCTGGTACTGTAGAAGGTGGAGACGTTATGATGGTTGGTAATCATTTTTACATAGGAAAATCTTTTAGAACAAATGAAGAAGGGGCTAGACAATTTATTGAAAAGTTAGAAAAGCATGGCTATACTGGATCTATAGTTACATTAGAAGAAGTACTACATTTAAAAACAGGATTGGCATACTTAGAAAATAATAATCTTTTAGTTGCTGGTGAGTTTATAGATAAAGAAGATTTTAAAAATTTTAATAAAATAGTAATAAGTCAAGATGATAGTTATTCAGCTAACTGCATATGGGTTAATGATAATGTAATAGTGCCATATGGGTATAACAAAACTAAAAGAGCAATAGAGAAGGCAGGTTATAATGTTATAGAAGTAGATACATCAGAATATAGAAAACTTGATGGAGGATTAAGCTGTTTATCACTTAGATTTTAATTAGAGGTTAGATAAAACTAGATATTAAATAAAAAAGTTTACATAATTTAAAAATATGTAAACTTTTTTTATTTTATTTAAGATAGGATCCTATATGTTTTTTATTCACATAAAAAATAAAATTTAATTTTTATTATTGTTATAATAAAATAAAATTTTAGATGAATATAAAAAATTATAACTTGAAAATATGAAATATAAATTTTATAAAATGGCTAAAAATCAAGTGTTCAAAAGTTTGAAAAATAATAGTAAGAAAAATAAAAATATTAAAACAAATTAAAATAAAGTAAAAAAATAACAAACTTTATTGACAGATTTTTGAAATTATATTATTCTTTAAAAGTCAATAAATCAAGTGTTTAGCTTAAAATCAATTGAAATGTTAGACATACTTAGGGGGAATATATATGAACAAACTTTTAAGCACTGTGAAAAGGTTAACATTATTTTTTATAGGAATGAGTATAATCCAATTTGGAGTTGCACTATATTTAAGAACAAATATAGGATCAGATCCATTTACAATTTTCACACAAGGCTTAGCATGTGCGTTAAATAATATGGGGTTAAACGCTACGACTGGTACTGCAAACAGAATAATATTAGTAGTATTATTTGCAATAATATTTTTAGTTCAAAAAAATCATATAAAAATAGGTACTTTAATATGTGTTATTGGAGTTGGGCCAATTATTGATATGGGTGTAAACGTTGTTTCGCATTTTCCAATAAATACATATGGCTATGCTTTAAAGGTAGGTCTAGTAGTATTAGGGTGCTTTATAATAGCTATAGGATTCTCTATACTTTCATCAACTAATGTAGGGGTAGCACCAAATGATATAATACCATTTATAATACAAGATAAGCTAAAAGTAGAATATCGTTGGATAAGAATGGGTCTTGATGCTACATTTTTAATTGGAGGTTATTTCTTAGGAGGTACTTTAGGTATTGGAACAGTTATAGCAATGCTTATAACAGGTCCTTTTATACAAACATGCTTACCACATGGGGAGAAATTTGTTAACTTTATCTTAAATGAAGAGATGGTAAATAATGGAGTAGAAGATATTAATATATAATTTTTTTGATAGTGATGAAAACTCTTTCATGGTAATTTATAATTACTAGGAAAGAGTTTTTTTATATACGAAGATATTATAACTTTGTACATAATAAAAATAGTTGAAAGTTCAACTATAATGTTGTATATTATATTTAGTTGAAAGTTCAACAAAATTAAGGGGTGAATCAAGTGGAAAAACTGACTAATGATATATTAAGAGAAATAGGAAGCTTATCCAGAGCAATACATTCGATAAGTGATATAAAATACAAAGAACTAAAATTACAAAAAGGTCAATTTACTTTTTTGACTAGAATATGTGAAAATCCTGGCATTAATTTTATAGATTTATCAAATATGCTTAAGGTAGATAAAACCACAACAACAAAAGTTGTTCAAAAACTAATTAAAGTAGGTTATGTAGATAAGATACAAGATGAAACCGACAAAAGAGGATATAATTTATTTCCTACACAAAAATCAATTGAAGTATACGATTTAATAATAAAAGAAGAAAACAGAAATATAGAAGTATGCTTAGATAAATTTACAGAATCAGAAAAAATGGTAATAAATCAATTGGTAAAAAGAATGAGCAAAAATATAGAAACAGACTGGAAGAATAAAAAAAGTAAGAAGGAGAGTTTTAAATGATAAGAAAAGCTAGTTTAAATGATATAAATAATATAATGGATATAATAAAATCTACGGTACAAGAAATGAAGACTTATAAAAATACTCAATGGGATGAAAATTACCCTCAAGCTAAAGATTTTATAGAAGATATAGAAAATGAAGACCTATATGTAGAAACAGAAGGTGAAGAGTTAAAAGGTCTTATATGTATTAACTATATAGAGCCGGAAGAATATGAAGACTTAAAATGGAAATCTAATGATAAAACTATGGTAATACATAGAATGGCAGTTAATCCTAAATTTAGAGAACAAGGTGTAGCAACTAAATTGATGAAATTTGCAGAACAATTAGCATTAGATAATAATGTTTTTTACTTAAAAACAGATACTTATTCAATAAACACGAAAATGAATTCATTATTTAAAAAATTTGACTTTAACTTTGTAGGTGAAATGATTTTCTTAGGTAAAGAGAAACCATTTTATTGTTATGATAAATTATTAAAAAAGTAATTTTGAATTTATCAAGTAGATTAAATAGCTATATATTAGTATTTATACATTGAAAATACTAATATATAGCTATTTTGTATTATTGACTTATTATCTATTACAAAATACAGCACATCATTTTTTTACTATTAGAAATTAAATTGAAAAAAATAAATCTTTTGAAATAATTAAAGATTAAATTTTTTAACTGTGGGTATCAATATATTACAAACGTTAAGAATAATTAGTGATCAATATAGATTACATAGGAGGTATATAGATATGAAAGTAACATTCCAAGGAGCGCCATTAACTTTAGAAGGAACTCAAGTAAAAGTAGGAGATACTGCACCAAACTTTACAGCAGTAGGTAATGATTTAAATCCTGTATCTTTAAATGATACAAAAGGAAAAAGAGTATTTTTATCTGTACCATCAATAGATACACCAGTATGTGATATGGAAGTTAGAAAGTTTAATACAGAAGCATCAAAATTAAGTAATGTTGAAGTTTACACAATATCAATGGATTTACCATTTGCACAAGCTAGATGGTGTGGAGCAGCTGGTATAGAAAATGTAAAAACAGTGTCTGATTACAAAGATAGAGAATTTGGTAAAAACTATGGAGTTTATATCAATGAATTAGGATTATTATCAAGAGCAGTATTTGTTGTTGATGAAAATAATAAAGTTGTATATGTAGAATATTTACAAGAAATAACTGAAGAACCTAATTATGAAGCTGTATTAAATGCTTTAAAATAATATAATATATTAATTAAAATAAGTAACTGGAGGTATATCTATCTCCAGTTATTTTTTTGTCGTTTACTATTCATACCCTAAAAACAACTATTCAGGCTCATTATATTTTAATTTCTAAAAACATATGCTAACTTAATATGTGGCTTAACTGCTTTGTAAATAACTATATAATAAATCTAAAACTTAATATAGATTTATTTAAGTTTCAAGTAGTTTTAGTGAAGTGAGACTTTTATAGTTTTCATGAATATGTATAAATTTCAAGTCAAGAGGGGGGAGTTAATATGAAACTAGAAGTGAAAAATTTAAGAAAAAGTTTTTCAGAAAATGAAGTATTACATGGAATATCTTTTTCAGTTGAAAGTGGGAAGGCCCTTGGATTATTAGGGAAAAATGGAGCTGGTAAAACAACAACAATTCGTATATTAATGGATGTATTTAAAGCTAATTCAGGTGAAATATTACTTGATGGAAAGAAGTTTAAACCAAGAAATTATCAAATCGGATATTTACCTGAAGAGAGAGGATTATATCCTAAAAAGAAGGTTGCAGAGCAAATAGTTTATTTAGCAGAGTTAAGAGGATTATCATCAAAGAATGCAAAGCAAAATACAAAGATGTGGCTTGAAAAATTAGGGGTAGATGAGTATTCAAATAAAACACTAGATAGTTTATCAAAAGGAAATCAGCAAAAAGTTCAGTTAGCTCAAACTTTAGTATGTAATCCTGAAATAGTTATATTAGATGAACCATTTAGTGGATTAGACCCAATTAATGCACAAATACTTAAAGATACTGTTAAAGAATTAATAACACAAAATAAATTAGTTATATTTTCTAGCCATCAAATGAGTTATGTTGAAGAATTTTGTGAAGAGATAGCTATAATAAATAAAGGTGAAATAGTACTAAGTGGAAATCTTAAAAATATTAAAAAAGAATTTGGAAAAGATAGACTTATCTTAAGTGCTAATGACATAACAATAGATGAATTAAAGAATATAATTGATACTAAGTTTAGTGATTTAGTAATCGTAAATGAAGTTAAAAAGAATTATTTAATTGTAGAGTTAATTGATAGTAAAACAAAAAATCAACTTTTACAAACTTTAATAAATGAAAATATAGACATAGAAAAATTTGCGATATATGAACCAGATTTAGCAGATATATTTGTAAAGAAAGTTGGTGAAAAATAATGAGACAATTTTTTACTGTATTAAAATTTGAACTGGGAAACTATTTCAAAAAGAAGTCATTTATAATAAGTACTGTGATAATTTCATTATTAATTATAATAGGGCTGTCTATACCGAACTTTGTAGATATGTCATCAATACTATTTGATGAAGATCAAAATAAGACTAAAGCTGAAGATATTGTAGATGAAGAAAAATCTAATTTAGCAATATATGATCAAAATAATGCTATATCAAATAAGGATACATTAAAGACTTATTTTCCAAATTCAAATTGGAAAGTAGTAAAAAGTCAAGATGAGTTAAAAAAGCTAGTGGAAGATGAAAATGTAGAGGCAGGGTTTAATGTTAAAAACTTAACTGAATATAACTATATCGTTCAAAATACTAGCCTTAATGATGTAAATGAAGAACAGTTTAATGAATTTTTAAAAAATGAATATGTAAAATATAAAACTTCTAATGAAGGAATAGATTTTGATAAGGTGAACTCAATATACAATACATCTATAGTTTCTAATATTGAAATATTAGGAAAAGATAGTGCAAATAACTATATGTATGCGTACATACTAATTTTTGCACTTTATATGATGATTATAATGTATGGTCAATTAATTGCTATGAGTGTAACCGCTGAAAAAAGTAATAGAGCAATTGAAGTATTAGTGACGAGTACAAACACTAATAATTTGATTTTTGGTAAAGTTATTGCTGGAGCAATAGCAAGTATAGCCCAAGTTGCAGTAATCATGTCATCAGGCCTTATATCATACAAGTTAAATGGTAAGGTGTGGAATGGAGTGTTGGATAATATATTTAAGATTCCATCAGAATTAATATTGACATTTGCCATATTTGGAATATTAGGATATATATTCTATTCATTTATATTTGCAACATTAGGAGCTTTAGTATCAAAGACAGAGGAAATAGGAACAAGTGTTGGTCCTGTAATGATGATATTTATAGTCGCATTTATTATTAGTATATTTGGTTTATCAAATGGGAATAGCACTTTAATGAAAGTTTGTTCATATATACCATTTGCATCTCCAATGACTATGATAGCAAGGGTTGGATCAGGGTCAGTTACATCTATAGAGTTTATAATATCTTCATTAATACTAATTGTATCAACAGTACTAGTAGGAATGGGTAGCTCTAAGATATACAGAATGGCTACACTGATGTATGGTAATCCAGTAAAACTTAAAAATGCGTTAAAATGGATTAAGAAAGAAAAATAAATATAAATAGAGCTGTCAACCTAAGATAGGCTAAAGTTTCATATTTAAGTATTTGTTATTTTAATTAGCACAAATCGCGGTTAATAAAAAGTATATAATAAATAGTGAGTTTAAAATATAGGGAGAGAGAAAAATGAAACTAAATAAAATAAGTACTACAGCGCTTATAAGTGTTGTTATATCAATGGGGGCTATATCTTTTGCAAATGCAGACAATACAGATAAGCAAAATCAATTAGATCAAAACATAGCAAAGCATTCTAGTACAATAAATTATGGTTGGGTGCAGGAAAATAATAATTGGAATTTTTATGAAAATAATGAAAAAATAAAACAAAATTGGTTGAGAGATAATGGAAGATGGTATTACTTTGATGAAAATGGAGTAATGATTTCATATGAATCAAAACAAATAGGTGAAAGAATATATGTATTTGGTAAAAGTGGAGCAATGGTAGAATCAAAAGGCTGGATAAAAGCTATGGAAGATAAAAATATAATAAATAATTATGGTGAAAGTTACTTTTATTCAAATGGAGATGGAACAGTAAAGAAAAATGATTGGGTAAAAGATAATGGTAAGTGGTATTACTTTAATCCTGAGGGGGTCATGCTTGCAAATCAAATTGTATACGATGGCAAAATGTATGCACTTGATGCTAATGGAGCTATGATAGAGAAAAATGGATGGATAAAAACTAAAGAAATAACATATAGTGATGAGGTATGTGGCGTTTTAGATGAAGATACTTATGGGGATGGAAATTTTGTAATCAAAAATATTTATGTATATGGAAATAAAGATGGAACTTTAAAAACAAGTACCTGGGTGAAAGACAATAATAAGTGGTATTATTTAAATAAAGATGGGATTATGATTAAAAATGTTTCGGAGCAAATAAATGGAAAATACTATATTTTTGATAAAAGCGGAGCTATGATAGAAAAGAAAGGTTGGATTAAAAGATCTTATAAAGACGGTTACGATAAATATTTCTATGGGAATGGAGATGGAACTATAAAAACCAATTCATGGATAAATGATAATGGAAAATGGTATTATTTAGTTCAGGGTGGACAAATGCTATCAAATACACATTATTATATAAATGGTAAAGATTATAAATTTGATAATAACGGAGTTTGTTTAAATCCATAAGAATAGTTTATAGATAAAATTTTCATAAGGATGTGTTATATAATATGTTAAATACAGGAGCTGTAGTATTTTTTTCTGGTACAGGAAACACAAAGTATATAGCTAAACTATTTAAAGAGAGATTTAAAGACGAAAATGTAAATATAGAGTTAATAGACATACAAAAAGAAAATAGTATAAAAAAAGATTACGATTTTTATATAATAGGCTCACCGATACATGTTGAAAAGTCTCCAAAGATTTTAATGGATTGGATTAGCAAAAACGTGCCTACATCAAATAAAAAATGTATTACATACTATACACTAGCAGATGATGGACATAAGAAATATAGAGTTGATTTGGCAAAGATTATGAAAGAAAAAGGATACGATGTAATTATAAATGCCTCTATAAAAATGCCTAATAACTATTATCATGTTATTTTTAAAAGAGATAGCGATGAAGTTATAAAAGAAGCATTAGAAGAGGCTCCAAGTAAAGTTGATAAAATAGTTAAAGATTTTTTAGCAGAAAACAGGAGTGAGATAGCCTATAACAAACAAAGCAAAAGTATGAAATTAATATATGATATGTTTTTAATTTATGCTAAAAAATATGCTAAGAGAAAATTTTCAGTTGATAAAGATAAATGTATAAATTGTAAAATCTGTGAAAATGAATGTCCTACAAAAAATATAACAATGAATGATAGAGATATTACTTTTTATAATAAATGTATAGGCTGTGAAAAGTGCATACACAGATGTCCCACAAATGCTATTTTATATAAAAATAAACCTTTTGAGCCATATAAAATAGAAGAGTATTTAAAATAATCTTAAATATATGATTACGTATTAAAGCGGATAAAATCTAAAATAGATACTATAATTATATTAAATTTCAGATAGTTAATAAAAACTATAAAAAGATTGTTGAAATATGAAATTTAATATGATACACTTTTATTGAAATTAAGATATTTGAAAATATCTTAACAGGTCAGAAGACTTTAAGTCTCTGGCCTTTTTTGTATTTCAATACTTATATATAGTTTTTGTATAAAGTATTTGCAAGGGGGAAAATACCATGGAAAATTTAGCTTATTGGAAAGAAAAATGGGAAGAAGAAGGTAAAGACTACGTATTAAGCAAAAATACTAAAGATAAAAATATAGAAATCTGGAATAAGTCATCAAAGACTTATGATGAAGCAGTTGGGTATGAACGAATAGACGAAGTAATAAGTAACCTTGAAAGATTAGGATATATAAATGAAGAGAGTATAGTTTTAGATATTGGATGTGGAACAGGAGCATACACTATACCTCTAAGTGGGATTTGTAAAAAAGTATATGCACTTGATTATTCAGATGGAATGCTTAATGTATTGCAAAACAAAATAAATGATCAAAAGATAGAAAATATAGAGATATTAAATAAGGATTGGAATAATATAGATTTAGTATGTGAAAATATGAGTAAAAAATATGATTTTGTTATTTCTAGCTTAAACCCGGGATGCTATAATTTTGAAAGTTTATTAAAGATGAATGAAGCATCAAAATCATATTGTTGCTATATATCAACAAATGGCAAGTACAAGAATGAAATAATAAAAAAAGCAGATGAAGAAATAATCGGTTATAAAATAAAGCGAAGTGATATCAGTAATGTAATTTATCCTTTTAATATATTATACTTTAGTGGTTATGAACCTAAGATTTTTTATTCATCTAGTAGTTGGATATATAAAATGTATGAAAAAGAAGCAATAGAAAAGCTTGAAAATAGATACAATAAATATTTAGATAATAATATTAGAAGTAAAATAAAAGACTTTGTTAAAAGGAATATGAAAAATGATTTATTTATAGAAGAAAGTGAAAATACATTAGGGATAATAACTTGGGAAGTAAGCTATTAATTTATAAAAATAATGATAGAACACAATTATTGCGAACTATCATTATTTTTAATTTATTTTAATTTATTCATTTTTAAGTATATAACTAAATCGTTTTCATTTTTACCAATTTTAAAATCTTTATCTAGATTTATACTTTCTGTAGTTACACCTTTTTTATTTGTACTATATACTACTATAGGTAACTCTTTATCTAACTGAACCTCTTTTTTATTATCTAATATAGAAAGGGCAAGTCCATTTTCAGATTTACTGAAGAAATCTAATAAAAAGCCTAAAGATGAATCTTCTACTCCAACTTGTGTTATATTAACTTGCAAATTCCCATCACTTTCATGTAAACCAATAGATAAATCCCTGGTTTTATTTTTAACCATACTTTGTATTTGTAGTAAATCGTGACTTTCTTTAAGTTTACCATAATTATATTCTTTGGCATAAATTTGAATATCATATTTTGCTTTTTCTAAAGATTCTATATGATAATCAACTCCTACATCAAGTACACTTTCATTTTTACTTTCTTTATTTATTGTAACTTTAGTATTCAAATTTGCATTACTACATCCTATTAATAGTGTTGTGAAAATAAGCATCGATAATAGTAAATATAATTTTTTCAAAATCCCACTCCTCCTAACTATAATATATTAACATATTCTGATAAATCAATGAACACATTAATAGTAAAAATTAAAACTTTTAGATTTCTAACATTATTTGATCTGGTTGAATTTAGTAAAAATAGTGTATTATATAAAAAGACAATATTAAGATTTAGACAATATAAATAGGAGGTAGGTTTTATGAAAAAAGTTGCAATATATATATGTGGTGAAGTTTCTAAAAGATGTACAGCAAATGGATGCTTAAGAGCTTTTAATGAAGTAGAAGATTCTTTTAGTATATATGAAGATGAAGGTTGTAAGTTAGTAGCAGTAAATACTTGTAATGGATGTGATGAAAAACCATTAGAAAATTTAAATGTAAAAATAGAGAAGCTTCAAAAAGCAGATGTAGATACAATACATTTATCAAGCTGCTTAAGATCAAGGTGTAAACACTATGAAGAATATGTTAATGAATTTGCAAAGCATTTTGATGTTATTGGATATACACATGGTTCAAAAGAAGGTAAAAAAAATAACAATATAAATAAAAGCTGTATAAATTCTAAAAATAAATAGATTTTATAGAATTAAATTAATTGTATAAGTATAAAAAGGAGTTGACTAGAAGTAAGGTTTTACTTCTTTTTTTATGTTTATAAATAAAAATAATTTTAAAAAGTTATTGTTAATCCCTTTGTTTTTCTCATACTTTCAAGTGAATTGTAGATTCTAAAAAATATAAAGTCAGAGATTTTGATAAACTTCGACATGCAATATATTGTATTATTTTTAATGTGCGTAAAAATATGATAAATCATAGATTTAAGCTAGTACAATAGATATGTACGACAATCGCAATAAAAATAACTTATAATGAGGGGAAATCATATGAAAAACAAACTAAAATTAATGGTAATGATATTAATATCTATGGTTGTACTAACAGGATGTGGGAGTAAAAGTCCTAGTGAGGTTGTAGATATATACTTTAAGGAAGTTAAAAAAGGGGAGAATTCTGATTTAGAAAAATATGTCTTTGAAAATATGGGAAAAAATAAAAAAAGTGAAGAAAATAAAAATCCTAAAATGGAAGAGGCGTTAAACGAATATATGTCTAAGATAGATGTAAAGGTACTAAAAGAAGAAATAAAAGATGATAAGGCTTCAGTAGATGTAGAATTAACTGGACCTAATTTTGCAAATATAACAATGGAGCTTTTACAAGAAAGCTTAGCTAATGCTTTTAATGGAGTTGAGGTAAAGTCAGATGATATGAGTAATACTATTTTAGAGAAAGTTAAAAGTGGTAAGATAGAGACTAGAAAAGGTAAGATTAATTTAACTAAGGTTGATAAAGAATGGAAGATAAAAAATGATGAAGACTCAATGTCACTAATTCTTGGAAAATCAGATACATTAAAAAATACATCTAATTAAAAAATTATATGTTTAATAAGTAAAACAATAAAAAAGAGTATCTCAAAATTAAAATTTGATTAATTGAGATGCTTTTTTTATAAAAATTAATATACTTTCATGTTAAACAGTATAAAGAATATAGTTTATTATAGATTCAAAAGACTACATATGTATAGGGGAGATTTATATATGATAGATATGACTAATGGAGATTGTAATAAGTCTATTTTAAAGTTTGCATTACCTATGATTATAGGTAATATATTTCAACAAATTTATAACTTAGTAGACAGTATAATAGTTGGGAAATTCATAGGAGCAAATGCCTTGGCAGCTGTAGGGTCATCATTTGCTATTGTAGTATTTTTAAATTCTATAATAATAGGGTTGACTATGGGTGTAGGGATTATGCTTGCTCAGTATTATGGATCAAAGGAAATGGATAAGTTTAAAGAAACTATAATTACCTCAATAATATTTATAGGTGGAGCTACGATATTTATAATTATTATTTCTATTTTTGGGATAAATAAAATACTAGAGTTATTTAATATGCCTGCTGAATTAGCTAGTGATTCAATGAAGTACTTAATAATAATTATATTAGGATTAATATTTACGTTTATATATAACTTATCAACTGCATTATTAAGATCTATCGGAGATTCAAAAAGACCATTATACTTTTTAATAATAGCATCTCTAATAAATATAATATTAGATTTAGTATTTGTCTTGAAACTTAATTTAGGAGTAGAAGGTGTTGCTATAGCTACAGTAATAGCACAATCAGTTTCTGCTATATTGAGTAGTATATATGTGTATAGAAAAATTGATTTTATAAAAATATCCAAGTGTGATATAAAAATAAGCAAAAATATATTTAAAGAAGTTATTAGATACTCTGTATTAACATCAATACAACAGTCGATTATGAACTTTGGAATACTCATAGTGCAAGGATTAGTAAATACATTTGGAGCAACTGTTATGGCGGCATTTGCTGCAGGGGTTAAAGTTGACTCTATTGCATATATGCCTGTACAGGATTTTGGCAATGCATTTTCTACATTTGTTGCTCAAAATAAAGGCGCAGGAAAAATAGATAGAATAAAAGATGGAATAAGAAGTTCCATTAAAGTGATAATTATATTTTGCGTAATCACATCATCCTTAATAATTATATTTTCAAAAGATATAATGCTTTTATTTATAAATAAAAATGAAACTGAAGTAATAGCTTTAGGAGTAGAGTATATTTCAGTAGTAGCAATTTTTTATGTATTAATTGGATTTTTATTTATGTTTTATGGGTTATTTAGGGGGATAGGATTATTAAATATATCTATAATACTAACTATAGCATCACTTGGAACTAGAGTTGTTTTAGCATATGTATTATCGGAAACAAAGCTAGGAGCTAGCGGTATATGGTGGTCTATTCCAATTGGTTGGGCTTTAGCAGATATTATAGGTGTTATATGTGTAAAATTAAAATTAGGGAAAATAGTTAATGAAAAGAGATTAGAAGTATAATAAATTGTTTTATTAAAATACTGGAAAAATAAATTACCTTATAACTGTATCAAAGTATATTGAAAATACAATGATACAGTTATTTTTATTTGCCTAATAACATTACTTTACCAGTTTCTAAATTATAATTTGCACCTATAATCATAACCGAATTATCGGATATATGTTTTTTTACAACTTTATTTTCTTTTATAGTATTAACTGAATTTTCAATATTAAAATTTATAGCTCTTTCACCCACTTCATTGTCACTACCACCTAAAGCTTTAGATTTTTCAAAGCTAGGTACAATTTTTTGTATAGTCTTTGCTAAAGACCCACTAAGCTCATTAATATTTTTAGCTGCGTATACAGCTCCGCATTTTTGATGACCCATAACGACTACTAGGGGGATCTTTAAATCCTCAACAGCGTACTCAAGGCTCCCCAATACAGAATCATCTATAACATTACCAGCTACACGAATAACAAACAACTCGCCTAATCCTGTATAAAATATATCTTCAGGCACAACTCTAGAGTCAGAACAAGTTAGAATAACAGCGTACGGCTTTTGACCATTTTGATATAATGATTTTCTAAGTGAGCTATCAATAGGAGAACTATTATAAGATGCATAAATAAATTTTTCATTTCCTTTCATCAACCTATTTAAACTTTCACTACTTTTTTGGCTTGTATTTGAGTAAGTTTCAATTGTAGTAGATTCATTAATATATTTAGTACTAATTGCTAAAATTGCCAATATAGAAAGTATACTAAGTGTAATTATTAAAGAAAATTTTTTATTATTTTCCATGGTAACCTCCTAACAAAATAACTAAAGTATATTTTTTACATTTTTGTTAAGATATATTCTTTATTAGGTTAAAAGTTTTACAAAATAAAGACATTACTAGAAAAAAGTGTTTAAAATATAATAAAAAAAGGTAAATTTAAAATATAAAAAAGAGACTTACATAACTAATAGATTTGAGTAAAAATATATTGTATAATATAAAATAAAAAGAATTTATCTAAACTTTCAATTGAAAAAGAAAAGGTGGATATAATATGAAGAAAAAAGGGTCAAAAACTAAACAAGAGCAACTTACATTTGAAGTACTTAATAAAAAACAAAAAATTAAAAAAAATACACAAAATTACAATGTGTACGATTGTATAGAAAAGTATAAGTATGTAGGGATAGAGAATTATAAAGAATATTTATTTGAAAAAGATACATCATTAAACAAGTGTGTAATATCATCTCTTACAGGTGAAGAAGTAGATTCTTTAAAGTTACCACTATTAAGTGAGATATCAGCAGGATTACCAATATATATGAATGAAGAATATGAAGAATATTTCTATATTCCACATGATGTGATTAGGTCAAATAAAGATTTATTTATGCTTAAAGTTAAGGGAGATAGTATGATAGATGCAGGAATTGATGATGGAGATTATGTTGTTATAAAAAAGGATAACAATCTTAACAAAAGAAGTATCGTAGCTGTAGAAGTAGATGGTCATGCTACCCTTAAAAAGTTTGAAGTACAAGGAAATAAATTAATATTATTACCTGAAAATATAAATTATGAACCTATAGTAGTAAGTGCTGATGAAGCTAGGATTATAGGACGTGCAATTGGTGTTGTAAAGTGTAATGTGAAATAGGAGTGTATATAGATTTGTTTTGAACAAATCTAGTGCACTCCTATTTAGATTTGAAAATTATCCTAATATTTTATATATAAGTTTGACAATATATTAATATACATTGTTTTAGAAAGGTTATAAGATATGAATAAAAAAATTGGAAAGATCACATTAAAATCAATATTGGTATTATTAGCAATACCTATAGCATTATTAGTAATTATATTTATTATATATTATGGTATGATCTCACATAATGGCAAACTTATTGAAACATCATTAGAACCATTTGATAGTGTATTTAAAGCACCAGATTCTTTTTATGTTTTAGATGCCACAAAGTGGAAAAGAGAAGAAACTATAAAATCTCCAATTTTCACACTTTGTGAGGAAATTACTATAATAGAAAGAGATTCTAAATTAGTTAAACAGATAACCGAGATACTAAATAATAAAGATTTTAAGTCAATTACACATAACGAATATGAAAGAAGTGAAGCTAATCCAAATAAAGAAGTTCATTTTTGGCTAGCATCAAGTGCGGATACAAATGATGTATCGAAAAATTATTACCCATTTGAAGTAATAATCTGGAAGGATAAAACTTTATATTTATTTACATCAAAAGGAAAAGAACAAAGGTATTTAAAGAGCTCAATAACAGACGATGAATTAAAATTTATTGAAGAATTGTATAACAAAAGATATGAAGAAGAACATACAGATTATTATTCATATAATAGTTAAAAGTACTAGTGATAAAACAAAGATAACTCTATCTCATATAGTGTGATGCATTATATAAGATAGAGTTATTTTTATTTATTTTAATATAGTATTTATAATTAATTATCTTATATGTATATAAAATAATTAATTGATTCTAAAAAATATATAATACACTGGTAAATTACAGAAAAAACTACAAATTTCTACAAAATAATCGATTTCATGATACAATATATAATGCAATATTTTAAGCTAAGTAAAAATGGAGGATGTAAAATGAAAAAATTATTTAAATTCTTGATGATGTTGCTTTTAATTTCAGCAGCTATATCATTAGGATTATTTGTATTATGGTTATTAGCTAGTGGATTTGTAGTGAGCTACCTTTTTAAGGCTAAAGAGAAATATGATAATATGAGTGATTTCTTTAAAGAGGCAAAAAACATAATTGCTGTAATTTTATCTGTAGTTTTATTAATAGTAGTTCCAATTACTTTTAAAAAAGCATCAGATGAATATGATGAAAAATTAAGACAACAGCAAAAGCAAGAAGCTATTTTAGAAGAGCAAAAACTAAAGGAACAAGAAGAAAAGAAAAAAGAGGATGAAAGAGCTAGTATATTAAATGCTAAATCAAGATTTAACAAAGATCAAAAAAATGGTAAAGATATTGAAGATGCAGGTATGTTAACTGAAGAGGAAATAGAAAAACACAATATAACTGAGGATGAAATAGCTAGATTTAATAAAGATAGAGAAGAAGCTATTAAAAAATATGAGGAAAAAGAGCTAGGAAAGAAATATGAAAGTTTAGCAAAAACATATGCTAGAGAAAGTATTATTTCTACAATAAAAAAAATTAGAACTATAAACTCTGAATATAGTGAGGATATGACTAAGTTTATAGTAAGAGGATCTTATACTGGTAAAAATCAATATGGTGCAGATGTTAGAGGCGGGTATGAAGTTGAATTTGACTTAAGTACTGGAGAGATGATCAATATAATTATAGATAAGGAAAGAGTGCAATAATAGACAAGAATAATGTTTATAAATATTTACAGTACAAGCTCTATATACTATACTTATATTAATACTTATAAAAATTCTAATGAGGTGAACGAATGAAGTTAGACGTAGATAGCATATGGTACATATTAATCTATATGACGTTTTTAATATCCATAATTGGATGTCTAGCTTGTTTTTGTAAAAAAAGTATATCTCATCAAATTGAATATATTTTAATAAAAAATATATTTCTAAATAGATTTAAGTATTCTGAAATACTAGAGCCACGACAGTACTTTAGTTTTCAGAAATATGATGTTTGGAGATACTGTAGCTTATTTTAATTGAAATGAACATTTTATGACTAAAATTTAAAAATTAAAGGAGAAAATAAAATGAATTTCATTTCAAATATATTACAAGATTTATTAAATACATTATTCAGTTTTACAGGAGATTTAGGTGTTGCTATAGTGATCATAACTTTAATAGTAAAGTTGCTATTAATGCCGTTATCTTTAAGACAAAAATTTGCTATGAGAAAACAACAAGATTTGGCAGAAAAGATGAATCATATAAAAGAAAAATATAAAAATAATGCCAAAGAACTTGAAAAGCAACTGCAAAAACATTCAGTAGAAAGCATGAAAAGTATGTTAGGATGTTCAACGCTTTTACTACAAATGCCTGTAGTTTATGCTTTATATAATACATTTTTAAATATGCCACAAGGCTCAACAAGTGTATTAATTCCATGGATAAGTAGTTTAAATGTATCTGATAATTTATTTATAATACCTTGTATATATACATTAACTATGTTAGCTCCAAGTTTAATAAGTTTTATACCATACTTTAAGGCAAGCACTCAAGTAGCCTTTAGCAAACAAATGGTCATATCTACAGTTATAATGAGTTTTGTATTAACACTTAGGACTCCTGTAGCCATAGGGTTATATTTTATAACAAGTAGTATATATTCATTAATTGAGGATGTTTGCTTTAGGATATATGTTAAACAAAAAAATAGACTAATTGTTAATTAATATAAAGAAAATCAGCTATCTTGCAAAAGGGGTAGCTGATTTTTTTATTAACTTAGAATAAATTCTTATTTTTAGTTTTTTTAAATAATAAATCAAAAAAATTAGTTCCAAATGACATACCAAAAGATATTGCTATAATACGAACTATATCAAAACTATCATAGTCAAAAATTATAAAAAATAGACTTGGAAATAAGAAGTAGCCTATAAAATACTTTGTAAAATTAATAATTCGACTTTTAAAATCTATACTGTTTAAACTTTTTAACCTAACAATAGTAGTAACACCTATAGTAATTAAACATAAGAACCAATTTATCAAGTATATGGCAATGAAACTGTTAACAAATTGCTCGTTTTTTAAATTAAGAAATATAGGTAATAAAATTGTTAGAACTGTTGTTATTATAATTGAAATTTTAGCCATGTTGTTACCTTTCTTTAATATTGTAATATTTTACTAAAAATACTTAGTATTACATTATAAATTATCACCAATTAGATTTCAATGGATTGTGAGTTAATAGTACGATTTCTTACCTAAATAGCTATTTATTAATAAGATTACAGGATATTCACTAAAATAATAATTTATTTTATAGCATCATAAAAGTACTATTATTGGAAAAAAAATGATTATAATGTATAATATAATAACATTACTGGAGGAACAAACATGAACAAAGATATAAAAATACTTTTAGATGCTTTTCCAAAAAAGTTAGAGAATCATATTAAAGTAGTTTTTGAAATTATATACTTTAATACTGAACTATGCACTATTGATACTTTTGATATTCAAATAGATGAAGAAACAATACATATTCCTTCAAGAATATATTGTGAGGAACCTAATGAAATTGAAGAAACAAAAATGACATATCTTCAAAGGCAAATATTAAATTGCTTTTTTACTCGTCACCACAATGGGTATGTAAGACAAAAGAGATTAAGGCAGATATTTACTAAAGGGAGTATTGAAAAATGGATGATTCCCTACATATTACAATTAGCAGGAGAGTATGTTGAAGAAATTCTTAGAGACATAAATATGAATATAGAATTAATTGATGCAGACGATTTCAGAGAGTTTATTAGTAGTAATAAGGATTTTATAAAGATAACTGGAGATAGAATAGCGAGTTATTGGAATGAATATTATAAAAAATCTATAGACAAAGATGAATACGCTGGGTTCAAGATTAAAGAGAAAGTTAACTGTTTAAATATAAAAACTAAAGTGAAGTTTTAGATTGAGGTGAATTATGACAGCAAAGGAATTTGTAGAATTATTTTATATAGAAAAAGATGAAACATTGAAATTGTATTTTGAAAAAATGAATAATACACAAGTTGGGTGTGAAATACAGAAGCTTGGCCTAAATCAAGAGCAAATGGAAAAAATGAAAAGTATTATTGACACAGTTCTTATAGATACTTTTTATACAATTTTGTTAGGATTAGATGGAGAAGCATCGATAGGAAATGTTCAACAAACTTATAAAGTGTATGATGAAGATGATCACTTAATATCAGAATGCGGTGAGCTGGAAGAATATGCATATGAATATTTTCATGAAAATAAATAACTAATTAAAAGTAGGATTGATCCTACTTTTAATTAGTTTGTATGAGTTAAATAAGCAGTGAGCCATAATCCATCAATTTTAATTTTAAACTTATCATTATCTTTTGGATACATAGTTACTACACTATTTTTATACTCTGATTTATCAAAATTTAAATAAAGTGATAAATATTTGCTATATCCACAAAAATGGCATACAACCTTGTCATTTTTCATAAATACAATTTGAAGCATATCTTCATCATTAGCTGGCTTTATATCTTGCCACTTATATCCAATAGTTTTATATATAGCTTCCGATGAAGTTTTTGGTTCAAAAACATAAACTTTATCCCAATCAAAAGGAGTTATATCGCTTAAATGAATAGTTTCTTTCATCTTATCTGATTTTAATTCTTTTTCTATAAAATCCTGAATACTACTCTTAAAGGCATCAAAATTTTTATCTTCTTTACTTTTTTCAAACTTAGTTAAATCACTGGATTTGTCAACAATATTCCATTTGTTATTATTCTTTTCTAACTCGAAATTAATTTTAGATATACATTCTCCGTATTTACCTGGTTGAGTAACTATAACTTTTTTACCTGATTTGTTTTTGTAAGTATGCTGAGGTATTTCCTTGTGAGTGTGTCCTGCTACAATAGCATCTATTCCATTTATTTCTTTTGCAAGCTCTTTTATTCTATTTCCAGGATATTTATTTATATCACTTTCTTCGCCTGAATGTACAACAGCTAAAATAATATCTGGATTTTCCTTTTGCATAACAGTGACCCATTTATTAGCTTCTTTAATTAAGTCTGTCATATATAACTCACCATTGTATCCTTGGAAATCTTTTAATCCTTCAGATGTTGCTTTTGCTTGTCCACTTGACGATTCATCATAAGTTTGACCAACTTCTTGGATAGTTAGACCTAGTATTCCAACCTTAACATTTCCATCTGGTGCAGAAATATCTTTTATTAGATAAGGGTCTACGTAGTTTTTTCCGTCTTTCTTATATGTATTTGCTGATAGAATATCAATATCTTGTTTCTTAAAATCTTTTACTAGATTGTCTAGTTGAAATTTATTATTTTTTATAAATTCATGATTTCCAAGAACCACAGTATCATATCCTACTTCTTTCATTTCCTTGGCAATAGGCACTTCTAAATACTTTTTATTATTGTACGCATCATCACTCCATTTTGTATCGAAATATTTGTCCATAGGAGAACCACTTTTACCCAAATCAAAAAAATCCCCTGCATCTACTAAAAGAGTATTTTTATCCTTGGCTTTTTCATTTTTTATATATGAAGTTAACTCATATGGCAAATAACCATGCAAATCAGTAGTAGCTAATATGCTTACCTCTGTGTTTTTAGTTGAGCTACATCCCGATAGTGAGAATATGCTTGCCCCTAGCATAATCCCTATCATTATTTTCTTTTTCATAAATTCCCCACCTTTTGAATTATATTACATTAAATGCCATTTACATTATTACATAGAAAATAATAATTTACAAATTATGGTAAAATAATTAATTGATTTTATAAATATAGATTTTAGAAAAAATTTAATCTGATATAATTAAAGGATAAATGAAACGTTGAAAAATAGCCATGTCAAATTATTTTGACATAGAAAAAAGTGTCATGTAAAAGAGGTTTGATAGACTAACTAAGTTAAATATGACAAGATGATAGAGAAAGGAGAAGTGTTATGGAGGTTGGGAGTAAATTAAAAAAAGCAAGGATAGATTCTAAGTTAACACAAGAAAAAGTAGCGGAGGAAATACAAGTTTCTAGACAGACTATATCAAATTGGGAAAATGAAAAATCTTATCCAGATATCATAAGTGTAATAAAATTGAGTGACCTATATAATATTAGTTTGGATGAATTACTGAAAGGAGATTCCAATATGATAAAACATTTAGAGGAAAGTACAAATATAGTAAGTAGCAATAAAAAACTATTAATGGCTATTGGAGTGAATGTATTATTAATGATTTTATTTATATTATTCAATAGTATTATATCGAAAAATAATTATTTGATTATTGGAACTGCATCTATTGGTGTATTGAGCACAACAGTGCTATTTTACCAAATAATAAAGAAATTTTAAGGAGGGGATTTATATGAGCTGGTATTTAATTGTATTAGCTTTTATTATGATATTAGGAGCAACAACTCTTACTTATCAAGTTTATAAAATGACAGAATTAGATGCTATAAGTAGAGGGTTTAAACATCCGAAACTTTGGGGAGTTTTTTCATTAAGTGGTAATACAGGAGGTGGTTTACTGATATACCTGATAGGAAGAAGAAAGTATCCATCTTCTATGAGTGAAGCAGATAAATCAGTAATGGAATCGAGAAAAAAGAGAGCAGGGGTATCTTTAATTTTTATGGCATTATCGTCAATTGCTTTATTTGCAGTTTGCATTTTTAAACTTTAAATATATTCATGAATGGATAATTTAATATAGTGTGGAAACCATAATTAAGAAACTAAAACTTAGAAAAAGGAGTAATTGAATTATGGTTTTTCCAACAGAATTTCCAAAGCAACATCAAAATCACCAGCCTGGATTTGAATATGAAATGACTCCAAATCCAATATATGATAATCCTCTATATAATAAACCAAATGATAAATTAAAAGATAAAGTAGCTATAATATCTGGCGGAGATAGTGGAATTGGAAGAGCGGTTGCTCTTGCTTTTGCTAAATCTGGTTGTGATGTAAGTATAATTTATTACAATGAAGATGAAGATGCTAAAATTACAAAACATAAAGTAGAAGATGAAGGTAGAAAATGTATTTTAATTAAAGGTGATATAAGAGAAAGTGAATTTTGTAAAAAAGCTGTTCAAACTACATTAGATGAATATAAACAAATAAATATAGTAGTTAATAATTCAGCAGTACAATATGAAAAACAAAATTTAATAGACATAACGGATGAACAATTTGATAAAACTTTCAAAACTAATGTTTATGGAGCATTTTATTTAACAAAGGCAGCAATTAATCATTTAAAATGTGGAGACTGCATAATAAACACTACATCTGTTGTTGCTTATCATGGACATGAAACTTTAATAGATTATTCTATGACTAAAGGAGCTATGACAGCATTTACAAGATCTTTGTCAATGCAACTTGCAACTAAGGGTATAAGAGTTAATGCTGTAGCACCTGGACCTATATGGACACCACTTATACCTTCTAGTTTTGATGAACAAAAGGTTTCTAAGTTTGGAAATAATACTCCTATGAAAAGAGCGGGTCAACCTGTAGAATGCGCAGGTGCATATGTATTTTTAGCTAGTAATGAAGCATCATATATTACAGGGCAAACTATACATATAAATGGTGGAGAAATTGTAAATGGTTAGATTGTAGATTTTTATTAAAAATATACCCCCTGTGTAACGATTTGTTATATAGTGGGTATTTTGTTTTTAAAAATAAATTAGAGTATAAACCTTTAGAGTAAATAAACTATATTAACTAAGAATTAAATTTATTAACTAATGGTTAATAAATTTAATAAAATACTTAACTACATGTCCATTGTTACTTGATTAGCATAAATGTATAATTATAGTATAAAATCTTATAAATTAAGAGAATTCAGGGAGATATTAATGGAATTATATATTGGCGAGGTTATAAATAAATTAAGAAAAGAAAAAGGTATTACACAAGAAAAACTAGCGAATGCATTAGGAGTTTCAGTAGCGGCAGTTTCTAAATGGGAAAACAAAAGTACATACCCAGATATTACGATGCTACCGTTAATAGCTAGATTTTTCAATACTACTATAGATAAACTTCTAAATTATGAAATGGAAATTTCAAATGATAAAGTTATGGAACTGGTTAGAGAATGTGCTACTTTATTTGAAAAAGATACTGTTGAAAATGCAATAAGTAGGTGTGAAAAGTATTTGAGAGAATACCAAAATAATTTGTTTTTGAAGTTTAGAATGGGTTCATTATATATGATGTCTATTGGAAGTGCTAATAGCGAGAAAGAAGCTAAAAAAATTTTGAAAAAGGCAATAAGTCTTTTAGAAGAATCATCAAATAGTGAAGAACAAGAAATTAGTGAAACATCAAAATTTATATTAAGTTCGTTATACACAATGGATAATCAATTTGACAAAGCTGAAGAGGTTTTATTAACCTTACCAAAGGTAAATACTGATAGAGATGATATGTTGATAGGATTATATATAAATCAAGACAAGCTAGATAAAGCTAAAGAAATTTTAAAAACATTAACTTATAAAAGAGTAAGCAATATTATAAATTGCTTAGATAATTATGTAGTTATATCCAATAAAGAAAAAGATAACATAAAAGCAAAATCTATATTAGATATAAAGGACAATATAATAAAAGCATTTGATTTAGAAGATATATATGGTGCAAGTAGTTGTATAATGAGGTTAGGGATATATACAAAAGAAAAAGACATTGAAAAAACTATACAATACGTAAAAAAAATAGTTGAGAGTTCTAATAAGGAGTATGATTTAAAAAATCATTTATTATTTGATGAATTAGAGTTGTTTAAAGGTGTTCACTCAAAAGAATATATGTTATCTAATATTAAAAAAATAATAACTGAAGATACTTATGATTTTGTAAAAGAAGATCAAAGGTACATTGACGTATTAGATAGATTAGATAATATGATATAAAACATATTTTACACTGATGAAAAGTAGGTATAAGAAAGAATAAGTATATAAGGGGGATAGTTACTATGAGTTTAAAAAAATACATAGTAAATGCATTTACTAAAGAAGGTACTGGTGGAAATGGTGCAGGTGTAGTTTTAAATTGTGAAAATTTAAGTGTTGAAGATATGCAAAATATAGCTAAAGAAATAAATTTATCAGAAACAGCTTTTGTACAACAAAGTGATAAAGCTAATTTTAAAGTTAGATTTTTTACACCAACAGAAGAAGTAGATTTGTGTGGACATGCTACAATAGCTACATTTACTTTACTTAGAAATTTAGAAATTATTGAAAAAGGGGTATTAACTCAAGAGACTAAAGCTGGAATTTTAAAAGTGTACATAGATAAAAAGGATGTTTTTATGGAACAAGAAAAAGCTAAGTTCTATGAGGTTATACAAGACGAAGAAATACTGAAATCTCTTAATATAAATAAAGATGATTTAGATGATACTATGCCAATTCAAATTGTATCTACAGGACTTAGGGATATATTAATACCAGTAAAAAACATTGAAGTTTTAAATAAAATATCACTATGTAAAGATCTTGTGACTAATATATCTAAAAAATATGATGTTGTTGGATATCACGTATTTTGTATAAGTGAAAATGATACGTATGTAGCTCATTGTAGAAACTTTGCTCCTTTATATGGTATAGATGAAGAATGTGCAACAGGGACTTCTAATGGGGCGTTGTGTAGCTATTTGTATAAGATGAAAAAGTTAGAAGGCAGAGATTTAAACAAACTTGTATTTATTCAAGGTGAAGCTATGAACAAGGCTTGTGAGATTGTATGTAAATTAAATGTAGAACTTGATGAAATTGTTGAGTGCTTAGTTGGGGGAGAGGGAGCTATTATACGTGGTTATTAATGTATAACATTAAAAAGTCGTATACGAAAATATGGATTCATTTTCGAATACGACTTTTTATTAAATAAATTATATTGTTTAGTTATCTAGATATTCTATTTCTATATCATCTTTAGCATCAATGCTAAGTTTAATATCACCCTTAGCGTTTTTACCAACTAATTTTAATCGACTTTCTCCTTTACCAAGTGAGATTTTTTTAGTTCCCTTACCTGTACCTTCTACAATGGTTGTTACTTCATCATCTGGATTTATTAAGACTAATTTAAACTTACCTGATATAATATTGGCATTATAGTTTATGCTTATAGTACCACCGTCTTTTGTATTTAGATTATAAATAGTATCCATACCAGTAAATTTAAACTTTGATTTTAAAGTTCCGTCAATATTACTACGAACTTGATTAAAGTAAGAATAACTATCTGATTTTTCTATTATCTTAGAATCATTTTCATAGATGCTTTTCTGATAATTACCAGCATAATTGTTAATAACATAGCCAGATACTCCTATAATACCTGTAATCACTATTACCACAGTAACTATAGTCATAATTAAAATTTTTTTATTTATCATTATTGTCCTCCCATAGCTTCATATAAAAATATATCTTTCTCATATTGCTATTTACATATAATACTATAGAAATAACCTTTAATGTGCAATATATAATGGCTTTAGAATTTTAATATTATACAACTTATCAAATTGCTTATTAAATAAAAAAGCTGTACATAAAAACACATATTTTCATGTACAACTTGTATATTTAACTCTATTAACAAATTAAAATTCGAATATAAATAATTCTTCAAGAGGTGTATTTAACTCCTTTGAAATTCTAACAGCTAATTCAAGAGAAGGATTATATTTAGCATTTTCTAAGCGAGCTATAGTTTCTCTTCTAACATTAACCTTATTAGCTAATTCTTCTTGAGTCAATTCATTAAATTGACGATATTTTTTTAGATTACTAATAAACTTTGCCATAATTTTTAGTTACCTGTATCAAATTTATAAGTTAAAAATGCCCATAAATTCATTGATATTGCAAAAGTAAGTGCTACTATTAATACTTGTAGTCTATAAAGCATTAATAAATCTACTGTATATAGTCTAATTAATACACTTGCCACAACTGCTAATAAAAATCCTATGTAAAATGCTATACAACCGGCTCTCTGTTTATTAGAAATTAATCTCTCATCTTCATAAGTTCCTAGCTTACACCACCAATACACAGATAAATTGCCAAAGAACCCAAAATATAAAAGCCCTAGTGGATCACCATTTAACTCCTTAAAACCTAAAAAACCAAATAGTGCAAAGAAAATTGTATATTTATTTACCCCTTTCATAACCAAATCCCCCTTAATCAATGTGATATATTTATATCTCTATATTACATATATATCACATTGATTTTTAGATTATGACTGAAATGATAAATTAACATTGAACTTAACAATACAATATAGATATACTATGTACTAAAAATTTAAATTAGCTAACACAACAGTGCGTGTGAAAATGTCCATCATTCCAATTAGGATCTGAATGACCATTACGTGAATGAAATCCATTAGTATAATCTGGACATTCTCCTCCACTTCTATGGCAGATATGTCCCTTAGTAGAATCTAAACTCAGTGTACTTAATTTTGGTTCTTCCCATTTTTTCATATTATCACCTCACATATAAAAATATATATTAAATTTTAATATGTGTAGAGATGTATAGATACTGTACTATAGTATACTTTATACTACCTATATTATTAATTTGTAGTAAAGAAAAAGTATACTATAGAACCTGAATTTTAAGGTTCTAATAGGCAAGTTAATATGGAATTTATTTATATTATTTTTGAGAAATTAAAAAATAATGTAAATAGAACAAACATTAGTATTAGTCTATAAATTATCTATTTTGCACAAAATTTTGAAATTGAATAGATATACATATTAGGGTATCAAAATTTTGATAAAAAGTATTGAGATACATAAAGTTATACATAATTAAAAATTGAAATATACATTAAAATAATATATAGATAATAGCTAAGATAGCATAGAAGATATCTTAGTTAAAGAGAAAAGTACTAAATGTAAAATTAATTATGGAGAAGTTGGTATTAGGACCATACAGCTTTAAAAAATACAATTGAATAAAAAAAAAATACTTTGTCTATAATTCTAAAATTTTAAAAAAAGAAAAAATTGGAAATTTTACAACTAAAATTAAGTATGTTGTTTAAAATAATCGAAGCGTGTATAATTCTTTTAAGTTGTAATATATATATTTATTTTAATAAAAAATCTACATTATTTAAGCTTTATTTTGCACTAAAAAACTAAGAACTTATATATTTAGTTATCGTAAAAATGTAGATATAAAATTAGAATACATATAATATTTTATGAAAAATGAATATAGGGGTGTGAAAATATGGGGAATAACGCAAAAAAACTTACACTAGTATCATTAATATTAATGATATTTACATCAGTATTTGGTTTTACTAATATGCCAAGATCATATTACTTAATGGGATATGGGGCTATTCCATGGTATGTATTAAGTGCATTATTATTCTTTATACCATACGCATTTATGATGGCTGAATATGGTTCATCATTTAAAAATGAAAGTGGTGGTATGTATTCTTGGATGGAAAAATCAGTAGGTCCAAAGTTTGCTTTTATGGGTACGTTTATGTGGTATGCATCTTACATAGTATGGATGGTTAGTGTATCTTCAAGTATATGGGTACCGCTTTCAAACGCAATAATGGGATCAGATGTTACATCTACATGGGGCATATTAGGGTTAGACTCAACTAAGATTTTAGGTCTATTAGGATGTATGTGGATAATATTTGTTACATTTGTAGGAAGTAAAGGTGTTGAAAAAATAACTAAGATAACTTCTATAGGTGGAACATTTGTTGCTTTATTAAATATAGTTTTATTAGTAGGAGCAGTATCAGTAGTAGTATTAAATGGTGGGGAATTATCTCAACCAATTGAAAGCTTCTCTCAAGCTTTCGTAGTATCTCCTAATCCTCAATATCAAACACCACTAATGGTATTATCGTTTGTTACATTTGCAATATTTGCATTTGGAGGACTTGAAGTTTTAGGTGGATTAGTTGATCAAACTGAAAATGCAGAGAAAAACTTCCCTAAAGGTCTTGTTATTTCTGCAATAGTTATATCAATAGGATATGCAGTAGGTATATTTGCATGTGGTATGTTTACTAATTGGTCAGAAGTTTTATCTGGTGAAAATGTTCATTTAGGTAACGTTGCTTATGTATTAATGAACAACCTAGGATATCAATTAGGAAGTGCTATGGGAGTAACTGAAACAGTAGCTATACAAATGGGTGATTGGACAGCTAGATTTGTTGGATTCTCTATGTTCTTAGCATTAACAGGAGCATTCTTTACATTAACTTATTCTCCATTAAAAACTTTAATCTCTGGTGCACCAAAAGAAGTATGGCCAGGAAAACTTGGAGAAGTAAAAAATGGTATGCCAATAAATGCTATGAAAGCACAAGCTGTAATAGTTATAATTTTAATATTAATAGTTTCATTTGGTGGAAAAGGAGCTTCTCAGTTCTTTAGAATACTAACATTAATGACTAATGTTGCAATGACAATACCATACTTATTCTTATTAGCAGCATTCCCTAAATTTAAGAAAAAACAATTAGATGGTGAAGTTGAAAAAGCATATGTAGTTTATAAAACTCATTCAATAGCTTTAATATCAGCATTAGTAGTAGGATTGTTAGTTGGATTTGCTAATATATTTGCTATAGTTCAACCAGCAATAGATGGTCAAATATTTGACTCAATAATGATGGTATTTGGACCAACTTTATTTGGTGTAATAGCACTTTTATTATACTCTAACTATGAAAGAAAACATGTTAAAAATAAAAATATAAAAAATGTATAATTAATAAGATACCTCTATGTCGTTAAAACCGACGTAGGGGTATTTTTTACGTATAAGGAAATTATGACTATATTATAACTGTAGATATGATACAGGGGTATTATCACATAAATGAATAAATATTTTGTATATTTAATAAATAAATGCTTAGGATATAAAAAAACTTGCCGATATAATAAATATATATAATTTCTATAAAACAATTATGAAAAATATGTAAAAAACAAGTAATGACAAATTTCGACAAGTGAGTTATATTATTATATAAATAAATTTAAATAATATTTTATGTAAATTATAGAAATAAAACATAGAAATAATCATCTAGGAGGAAGTTGACACAATGAGGAAAAGAACACGTAAAACTAAAAAAAGGTATAAAAGAGAAGTAATCTGTATATTTGGATTAATAGTAGGATTAGTCTTAGGAATAGTTATATCTCCAAAAGGAATAAGCAAAAAAGACTTTTTTAAAGTAAGTAAAGAGTTGGATTACTCTAAAGGTAAAATAATTGACTTAAATAGAGATATAGAGAATTTAAATGATGAATTATCTAAATTAAGGCAAAAAGAAAAAAGTGCGAAAATATGGTTTGAACTAGATGATAGTATGAAACAAAAGATAAAAGAACACGTACAACAATCTGAAGAAAATGAAAATGTAGGAACTGATAAACTGGAAAATGATAAAGCAGTAGACAATGAATCAGGTATGGAAGGCTAATACAAAAACAAATACTAAAAACTTATATGTAGTAAAATAAACTCCAATAAATATAAACTTATGATAATTATATTTGTTGGAGTTTTATTATTACAAAAAACGACTATTACAACAATTCACAAAATAATGAGCTATACTATAAGTAGTGATAATTATATAGATATATAACAATACTTGCAATAATAACAATGTAAAGGTGAAAAGGGGGGATATGCTAATGGGCATAAATATAACTAATACTTATAAAGGTATTTTTAAATTACATACAAGTATTAACCATGGAAAATATTTTAGAAAATAAAATTAGTACAAAGCATCAAGGATATATATTGGTAATTATTGCAGGTATACTTTGGTCGACAACTGGGTTATTTGCTAAAAATCTAATGGTAAGAGGAATAAGTACATTACAAGTTGCTTTTATTAGATTATTTCTAGGAGCGGTATTATTATTTTTTTATTGTATTATAAAAGATAAAAGTTTATTAAAGATTAATAAAAAGACATTTATATACTGTTTAGTGATGGGACTTATATGCCAAGCTGGGTTTAACACATTTTACTTTACAGCAGTAGATAAAGTTGGGGTATCTACTGGAGCAATACTTTTATACACTTCACCTATATTTTTAACAATATTATCTAAATTAGTATATAAAGAAATTATTAATGCTCAAAAGATAATAACTGTTGTAATTTGTTTTGTAGGATCAGTATTAGCAGTTACAGGTGGAGGATTTAAGGATTTGAATATAAGTGGGATAGGTATAATTTTAGGCATTTTAGCTGCTATATCTTATGCTTGTATGTCTATAATAAGTAAAAAAGTGCTAGAGGAAGCTAACAGTATAACAATATTATTATATAGCTTTTTCATGGGCGTATTATTTATGATACCAATTTCTAAACCATTAGAAATAATTGCTCACATAAAAGATATGACTATATTACCTTATATGATAGGATTAGGGACTATATCAGCAGCAGGAGCTTATATATGCTATATAGAAGGCATATGTAAGGATATAGACTTATCTATAGCTGGCATACTAGCATCTGGAGAACTTATAGGATCTGTAATTTTAGGATGGATAGTATTAAAAGAAGAATTCTTGTTTATTAAGATGGTAGGCATAATACTAATGATAGTGTCTGTTGTTTTTTCTATACTAAATATAGAGAAACTCAAAAAAATATTTAAAAAAGAAGTGTTAGAACATGAAGTATCTGAATAGATATATTTGTTTAAATTAGATATCAAAAAAGGCTTTGTTAATTAACAAAGCCTTTTAAAAGTTAACCTGTATACCTATATACCTAAAGAGTCAAAATAAATCATACATATTTCTTTAAAAACGATATCTTTTTCCCTTTGTGGAATATCAGGGTTTTTAAAAAATAGATCAGATAAATATAATATATAATCATGAATTGAAGAATTATGAGCAAAAAATCTATCTCTATAGGTACCTAATAATAAATAATCTACTGTTACCTCAAAATAGTCAGCCAAATCCATTAATGTATTAATTTCAGGTTTTCTTTTATTTTTTTCGTATTGAGATATTGATGACTTTGATAACTTACGTCCTGATACTTTATAAAAATCATCACATAGCTCCTGTTGTTTTAACCCTTTTTCTTTTCTTAAAGCTTTAAATCGTTCCCCAAAACTCAAACCAAACACCTACCTTATCTCGGAGAGATATATCTTTTAAATTTATGTATATAGAAATTATAAAGCTAATATAAAACTTTGTCAAAAAATGAGAGGATTTTAGTGTTTTTTATAATTTGATCATGCCTATATAAGTTAAGCTTTTGCATTAATAGTGTATAATAAATATAGCAAATAGATAGAGAGAGGATAAAATATGATATTAGAAACTATAAAAACTACTTTTATATTAACCATATCTATGATAGGAGTATTTGTCCTATTTGGTATGATCTATAATTTTATAGAGAAAAAAAACTCAGCTTATATTCAACAAGCATTTGGATTTAACGGTATTTTAATAACGGGTGTTATAGGAACAACTATACATGAATTAAGTCATTATTTAATGGCATTAATATTTGGTCACAAAATAGTGGAAATTGAATTGTTTAGACCAAGGGCAGCTAAAATTGATGGTGTGCTAGGCTTTGTAGAGCATAGATATAACAAGAGAAGCTTGTATCAAAGAATAGGTAACTTTTTTATTGGAATAGCACCTATGATATTTGGAACGATAGCTATAAGTATTAGCTTCAGGCTATTACTCCCAGAGATGTTTTTAAAGTTAAACATTTCAGAGTATATAGATTTAATTAATACAAATAATCTTCAAGATATATATTTACTTTTAGCAAATAACTTTAAGCTATTATTTGAGATGGTATTTAGTATATCTAATTTGATAAATTTTAGATTTTGGATTTTTTTATTCATAATGTATTCAATAAGTACACATATGTCCTTAAGTAAAGCAGACTTAAAAAACTCTGGTTCTGGACTAATATGTATATTTGTAACTACTATGTTTGTTTCTGTTATATGTACAGTTTTAAAAATTGACTTATCAGTACTACAGTCAGTATTTTTAAAATACAACTTGTATTTAACTTGTTTTTTAGCATTAGGGCTTATATTTGGTTTAATTAGTTTAGGAATTTCATTCTTGCTCTATAGATTTAAGTGATTTTTGAATGACATAAAGATAAACAGAAATAGACAAAAATAAATAATAGATATTCTATTAAATGATAGTCTAAGTTTTAGAATTAATAGTGTATATATAAGAAAAGTAAATGGATTAATCTAGTGAAAGAAGGGATTGAAATATGTACACAAAACCATCATATACAAAGTTGACAGAAGATAGAATCGACAAATCTGAAAAGAAAAATAACTGGGAAGTTGCAATAGGGTTAAATGAAGTAGATAATTTAAAACCTTCGAAATATCTTATACAATTAATGCAAGATTCAATAGAAGGTAAGAAAACATATAAAGAAGTAGAAAATGCTCTTTACTCTTACTACAAAGAACTTGATCCTAACGATGAAGCAATTATTCAGAATGAAGAATGTGATTTGGTATCTGTTAGAATAGTTCAATTATTAGAAAATGGAAGTTTTAAATTTAGTCCAATAACTTTAAAAAGTATTCATAGAGCTTTATTTAAAGATTTATTCAAAGGCGAATTGGAAAGATACGTTGGAGAATTTAGAGATTATAATATAAGTAAAAAAGAACCTATACTTGGTGGAGATAGCGTTATATATGGAGATTATAATGATTTAATGGATATATTAGCATATGACTTTGAAGAGGAACGTAAAAAAAGTGCTAAGGTATCAGTTAGCAGATTAGCTAGATTTACATCTTCAATATGGCAAGTACAGCCATTTTGTGAAGGCAATACAAGAACAACAGCAGTATTTATTATAAAATACTTAAGAAGTTTAGGGTATAACGTAAATAATGACTTATTCAAAAAACATTCACTTTACTTTAGAAATGCTTTAGTATTATCTAATTATTCAGATGTAAACAGAAACATTAGGTCTGATTTTAAGTACTTAGAATCATTCTTTGAAAAATTATTAATAGATACTAAGATAGAATTAGAAAAGATGAGTTAAGTCATTATTTGAATAAAGAAAAAATAAAAGCTTTTGGAGGATATCCATATAGATAGGGTATGCATACCGTATTTTAAAAATTTTTGAGTCTGAAATCAACTTGAAAAAAATCTTGGAGAAGAATAAGAATAAACATAAGAATAAGAATAAGAACAAACATAAACATAAACAGAAATATAAAAAAATAGATAATAGGTATGTTATTAAATGATAGTCTAAGATTCAGAATTAATAGGATATAGTATAAAAATAGCAATATATATATTCAAGAAAATTAAAAATAATTTGATATATTAAGTTTAAATTTAATAAAGATTTTGTTTATTTTATAACTATAAGAATGTAAAGAGCTTTATGTAAAATAAATTTGTTTACATTCTTTTTAATGCCAATGATAACTCTTAAATTAAAGATAGTAGATGAGGGTATGAATATTAGATATTTTTTAGATTTAGAAAATACAGTAAACTCTATCATAGTATAAACAATGATGATTAATTATAAAAAATAAACAACATAAGTTTGACTTAGTGAAAAATACGTTCTATAATAATAAAAGAAAATATAAAAATTACTATAATAATATTTAAAATTAATAAAGATAATAATACTTTATATAGATTAATTGATTTTTTCAAACACTAAAAAATATAGTATAATGAAACATAATGCTTATACAAAGGAGGAAATTACGGATGATAAAAGTATGCGAATTATTCGCTGGAGTTGGTGGGTTTAGACTAGGTCTAGAAAGTGCTTCAGATGAATTTAAATTTGTATGGGCGAACCAATGGGAACCAAGTAAAAAAGTACAACATGCTTTTGACTGCTATGTTAGCCACTTTGGAGTTGAAAATCATGTTAACACAGATATATCACTGGTAGATAAAAACCAAATACCAAACCACGACCTATTAGTAGGAGGATTTCCTTGCCAAGACTACTCAGTAGCTAGAACGGGAGCGAAGGGAATACAAGGAGTAAAAGGGGTTTTATGGTGGCAGATTAGAGACATACTGGAAGCTAAGAAACCTAGATTTGTATTACTAGAAAATGTTGATAGACTATTAAAATCACCAGCAAAACAAAGAGGACGTGACTTTGGAGTAATGTTAGCGTGTTTTAATGATTTAGGATACTCAGTAGAGTGGAGAGTCATAAATGCAGCTGAGTACGGATTTAGCCAAAGAAGAAGAAGAATATTTATATTTGCATTCAAGAGTGATACGGATTATGCAAAGGATATAAATAGAGAAAACCTTAGAGAATGGATACATGATACAGGATTTTTCCAAAAAGAATTCCCGATACACGAAATAAAAGACGTAAACGGAAATAACCTAATATCATCATTTGAAGATAAAGTAGTTGAATACAAGCAAGAAGTTATGGAATATAATGACATAGTAGATATATCTGATAATTTCAAACTAGAATTTGAAAATGCAGGTATAATGAGCAATGGAAAAATATACACAGAAAAAACATTCCCTAAGTACAATGGAACGTTTACATTGCTAAAAGATATATTAGAAACAGATGTAGATGAAAAGTATTATTTAGACGGAGATGAAGCAAAATTAGCTAAATGGGAATACCTAAAAGGAGCTAAAAAAATAGAGAGAACTAGCAAAACAGGACATAACTATATATTTAGTGAAGGACCACTAGCATTTCCAGATCCAATAGACAGACCTGCTAGAACAATGCTTACTAGTGAATCATCAGTAAATAGAAGTACTCATGTAGTAAGAGATCCTCAAACAGATAGACTAAGGTTAATAACACCAATGGAAGCAGAAAGACTTAATGGATTTAAGGATAACTGGACTAATAGTGGTATGCCAGAAAAGTTTAGATACTTCTGTATGGGTAATGCATTAGTAGTAAGCTTAGTTAAAAAAATGGGAAATGCGATAAAAAGTATAGTTGATAATGAAGAGCAAGCAAGTGCATATGGTGAAGTTGCAATAACTAAATAGATAGTGTAAATTAGAAGTGTATAATGTTAATATTATGCACTTTTATTTTGTAAAAATATGATGGGGGAAAATTAAAATTGAATTACAATGACAAATCAATAGGCTCTATACTAGAGTATGCTAATAAACTAGTAGGAAAAACATTTGGAGAGATAGATAAATACGATAGATTAGAAGAGAGCAAGGGCAAAGGAAACTTAGGACAAGTAGTAGAGGAGAGCTACTTTGGATACGAGGTTAATTCTAGAGCAGAAGCAGACTTTGTACATGTTGGAGTAGAGTTAAAAGTAACACCATATAAAGTAAATAAAAACAAAACTATATCAGCTAAAGAAAGATTAGTTTTAAACATCATAAACTATATGGAAGAATATAAAAAAAGTTTTGAAGAAAGTTCATTTTGGACGAAAAATAAAGAATTACTACTAGTATTTTATGAATGGAAAAAAGAAATAGATAGAAAGGATTATGTAGTAAAAGATGTTATGCTACATAATTTCTCAGAAGAAGATTTAATAGTTATTAGAAATGATTGGAAAACTATAGTTAATAAGATAAAATCAGGTAAAGCACATGAATTATCAGAAGCAGATACAAACTACTTAGGGGCATGCTCAAAAGGAGCAAACAAAAATTCAGTAAGAATTCAACCATTTTCTAATGAACTAGCTATGCAAAGAGCATTTTCTCTAAAGTCATCATATATGACGTACCTTATTAGGAAACGACTAGGGATGCAAGGAGAAAAAACAGTAAGTATACTAAAAGGAACTAAAAAAGGAATAGAAGAACTATTACATGATAAATTTAGTCCCTATTATGGAAAAAGTATAGATGAAATTTGTAGAATATTAGATATTAATATAATAAGTGCGAAAGGAACTTTACCAAAAAATTATGCACAGATAATCTCTAGCCGTATACTTGGAGTAAAGAATAATAAATTAGACAATATAGAAGAGTTTTCTAAAGCTAATATAAAATTCAAGACTATTAGAATTGAAAAGAATGGAAAAATAAAACAACATATGTCACTAGAAACATTTAAGTATACAGAAATAATAAAAGAAGAATGGGATGAGTCACAACTTAGAAATACATTTGCTGAGCAGAAGTATTTATTTGTAGTATTTAGATATGATGAAAATGATGTACTTAGACTAGATAAGATAAAGTTATGGAATATGCCATTAAATATTTTAGATACCAAGTTAAAAGAAACATGGGAAGAGACAATTAAAGTTATAAAAGAGGGACTAATTATAGAGGTTAAAGGCAATAAGAAGTATGACAATATGCCAGCATCTACTTTTAATAGAGTATGTCATACAAGACCTCATGCCCAGAATAGCAGTGATACATATCCATTGCCAGATGGAAGGGAGCATGTTAAGAAATGTTTTTGGCTAGACAAAGAATATATCCTATCATTAGTTAAGTAAATATTAATAAAAATAGATTGTATAGCAAAATAGGTTATTTATTCTTTGTAAGGAATAGATAACCTATTTTTATTTATGGATAAAATATTTAATAATAATAACTAATAATATATAATTTTATATATAAGGAAATAAGGAGAAAAATGGTGAAAAATAATATTATATTTTATAAATAGACTCAAAAGTACAGGATGGAGATGATGCATATAATTATTTTTAGAACAAGATTCTACAAAACTTATTTTATGTTAGATAAGGATTTTATTAACCTAAAAATATAGAATTAAACGATTATATTAATTTAAATATAAATAATGAAATTAATATATAGACAAATAAAAAACAGCTAGAATACATTAAATATAATAGAGAAGAGGTATTTTTAGATAATAATAAATAGCAACTAACAATAAGTACTATACATAGATATAGTAAAGTTACTATTTTAAATAGATAATCTTACTATATATATAATAAACTTATTTAACTTCTAAGAAATTAAGCTGATTAGAAGCTTTGTCATAGGAATATTCAATAAATCTAATATTTTTCCAAATATCTGTAACTATAGGTCTTCTACCTTTTGTGTAAGTTCTAGAGCAAATAGATTTAGAGTAATCAATAACATCTTGAGGAATATAACTAGCAACAACAAAGGCTTCAATCATAGAATAGTCACCATAAGCATATTCATGATTTATCCAATCAACGTACTTCATTACTTGATCAATTAAATCTGTTTTAGCAGTATCTTTTTTTATTTCTACTACTAAATATTTTGATATAGTATCATATCCTTTTATATATCTATAACCAAATATGTCCATCTTGTCCATATAATCTATAGGTTTAAAAGGAGATGCTATAACTTGGTGTGATATATAATCCCAATGCCCAAATAAAGTATTTTTATTGTTAGATAATTCATCTAAAATATGAGCTTCAATAGCCATTTCATGTCCTATTTTAGTATCTAAACTACATGAAAATAAAATATCCTTAGAGCTTGCGTTATATGAAGGTGTTATTTTATTACTTATTTTATTATGGAAATTATCTTTAAATATAATTATTTCATTTGAATTTTTAGAACCTATAAAATTTTCATTTCTCTTAAGTATTATATCTCTTAAAGCTTTATTTTCTTGATTGTCAATTTTTATAAAAGACAACTTCCAAAACGATCTTAATATTTTAAATCCATTAGGATTAGAAGATAAAACATCATCAATATCTATCCCCTCTCTAAAGAAATTAGGTTCAGGTTTAAATGTACAGATACATCTATTATTTATACTATCTGTTCCTGTATTTAACAAAATAGAATTTTCTATATTTTTATAATCAGGAATATATGGAACTAATGCATCCGGATAATTACTAAATTTACAATCGAAATTTATATTAATTAAAGTACCTACTCCATAAATTTTCCTATCATTAAAAAAATATACATTATCTCCAGGCTTCATTGAAAAATAATCAGCAAATGTACCTTCATGATGTGTTTTCCATACTATTGAACCATCTCTTTTCACAGTAGGAGGCGAAAGATTAGTTGAATAAACTCCATTCTCCACACAAAAATCTAAAGCATTTATATCATTTAAACTAAAAATATATCCAGCCATAGTAACTCCCCCATAATTAAACTATTTGTATACTAATTGATATAGTAACTACAGATAAGTATAATATTTATTAGATGAATTTAAAATAGATAATTTAAGTAATTATTAAATGTTGAAATATAATGATAAATCTATAGACTATACATTAGAGCATGCAAATAAACTTTATATGTAAAATCTTTGGAAAAATTGATGAATATGATAGATTAAAAGATAGCAAAGCTAAATGAAATTTAGTTCAAGTAGTAGAAGAGAGACATTTTGAATATGAGGTAAATTCTAAGGTAGATGCAAATTACTTAAGATCATGCTCAAAATAAGCCAATAAAAATTCAGTTAGACATCACCAAATTTTAGATATATCAGCTATGCAAAGAGCTTTTTCACTAAAATCATCATACCTGACTCACTTAACACGAAAAAGATTAGGAACTAAAGGTGAAAATACAGTTAGCATACTTAAAGGAACTGAAAAAGGTATAGAAGAATTATTAAATGATAAATTTAGACCGTATTATGGTAACAGTATAAATGAAATATGTGAAGAATTAAATATAAATTTAATTAGTAAAAATGGCGCTTTACCTAAAAATTATGCTTAAATTATATCTAGTCATATTCCTGGAATAAAAGATAATAAGTTAGATAATATTGAAGCGTTTTCTAAAGCTAATATAAAGTTTAAAACTATTAGAATTGAAAAGAATGGAAATATAAAGCAGCATATCTCATTAGAAACCTTTAAATATACTGAAATAATAGTAGAAAATTGGGAAGAAACTGTAAAGTAGACAAAAGAAGTAAAGGGAAATAAGAAGTATTATAATATGCCAGCTTCTACATTTAATGGGGTATGTTATAATAGACTCTATGCTCAAAATAGTAGTGATACGTATCAATTGCCTTATGGAAGAGAATATATTAAGAAATGGTTTTGGTTAGATGGAGATTATATATTCTCAGTAGTAAAATATCATAAAAGATATTAGAAGATAGAGGTTAAACAGAATGGCAAAAGCAGATAAACAATCAATTTATTACAATAGAATGAAATAAATAAATCTCCTAAAAATGCAGTAGGATATAATATATTAAAGCATATGGTAGAGAACTTAAATTATAAATATGAACAAATAGAAGAGATATTTAATAATAATAACATAAATGTTGTAACTGTAGAGTTAGTAAAGAAAAAATAAAATATATCAAAAGAAAGAGACAAAGCATATAAAGATGAGTTTGGAAATTCTAGAACTAGACAAAATAGTTACTTACCAAGAAGAAACACACCTTTCTTAACATGTAAAGATAATAATGGAAATACTATAGAATTTGGTGTTTGGACTGAATGGGAATACAAAAAATTTCCTAAATTTAAAGAATATATAGAAGGACTAAACCTAGGATATAAAATAGAAGAGGAAATTGATTCCTTAGGCAATGATGATATAAATTACGAAAATAAAGATATAAAAATTAATGAAGAATTAACTCACTTAACAACATTACTAAGATAAAATGAATAAACCATGTCCCTAAATTACTAAATATGATATAGGAGCAAAGATAATAACAACTAAAGCCTTGGATTATTCCAAGGCTTTTCAAATATCAATATATGTTATAATGAATACAACTATACAATGTAACAGGGGGAGTAACTATGGAGGCTGAGCATAAAGTTGGGGGATTATGTAATATGGTATATATACTATACATAATATTTCTAATCCAGCCAATTAAAAGCTTGATAAATAGTGGTATCATAAGCACTGATATAAAACTATTTCAAATAATATACAATATAGATATTGGGGATAAAATATGGTACTTTATTTTTCAAATCATGTTTTTATTTTTTATATTTGTAGCAATAAGCGCAGAATCAAAAAACATATCGGACTGTGAAGAAAAAGGAAAGATAAAAATATTAAACAAAGAGCTATATCCATATAAAATATTTATAGCACTTAATATTACAGGAACTATAATACTTTTAGTATTAACAAAAGATAAAGAATTGTTCTTACCAAGTATATTATTAATAGCTACGAGTATACTTTTGAACTTTTCTAAGAAAATGTATTTTCATTATTTACAACTATAGATGGTGTTTGTACTGGAGTATATGAAGATCGTAAAAAAAATTCTGTTTTTTATAGGGTTGTTGTGACTGATTACAAAAACAAGAAAGAAATCTGTTTAAAGTTAAATGAAACTTATTGTGTAGATTCAATGGACAACATAAGTGTAGTTCATGGAGTTTTTTCTAAACAATGTATTTCTATTAATAATATTAAACAAAATGAAGGCAATGCAGGGAGTTTTGTTATTTTCTTAATACCACTACTATTATTTGGAGGATTTAATATAAAAAATGAACCTGTTGAACCGATACAACATGAGCAATATCAGGACGCTACAATTATAGAACATAAGGGGGAACCTGTACCTTTAGATAAATTAGGAAAGTATAAGGTTATAGATATTTCTAGTGAAAAAAATTATAAAGGTGTTGATATTGAATTAGATAAATTGTATTTAGGTAAGAAAGGATCGAAGTTACTTTTTAGTGTTACAAATAATAATGATAAAGGAATGGTTTTAAACTTAGATTATAATACTTTTATTAGAAGTGACCAAGGACAAAATTCAAATATATTGATTCCTGGTGTGAAGTACAATTTAGAGATGGATATTTTACAAAAATATAATAAGAAGTCTGCTAAGGAGCTAGTTGTTAATTTGGAGTATACTTTATCGGAGACAATTCTTTTTGAGTATTTAGATTATACTAATAACAATTTTTATCCTTTAAATGTAGTAGATAGTAATTGTGAGATAGTTATAGATTTAGTTAAAGAGGATTCTAAAATAAACTTCAGCGATTATGATCAATTTTATAAAAAACAAGATGATATAGTCAAATTTCAATAATATAAATAGGATTGTATTGTAATGAAAATTAAAATAAATTAAAAAGTATTAAAGCCTTGGACTATTCCAAGGCTTTTTTGAATATATACTACATATGAGAAAATTTATTAATAATAATTAACATAAAATCATAAAACTTTTAAGTGTAGATTAAACGTCTATAGGTATGTAATAAAAAAGACAAATGAAAATTACTGACTACAAGGGATGTATTTAAAATAAGTAAAATTATAAGAAAGAAGGGTTAAAAAATGGGGTTAAAAAAATATGCATCAACATTAGTAATAGGGGCTATGGTATTTACAAGTGGGGGAGTTATTTCACATGCACAAACTGATAACACTAGTAAAGCAGCAACACCAGTAACAACAGTTTCAACAAAGGCAAATGATAATATAACAGTATTAGATAAAACAGGTACAGCGACACACGACGTATATATAAGGGATAATAGCAATACAAAAGGGAAAATATTAGGAACACTAAATAAAAGTAAAACAATAAAAGTAACAGGAAAAACAAAATACGGTTGGTACAAAGTAGACTATAATGGAAAAGTAGGATATGTATATTCTAGTTATGTAAAAATAGATGCAACATCAGATAATAATTCAAATAATAATAATGATAATATAACAGTATTAGATAAAACAGGTACAGCAACACACGACGTATATATAAGGGATAATAGCAATACAAAAGGAAAAATATTAGGAACACTAAATAAAAATAAAACAATAAAAGTAACAGGAAAAACAAAATACGGTTGGTACAAAGTAGACTATAATGGAAAAGTAGGATATGTATATTCTAGTTATGTAAAAATAGATGCAACATCAGATAATAATTCAAATAATAATAATGATAATATAACAGTATTAGATAAAATAGGTACAGCAACACACGATGTATATATAAGGGACAATAGTAATACAAAAGGAAAAATATTAGGGACACTAAATAAAAATAAAACAATAAAAGTAACAGGAAAAACAAAATACGGTTGGTACAAAGTAGACTATAATGGAAAAGTAGGATATGTGTATTCTAGTTATGTAAAAATAGGTGCATAAATAGAAAATGGCATGAGTTTGATATAGAATCAGACTCATGCTATTTTTTATATGTAAATTACCCATATTGCTAGTATTTTACAATAATGTTAATATGGAGTTAAGGGGAAGTAAGAATTTAAACTACATACATATAAAATTATATACTGACAGGTATATACAAAATAAAGGGAGAGAGGGAATAAGAATATGAATATAAAAGAGATAATATACTTCTTAGAAGTAGTAAAAGAAACTAGTTTTACTAAGGCTGCGAATAATTTATATATATCCCAACCAGCTCTTAGCAAAGCAATAAAAAATTTAGAGCAAGAAGTACAAACGCAATTAATCGAAAGAAATACAAAAAAATTTAACTTAACATATGAAGGTGAAATATTTTATGAAAATGCAAAAAAATCTATTGATATTATCAATACAGAAATATTTAAGCTTCAAGATAGTATAACAAATTGCAGGAAAACATTAACACTAGGGATACCACCAGTTATAGGCAGTGTCTATTTTACATCTGCTGTGGCTAAATTTAAGCAAGAGCATCCAGATATAGATATCCAGATAGTAGAAGAGGGAGCCAATAATATAAAATGTAGGATAGTAGATGAAAGTATAGAACTTGGAGCAGTAATATTTCCAGTAGAAGAAGATAATATAATAGCCTCACAGATAGTAAGTGGAGATATAATGCTAGCTATAAGTACAGATCATCCTTTAGCTAATAGAGAAAGTATTGATATGAAAGAACTAAAAGATGAAAGGTTTATTGTATTTAATGAAAATTTTATGATGTATGATAAAACAATAAATGCATGCAAAGATTCGGGATTTGAACCAAATATAGTAATGAAGATGTCACAATGGGATTTTATATTAGAGATGGTAGCTCTAAATTATGGAATAGCAATGATGCCAAAACCAATAGTTCAACGATATAAAATGAATGGAATAAATATGATACCTATATCTAATCCTGAAATAGACTGGAATATTGGTTTTATAGTTAAAAAAGATAAATATATGTCTAAAACATTAAAGCTATTTGTAGAATATGCAACAAATCATATCAGAAAAGAACATGAAAAACACAAATAAGATAGTCAATTGAAAACAACACAAATAAGTTAATATTTTGATGAAATAAATAGTAAATATTTTTTTGAATAAATACAATTTGTTAAACTTATAACTAAAAGTTATGAGCTTATAGTTTTTTGGAATTTTACAAAGAAGCCCTATCTATATATACTTATGTTAAAGAGAGAAACTTCAAAAAAAGATATAAAAATTGGAATAGAGACAAATTTCGAAGATTTAAAAAACAGGGGGAAAAGAAAATGTCTAAAGTATATATAGTAGATGCAAAAAGAAGTCCAATCGGTAAGTTTTTAGGGGGATTATCTACAGTAGCACCAGCAGAACTTGCTGGTCAAGTAATTAAATCAGTAATAGAGACTAATAAGGTAGATGCAAGTAAAATAGATGAAGTAATACTAGGTAATGTATTACCAGCAGGTCAAGGTCAAGGGATAGCAAGACAAGCAGCATTAAATGCTAATATACCATGTGAAGTTCCAGCTTATGGAGTAAATATAATATGTGGAAGTGGTATGAAAACAGTTATGACTGCATATTCACAAATAAAAGCAGGAATGGGAGACTTAATAGTAGCAGGTGGGGTAGAAGTAATGTCTCAAGTTCCATATGTAACAGAAACTTCAATAAGAACTGGTAGTAAAATGGGTGGTATGAACCTTAAGGATAGTTTAGTATTAGATGGTTTAACTGATGCATTTAATAATTACCATATGGGAATAACTGCTGAAAATGTATCTGAAAAATATAATATAACAAGAACTATGCAAGATGAATTTGCTTTCAAATCTCAACAAAAAGCAATCAATGCAATAGACAGCAAAAGATTTGTAGATGAAATAGTTCCAATAGAAGTGAAAACAAGAAAAGGTTCAGTAATAGTAGATACTGACGAATATCCAAATAGAAATACAGATTTAGAAAAACTTTCTAAATTAAGACCTGCATTTAAAAAAGATGGAACTGTAACAGCAGGAAATGCATCTGGTATAAATGATGGAGCTAGTATAGTTCTTGTAGCATCTGAAAAGGCAGTTAAGGAACATGGATTAAAGCCAATAGCTGAGTTAGTATCAGTAGGCCAAGGAGGAGTAGATCCTTCAGTAATGGGACTTGGACCTGTACCTGCTATAAAAGATGCCTTAAATAAAGCTGACATGAATTTAACTGATATGGAGTTAATAGAGTTAAATGAAGCTTTTGCATCTCAATCATTAGGTGTAATAAAAGAGTTAAAAGAACATTATGGTGTTGATGATGCTTGGTTTGAAGAAAGAACTAATGTAAATGGTGGAGCAATAGCAATAGGTCATCCATTAGGTGCATCTGGAGCTAGAATAATAACAACACTTTTACATGAAATGAAAAAGAGAGAATTAAAACATGGGTTAGCATCTCTTTGCATAGGTGGAGGAATGGGAACTTGTGTAATAGTTAAATCAATATAAACAATCAACCTTAAAAGTAAACTGATTAAATGAAGCATTTATTATGAAAATATATGAAAAAAAATATACATATATAAAAATTTATACAAAAAAAAGGTTTTTCAACAAATGTGTAGAAATATAATATATAACCACAAACAAAAACGAATTTTGAAAAAATGTACTTAAGTTAATAGTATAAGAGGGTGGTAAAATGTTTAAAAATTTAAATTGTACTAAATCAGGGAATATTTATACAATTAAGATTACTAGAGAAAAATATTTAAACTCATTGAATGAAGAAGTTTTACAAGAATTAGACAAAGCTGTTGATATTATATCTAGTGATGAAGAAATTTATGTAGGAATAATAACAGGAATAGGGAAAACCTTTGTTGCAGGTGCAGATATAGGAGCAATGAAGGATATGAGTTTCAACGAAGGTGTAAAATTTTCTGAGTATGGAAATTCCATATTTAAAAAAATAGAAAACTGTGAGAAACCAATAATTGCAGCTATAAATGGATTTTGCTTAGGTGGGGGATTAGAACTTGCTATGAGTTGTGATATTAGAATAGCAAGCCAAAATGCTAAGTTTGGTCAAGTAGAAGCGAATCTTGGAATAATTCCAGGTTTTGGTGGAACTCAAAGACTACCTAGGATAGTTGGTATAGCAAAAGCTAAAGAACTTGTATATACAGCACAAATAATAAAAGCAGAAGAAGCTGAAAATATAGGTTTAGTAAATAAAGTAACAACAAAAGAAGCATTGCTAGATGAATGCTTAGAAATGGCCAATTTAATAGCTACTAAAGGACAAATAGCACTTAGATATGCTAAAAATGCTATAAATAATGGTTATGAAATGGATATAGATAAAGGTATAAATTTAGAAAGTAATTTATTTGGATTATGCTTTGCAAGTGAAGATCAAGAAGAAGGCATGAGTGCTTTCTTAGAGAAAAGAGAAGCAAAATTCATAAACAATATTAAAAAAGTAAATAGTTCATTAGAAGGTAATGTGTAATATTTTATACATTGAAATATATACATTTTATATTTAGGGGGAACACATCATGAAAGTAATGGTAATAGGCAGCGGTACTATGGGAAGTGGTATTGCAGAAGTATTTATATCAAATGGGCATGAAGTAATTCTTAGAGATATAAGTGAAGATATTGTAGATAAAGGTGTTAAATTAATAACAAAGAATTTAGATAGAAAAGTATCAAAAGAAAAAATAAAAGAAGAAGATAAAGTTCAAATATTAAGTAGACTTGAAAAAACTATAGATCTTGAAAAAGCAAAAGACTGTGATTTAGTAATAGAAGCTATAGTTGAAAATATACAAATTAAAAAGCAATTATTCAAAGACTTAGATGATATATGTAAGAAAGAAACTATATTAGCAACAAATACATCATCTTTATCAATAACAGATTTATCAGTAAGCACAAACAGACCAGATAAAGTTATAGGAATGCACTTCTTCAATCCAGCACCAGTTATGAAATTGATTGAAGTAATAGACGGCATGCTAACATCAGAGCAAACACATCAGACAATATTAGAATTATCCACACAATTAGAAAAAACACCAGTAAGCGTAAAAGAATCACCAGGATTTGTAGTTAATAGAATATTAGTACCTATGATAAATGAGGCAATAGGAATATTTGCAGAAAATATTGCTAGTGCAAAAGATATAGATGATGCTATGAAGTTAGGTGCAAATCATCCAATAGGTCCTCTAGCATTAGGAGATCTTATAGGTTTAGATGTATGCCTAAATATAATGGAAGTACTTTATACTGAATTTGGAGATTCAAAATATAGACCACATCCGCTTCTTAAAAAGATGGTTAGAGGTGGAATACTAGGAAGAAAAACTAAAAAAGGATTTTACGATTATAACTAATTTATTTAAAAAAGAAGTTAATCTAGAGCTCCTACACTATGTATAGATGGATGTTGAGGAACTAGTTTAATCATAAAAAAGCTAATCATTTTCAGAAAAGAGGGGAAATTTTTAATGGAAAAATATGAATTATTAAAACAAATGTATAGTGAGTTTACACAAAATGAGGTAGCTCCTATAGCCCATGAAATAGATGAGGAAGAAAAGTTTCCATATGAAACTGTTGAAAAATTGAGTAAATATGGATTTTTAGGAATACCTTTCCCTAAAGAGTATGGTGGAGAAGGTGGAGACTATTTAGGTTACTCAATGGCTGTTGAAGAACTATCTAAAGCATGTGCAACTACAGGGGTAATAGTTTCAGCTCATACTTCATTATGTGGAAGTCCTATATTTGAGTTTGGTACAAAAGAGCAAAAAGAAAAATTCTTAGTTCCTCTAGCTAAAGGTGAAAAGCTAGGTGCATTTGGTTTAACTGAGCCTAATGCAGGTACGGATGCATCAGGTCAACAAACTATAGCTGTATTAGATGGAGATGAATATGTATTAAATGGTTCAAAAGTATTTATAACTAATGCAGGACCAGCTGATACATATGTAGTAATGGCTATGACTGATAAATCTAAAGGAACTCGTGGAATATCAGCTTTCATAGTTGAAAAAGGAACTGAAGGTTTCTCTGTAGGGAAAAAAGAAAAGAAATTAGGAATAAGAGGATCTGCAACTTGTGAATTAATATTTGAAAATTGTAGAATACCTAAAGAAAATATGCTAGGAAGAGAAGGTCAAGGCTTTAAGATAGCTATGAAGACACTAGACGGTGGTCGTATAGGAATAGCAGCTCAAGCTCTTGGTATAGCTCAAGGAGCATTAGATGTTACAGTTAACTATGTTAAAGAAAGAAAGCAATTTGGTAGAAGCTTAGCTGCATTCCAAAACACTCAATTTGAGTTAGCTGATATGAAAACTAAGGTTGAAGCTGCAAGACATTTAGTATATGATGCTGCAACTAAAAAAGATTCAGGCAAATCATATGGTGTAGAAGCTGCAATGGCAAAACTTTATGCTGCGGAAGTTGCAATGGAAGTTACTACTAAAGCAGTTCAACTTCATGGTGGATATGGATATACACGTGAATATGAAGTTGAAAGAATGATGAGAGATGCAAAAATAACTGAGATATATGAAGGAACAAGCGAAGTTCAAAAAATGGTAATAAGTGCAAACTTACTTAAATAGTCTTGAGAGAAATTTGGGAGGGAAAAACATGAATATATTAGTTTGTATAAAACAAGTGCCAGATACAACAGAAGTGAAGTTAGATCCTAAAACTGGTACATTAATAAGAGATGGAATTCCAAGTATAATAAATCCTGATGATAAAGCAGGGATAGAAGAAGCAATAAGCATAAAAGAGCAAACGGGAGCTACTATAACTGTATTAACAATGGGACCTCCTCAAGCTAAAAATGCACTAAAAGAAGCTTTAGCAATGGGTGCTGATAGAGCTATACTTCTTACAGACAGAGCATTTGCTGGAGCTGATACACTTGCAACTTCAAAAACAATAGCAGGTGCTATAAAGAATATAGAGCATGATTTAATAATAGCAGGAAGACAAGCGATAGATGGAGATACTGCACAAGTTGGTCCTCAAATTGCAAATCATCTTGGTATACCATCAATAACATATGTTGAAAAGATGAAAGTTGAAGGAGATACTATAACAGTAAACAGAGCGTTTGAAGATGGGTATCAAGTTATAAAGGCTAAGATGCCAGTACTTGTAACTACTTTAAAAGAAATGAATAGTCCAAGATACATGAAAATATCTAGAATATACGATTGTATGTCAGAAGATAAGATAGAAACTTGGGGATTAAAAGATATAGAAGTTAACTTAGAAGAAATAGGATTAAAAGGTTCACCAACTAAAGTTAAGAAATCTTTCACTAAAGGGGTTAAGGCTAAAGGTACACTTCATGATGTAGGTGAAAAAGAAGCGGCATTATTAATGATAAACTCTTTAAAAGAAAAGTTTATAATAGCTGAAGCAAAAGCTTAAAAAATGATTTGGCAAAAAATTACTAACTAAAGTAGTAATTAATAGGAGGAAAAACGATGAGTGTAATGGTTTTTGTTGAACAAAGAAGCGGAGAATTACAAAATGTTTCTTTGGAATTATTAGGAAAAGGTAGAGAGTTAGCTGATAAAATAAATAGTAAATTAAGTGCTGTATTATTAGGCCATAATATAGAAAATTTAAGTGAAGAACTTATACAATATGGAGCAGATGAAGTAGTTTGCGTTGAAGATAAAAATTTAGATGTATACTTAACTAGTACATACACTAAAGCCCTTACAGAAGTAATAAATAAAAAAGATCCAGATATAGTTTTAGTAGGAGCAACTACAATAGGTAGAGATTTAGCTCCAAGAGTAAGTGCTACTATAGGAACAGGGCTTACTGCAGACTGTACATCTCTTGAAATAGATGAAGAAAACCAAGGATTATTAATGACTAGACCAGCATTTGGTGGGAATATAATGGCTACAATAATATGTCCAAACCATAGACCACAAATGAGTACTGTAAGACCTGGAGTTATGAAAAAGCTAGAAAGAGATATAGCTAGAACAGGTAATATAGAAAAGATAAACGTTGATTTCTCAGAGTGCGATAAGAATGTAGAAGTATTAAAATATGTTAAGGAAAATGTAAAAAAAGTTAACATAGAAGATGCAAAGGTTCTTATATCAGCAGGTAGAGGAATTGGTTCTAAAGAAAATATGGATGCTGTATATGAATTAGCAGATATATTAGGAGCTGAAGTAAGTGCTTCTCGTGCTGTAGTTGATGCAGGATGGGTTGATAAATCTCGTCAAGTAGGTCAAACAGGTAAGACTGTAAGACCAGATGTATATATTGCTTGCGGTATATCAGGAGCAATACAACATTTAGCTGGTATGGAAGAGTCTGAATATATAATCGCTATAAACAACAATAGCAATGCAGCAATATTTGAAGTAGCAGACCTTTCTTTAGTAGGAGATGTTAATAAAGTAATTAAAAACTTAATACAAGAGTTAGCATAGAAAAAAGATTTTAACTAATTGGTATAGGTAAAAATCTATACCAATTAGCTAATATATATATTCATTAGGGGGGACTTAATATGAAAGCAATGATAAGAATGAGAATGGGAAGCCATGATGCACACTATGGTGGAAATTTAGTAGATGGTGCTAAAATGCTTCAATTATTTGGGGATGTAGCTACTGAGTTACTTATTCAAAATGATGGGGATGAAGGTTTATTCAAAGCATATGATAGTGTTGAATTTTTAGCACCAGTATATGCTGGAGATTATATAGAAGCTGTTGGAGAAATAGTTAATGTAGGAAATAGTTCAAGAAAAATGGTATTTGAAGCTAGAAAAGTTATAGTACCAAGATTTGATATAAGCGATTCAGCAGCAGATGTTTTAGAAGAACCAATAGTAGTTTGTAAGGCAAGTGGAACTTGTGTAGTACCTAAAGATAAGCAAAGATATTAGTTTAAAGGGGGGGCCGCTTAATATGGAAAAAGTAATAATTACAGCAGCAATAAGTGGTGCAGAAGTAACAAAAGAACATAATGAAAATGTACCATATACTGTAGAAGAAGTAGTAAGAGAAGCAAAAGCTGCTTATGATGCTGGAGCTAGTATAATACATCTTCATGTAAGACATGATGATGGTACTCCAACTCAAGATATAAATAGATTTAAAGAATGTATGGATGCAATAAAAGAGGTTTGTAAAGATGCAATTGTTCAACCTTCAACTGGAGGGGCAGTTGGAATGAGCAATGAAGAAAGAGTACAGCCTGTAAACTTACATCCAGAAATGGCAACATTAGATTGTGGTACTTGTAACTTTGGTGGAGACGATATATTTGTTAACACTGAAAATACTATAAAAGAATTTGGGAAAAAGATGATAGAATTAAATGTTAAGCCAGAAATAGAAGTATTTGATAAAGGCATGGTAGACATGGCTTTAAGACTTAACAAAAAAGGATTTATAAATGATAATATGCACTTTAACTTTGTAATGGGAGTTAATGGCGGTATAAGTGGAACATATAGAGATTTAATGTTTATGAGACAAAGCATACCAAGTAATGCTACTTTCACTGTAAGTGGTGTAGGAAGATGCCAGTTTGATATGATAGCACTAAGTGTGTTAATGGGAGGGCATGTCCGAGTAGGATTCGAGGATAATGTTTATATGGAAAAAGGTGTAAAAGCTAAATCTAATGGAGAATTAGTTCAAAAAGCTGCAAATATTGTCAGAGCATTAGGAAGACAAGTAGCTACACCAAAAGAAGCTCGTGAAATATTAGGTTTAGAAGTTAAGGAATTAACAGCGCAAGAAGCTTAAAATATATTAGGGGGAAAAAACATGAATAAGGTTATATCTTTAGAAAAATTAAAAGATATTTTTAAAGACGATATGACTATTATGATAGGTGGATTTTTAGGATGTGGTACTGGTGAAAAACTTATAGATGCACTTATACAATCAGATGCTAAGAATTTAACTATAATAGGAAATGATACTTCTTTTGTCGATAGAGGTATAGGAAGATTAATAGTAAATAATCAAGTAAAGAAAGTTATAGCTTCACATATTGGAACTAATGCACAGACTGGTCAGTTAATGAATGAAGGGAAGCTTGAAGTAGAATTATCTCCACAAGGAACTCTTATAGAAAGAGTAAGAGCAGGAGGATTTGGCTTAGGTGGAATATTAACTCCAACTGGGGTAGGAACATTAGTAGAAGAAAATAAACAAAAAGTGAGTGTTAATAATAAAGAGTACTTATTAGAAGAACCATTAAGAGCAGATGTAGCGCTTGTTAAAGGTAGTATAGTAGATGAATTTGGTAACACAGTGTACAAAGGAACTACTAAAAACTTTAATCCAATGATAGCAATGGCAAGTGATATTGTAATTGTTGAAGCAGAAGAATTTGTAAATACTGGTGAAATTAATAAAGAAATGATTATGACTCCAGGTGTAGTAGTAGATTACATTGTAAAGGAGGCTAATTAAATGAATCCTAAAGAAATTATAGCAAGAAGGGTTGCCCAAGAATTTAAAGATGGTCAATTAATAAACCTAGGAATAGGACTTCCAACTTTAACTACAAATTATATTGAAGATGGAATAAATGTAACTTTCCAATCAGAAAATGGAATGGTTGGAATGGGAAAAGTTGCAGATAAAGATGAAATAGATTTAGATATAACAAATGCAGGTGGACAATATGTAACTATAAATGATGATGGAGCTTTCTTTGATACAGCAACGTCTTTTGGATTAATCAGAGGAGGACACGTTGATGTAACAGTATTAGGAGCTTTAGAAGTAGATCAAAATGGAAACTTAGCTAACTGGATAGTTCCTGGGAAAATGGTTCCTGGTATGGGAGGAGCTATGGACTTAGTAGTTGGAGCTAAGAAAGTAATAGTTGCAATGTTACATACTGCTAAAGGAAAATCTAAAATACTTAAAAATTGTACCCTTCCATTGACTGCAAAGAATGTAGTTGATATGATAGTAACTGAACTTGCTGTTATGAAAGTAACTGAAAAGGGATTACTTGTAACAGAGATCAGTGAAGGGGTAACTGTTGAAGAATTAATAGAGATGACTGATGCAGACTTAATCATTTCAGAAGATTTAGTATGTAGAGAAGTACAAACAATATAACAAGGGGGATACAAAGATGAGAGGATGCAAATATGGGACACATAGAGTAGTTGGGGAGAACGTTTTACCACAACCAGCTAAAAAAATAAGCAATGATATGAACATATATGATAATGAAATATTAATAGATGTTCAGGCTTTAAATATAGATTCAGCAAGTTTTACTCAAATAGAAGAAGAATGTAATCATGATGTAGAAAAAATAAAAGCAAAAATATTAGAAATAGTAGAAGAAAAAGGTAAAATGCAAAATCCAGTAACAGGTTCTGGAGGAATGTTAATAGGAACTATAGAAAAAATAGGTTCTGATTTAGAAGGTAAGATAGATTTAAAAGTAGGGGATAAGATAGCTACACTTGTTTCTTTATCATTAACACCATTAAAAATAGAAGAAATAGTAGATATAAAATCAGATATAGATAGAGTTGAAATTGAGGGGAAAGCGATTTTATTCGAAAGTGGTATATACGCAAAATTACCAACAGATATGGAAGAAACATTAGCACTAGCTGCTTTAGACGTAGCAGGAGCACCTGCTCAAACTCAAAAGTTAGTTAAAGAAGGTCAAAGTGTTTTAATATTAGGGGCTGCTGGTAAATCAGGAATGCTTTGCTGTTATGAAGCTAGAAAAAAAGCAGGTAAAACAGGTAAAGTAATAGGTCTTGTAATAAATAAGGAACAAGCAGATTTCATAAAAGAAAATGATCTTGTTGATGAAGCGATAATAGTAGATGCTCAAAATCCTAATGCAGTTTTAAATAAAGTATTAGAAGTAAATGATGGTAAAGAAGTAGATTTATCTATAAACTGTGTAAACGTTTCTAACACAGAGATGAGTACAATATTACCAGTTAGAGATGGAGGAATAGTATACTTCTTCTCAATGGCAACTGCATTTACAAAAGCAGCGCTTGGAGCTGAAGGTGTTGGTAAAGATGTAGATATGATAATAGGGAATGGATACACTAAAGGCCATGCAGATGTTACATTAACAGCGTTAAGAGAAAGTGAAACTTTAAGAAATATATTTAAAAAATTATACGTATAATTAGGGGGGTAAATAACCATGGAAAGAAAAATATTTAAAGATGTTAGCAATGAATTATGGAATGATTGGAATTGGCAAGTTAAAAACAGAATAACAACTGTTGAAGAACTTAAAAAGTATATACCACTTACAGAAAGTGAAGAACAAGGAGTTCACGAATGTCTTAAAACTTTAAGAATGAGTATAACTCCATACTACTTATCATTAATTGATCCTTCAAACCCAAATGATCCAATAAGAAAGCAAGCAATACCAGTATCATCAGAACTTAAAGTTTCTGAAGCTGACTTAGATGATCCACTTCATGAAGATGGAGATTCACCAGTACCAGGACTTACTCATAGATACCCAGATAGAGCGTTATTATTAATAACTGACCAATGTGCAATGTATTGTAGACACTGTACAAGAAGAAGATTTGCTGGTCAAAATGATGGGGCTCAACCAGTAGATAGAATAGATAAAGCTATAGAATATATAAGAAATACACCAGTTATAAGAGACGTATTATTATCAGGTGGAGATGCACTTTTAATGAGTGATGAAAGATTAGAATATATAATAAGTAAATTAAGAGAAATACCACACGTTGAAATAATAAGAATAGGAAGTAGAGCTCCAGTAGTTATGCCTCAAAGAATAACTGATGGTTTAGTAAATATGCTTAAGAAATACCATCCAATATGGTTAAATACTCACTTCAACCATCCAAATGAAATAACAAAAGAATCTAGAGAAGCTTGTGAAAAAATGGCAAATGCAGGTATACCTCTAGGAAACCAAAGTGTTTTATTACGTGGAGTAAATGACTGTATGCACGTTATGAAAAAATTAGTTAACGATTTAGTAAAAATAAGAGTTAGACCATACTACATTTATCAATGTGACTTATCTAACGGTATAGAGCACTTTAGAACTCCTGTTTCTAAAGGTATAGAAATAATAGAAGGATTAAGAGGTCATACATCAGGATACTGTGTACCAACATTTGTTGTAGATGCACCAGGTGGTGGTGGTAAAACACCAGTTATGCCAAACTATGTAATATCTCAAAGTCATGATAAAGTAATACTTAGAAACTTTGAAGGTGTTATAACAACATATACAGAGCCACACAATTACAGCCACACATGTCAATGTGAAGTTTGTAGAGGAGAAAAGGAAGTTCATAAGGTAGGTGTAGCTGGACTTTTAAATAATGAAAGAATGACACTTGAACCAACTGAATTAGATAGAAAGAAAAGAGAGTTATCTGCTCAATTAGGTTAATATAAAAACTAAAAAGTAAAAGATATTATAGAATTAATTCTATAATATCTTTTACTAATAAAAGTATACATCGCTTATTGAAATGATATTAAATTTATAAGGAATAAGATATGAATAAATTAAGAGAAATACTAAAATATAAAAGTATGTCGATTATAGGCAATTATAAGAATGTTGGAAAAACTACTACCTTAAATTACATACTTAAAGAGTGTATAAGTAAAAATATAATACTGGGCCTTACCTCAATTGGAGTAGATGGAGAAGGTGTGGATGCAGTTACTAATACTTATAAACCTAGAATATATGTAAATAAAAATACAATAATAGCCACAGCCAGTAGTTTAGTTTTAGGAAGTGATATAACAAAAGAAATTCTAGAACTAACAAACATAACAACGCCCCTGGGAAATATAGTTATATTTAAATCATTAAGCGATGGATATATAGAACTTGCAGGTCCATCTATAAATACTCAGATAAAATATATATGTGATAGACTAAAGTATTATGGAGCAGATTTGAGTATAGTGGATGGAGCTTTATCTAGAAAAACATTAGGATCACCATCAATAACAGAATCAACTATATTTTGTAGTGGAGCTGTAATAAATAAAGATATTAATAAGGCTATAGAAAAAATTGTATATGAAGCTAATATTTTAAATCTTGATAAAGTTAATGATAATAAATTTTATGAAGTTTATGAAAATATAAATTCTAAAAAGGTTAGCGTAGTAAATAATGATTATACCTATAAAAGCTTAGATATTAATACAACTTTAAGCTCTTCAAAAGAAATTATAGATAGTATAGATGATAATACTAAATATATAGTTTTTAATGGAATAGTTACTGATGACTTTATAAATACAATGCTAAAAAGTGGGAAAGATTACAAAAATATCACTATATTAGTTGAAGATAGTACAAAGATATTTTTAGAAAAAGATGTATTTGAAAAATTTATAAAGCTTAAAGGTAAAATTAGAGCAATAAACAAAGTAAATCTAATAGGCATAAGTATAAATCCAACTTCGATAGAAGGTTATAGCTTTGATGAAAAATATTTTATAGATACTATACAAAGTAAGACTGATATAAAAGTATTTAATGTAATGAGTTTTTAGAAAATAAGCTTTTAGGAACAAGAAGGTGATCATATTAAGTCATTTATAACACACGAAGTAAATACGATTACACCATATGGAGAAATAGAAAAAAGTAATATTAAGATATATAAAAAAGAAAACAAGCTTAAGTTGATAAAAGAACTGAGCTATGTTGAAAATATGATTAGTAGTTTAAACAAAAATAAAGTGGTGTATGAGAATATACAATATGAATTTTGTAAAGTAAAAAATATAAAAAATACAATTATAAGATTAGAAAATAAAAATGTATTGGATGAATTAGAGTTATTTGAAATTAAAAATTTTGCTATAAATGTTAATAAAATAATGAAGTATTATTTACAGTTGAATATAAATGTAGATTATATAAACTTTAAAAGTTTAGATAAAATTGTAAAGCTATTAGACCCAGATGATTTGAAGCTAACAACTTTTCAAATATATGGGGCTTATAGTAAACGATTATTACGTATAAGACAAAATAAGCTTAACGTAGAAAAAGAAATATTTAGTTCAACAGATATAGAAATCATAGAAAAATTAAAAAAGAAAAGACTTGAGATAGTTATTCAGGAAGATCAAGAAGTCCTAAAAATAAGGAAAGCTTTAACTGAAGAATTATACAATTATTTAATAGATATAAAAGAAAATATAAAAAATATAGGAAAATTAGATCTACTTATTGCAAAAGCTGATTTAGCAATAAAGTATAATGCTATAAAACCAAGTATAAATGAAGAAAATAAAATTTATTTTAAAGAGCTTATAAATCCAAATCTTCAAAAACTTTTAGATTCACAAGGAAAGCAATATATACCAATAAGTATAGAAATTGACAAGAAAATAACCATAATAAGTGGAGCTAATATGGGTGGAAAAAGTGTAAGTATGAAAACCATAGCACTTAATTTATACTTATTCCAATGTGGATTTTTTGTATTTGCTAAAGAAGCAGATTTATGCATATTAGATTTTATATATTTAGTAAGTGACGATATGCAAGATATAAACAAAGGTTTAAGTACCTTTGGAGCAGAGATAATAAAATTAAAAGAAATAACAAAGCTTATTAAGATAAGAGATGGGTTCATAGCATTAGATGAATTTGCAAGAGGAACTAATCCAGTAGAAGGTAGATTACTTTTAAAATCAATATGTGAATATTTTAAACAGTATAATTCAATAAGCTTAATATCTACTCACTTAGATGATATAGATATTAGTGATGTTGACTATTACCAAGTAATAGGATTAAAAAATGTAAACTTTGAAGGATTAAAACGTCAAATAGATTTAAAGATAGGTAGAGATAAAAGTTCAAATGGAGTAAAAATACTTCAAGAGTATATGGACTATAGAATGGAAAAAGTAAGCAAAGAAACTAAAGTTCCAAAAGATGCTATAAATATATGTAAGTTATTGGGTCTTGATAATGAAATAATTAATATAGCAAATAAATTAAGTAAATAGGAAGCCAAGGGGGATAATATGAGTAAGTTAAATTTAGATTTCAGTATAGTTGAGAAAGCTCGTAAATCAGCACAAAACATAGCATTAGATACACAAGAATTTATAAACAAGCACACTACAGTAACTGTTGAAAGAAGTATACTAAGATTACTTGGAATAGACGGTGTAGATGAATTTGGTGTACCGCTTCCAAATATAGTTGTAGATAGTATAAAAAATTCTAATAATGGATCTTTAGGAATGGGTGTTGCTTATTATATAGGTAATGCTATGATAAACACAGGACTTAATCCACAAGAGATAGCAGAAAAAGTAGCTAAAGGGGAATTAGACTTAACTTCACTTAAGGAAAACGATGTATTTGAAGTTAAGCTTAAAATAAATGAAATAGCTAAACAAAGTGTAAATCAAATAAAAGAAAATAGAAATAAGAGAGAAGCATTTTTAAATGAGTATGGAGATAAAACTGGTCCATATTTATATTTAATAGTTGCAACAGGTAATATATACGAAGATATTACTCAAGCAGTAGCTGCTGCTAAGCAAGGGGCAGATATAATAGCTGTTATCAGAACAACAGGACAAAGTTTACTTGACTTTGTACCATATGGTGCTACTACTGAAGGATTTGGAGGAACTTTTGCAACAGGTGAAAACTTTAGATTAATGAGAGAAGCACTAGATAAGGTTGGAAAAGAATTAGGAAGATATATAAGACTTTGTAACTATTGCTCAGGATTATGTATGCCAGAAATAGCAGCATTAGGAGCTCAAAATAGATTAGATGTTATGCTTAATGATGCATTATATGGAATATTATTTAGAGATATAAATATGAAGAGAACTATGATAGATCAATACTTCTCAAGAATAATAAATGGATATGCTGGTGTTATAATAAATACTGGAGAAGATAACTACTTAACAACAGCAGATGCAGTAGAAGAAGCACATACTGTACTTGCATCACAATTTATAAATGAGCAGTTTGCTTTAATAGCAGGACTACCAGAGGAACAAATGGGTCTAGGCCATGCATTTGAAATAAGTCCAGATGTTGAAAATGGATTCTTATATGAATTAGCTCAAGCTCAAATGGCTAGAGAAATATTCCCTAAAGCTCCACTTAAATATATGCCACCTACTAAATTTATGACTGGTGATATATTTAAAGGTCAAGTTCAAGATGCTTTATTTAATATGGTAACAATAATGACAGGTCAAAAGCTTCATTTATTAGGAATGCTTACAGAGGCTATACATACACCATTTATATCTGATAGAGCTTTATCTATAGATAATGCTCAATATATATTCAATACTATGAAAGACTTAGGCAGTGAAATAGAATTTAAAAAAGATGGTATTATGTGTACTAGAGTTAATGAAGTACTACATAAAGCATATGATTTAATAGCTGAGATAGAAAAAGAAGGATTATTTAAAACATTAGAACAAGGTAAGTTTGCTGGAATAAAGAGACCAGTTGATGGTGGAAAAGGACTAGATGGAGTTGTTATAAAAGAAAATGTATACTTCAATCCATTTGTAGAGTTAATGTTAGAAAAAGATTTAGTGTTAGGGGGTAGCTGCTAATGAGCGGATTATATTCAATGGAAAATAAGACATACGATAAGAACCTTGATTTAAAAAATGTAAAACCATATGGAGATACTTTAAATGATGCTAAGGTACAAGTGAGTTTTACATTGCCTGTAAAGGATGATGAAAAAGGTATAGAAGCTGCAAAACTTACAGCTAAAAATATGGGGCTTTCTGAGATAAATGTTGCTCATCATAAATCACTAGATAGTGAATTTACATTCTATGTAGCATATGGAAGTTTAGAAAAAGGTGTAAATTATGAAGACATACATGTAGAAGTAGCACAAGAAAATACAATGGATAAATATGAAATAGAAAATTATATAAAAGAAAATATAAAAAGAAATGTAGTAGTAGTTGGAGCTAGTACTGGTACAGATGCACATACTGTTGGTATAGATGCAATAATGAACATGAAGGGTTATGCAGGAAACTATGGATTAGAAAGATATGAAGGAATAGAAGCATACAACTTAGGTAGTCAAGTTCCAAATGAAGATTTTATAAAAAAAGCAGTAGAGCTTAAAGCAGATGTATTATTAGTTTCTCAGACTGTAACTCAAAAGAATATTCATATAGAAAACTTAACTAACTTAGTAGAATTATTAGAAGCAGAAGGTCTTCGTGATAAGGTTGTACTTCTTTGTGGAGGACCTAGAATAAATCATGAACTTGCAAAAGAATTAGGATATGATGCAGGATTTGGACCAGGTAAATTTGCGCAAGATGTTGGAAGCTTCTTTGTAGAAGAATTAGTTAATAGAGATTTAATATAATAAATTTAAACTAGTATATTAGCAACTACCAAAACTATAATATTTACTAACAATATGAGAAATTTTTCTTTAAATATCAATAAAATGTTATATTAAAGTTATAATTAAAAGACTTATGTACTATATAATTATACATTAGTACATAAGTCTATAAAATAATTGATAGTATAATGCATAGTGTAAATAAAAAACTATCAAAATTATACAATATCAATATATCAAGGAGGCTCACCTTATGGGGTTTTGGGTTGGACTATTTAAGTTTTCACCAGTATTTGTACTGGCAGGTTTAATGATTTCAGGGATGGATTGTTTAATAGCAGCTCCAATAGCTACGATATATGCATTTATTGTAGCATCAATAACAGATAAGTTTAAGTTTAATGATTTAGTTGATTGTGCAGTTGATAATGTAAAACATTTAAATCTAGTTTTTTTCATACTAATGCTTGCATATGCAATGGCTGAAGCATTTATGTCAACAGGAGTAGGCGCATCTTTAGTAAATATAGCACTTTCTCTAGGTGTAACAGGAAGAACCGTTGCAGTTGTTTCATTTTTAGTTACTGCTGTACTTTCAGTAGCTACAGGAACATCATGGGGAACATTTGCAGCATGTGCTCCAATATTTTTATGGTTAAACCACATGGTTGGTGGAAATATTTTATTAACTACAGCATCTATTGCTGGTGGAGCTTGTTTTGGAGACAATATTGGACTTATTTCAGATACAACTGTAGTAAGTTCAGGGATACAAAGTGTTGAGGTTGTAGATAGAATTAAATCTCAAGGACCTTGGTCTATAATCTGTTTAGCCATAACAGTTGTTGCTATATTTGTATTAAGCATAACTATGGGATTACCTACTGAAGCTACAAATGCTGCAGCTGCTATAAATCAGATACCACCTCAAGTAATAGTTGATTTAGAAGCTGCAAGACCATCAGCAGTAGAATTATTGAATCAAGTAAAAACAGGAGTACCATATTACATGGCAATACCATTAATATTAGTTTTAGTAGTGGCGGTAAAAGGATTACCTACACTAGCTTGCTTATCTATTGGTATAATCTCATCATATATACTAGGAACTTTTGCAGGTACTGTTGAATCTTTAAATGCTTTCTTAGATTTGATGATGTCAGGATTTAAAGAGGCAGGTTCATGGGTTATAGTAATGATGATGTGGGTTGGAGCATTTGGTGGAATAATGAGCAAGATGAAAGCATTTGAGCCACTATCAACATTAGTATTAGCAATATCTAGAAATGTAAAACAACTAATGTTTATGAATGGGGTACTATGCTTTGTAGGAAATGCTGCACTTGCAGATGAAATGGCTCAAATCGTTACAGTAGGGCCTATAACTAAAGAATTAGTTGAAAAGAATGTAGATGGTAGTGAAGAAGATTTATACCAATTACGTTTAAGAAATGCAACATTTTCAAGTTCTCTAGGAGTATTTGGTTCTCAATTAATACCATGGCATGTTTATATAGGGTTCTATGTAGGAATATTAAGTGCAGTATATCCACTTCATAATTTCGTACCATTTGATATTATAAAGTATAATATTATGGCATTTATCACAGTTGGATCAATACTTCTATTAACATTAACTGGTCTTGATAGATTTATACCAAAATTTGGGTTACCAAGTGAACCACAAGTTAAATTAAAGAGAAAAGAAAAAGGTCAAGAAAAAAATAACGCAGTTTAGTAAATATTACAATTATAGAAAATAGCTAATATACCTAATTAGTTTAATAATTTATTAAAATATTAAAAAATTATAAAAAATCAGATTAAATAATCTGAAAAATTTAAATGCTAAGTCAATTAAATTAATGAATAGCAAATAAAAAAGCCGTGGATTATTCCAAGGCTTTTTTATTTTTAGCAAAATTTTACATCATATCTATCGGCATTCATTACTTTATTCCAAGCAGATACAAAGTCTTTTAAGAATTTAACTTGAGATCCTTCGCTTGCATACACTTCAGAAATAGCACGAAGTTGCGAATTAGAACCAAAAACAAGGTCAACTCGTGTTCCTTGCCACTTTAATTTTCCTGTTGTTCTGTCACGTCCTTCAAATAATTGTTCATCAGAGGATGTAGATTTCCAGACAGTATTCATGTCTAAAAGATTTACAAAGAAGTCATTAGTAAGAGTTTCTGGTCTATTTGTAAAAACACCGTACTGAGATTTTTTGTGATTAGCGTTTAATACACGCATACCACCTATTAAAACGGTCATTTCAGGTGCAGTTAAAGTTAAAAGTTGTGCACGGTCAATTAATAATTCTTCTGGGCGAGTTGAATAATTTGATTTTAGATAATTTCTAAAACCATCTGCATTTGGTTCAAGTACATCAAATGATTTGATATCAGTATCTTCTTGTGATGCATCTGTACGTCCGGCAGTGAAAGGTACTGTAATTTTATATCCTGCTTTTTTTGCTGCTTTTTCAATACCCACGCACCCAGAAAGGACAATCATATCTGCTAAAGAAACCTTTTTATTGTTTAACTGTGAACAGTCAAAATCTGATTTTATTTTTTTAAGAACTTGTAAAACTTTATTTAATTGCTCTGGCTCATTAACATCCCAAGATTTTTGTGGCTCAAGACGAATTCTAGCTCCATTTGCACCACCACGTTTATCAGATCCTCTAAAAGTAGATGCAGATGACCAAGCTGTATAAACAAGTTCTGATATTGACAATTTAGAATCTAAGATTTTCTTTTTAAGATACTTAATATCATTTTCATTAATTAATTCATAATCAACTTTTGGTACAGGATCTTGCCAAATAAGTATCTCACTAGGCACCTCAGGACCTAGATATCTTGAAATAGGACCCATATCACGATGTGTAAGCTTAAACCAAGCACGTGCAAAATCATCAGCAAATTTATCTGGGTTATTTAGATAGTTTTTAGCAATTTTATTATATATAGGATCATAGATAATAGCTAAGTCAGTTGTCATCATCATAGGTGGGTGTTTTTTTGTTGGATCATGCGCATCTACAACTAAATCTTCTTCATCTACATTTTTAGGTGTCCACTGATATGCTCCAGCAGGGCTCTTAATTAATTCCCATTGATATTTGAATAATATTTTAAAATATCCCATATCCCATGTTATTGGATTTGGTTTCCACGAACCTTCTATTCCACTACTAATGGTATCAGGTCCCATACCTGTTTTATAGGTATTTTTCCATCCAAATCCTTGTTGTTCAATAGGAGCAATATCTGGAGGAGGACCAACGTATGTAGCAGGAGCTGCACCGTGACTTTTACCAAAAGTATGACCACCAGCTATAAGAGCTACAGTTTCTTCGTCATTCATAGCCATACGTGCAAATATTTCTCTAATATCTTTTGCAGAACCAACTGGATCAGGTTTTCCATCTGGTCCTTCTGGATTTACATAAATTAATCCCATTTGAACTGCGGCTAGTGGATTTTCAATTTGACCTGTTTCAGGGTTTTTATTACTACCAAGTATTTTTGATGGTGATCCCCAATAGATATCTTGTGGTTCCCAAACGTCTATACGTCCACCACCAAATCCAAAGGTCTTAAGCCCCATTGACTCAAAAGCACAGTTACCTGATAGTATCATGAGGTCTGCCCATGAAATTTTATTACCATATTTTTGTTTGATTGGCCAAAGTAATCTACGAGCTTTATCTAAATTAATGTTATCAGGCCAACTGTTTAATGGTGGAAATCTCTGTGATCCATCACCTGCACCACCTCTACCGTCACTTATCCTATATGTTCCTGCACTATGCCATGCCATACGAATAAAAAATGGTCCATAGTGACCAAAATCAGCTGGCCACCAGTCTTTAGAATCTGTCATTAGATTATATAAATCTTGTTTCAATGCATAAAAATCAAGTTTATTAAATTCTTTTGCATAATTAAATTTGGGACCTAATGGATTGCTTAAATATGAATTTTGTCGAAGAATATCTAGGTTTAATTGATTAGGTAAACATTCCATATTTGATGGTTCATTTCCGGATATAGAGCTACTTGATCTCCCAGTAAATGGGCATTTTATTTCTCTCATTTGGCGATTATCCTCCTTTACTTTGTGGATGCTTTAAAATTAAGTACTAAATATATCATTAAATAATATGTGAATATATTTTTGATTATGTGTTGTTTATATTAAGAAAGCTCATAAGAATAAATAAACAAAGTATCTATTATACTTATATATTATGATTTTATAAATGAAACTTAAATATGTTATTGGAGGGATGATATATGTATGATTTGGAAGAACTAAGAAATAAAATTTTAAATAAAATAAAGAGTAAATTTGATATAAAACAATTAGATATGAATTTTAAAGAAGAATTTTATTATCCAAAATCAATACATCTTCTTAAATTTAATATAGAACAATATCAAATAAAAAACTTAGGAAACTTGGCGATATTGAAAGGAAAAGGGCTTGGCATAATGAAAATGTTAACAGTAGTTTTCACTCCTTCCATTACAAAAGACATACCCCTTGTAATAATAGATTTTATCAAAATGGCAAATAAAAGAACTGTATTTATAGAATTTTATACAAATCATATAATTCAAAAGGAAAGTATTAATGGTTTAGAAAATAGACTTGAAAAACTAAATATTAAATACGAGTATATAGAAAACTATATTGAGAGCATTAATTGGTATACTACTCTTAGAAATAAATACTCTATATTAAAAAAATCAACAAAAAAATATGATAAAATATTATATGAGATGGTATTAGAAAATTTGGAAGAATACTTAAGCTATGTCCAAAATATAAAAATAGAAAGCAATGAAAAAAATACAAAGTTAGAAACCTTTATAAATGATTTGATATACAAAGGAAATCCATCAACATCTGTATTAGAGAAAGCTTTAGGAAAAGAAGAAACTATAAAACTATTTAAAGAAATAATATTTAATTATAAATAGGGGGTGGACTTTTATGATAATGTTATATTTTTCAGGAACAGGAAATTCAAAGTATATAGCAAATTTGTTTACTCAAAAAATAGATGGTGAATGTTACTCTATAGAAGAGCAGATAGATTTTGAAAAAGTGATACAACAACATGATACAATTGCTTTTTGCTATCCTATATATGGATCTTGTATTCCTCGTATAATGAGAGAATTTGTTGCTAAATATGTTGAAAATCTTAAAGATAAGAAGTTAATAATATTTTGTACTCAGCTAATGTTTTCAGGTGATGGAGCTAGAGTTTTTACAGATTTATTGCCTGATGGATATGGCGAAGTTATTTATGCAGAGCATTTCAATATGCCTAATAACATATGCAATACCAAACTTTTTAAAATAAAAAATGGAGAACAAATCAATAAATTTTTAAGAGAAGCAGATAAAAAGATGAATCGCGTATGTGATGATTTAAAACAAGGTAAAGTAAAAAAGCGTGGGTTTAATAAATTTTCTAGTTTCTTAGGAAAAAGTCAGAGTGGACATTGGCCACAGATTGAAGAAAAAAACAGGAGTTCAGTAAAGATTGATGATGATTGTATAAATTGCAACCTGTGTGTTAAGATATGTCCTATGAAAAATCTTACACCAAGTGATGAGGGAATTATTCAAAATAATAATTGTATTATATGCTATAGATGTGTAAATGCTTGTCCTAAGAAGGCAATTACAGTTTTAATAAATAAAAAGCCTAAAAAACAATACAAAGGAATAGGGTAAATATTAATTAATAGTGAATGGAGTAACTTAAAGTTATTCCATTTTATTTTAAAGATTAATTAATCAACTCTGTAATTGGAATATAATTACATATCATGCTAAAATATAACTAACAATTATATAAGGTAAAACTTTATTAATAAAAAATAGGAGTGAGTAGGGGAAAATATGTTAGAACAAATAAATATACAAATAACCAATGCAAAAAATGAAGTAGCTAAAAAATACGTATTACAAAATAAATTAAATGACCTAAAAATAGAACTTCAAAAGGCTGAAGGAGAGCTAACTAATTTAGAAAATAATCTTAAAAAAGAAAAAAAGGACGTAGATAATTTAAAAAAGCTATCATTATCAAATCTAATATCTACGGCAATGGGAAGCAAAGCAGATAAAATAGAAAAAGAAGAAAAAGAATATTTAATGGCAAAGCTTCAATATGACAAGTGCCAATCTAATGTAAATTTAATAAAATCTAATATTAATGATATAACAAATAGATTAAGCGGTTTATCAAAATGTGAGAATATATATGATAATTTATTAAAGAAAAAAATTGAGTTAATAAATGTTTATGGTGATGAAAGTACAAAAAACAAAATTATATACATTGAAAAAAATATTGATATGTATTTAAAAGAGATGAAAGAGGTTGATGAATCAATTTATGTTGGAAATGAATTATTAGATGAAGTAAGATCTGCTAAAAAGTTATTATCATCAGCAAAGGCGTGGAGCACTTTCGATATATTTGGTGGAGATTTACTAAGTTCTATGGCAAAACACAGTAAAATTGATGATGTGCAATGGCATTTATCTAAAATTTCAAATTTAATAAAGTCTTTTAATAAGGAATTAAAAGATGTAAATATTAGCGGGATTAGTTTTTCTAGCTCAACAAAGACTTTTGATATTTTCTTTGATAATATATTTACTGACTTATCAGTAGATAAACACATAACTGATTCTTATGACAATATATGTGTTTTAGAAGTGAAGATTGAAAATATTTTGAGCAAGTTAAAAAGAGATAGTAAAGATTTAAAAGAGATAATTGATTGTAAAAGAAGAGAATATGATGAATTTATAAAAAATATATAAAGCATTAAAATAATATGATTGAAATACTTACATTAATTACAGTTGACCCCAATTCATAAAAACTATAAAATATCATTTATGGTGGTGATACTATGGAGATAAAAGATAAACTAAGAATACTATCAGATGCAGCAAAATACGATGTATCATGTTCATCTAGTGGTAGCAAAAGAAAAAACACTAAAAATGGAATTGGAAATGCATCATCAAGTGGTATATGCCACACCTTCACTCAAGATGGTAGGTGTGTATCACTTTTAAAAATACTTATGACGAACTATTGTATATATGATTGTAGTTACTGTATAAATAAAAAATCAACTGACTCAGAAAGAGCATTATTTACGCCAGATGAGATATGTAATTTAGTAATAAATTTTTATAAACGAAATTATATAGAAGGATTGTTTTTAAGTTCTGCTATTATAAAAAATGAAAATTATACTATGGAAAAACTTTATGAAGTGGTATATAAGCTTAGGAACAAGCACAATTTTAATGGATATATACATCTAAAAGCAATACCTGGTGCTTGCGAAGATTTAATTCAAAGATGTGGAATGTTGGTTGATAGAATGAGTGTTAATATAGAACTTCCATCTGAAAGTAGTTTAAAATTATTAGCGCCTGATAAAAACAAAGATAAGATACTTTTGCCTATGAAAAATATAAGAAACAATATTATTCAAAATAAGGAAGAGAGAAAAAAGTTTAAAAATTCAAGTTTATTTGTACCAGGTGGTCAATCGACTCAGCTTATAGTAGGTGCGACGGATGAAAGTGATTACAAAATACTTAATTTAACTAGTAGCTTATATGATAAATATAAGTTAAAAAGAGTTTATTATTCTGCTTTTGTAAATACTACTAATCATAAAAATTTACCTGATATAAAAAATCCACCTACAATAAGAGAACATAGATTGTATCAAGCTGACTGGCTACTTAGACTTTATGGATTTAAAGCTGAGGAACTTCTAAATGAAGACAACCCTAACTTTGATATAAATTTTGACCCCAAAACTGATTGGGCTCTTAAAAATATTAATTTATTTCCTATTGAAATAAATAAAGCTCCATATGAAATGCTACTTAGAGTGCCAGGAATAGGTATGAAATCAGCCCAAAAGATTATTGCAACTAGAAGAGTTTCTAATTTAAGGTTTGAAGATTTAAAAAAACTCAGAGTTACTTTAAAAAGAGCACAGTATTTTATAACATGCAATGGAATTTATTATGGTGATACTAAATTTGATGAGATGTTTATAAAAAATAGATTAACACCGGATATTGATTTAAATATAATAGATAACGACTCTTCTCAATTAAGTTTTTTTGATAAGATATTAAATCCAGTACAAATATTAGATCCTACTAATTTATTAGATGATAAGTTTAGTTCAATTATGGGAGATCTTTAAGAGGTGATTACTTGATAGTTTATTTATTTGATGGAAGCTTTGAAGGATTATTAACTTCAATATATGACTCTTATTACTCTAAACCTCATGCTGATTATATATATAGTAAACAGCAGTATAAATACAATCTATTAGATGATGCCAAACATATAGATACGGATTTAGAAAAATATGAAAAAGTATATAAAGCTATAGAAACCAAAATATCTAAAAATGCATTGAATAAAATATATTTAGCTTATTTATCTGATATGTATGATTGTTATAGTTATATTTATAGATATGTTGTAATGGGATTTAAAGTAGGATGTGAAATAGATCTTCATAAAAATAATGATACAGTTATATACATAGATAATTGTGCAAAAAAGGTATCTCTTGAAAGGCATCGTATGATGGGATTTGTAAGATTTAAATCGTTCAATAATATACTTATAAGCAAAATTAATCCTACACATAACGTATTAGAACTTATTGCTAAACATTTTTCAAAGAGATTGTCTAATGAAAACTTCATTATATATGATGAAAATAGAGATTTAGCTTTGATTTATAATAAGTCTAGTTATTACATTACAAATGTAGATGATAAATTTAAAAAAATGCTAGAAAGTATAGATGATAATTTTTATGAGGAATTGTGGAGTGAGTATTTTAATAGTGTTAATATCCCTGAACGTGAAAATAAAAAGCTTCAAAGTAGAATGATGCCTAAAAGGTATTGGAAAAATTTGAGTGAGACTAGTAATATAGAATCTAAAGAAAAAGTTTAAGAAATTCATGTTTATTGATAAAATTTAGATTTACTAATATAAATAAAAAAAATGCTATACTGTAAAATAATAATATCTTACAGTATAGCATTTTTTTGTATACAAGGATTTTATCCATAATAAGTGGGAAAAGTATTAATACGAAAAGCCTATAACGGGTAGAGTTTGAGGATAAGAAAGGGGCATAATTATGATACCAAAATTTAGTGTAAAAAGAGTATATACAGTAGCAGTATCGGTAATTATCGTATTAATACTAGGGGCAGTTTCATTTATGAATATGACAACGGACTTATTACCAAGTATGGATTTACCCTATGTAGTAGTAAATACACCGTATCCGGGTGCAAGCCCAGAAAAAGTGGAAGGTTTTGTAACAAGGCCATTAGAACAGTCTTTATCAACAACAAGTGGTTTGAAAAATATTAGTTCAACATCATCTGAAAATGTAAGTTCAATAATACTTGAATTTAACCAAGATGTAAATATGGACTCAGCCATGATTGATATAAGTGGAAAAATTGATATGGTAAAAGGTAATCTTGAAGATGAAGTAGCTACACCAATGATTATGAGATTAAATCCTGATATGATGCCTGTGATGATGCTAAGTATAGACATAGAAGGTATGGATATAAACCAAGTTACTGAATATGTAAAGGATTCTATAATACCTAGATTTGAGCGTGTAGAAGGCGTAGGCTCAGTAGTATCCCAGGGGTTAATAGAGAATAAATTAAAAGTGACATTAGATAAAGAGAAAATAAATAGCATAAATAATAAAGTTATAGCAAATTTAGAATTAAAATTTAAAGAGCAAGAGAAAAATTTAATAAATGCTAATGATGAAATTAAAAAATATAAAGAATTATTAAAATCTCAAACAGGATTAAAAAAGAAACAGATAGAAGAGGCTCAAAGGGAGATAGAAAATAGAGAGCAACAGTTAAAAGAGGCTAATGATCAACTTAAAGCTGCTAAAGATAGTGCATACAAAAGTGCAGATATAGCAAATAAAATAACCCCTGAAATGATAGGAAATATTTTAATGGCTGAAAATTTTTCTATGCCAGCAGGTCATATTAAAAACGGAGAAACTCAGTACTCTATCAAGGTAGGCGAAAAATTTAATAGCAAAGAAGAAATAGAAAATTTACTTTTATTTGATACAGGAGTAGAAGGCGTAGGAACGATAAGATTAAAAGATGTAGCAAAAGTAGAATTTAGTGATAATTCTAATGAAACATATACAAATATAAATGGAAATGAAGGTGTAATATTAACGTTTCAAAAGGCAAGTAACTACTCAACAACAGATGTTAGCAAGTCTATAAATGAAGCCATAAAAGATATGTCAAAAGGTAATAAAAATGTACATATAACAACACTTATGGACCAAGGTGTATATATAAATATGGTTATAGATAGTGTTTTAAGTAATCTAGTATATGGTGGAATACTTGCTATAATTGTGCTTATGATATTCTTAAAGAGTTTTAGAACAACAGTTATAGTAGCGTTTAGCATACCTATAAGTTTATTGTTTTCACTTGTTTTAATGTATTTTAGTGGTGTAACATTAAATATAATATCTTTATCAGGCTTAGCATTAGGGGTAGGAATGTTAGTGGATAATAGTATAGTTGTTATTGAAAATATATATAGATTAAAAAATGAAGGTATGAGTAGCGTAAAAGCTGCTATATATGGAACAAATCAAGTTGCAGCAGCTATAAGTGCATCTACATTAACTACAATATGTGTTTTCTTACCAATAGTATTTACACATGGTATGACAAAACAATTATTTGTAGATATGGGACTTACAATAGCATATTCATTAGTAGCAAGTTTACTTGTAGCAATTACATTAGTACCTGCTATGTCATCAAGATTAATTAACAATATAGGAAACAAAGAACACAAGTGGTTTGATAAGTTTGTTGATTTATATGAAATTATGCTTAAAAAATCATTAACTCATAAATGGGTAGTATTGTTATTTGTAATAGGATTATTAATTTTTAGTGGATATAGTGCAATTAATATGGGAACAAGCTTTATGCCCACTATGGATTCAACTCAGATGAGTGCCACAATGACTATGCCAAAAGAATCTAAAAGAAGCGAAACTATCAAAACAAGTAATGAATTTATAGATAGAATTTTAACTATAGAAGATGTAGAAACAGTAGGAGCATTAGAAGGAAACCAAATGGGACCTACAAAAAGTGGTGACATGTCTTTTTATATAATATTAAAAGAAAACAAAAAACTTTCAAACACTCAAGTAGAACAGGCAATTTACAATAAAACAAAAGATATGAATTGTAAAATAGATGTTTCAGCCTCTAATATGGATATGAGTGCATTAGGTGGATCGGGTATATCGATACAAGTAAAAGGGAATGAATTTGATATGCTACAAAAAATATCAAATGACATAGCTAATATTTTAAAGGATGTAAAAGGAATAAAAGATATATCAAATGGACTTAAAGACGCAGATACAGAAATTCGTATAATAGTAGATAAAAATAAAGCTATGGAGTATGGTTTAACTGTAGCTCAAGTTTACCAAAGTGTATCTAAAGATCTAGAAACTGAAAAAACATCAACAAATGTATCAATAGAAAATAAAGAATATCCAGTGATTATTGCAAACTATAATGATATATCAAGAGACACAATACTTAATCAAAAGATAAAAGCTAGTAAAAGAAATAAAGAGGTAGAAATAAAATTATCAGATATTGCTAAAATACAGGAAGCAAAAAGTTTAAACGCTATAAAACGTGAGAATCAATCAAGATATATGACAGTAAGTGCAGGTATAGATAAAGGATATAACATAGGATTAGTAAGTAGAGATGCTGAAAATAAATTAAAAGATTATAAAGTGCCTAATGGATATAGTGTAGAAATGAAAGGTGAAAATGAAACTATAAACAAATCTTTAAAAGATATGATTTTAATGGGTGCTATGGCGATAGCTTTTGTTTATTTAATAATGGTTGCACAGTTTAGTTCATTATTATCTCCATTTATAGTAATGTTTACTATACCACTAGCATTTACTGGAGGATTATTAGCACTTTTAATAACAGGAAATGAAATAAGTGTAATATCAATGTTAGGTTTTTTAGTACTTTCTGGAGTAGTTGTAAATAACGGTATAGTTTTTGTTGATTATATAAATCAATTAAGATTAGAAGGTAAAAATAAAAAAGATGCTATAATTAAAACTGGTCGGGACCGCATTAGGCCAATACTTATGACCGCAACAACAACAATACTTGCAATGTCTACTATGGCAATGGGAGTTGGTATGGGATCAGAAATGAGTCAAGGACTTGCAATTGTAACAATTGGAGGACTTTTATACTCAACAATACTAACTTTATTTGTAATACCTATACTTTATGATTTATTACACAAAAGAGAACTTAAGCCAATTATAATAGATGAAGATTAATATTTTTTAATAATAAAGAAAGAAGGTATCTAGTACTAGATACCTTCTTTACTATATTAGAACACTGATAATACAAACTGAGTACCTACATATAATGCTGATAACCCTACTAAACCATAAACTATTTGACTAAGAGTGCTTATATTTCCGAATTTACCTCCACCTGCTAATAGCGCAGCAACTAAATCAAATTTAAATAATCCTACTAATCCCCAGTTGATAGCTCCTATTAAAACCAAAGTAAGACAAATATTATAAATTAAATCCATTTAAATTCCTCCTTTGTACATTTATACTATTAATATTTCCACAATTAGGAATAATATTCTAAAAATAACATAAATTATAGTTTTAAATAATAAGAGCAAAAACATACAATATAAATTAAAATGTAACATACAATAACAACACTTCATATAATCTAATAAGATATTAAAATTATATAAGAGGTGAAGTCTATGGAAACTTTAAAAGACCAATCATATCAAGGATCTAGCCACTATAAAAGATTAGGAAAATCAAAAGCATCAAAAAGCGGCTCTAAGTCAAGTGCATCAAAAAGTGGATCTAAGTCAAATGTATCAAATAGCAAACCATATAGTGCATAACTGGAGGTGAAGTCATAGACAAGCGTTATAATCCTACCGACAATATTAATCAATATAATATACTAAAAATAATAGGTGAAGGAAAATATGGAATAGCATATTTAGCTCAAGATATAGATTTAAACAAATATATCTTAAAACAATTAAAAAATGAAATGCTAGAAGTTACAAGAAAAAAACTATTCTATGAAGAAGAAATACTAAAAAATTTAGATGATAATAGATTTCCTAAATTTATTGAAAAGTTTAATTATGAAGACAATCTAATATATGTATTAGATTATATAGAAGGAAAAGATTTTGAAGATATATTATATGAAGATGAGCATGAATTTAGCAAAGAAGAAATATATGATATAGCTGTTCAATTAATAGATATAGTTGAACTGCTTCAAAAAAACAGTATAATTCATAGGGATTTAAGGACTCCAAATATAATCTTAGATAGAAATAATAAATTAAAATTAATTGATTTTGGACTAGCAAGGTATATAGATGATAAAAAATATGTAAAAGAAATAGATTATTGGTACATTGCAGATTTTTTAATACATTTATATTATTCATCATACTATAAAGAAAGTGATTTAGATGAAAGGCCTTGGTTTGAAGAGCTTGATTTAAATGAAAAAGAGTGTTTATTTCTAAAAAAATTAATGGGTATTGAAGGGTGTTATAAAAGTATAGATGAGATAAAGAAAAATTTTAAATATGTTATAAATTAAAAATAAAGCATATAGCTATAATATAAAGTTAAGGCTATATGTTTTATTTTTGAAATTTAATTAAATTTTAACTGGAGATGTGTATCGTGGCAAATATAAATCAAATACTAAAAATTAATAAAGGTAGTTTTAGAGTAAATCAATATTCTAAAAGACCTTTTAGAGCAATAGGTTTAATAGATGTTGAAATGAAATTTAATTATGGTATAGAGACTGTAACCTTAGCTTATTATAGATCATCAGGAACTAATGATGGTAAGGTTAAGGGCCTTTGGTATCCTATTGTAGGTATAAAGTTAAAAGAAGGAGAGTTTGATGAGTTTACAGATTATATAAACTACGTTTTATCTAATACTACATTAGATGGTACTGCAATCAAAGGTTGGCTTTGTAAATCAGTGTTTTTTGGAGAATTAGACGATAAATCTAAAAAGCCTGGTTTTTCTAATACTAAGCATTATGATTCTCTTTTAGAGATAGGTGAAACTTTAGAATATTTATATGATAATGGTAAATACTACAAAATGAAAAATTTAGATAGTAATAAATTAAATAATTTAGTATCTTCCCTAGAAATTTATGAAGGTAATAAACATACTCAAAGAGAAAATTTTGAGAAGTTTGTCCAAGATATATACAATCAATTTAAATAGTAAAATTTTAAATTAAAAATACAAAATATTAAATCTGTATATTCTATAATACAAATTTGATATTTTGTATTTTTTTTTAGACAAATCTAATAATTTGTATGTGCCTCAAAGATTATATTACCATAGTATGATTATATAAGTAATAAAATAGATTTTATATAGGGGGATGATTTGATTGAGTTTTACACATGAAGCAGGAAGAAGTGCATTTTCAACTTTAATAAATACTACATTAAAGTATATAGACAAGGATAGAGAGAAAAGTCTTTTAAAAATGGTTGATTTAGCAGAAGCTTTCATGGGGAAAAACTTTGACAAAATGTATTACGACGGGGCTAGAGAAATGATTAAAGATCCAGATTGCAAATGGATTAAGTATTTAAATAAAGCACTAGACGATATAGATCCTAATATAGTTAAAACTGCTGCACTAAATTTAGGATATGAAGCAGGCTTTTATGGTACTAAAAAAATTAGAAAGATGAGAGAATTACACAATTGCAATATTCCTTGGCTTATATTAATAGATCCGACTACCGCTTGTAACTTAAAATGTAAGGGATGTTGGGCTGCTGAGTATGGAAATAAATTAAATTTAAGTTTTGAAGAACTAGATAAAATAATTATTGAAGGTAAGGAATTAGGTGTGTATTTTTACTTATATACAGGAGGAGAGCCTTTAGTTAGAAAAGACGATTTAATAAAACTTTGTGAAAAACATAAAGACTGTGAATTCCATGCATATACAAATGGAACATTAGTAGATGATGAATTATGTGAGGAAATAAAAAGAGTAGGAAACTTTACTTTATCTATTAGTATTGATGGAGATGAAAAGGCAAATGATGACAGAAGGGGAGAAGGCACTTATCAAAAGGTTTTAAATGCAATGGATACTTTAAGGAAACACAAAATACTATATGGAGCATCAATTTGTTACAATAGTCAAAATGTCTATAGTGTAACTAGTGATGATTTTTTAGATATGCTTATAGATAAAGGTGTTAGGCTAATATGGTATTTCCATTACATGCCTGTAGGAAATGATGCTGTACTTGAATTACTTCCAACGCCAGAACAAAGAGAGTATATGTATCATAGAGTTAGAGAAATACGTAGTTTAGATGGTGGAAAACCAATATTCGCGCTAGATTTTCAAAATGATGGAGAGTATGTAGGTGGATGTATAGCAGGAGGTAAAAACTACTTGCATATAAGTGCAAATGGTGATGTGGAGCCATGTGTGTTTGTTCATTATTCTAGTGCTAATATTAAAGAAGTAAGCTTGTTAGAAGCTTTAAAACAACCTTTATTTATGTCCTATAGAGAAAACCAACCATTTAATGAAAATCATTTAAGACCTTGTCCAATGTTAGAAAATCCAGAACACTTGAGAAAAATGATAGAAACAACTGGAGCAAAATCAACAGATATAATATCTCCAGAGTGTGTAAACCATTTATGTGATAAATGTATACCTTATGCAAATAGTTGGGAAGAAACAGCAAATCGACTATGGGATGAAAGTAAAAAATAAATCTGATAATTAAGGGCGATTATAAGTGAAAAAAAAGAATATATTGAAATTGATATTTTTACTATTAATTATATTAATAGTCTGTAGTATATTTAAAGACTCACTTTCTTCAATTTTTAATCAAATAAAAGATATAAGTTTTTATGGTTTTATAAGTGTTTTAATTTTATCTATTATGTATAGTATTATTGAAGGATTTAATTTAAGTATATTAGCAAAGCAGTTTAATTCAAAATTCAAAATAATTAATGGAATTCTATGCTATTTTTACACTAGCTTTTATAAAACTGTGACTATGGGAAGTGGGTCTTATGTTTTTTCAATATATTATTTACAAAAAAATAATATATGTCCATCTCAAGGTATAGATGTATCAACTTTAAATTATGTATTAAATAAACTTTCAGTATTATTATTTGCTACAATATGTATTTTTTTTAATCATGAATTTATATATGAAAAATATTTTAACTATATAACGTTTATAAGTATTGTATATGTTATAACTATTTTAATTGTAGTTAGTTTAATATTTTTATGTATATCTAAAAAATTTCACAAGCTACTTATAAATTTATTAAATAAGTTAATTAAAAGAAATAAATATAAACAACAAATTAAATATATACAAAGTGAAATATCTAATATAAGAAATTCTTCTATGATTATACTAAGAAATAAGAAAGTTATATTATTTCAAATATCTATGAATTTGATTAAATATTTAATTCTTTATTACATTTCATATATAGCTTTAAGAGAAATGAATGTAGCAATTAATGTACATCAAGCTATTACTATAACTTCATTAGTTACTATACTTGCAGGTGTTATACCAACTCCTGCTGGAATTGCATCAATAGAATTTGTTTATGTGTTACTTTTTTCAATTGTTACAAATTCAGTAAATGTAGTATCAGCTATGTTAATATATAGATTTTCAAGTTTTATATTTCCATTTTTAATAGGTGGTATATATGTTATTTTAGACAAGATAATAAGTATTACTAAAGTTACTTAGATGTATATTTGCTATAAAACTTATCATATAGTTATATTATAAAAATGATAAGAAAGTAGGGATATACATGGATCAAAAAAGGGAATTGACTAAATATCTTTTACTTCAAAGTTTTAAAGAACTTATGCTGAAATATCCTTTCAAAAAAATTACAATTCAAATGATTGCAGATGGCGCCGGAGTTATTAGGTCTACTTTTTACAATTATTTTAAAGATAAGTATGAGTTATTAGAATATTGTGTTGAAGATGAAATAATGAGTAGTGCCTATGAATTGTTAGACATTGATATGGAATTAGAAGCTATAAAAATGATATTTGTACGTTTGGAAAAAGATAAAGCATTTATAAAAAAAGCTTTTGAGATAACGGGGCAAAATTCTTTTAGAGGAATTTTATCAAAAGCAATAGGAACAATGTTTTATAAAATGATTAAAAAGCACGGGCTAAATATATCAAGTGATGTAAGTTTTCTGACAGAAGAAAATATAGTTGCTTATTATTCATTGGGATTGGTATCAGCGATTGAATTATGGCTATTAGAACACGATAAAGTATGTGCAAGTGAAATGTTTGAGACATATATATACTTAATGTCAAATTCGGTTTTAGATCTTATGGATTATGGAATCAATATTTAGCATATATAGTTATAAAATAAAAGAGTCAAATTATGATAAGTTTAAAATCATAATTTAACTCTTTTTTTAGCTATAAATTTTATATTTATAAAAACATGAAATTTATACTGTGAATTTAATATTAGAATCTAATATATTCAAAAACTCAATTGCTGATGGTGACAAAATATTATTAGGTATTTTTATATACCCAAATTCAAATAAAATTTCATTTTCTATTCTTAGTTCTTTAAATACACCAGTAAAATTATTAATATTTGGCATAGGATTTAAATTAGGAAACTTCATTGTAAAAGTAACTCCATTTAATTCATTTAAACCAAACATTAAAGAATTATAATCGGTTACTTCGATCTTTTGATTAAATTTATCTAACCCTATATTAAGCAACAGAGAAGAATATAAAAAATCTTTAGATGTAAAGTTTAAAGCTACTAGAGGATAATTAATAAGATCAGTAATACCAACACAATCTTTAGTAGCTAAAGGATGATTATCCAACATATATGCATAGAGCTTTGTTGTAGATAAAGGAGTAAATTCTAGTTTATTTAAACTTAAAATATGATTAATTGAACTTTTTTGAGATTTATCAATACATATAAGCCCTAAATCAACAAAACCAGAGGATACATCATTAATTATTTGAGATATATTTGCTTGATTAATTTTAACATTCATATTTGAGTTTAAGTTTATTTTACAAAAATCAATAATGCTATAAAATGCAGTTGATATATACTGAGCTGATATAGATAAATCTACTACATTGTTAGTAGAATTACTTTTATTATCAGAAAGAACACTTATAGAATCGAAAGAGTTTTTTATGGAATTTGCATGTTCTAAAAATAAAGACCCTTTACTAGTTAGTTCAATTCCTTTTTTTGTTCTATTAAAAATTTTAAATCCTAACTCGTTTTCTAATGATTTTATAGAAAAACTTAAATTTGGCTGACTCATTAATAATGATTTTGAAGCTTTATTTATTGATCCTAGTCTAACAACTTCTAACACATGATTTATTTGTTCTAACTTCATATTAACTCCTAAATTTTAATTGTAATACATCTATAGTATTTGAAAATACTATAAATATACTTCTATATTTACAAGGGTTATAAAAAAAACTTATAACACCTTATAGAAAATTAAGATTATAAAAATAATATTAATATTATTATAATAACATTAATCTAAAAAAAATGGAGGCAAAAAATGGACTTAATAAAAGAACTTAAAGATATAGAAAATGAAATTATAAATTGGAGAAGAGAACTTCATAAAAGAGCAGAGGTTGGTCTAAATTTACCACAAACAGAATCATATATAAAATCAGAACTAGAAAAAATGGGTATAGAGTATAAGCTATATGAAAATTGTTCTGGAATTAGTGCAGTTATAGGAAAAAAAGAAGGGAAGGTTTTGGCGCTTAGAGCAGATATAGATGCATTACCAATAGAAGAGCAAAATGATTTTGATTTCATTTCTAAAAATAAAGCCATGCATGCATGTGGGCATGATGCTCATGGGGCTATGTTATTAGGTGTAGCAAAGGTATTAAAACAAAATGAAAATAGTTTAAATGGAAAGGTAAAGATTATATTCCAGCCAGGAGAAGAATATGATGGTGGAGCAAAAGTTATGATAGATGAAGGCGTTTTAGAAAATCCAAAAGTAGATGCTATTTTTGCTCAACATGTAGCATTATTGCCTGGTTTAAAAACAGGTATGGTTGTAATAAAAGATAATCAAGTTATGGCTTCTTCTGATAGGGTTGATATAAAAGTTAAAGGTAAAGGCGGTCATGCATCTACACCAGAAAGTTGTATAGATCCAATTATAATGGCAACCCAAGTTATAAATAATATTTATATTATGCTATCTAGAGAGTTTAGTGCTCTAGATTCTACTTGCATAAGTATTGTAAATGTTAAAAGTGAGCAACCAGATAGACCAGCTTATAACATAATACCAAATTATGTTGAAATAAAAGCATCTGTTAGATGCTTAGAGAATAAATCAAGAGATTATGTAAATAAACGAATTGAAGAAATTGTTAAAAATACAGTAGAAGGATTCAAAGGTAGTTATGAATATAATTATAAATATGGTTATCCAGCATTAGTTAACTCACCTAACATGACTTCTATAGTTAAAGATTCGGCTAAAGAAGTTTTAGGTGATAGTTCAGTAATTAATATGCCAAGAGGCGTTATGGGATCTGAAGATGCGTCTTATCTATTAGAAAAAGTACCAGGTGCATATTATGGAGTAGTAGTAGGAAACTTAAAGGAAGAAGGATACTATCCAGCACATCACCCTAAAATGAAAATAGATGAATCTGGATTAGTTAAAGGTGCCTTAGTATTAATGCAATCGACAATTAATTTTTTTAATCAAGATTAGAAATAAACTTATAAAATAAATTCAAGGCAATTAAATATAAAAGTGTATATAAGAACCTTTTGGGTATAAATAATATATATCTTAATTTTGGAGGTATCTTATGGATGTTAATGAAAGAGTATGTGGATGCTTTAACGTAACAGTTAAAGATTTAATAAAAGCAAAAGAAAATGGATGTAATAGTGTTGAAGAAATGATAAAAGAAACTAAGATGGGAACGTCTTGCAAAAGATGCAAAGACAAAGCTGAATTAACTGCATTAAAGGTGATATTAAATAGGCTTTATATAAAATAAAAAGTAAACTCCCCCCCTACCTATAAAAATTTTAGGTAGGGGGAGTATTATATTAAGAATATTTTCTTAAAGTATTTAAAATTTCATTGTAAATACAATCTACATTATGTAACTCATTATGAGTAAAGTGAATTTTCACATTAGATTCGTCTAAGCTTAACTTTTCTAATATGCTACTTCCTAAGTTTCTAGCTCTTCTGTCAATTTGTAAAAATACATTCATTCCATTTGAATCATATACAAGCACAACTTCTAATTCATCAAGTTTAGATCTAAAGTTTTGACTTGGGTAATATTCAAATTCCTGTACAAACTTGTGATTGCTAAATCCATATTTATCATAAACATTTTCAACTTCTCTAATTCTGAAACCTAGTCTATCGACGGCTTCAAGAACATTTGTTATACTTGTATTAGGTAAGACCATTAATTTATCACCATCTAAATTATCAACTGCATTTTCAATATCTAATCTAGTAGATAGCCATATATTAGAATGACCTTTAGTAATAGGGCAGTTTAAATCTAAGTTAAAGCTAAATGGAATTTTAATTTCTTCACCAGGCTGAAATTCTTTATTTACATTAATATTAAATTTCTGAATAGTACAATCTACATTAAATTCTTTATCATCACATTCTTTTTTGTACCTTGTTTTTACGTCAATAGATACAGCTTTTATTTGCTGAGTTACTTGACCTGCACATATATTAATATATCCTTCTACATTTCCACCAGGAGTAGTACTTGTATTAGATAAAACAGCATTTACCTTAGCACCCCCAACTCCTAAAACATTTGCCATAGCTTTTTTTAATAAACTCATATACTTAATACCTTTCTTTATATTCTTTTTATTATAATATAGTATATTTATAGTATAGTAAATTCTCATTTTAATTGATAGATTTATATTTAAATAATTTGAAAAGTATAAAGAATAAAGATGTGTTCAAATTTATTTTTACATAAATTTGAACACATCTTTATTTATAATTTATTATTCAAAAAGAGAGTATTGATCGTATTTTACACCTTTATAATTTATAGCATTTTTAGGACAAATATGTATACATCTAGTACACATCATGCATTTATTAGAAAATTTAATGTTGTTATTCTTGTCATAATGTATATTTCCTTGAGGACAGCTTTTGATGCATAAACCGCATTTTACACAAGTGTCATCAGCTGAAAAATTCTTACCCATAAATTTAGCCATAACAGAGAATGTATCAGCTAGAAAATCTTTTACTAAAACGCCTTTATTTTCAAATTCAGTGTTTTCAAAGTTATTTAAGTGTATTTTAATAGCTAATTCATCAAGTTGTTTATTAATGTTTTTTAGAATTTCATTAATTTCATCTCTACTAAATTGATGGTATTTACCAAAATAAAGGTTACCAGGCATTAAACAAACTTCTTTAGCTAATATATTATATCCTTTCTTAGCTAGCTTTTTAGCTAGTGAATCAACTCCATATGCGTTACCTGCTACGACAGAAGTTGTATAAACTATGCAATTTGCATTAGAGTTAGGAATATTTTTATTTACCCAATTTAAAAGTTTTTCAGGTACATTTCCTACATATATTGGTCCACCTATAACTAAAAGATCGATATCTTTTTCTATTGTTGGGTTTTCTTCTATACTAGATATACTGACATTATGATTATTTGCTTTTAATTTATCACCTAAGTAAGTTGCTATATATTTTGTATTTCCTGTTCCAGAAAAATGTATCATTTTTATTTTCATATTAATTAACTCCAATCATATATTATTTCTTGCATAAATTATCTCGCATTTTAATTAAGGTATTCATAGTACATGTAAGTTCTTCGTCACTTAATCCTTCGATCATATCAGAATGAATATTTTGAAGTACTTTTGAAATACTATTAATTTCCTCAAATGCTTTAGGTGTTAGCTCTATTTGTTTTTTTCTTTGATCGTTTAAATCAGGTGTTATATTTATAAATCCATTTTGATTTAGCTTGGCTAAATTTCTACTTGTATTTGCTTTATTTATTCCCATTTCTCTAGATAATGCATCTTGACCTAAATCTTTAGTATCTTTTAATTTGAGTATTGCCATTATAGTTGAGGTTTGGCCTTGACCTAATTTTCTATCCTTTAATCCTTCATCCATTCTTGTTTTTAGCTCTTTAGATATAAAGAATATCAAGTCTCCAATTGGCTGAAATTTTTTCATGTTACTACCTCCTTACGATATAAATTATTATAACTTATAGTTGTTGCGCGCGCAACTAAAATAAATTAATAAAATTTAACAAAAATTTAAAATAGAAGTAAAATAAAAAATAAAATAATATATTCAAATTATAAAAAAACATAAAGTTTATTTTTTAAAAATAATTTATTGATATGGTTAATTTTTGTTATGTAATATGCAATAAATCATAAAAATATATATAAATAATTTAGTACGGGTAAAGTAATTTTTCTATATAGAAAAAATATTTATGTATATTTTGTATCATTTTGATAATAAAGTTAAGATGGCAATGATATAATTTGAAATAAAAAGTAAAAAAAGATAGAAATATGACGAACTTAAAACATTGTCTTAATAGTAAAGCATGATTATAATTATATTGAAAATGAACATTTTTAAATTTAATAGCACAACAGCAACTTAATCAAATTTTTGGAGGGAATAGCATGTCAGATCAAAACAGAAATTTAACATGGCGAAATATAGCCCTTATGGGGTTTGTCATGGTATGGGGGTTTGGTAATGTAGTACTAAACTTCGCAACACAAGGTCTTACAGTAGTATTTTCATGGGTACTTATGATAGGACTATATTTTGTACCATATACACTGATGGTAGGGGAGTTGGGTTCTGCATTTAAGGATTCTCAAGGTGGTGTATCAGCTTGGATAAGATCAACTACAACACCTATGCTTGCATTTATGGCAGGGTGGACATATTGGGTTGTACATATTCCTTATTTAGCTCAAAAACCACTAGGTTTAATGGTAGCTCTTTCTTGGGCGGTTAATCCATCAGGAGCATGGGCTACAACTATAAAAGAATTGAATCCAATTATTTTACAGTCAATTGTGTTAGTAATATTCCTAGTATTTTTATATGTATCAACAAAGGGTGTTAAGACACTAAAGGTTATTGGTAACATTGCAGGTACGTCAATGTTTGTTATGTCATTATTATTTATAGTTTTAGGACTAGCAGCTCCAGCTATAACAGGAAAAGTTGCAACGCCAAATATAACAATGAACTCATTTATACCTAAATTTGATTTTAACTACTTAACGACTTTAGCAATGTTAGTGTTTGCGGTTGGAGGATGCGAAAAAATTGCTCCATATGTAAATAATACTAAAGACCCATCTAAAAACTTCCCTAAAGGAATGTTAGTTTTAGCTGGAATGGTTGCAGTTTGTGCTCTTTTAGGTTCAGTAGCAATGGGTATGATATTCAATGCTAATGAAATACCAGAAGACTTAATGATGAACGGTGCATATTATGCATTCCAATTATTAGGAGAACATTTTGGTTTAGGTAGTATATTTGTTATAATATATGCATTAGCAAATACAGCTGCTCAATTATCTGCTTTAGTATTCTCAATAGATGCTCCTCTTAGAGTATTATTAGCTGAAGCTGATTCAAACTTTATACCTAAATCTTTATCAAAAACTAATAAAAATGGTGTATTAGTAAATGGTTATATAATGACTGCTATACTAGTTTCTATATTAATAATAGTTCCAGCTTTAGGTATAGGTAATACAAATGAGTTATTCATTACATTAACTAAGTTAAATGCTGTTGTTATGCCAATGAGATACTTATGGGTATTCTTAGCTTATATGGGACTTAAGAAAGCTAGTAGCAAATTTAAGACTGATTATAAGTTTGTAAAAAGTGATAAAGTTGGATTTATAATTGGTTTATGGTGCTTTGCATTTACTGCATTTGCATGTATAATGGGGATGTTCCCAACAGATGTAGCTGCATTTAGTTCAGAATGGATGTTTAAAGTAGCTTTAAATCTTTTAACTCCTATAGTATTAGTGGGTATAGGTTTAATCTTACCTGCAATGGCTAGAAAGAGTAATGCAAAGGAAGAAAGCCAGTCAACAATTCAACAATAATAATAAATAATTAGGTTTAATAAATCCTATATAGTAAATACACTGAATGTGTATAGCTATATAGGATTTTTTGTTATAAAAATTATGTTTCAGATGTTATATTTGAGATATCTGAATCAAATTCTTTATATATATCAATTAACATATTTCTTTTACTCACATCAACCTTTTGAAAAATATTATGGATATGAGTCTTAACAGTTCCAATCGATATGAATAGGTTTTCGCTAATTTCTTGATTATTTTTATTTTGTAATAATAATTTTAAAATATCTTGTTCTCTATTAGTCAAATTATAGTGTTGTACAAATTCGTAAAACGCAGAGCTTATAAAATCTATATTTTTAGTTTCATTTGAAACATTATTTTCTACTTTTAATAACGAATTAATTTTACTAGAGCAGTACTTAATAGCGTATACAGCATAAATAATTGTTAATATATCTTCTGATACACTTCTATTATTAATTTTAACTAATATATCTGAGTATACATCAAATGAAAAAATAACAATAGTATCCTCAATAATAATTAGAAAGGAAAATATTAACGTATATTTAAGTATTTTTTTATATAAATTCATGTACGGATTTTTATTTAATAAATTAGAATTGCTTTTTATGTACTTAAGGCCAACTAAGCTTAAATAAATTGTTATAAGTTGATAAGGTAGGTAATAACTCCACACCATAAGAGCACCATTAAGCGCTAAAGGAATAAATAAAACACATATTGAAAGTAGTGCAAGCATTAAATAATCTAGCGTTGTAAAGCTTTTATTTAATGTATACTTTTGGATTAGAAAATAAACTATTACAATAGACATCATAATTAATGTCTTAAAAGAGGGGATAGTCATAAACTGCAGGTCATAGAAGCTAGAAAACTTATCAAAAAACTCTGTCATATAAATGATTACATTATCAAGTATAAACAATACAAACATAACGTTTATAGCTAAATATAAAGGTTGTTTCTTACATACATTCAAATGAAAAGAATACACAATAGCACATGTATATAAAATTATTAGAAAAATATTGTAAATAAAAAGTGTAATATCCATGGTACCACCACCTTTCTACCAATTTTTAGTACCTATATATAATAAGTTTACTATAGCTATAAATTTAATACAACTTATACAGAAGGTAAGTTTAGATATTATTAGACAAAAAAACTTAGATATAAATAAATAATACCTAAAGTAGTAGAAAGGATAGATTCTAAACTCATGGGTTTAGTCGCTATTATTGAGTTGTAAGCAGGTTAGTTGGTAGCAAACTTGATATAAAAGAATAATTTTAAGAGGGGATAAAAAATGAACCAAATTCAAAACAAGAAAAAGTTTAAGTTAACAGATGCCATTTTATCCGTAATTTGTGTAGTATTTGTTGCAGAAGCAGCAGCTCCGGTAGCTGCTATAGGAAATTCCCAATACTTTTGGTGGATATTCTTAATGTTAACGTTTCTTTTGCCTTATGGTCTTATATCTTCTGAATTAGGGACTACTTATAATGGCGATGGTGGTTTATACGATTGGATTAGAAAGGCATTCGGCAAAAAGTGGGGAGGAAGAGCTTCTTGGTATTATTGGATTAATTTTCCTTTATGGATGGCATCATTAGCAGTAATTTTCCCGGAAATATTAGGTATTGTATTTGGATGTGAAGTAGGATTAGTACCTTCATTAATTATTGAACTAGCATTTATATGGATTGTAGTAGCTATTAGTTTTTATCCAGTATGTGATAGCGTTTGGATATTAAATGGCGCAGCAGTTATTAAAGTTTTATTAGCAGTAGTAGTAGGTGGGCTTGGTATATATGGAGCTATAAATCATGGAGTTGCAAATGAATATACATTAGAGTCTTTGCTTCCATCAATTGATTTAAACAGTTTATCTTTTATTTCAGTTATATTATTTAACTTCTTAGGATTTGAAGTTGTATGTACTTTTGCAGATGAAATGGAAAATCCTAAAAAACAAATCCCGCAAGCTATTATTGTAGGGGGAATTGTAATAGCAGCAATATATATATTTTCAGCATTTGGAATAGGCGTTGCAATACCGACATCAGAAGTAAGTACTAGTAGTGGATTGATAGATAGTTTACAGCTATTGACTGGTAAAAGTGGAGGAATGTTTATATCAGTTATGAGTGTTTTATTCTTATTAAGCTTATTTGGAAATATGATTTCTTGGTCACTTGGTGTAAATAATGTTGCTTGTTATGCAGCTTTAAATGGAGATATGCCCAAGGTATTTGCTAAAAAGAGTAAAAAAAATGATATGCCAACAGGTGCAGCAATAATGAATGGAACAGTAGCATCAGCTGTAGTATTATTAGCTATGTTTTTACCTAACCAAGATTTATTCTGGAGTTTCTTTGCTTTAAATCTTGTAATGTTCTTAGCAGCATACTTACCAGTATTTCCTGCATTTTTAAAACTTAGAAAAATAGATCCAGACAGAGAAAGACCATTTAAAGTTAGTGGAAGTAATTTTATATTAAAAATTTTAGCAATACTTCCTATGGTTATGATTATTATATCTATAATTTTTATAGCTATTCCACTTAGCTTTGAAAAAGAAGCTTTATCTGAAACATTACCGATAACAATAGGCTCAATTATTTTCTTTATAATAGGAGAGTTTTTAATAAGAGATAAAAATAGAAATAATAAAAAAGAAGGGAATGGAATATAATGAAAACTTTAAACTCTACTCCAAAACTAGATGGATTTAGAATGCCAGGGGAATTTGAACCACATGATGGATGCTGGATAATATGGCCAGAGAGAACTGATAACTGGAGACTTGGTGCAAAACCTGCTCAAAAGGTATTTGTGGAAGTTGCCAAAGCTATTAGTGAATTTGAATCAGTTACTGTATGTGTAAGTAATGAACAATATGATAATGCTAGAAACATGTTACCAGAAAATGTAAGACTAGTTGAAATGTCCAATAATGATTCATGGATTCGTGATTGTGGGCCTACTTTTGTAACTAATGGAAATGAAGTAAGAGGTGTTGACTGGTCATTTAATGCATGGGGAGGTTTAGTAGATGGATTATATTTTCCATGGGATAAAGATGATCATGTAGCTAGAAAGGTATGTGAAATAGAGCAAAAAGATAGATATAGATTAGACGATTTTGTATTAGAAGGTGGATCTATACACGTTGATGGTGAGGGTACTTTAATAGTTACTGAAGAATGTTTATTAAGTGAAGGCCGTAACCCGGATCTATCAAGAAACGAAATAGAAAATGTATTAAAAGAATACTTAAATCTTGAAAAGATTATTTGGATACCACTAGGAATTTACAATGATGAAACTAATGGGCATGTAGATAACATTATACATTATGTAGCACCAGGAAAAGTTGTTTTGGCTTGGACTGATGATAAAAATGATCCACAATATGAAATATGTCAAAAAGCTTATGAAATTTTAAGTAATGAAATAGATGCAAAAGGTAGAAAGATTGAAGTTATAAAGCTAATGCTGCCTTCAAACATATTGATAACAAAAGAAGAAAGTGAAGGTGTTGATGCTATAGATGGAACTTTACCACGACAAGAAGGAGATCGTTTGGCAGCATCTTATGCAAACTTTTATATAGCAAATGGTGGAGTAGTATTACCTCTATTTAATGACCCTAATGATGAAAAAGCTATAGATACACTTAAGAGTTGTTTTCCTAATAGGAAAATAGTAGGCGTTTATGCTAGAGAGATTCTTCTTGGTGGAGGAAACATTCATTGTATAACTCAACAGCAACCCAAAGCTTAAATTATTTATTATTAAAATATAAAAATTTAAATATAAAAAGTTATTAAAATATAAGGGGGAAATTATTATGAAATTACCAGTATCAAGTGCGACAGATCTTAACAAGAAAGGATTAAGACACTTTTTAGATACACAAGACTTAAGTAAAAAAGAGTTATTAGAACTATTTGAGTTAATGAGACTTTTAAAAGAAGCTAGAAAAGACAATGCAGTTCCTCAATTATTTAAAGGAAAATCAATAGCAATGATATTTGAACAGCCATCAACAAGAACAAGAGTATCTTTTGAAACGGCAGCTACTATACTTGGAGGTCATGCTCTATTTTTATCACCAAAGGATATACATTTAGGAGCTAAAGAAAGTTTAGAAGACACATCAAAGGTTTTATCAAGAATGGTTGATATGATGATGGCTAGAGTTGATAATCACTCTACAGTGGCAGGACTTGCAGAGTATTCAACAGTTCCAGTTGTAAATGGACTATGTGATTGGCTACATCCAACTCAAATGTTAGCAGATGTATTTACTATGATAGAACATTTACCTGAAGGTAAAAAGTTAGAAGATTTAACAGTAAGTTTCATGGGAGACGCAACAAATGTATGCTCATCACTAGCGTTTATATGTACTCAATTAGGCATGAAGTATAAGCATATAGGACCTAAAAAATATCAAATGCCTAAAGAGTGGCAAGATATAGCTATAAAAAATTGTGAAACATCAGGTGGAGAATTAATAGTTACAGACGATGTTGAGGCTGTTAGAGGTTCTGATATAGTTGTTGCAGATAGTTTCTACTGGTTTGGCCAAGAAGATGAAAAAGAAGAAAGGTTAACTACATTCATGCCTAAGTATGTAGTTACTCAAGAAATTATGGATATGGCAGGTAAGAATGCTTTATTTATGCACTGCCTACCAGCTAATGATCAAAGAGAATGTACAAGAGAAGTTATGAATGGTAGCCAATCTGTAATATTTGATGAAGCTGAAAATAGATTAACAGCACAAATGGCTATATTAGTATATTTTACTTATAATCACATACAAAAACCATCTGAAGAAACTATTAAAAAACATGAAGATGCTTTAAATAATTTCTTAGAAAATATAACTATAAATGATGTTGAGGAAATTAATTTAGTATAAAAATATAATACGATAACTTAAATGAGTAAAGTCTCTTTATTTAAATAAAGAGACTTTACTCATTTTAATTATGATATAATTTTATATAAATATATAATAGAGAGGAAAGTCTAAAAGTGAGTAATAAAGTATTAGCTATATCATTTAAAACAGCAAATTATAATAGATCCAGTATATGTAGCATAGGACTAGCTCTTTATGAAGATGATAAAATAAAACTAAATGAAGAAATACTCGTTAATCCAGAAGAAGAGTTTGATGAATATAGCATTAAAATGCATAACATAAATGAAGAAAAAATAAAAAATGCTAAAACATTTAATAAAGCATGGCAATCAATATCTTATATGATAGATAAAAATACCTTAGTAATATCGCCTAATGCTAGTTTAGATATTAGTGTGCTTATACATGCTTGCGATAAGTACAATATGATTTATCCAAATTTTGATTACTTATGTACTTGGAAACTATCTAATATAGTAAGACAAAATGAAGAAGATGATTTAGATGAGGAGATTGTATATAATACTTCAAGCGAAGAAGCTTATAAATGTTTAAATACATACTTAAATATATTAAAAAAATCTAAATATGATACAATAGAAGATTTACTCAAAGAATTTAATATAGAAAAAGGAGTACTTTTTAATAAATCGTATAAACCATTTGGTATAAAAAAACAAAAACATAGAAGAGAAATAGATGTAGAAGAAATAAAATTAAGAACATATGACTTTGAAAATAGTCACCCATTTTATAAAAAAACAATAGTGTTTACAGGTACTCTTAGAAGTATGAGAAGGTCTGAAGCTATGAAAAAAGTGAACAATGTTGGTGGAATAGGTGGATATAGCGTAACTAAAAATACAGATTATTTAGTTTTAGGAACACAAAGTATTAGAAAGCTAAATGGTAAAGTTAAAAGTAGTAAACATATAAGCGCAGAAAGATTAATATCACAAGGGAAAAATTTAAAAATTATTACAGAAGATGATTTTTTAGAACTAGTTTTTAATATATAAGTAATTTATTAAGTAAATAAATCAAAAAAGAGGTTATAAGATGAAAATAACTAATAGCTATGAAGAAATAAATGAATTAATAAATAATAATGATATGGTTCTTTTATATTTCAGTGGAGAAAACTGCGGAGTATGTAATGTTATAAAATCAAAGGTAGAAGATATATTAACAAAATATTCGAATATAAAGAGTTTAGAGATTAAAACAGAAAATTCTAGAGAAATAGCTGGTCAATATAATATATTTACCATACCAGGTATAATAGTTTATGTTCAGAACAAAGAAACAATAAGAGAAGCTAGATACATCAGTCTTGAGGAATTAGAAAGTAAAATACATAGATATTATAATATGATTTATTAAAATAAATATCAATAAAGCCATTGTAATAGGTGTATTTGACAATATTATGTAGTATATAGTAAGATTATGTTAAATAAAATATTGAAAATAAAACCATGAAGGTGTATAAGTTGTACATATATCTTTGTGGTTTTATTTTTATTAAAAATACCTAAAGTAGCTTTAGGTAGGAGGGGAAAATGAAATATAGTATTACCGATTTAGCAGAGATATTGGGTATAACAACAAGTGCAATTCACTATTTTGAAAAGCAAAATTTAATAAAAGTTAATAAAGAAAAAAATGGACATCGTTTTTATAATGTTATTGATATTTTCAGGCTTTTATCTTATACAAAATATAGACATATGGAATTTCCTATGAAAAGAATTATAAAGCAGTTTAGTGGAGATGAAACAGGTTATTTACTTATTAAAAATAGAATGGAAGAATATAAAAAAAAGGCAGAAGAAAAAAGCCTACACTATAAAAAATTAGCTGAATCAATAGAAGAAAATTTGAAAAGTGTACGACTTATAGATGAGCTATTAGATAATTATGAGCTTGATAAATGCCCAGATTTAGTTATGATTTATGATGAAGAATGTGGATGAATTTCAAAAAATAGAGAATCACAAAAAATAGTCCATAAATGGGTAAAAGAAATGCCTACTGTACAATTAGGCGTTATAAAACATAGTGAATCTAACAGTAGTAATTTTGGATATCTTGTTTCAAAAGAAAAAGTGAATGAATTAAATTTGCCTCTTAAATTAAATGTTAAAAATATTAAAAGTAAGTCTTGCTTACATACTATAAAAATAGTTAGTGATGAATTAACTTTAAATCAAGATGCTATTTTTAAAGATGCTATAAAATATGCACATTCCAAGGGACTAGAAATATGTGGAGATATTATAGGTAAAATATTAGTTGTTGATGTATATAAGCCAGCAAAATTACAAACCTATATTGAGTTATGGATACCTATTAAATTATTATGATAAAATCATAACAATGTACTTGCATGTAAAGTTACTTTATGTAATACACTTAATTTTAGATAAGATTTTTTTGTCTGAAATATTTATTGTGTAGGGGGATAAAGTATGTTAAATGAAAAACATAAGATATTATTTGATCCAATTAAAATTGGTAAATTAGAGATTAAAAACAGATTTGTTTTAGCGCCAATGGGTCCTGCAGGATTATGCAACGCTGATGGAAGCTTTAATGAAAGAGGAGAGGAATTTTATGTAGAGCGCGCAAGAGGCGGTACAGGATTAATAATGACTGGAGTAACTATGGTTGAAAATGATATAGAAAAATGCGCACTGCCATCTATGCCATGTCCTACTCTTAACCCTTTAAACTTTACAACAAGAGGCAAATCTATAACTGAGCGTGTTCATGCTTATGGGTCTAAAATATTCTTGCAATTATCAGCTGGATTTGGGCGTGTAAGTATACCCTCAATGGTTGGAGAGGTAGCCATAGCTCCATCAGAAATACCACATAGATTTTTAAAAGGGGTAACTTGTAGAGAATTAACTACTAAAGAAGTAAGACAATATGTAAAAAAATTTGGTGATTCAGCAGAGATTGCTAAAAAATCAGGATTTGATGGAATAGAAATACATGCTGTTCATGAGGGATATTTGTTAGATCAATTTGCAATAGCCATGTTTAATAATAGAACTGATGAATATGGAGGAAATTTAAAAAATCGTTTACGTTTTGCGTGCGAAATTGTTCAAGAAATAAAGAAAAGATGTGGAGAGGATTATCCAGTATCTTTAAGATATAGTATAAAAAGTTTCATAAAAGACTGGTGCAAAGGTGGATTACCAGGTGAAGAATTTAAAGAAATGGGTAGAGATATAGATGAGGGAATTGAAGCGGCTAAAATACTAGTTGAAGCAGGGTATGATGCGTTAAATGGTGATGTAGGATCATATGATTCTTGGTATTGGTCTCATCCACCAATGTATCAAGAAAAAGGGCTTTATTTACCATATAATGAAATACTAAAAAAAGCAGTAGACGTTCCAATAATAACTGCAGGAAGAATGGAAAATCCAGAGCTAGCTATTAATGCCATATTATCAGGAAAAACTGATATGATAGGCCTTGCAAGACCCCTATTAGCAGATTCACAAATACCAAATAAAATACTAGCCGGTGACTATAAAAGCGTTCGTCCATGTCTTTCTTGCCAAGAAGGTTGTATGGGAAGAATACAAAATTATGCAACTCTTTCATGTGCTGTTAACCCAGCGTGTTGTAGAGAAAAAGAATTAGAAATAAAAAAAGCTGATGAAAAGAAAAGAGTGCTTATTATAGGTGGAGGTGTATCAGGATGTGAAGCTGCAAGGGTATCAGCTTTGAGAGGCCATGATGTAGCACTTATAGAAAAGAGTGATAGATTAGGTGGAAACTTAATAGCAGGGGGAACTCCAGATTTTAAAGAAGATGATACTGCTTTAGTTGAATGGTATGAGCTAGAACTTGAAAAGCTTAATGTGAATGTAATTTTAAGTACATATGTAAACGCAAAAACTATAAAACAATATAGTGCGGATGCAGTTATTGTAGCTACAGGATCTAGACCTAAAATATTAAATATTGAAGGAACTGATAAAGTATTTACAGCAGAAGAAGTATTATTAGGTCAAAAAGACGCTGGAAAATCTACAATAATAATTGGTGGTGGACTAGTAGGATGTGAAACAGCATTATGGTTACAAAAACAAGGTAAAGAAGTAACTATAGTTGAGATGATGGAGGATATATTAGCAGTAGGAGGTCCTATATGTCATGCAAATCATGACATGCTAAAAGATTTAATTAAATTTAAAAATATAAAGGTAAAATGTGGATCAAAAGTAACGAAAGCATCTAAAGAAGGGTTTGTTATAGAAACTAAAGGTAAAGAAGAAGTAATAAAAGCAGATTCAGCTATAGTTGCTATTGGGTATAATTCAGAAAACTCTTTATATGATCAAATTAAATTCTCTCATAATAATGTGAGAATTATAGGAGATGCAAATGAAGTAAAAAATATAATGTATGCTATATGGGATGCATTTGAAGTGGCAAGACATATATAAATAAAATTTTTATAGGATAATAAAACCATGAAGATTTATACACTATACATAGCTATAGTTGTATCTTCATGGTTTTTTACATTAATTTTTAGTTTTAAATTAAAAACAAAAACTATCTATAAATTAATTTAATATTTATAAATTAAATATTTAAAAAATAAAATAAAATGAAAAATAAGGAAAATATTTACATAAAAATTTTAGAAAACGTTGACATAGATTTAAAAACTTGTTAATATAAATACAATCTAATTTAAATTTAAATAAAATTTTAATTAAAATTACATATTTAACGATTAATAAATTAATATTTAATTTATTAATAAAATTAAAATGACTCTAGGGGAGGACAACAATATGGCTTACAGATTTTATATGCCACAATTAAGTTTAATGGGGCAAGGATGTTTAAAAGAAATGGGTGAAGAAATAAGTGCTAGGGGATTTAAAAAAGCACTTATAGTAACAGATAAAATACTATGCGATATTAAGTTAGTAGATAAGCTGACAAAAGTATTAGAAAATAATAGTATCGAATACGTTATATATAATGAAACTAAACCAAACCCAACTGTAAAAAATGTACATGATGGATTAGAACTATTAAAAGAATCTCAATGTGATTTTGTAATATCATTTGGAGGCGGCTCTCCGCATGACTGTGCAAAAGGTATAGCTATATTAGCTACTAATGGTGGAGATATAAAAGACTATGAAGGAGTTAATAAATCTAAATTACCTCAATTACCTTTAATATGTGTAAACACTACAGCAGGAACTGCAAGTGAAATGACAATATTCTGTATAATAACAGATGAAGACAGACATGTTAAGATGGCTTTAGTTGACAAAAATATGACTCCAATATGTGCAGTAAATGATCCAGAATTAATGACAGCAATGCCAAAAGGATTAACTGCAGCTACAGGAATGGATGCATTAACACATGCAGTAGAAGCATATGTATCAACTGCAGCTACACCAGTAACTGATGCTTGTGCTATGAAAGCAATACAACTAATATCAGTTAACTTAAAAAATGCAGTTGATAATGGAAATGATATAACTGCTCGTGACAACATGGCTTATGCTGAATACTTAGCTGGTATGGCATTTAACAATGCATCACTTGGATATGTTCATGCCATAGCTCATCAATTAGGAGGATTTTATGATTTGCCTCATGGAGTATGTAATGCAGTATTACTTCCAAGAGTTCAACAGTTCAATTCTAAAGTATGTGCAGCTAGATTAAAAGATGTTGCAATGTTTATGGGAGTTGATGTAGCTAATTTAAATGATGAACAAGGAGCTCAAGCTGCAATAGACGCTATAATGGAATTATCTAAATCTATAAATATACCATCAGGTCTTAAAGAACTTGGAGTTAAAGAATCTGATTTTGATATATTAGCAGAAAATGCATTAAAAGATGCTTGTGGATTAACAAATCCAATAAAAGCAACTCATGATGAAGTAAAAGATATACTTAAAGCTTCTATGTAGTTTAAGTATTATAGATAGATAAAAGCCTAAAGATGAAAATCTTTAGGCTTTTTTGTGTGCAAATAAGTTATGATTATTTTTTATTGTAAATAAATATACTAGTATTAGATATGTAAATTTACAATAGTTTATATCAAGACACTTTTTATAAAAGGAATCCTAATGTAAATTGTAGAATTAATAATAAAATAAAGACTTTAGGAAGAATAAAATTTAATAAATTTCAAAATATAATCTATAGTTTAAAAATTACATCAAAGTGTAGAAAGGTTTACTGAAAATATAAACTATGTTAATATTTTAATTACATCTTTCTCTTGGTATAAATTTACAATTAACTCTAACCAATATGATATACTATGCCAACATTATAATGTAATGGGGTGAAAAATATGTATAAAAAACTTTTAGGAATAGTTTTTACAGGGATAATAGTAATGTCTAGTACATTTTATAGTGATGCATTTTTTAATATCTTTTCTGATAAAATACATTTTTTAAATACAAAAGGATATGGAGATGCTACTATAATTCAATCGAATGGAAAATTTGCTTTAATAGACTGTGGAGAAGATATAGAAGAAAATGCCACAGAAATAGCTGATTATTTAAAAAAATTAGGAACAAATAAAGTAGATTATTTCATAATGTCACACGCACATTCAGATCATATAGGATCTTTTTTTGAACTATCTAAATTAATAAAGATAGACAGATTTGTAGGAATGGATTTAGGTATAGAAACAGACACTGATTTAGACGATAAAGAAAATCATCCATTTTATGATAAAAATAAAGAAGAATGGAAAGTTCCATTAGTAGAAGTTGAAGATAGTGATTATGATCATGATGGTATAGTTGAAACAGACTGGAAAACAGACTACTATTATCAGCAACTTTTAATTGGTCTAAAAAATCAAGGCATAAGTAAAGGAGATAAAGATAAATTTATAGTGCCTGAAGAAAGTGATAAAATAAGGCTAGGAGATTATATTTTACAATTTAACAATACCTTCAAAGATTTAGATGAGATTCCCTCAGCTAATAGAGATTTCAATGGTACATCTACTTGGATAACTTTAACTAAAGGAAATTCTAAAATAGCACTTACAGGAGATATAAATAAAGAAGAGGGAGATAAAGTAGTAAATAATTATCCTGAAACAAATGATGTAGATTTATATAAAATAGCACATCATTCTTTAAATAATACTAGTGAAAATATGGTAGAAAAATTAAAACCAAGCAAATCTGTTGCTATGGGTATGGATAAAGTAACCGAAACTACTAAATTGCTTTATAAAAATGGAAGTGATGTGTATTATACAACAGAAAATGGTCCAATAAGTTTAACTGTAGAAAATAATAAAGTAACATTAGATAAAGATTATAAAACTGTAGATATAGTACTAGATAAAGAGTGGGTACAAATACACGATGAATGGTACTATTATGAAAATAATGAAAAAATTGCTGATTGTTGGAAACAGTTAGGGGGATATTGGTATTATTTTAAATCAAATGGAGCCTGTGCATTAGATGAATTTTATGAAGTAGAAGGAAAAATGTACAGATTTGATAAAAGAGGAAAAATGTTAAGCAATACTCTATATGAGGATTCTGATGGAAATAACTATTGGTTTAATATAAGTGGAAGGATGGCCAATAGTGAGTGGATAAATATTGATGAAAATTGGTATATGTTTAATAAACAAGGTATTATGTTAAAAAATACATGGTATAAAGATGATAATGGCAGTACATATTGGTTAGAGAAAGATGGCAAAATGTCAAGTGATAAATGGGAAAAAATAGGTAATATATGGTACAGATTTTATAAATCAGGAAATATGATTAAGCAAAATTGGTATCAAGATTCATCTAAAAATTGGTATTGGTTAGATGAAAATGGAAAAATGGCAAGTAATAAATTTGAAGAAATAAATGATAGAATTTATAGATTTACCAAGTCAGGGGTTATGTTAAGTAATAATTGGTATCAAAATGAAGAAGGAATATGGTATTGGCTAACATCAGGTGGAAGAATGGCAAGTAATGAATGGATAAAAATAAATAATATATGGTATAGATTTAATGAAGATGGATTTATGCTAAATAATAAATGGTATAGAGAAAACAACATATGGTATTGGTTAACTTCAAGTGGTAAAATGGCAAGTAATGAATGGGTACTAGTTAACGGTGATTGGTATAGATTTAGCGAAGGCGGAGTTATGTTAAGTAATACTTGGTTTAATGATTCAAATGGACACAAATATTATTTAACAGATAGCGGTGCTATGGCAAAAAATACTATGTACATAATATCAGGTAAAAAGTATTACTTTAATACAAGTGGAGCCTGTATAAATTAAAAAATAAGCTAATCTATAAATATAGATTAGCTTATTTTTTTATACTAGGATTTTAGGATACTTAGATTTTAAATATTTAAAATTTCTCTCATTAAATCCGGATAATCAGAAAACACTCCATCAACTTTACATTCAATCATACTTCTCATAAGAATAGGATCATTAACTGTATACACAAAAACTTTTAAGTTACTTTTATGAGCTAAATCTACAATATACTTATCAACTAATTGATGATTTAAATTTATACTATAAACGCCTAAGTTTTTTGCATGTTCAACAACATTAATAAACCCTTTAAAGTCATCTTTAGTATGATAAAGAGCACCGTATTTAATATTTGAATTCAAATTTTTAAATATATTAATACATTTGTGATTAAAGCTGGATATTAACACATTATCTTCTAAATTATATTTCTCTATTAAATCAAGGACATCTCGTTCTAAATCGTAGTGAATTAAGTCAGTTTTAGCTTCAATATTTAAGTAAATATTATTTTGTTTAATTAGGGATAAAACTTCTTCAAGTTCAGGTATTTTGCATAAATCATTATTTACAAATTCAAACTTTCTACATTTGAAACTTTTAAGCTCATCATATGTATAATCTTTGACTAAACCACGTCCTTTGAATGTTCTTTCAATATCTTCATCATGAATTACAACCAAATTATTATCTTTAGATTTATGAACATCAAGTTCTATAGATTTTATACCTAAATCAATAGCTTTTTTAAAAGAAAGCATTGTATTTTCAGGATAATCACCACTAGCACCTCTATGAGCAAATATTTTCATATATTATTCATCTCCTTATTTACTTTTACAAAAACATTATAGCATTTTATAACTGATATATAAAATAATGGATATTCGTGATATAATATTATAAATATAAATGTATTTAAGTAAGTTAAAGTCAATATAAAATTTATAGAAATTTGCCATCATAGGGGCCAATGGTATAAATGCTATAATTATAAATAAGGTAATAACATATAACATCTAGATTATTAAAAAATACATACAGTATAATAAGAAATACTTAGAGTCCGTATAATCTAGATATAGAAGATAACTTAAATATGTCTTTAAATATTGTTATTTAAAGGCATATATTTTTTTAATGCATTTAATTAAATACATAAATAATTATATTTGAAATGAAAATGATATAATATTAAAATGAAAAAATGGGGAAAGTTTATTCTAAAATAAACTTAAGTAAATAATCAAAATTAGGAGAATGACAGATGAGTGATTTAAATATGAGTAATAAAGAAAAAATCTCGTCCACAAACCAAATAGCAATAAATGTAATATTTTTAATAAGCTTTATTATTGGGGTAAGCTATTTGGTTTTATTATTTGGAATGTTAAGTTCAAATAAAATAAATACAGCTGACATAATAGCATTTATTAAGATTTTTGAGTTAATATTAGTATTATTAGCTATATCAAGTTGTATACTTTGCTATGAAAGTACAAATAAGGAAGAACTATTTATTTTATCTCTTTTTTATATTATATTCTTCATAGATGTATTACTTGGGAATGTAGATAACATGAGTCTAGATGCATCTACAATAAATATAAGTAATTATCTTATTGTAGAAAATTCTATTTTTAGATTAATAATATTAACATTTAGTTTGTCATCATTTAAAAAGTTAAAAAAAATAATAATGAAAAATAGAATAAAATCAATTTTAATAACAATCGCTATAGCTACAAGTTTTGGGCTTTTAAAGCATCATGATATATTATTTACAACATTCAATGATGTAGCAGGATTTGTTAGTTATAATATATTTTTAACTATATTTTATGGAGCTATTTCAGTTGTATATTTGAAAAAAAGCTTAGATAGAAGTGAGTATATATATTCGGTTATAAGTGCAAGTATATTCTTTTTTATGTTAAAAGCCATATACGCAGTAGTAGGAGCTACAAAAGCTTTAGCTAACGTAAAATTATTATCTATATCTATTACATATATAGGATTTATTATCTTATTAGGAGGAATAATTTGTGAACTCTTATTAAGCATAAGAAAAAATAAAGAACTTGAAAATGAGCTTACGGTGTTTAAAAAAATAGCTGATGAAAGCAGATATAGTTGTATACTTATATACGATGAGTATAAAAATTTAAAATATATAAATAGTGTAGCTAAACAATATTATAGAATAAAAGAAGATATTGAATGTGAAGATATAAATAAAAAATTAATTTATGAAAATCAAGGAATTAGCAAAGAAAAAGAAAAAGAAATAAAAGATCATTTCTTACAAATTGGATATTGGAAAGGTAAAATCGATATAGAAGAAACTGGTGTTACAATAAGTTGTAGTGTACAAAAAATATATATGGGTGATATGAAAAATGTTGTAGTTATTTTTAATGATATAACAGATAAAATTAGAACAAAACGATCCTTGATAGAATATGAGAAAATGAAAAATCAAGAACAGGTAAGGAATGAATTTTTTGCTAATATATCTCATGAGCTAAGAACCCCTCTTAATATTTTTTATTCAACTATACAGTTATTGGATTTAAAAAATAAAACAAATCCAGAGAAATTTAATGAAATATACTCTAGTCATAAACAGTGTCTAAAAACTAATTGTCAGCGTATGTTAAGGCTTATAAATAATATAGTAGATATAACGAAAATTGATGTAGGATTTATAAAACCTAAATTTGTAAATAGTGATATTGTAAGTTTAGTAGAAAATATAACGTTGTCTGTAGTTAATTATGCACAGCATAAAAAAATAAATATTGTGTTTGACACAGAAATTGAAGAACAAATTATAAAATGTGATGAAGATATGATGGAAAGAGCAATGCTTAATCTTTTATCAAATGCAATAAAGTTTACAAAGCCAAATGGAAATGTATTAGTAAATATGTACAAAGATGAAAAATGGGTGCATATAATAGTTAAAGATGATGGAATGGGAATACCTCTAGAAATGCAAGGAACTATCTTTGAAAGATTTGTTCAAAATGATAAGTCATTAACTCGATTAAATGAAGGGAGCGGAATAGGACTTAGTATAGTTCAGTCAGCTGTCAAATTAAATGAAGGTGAAATTTATTTAGATAGTGATGGAAAAAACGGTACAGAATTTGAAATACTGCTTCCAAATAAAAAACTAGAAGGTGAACACTTAGACGATAGAATATACAAAGTTGATGTATCTAACATAGAATTAGAGCTTTCTGACATATATGAACTGTATATTTAAAAGTATATGATGGAAAATAATATTGACTTTATATAAATCAAATAGTATATTAAAATTAATAACACAAAGGCGTGTTAACAGAGCAATGAAGCTCCATAGATTATCTATGGAGCTTTTTTGTTTTTTTAAGTATTAATTAAAGATGAAACATGTTACTCAAGGAAAAATAATTTTTAGTACTTATAAATACTGAAGAAAACGTATTTCTTGGGAAATAGTAAATTTAATTTATATTAGAATATAAAATAAAAGGAGAGATTAAATTGCATAGTTTTGAAATTAAGACAAAAATAAAATTTGGAGAAGGCTCTTTAAAGGCATTACAAGAAATACAAAATAAAAAAATATTAATAATAACAGATCCATTTATGGTTGAGTCAAAAGCAATAGATAAGATATTAGTAAATTTGAAAGAAGGATCATATGAAGTATTTAGTGATATAGTTCCAGACCCACCAATAGAAACAGTAGTAAGTGGAATAGAGGTTTTTAAAGAAGTAAATCCAGATGTGCTTATAGCATTAGGTGGAGGGTCTGCGATAGATGCTTCAAAAGCTATAATGGATTTTTCTAAAAAAATATTAAAAACAAATGATATAGAGTTTATAGCAATTCCTACCACTAGTGGGACAGGATCAGAAGTAACATCATTTTCAGTAATAACTGATAAGCAAAAAGGAACAAAGTACCCTTTAGTAAGTGATGATCTTTTACCTAACGTAGCAATACTTGATCCGGAACTAGTAAAAACAGTGCCAAACTTTATAACAGCGGATACGGGAATGGATGTATTAACACATGCTATTGAGGCTTATGTGTCAACTGAAGCTAACGACTTTTCTGACGCTTTAGCAGAAAAAGCTATAAAACTTGTTTTTAAATATTTATCAAGAGCTTATAAAGATGGAAATGATATAGAAGCAAGAGAGAAAATGCACAATGCATCTTGTTTAGCAGGAATGGCATTTAATCAAACATCACTAGGGATAAATCACTCAATAGCACACGTACTAGGTGGGAAGTTCCATGTGCCTCATGGAAGAACAAACTCAATATTATTACCTCATGTAATAGAATACAATGCAGATATAGTAGGTTATACAAATACAAAATATTCAATGGCTGCTAACAAGTATGCACAAATATCTATGTTATTAGGTTTAAATACATCTAATGTCAGAATGGGTGTCAAGAATCTAGTAAATGAAATAAAGAAACTTCAAAGGGAAATGAATATGGTAACTAACTTAAGCCAATGTAAAGTTAACATATATGATTTAAGTAGTGTAGAAAATGAAATAGCAATACTTGCTATAAATGATGGATGTACAAAAACAAATCCAAGAGTTCCTACAGAAAAAGATATAATAGATATATTAAATAAAATAAAGTAATAATTAAACGAAAGTTGTAAAAACCTAGCAAATAAGCGTGTCGAAAAAAATAAAGGAAAATGTTTTTATAAATTATCAAATAAATATTGACAAAAATATGGCAACTGATTATAATAAAAGTATCACAAAGGCGTGATAGTTTGATAAAAAGCAACGAAGCTTCTTAAAGATATATTCTGTATGTGTCTTTTAGAAGCTTTTATTTATTTAAATGACAAAAGAAAGCAGGAATTAAATTGGTAGAAGAAACTAAACAAAGAGTTATCCAAGAATATGTTCCAGGTAAACAAGTTACTCTTGCACATATAATAGCTAATCCAAATCAAGATATTTATAAGAAATTAGGACTAGTTATTGAGAAAAAAGATGCAATAGGAATACTAACAATAACGCCAAGTGAAGCATCAATAATAGCAGCAGATGTTGCAACAAAATCATCAGATGTGTCATTAGGCTTTATAGACAGATTCAGTGGATCAGTAGTAATAAGCGGTGATGTAAGTTCAGTAGAATCAGCATTAAATGAAGTTTTACAAGTTTTAGGAGATATGCTAAACTTCTCATCTGCGAAAATAACGAGGACATAGTGATGAAAAATATAATATTTATGGGAAAGACAGGCAGTGGAAAAACAACACTATGCCAAAAACTAGACCAATTAGAAATAAAATATAAAAAAACACAATCAGTGGAGTTATACAATAATGCAATAGATACCCCTGGTGAATATATGGAAAACAGAGGATTATACAACGCATTAATAACTACATCAGTAGATGCAAAAGTTATAGCAATCGTATATGATCCAACTCAAGAAGAAAATTATATAGCACCGGGATTTGCAGGTATGTTTTGCAAAGATGTTATAGGAATAATAACAAAAATAAATAAAGCAACCGAAGAGCAAATAAATCTAGCTTATGATAGACTAGAATTAGCAGGTGCAAGTCAAATATTTAAAATAGATACGGTAGATGATATTGGTCTTACGTCATTATTTGACTACCTGGCAAACATTAACCTTTAGTTAGTGAGGTAAAGACATATGGGGAGAAAAATACTATTAGTTGATGACGAACCTCTTATAAGAATGGATATTAGAGATATTCTAGAGGACCGTGGATATGAAGTAATAGGTGAAGCTTGCGATGGATTTGAAGCTGTTGAAATGTGTAAAAAGCATAATCCAGATTTAGTAATTATGGATATAGATATGCCAATACTAGATGGAATAAAAGCTGGAAAAATAATGGCTAAAGAAAACTTAGCAGGTGGAGTACTTTTATTAACTTCATTTGAAGATAAAGAACACATTGAAAAAGCTAAAAGTATAGGCGCTTTTGGATATTTAGTTAAGCCAGCTAGTGAAAAATCACTTATACCAACAATTGAAATGTGTTTAAGTAAAGTCAAAGAATTTGAACAAATGAAAAAAGACTTAGAAAAAATGAATTCTAAGTTAGCAGAAAGAAAAATAGTAGAAAGAGCTAAAGGCATACTTATAAGAGAATTTAAGATTAGTGAAGATGAGGCTTACACAAGAATAAGAAAACTTAGCATGGACAAGAGAACAACAATGCTTGAAATTGCTAAGATGATTATAATTGGATATGATGAATAACATAATAAAATCACTCTGCAAAGAAAATACAATACTAAATGAAAATGAAATAGATAAGATCCTAGAAGTTTCAAAATCTCTAGATTTAATGGCAAACTTCTATGATAGCGATGTTTTCATTGATGTGTTGAGTAAAGATGTAGAGGAAGCAATAGTAGTTTGTCACAGTAAGCCGAAAAATAAATCTCTTTATGCTGAAAACGTTGTAGGAAAAAAAGCTCTAAATGAAAATGAACCAGGAGTTATAAAGACCTTAAATACAGGAATAACAACTAGGGATATAAAGGCTCTAACACAAGAATATAAAGTAGTAAAACAAACTATTCAACCTGTAACACTAGATGAAAAAGTTATAGCAGTATTAATCGTAGAGAAAGATATAAGTAGTGAGTTGAAAGATGGATTTGATAAAAAGAAAAACTCACATGAATTTATAAATCTAATAAAGAATAACAATTTTTTAACAGATAATTTAAATGCGGCAATACTTATATTTGATAAAAATGGAAAACTTAAAATCAAAAACAAAAATGCAGTAAAAATGTATGAAAAGCTTGGATTTTTATGTGATATACAAGACATACATTATAATGATATATATATAGAACCTAAAAAATTTGAAGATATATTACTAGATGAAAATTATGATGAAACCAATGAAGTTTGTATTGATGATTTATATTTCAAAATAAAAACAATACACATCAAAGATGATGAGTATAAAGTTGTTAAAATAATTGAAGATATAAGTGATTTAAAACAAAAAGAAGCTGAATTAGTTTTAAAATCAGTTTCAGTAAGGGAAGCTCACCATAGAGTTAAAAATAATCTTCATACAGTAATATCAATAATAAGAAAGCAAAGTAGACTATCAAACAATGAAGAAGTAAAACATTGTTTAGATAATATAACAAATAGAGTTTTTGCAATACTTTCAACACATCATCTATTGTCTAAAGAAGAAGATAATAATATTTCTATATTAGAAGCTATGAATTTACTAGTAAGCAATATCCAAGGAGGCTATTGTGATAATAAAGATATAAACATTTGTATAACAGGCGAAGATTTTAAGATAGGTGGAGAGAAAGCAACGGCAATACTATTAGTTATAAACGAGATAATTCAAAATTGTTATGATCATGCTTTTGAAGGAAAAGAAAGTGGTAATATACGAATTTTGATTAACAAAGAAAATAACTATAAAAACATTGCAATAATAGATGATGGAGTAGGATTTTCAACTAATGATATAGATAGAAAAAGTCTAGGAACTTTTATAATAGACAGTTATATTACACAAGTTTTGAAAGGAACTTTAGAAAGAGAATCAAACGAAAAGGGTACTAAGATATTACTTAAGATACCTGTTTAAAAATTAATACTAATAATAACAAGGCTACGAAGTAGTAGTTTTAATTGAGCAAAGAGGCTTAAGGTTATTAATGAAGTAAGTAGTAAAAATCTATTGATTTTTAGCTTATATTTATTATAGCTTTGAGCCTCTTTGTTTGTTTAAAACATACTTTTAACTTGGAGGTGAAAAAATGCGAGAAGAGTTATTAAGTGTTGGTATTGATATTGGTACAAGTACTACTCAGTTAATATTTTCAAAACTAATAGTTGAAAATACGGCATCGAGTTTTTCAGTACCTAGAATCAGTATAGTAGACAAAGAAATTATTTACAAAAGTCAAGTATACTTTACACCTCTTATTTCAAATAATGAGATAAATGGTCAAGAAATAAAAAATATAGTAGATAAGGAATACAAACTAGCAAATATAGCTAAAGAAGATATACACACAGGAGCAGTTATAATAACTGGTGAAACAGCTAGAAAAGAAAATGCAAATGATGTGCTTCATACTTTAAGTGGATTTGCGGGTGATTTTGTTGTAGCAACGGCAGGTCCAGACTTAGAAAGTATAATTTCTGGAAAAGGAGCTGGAGCTCATATCTACTCAAAAGAACATTCTACAACTGTTGTAAATATAGATGTAGGTGGAGGAACTAGTAACTTAGCATCATTTAAAAGAGGAGAAGTAATTGACACTGGGTGCCTTGATATAGGTGGAAGGCTTATAAAAGTAGATAAGATAAGCAAAAAAATAACTTATATATCACCTAAGATAGAAAAAATTATTAATGAAAATAATATTAATCTCCGAGTAGGAACAACAGCAACAATTGAAAATACAAAACCAATAATAGATATAATGGTAGATTTAATAGCAGAAAGTATTGGATTAAAGCCACAAACACCTTTGTTTGACTTTATAATGACTAATAAATCTATAAAATTAAATGAAAAGATTGAAAACGTATCTTTTTCTGGTGGAGTAGCTGATTATATTTACTATGATGGAGAAATAAAAGATTATTTTGAATATGGAGATTTAGGTATCTTACTTGGTCAAGCAATAAGAAATAGCAAATACCTTAAAGATATAAATTTAGTAAAATCTCTAGAAACTATAAGAGCTACAGTAGTAGGAGCGGGTTCTCATACTACAGAAGTAAGTGGAAGTACAATAACTTACACACATGAGGCTTTTCCAATTAAAAATTTACCTGTTTTAAAGCTGTCACCAGAAGAAGAAAATGGTAATGAAGCACAGATAAAAGAAGCAATAAAAAGTAAACTTAATTGGTTTAAGTTAGAAAATGATCTTCAAAAAGTTGCAATAGCCATAACAGGCAAGAAAAATCCAACTTTTTTAGATATACAAGAATATGCAAATGGATTTGTAAATGGAATGAAAGAAATCATAGACAATAATTTGCCATTTATAGTAATTGTTGAAAACGATATGGCAAAAGTACTAGGACAAGCCATTTATGCAATTTTAAATTATGAAAAAGATATCGTTTGTATAGACAGTATCAAGGTTGAAAATGGAGATTATATCGACATTGGTAAACCAATAGTAGAAGGTAAAGTATTACCTGTGGTAATAAAAACATTAGTTTTTAATTAATAGAGGGAGGTAAGCAAATGATTTTAAAGACAAAATTATTTGGACGTACTTATCAGTTCAATGGCTTATATGATGTAATGGCTAAAGCTAATGAAGAAAAATCAGGAGATAGATTAGCAGGCCTTGCAGCAGAATCAGCAGAAGAAAGAGTTGCAGCAAAAGTTGTTTTATCACACATAAAGTTAGAGGATATAAGAAACAATCCTGCAGTACCTTACGAGGAAGATGAAGTAACTAGAATAATACAAGATGCTGTAAATGAAAAAGTTTATGAAGAAATAAAAGACTGGACAGTATCTGAATTTAGAGAATGGCTATTAGATAGTAATACTACTAGTGCCCATATAAAAAGAATATCAAGAGGTTTAACTTCTGAAATGATAGCAGCTGTTGCTAAATTAATGTCAAATATGGACTTAGTTTATGCAGCTAAAAAGATAAAAGTTACAGCTCATTGTAACACAACAATAGGTGAAGAAGGAACTTTATCTGCTAGACTTCAACCAAACCATCCAACTGATGATCCAGATGGAATACTTGCATCACTTCTTGAAGGTTTAACTTTCGGTATAGGAGATGCAGTGCTAGGACTTAACCCAGTTGATGACTCAGTTGAGAGTGTTACAAAAGTACTTAAAAGATTTGATGAAGTTAAAAACAAATATCAAATACCAACTCAAACTTGTGTATTAGCACATGTTACTACACAAATGGAAGCAATAAGAAATGGAGCTCCTGCAGATTTAATATTCCAATCTATAGCAGGGTCTGAAAAAGGAAATGAAGCATTTGGATTTAATGGTGACACAATAGAAGAAGCTAGACAATTAGCACTTAAACATGGTACAGCTACAGGACCTAATGTAATGTACTTTGAAACTGGGCAAGGTTCAGAACTTTCTTCAGAAGCCCATCATGGAATAGACCAGGTAACTATGGAAGCTAGATGTTACGGATTTGCTAAAAAATTCGAGCCATTCTTAGTTAACACAGTTGTTGGGTTTATAGGACCTGAATATTTATACGATGCAAAACAAGTAGTAAGGGCAGGTCTTGAAGACCACTTCATGGGTAAATTAAGTGGATTACCAATGGGAGTTGACGTTTGTTACACTAATCACATGAAGGCAGACCAAAACGACATGGAAAACTTAGCTATATTATTAACAACAGCAGGATGTACATACTTTATGGGAATACCTCATGGAGATGACGTAATGCTTAACTACCAAACAACAGGATACCATGAAACAGCGGCACTTAGAGAAATGTTTGGATTAACAGCAATAAAAGAATTTGATGCTTGGACTGAAAAAATGGGATTCACTAAAGATGGTAAGTTAACTGAAATAGCTGGAGATGCATCAATATTATTAGGATAGGAGGTCTTTAATATGAATGAAAAGGATTTAAAAGCATTAGTAGAACAGTTAGTAGGACAAATGGTTGGAGATATAGATTCAAACGTTATAGCTGAAACTGTTAAAAAGGTAAGTAATACTGTAGTAGATAATGATGCTTGTATAGATGATATAACAGAAGTGGATATAAAGAAACAATTATTAGTAGATAATCCTAAAGATGCAGAAAGCTACTTAGATATGAAAGCTAAGACTCCTGCAAGAATAGGGATAGGGAGATGTGGTGCTAGATATAAAACAGAAACAGTTTTAAGATTTAGAGCAGACCACGCTGCTGCACAAGATGCTGTATTCTCATATGTAAATGAAGATTTCGTAAAAGAAAACAACATGTTTGCAGTAGAAACTTTATGTAATGATAAAGATGAGTACTTAACAAGACCAGACCTTGGTAGAAAGTTCTCGCCTGAAACTATAAAAGTTTTAAAAGATAAAGTAGGAACTAATCAAAAAGTACTAATCATGGTAGGAGATGGATTAAGCTCAGCTGCAATAGAAGCAAACTTAAAAGATTGTGTACCAGCTATAAAACAGGGATTAAAAATGTATGGTATACAATGCGGTGAATTAGTATTTGTTAAGCACTGTAGAGTTGGTGCTATGGACCACTTAGGTGAAGAATTAGGTTGTGAAGTTATATGTATGTTAGTTGGAGAAAGACCAGGTCTAGTTACTGCTGAATCAATGTCAGCATACATTGCATACAAGCCATATATAGGAATGGCAGAAGCTAAAAGAACAGTTATATCAAACATCCATAAGGGAGGAACAACTGCAGTTGAAGCAGGTGCTCATATAGCTGAACTTATAAAAACAATGTTAGATAAAAAAGCTTCAGGAATAGACCTAAAATAATAACCTAAAGGAGTATAAACTATGAAAAATGATGTAATTCGTCCTAATATACTAGGAATAAAAATAATATCAAATGTAAGCCCAGAAATGGCTAAAAAGTTAGAACTTGAGCCACATCACAAAAGTTTAGGATTAATAACAGCAGATTGTGATGATGTAACATACACTGCACTTGATGAAGCTACTAAAGCTTCAGAAGTAGAGGTAGTTTATGCAAAATCAATGTATGCAGGAGCTGCAAATGCATCAACTAAGCTTGCAGGTGAAGTATTAGGTATAATAGCAGGACCAAGCCCTGCTGAAGTAAGAAGTGGATTAAATGCAGTAGTTGATTTTATGGAATATGGATCAACATTTATAAGTGCTAATGATGATGACTCAATAGCATATTATGCTCATTGTGTATCAAGAACAGGAACTTATCTTTCTAAAGTAGCAGGAATAAGAGAAGGAGAGGCATTAGCTTATTTAGTAGCACCACCACTTGAAGCTATGTATGGTCTAGATGCAGCTATGAAGGCAGCAGATGTATCAATGTGTGAATTATTTGCACCTCCAACTGAAACAAACTTTGGTGGAGCATTACTTACAGGTTCTCAATCAGCTTGTAAAGCAGCATGTGATGCTTTTGCAGAAGCAGTAAAATCAGTAGCAGATAACCCAACAGGATTCTAATATAGATGAATGCTTTAGGTTTAGTAGAAGTAATAGGATATGTTGCTGCTATAGAAGCTAGTGATGCTTGTTTAAAGTCTGCCAATGTAAGTTTAGTAAGTATTGATAAAGTAGGAAGTGGTATAGTCACTTTAACAATAAGTGGAGATGTAGGAGCAGTTAAATCAGCAGTAGAGTCAGCTGAAATGGCTGTTAATAGAATTGGAACATTAAGATCAACTCATGTAATACCAAGAATTAATAAAGAAGTTGCAGATGTTTTATTCAAAAAAGAAAATAAAAAAGAAACTAAAGAAGAAGTTAACATAAATAGTGAAGTACAAGAAGCTGTATCAACAGAAATTTCTCCTTTAGAAGAAGAACAAATAACAATAAATGAAGATTCTAGTATAAAAGTAAATAATGAAATATTAGAAGATAAAATATTAGAAAATGAAAATAATACTGACAGTTTAAATCAAAATGAATTAGATCAAGCAGTAGAAAATGAAAATAGTGCTGATTCTAATAAAGAAGATTTATCAAAGAAAAGTATAAAAGAATTAAAAGCTTATATAAAGAAACTAGACAGCTCTGTAACTAATAAAGAGTTAAACTCTTTAAAAAAGGAAGAGTTAATAGATTTAATTTATAAGCTAAGTAGAGAGGATAGATAGATATGACACTTTTAGATAAAGATTTACTATCTATACAAGAAGTAAGAACTCTTGTAAAAAAAGCTAAAGTAGCTCAAGAAAAACTTAGCCAAATGAGCCAAGAACAAATAGATAAAATAGTAAAGGCTATAGCAGACAAGGCATTCGAAAATGCTGAAAAATTAGCTAAAATGGCTAATGAAGAAACTGGATTTGGAAAATGGCAAGATAAAATAGTTAAAAATACATTTGCATCTAAAATGGTTTATGAAACATTAAAAGATACAAAAACTGTTGGAATAATAGCTGAAAATAAAGAAGAGAAAACTATAGATATTGCAACTGGAGTGGGAGTTGTAGCAGGTTTAATACCTTCAACTAACCCAACATCAACAGTAATATACAAAACTATGATATCTTTAAAGGCAGGAAATTCAATAGTATTCTCGCCACATCCAAATGCTAAAAAATGTATACTTGAAACTGTAAAAATAATAAATGAAGCAGCTATAAGTGCAGGATGCCCAGAAGATGCTATATTATGTATACAAACACCAAGTATCCAAGGAACTAATGAATTAATGAAACATAAAGATACTAAATTAATATTAGCAACAGGTGGAGAAGCAATGGTTAGAGCTGCTTATTCATCAGGAACTCCAGCAATAGGAGTAGGACCAGGAAATGGACCTGCATTTATAGATAAAAGTGCTGATGTTAAGTTAGCAGTTAAAAGAATATTAGATTCTAAGACTTTTGACAATGGTGTTATATGTGCATCAGAACAATCAATAGTTGTTGAAAAGTTTATGGAAGATGTTGTAGTAAATGAACTTAAAAATCAAGGAGCTTACTTCTTAAATGAAGAAGAAAGCAACATGTTATCAAAGTTTATACTAAGAGCAAATGGTACTATGAACCCACAAATAGTTGGAAAAAGTGTAGAAACAATTGCAAACTTAGCTAATTTAAAAAATGTACCATCTACTGCAAAAGTACTAATAGCGAGAGAAACTAAAGTAGGACATGACGTAGCTTACTCTAGAGAAAAACTTGCTCCAATATTAGCATTTTATGTTGAAGAAAACGTAGATCAAGTATTAAATAGATGTAGAGCAGTATTATTAAATGAAGGTGCAGGACATACTTTCTCAATGCATGCAAATGACGAAGAGTTAGTAAAAAGATTTGCACTTAATATGCCGGTATCAAGAATACTAGTAAATACTCCGTCAGCACTTGGCGGAATAGGTGGTTCAACTAATCTTACACCAGCTTTAACATTAGGATGTGGAGCAATAGGTGGAAGTTCAACTTCAAACAACGTAGGACCGCTTGATTTAATAAATATTAAAAAAGTAGCTTATGGAGTTAAAGAAATTGAAGAACTTAAAGGAAATACTCCTAAAGTTGAAACTTCAGTATTTGAATCTATGAACAAAGAAGAGTTAATAAATTTATTAGTAAAAAAAATAGTTAAAGAATTAAATTAGTAAGTTTAATAAGTTAAGGACAGCAATTAATTAATAAAAAATAATAATATAAAAATTTTGGAGGTAATTGTTATGGCAAACGCAAACGCATTAGGGATGATAGAAACTAAAGGATTAGTAGGAGCAATAGAAGCAGCAGATGCAATGGTAAAAGCTGCAAACGTACAATTAGTAGGTAAAGAACAAGTTGGTGGAGGATTAGTTACTGTAATGGTAAGAGGAGATGTTGGAGCTGTTAAAGCTGCTACTGACGCTGGAGCTGCAGCTGCTGAAAGAGTTGGAGAATTAGTATCAGTTCATGTAATACCAAGACCACATTTTGAAGTAGATGCTATATTACCAAAAGTATCTGCTGAATAATATTCACGATGCTCATTTAGATAACGACCTAAAAAGACTCGTTGCTCAAATGAATAAATAAATTTTGATAAAAAAGGAGATGTCTCAAAAGCTGATTGTTTCATAATAATAAAGCAATTTATAACTATGAGACATCTCCTTTTATACATCTAGTAGGAGATGTGATAAAATGGGTGTTTTAACAGAGAGTGAAATAAGAAGAAGAATAGGAAAAAATAAAGACAAGTTAACAGAATTTTATATAGAAAAGGGCCAGATAATAACTCCTTCAGCAAAATCATATTTATTAGAAAAAAGTATTGAACTTAAATATGTTGATAGCATAAGTGAAGTGAGTAATGATCCGAAAGAAATTATAAAAGAAGTTATAAAAGAAAAATCATATAAATACACTACTGTATTTGGTGCTAAATTAGATGAAAAGCCAGAGCACATGACTCAATTAAATGGAAATTTATTAGTATTTAAGGATCATAAAAGAATAATTCTTAGAGGTAAAATAGATTCTTTAGAGTCTAAAATACTAGAAGGCCAAATACTTTCTCAAAAAAGTAATATGCCAAAACTAACAAAAGACTTACAAGAGGTATTAAATTTTGTAAGAAACATAATGAGATGTGAAGTATTAGAAGAAAAATTAGAAGAGTTCACTCTTTTAGGATTAACTCCTGATGAGCTAAGAGAGCAATCGCATTATCCTAAAAAGTACTTTGGTATAGGACATGAGTTTCCATCATATGAGATGGGAGAAGTAGTAATATGTATAAATAGTATAAGAAGTGCTACAAGAGAAGCTGAGCTTTGTGCATATGAAGCCTTTAAAGGAGAATATGGACAAGTTGAAAGAGAAGACTTAATAAAGGCACTTAATAGATTATCATCAGTGTTCTGGATTATGATTTATAAAATTAGAACAGGAAAATACAAGTAATTGGAGGACATTATGGAAAATCTATTAAATGAAATAGTACAAGAAGTTATAAGTAGAGTTAAAAAAGAAGCTTTTATAGAGGTTGAAGCATCTGGTAGACATGTTCACTTAAGCGAAGAAGATGTAGAAAAGCTATTTGGAAAAGGATATACATTAACAAAGCTAAGAGATTTATCTCAACCAGGGCAATATGCTTGCAAAGAGAGAGTTACAATAACAGGTCCAAAAGGTAGTATAAAAAATGTTATAGTACTAGGGCCTTGTAGAAAAGAAACTCAAGTTGAAGTGTCGCTAACAGATGGATCTTCTTTAGGTGTAAAAGCTCCTATAAAACAAAGTGGAGATTTAAAAAATACATTAGGTATAAAAATTTCTACAGAACATGGTGAAGTTTCATTAGAAAAAGGTCTTATGGTTGCTAAAAGACATATACACATAACACCTAGTGATGCAGCTAAATTTAATGTAAATGACAATGAAGTAGTTAAAGTTAAAGTATTTGGTCAAAGACCATTAATATTTGATGATGTAGTTGTTAGAGTTAATGAAAACTTTAACACATATATGCATATAGACTATGATGAAGCTAATGCATGTGGATTTAGCAAAGGAACTATGGCGAAAATTATAAAAGATTAAAATTAGTAAACTACCTCTAGGGAGGATAATATATGAATTATGATAATCTTGTGAATCTTATAGTAGAAGAGATTTACAAAAAAATAAATTCTACAGATAAATTAGAAATTACAAATAAGCCAAAAGCTGTTTTAATATATGAAAATAACCAAGAAAGATTTAATTTTCTAAAAGAAGATCTTGATATAGTGCCTTTTGAAAAAAGTGTGAGAGACTGTGAAGTTATTATAGTATCTAAGCTTTGTATGAGAGGGCTTTGTAATTTGGCTTTAGGAAATAGTGTAAGTGATGAAGAAAGATTTATACTTAAAATGCTTATGAAAGGCAAAAAAGTATATGTATTAGATGAAGGTATAGAATATAAAAGATACAAAGAAACTGCACCAAAAGCTCTATATAACAAATACTTATCTTATGAAGATGAGATCTTAAAATTTGGTGTAGAAGTAGTTAAAGACTTAAGTGCTATAACTTTAAAAGATAAAATAAACACTAATAAAATAGAAAACTTAGGATTAAACAGTTTGGATAAAAAAACTTCAAGTGAAGAAGTGAAAATAGATGATGAATTTAGTTTAGATTTAAGAACTAAAAAACTTATATCAGAAAGCGACTTAAGAAAGCCAATGGTAAATGGAATAAAAAATGTTATTGTTAGCAAAAAAAGCATATTAACTCCATTAGCTACTGACTTTATGAGAATACATCATTTAAAATTAAAAAGAATGTAGTGGTGAATTGTTATGGAAATAGGTAAAGTTGTAGGCAATGTGTGGGCAACTAGAAAAGATGAAAAATTATGTGGATTAAAGTTTTTAGTAGTAAAGCTTTTAAAAACTAAAGATACGTACAAAGAAGGTTTTTTAGTTGCAGCTGATAATGCAGGAGCTGGTAATGGAGACTTAGTTTTCATAACTAAAGGTTCATCAGCAAGAGCATCCATTGAAAAAAGAGATGTGCCAATAGATGCAACTATAGTTGGTATAGTTGATACATTAGAGTTTTTCGATGAATAAAAGTATAGGTGCTATAGAATTTAGAAGTATAGCAAAAGGTATAGAAGTATCGAATGAAATGCTTAAGAAGTCCTCAGTTGAAGTATTATATTTAAAAAGTATTTGTCCAGGTAAATTCTTAATAATAATAGCTGGGGAAACTTCTTATATAAATGAGTCCATAGATTATGGATTGACTAAAGGTAGTGGTTATATAGTTGATAGCTTTGTAATTAATGCAGTTAGTTTGGATATAATAAATGGACTAAAAAACAAATATAAAAAATTAGAAAGTATAACATCTATTGGAGTAGTGGAAACCAACAAAGTATGTTCAGGGCTTAGAGCACTTGACAAAACATTAAAATCTAGTGATGTATCTCTTGTTAAATTGCAACTCTCTTTTGCAATAGGAGGAAAGCTTGTATATATAGTAAGTGGAGATTTAAGTAGTTTGGAATATGGTATAGATGAAGGTACTAAAATCTTAGCAAAAAAAGATATAGTAAATACTTCAATAATACCATATGTTGATAATCAAATAATAAAAAATCTAATATAATGGAGGGGCATTATGAGTATAAATGAAATTATAATTTATGTAATGGTACTATTTATGGTACTTGGAGCTATAGATAAATCTATAGGCAATAAGTTTGGACTAGGAGAACAATTCGAAGAAGGTATAATGGCAATGGGTTCTCTAGCGGTTGCAATGGTAGGGGTTATATGTTTAGCACCAGTACTTGCAGACGTATTAAGACCTATAATAGTTCCTGTATTTGATATGTTAGGTGCAGACCCAGCAATGTTTGCAGGAAGTTTACTTGCTAATGATATGGGTGGAGCGCCACTTGCAATGGAACTTGCAAAAGATCCTCAAGCAGGATTATTTGGTGGATTAATAGTAGGTGCAATGATGGGACCTACTATAGTATTTATAATACCAGTAGCTCTTGGAATAATAGAAAAAGAAGATCAAAAGTTCTTAGCAACAGGAATACTTGCAGGTATAATAACGATACCTGTTGGAGCATTTGTTGGAGGATTAGTAGCAGGATTCCCACTTATGATGGTTGTTAAAAACTTAATACCTATAATAATATTTGCAATAGTTATAGCCCTTGGATTATTAAAGTTTGAAAACGCTATGATAAAAGGATTTACTTACTTTGGAAAAGGCGTAGTAATAGTTATAACATTAGGTCTTGCAGCAGCTATAGTAGAAGCATTAACTGGAATAGTTATAATACCAGGAATGGCTCCTATACATGATGGTATAGCAATAGTTGGAGATATAGCGATAGTTTTAGCTGGAGCGTTCCCACTAGTATTTGTTATAACTAAAGTATTTAATAAGCCTTTAATGGCTTTAGGTAAACTACTTGGAATGAATGATATATCAGCAGCAGGACTTGTTGCAAGTTTAGCTAACTGTATACCTATGTTTGGTATGATGAAAGATATGGATGATAGAGGAAAAATAATAAACGTAGCATTCTCTGTATCAGCAGCATTCGTATTTGGAGATCACTTAGGATTTACAGCAGGATTTAATTCAGAAATGATAACTCCAATGATAGTTGCTAAATTAGTTGGAGGAATAAGTGCAGTTATGTTAGCTATGGTTATAGCAAATAAAACACTAAAAAAGGAGCAAGCATAAAATGGATATAAAAAATATAGATAAAAGTTTACTTGAAACATTAGTAAGACAAATAATAGAAGAAAAAATAAATGGAGCTAAAGATAGCGTAGATTTTGTAAGAAATAAAGATATAAGTGGAATAACATCTATAAAATTACCAACTGTAAAGGTTGATGAATCAAATAGATTAGATACAGGAAACCCTAAAGATGTAGTATATACTAAAGACCTATTTACATTAGAAGAAAGCCCAAGATTAGGTTGTGGAATGATGGAAATGAAAGAAACAACATTTGATTGGACTTTAAACTATGATGAAATTGATTATGTAATAGAAGGAACATTAGATATAATAATAGATGGAAGAACAGTATCTGCTTCAGCTGGTGAACTAATACTTATACCAAAAGGAAGTAGTATACAATTCTCTGTTAAAGATTATGCTAGATTTATATATGTAACATATCCAGCAGATTGGGCATCTCAGGCTTAATTAAAAATGAATAATAACATATTAGAAAATAGTAGTCATTGCTGACTACTATTTTTTATTTTATATATAGTTTTTGTATCAAATTAGGTCGAAAATTAATACATTAATACTAGATATATTAATTAATAAATATATCTTATGAATTTGATGGTGGTGATAAATTATGTATAATGAATTTTGTGAAAATAATTGGAACAATGCAAATAGATGTAATCTTGAAAACAATGGATTATGTGTAAATGGCATAAGAGCAGTATTAAAAGCTATAGTAGATTGTGTGCACCATTCTAATATACCCGGATTTGGAATAAATATAGAGATAACATTAAATACAGGGTTAGTATATCGTATAGGCATTAACTCAGGGGTATTGGAGCAAATAAAAATATGTGATACTATTGCAGTATTTGGTGATTTAACTATATCTCTTTGTGATATATCTAAAATAAAAATTTTAACTAGTGAAACTAGTGATAGAGAATTTATAAATTGTTTAAATAGAAGAATTAATCAAATAATAAGACATCACTCTAATTGTGCTCATGATTATTTAGCAATAGATGCAGATGATGAATTCAAAAAAATAAAAGTTAGAAAAAAAATAAACTACAATAAAGATTGTGATTTTGATGAAACAGAAAGTACAAATAACAACTGTAATAACCATCATAATGGTAATTCTATGGGTAATAATGTTTGTATAGGTAATCAAAATAATAATTGTAGTTGCAACTGTAATAGACCTAATAATCAAGACACTCAAAGTAAATGCAAAAGAAATATGGAAAAAAACTTACAATGTAACAAAAATGATATAGAAAGTATAGGATATAATGGATCTTTAGAAGAATCTAGAGAAGTATCAACTATAGATTCCATAGAATTAGTAAACGTTGTAAAAGATGTTAATATAAGTAGTGAATCTACTAGTGTTATTGAAGATGTAAACTTACAAGAGACAACTTCTCCTGTAGTAGAATCTTTAAATTTAAATCAAAAATCTGTTGTAGAAGATGTATCTCTTAATACTGAAAATGTAGTTAAAAGTGTAACGCCTCAAAATACTCAGGTTTTATCAGATATACAAACGCAGTCTACTGAAGTAGTAACAAATATAGATATGAATACTACATCAGTAGTAAGCGGTATTAATTCAAATAAAATACCAGTAAGTGGTCCTATTACAACAAACAATACAGATGTCGTTGTAAATGTTACAACAACTCCTAAAACATTTGTAGAATCTACAAGTATAGATCCTGTAGAAGTTGTAGAAAATATAGAATTTAATGAATCAAGCTTTGTGAAAAATTTAGGTGATCCAACTACATCTAGAGTAGTTACAGGATATCAACCGAATACAGGCTCAGCATTAACTTCTCTAGGTAATCCAACTAAAACAAATGTTTTAGGTGGAATAACAGCTGTAAATTCAGTTGGAACAACAACATTTGTAGAGCCTGCTTTCAATCAAATTATAACTGGACAATTAAAAATAACAATAAAAAAAGGTCAATTACAAAAATGTCCTCCTATACCAACAGAAACTATTGAAATTCCTCTTGAATTTAGTAATGGTCAAAATGTATCGATAACAGGAACAAATAATATAGTGTCATTAAACTCTGCAGGAAACTTCTTAAGTATATCAGGAACTCCACAATTAGTAGGAGCAGTAACAGGATACAATAATACAGCTACAAATTCATTTATAACATCACTAGGCCAACCAAATACAGTGGCAGCGGTGACTGGATATAATAATGTAACAACTTCTAATGCAGTAGATTCAATAGAAATTCAAAAAACTACTGTTGCACAAGATGTTAATGATCATACAAATACATGTAATTGTGTAAAAAATGTTGAATCAGAAAATATACAAAGTATTAGAAATGTTTCTAACGTAGATGTTGTACAAAATGTATCTCCTGTAACTCAAGTAGTAAACCTTGTTAATAATATTGAAACTGGTGAAATAAATACTGTAGAAGAAAAATATTTTAATGATGTAGTTGAATATATAAATACTACAACTGCAGATATAACTGAAGTTAATAACGTAAGCAAAACTAATATTGAAGAAATAACAAATGTTGAGTATACAGATGCTTTAACATCAGTACAATTATCTAAAGATCGTACTGACGCATTAACTAATTCTGAAGTACAATTAACAAAAACAAATGTTGTAAGTAATATAAATACTATAAATATAGAAGTATTATCACCAACTGATGAACCGATAAATGGAAATGTAAAAGGAATTGGATGTGGAGTATTAGTAGTTGAAGAAAATAATGAAGATATATCTATTTACTCTACATGTGAAATAAATTCATTTACTAAAAGATAGATAGGAATATTTAAAATAAACAACTTAAAATAATAATGGGAGGCTAAGTTTAAGCCTCCCATTTTTATGATATTTTATAATGTTTTAAATATCTAGTTTTTCAATATAGTTACAATTTACATCAATGTGATTTAAAAATAACAGTAGTCTTTCATAAAGAGGATGGATTTTTTCACCATATTTAGAATCTAAAATTTCACCAATTTCTTTAACGGTTCTTTTGCCGTCAATTAATAAAAATACAGTACTTCCGAATTCATCTAATTCAATTTTTTTATATTGTGGAATTTTAAATTTTAACTTTCTAAAAAAGTTTTGCACTTTATGATCTTGTTTTTCTAATATAGTAACAATATTATCGTTACTTACTTCAACATCAATTGTATCTGATGCTTTGAAAATTATACCTAAAACATCTTCGTTATTTTTCATTTTGTCTTACTTTAGTTGAAATTATTGGTAAAGTTGTAGCTATAACTAAAAGTATTAATATAACAAATGCCATCATATTACTTGCAGCAAATCCTGCAGGAGTATTTGGCTTAACGATACCTGAAACTTGTAATATTATACCTATTAGACCTATTATAGATCCACCAGCAACAAGACCAGAAGATAAACTTATACCATTAGCAATTCTAGCCTCTTTTTCAGAGTCATTTTTAGACATTTTTTCAACGAACACTCTTATTAATGCACCAACTAATATTATAGAAGTAGTTGATATTGGTAAGTAGAACCCGATAGCTATAGTCATTATTGGTAGGTTTAGGAAGAATAAAACTAAAGCCATAAACACACCAACAATTATCATAACCCAAGGTAAGTTACCAGACATTATACCAGAAGTTAATGTTGACATTAAGTTTGCTTGAGGAAGCGCGAAAGGAGCATCACTACCAGTTATAGCTAATTGTCCAGAAAGTAATAATATTGTTCCTGTAACAACAACAACTCCAACAACCCCAGCTATAGTGAAGTAGTTTTGCATTTCACGTTTACTACCACCTATTATGTAAGTAACCTTTTGAGATTGAGTATAACCACCAGCGATAGATATAGCAACAACCATAAAAGCAGCAAATAAAAGTAAAGACTTATTATCTTGTGGAGATTTCCATCCCATTATAACGAATACTAATGTTAATATAACTAAAGAAGCTATTGTCATACCAGAAACTGGAAGGTTAGAAGTACCTATAGTACCAGTTAAACGACCAGCAACTATAACGAATAATAATGCTAGTATTAAAGAAACTATAGCTCCAACGATAGCCATTGTAATACTACCAGATATTAAGAATGCTGCTACAAATCCTATAACTACACCACCTAGTAGAATTATCATTTCTCCAGAAGAACTTTCTGCGCTACCATCATTACTAGATTTAGCGTTAAGAGTCTCTTTGATAGAAACAATTATAGTAGGTATAAGTTTAAGAGCACCTATTATACCACCACAAAGCATCATACCAGCACCTATATACTTAACGTAGCTACCAGAGATAGCGTTTACATCCATTTGACTAATAGACATTGATGCATCATTCCATACTGCAGCATTGCTTCCAGCCATATCAGTAAAGTAACCTATTAATGGTGCTATACCAAAGTTTGATAATATAGAACCAGCAAACATTGTTAACGATACTTCAAGACCAACTATAAATCCTATACCTAAAAGTAGAGGGTTAACTTCAGTTGAGAATTTCCATTTATAGAACTTACTTCCTACAAATGTCATAGTATTATTTACTACGTTTAAGAATGAACCAGTTAAAACGTTTATAACACCACTTATACCAAAACCGATTCCCATGTATTTTATAGCATCTCCGCCACCATCAGAAGCAACAAGTGTTTCTGAAATAGCCATAGATTCAGGATACATAAGTTTACCGTGTTCTTCTACTATTAGGTAGTTGTAAACTAACGATGAACATCCAATACCGAATAAAACTCCACCAACACCAACTAACATACCTTCAAAGAATGTTATTTGGCTACCGATTAATATAATTGCAGGTAAAACATAAATCATACCACTAGCGACAGATTCTCCACCACTTGACATACCTTGTAAAATGTTTTTGCCTAGGATACCCTTTTCACGAGCGAAAACACCCACAAGCATAGAACCGATTATAGCACCAGGTATACCTGCTGCAACAGTAAGTCCTGATTTCATACCAGAATAAGCAGTAGAAGCAGCGAAAATAGTTGATAAAATTATACCTATAATTAAAATAGCAACATTTCCACCTTTCTTAGACTTATCAGTGATATATGGTACATAGTCTTTACCAGCTACACCACCATAAGCCTCCTTAGGTAATTTTTTCTTCATTAGAAATTCCTCCTTGTATTAAATTGTTACTAGATTATACCATAAATCTCGACAATAAAAAATACAAAATTACAAAGTAAAATATTTTTTACATAAAATGTTTAACTTGACATTTAAAAAACAACAAAAAAGTATATAAATACTTATTATATACCAATAAATACAATTTAATAAACAAAAATAAAGGAACTATAAAATATAGTTCCTTTATTTTTGTTTATTAAAATATATATTAATTATTTTTGGCTACCTTTTGGCTTTGATGAAACTATAGGTATTGTAGTTGCTACAACTAGTACAGCTAAAATAATAAGGGCCATAGCGTTAGTTGATGCAAATCCAGTTGGAATATTTGGCTTAATTACTCCTGAAACTTGTAATATAATACCTATTAAACCTATTATAGAACCACCAGCAACAAGTCCTGATGATAAACTTATTCCATTAGAAACTCTAGCTTCTTTCTCAGCTTCAGTTTTAGACATATTTTCAACAAATACTCTAATTAAAGCACCAACTAATATTATAGAAGTAGTTGATATAGGTAAGTAGAAACCTATAGCAACTGTCATTATTGGTAAGTTTAAGAAGAATAAAACTAAAGCCATAAACACACCAACAATTATCATAACCCAAGGTAAATTACCAGACATTATACCAGAAGTTAATGTTGACATTAAGTTTGCTTGAGGAAGTGCAAATGGAGCATCACTTCCAGTTATAGCCAATTGGCTAGAAAGTAATAATATTGTTCCAGTAACAACAACAACCCCAACTATACCAGCTATAGTAAAGTAGTTTTGCATTTCACGTTTGCTACCACCTATAATATAAGTAACTTTTTGAGATTGATTATAACCACCAGCTATAGATATAGCAACAACCATAAACGTAGCAAATAGAAGTAATGATTTATTGTCAGCTTGACCCTTCCATCCCATTATAACAAACACTAATGTTAGTATAACTAAAGAAGCTATTGTCATACCAGAGACTGGAAGGTTAGAAGTACCTATAGTACCAGTTAAACGACCAGCAACTATAACAAATAGTAATGATAATATAAGAGATACAATAGCACCAACTACTGCCATAGTAATACTTTGAGATACTAAAAATGCTCCTACAAATCCTACAATAATTCCGCCTAATAAAATTAACATTTCACTAGATGATCCTTCTGAACTACCATCTTTGCTAGACTTAGCTTTAAGGGTTTCTTTGATAGAAACAATTATAGTAGGAATAAGTTTAAGAGCGCCTATTATACCGCCACAAAGCATCATACCAGCACCAATATATTTTACATAACTACCTGAAATAGAGTTAACATCCATTTGATTGATAGCAATGGCTGGATCATTCCAAACAACAGCACCGTTGGCTGCCATATCAGTAAAGTAACCTATTAATGGTGCTACACCGAAGTTTGATAAAATTGAGCCTGCAAACATTGTTAACGATACTTCAAGACCCACGATAAATCCGATACCTAAAAGTAAAGGATTAACTTCTGTTGAGAATTTCCATTTATAAAATCTACTTCCTATAAATGTCATAGTATTATTCAATACATTTAAGAAAGAGCTTGTTAATACATTTATAATTCCGCTTATAACAAAACCAATACCCATAAATTTTATAGCATCTCCACCAGCGTTAGATGCAACTAGCGTTTCTGAAATAGCCATAGATTCTGGATACATAAGTTTGCCATGTTCTTCCACTATTAAGTAGCTATAAACTAAAGAAGAACAGCCTATACCGAATAAAACTCCGCCAATGCCTATTACAACACCTTCTAAAAATGTAATTTGGCTACCTATTAAAATAATTGCAGGCAATACAAATATCATACCACTTGCAATAGATTCTCCACCACTTGACATACCTTGTAATATATTTTTACCAAGTATACCCTTTTCTTTAGCAAACACTCCAACAAACATAGAACCTATTATTGCTCCAGGAATACCAGCAGCAACAGTAAGTCCTGATTTCATACCAGAGTAAGCTGTAGAAGCTGCAAATATCGTAGCTAGTAAAACACCTGCGATTAATATAGCTATGTTTGTACCTTTTTTAGACTTATCAGTGATATATGGTACATAATCTTTACCAGATATACCACCGTAAGCTTCTTTAGGCAACTTTTTCTCACTCATATAAATGCCTCCTTTATTTAATTTTAAAGATAAAAAACAAAATAAAATATTGAAATAATATCTTCTAAAAAAATAGTAAAATTATTATTACAATACTTTTAGTATTTCTATAAGTTTTAAATAATATTTATTAAATTTAGTTTTAAGTAATATAATATAAAAACTGAATTATTAGGAGATGAGATTATGTCCCTTGATTTATATGATTTTTTTGTAGCGAGTATCTCTACTGTGATGTTAACAACATCACCCCTAATGATAAAGTTAGTTATTGACAACCTAGTAAATATAGTAAAATACTATATTTAACTGTAAAAAATTATTTTAATAAATAAAAATGAACATAAGAAAAAAGGAGATACATAAAAAGTATCTCCTTTTTAAGTTAAAAAAATATTTATATTTTTACTTTTATTAAGGGGAACAGTAAGATGATAAAAGACATATTATGACATAAAGGAACATATTTAAAAAAGAAGGTGATTTTTTGATAATTATAACGCCAGATAGTTTAGATTATGAAAAAGCAAGACAAGAATGGAATAGGTCAATTCAAAAATTTCCGAAATTAATAGCTTATTGTGAAACAACACAAGATGTAAGCGATATAATAAAATGTTCATATGATAATGGTTTGAGGATTAGAATTAGATCTGGAGGTCATAACTATGAAGGATACTCTACAGGCAATGATGTAGTAGTAATAGATATAAGCAAAATGAATAATGCAAATATAAACTATGAAGAAAATACAGTGACTGTTCAAGGAGGAATAAAAAACACACAACTATACAATTATATATCTAATCAAGGTTATCCATTTCCAGGAGGGACATGCCCAACTGTAGGAGTAAGTGGCTATGCTCTAGGAGGTGGATGGGGTTATTCGGCTAGAAAGTTTGGCTTAGGTTGTGATTCGTTGATAGAAATAGAGATGGTTAATTACAAAGGTAAAATAATAAAGGCTAATAAATATTTTAATAAAGATCTATTTTGGGCTCTAAGAGGGGCTGGAGGTGGTAATTTTGGAGTTATAACCTCAATGAAATTTAAACTTCCACATAAAGTAAATAAGGTAACTTATGTTAGGATGACTTATCAAAATATATCAAAAAAAGAACAAGTAAATATATTGGATACTTGGCAAAAATGGATAGGTTCAGTAGATAAGGATATCAATTTAAGTGGAGGATTATATCACACTAATGAGGAAGGAGTATATGCATATTTTAGAGGAATATCTTATAAAAACGAAGAGCAGACTAGAAAGCTTTTAGAGCCTTTTTATAATATAAAAGAAGCAGACATAATTTTAGAGTATGATAAATATATAGACGTAGTAAATCAAATAGCAAGTTCATATCCTCCATATGAACATTTTAAATCAACAGGAAGATTTGTTAATAAATATTACTATTTAAATGAATTAGAGAAATTAGTAGATATAATAAATCAACCTCTACCAAATAATTCTATTTATACGGGTATAAATGTATATGGGTTAGGAGGAGAAGTTAAATCAGTTAATAAGTATGATACAGCATTTTATTTTAGAGATGCAAATTATATATTATTGATACAATCTGCTTGGGAAGATAATTTGTATAAAGAAGAAAATGTAAATTGGGTTTTAAATAACTTTAAATATATATATAGTATTACAGAAGGGTCATATATTAACTTTCCTTTATTGCAGTTACCTTATTATGAATCCAATTATTTTGGAGAAAATTCATGTAGATTAAGAAAAGTAAAATGTAAATATGATCCATTAGATGTATTTTCATTTCCTCAGAGCATAAGGTATTAAAATATATACTAAAAGCCTTCCGTATGTGTACAGAGGGCTTTTAATATATAGAATAAATAAAAAATATACTCTTAACAATACGATAAATATATAATAAAATATCAATAGACAAATTAAGTAGGAGGATATTAATGAATATAAGTAAAATCGCAGAATTAGCAGGGGTTTCAAGAACAACTGTATCTAGATTTTTAAATGATGGATATGTAAGTGAAGCTAACAGATTAAAAATACAAAAAATTATAGATGAAACAGGTTATGTACCATCTTCATATGCACAAACATTAAGAACTAAAAAAACTAATTTAATAGGAGTTATTCTTCCAAAAATTAGTTCTGAAACTATAAGTAGAGTAGTCGATGGTATAAGTGGTGAAATAGGAAAATATGGATATAATGTTCTTCTAGGGAATACTGATCTAGACATAGAAAAAGAAATAGAGTATTTAAATATATTTAAAAATAATGAAGTAGATGGAATTATATTTGTTGCAACTGTAATAACAAAGAAACATTTAGAAATGATGAAAAAAATAAAAAGACCAATAGTAATAGTTGGTCAAAATGTAGAAAATTACTCATGTATATATCATGATGATTTTGGAGCAGCATACAGCGCGGTTAGATATCTTATAGAAAATGATAAAAAAAATATAGGATATATAGGAGTAAGTGAAAAAGATGTAGCTGTTGGTAAAGAAAGGATGAATGGTTATTTAAAAGCATTAAAAGATTATAATTATGAATTAGAAAAAGAACGAATTCAAATAGGTGAGTTTTCAACAGAATCAGGATATGAAGGATGTAAAGCATTAGTTCAAGATAATAAGTACCTAGATGCAATATTCTGTGCAACTGATAGTATAGCTATAGGAGCTATGGAGTATCTTAAAAAAAATAATATTAATATACCAAAGGAAATAGCTATAATATCTATAGGCGATTCTCGGGTATCTAAAGTGGTTAGCCCAAAACTTACAACGATACATTATCATTATAAAACTAGCGGGATAGAAGCAGCAAAATTAATTATAAGTAAATTACAAAATAAAGATAAAGAGATAAAGAACATAAAATTAGGATATAAATTAAAAGAAAGAGAAAGTATACAGTAAATGAGTATACTTTTTTTATGTTCAAGTAAATTATAAGAATAATAAACATAATAGAAATAATATAACTAAAATAAATTTTATGAAAATGTTTACAAAGAATAAAACCTATTATATAATGAATGTGATATAGGGAATCGATACCATGTGTAATCGATTTCGTAAATATTGAGAGGAGATTGAGAGATGAACTATAAAAAAATAGCTCAAGAAATTTTAGTTAGTATTGGAAATAGTGAAAATCTAGTATCAGGTGCACATTGTGCTACAAGACTTAGACTAGTTATAAAGTCAAATGAAAAAGTCAGCAAGGAAGCAATAGAAAACATAGAAGGAGTAAAAGGAGTATTTTTTGCATCGGGTCAACTTCAAATTATACTTGGGACAGGGGCTGTAAACAAAGTATACGCAGAATTTTCTAAGTTAACGGGGCAAGGAGAAGTATCAAAAGAAGAATTAAAACAAGCAGCAAGTGCTAATGATAATAAATTTAAAAAAATAATAAAAACTTTAGGAGATATATTTGTACCTATAATCCCGGCTATAGTAGCTGGAGGTCTTATGATGGGTCTTACAGAGTCAATAAACTTTGCAGTAAGTAATGGATATTTAGATATAAATACTCAAAGTTCATGGTTTGTATTCTTAAAAATGTTTAGTAGTGCAGCTTACATATTCTTACCAATATTGATTGGTTTTAGTAGTGCAAAAGTATTTGGAGGAAATCAATTCTTAGGTGCAGTAATTGCTATGGTAATGTTACATCCAGATTTACAAAATGCATGGACGGTTTCGTCAGAAGGTTATTTAAATATGCAAGATGTATGGTTTGGGTTGTATCAGATACCATTAGTTGGTTATCAAGGTCATGTTATACCAATAGTAATTGCTGTTTATATTATGAGTCTTATAGAAAATAAGCTACACAAGGTAGTTCCGGAAGTGCTTGATTTATTTGTAACTCCATTAGTTACACTGTTTACAACAGGATATCTTACACTAACATTAGTCGGTCCATTATTTGTGTTCTTAGAAAACTCTTTATTAGCAGGTGTTCAACAAATAGTTCAATTACCGTTTGGAGTTGGTGGATTTATAATAGGTGGCATTTATGCGTCAACAGTTGTAACTGGAATACACCATATGTATTCAATAATAGATATAGGGCAACTAGCTCAATATGGATACACATATTGGCTACCGATAGCATCAGCAGCAAATATAGCGCAAGGTGGTGCAGCTCTTGCGGTAGGTTTTAAAACAAAAGATAAAAAAATTAAATCGTTAGCTTATCCAGCAGCATTAAGTGCAATGCTAGGAATAACAGAACCAGCTATATTCGGGGTTAATTTAAGATTTATGAAACCTTTTATAGCAGCAGCTTTAGGTGGGGCAGCAGGAGGATTATATGCTTCAGTTACAGGACTTGGTGCAACAGCAACAGGTGTAACGGGGATATTTGGTATATTGCTTCATTTACACTCACCAATAAATTATATAATAATGTTTGCGATATCTTTAGGAGTTGCATTTGCAGTAACATTATTATTAGGTTGGGATGAATCGAAATAATGAATAGTAAAAGGGGTTATCTTTCTGATATTTTAGATAACTCTTTCGTTTATATAAATATAAATTTATACTTAGTTATATATATTGGAGGAAAAAATGAATTCTTTAAATAGAGATTTAAAACGTTTAGTTAAAACAGTAGAAAATTGTGAAGGCGAAAAAGTGAAATCAGATTATTGGAGGCTAAATTTTCACTTAATGCCACCCGTAGGTTGGTTAAATGATCCTAATGGACTTTGTGAATTTAATGGATGCTATCATATATTTTATCAATACTCTCCTTTTGATGAAAAAGGTGGATTAAAGTTGTGGGGACAATATATCACTTCAGACTTTATAAATTGGAAAAATAAAGGTGCCAAAGTTTTTGCAGACCAGCCATATGATTGTCATGGTGCATACTCAGGATCTACAATAGTACACGATTCAAAGATGAATATATTTTATACAGGAAATGTAAAACATAGAGGGAAATATGACTATATAAACTCAGGGAGAGGACACAACACAATATTATTAGTAAGTGAAGATGGAGAAAACTTTACAGACAAAAGACTTATAATGACAAACAGTGATTATCCTGATAATATGACTTGTCATGTTAGAGACCCTAAAGTATTTAAAGAAAATGATAAGTTTTATATGGTTTTAGGAGCTAGAGATAAAAATGACATAGGTCAAGTATTAGTATTTGAAAGTAAAGATATGATAAATTGGGAAAATATAAATGTTATAAAAAGTGAAGCAAAGTTTGGTTATATGTGGGAGTGTCCTGATTTATTTAAAATAGAAGAGAAAACTGTATTACTTATATCACCACAAGGTATAGAAGCGGATGGTTTTAAATATAACAATGTTTATCAAAGTGGATATTATTTCTTAGAAGGGGATTACAAGACTAAAAATTATAAACTTAGTAATTTTGAAGAAATAGATAGAGGATTTGATTTTTATGCTCCTCAAACATTTTTAGATTCTAAAGGGAGAAGACTTTTAATAGGATGGATGGGGCTTCCAGATATTGAAGATGTTTATAGCAATCCAACAACAGAGTATGGGTGGCAACATGCACTAACAGTTCCCAGAGAATTAAAAGTGGTTAAAAATAAATTAACTCAACTTCCTATTGATGAATTAAAAAATTTAAGAAAAAATTGCAAAAATATAAAAGTAGAAAAATCAATAGAAGATAAAGCTTATAATACGTTTGATTTAGTTGCTAATATTGAAAATTGTGAAAGTTTGGAGATTATAATAAAAGACTGCGCTTGCTTAAATTACAAAAAGCAAGAAAATTTATTTACATTATCATTTATAGGGGGAGGATACGGAAGAAAAGACAGAAGCGCAGATTTAGATAGCCTAAAAAACTTAAGAGTACTTTGTGATACTTCATCTTTAGAAATATTTATAAATGATGGAGAAGAAGTATTTACTACTAGATTTTATCCAACAAAAGATAAAGAGGGTATTAAGGTAAGTGGAGAGTACTTAAACTGCAACCTTCATATATATGAAATGGAGGCATTTAATATTGAGAACTAAATTACTAACAAGGGTAGTTGCTCTGTTGATAGATAACTTAGGAATATATGCATTGATAGTGGGAATTTTGATAAATATAGGAAAAAATTCTTACATGTCATTAAGACTAGGAAGCTTAATTTTTACTATTTATATAATTTTATCTCCAACAATATTTAAAGGATACCACTTTGGAAAATATATAATGGGGATGAAAATAGTAAAAGACAATTATGAAAATCCAAGTATAGCTAATATTGTTGTAAGAGAGCTTAGTAAAATAATCTATATTATTCCTATTATAGGTATAATATTTGCTGTAACTTCTAATTATATGATAAATATAAGAGAAGATGGAAAATCGATTCATGATATTGTAGCAAAGACTAAAGTAATAAAGGTGTAATAAAAATATATATAGGTATTTTAAGTGGGAGGATAATATGAAAAAAATCATAAGTATAGGAGAGGCCTTGATAGATTTTATTCCTAATAAAAAAAGTTGTGATTTAAAGGATGTATCTGAATTTGAAAGAGTAGCAGGGGGTGCTCCTGCTAATGTATCTGCAGTAGTTGCTAAACTTGGAGCGAATTCAAGTTTTATATCTAAATTAGGACAAGATGCATTTGGAGATTATATAATAGATGTGTTAAAAAATGCTAATGTAAGTACTGATTATATACTTAGAACAAACAAAGCTAATACTGGATTAGCATTTGTTTCGTTAAAAGAAGATGGAAATAGAGATTTTTCTTTTTATAGAAACCCAAGTGCGGATATGTTATTAGATCCAGAAGAAATAAAAGAAGAATGGTTTGTAAATTGTCATAGCCTGCATTTTTGTTCTGTAGATTTAGTAGATTCACCTATGAAAAATGCACATAAAAAGGCTATAGAATATGCTGTAAAAAATAATTCTATAGTAAGTTTTGATCCAAATGTTAGACTTCCTCTTTGGAATAGTGAAAAAGATTGTAAAGATGCGATTTTAGAATTTATGCCATTTGCACATATATTAAAGATATCTGATGAAGAGTTAGAGTTTATAACAGGTTATAATAATATAGAAGATGCAAAAGAAGTTTTATTTAGAGGAAATGTATCTATGGTTTTATTCACAAAAGGAAGTAAAGGTGCTACAGCTTATACTAAAAATAACTCTGTTACTATAAATGGAAACAAAGTAAGTGTTATGGATACAACAGGAGCAGGAGATTCTTTTATAGGTGCATTTTTATATAAACTATTAAAAGATAATGTAGATATTAACTCTTTAAGTGAATTGGAATTTCAGACTATTAAAGGTTATTTAACATTTGCAAATTATTATGCTGCTTATAGCACAACTAAAAAAGGAGCTATAAGTTCATATGCTACAATAGACGAAATAAATGTGTTTATAAATGAAAATAAATGATAAAATAAAAGTACTTCTTAAAATTTTAAGAAGTACTTTTATTTTTTATAATTTGACAAAATAATCTTTTGCATAAAATAGTTTGACACAAAACTATTTTTTTAATATAATTAGTTTGAAGACAAACTAATTTAACAAAAGGAGAATTACATAATGGCAAACTTAGATTTCATATACAACCGTAAAAGTGTAAGACAATTCAAAGATACTAAAATACCAAAAGAGGATATAGTTGAATTATTAAATGCAGCAACTTATGCACCATCTCCAAAACATCAGCAAAACTGGCACTTTGTTGTACTTCAAAATAAAGATATAATAAATGAAATGGCAGATATAGTAACTAAAAGTCATGAAAAAATAGGACAACTTGCAAAAGATGAAAAAGATTTCAAAAGACATATGAGTGTAATAAATTATTATACATGCTTTAAAGATGCTCCAGTAGTAGTTTTAGTGTATTCGTGTGAATATAAAATGATAGAGTACAAAATATTAAAACAAAACAATGCACCTCAAGAAGTGATTGATGTTTTAGTATCACCTCAATCTGCTGCACAAGGAATAGGAGCAGCTGTTGAAAACTTCTTATTAGCAGCAACTGAGATGGGATATGGAACTTGTTATATGACAGGACCTACTCATGCTAAGGCAGAAATAGAAAAACTAATAGGATTTGAAAAAGAAGGTTATGAGTTAATGTCTATGATATCATTAGGGGTAGCACAAGATAACACTCCAGCTCAACCACCTCGTAAACCGTTAGAAGATGTTGTAACGTTTATAGACTAATTAATAATTAAAACTTTAAATATATAATAAAAAGCTATCTATTATAATAGATAGCTTTTTTCTTTTTTATGCTTAAGGATATTATGATACTTAATTTTCTGTGTATAACTCATAAAATTAAGTTATATCAACAAATTGGTTTTAGGCATAAAAATATTTTGAGCAAGGGACGAAGTCGTTGGCGACATGAGCTAAGCGGATTTTTTATAAAAAATTTAATAGATTAGTTGTTTGCATTTTTAAAGTTAGTACTAAGTTTTCTTAAAAGTCTAAGGAATTCTTTTTTTTCTTCATCTGTAAAATCACTATATGCAGTTTCTTTAACTTGAGAAGAAATAAAGTTAAAAGTATCTTCGATTTCTCTAGCTTTATTTGTTAAAACAATATATGTTACTCTTTTGTCTTTTTCGCATTTTTGTTTTTTAACATATCCTAAATCTGCAAGCTTATTTACTAAAGAAGTAACTGTAGATTTGTCTTTTCCAATTTTTTTTGCTATTTCTTTCATAGTTAAGCTTTTTTCACTTTCATAAAGAGCAGTTAAAATATTACCATGTGTAGGGATCAAATCATTTAACTTATTTTCTTTTAATTTATTTTCTATAAATTTTATCATATTAGCCTTAGTTCTACTAATAAAATAAATAATATACTTATCGTTCATATTAATCCTCCAGTCTAGATGAAGTAAATAATTGCTGTTTATATAATAACATATTTATTATAAATTTTCTTTATCAAGAATAATAAAAAAGAAGTATATTTGAATGTACTTAACACTAAAATATACTTCTTTTTATTATATCATTAAATTTTATTTTATTATATTAAAATTTGAAATTAAATTTATATTAGCTTTTTTTCTTATTTTTTCAGCTTGAGATTTAACTTTTTCTAATAGCTTAATTTCATCAAGAACGACTATTTCATTTTCTTTCATTAGCCATTTACCATCACATATAGTAGATTCTACATTTTCACTACTCATAGAATACACTATATTTCCTATAGGATTATGCATTGGTAGACAATGTATAGTATTAGGATTTAATATTATCATATCTGCTTTTTTACCAATTTCAAGACTTCCTATTTCACTATCTAATAAAGCGCATTTAGCTCCGTTTATAGTAGCCATTTCAAGTATTTTTTCAGCGTTAACTACAGTTGGGTTTAGTGTTCTTCCTTTGTGTATTAATGATGTTAAGTACATATCTCTCATCATATCCATTCTATTATTTGAAGGTGCACCATCTGTACCTATAGATACAGGGATTCCTTTATCAAGCATCTCTGGTATTGAAGCGAATCCTAAAACAACCTTCATTGCGGCAGCAGGATTATGGGATACTTTGACATCATTTAATCTAAACAAGTAAAGCTCTCTATTAGTTAGCCAAACCGTATGAACTGCAAGTAAATTTGAACCTAAAATACCTAAATTATTTAGATGTTCAACAGTAGAAAGACCTTGTCTTTGTTTTGCAAAATCTATTTCGTCTGATATTTCAGCGATATGCATATGTATTCCTGTATTATACTTATCAGCTAATTCTTTAGTTTTTACTATTAATTCATCTGAGTTGTTAAATATAGTTCTAAGACCAAACCATATCTTAACTCTTTCATTTGATGAATTATTAAATTTTTTAAATAAGTCAATTTGAGTATCTAATTCTTCTTTGCAAGTTTTTTGCCAAGCTTTTGGAAGTCCTTCTCCTTGGTCCATAGTTGATTTTGCAAGGCAGGCTCTTATACCTGTTTTATCAACTGCTTCAACCATAGCATCAACATATTGACCACCTGACTCTAAAAACGTAGTTACCCCAGATCTTATTAATTCCACACAACAAGCAGTAGATGAAATCAAAGAGTCTTCATAGTCAAAACTGCTTTCATAAGGCCAAACTCTATCTCTAAGCCAAGTTAATAAATCGACATCATCTGCAATACCTCTACCTAATTGCTGAGACAAGTGAACGTGAGTGTTAACGAATCCTGGCATAAGTATTTTTCCTTTAGCATCATAAATTTCACAGTCATGATTTATTAAATTTATATCTATATTACCTAAAGCTTTTATTTTATTATCCTCAATTAATATATTTCCGTTTTCATAAACGTCTTTATTTTTATTCATAGTTATTAAGTATGTATTTTTTATAAGTAATTGTGTCATATTTTACCACCTTTGTATAATGATTATTTGATGAAATTATACAATAAAAACGAATTATAATCAAATATATTTTATTAAAATTCGACATTTGTGAATTGAAAACGTATGAAAATGTTTTTGGAAATAAGAAAAATAGTTAGAAATAGAATTTTTATAAAAAAATACGTATATTTTTAGAAAAACTATTGTATTTGAATAAAAAGTATAATACAATGATAAAAAGTATAACACATTTAGATAAAATAATTTAAAATATGACAACATAATTTTGGAGGTATCTATGCAAATTAAAAAAATATTATCACTAGGTATAGTTTTATCACTAACTACTTCGATGTTAATTGGATGTAGTTCTAATAATTCTAAAGATGAGAAGTCAACACAAGATTTAAAGATAACTATGGTATCAGACATCGGTGGTATAAATGATCAATCTTTTAATCAATCAGCTTGGGAAGGTCTAAAAATGGCTGAAAAGGAACTAGGTGTAAATGTTGAAGTAATAGAATCAAAACAAGCTTCTGAATATGCACAAAATGTTGAAACTGCGATTGATAATGATTCTGATTTGGTTATAGGTATAGGCTTTCAAATGGATGCTGCAATAAAAGATGCTGCAGAACATTATCCAGATCAAAAGTTTGCGATTATAGATCATTCATATGAAGAACAACCTAAAAATGTAAATTCAATAATGTTTGATGCAGAAGAAGCGTCATATTTAGTAGGATTGATAGCAGGTAAGAAAACTGAAACAGGAAAAGTAGGATTTATAGGAGGCACTAGAAATCCTATAATAGAAAGCTTTGAGTATGGTTTTTTAGCAGGAGTTGATGCTAGTGGAAATGATGTAACAGCTCTAAGACAATATGCAGATACATATTCAGATGCATCCAAAGGAAAGGCTATTGCTAATCAAATGCATAAAGATAATGTGGATGTAATATTTACTGCTGCGGGAGATACTGGTTCTGGTGCTATTGAGGCAGCAAGAGAAAATAATAAAATGGCCATAGGTGTTGATAAGGATCAAAACTCTTTAGCTCCACAAAATGTAATAACATCAGCTATTAAAAGGGTAGATATGGTAGTGTTTAATACTATAAAAGATTTGGTTAATGGTGAATTTAAAGGTGGAGAAGTAAGCGTATATGGTCTAAAAGAAGATGGAGTAGGTATAGCCCCTACTACTGAAAAAAATGTAGATCCAGAGATAATAGAATTTGTTAAAGAACAAAGTGAAAAAATTAAAAATGGAGAAATAAAGGTTCCGGTAAATAAAGAAGAGTATGATAAAATGAAGTAAATAATATAAAAATATAGAATAAACAACTAGGAGGAAGTGACGATGGGATTAACACCACACAATAATGCGAATGCAGGGGATATAGCAGAAACGGTACTTATGCCAGGAGACCCTTTAAGAGCTAAGTTTATAGCAGAAAACTTTTTAGAGGATGCAGTTGAGTACAATACTGTAAGAGGAATGTATGGTTATACAGGATACTATAAAGGAAAAAGGATATCTGTCCAAGGTAGCGGTATGGGTGGACCATCAATGGGAATTTACTCGTATGAATTAATACATTTTTATGGAGTTAAAAATCTTATAAGAATAGGGTCGGCAGGAGCTTTAAACAAAGATTTAAAGATACAAGATCTAGTAATAGCTATGGGAGCATGTACTGACTCAAATTATGCATCTCAATATAATTTACCAGGTACTTATTCACCAATAGCAAGTTTTGAATTAGTAAATAAAGCTTATGACATAGCTAAAGAAAAAAATATTCCTGCTGTTGTAGGTAATATACTATCAAGTGATATATTCTACAATGATGGAGGATTAGATGTATTAAAAAGTTGGAGTAAAATGAATGTATTAGCAGTAGAGATGGAAGCTGCAGCGCTTTATATGAATGCTCAAAGAGCTGGAGTTAACGCTCTTTGTATATTAACAATATCGGATCTACCATTTGAAAGTGTTGCTACAACTGCATTAGAAAGACAAACAGCATTTACTAAGATGATGGAAGTTGCATTAGAATTAGCATAATAAAAAAACGATTTGAAATATATTATTTCAAATCGTTTTTTTATGTGATGATCTTATATTAAGTAAATATATATATTGTTTATTGTAAATACTAAATTTGAATATATATTTAGGAGGCATTTATGGGCAAATATACATTAGATTATTTTTCTAAATATTACTTTTATGAAGAAGATGAGTTTTTGGAAAAAGTAGAAGAGGGTAAGTTTATACTTGAAAAATTAAAAGAAAGTAATAGATTTGATTATAAAGGTCATTCATTTAAATATACTAAATTTAACAACATATCAATGAGTGATACTAAGACAAAGGTAGAGATTGAAATTTCTGAAGAAGATATAAATGTTATTATAAATGGTGAATTAAAACATTTAGACTTAATATATAAGTTTGATACTAAACATTTAGAAGATCATGTAAGAATAGCAACTAGAATAAGTGAAAAAATGGATGATATATCTTGCTTATTATATATAGATTATAATCAATCTGAGCAATTTTTAAAAGAACTTGAAAATGTTAAAAATAAACAACAAAATAATATGAATAAATAAAAAAAGACTATTTTTAATCTAATTTAGATTAAAAATAGTCTTTTTCCTAAGTTATTTATATTGCTAAAGGATTAAATTGAACTATATTCAGGAAGATGAGACATGTCATTCATTTTTTTTAAGTAGTCTACTATTAAAGGTATTGAAGCGGCAAGCCAAGCCATAGGGCCTGCTAAGCAAATACCTGAATATCCGATTAAAGCAGGCAATGTAAATGAAACTATAGTTCTTGCTAATAATTCTCCAACACCAGCCATCATAGGCATAAAAGTGTATCCCATACCTTGTAAAGCGTTTCTATATATAAAAATTAAGCTAAGTGGTATAAAGAAGAATGCAACAATAAATAAATATTGCTTAGCGTAAGAAATAACATTTGGATCAGAACCTGATACAAATAGTTTTATGAAGTGTTCGCCAAAGAATACTAGCATAACTCCACCTACTAAGCCGATGATAATATTAATTATAGTACATTTTTTAACACCTTCTCTTATACGGTCAATATTTCCAGCACCCAGATTTTGAGCGCAGTAAGTAGCCATAGTAACACCAAATGTAACGCTTGGTTGCATCGCAAGTTGTTCAACCTTAGAAGCGGCTGTATGAGCAGCTACTACTATTGAACCAAAGGCATTAACTGCGCTTTGTAAAATAACAGCTCCAACTGCCGTTATAGAAAATTGTAAAGCCATAGGAATTGCTATTTTAAGATGTTGCCTAATGTACTCAGCTTCAACTTTAAAATGTTTTTTTTCTAACCTTAATATAGGTAATTTTTTTGATATATAAATAAAGCATAATAAACCTGATACTCCTTGTGATATTACAGTGGCATAAGCTGCACCTGCAACACCCATTGAAAAATTAACGATAAATACTAAATCTAGTACTATATTTAATAAAGAAGCTACAATTAAGAAGTATAAAGGTGTTTTACTATCACCTAAAGCACGCAATATGCTTGAAATCATATTATAGAAAAATGTAGCGAAGGTTCCAGCAAAGATTACGAAAATATAAGAATAAGCACTTTCGATAATATCATCTGGAGTATTCATTATATGAAGTAGTGGTTTTGCTGCAAGTAAACTTAGAATAGTTATTATAATTGCCATTACAATAGATAATAAAGTAGCACTAGCTACTGCTTTTTTTAACCCTTCCTCATCATTAGCTCCAAACCTTTGAGAAACTAAAACTGAAAATCCTGAAGTTAAACCTAAAACGAATCCTATAATTAAAAATGTTAAAGAACCAGTTGAACCGACGGCTGCAAGTGCTTTTACACCTAAAAATCTCCCAACTATTATGGTATCAACCATACTATAAAATTGCTGGAATATATTTCCGATTAGAAGTGGAATTGAAAAATATAAAATCAGTTTGACTGGATTACCATGAGTCATATCTTTGGTCATAAAAGTCCCCCTTTTTATTTAAAATTTATAGTTATTTTAATAGAATAGCATTGTTTATAGCTGTACACAATAATTTATGAAAAATATAATGAAAATGTACGAATAAATATATATAAATATATAGAATTATGTTTTTGTAGATGGTATAATGAAAAAACCAAATCGATTTGGAAAAAAATGATGAGGCAAATGTTTATATTGGGAGGTAAATTAATGTTTTATATAAAATAATATTAAGAGTAAAGAAGTATAGATAAAAGATAGTTATTGATATAAATTTGGTTGAAAAGTATAATCAAATTTAGTAAAGTGTAAAAAGGTATATAATTAAATTATACTGGGTTTATAAAAAATAAGAATGGAGGAAGGGGAAAAGTGGTTACGTTAAAAGACATCTCAAAACATACGGGTTTATCAGTAACTCAAGTTTCTCGTGCTATAAATAATCACAATGATGTAAGTGAAGCTACAAAGAAAAAAGTAATGAAGGCTGTAGATGAGTTAGGTTATGTTCCTAATTTGGCTGCTAAAAAATTAGCAAGTAAAAACGAAAAATCAATAGCGTTAATAGTTGTTGGATTTGAAAAACAGCATTCTACTAACGACATGTTAATAGGGATAATGAGTGGAGTGTTTAATTGTACAAGTGAAAATGATACTGAAACTGTATTATATTTATATTCTGAGAAATTTTTGAAACAAAAAAGCTATTTACAGTTCTGTAGAGAAAGAGGTGTAAGTGGAGCTATATTGTGCGGTATAAAAAGAGATGACCCAAATTTAAAAGAACTTATAAAGTCTGATTTACCAATGGTTGTTATAGATATACCATATCTAACTGAGAATATTGGTTCTGTTGTGATTGATAATGAAAAATATTCATATTTAGCAACGAAAAGCTTAATAGAGGGTAATAGAAAAAAAATAGGTCTTATAAATGGTAGTGAAAGTGCGTATGTATCTATAGAAAGAAAAGCTGGATATTTAGAAGCGCTTAAAGATTTTGGCGTTGAAATTGATGAAAGTTTAATAAAAGATGGAGAATTTAGTAGAGATAAAGCTAAAGAATGTGCTAGAGAACTTGTAAGTGAGAATGTAGATGCTATATTTTGTTCAAGTGACTTAATGGCTATTGGTGCAATTGAGTCTATTAAAGAATTAGGTAAAAATATACCAGAAGATATAGCTATATTTGGATTTGATGGAATTGCTTTAGTAGATTACATAACGCCGAATATATCAACTATAAGGCAAAATAGCTATGATAAAGGCTATAAAGCATCTGATTTATTGATACAACACTTGAAAAATAAAACTCCTATGAGGGTTGTTAAATCTGATTGTGAAGTTTGTATACAGCAATCAAGTGAAGCGAAGAAAAAATAATTAATTATTTTTTCTTTTTTTCTTTACAAATCCAAAACGTTTCGGTAAAATGAGATTAAAGAAAATCAAAGAAAAGTATTTATATTAATTAGAAAATAAAAATTATTGTTTTTTTTAGTTATTATATAAGGCAAATAGTCTAGAAAGTGGGGAAAAGATATGACTTTAATGAAGTATGATTTAGGACAAGGTGATTATAAAAATTGGATAATTTCTGAAAATGATTTTAGTACTAAATTTTTAGGCAAATGTGAATCTATAATGTCTTTGGGTAATGGTTATTTAGGTTTGAGATCTGCAACAGAAGAAAAATATGTTGGCGAAACTAGAGATATGTTAATTGCAGGAACTTTTAATAAATTTGATGATGAAGTTACAGAATTACCAAATACTGCAGACTTAACAGAGATATCTTTATATATAAACGGAGAACGTTTTACTCTTATAGAAGGCGAGTATTCAGATTATAATAGAAGTTTAAATTTAAAAACTGGGGAATTGAATCGCCAATTTATATGGCAAAATAAAAATAGTGGAAAGATAAAGTTTGAGTTTAAAAGATTTGTATCTTTAGATAATATACATTTAATAGGTCAACAAATAAAGATAACTCCTTTAGAAAAAAATATAGAAATAAAAGTACAATCAGGTATAAATGGTCAGGTATCAAATACAGGAGTACAACATTTTTCTGAAGGTGACAAAAGAGTTTATAATTCTAAATTTATACAATATACTCAAAAAACAATAGAGTCTAAAATAGATTTTGTTCTAAATACAACTCATGATTTTAAAGTTGATAATAAAGATATTGATGTAAATAGCTTAATATCTATGGATAGAAGAAAAGTATTTTATAATTACGATTTAACTTTAGAATCTGAGAAAACTTTAACTATAGAAAAAGTATCGAATATATATACATCTAGAGATAAAGAATGTGAAGGATTATCTTATGACAGGTTAAAAGAATATTCATTAGAAAATTTAAGAAAAGAGTGTATAAAAGGATATGAGAAACTTCAAAAAGAATCAAAAAATGCATGGCAAGAAAAAATATGGTCAAAGGTTAATATAGTTATTAATTCTGATGATGATTATGAGCAATTAGCTATAAGGTTTGCACAATATCATCTAGTGATTATGACTCCTGCTCATGATAATAGAATGAATATAGGAGCTAAAGGATTATCGGGAGAGGGGTATAAAGGTCATACTTTCTGGGATACAGAAATATTTATGCTTCCATACTTTATATATAGTGATCCTAAAGTTGCAAGAAGTTTATTAGAATATAGATATTTAACACTTAAAGGGGCTAGAAAAAAAGCTAAGGAAAATGGTTATGAAGGTGCTCAGTTCCCTTGGGAATCAGCTTGGCTTGAAGATGGAGAAGTTACACCTGTATGGGGAGCTGCTGATATAGTAACAGGAAAGCCTGAAAAAATATGGACAGGATTTATAGAAATCCATGTTACAAGTGATGTAGTTTATGGAACTTGGCATTATTATAATGTAACTAATGATCAAGATTTTATGGATAAATGTGGATATGAGATAATACTTGATTGTGCTATATTCTGGCAGTCTAGACTTGAATGGAATGAAGATAAAAATATATTTGAAATAAATGAAGTAATAGGTCCTGATGAGTATAAAGAACATGTAAATAATAATGCATTTACAAATTATACTGCTAAATGGAATTTAGACTTAGCAATAAAATACTACAATGAATTAAAAGAAAATAAAGTAGAATTATTTGATAAATTAAATCAAAAATTGAACTTAGAAGAAAATGTGGCTAAATGGATAGAGAAGAAAGATAAAATATATCTTCCTACTCCTAATAAAGATAATGTAATACCTCAAGATGATACTTACTTAACAAAAGAAATAATAGATTTAACTAAGTATAAAAATCAAACAAATGTAGGGAGTTTTTTCAAAGACTATAATATGAAACAAGCTAATGAAATACAAGTTTCTAAACAGGCAGATATAATGGTATTATTTTTACTACTTGAAGATTTATTCTCTGAAGAAGTAAAAAGATCTAATTGGGATTATTATGAGCCGAAAACTTTACATGATTCATCGTTAAGTTTATCGACTCATTGTACCCTTGCAAATGATTTAGGTGAAACGGAGTTAGCTTATAAATTGTTTAGACAGGCTTGTGATATAGACCTAGGTCCTAATATGAAAACTTCAGATGCTGGTATACATGCAGCTTCTTTAGGTGGATTATGGCAATGTGTTATAAATGGATTTGGTGGAGTTAGAATGATAAATGGAAATCTTAGAATAAATCCAACTATACCAGATACTTGGGCAAATCTAGAATTCCCTATATATTGGCATGGAGATAAATTACAAGTAAATGTAGATAAAGAAACACTTAAGATGAAAAACATTACTAAAAACAATTCTCAAATAAAATTTACACATAAAGGTGGGGAATATGTATTAGTAGATGAGATAACTATAGAGCTAAATAAATAAAATTAACACTATAAATTAAGGTATTTAAGTTTGATTTTAAATAGGGTCTATAAGAAGTATTTAAAATTCTTATAGACTTAAATTTTTAGAATCAAAAAATAATATATGCAAAATATAAATAATAGATAGGAGATTCAGAGTATGAAATTTAAAGGTATTATATTTGACTTAGATGGGGTTATAACAGATACAGCAGAGTATCACTATATTGCTTGGAAGCATTTGGCTAAAAAGCTAGATATAGAGATAGATAGAGAATTTAATGAAACTTTAAAAGGAATTTCTAGAAGTGAGTCTTTAGAGAAAATATTAATAAATGGTGATAAAGAAAAAAAATACACTGAAAAAGAAAAAGAGGAACTAGCTGATTCTAAAAATGATTATTACTTAACTTTATTAGAAAAATTAACTCCAAATGATGTTATGGAAAATATAGTTGAGACATTAAAATACTTAAAAGAAAACAATATAAAAGTGGCATTAGCTTCCGCTAGTAAAAATGCACCTTTAATTTTAGATAAATTAGAATTAAGAGATTATTTCGAAGTTATAGTAGATCCGTCGAGTGTTAAACAAGGAAAGCCTGCTCCTGATATATTCTTAGAAGGTGCTAGATTGATAGGTCTTAATCCTAATGATTGTATAGGAGTTGAAGACTCTGAGGCTGGCGTTATTGCTATAAATGATTCAAATATGTTATCTATAGGTATAGGTAGTGAAGAGAATTTAAATCATGCAGATGTAGTTATACCGAGTACTAAAATATTGAAAGGAACTATCGAAAACTTAATGTGAAATCATTTGGAAAACGATTGATTTCCGAAGCGATTTGGTATATAATCGAAATATAAAATAAACAATAAAAATATTAAGTTTTACAAAATAAAAGGTATATAGTCCTTATTTGGGAGGTTTAGTAAAATGGGTAAAGCGAATACCTCAACTAAAAGAAAAGGAGAATTGCTGCAAGCTTATGGGTTTATTACTCCTACAGTAATTATACTAGGTACATTTGTGTTGTTCTCTGTATTGTATTCATTGTTTATATCTTTTACTAGGGTTAATTTACTAGGAGAGGTTTCATATAAATTTGTAGGTTTTGATAACTATATAAATTTATTGAAAGATGAGCGAATTTGGATTGCTTTTAAAAATACGATTAGCTATGTTATAGTAGTTGTTCCAACGCAGACTTTTATAGCATTGGTACTAGCATATGTATTAAACCAAAAATTAAAAGCCAAGAATTTAATTAGAACAGTTTTATTTTTACCGACATTAACATCATCAGCAGTTCTTACTATGATATTTATGTTCTTGTTTAGTGTAAATGGTCCAATAAATCAGTTCTTAATGTCTTCGGGAATTATGGAAAGTGCTGTAAACTTCTTGGGTGATCCTAAGTTTGCACTAAAAGTTATAATGGCTATGAATATATGGTCGACAGTTCCATTTTTTATGACTATATATTTAGCAGGACTTCAAGATATACCAGACGCTTTATATGAAGCGGCATCTATAGATGGAGCGAATTCTATGCAAAAGTTCTTTAAAATAACAGTTCCAAATATTGCTCCAGTAACAGTATTTGTTGTATTACAAGGTCTTATAGGATGTTTCCAAATATTTGACCAAGCTTATATATTCTCAAATGGTTCAGGAGGACCTCAAAATTCGACTCTTACAGTTGCATTATCAATGTATCAGTATGCATTTAAAACGAATGGAACAATGGGATATGCAGCGGCAATAGCAGTAGTACTTGCAATAGTAATCTTTATAGTAGCTATGCTAGCTAAAAAATTACAAAAAGAAGAGATATAAGCTATGGAGGTGAAATAAGTGAAAAAAGCAAAATTAGGAAAAATATTAGTATATACGATATTAATAATATATGCATTAATAACTCTATATCCATTTTTATGGGGATTGGCGGCATCATTTAAGCCATATAACGAAATAGTTGGTGGTGGACTTACATTAACATCTCAAAACTTTAGTTTTGATAATTATAAATATATATTCAATGTAGGTTCAGATTTTATTAAGTGGTTCTCAAACTCTTTATTTATAGCTATAGTAGGTACGTTATTGAATTTAATATTTAATAGTATGGCAGGATATGCTCTTGCAAGATTAAGCTTTCCAGGGAAAAAACATCTATTCCATATTATACTTGCTGTAATGATGGTACCAGGTCAAATACTTATAATACCTAACTACTTAATAATAAAACAATTAGGTATGTTAAATAGTTTTTCAGCAGTTATAATACCTGCTGCAATAAATGCAACGTATATATTTATGATGAGACAGTTCTTCTTAAACTTCCCTAAAGAAGTAGAAGAAGCAGCCTCAATAGATGGATTAAGTCGAGTTCAAATATTCTTTAAAATAGTATTACCTATGGCAAAACCGGCACTTTCAACACAAGCGATATTTGTATTTATGGGATTCTGGAATGAATTTATGAAGCCTATGTTATACTTAAACGATCCGAATAAGTATACTTTAACATTAGGTCTTCAAATGTTCCAAACTCAATATGTCGCTCAATGGCATTATATAATGGCTGCATCTATGATAACTATAACTCCTATACTTATAATGTATGCTGTATTTAATAAGTACTTTATGGAAGGTGTAAGAATAGGTGGAGATAAATAATAAAAGACCCTTATTGGGTCTTTTGTATTAATTGAAATATAAGAACTTAACACTTATAGAACTATGGAGGGAAAAATGAACAGTATAATAAAAACTAATAACTTGAGTGATCCATATGTAGTAGTTGGTAATAGAATGTATTCTATAGGAAATCAAAATGGAACTTTTCCTAAAATAGGATGGCATGTAGAAGGAGAAATGGGTGGAGTTTGGGCTCATCCTATAAAACTATTTAATGAATTTAATATAAACATATTCAAAGATGAAAGGATAAAACTAGAAGCAACTAAATTTGAAATAGAGCCAACTTCGTGTCATACAACTTTTGAGGATGATAAACTTACAATTGTAAAAACAGAGTTTGTACCAGATAATTTAGAAGCTTTAATAGTAGATTATAAAATAAAATCAAATGAAAAATTTAGTGGAGAATTGGTATTTAATGCAGTTGCGAATGTTATAGGTACATGGACATGTGAAGATGCTGGGTTTAAAAATGGGAATGATGAAATATATCAAAATAATGGAATTAATAAAGTAACAATTAAAGATAGTATAAATCCTTGGTTTGCAGGTGTTTATTCTTTTGAAAATGCTAAAATAGAAGTTAATAATAATAATGAGTTATATGATTTGAAATTCAAATATATATTAAATTTAGATAAAAATGAAGTTAAAGTATTAAGATTTGTTATATTTGGGTCAAGCAAAAGTAGTACGGATTTAGAAAACACTTTAAAGTTTGTTTGTAAAAATGTAGAAAAATTAAAAGAAGACAAAAACAAAAGATATAATAAAATAAAATCTAAATCAGAAATAATTTTAGAAAACAAAGAAGTAAAGCAGGCTTGCGAGTGGTTAAAGTATAATGCGGATATGATGATAAGGGAAATACCTAACTTAGGTAGGGGGTATGGAGCTGGGTTCCCGCATTATCCTTGGTGGTTTGGAACAGATGCTTGTTATACTATACCTGCGGCATTATCAATGGGTCAACATCAAGAGTGTAAAGAAACCCTAAGGCTTATAAAAGAAATATCGGATAGAGAAAATGGGAATGGACGTATTATACATGAAACATCTACGTTTGATGTAACGTATAACAAGGGAAATACTCAAGAAACACCTCATTTTGTAAAAGCTGTAAACCAAGTGTTTTTATGGACTGGAGATATAGAATTTGTCAAGGAAATGTATGGTTATTGTAAAAAAGGTGTTTTAGGATGGTTATTAAACGAAATGGATGATGACAAAGACTTATTAGCTGATGGATATGGAATTATTGAGATTTATAGCTTAAACTTAGAAATGTTAGATACTGCAGTTCTTACTTATGAGGCATTAGAAGGTCTTTTAAATATGGCTAAATATTTAGATGATATAGAAGTTATTAATAAGTGTGAAGAACTAATACCTAAGATTGAAGAAGAAATTGAAAATAAGTTTTGGATGGAAGAAGAAGGATTATATGCTGATATGTCTGGGTCTATAAAAGACATGAGAGAAAGAGCTTACCATCTTATAAATAATGAAAAGATGGATACCTATAAGAAAAAAGAAATGGAGCATTACTTTGATTTAAATAGGGAGGAAGATGAAGAAAAAGATATACCGTGGCTTATGAAAAATTGGATAGTGGTATCTCCTTTAGAGGCCAAATTAGTAAATGAAAAAAGAGCTAAGAAGGTTTTTGAAAGACTTGAAAGTACAGAGTTTACTAACGAGCATGGACTTCAGTTAAGTGGAGTTAAAAAAAATGAAAACATAGAATCTAATGAAAAAAGTGATGATATTTATGCCTTAGATTTATCTATGTCTATTTCATCTGGTGTAATGGCGTATGCAGAAAGTTTATATAAAAGATCTGATAAGGCTTTTGAGTACACTAAAAAGTTGTGCAATCTATTATACTGTTGTATGCCTGGGGCTATAAGTGAAAACTTGCCGAATAAAGGATGTTTTTTACAATCATGGTCAAGTTATGGTGTTAATTGGACTATAGTAGGAGGGATAATGGGGATAGAACCAAATGTACCTAAAAATACTATAACTATAAATCCTACACTTCCTGAAGAATTAGATTATATAGAAGTTAAAAAAATACTGATAGGTGAATTTTATTTTGATATAAAAATAAAAAGAGAAAATGAAACTATTAAAGTAGAAATAAAGGATAAACATGGATTTCATATAAAAGTAAATAATTAATATAAAAAACACTATAGTAAGGAATGATTTACTATAGTGCTTTTTATTTATAAATAGTTATTAAGGGGTAATAATAATTAAAAAAAAATAGAGAAAATAGTATTAAGTAATTAAAAATATGTTACCGAAACGTTTTAAAAACATAGGGTGATATTAGCTATATGGAATTTGAAAATATCTTGAAAAGCACCTAAATCAAATGATTTTTAAGTTTAATTATAAAAATAGGTGTAATAAAAGTAAAAAACAAAAAAGGAAAATAATTTCCTGAAGAATATTGACTCCGAAAACGTTTTCGGATATAATAATAAATGTAAACAACAATAAATATTCTAAGGGGGACTTTAGTATGAGGTTAAAGAAATTAGCGACAATAGTAATGGCAGGAATTATAAGTACTAGCTTGGTAGCTTGTAGCTCATCAAGCGGAGGAAAAAACACATCAGAAGGCAATGAAAAAGTAACCGTTGGTATATGGAATGGTAATGAAGCTGAGCAAAAAGCATTCGATACTATGGTAAAAAATTTTGAAGAAAAAACAAATATAAAAGTAGATAAAAAAATCTATACAGATTATAATACACAGCTAAAAACAGATTTAATAGGTGGGACGGCACCAGATGTTTTCTATTTAGATGTTAATTTATCTCCAGAAATGATGGATTCTGGAGTACTAGAACCTTTAAATCAATATATTGATGAAGAGTATGATGTTAAAGATATATATCCTAATTTAGTAGATGGTTTCAAAGATAAATCAGAAGAAACATATGCAATGCCTAAAGACTATTCATCTTTATCAGTATACTATAATGAAAGTCTATTAAAAGAAGCAGGATATACAAAAGATGATATACCAAAAGAATTTGAGAAATGGCCAGAATTTTTAAAAGAGTTACAATCTAAGTTACCAGAAGGCAAAAAAGCAGCAATGATAGATCCAAACTTAGATAGACTCATGTCATTAATAGAAGCTAATGATGTTGAAATTGTAAATGATAAAGGTTTATCAAATGTAAATGATCCAAAAGTTATGGAAGTATTAAGTATAGTTGAATCTTTATACAAAAATGGATCCACTAAACAAGCATCTGAATTAGGATACGGATGGAATGGAGATGCTTTTGGAGCAGAAGCAGGAGCTATAATGATAGAAGGAAACTGGGTTGTAGGTCATCTAAGAGAGAACTTCTCAAATGTTAAGTATGGAACTTTAGAAATGCCAACATACAAAGGAAAAAATTCAAGTATGTTATTTACAGTTGGATATGCAATAAATAAAGATTCTAAAAATAAAGATAATGCTTGGGAATTTGTAAAATATGCAACAGGTAAAGAAGGAATGAAAACTAATACAAGCATAAGTGGAGCATTACCAGCACGTGAATCAGTATCTAAAGATACTAAAGTAAATGAAGATTCTATATTAGTACCTCATATAAAATCAGCATCATATGGAACCGTATGGCAAAAAGGAACTACATTACCTATAGTAGATAGAGAATTTAAAAACTGGATGCCTGCTGTTATATCAGGCAATGAAAATTTAGAAAATGCTATGAAAAAAGCTTCTGATACAGCAAATAAAGATATAGAAGCTCAAATGAAGTAAAATTTAAAATTACAAAATAAAGGGGTAGTCTTTTTAAAGATATATCCCTTTTATAATATAAATATTAAATATAGCATTAGTTGATTTAAGATAAATAAAATAAAGGGAGATTAAAAATGAAAAAGTTAGATATAAGTAACTGGACTATAAAACAAGATCTAAGCAATTTAGAATATATGAATGAAAGTGAGACTGTATTTGCACAAGCGAATGGGTACTTTGGAATCAGAGGAACAATAGAAGAAGGATATTCTAATGAAATAGAAGGAACTTTTATAAATGGATTTTATGATACAGAGGATATAATATATGGAGAATCTGCATATGGATATGCAAAAGAAAGACAAACTCAACTGCTAGTTCCAAACACAAAAAATATAAAATTATTTATTGATGATGAAGAATTAAACATCGAATATTCAAAACTTGAAAATCACTTTAGGGAATTAAACTTAAAAAATGGAATTATAACTAGAAATTTAACATGGAAGACTAATAAAAATAAGATATTAGAAATTAGTTTTGAAAGATTTGTTTCTATGGATTACGAAAATTTAATGATAATAAATTTATCAATAAAACCTTTAAACTTTAGTGGGAAAATTAAAATAATATCAGGAATAAAAGAGGATAAAGTTAAATCATTAGATGAAAATGATCCAAGGGTATCTGGACAATTAAAGTATAGCCTTAAAAATTATGATTTTTTTAAAAAGGATGATTGTATAGTTACTAAATCTAAAACCTATAATTCAAATTTACAACTTATAACTTCTGTTATTAATAAATCTGATAATATCAAGGTTAAAAATATTAAAGTAGAAGGAAAAAATATATTTGAAGAGTTTTGCATAGATTTAAAACAGAATATAGAGAGTACGGTTACTAAATATTGTTTTTATTATTTTGAAAAAAAATCTAAAATAGAAGTTGAAGAAAAGCTAGATTTATTTAAAGAATTAACATCTAAAGATTTTAGATACTATAAAAGTTTACAAGAAAAATATTATGAAGAATTTTGGAATATATCAGATATAATATTAGAAGGAAATAAAGAGATACAAGCTGCGATAAGATTCAATATATTTCATCTTATCCAATCAGTAGGTAAAAATGGTAAAACCAACATAGCAGCAAAAGGACTTACAGGAGACGGATATGAAGGACATTATTTTTGGGATACAGAAACTTATGTGATACCTCATTTTATATATACTAATCCAGATATAGCTAAAAAACTATTATCATATAGATATTCTATATTACATAAAGCTAAAAAAAGAGCTGAAGAATTATCATTTAAAGGAGCATTATTCCCTTGGAGAACTATAAATGGAGAAGAGTCTTCTGCATATTATCCAGCAGGAACAGCTCAAATACATATAAATGCAGATATAATGTATTCTTTAAAGAAATACTATGAAGTTACTGATGATTTAGATTTTATGATTAATAAAGGCTTAGAAATGTTAGTAGAGACTTCTAGATTTTATGCTGATTATTCAGATTATATAGATGGAAGAGGTTATTGTATAAATGGAGTTACAGGACCTGATGAATATAGCGCATTAGTAAATAATAATACCTATACAAATATGATGATTAGGTACCAAATTAAATTTTTAATGGATTTTATAGGTAATCTGAAAATAGAAAATATACAATTATATAATGAGATAATGAAAAAATTTAAAATAACTAATGAAGAATTAATTTTGTTTAATGACATTTATGAAAAAATTTATATACATTATGATAAAGAAAAAAACTTAATAGGACAAGATGATAGTTTTTTAAATCAAAAAATGTGGGATTTTGAAAATACGCCTAAAGAAAAATATCCTCTACTATTAAATTATCATCCAATGATAATATATAAACATCAAGTAATAAAACAAGCGGATCTCGTTTTATCTATGATGCTTATACCGGAATATTTTACAGATGAAGAGAAAAAAGCTAATTTTGATTACTATGAAAATGTAACAACTCATGACTCATCATTATCAGAATGTATTCATGGAATAATAGCTAATGAACTAGGATATGAAGAAATGAGTGTTAATTTTTTTGAAAATACAGTTAAAACTGATTTATATGACCTACATAACAATGTTAAAAATGGAGTTCATATAGCATCTATGGCTGGAAGTTGGCAATGTATAGTATTCGGATTTTTAGGTATGAGAGAAATTGATGGGGTTCTTAATTTTAAGCCTAATTTACCTAGAAAGTATAAAAAAATAGAACTTAAACTAAGATTTAAAGGAAGAATCATAGGTATAATATTAACAGAAGATCAACTTATATATAGCTTAATTGAAGGTGAATCTATTGAAATTGTAAGCAATGGAGAAAAAATTATTTTAATATGAAATAGAAAAAACATAAATTCATAATAAATTCATTGACTATAAAAACGTTTTCAGATATTGTATAATTATAATAGTTTTAAGGAGAGGTTGAGTATGGTTAAAAAAGAAGTAACAATAGTTAATGAATCTGGATTACACGCTAGACCTGCTACTATGCTTATAAGAAAAGCTTCAAAATATAAATCAAATATAACAATAATAAAAGGAAGTGCTCAAGTAAGTGCAAAGAGCATACTAGGATTATTTAGTTTAGGCGTGTGTAAAGGAGAAACTATAATAATTCAAGCAGAAGGTGAAGATGAGCAGTTAGCGGTAGATGAATTAGTTAAGTATATAGGTGAACTTAATGAATAATAAAAAACTATAGTCTTATAAGACTATAGTTTTTTATTATTTAAATAATTTATTTTGTAAATTAATAATATATAGTAAAATATATTAACAATTAATAAAGAAAGAGGTAATAAATTGAATAATCAAATACTAGATTTAAATAAAGATATTAAAAGATGTGAAGATGTATTAATAGAAAATAACTATTTAGAAATAGTTATAGCGTTAGAAGAGTTAATTGATAAGTATAAAGATACAATTAATACAATTTCTACAGATAATAATAAGGTTTGGTCATATAATAAAAACGACTTAGTAGATTTAAAGGATAAGATAATTCAACATAAACAGGAACTATTAGAAAATCATAACAAGAAAATAGCAATAGATATATTTAATAATGCTAGAGCTAATATATTAAACTCTAAAGATATAATGGAAGATAAAAAATATGAGTTAATAAATATTATAGATGAACTAGAAAAAATAAATAATAAGGATATAGATAATGAAATTAAATGGAGTGAATCAAAAAAATATATTATATACGCAGCTAATGAAAAAGCATATATATCAAAAAATATAATAGCATTGATTAATTTTATTATATAAGTTTTATAAAAAGATATATTATATTGAACAAATATAAAAATGCCTATGAATAATTAATAATTATTCATAGGCATCTGTATTTCGATGTTATTTTTCTAATTCTAAGTATCCGCTTGGATGGAATGCATATATATGAGATGTATTTTCATCAACAAAATATCCTATATCTGTTTCAACATCAGGTAAAAATACAAATCCTTTTAATCCTTTTTCTTGTAAGTATTTAAAATCGTTATGAGTTCCTTGGTATATGTAATCTACTTTATTATTAAAGTCTATTAAAAGTTTTTTAGCATCATCTTGTGTTAAGTTCATTGATTGTTCTACTTTTTTAGTATTTTTTTCTTGTGCAAATATTACTTTTTCTAGAGGTGTTATAAAAGCTAATCCTCCGATTAGTATTGATAATATTAAAGCTGTCTTTTTCATAGTCATAACCTCACTTTTCTTAGATAATATGTATATTTATAATTGCATTTTATTTATTATTTCTATACTTAAATATTATCATAGAAAATAACGATATAGTAGTTACGTACTTGTTACTTTAGGTTACGAAAATGTTACATATTAACTGTTTAAATTTAAGTATTTTGGTTATATAAATCTAGCCTTCTGTGACTAAGAAGAGGAAGTTCATTTCTTATTTTATCAACATAAGAAAAATCTAATTTACATATGAAATATCCTTCTTTTTCATCCATTCTATTTATAATTTCTCCCCAAGGTGATACAGCTATAGAGTTACCATAGGAAATATATGAAGCGGAGCAATCACGACTACTAGAACACCCTATAGTATACACTTGATTATCTATAGCTCTTGACTTAAATAAAATTTCCCAATGAGCAGGTCCTGTAGTTAGATTAAACGATGCTGGAATTATTATAGCTTTAGCACCATTATTAACCATCATACGAGAAAGTTCTGGGAATCTAAAATCATAGCAAATAGCAAGACCGAATGTAGCAAATTCAGTATTAAATGTAGTAACATTATTTCCTGCATTTAGAGTATCGGATTCTTTAAAGTATTGACCACCTTCAATTTGTATATTAAACAAATGAACTTTCCTATGTTTTGCTATTTGTTTACCTTTTCTATCAAATACATAAGAGGTATTATATATATTGCCATTAAAGTCTTTTTCAGGAATAGATCCTCCAACTATATATACTTTATGTTTTTTAGCAAGATCAGAAAGGTATTTGTATGTATCACCATTTTCAAGTTCAGCATAAATTGGAAAATTAGATGTATTGTAAGGACAATTAAACATTTCTGGAAGAATGACCATATCAACTTTTTGTTCACATGCTTTATTTATAAATTTAGTAGCAGTTTTTAAGTTAGTAAGTTTGTCCTCAGTAGTCTTCATTTGAATTACAGCTAAATACATATGCCTCATAGTAGCTAACCCCCTAAAAAATTAGAATATAAAAAATAATCTATAATAACTATTATAATAGTAACTGAATAATATAGTAGCTACATTATATAAAAACAAATTAATTAATATAATTTTAATAATTTATTTTTAAATATATATGTATAATGGTATTAATTAGAATAAGTAAATATAAATATTCACAATATAATGCTAACAAATAATCTAAAATTAAATAGCATTCGTATTTTTTGACAAAAAACGACAAATATGTTATGTTTTAAGCGTTCTTCATTACTTAAGAATTAAAATTGATATAATAGTAGAGGTGAAATGAATGGATAAAAACTCAAGAAAAATAGATGCCTATGTGTTAGGACTAATGTTAGAGCTATTTATAATAGTAATAATTTTTATGATACATATAAGTGGATCTAGAAATATTTTAGACTTTATAATGTTATGTATAACTTTCTTTACTGTTATAGTAACTTATACTGGGGGACTAATAGTAGGTCTTATATTAAGCTCAATAGCTATATTTGCATATGGAAGCTATATATTTTATAACAATTTAATCCAGAATGTAGATATTGACACTATATCTTATATATGGATGATATCTATACCTATTGTAACTTTTACCGCGGGTAAATTACAAAGTTATATAGTTAAACTTCAAGAAACAAATATGAATTTAAGAGAAAGCTATAAAGATTTAGTAACCATAGATGAGCAAACAGGACTTGGAAATATAAAATTATTTTATATGCATTTGGATAGAGAGATTAGTAAATCTAGACGTCATAAAACTCCATGTACATTAATGTTAATAAAGTTTCCATATTATAAAGAAATTAAAAAAATAGTTGGAGAAAATAGAACTAATAAGTTAATTAAAGAAATAAGTGATGTTATTATAAAATCTACTAGAAGTGAAGATGAAAGATATACTATAGAAAATGATACATTGGCAATAATAATGCCAACAACAGATATTACGGGAGCTCAAGTTGTAAAAGATAGGATAAAATCAGGAATAGACAATTTAAATTTAAAGTTAAATGAAGAAAAAAAATATGTGAATATAGATACAAAAATAGCTATACTTCAGTATAAAGAAGAAATAAATACATCTATGGAATTTAAATCTCTTACAGAAGAGGAACTACAATATGATGTATAAGAAAATTTATGCAAGTATAATTATAATAGCAGTATTTATTTTCAATGTATCTTCCTTTACATATGCAGATATAAATAAAAAATCCTTAATAGTATATGAAAATGAAAAAACTTTTTCAAGTAATGAAAATAAAGTAAATTATTTAAATGAACTTTTATATGTATTTAATGAAGATGTTGAAAAAATAAACATAGAAGATTATAAAAAAGGATATATAAATAATTTTGATTCTGTTTTTGTTATAAATATAAAAAATGATATATTAAGTAAAGATTTTTTATATGATATATCTATTTATAATAAAAATATATATTGGATAGGAAATAAAATAGAAAATATATTAGAACCAAATAAAAAGTACTCTATGTCATATAAAGGAAAAAGTAAAAATATAAATGCTGTGTTTTATAAAAATAAAAAGACGTTATTAAAATCTAAAAATGAATTTAATATATTAAGTACATCTAAAGATACTGAAATACTTTCAACTATGGGGGATGGTTACAATGAATATCCTTATATAATAAAAGAAAAAAATTTGTACTATATATCACAATGGAATTTAGGAGAAAACTTTATATTTGAAGATTCTTTAAATGATTTTTTTGAAGTTAAAAATAATAAAAATAATAAAATTTTTATAAAAATAAATAATGTTAATCCAAATACAGACATAAAAAAGCTAAGTGAAATAAGTGATTATTTATATTCGCAGTCAGTTCCATTTTTGATCTCATTAACTCCAACTTATACAGAGAGTAAAAATAAAAATATAAAGACTATGGATTTAAATTTGGAATTTATAAATGTATTACAGAAAATGCAGGAACAAGGTGGAGTGGTAGTATTAAATGGATATTCAAATTTTAAATATGAAAAACAGAATATCGAATATGAATTTTGGGATGTTAAAAATGATAGACCAATAACTGATGATATTAAATCATATATAAAAGATAGAGTCTTAAGTGGATTAAGAATATGTATAGAACATAATATATACCCGTTAGCATTTGAAGCACCTAGTGGTGCAATAGATAATAAAGGATATACAGAAGTAAAAAAATATTTTTCTACATCTATAGGATATTTTCAAAATAATAATGATAATTATTTTACAAGTTCCTTTCCTTATAAGATAAACAAAAGTGATTTATTTAACATTTTTTTACCTGAAAATTTAGGTGTTTTAAATAATGAAGATGAACTTTCTGCAGAAAGGATAAAAGAAAATTTAAATAAATTATCTGTAGTTAGAGGATACAGTGCAGGTTTATCAATTTTGCCTAATATAAAAATTAATAATTTAAATGAAATAATACAATATATAAAAGATAATAATATAGAATTTATAGACTTAAGATCTGATAGTAATTATGTGAAAATAGAAGATATAAGTATAAAGTCTAAAAATGGAAATATAGATTTAAATTATGATAAGTCAAAGTCTATTTTTAAAAATAACAAAAAATCAAATTTTGAAAATACAATAAAAAATATAAATGATATAATAATAGGATTTGTATCTTTTGTATTAGTAATATTTTTAATAATTTTTATAGTGTTTAGAAAAATTAACAGTAATAAATTTAAAAGGAGATAGAAATGGAAAATTTAAAAATAGTAGATTACTTTTTCCTATTTTCTCTAGTTTCAATATGGGCTATATTGCTTATAAATATAATCTTAGCTATAAGTGGATATGTATATTATTTAAAAAATTTAAATTTTAAAGATGAAAAGTTAGAATCTTACCCATTTGTGTCTATATTAGTACCGGCACATAATGAAGGGAAAGTTATAGGTAAAACTGTAGAGTCTCTTTTGTTACTTGACTATCCTAAAGATAAAATGGAGCTTATAGTTATAAATGATAATTCCTCAGATGATTCAAAAGACATCTTACAAAATATTAAAATTAGATATCCAAAATATAATTTTACAATAATAAATACAGATAATATAACTGGAGGAAAAGGAAAATCTAATGCTTTAAATATTGGATATCAAGTAGCTAAAGGAGAATTTATTGCAATATATGATGCAGACAATACTCCAGAAAAAACAGCTTTAAGATATCTTATACAAACAATCGTAAGAGATGATAGTTTAGGAGCAGTAATAGGAAAATTTAGAACTAGAAATAAGTATAAAAATATATTAACTAAATTTATAAACATAGAAACGCTTAGTTTTCAATGGATTGCCCAAGCTGGAAGAAGACAACTCTTAGGCCTTTGTACAATACCTGGAACTAATTTTGTACTTAGAAGAACAACAATTGAAAGTCTAGGAGGATGGGATACAAAAGCCATTGCAGAAGATACAGAGATAAGTTTTAGAATTTATAAAATGGGGCAGAAAATAAAGTATGTTCCACAATCAGTTACTTGGGAACAAGAGCCTGAAACAATAAATGTTTGGATAAAACAAAGGACAAGATGGGTTAAAGGAAATATATATGTACTAGTAAAATATATAACAAATATATTTAAAGGAAAACAAAACAGAGTTTTATTTGATATTTTATATTTTTTCTCAGTATATTTTTTGTTTTTAACATCGGTAGTAATATCAGATATAATCTTTGTTTTAAGTATATTTAATCTAGTTGAAATAAATATACCATTTAATTTTTTAGTTATCTGGATATTATCTTATATTTTATTCATACTACAAGTAAGCATTACATTAAGTATGGAAAAAGGAGAAGGTGATTTACAGAATATATTACTTGTTGGACTTATGTATTTTACATACTCTCAAATGTGGCTAATTGTAGCATTAAAAGGTATGTTTGGATATTTTTCAGATGCAATACATAAAAGAGAAGCGAAATGGTATAAAACAGAACGATTTTAGGGAGAAGATAATATGAGATTAATAACTATAATACTATCAATACTAATAACAATTACAAGTAGTATGACTTCTTTTGCAGATACAAAAAATGTCAAAAATTATAGTTTTGATAATGATATAAAAATGAGTGGAGTTATAAGCACAACAGGAAAGTTTTTTAACATATCAAAGAACTGGAATGTTGAAAATGCAAAATTAAATTTAGTATTTACTAAAAGTGAATTGCTAGATGTAGATTACTCAACCATAACAGTATTTATAAATGATACACCTATTCATTCTCAAAGGCTGGATGGTAAAAAGGAATATAAAAAAGAAACAGTTATTGAAATTCCTAAAGATTTAATTAAAGAAGGATTCAATGAAGTAAAAATTAAAGCTTATAAAACAATATCTGATATGGTATGTAGAGATGATGCAAACACAGCGAATTGGTTAGTAATACATGAAGAGTCAAATATCAGTGTTAATTATAATTACAAAGAAGTATCAAATCAAATAAGTGAATATAATAATCTATATATGAATTCAGATAATGGATCAAGGCTAAATACTACAATATTAATACCAGATAATTATTCATCTAAAGAACTTACATCAGGTATGATTTTAAGCTCAGATATAGGTGGAAATTTTAAAAATGAATCATTTAAATTTGACTTTAACTTATACTTAGATTTTAAAAATAAAGATGATAATATAATTTATATAGGAAAAGAAAATAACACTTCAAAAGACATATTAAACTTATTAACAGATGATGAAAAAAATAAGTTAAAAGAAAACTGTATAATAAAGCAGACTAATTCAATATTTAACAAAGATAAGAAAATGATAATTATAATAGCCAATAAAGAGGAATTATTAGAAAAGGCAAGTAGGATAATTAGTAGTGATGAATTACTTAAAAATTTAAATACTGATAGTATGACAATTAATGAGAATACAGATGTAGATGATTTAAATAAAAAAATAAGTTCTAATAGAGTTTATTTAAAAGATCTAGGATATGATAATATAATTGAAAAAGGACCTTTTTCTCAAGAAACAATAATAGATGTAAATGTACCAAAAAATAAGGTAGTAACAAATGGTTCAAAAATTAAATTTAATATTAGATATGCACAAAATTTAGATTTTGAAAGAAGTTTAGCAACTGTTTATATAAATGAAATTCCAATAGGTAGTAAGAAATTATCTAAAGAAAAAAGTAACAATGATACTATTGAGTTAGAGCTTCCTAAAGAAGTTTTTAACTATAACTATTATCAAATCAAGGTTGTATTTAATTTAGAGCTTTTAGATTTAGCATGTGTAACTAGAGAAACAGATAACCCTTGGGCATATATATCAAATGACTCTTTTATAGATTTTTCATATGTAGATAATAAAAATTTAAGTTTTAAAAATTATCCAAATCCTTTTGTAAATAATGATAAGCTTAATGACTTAAAAGTTGTAATACCGGATAGTTCAAGTTCAGAAGATTTAACAAATGTAGCAAATATAATAGGCTATTTAGGCAGAGATGTTAAGCTTAATAATGGAGATTTTAAGGTTTTAAAGAGCAGTGAAATAAAAAGTGAAGATAAAAAAAGTAACTTAATTATAATTGGAACACCTAAAAATAATCAATTAATAAAAGATATAAATAAAAATTTAAATCTTAAATTTAATAATGATTATAGTGGATTTAAATCTGATAATAATATAAAATTTGTAGGAAAATATGCATCAGAAATTGCATCAATACAATTAATAGAGTCGCCATACGAAAAGACTAAGGCTACTATGGTTATATCTTCTACAGTGCCAAAAGATTTAAGCTTAGGGAGAACGTACTTAAGTGATATAAGTCTTACAAAGGAGCTTAAAGGAGATACAGTTATTATAGATAGAAATGGACATATAAAAGATTTAAGTTATAAAGAAAGTAGTATAGAAACTAATGAAGAGATAAACACACACAAAGTTTTAAGTAGTCAAGCAAAAATATTTATTTTAGTAGCAGTGTTCCTATTTATAACACTAATAATATCTATAGTATTTTTAATAATAAAATATAGAAAATAAATTAAAGAAAGGAGTACTAATGAGTAAGAAAATATTAATTATGATAATAGTACTGCTTTTAGGAATATTTGCTATAATTAAAATTAATTTAAATGAAGAATATTCTCAAGAAAAGATAAAATCTGCTAATTTATCAACAGATTATGAAATTAAACAAGTTTTAATTGATATAAAAAAATTAAATGTAAATACAGTTAATATTCCTGTGGTTATAAATATACCAAATTTAACTTCAAATGATATGACAATGAATGAATATAGTAAAGAAAAAGCTATAAAGTTAATAAAAGAGCTGAAAAAGAAAAAAATAAAAATAATATTAGAACCTTATCCTTGGATAAATAATGGAAGTGATTATGAAACTGAATATAATCCTTTAGATAAAGCTAAGTTTTTTTCAGATTGGAAAAATATTTTAAATTGCTTAATAGATGATGTTGCAAATCCTTACAAAACTGATATTATGGTAGTGTCTTCAAACATGAGTAAACTAGAAGCTTATGAAGAAGAGTGGTGTGAAATAATAGCTTTTGTTAAATCAAAATTTAACGGATTAGTTACCTACAAAACTGCATGGTGGTATACTGCTAAATGGGATAAAGAAAGTATAAATAGATATAATAATAAACTAAATAATAAACTATTCTCTAAAGTGGATTTTATATCTATTGGAGCATATTTTGAATTAAGTGAAAAGAGCGAAAATACTGTTGATGAACTTGTAGATTGTTTAAATTCAACTAGAATTTATAATAGACAACAAAATATAGTAAAAGAAATTTACAATTTCTATGAAAAATACAATAAACCTATATTTTTTGGTGAGTTAGGATTTCCAAGAAGAAGCTATGCAGCAACTCATCCTTGGGATAGTTTAGTATCAGATACAGTAAACAATAAAGAGCAAGCAAGATGTTTTGAAGCTTATAAAATAGTATTTGAGGATAAAGATTTTATAAATGGATTTTCGGTGTTTGCTGTTGGACAAAAAGGTAAAGATAAAAACTTTTACCCATCTAAAGAAAGTATAAAAATTATTTCGAGTTGGTATAAAAGATAGTACAAAATATCCTATAACAGTATAAATTGTTATAGGATATTTTTAATTATTAAAGCTAAATATACTTCTACAAAATAAAAAATATTGAAAAACATATGTTAATTATATAAAATTAATTTTGGTGAAATATTAGAAACTAAATAAATAAAGATTAAATAAATTTAGTGTATAAATAAACAGTATAAGGAAAAAAATAGTATTAATGAAAAATTACGGAGGGATATAACATGAATTTAAAAAAATTAATACTAATAACTTCTATATTGTTTGGAATTTTATTTATTATATGTGTAAATGATAACATACCTTATGATAGTAAAGAAAAAAATAATGATAATGTTGAAGCTTTAATGATTAACAAAAATGATAAAACTATAACTGAGAAACAAGCAATACAAAATGTAAAAGAATACTTGAATAAAACGAGTGGATATGTCCCGCCTATAATAGATGTTGATAGTATTGATGGAAATTATTATTTAGTACATGCATATGAAATTATAGAAAATGAAGGTGAAAGTCATACGGCTACTACTGGATGGTTTCATGTAAATGTAAATAATGGAGATGTTACAGACATAATAAATTAGACATAAAAGAAAGGAAAAAACATGCAAGAAGCCTTATATGAAAAATTATTAAACATAAAAACAACTGGAGAAGAGTTATGGAGTGATAAAATAAATCACTACCACCCATATCAAGCTACTTTATATGAAGCTCTAGAAGATTTATTTAAAGAATATAGTTTAACTACAAATGATAACATAGTTGACTTTGGATGTGGAAAAGGCAGGCTTAATTTTTATATAAATTACTATTTTAATTCAACTGTAACAGGAATAGAAATGGATGACAAATATTATAAAGAATGTCTATTAAATAAAGAAAATTATTTAAAAATGCATAAAAAGAGTAGCAACAAAATAAACTTTGAATGTTGTTTTGCTCAAAATTATCAAATAAAACCATTAGAAAATAAGTTTTATTTTTTTAATCCATTTTCAGTTCAAATTTTTAGAAAAATTATTGATAATATTATAATTTCAGCATATGAATACAATAAAGCAGTAGATTTAATTTTATATTATCCATCAGAGGATTATATATATTATTTAGAAAATGAAACTTCATTTATATTACATAAGGAAATACGCATAAGTAATTTATATGGTAAAGATAGTCAAGAAGTATTTTTAATTTATAAATTTGAATATTAATATTTACAATTATTTATACATTTCAACCTAAAAAAGGAATAAATTTTAGATTTTTTCCTTTTTTAGGCAAGTTAGTTTTAAGTAATTAATTTGAATTAATACCAAGCATACTATCTATATTTGTAATGTGACCTTCTTTAGGATTTGATATTTTAGTTGAGCGAACGCCACCAATTATTTTATTGTCCTGTATAACTGGAGAACCACTCATTCCTTTAACAATTCCACCTCTAAATTTTATTAGCGAGTCATCAACTATTTTAATTCTAGACAATTCATTTTCGACTTTTGTTATTTCAATCTCATGGAGATTAAGTTCACTAGTAATAGGATCAGTACATAAGATATATGCTTTTCCTAGCTTAGGTTTAGCTATAGATAGAGCCTGCTTAGAATTATATTTAAAATTATTATAGTGACCTTTAACTCCAAAATTATTAACAGAAGTTATTTCTCCTAAAAAATTTCCAATGCGACTTATTACTAAGAATCCAACATCATCTTTAGATGATTTTTTTTGTTGAACAAAATTTGTTTCAAAAATTTTTATTTTATCAAAATCTACATTGTATTTTACACAACTTAATTCGTGAGAAAGTCCTACGAAATTTCCATCTTTATCAATAGCTGTAATAGTGCCAACTCCACCAGATGTACAAGATAATTGATAAAGTCTTAATTCATCAGAAGTCATAGTTATTTCTCTATCTTTACCTTTTCTAAGTATATGAGCTGTGACTTTTTCTTTTTCTAATTTCATTATGTTTTGCATGTCATCTAAAGTAGTTGCCTTTCCCTTAGACCTACAATCTATTGATATTATAACGTCTTGGCAGTTTAAACTCTTTGCTTGTTCACTCAAGATACTTTCTACTACAGGATATTTTAAATCAGAATATATATATACAACTTTACCTACAGGTATTAATTTTATATCATCAGTATTACAAAATGATATAGAAGTAGATAGAGCTATAAAAGTTAATATAAAAATTAAATTTTTAATAAGTTTCATGCTGTCAGCTCCTTTGATGATTTAAATAAACTATAATAACAAAAATTGTAAATAAATCATAAAAATTTGTGTTAAAGTTAGTTTATGAAATAAATAAATATAAATACCTGGAAGTATATTTTATTAATAATAAAATAATTAAAAGAATAATAATAAAAAAACATATATCAAGGAATAAAATTGTTTTAATTATAATATCTTTTATAAAAGATAAAAATATTGAATATTTAATTATGTTTAAGATTTAACTAAATTAAATATAAAAATCCAAAACTTTTAATATACTTAATAATAAAGAGAAAACCCCCTGCCTTTTAAAAAGGAGGGGAATTTTTATATAAAAGCAATTTAAAAGGAGTGATTTTATGGCAAAAATGATATCTGAATCATTTGTTTATGACCTAAAGGAAGGATGTTTATGCAAAATATTAAAATATGTAAAAGCTGATTCTACATTACAATTTGAAATTAGAAAAAATTATATAAATATATACTATAGAGGTGGTAGTTTAATAAAAATAAAAGAAATTAGTGAAAATTTATATAATGCTTATTTTGATAAAAACTATATAACTTCAAATGATAGTGAGGGTGTAATTATACAATGTATAGAAGATATAGACAGCATAGAAAAAACAAGAAAACTTATAGAATTTATACCAAAGATTAAACAACAAATGGATTTTTGGATGAAACTAAAAAAACCAGATGGAGGAGAACGTGAGTACAAACATATAGTTGCAAAGGAAAATAACTCAGGTAATGTAGGTAAATATAGTGATTATTTTATATGTGATATAGAGTATACAGGCCATTTAAATAAAGAAGAAGACTATAAGTTTGATATGATTGGTGTAAAATGGCCAGCAAATAGTAAATCTAGAGAAAACAATGATAGCTTGAGCTTATGTATAATTGGTATGAAACATAATGAATATGAGGATTTTAATATAACTAATTATAGTAGTAAAATCTATGAATTTATAATTTGTGAAGAAAAGTTAAATAGATTAAAAGAAGATATAAAAGAAATATATAATATTAAATCTCAACTTGGTCTTATTTATCCATACAATAATGTAAATATAGATTTTGGAAGCAATATTGAAATACTTTTTATATTTGCAAATCAAAATCCAAAACATAGCAAACTAAATAAAGATATGGAGAATTTTAGAAAAACTACAGTGTACAAAAATCTTTGTAACATAGCAGAAATAAAGATTGCAAAAGGTTCTTTCATGGGATATAGACTATATGATGAAAGTTTAATGAAAATATAAAATAAAAAAATGTTGACAAGTTAATATAAACTAGAATACAATTAACTTGAAAAATGAATAAATCTTCAGGGCAGGGTGAAATTCCCTACCGGCGGTAAAGCCCGCGAGCCTTAATTGGCATGATTCGGTGAAACTCCGAAGCCGACAGTAAAGTCTGGATGAAAGAAGATAACTATATAGACCTAATTTAATTAGTTTTAATTAGTGTACACAGCTCTGAAATATTTTATATTTCAGAGCTTTTTATTTATATTATAGAATATAATTTACTTTTTATATTATACTATAATTTAATTATGTAAACTAAAATGGAACTAAATTAAAAAAGCTATATAGAAATTATAAAAAGCCCTGAGTATGAACTTAGGGCTTTTTATAATTCTTGAAATATTTCTTTAAGAGGTGGGATTAAATGCATGAAAAATATATGAAAATTGCAATAGACTTGGCTAAAAAAGGTAGAGGACGTGTAAGTCCTAATCCCTTAGTAGGGGCTGTTATTGTAAAAGACTCTAAAATAATTGGTCAAGGATATCATGAAGAGTATGGTCAAAATCACGCAGAAATAAATGCTATAAAAAGTGTTAAAGAGGATTTAAAAGGATCAACTATGTATATTACTTTAGAACCGTGTTGTCACTATGGTAATACTCCACCGTGTGTAGATGAAATAATTAAAAGCAAAATTTCTAAAGTAGTTATAGGTCATTTAGATCCAAATCCAATAGTTTCAGGAAATGGAGTAAAAAAGCTTATACACAATAATGTTGAAGTTGTAATTGATGTATTAAGAGATGAATGCATGAAAATGAACGAAGTATTTTTAAAATACATATTAAATAAAGAACCTTTTGTAATAATGAAAAATGCTATGTCATTAGATGGAAAAATAGCCACATACACAGGTGAATCAAAATGGATATCATCACAAAAATCACGAGAAAAAGTACATGAATTAAGAAGTGAAGTAAGTGCTATTATGGTTGGAGTAGAAACTATTATAAAAGATGATCCAAGTCTTACATGTAGATTAATTAAAGGTAAAAATCCAATAAGGATTATAGTAGATTCAAGTTTGAGAATTCCAATAAATAGTATTGTACTAAAGGACAATTGTTCTAAAACTATAATAGCTACAACAAATAATTCAAATAAGGAAAAAGTAGAAAAGTTAAGATCAGAGGGAATAGATGTATTAGTAATAGATAAAAAAAATAATAAAGTTGATTTAAAGCAATTAATGAAAGCTTTAGGGAGATTAAATATTGATAGTGTTTTACTAGAGGGAGGTTCAACATTAAATTTTTCAGCATTAAAAGAAGGTATAGTAGATAAAGTTCAAATATATATTGCTCCAATGATTTTAGGAGGTAAATTAGCAAAAACACCTGTTGGAGGAGAAGGCGTTAAATATTTAAGTGATGCGTACAATTTAACAAGTGTAACTGCAAAAACAATAGATAGAGATATTTTTCTTGAAGGATATATACATAGAAAGGAGAGTTAATTTGTTTACAGGAATAATTGAAGAAATAGGAATTGTGAAGGAAATAAAAAAATCTGTTAAATCGTCAAAAATAAAAATAGAAGCTGACAAAATATTAGAGAATATAAACTTGGGAGATAGTATATCAACAAATGGAGTTTGTCTTACTGCAAGTAGTATAGCTGAAAATCATTTTGAAGCTGATGTGATGGCAGAAACTTTAAGAAGAAGTAATCTAGGTAAGCTTAAAACAGGAAGTAAGGTTAATTTGGAAAGAGCCTTATGTATAGAAAAGAGATTAGGAGGGCACATAGTAAGTGGACATATAGATGGAACAGGAGAAATAATTTCATTTATAAAAGAAGACAATGCTATATGGGTTAGTATAAAAACTAGTAAAGAATTATTAAAGTATATCGTAGAAAAAGGGTCAATTGCAATTGATGGAATAAGTCTGACTGTAGCATATGTAGACGATTATACATTTAAAGTATCTATAATACCTCATACAAAAAATGAAACAACGCTATTAAATAAAAATATAAAAGATACAGTAAATATAGAGTGCGATATGATTGGAAAGTATGTAGAGAAACTATTAGGTTTAAATAAAAAAAGCATAAAAAACAATTTAAATGAAGATTTTCTTAAGAATAATGGATTCATTTAATATTAAAAATAATATTTTGATAAAATAGGAGAGGAAGTTAGCTATGTTTGAATTTAATACTATAGACCAAGCAATAGAAGATATAAAAGAAGGTAAAATGATTATTGTAATAGATGATCCTAGTAGAGAAAATGAAGGGGATTTATTGATGGCGGCTGAAAAGGTTACACCAGAAGCTATTAATTTTATGGCAACATATGCAAAAGGGCTTATATGCACACCAATAAATGATGAAAGGTTACAAGAGCTAGAACTTAAACAAATGGTAAGTAATAATACAGATAATCATGAAACTGCATTTACAGTGTCGGTTGATTACACTAATACCCATACAGGTATTTCAGCATATGAAAGAGCTTTAACTATTAAAAAGCTTTTAGATAGCAAAAGTAGTAAGAATGATTTTAAAAAACCAGGACATGTATTTCCATTAAGGGCCAAGATAAATGGAGTATTAGAAAGAGCTGGTCATACTGAAGCCGCGGTAGATTTAGCAAGACTAGCAGGGCTAAATCCAGCAGGAGTAATATGTGAAATAATGAATGAAGATGGAACTATGGCTAGGACACCGAAACTTATAGAGTTTGCTAAAAAGCATGATTTAAAAATAGTGACTATATCAGATTTAATAGAATATAGAAGAAAAAAAGAAAAACTTATTGAAAGAGTAGTTGAGACCAAAATGCCGACTAAATACGGGGAATTTAAAATCTACGGTTTTGTAAATAAGTTAAATGGAGAACACCATGTAGCTTTAGTGAAAGGAGAAATAAATAAAGAAGATGTTATATTAACAAGAGTTCACTCAGAGTGTTTAACTGGTGATGCTTTAGGATCTAAAAGATGTGATTGTGGAGAACAATATGATTTAGCAATGAAGCAAATAGCAAAAGAAGGATGTGGAATTTTACTATATCTAAGACAAGAGGGAAGAGGTATTGGATTAATAAATAAGCTTAAAGCATATGCACTCCAAGATAAAGGATTAGATACAGTGCAAGCTAATATTGAGTTAGGGTTTAAAGAGGATATGAGATCTTATGATATAGGAGCTCAAATACTTAAAGATTTAGGAGCTACAAAGTTAAAGATAATGACAAATAACCCAAGAAAAATTAATGGATTAAATGAGTATGGAATAAAAATTGTAGATAGAGTTCCAATTCAGATGGAAACTAATAAATATAGTGAATTTTATTTAAAAACAAAACAAGAAAAAATGTCTCATATGCTTACATATTAAATTAATTATATAAAAGGAGAAATTAGTTATGAAAATAATAGAAGGAAATTTAGTAGCAAAAGGTTTAAAAATAGGTATTGTAGCAGCTAGATTTAACGAGTTCATAGTATCAAAGTTAATATCAGGAGCATTAGATGGATTAAAAAGACATGGAGTAGAGGATGATTATATTGAGCTTGCATGGGTTCCAGGTGCTTTTGAAATTCCATTAGTAGCTAAAAAAATGGCTGAAAGTGAAAAATACGATGCGGTTATATGTTTAGGTGCAGTTATTAAGGGCTCTACTTCTCATTATGATTATGTATGTGCAGAAGTATCAAAAGGAATAGCAAGTGTATCTTTAGAATCCAAAAAGCCAGTTATATTTGGAGTGCTGACAACAGACAATATTGAGCAAGCAATAGAAAGAGCAGGAACTAAAGCAGGCAATAAAGGATATGATGCAGCTGTATCTGCCATAGAAATGGCTGATTTGATATCAAAGTTTTAAATAGTTAAATATAAAAAATCTCAAGCTCAAAAAGAACTTGGGATTTTTTTATGGTTATAAATTGTTATATTTAAATTAATTTCTTTATATATAGAATTTTAACAATAATTTAATAATAAGTAGAATAAATAATAAAAAGGCCTTGTACTAAAGAGAGAAATAAAAAGATGATATAGCTATATCTGTTATGTAAATATACAATATGATATCAAAATTTTAGCTAGAAAATATTTATAAATTGTATTTATATAAAAGCTTAATAAATCTTTTATAAATTGATTATGAAGGAGTGGTATTTTGGACCAGGTATTAAATAGTGTAAATAAATTTTTTGAATTTATAGTGCCCATATCAGATTTTATGTGGAATTTTCCAACAAATTTTAAATGGTATGCAGACATACCTATTTTGGGGAATTTTGCATTTTCGATACTATTATTAGTAGGTACAGGGATATACTTTAGTTTTAAAACACGATTTGTTCAGGTTAGAAAATTTAAAACTGGATTAAAAACTATTATAAAAAAGAAAACCGGTGATATTGGAGTAAGTCCATTCGCCGCATTTTTATTAAGCTCTGCAATGAGGATAGGTCCAGGAAATATAATAGGTGTTACATATGCAGTATCAGTGGGAGGTCCAGGAGCCATATTTTGGATGTGGGTGTCAGCATTCTTTGGTATGTCTGTAGCATTTTCAGAAGCTGTGCTAGCTCAACTATTTAAAGAAAAGAAAGATAAAGAATTTGTAGGAGGACTTCCGTTTTATGGAAGAAAAATATTTGGAAATAAATATTGGGTAGGAGTACTATTATCTACTATATTTATAATTTATGCTTTATTTAATTTACCAGGACAAACATTTAATTTATACACTTCATTAGGCGCAGTAGCAGAACATTTGACAGGCAAAACTTATGATAGACAATCTGTTTTGTATTATGTAATAGGAATAATTATAATAATTTCAGTAGCTCTTACTGTATTTGGAGGCATAAGGGGCGTAACTAGAGTAACTGATAAATTGGTACCAGTAATGGCTATTGTTTATGTAGTTATAGTTATTGTCATAGTAGGTATAAATTTCAAATTAATACCATACTTCTTTATTTCAGTATTTAAAGGAGCATTTACACCAGAAGCTATATTTGGCGGAGGCTTTGGAATGTGTTTAGCACAAGGTGTTAAGAGAGGCTTAATGTCAAATGAAGCAGGTCAAGGTACAATAACTATGGCAGCTGCTATATCTGAAAACGATCATCCATGTGAACAAGGGTTTATACAAGCAATAGGAGTATTTTTAGATACTATGATAATCTGTACTATGACAGGATTTTTAGTTGTTATGGCTAGCGTTTGGAATGGAGATGCTGGAGTTGTATGGGAGGTTATAAAGGAATCTAAAATTACAGTTTATAATGCATCTGTAGCTCACTTAGTTCCTGGTATAGGTTTAGATAATATAGTAAATGCTATTTTATCATTATGCTATGCTATGTTTGCATTTACAACACTGATAGGTCTTGTATTATTTGCGGAGATATCAGCAAACTGTATTACTAGGGATAATAAGTTTATAATGGCAATAAGGGGGCTTGGAGCAATTTTATTTGTTCCGTTTGGAGTCTTATCTGTATTAGCAGGTTTGGAATTAGGAAATGTATGGTATATATCTGATATGGTAAATATAATGGTTGTATACTCAAATGTACCTATATTAATAGTAGGAAGAAAAATGATTTTAAAAACATTAAAACACTATGAAGAGACCGGAGGGAAGAAGTTTATATCAAAAGAAATTGGTATAGAAACCGAGTACTGGAAATAATAATCTATTTTATAATTTAAGTCTGTACAACTAAGCTATATAAATAAAAAATTGATTTATATAGCTTAGTTGTATTTTTAATTAAAGATAAAAAAATAAATTATAAAGTAAAAAAATGTAAAAATATATTGTATATTTAAAACTGATATGATATATTATTAAATGTAGTAAAAAGAAACGGAGAGGTGTCCGAGTGGTTTAAGGAGCTGGTCTTGAAAACCAGTGATGCTTAACGGCACCGTGGGTTCGAATCCCACCCTCTCCGCCATATTTTGCCCAGATAGCTCAGTCGGTAGAGCAGGGGACTGAAAATCCCCGTGTCGGTGGTTCGATTCCGCCTCTGGGCACCAGTTAAGTACCTAGTAATTATAGGTACTTTTTTTATTGCATATAATTATATTTTTTATACAATATTTTATGAAAAACATAGAATTAATTGATTATGCATTTAAACTGTAATACAATGAACTTTAAGGAAAAGGTTATATTATAGTTTAAAGTTAAAGGAGCATGAATTATGTTAAAAACAAATAAAGATAAAGTTGTAAAATGGTCAGTTCAAGGTAAAATACATCACCCAGTGGGAGGAAATTATAGAATAAGTAATGATGGGAAACCTATGATATTACCAGCAACAGGGGGAATATCATATAACGTCGCAATTGGAGATAGTGTATTTAACTGGGCAGGAGATCATGTTGAACCAGGAGTATCTATAAGAAATGAAAACAATTCTGAAAATGCAGCTTTAATGACTTTTGCATGTATAGGAAATGAAGCTAAAATAGTTTCTGGAGATGCTAAAGGTAAAAAGGGATATGTAACAGGTATGCATGGAGGAATTGATCATGTACTAATACACTTTGAAAAAGATATACTAGAAGATTTAGCTATAGATGATAAAATAATGATAAAAGCATATGGTCAAGGATTAAATTTACCAGATTTTGAAAACGTACATGTAATGAATATAGACCCTGATCTATTTGAAAAATTAGGAATAAAAGAAGAAAATTCAAAGTTAAAAGTAAATGTAGTGGCAAAGGTTCCTCCATATTTAATGGGTTCAGGTATCGGATCTAAAAGTGCAGCAACAGATGGTGATTATGATATAATGACAGGTGACATGGAAGAAATAAAGAGATTAGGTCTTGATAAATTAAAATTTGGAGATATAGTGTTGTTACAAGATTGTGACAATACTTATGGTGTAGGTTTCTTAAAAGGATCTATAAGTATAGGTGTTGTAGTTCATAGTGATTGTGTAAAATCAGGGCATGGACCAGGTGTAACAGTAATAATGACAAGTAAGGAAAGTGTGATAGAAGGAGTAATTGATGAAAATGCAAATATAGGAAATTACATGAAAATGAATTAAAATAAAAGAGATACTTATAGTAAAGTAAGTATCTCTTTTATATATAGAGATTAAATTTATTTTTTTATTGTATTTTTACTATTAGGTTTTAAGGTTTTGATTTTAAAATTATTTTTTTTCTTAGCTTTATTTTGGTGATTAGTAGAATCTACTAACTTACCTTCTTTCAATTCTTTAGGTTTTATATCTATATTAAATTCTTTTTTATAAGTTCTTATAGTAGATAGGTTTTGATTAGTAACGATAGATATTGCATCTCCTTTTCTGTTACCTCTAGCAGTTCTACCACATCTGTGTACGTATTCATTTTTACTCATAGGGAAATCAAGGTTAAATACATGAGTTATGTCTACTATGTCTAACCCTCTTGCAGATAAGTCAGAAGAAACTAATATTTTTGCTTTACCTATCTTAAATGCATTTAAAGCATTTTTCCTATCTTCCTTAGTCATTCTACCAAATATACCAACAGCCTTATAGTTATGATGATTTAACTTCTCAGTTACGACTTCTATACTATCTTCATCATTAACAAATATAATAGCTCTTTTTGGATCAGTAGCTGATAAAGATTTTCTAAGTAAAGTGAATTTCTCTCTTCTATCTCCGTATAAGTACATATGGTTTATGTTAGGGTTTATAGTAGATTCATCTTTAGTTTTTAATACTTCAGGTTCTTTCATTATAGACTCACATATTTCAACAGTCGAATCATTTAAACTAGCTGAAAATCCTAGAACTTGTCTATCTCTTAATGTTGTTTTTATTATGCTTTTAACTACGTCTATATTATTTCCGCTAAGCAGACTATCAACTTCATCTAAAATTATAGTTTTTATATTATGAGCTTTTAATTTTCTTTGAGAAATTAAATCTAAAACTCTACCGCAAGTTCCTACAACTATATGAGGCTTTATAGCTTTTATATTTTTTATTTGTTTTTGTATATTTACTTCACCAATTAATGAAAATGCAGTAACATCCATATTAGAATTTGTAGATAATAGTTTTGCTTGATCAACTATTTGCATTACAAGTTCATGAGTTGGTGCAAGTATCAATACTTGAGTTTCTCTTTTAGTAGTATCTATTTTATCAAACATAGGTAATAAATAAGTTAAAGTCTTACCGCTTCCTGTTTGAGCTTTTACTAATAAATCTTTATTCTCAGAAATTTTGTTTATAGCTAAAGATTGAACTTCAGTTGGGTTTGTTATATTCTGCTTAGATAATCCGTTGATTAAATTATTACTTAAATTTAATTCTTTAAAAGTTGTCATTTTTTGCTCCTTCTATGTAAATATAAATTGTTTACTAATTTTTAGTGTGACTTTTCTATTATACACTTATTATTCAAATTTTAACAGAAAACAATACAAATTTGAATGGTAAATTTGTATATTAGAATTTAACCATACAAATATTATGCAAAATATTGTTATTAAAATATTAATTATACTAAAAATATTAAAGTATCTAGTGTCAATATGAAAATAAAGTGAAAAATTTTATTTTTATTTTAGTTTATAGATTTCAAATTTGGGGAAATTATTATATAATAGGGAAATGTGAAATTAGGAGGAAAGTTAATGAAAAAAAATAAAGTAGTAATCGTAGGAACTGGTATGGTAGGAATGAGTTATGCATATTCAATGCTAAATCAAGGTACTTGTGAGGAACTAGTTCTAATAGATTTAGATAAAAAAAGAGCAGAGGGTGAAGCTATAGACTTAAATCATGGATTAAGTTTTGCACCTAGAAAGATGAAAATATATGCAGGTGATTATAGTGATTGCAAGGATGCATATCTTATATGTATAACAGCTGGAGCAATTCAAAATGAAGGTGAAACAAGATTAGATTTATTACATAAAAATACTAAAATAATGAGATCTATAATAAATGAGATAAAAAAATCTGGATTTAATGGAATATTACTAATAGCAACAAATCCTGTTGATATAATGACTTATGTAGCTTGGAAGCTATCAGGGTATGATAAATCAAAAGTAATTGGATCAGGTACAACTTTAGATTCTGCAAGGCTTAGATATACACTAAGTGAGAGACTAGATGTAAATCCAAAAGATATAAATGCATATGTAATGGGCGAACATGGTGATTCTCAATTTGTTGCATGGAGTTATGCGTTTTCTGGAGTACAACCTATATACCAAATAGCATCTAGAAAAGATAGTAAAATAAATTTCAGTGATTTAGAAGAAATTGAAGATGAAGTTAGAAATATAGCATACAAAATAATTGAATGTAAAAAATCAACTTATTATGGTATAGGAATGGCTTTAACAAGAATTACTAAGGCAGTCCTTGATAATGAAAATAGCGTATTAACAGTATCTTCATATTTAAATGGTGAATACAATCAAGATGACGTTTATATAGCGGTACCAAGTATAGTAAATAAAGATGGTGTTAGAGAAGTTATACACTTAGCTCTTGAGAATACAGAAAAAGAGAAATTAGATAATTCTATAGAAATAATGAAAGAAAATATAAGTAAACTTGATATATAAAATAATCCTACATAAGTAGGATTATTTTTTTCTGTTAATAATTATGAGTTATAATTTTAAAAAATACATTTGAAATATTACAATATAAAAAATCTTATGATTGATTATTTTTATTAATTAATTAAAAATTATAAGAAATTTTAACTTAATTATATATATTAATTATAAATAAAAAGACAAACTTTGTGAAAATGATAATTATCTAGAGTGTAAATATAAAATTTAATACCAAATTGAATAGATGATTAATTTAAGGATAAATAAATTATGTATTAAAAATTTAAAATAAAAATAAAAAGCTTTGCTACTGATTATAAACAGCAAAGTTTTTATTTTTTTATACTTTATACATAAAAAGTCATTATAAATATTTAACTAAAGATATAAAAATACAACAAAAAAATGCTAAATAATATTGTTTTAAAATTAACGAAAAATATAAAATCTATAAAATAAAAAGATGTTTTGTTAGAAGAATTTTACAAAAAATTAACTTTAATATAACCAAAATTAAGCTTAGAAGTCATATCATTTAGTAAAGTAAAGAGAAATGTAAAAAAGCATTAATAAAATTATAGTTGTTGAAGAGGAGATTTTTATGAAAAATCAAGAAGTCGGCTATGTTATTGAAATAGAAAATAATACAGCTAAAGTTAAAGTAGGCAGACATAGCGATTGTAAAAATTGTGGAGGATGCCCAGGAAATAATTCTTTAATTTTAAATGTACAAAACCCTTTAGGAGCAAAAGTAGGGCAAAAGGTAATTTTTGAGTCTAAAAAAAATAAAATGCTAAGCTCGGTATATATTGTTTATATACAACCAATAATATTCACTTTTATAGGTATTATATTAGGATACTTTATAGCTACTTATATACACAAATCAATACAAACATATGAGATTATTTTAGGAAGCATATTTTTTATACTTTCGTTAATATACATAAGATTTATAGAGTTAGAAGCAAAGAAAGATGAAGATAACATTCCTATAATAACTAAAATACTTTCTTAATAAATTCATTTAAAACTATTCAATTAAAAATACGCATTAAGTAAAATAACTTTAAAAAAATTAAATAAAAAGAGGTGTTAAAATGTTTAAATCATTTATAGGAGGAGTTCATCCTAAAGATAACAAAGCTATGTCTGAAGGTTGTATTATTGAAAAGGCTCCTATTCCTAATAAAGTTGTTATTCCTTTAAGACAGCATATAGGCTCAATGGCAATCCCTGTAGTAAAAATAGGAGATATAGTAAAAAAAGGACAATTAATAGCATCAAATGAAGGTTATATATCCAGCAATATACATGCATCTATTTGTGGAACGGTTGTTGATATATGTGAGTACAATCATGGTACCTTTGGAAAATGTTTATCAATAATAATAGAAAGTAATAATGAAGATGATTGGGTTGAAGGAATACCTATTAATAGAAATGTAGATGAGTTGACTCACAAGGAAATGGCTCAAATATTACAATCTTTAGGTGTAGTAGGTATGGGAGGGGCTACATTTCCAACACATGTAAAATTATCGCCAGACGAATTTAAAGCAGTGGATACATTCATATTAAATGGAGCAGAATGTGAACCGTACTTAACAGCTGATTATAGAATGATGGTGGAGTGGGCAGACAAAGTAGCTCAAGGGATAAAGGTTACTATGAAAATGCTAAAAGTAAATAAGGGATATGTAGGAATAGAAGATAATAAGCCATTGGCAATTGAAAAAATGCAAGAAGCTATAAAAAATATTAGCATATATGAAAATCTAGATATAAAAGTAGTTGCATTACCAACTAAATATCCTCAAGGTGCAGAAAAAATGTTAATAAAAGTTTTAACAGGAAGAGAAGTGCCATCAGGGGGGCTTCCAACGGATGTAAAAGTTGTTGTTCAAAATGTAGGAACTGTAGTTGCAATTTATGATGCTCTTGTAAATGGAATACCGTTAATAGAAAGAGTAACAACTATCAGTGGGAGAGCTATAAACAATCCTAAAAATATGCTACTTAGAATAGGAACAACGTTTGAAGATGCAATAAGCTATTGCGGAGGACTAAAATATGAGGCTAAAAAAATAATTATGGGTGGACCGATGATGGGATTTGCTCAATATACTTTAGACATTCCTGTAGTAAAAGGTACATCTGGAATATTAGCACTAATAGATAAAGAAGTAAATCAAGGAACAGAATTTCCTTGTATAAGATGTGGTAAGTGTGTTCAGGCTTGTCCTATGGGACTTATACCAAGTGCATTTGCTACATTAGCAGAGAAAAATGCTTATTTAGAGGCAAAACAGGAGTATAGCCTTCTAGACTGTGTTGAGTGTGGTAGTTGTGCGTATGTATGTCCGTCTAAAAGAAAGATAGTCCAATCTATAAGGTATAACAAGCTTCAATGTTCACAATCATCTAATAAAAAGTAAGGGGGGAATGTTTATGAATACGATTTCATCATCTCCACATATAAGCAGTAATGAAAGTGTTCCTAAAATAATGTGGAATGTAAACTTAGCATTAGCACCAGCAACTATATTTGGTATTGTTTATTTTAAAACATCTGCATTTATAGTAATTTTAGTAAGTATCATTTGTGCAGTTTTATCTGAATATTTAGTTCAAAAAATTAGAAAACAACCAATAACAATTTATGATGGAAGTGCATTTTTGACTGGATTATTGTTAGCACTATGTATGCCACCTAATATACCTTCATACATGGTAGGGTTAGGGTCTGCAGTAGCAGTTGTAATAGCTAAACACTCTATGGGAGGTCTTGGTCAAAATATATTTAATCCAGCCCATATAGGAAGGGCAGCTATAATGGTTTCTTGGCCAGTAGCTATGACTACATGGACATCTTTAACAACAAAAGTAGATGTAGTTACAACAGCAACACCTCTTAATATTTTAAAAATGCAAGGATATGAGAGTTTAATCCAGACTTTTGGAAGTCAAATTAACTTATATCAATCACTATTTTTAGGAACTAGAAATGGATGTATTGGTGAAACTTCAACAATTCTTCTATTATTAGGGGGAGGATACTTAATTTATAAAAAATACATCAACTGGCAAATTCCTGTAGTTATGGTAGGTACAGTAGGAATACTGACTTGGACCTTTGGGCCTAAAGGATTTTTTACAGGAGACCCTTTATTTCATATGATGGCTGGAGGATTAGTAATAGGTGCATTTTTTATGGCAACGGATATGGTAACAATACCGATAACTAAAAAAGGCCAATTAGTATTTGCATTTGGGGCAGGGTTAATTACAACGATTATAAGGCTTCAAGGAGGATATCCAGAGGGGGTATGTTATTCCATATTATTAATGAATGCGCTAACGCCGCTAATAGATAGATTTACAAAGCCTACAAAATTTGGATCAAAGGAGGCTGTGTAAATGTCTGATAAACATGAAAAATCATATAGTGTATTTGCAATAGCCCTTAATCTAACACTAGCATGTTTTATATCAGGAGTTATAATTGCTATAGTCTATTTTATTACAAATCCGGTAGCGCAAAAAAATAATGAAATAGTTAAAGAACAATCAATGAATGAACTGGTAAAAGAAGCTAGTGATTTTAAGGTGATTAAAAATAAGACAGAATGGTATGAAGCTGAAAAAAATAATAAAGCAATAGGATATGTAGTTCAAACTGAGAGTAATGGTTATGGTGGACCTATAAAAATGTTAGTTGCAATTGATAAAAATTGCAGAGTAATAGATTACACTATATTATCTAACAATGAAACTCCTGGATTAGGCAGCAAAACATTAGAATCAAAGTTTAAAAATCAATTTGGCGGAAAAACACTTAATCATTTAGTGGTAGTAAAAGACAGCTCAGATAAAGAGGATATTCAAGCTATTACAGGTGCAACAATTTCATCAAGGGCTGTGACTAATGGAGTAAAGGAAGCTGTACAAGAAGTTAAGCAATATATAGGAGGTAAGTAATATGACAGGAAAGGAATTGTGGAAGGTTTTTTCAAAAGGTATATATGACGAAAATCCTGTATTTAGGTTAGCTCTTAGTTTGTGTCCTGCATTAGCAGTAACATCAAGTGCTATAAATGCTCTCACAATGGGGCTTTGTGTAATGTTTGTAATAACAGCTAACAATACAGTGGTTTCTATAACACGAAAAGTAGTAAATCCAAAGGTACGTGTACCTGTTTATATAACATCAATAGCTACAATAGTTACAGTAGTTCAATTAGTACTTCAAGCGTATTTTCCTCTTTTATACAAAGATTTAGGGATATATCTATCATTAATAGTTGTGTTTGCAATAATACTTGCTCGAGCAGAAGTATTTGCATCTAAAAATAAAGTTTTACCATCATTTTTGGATGGATTAGGTATGGGATGTGGATTTACTGTAGCAATGATATTTATAGGGATAATAAGAGAATTATTAGGAAATGGAACTGTATTTGGGGTTACTATGCTAGGATCATGGTATAATCCAGCGCTAATAATGATATTGCCACCAGGAGCATTCATACTAATAGGATATATTATTGGAGCAATGAATTTACAGGATTCTAAAAAAGTAAAGAAGAAAAGCAAAGAAAATAAAGTGATATCTTCATAAGTTAATCATAAATAGATGGAGGTGTAATGTATGAAAGAATACTTAATACTGTTTATATCAACAGTATTAGTTAATAACTTTGTATTAACTAGATTCTTAGGATTGTGTATATTCTTTGGAGTATCAAAAAATTTAAGTGCATCTGTTGGAATGGGAATGGCCGTAACTTCAGTAATGACACTAAGCTCAATACTTGCATGGGTAGTTCTTAATTTTGTATTGATTCCTCTAAATTTAGTATTTTTAAAAACAGTAGTTTTTGTACTTTTAATTGCAAGTTTTGTCCAATTGTTAGAGTTAACAATTAAAAAATTTGCTCCGACATTATATGGTATGTGGGGGATATATTTACTATTAATAGCAACTAACTGTGTTGTATTAGGTGTTCCTTTAATAAATGCAGATAATAATTATACATTTATGATGAGTGTAGTTGAAGCATTAGGTTCTGGAATTGGTTTTGCATTAGCTATAACATTGATGGCTAGTTTAAGAGAAAAATTAGCATATGCTAATGTACCTAAACCATTACAGGGGATGGGAATTGCTTTTATATTAGCAGGAATGCTAGCATTATCTTTTTTAGGATTTTCAGGAATGATATAAAGATGTTTTAAAAAGGAGTGAAATATATGGAGACTGCTATATTAATAGTAGTATTATTAACATCGGTGGGGATATTCTTTGGACTTATACTAGCTATAGCAAATAAAAAATTTGAAGTAGAAACCAATCCTCTAATACACATAGTAGAAGATGTCCTTCCTAAAGGTCAATGTGGGGCTTGTGGATATGCTGGATGCTTGGCCTATGCAGAAGCTGTAGTATTAGATGAAGATGTACCTCCTAACCTATGTATACCAGGAAAAGAGTTAGTTGCAAATATGGTAGCAGAGTTAACAGGCAAAAAAGCAGAAGAAATTGAACCTAGATATGCTTGTTTAAAATGTAATGGATGTAGTGAGAATACTACTGTAAAGTATAATTATGAAGGTATACAAGATTGTATTTGTGCAAATAGTTTGTTAGGAGGAGCTAAAGAATGCTCATTTGGATGTTTAGGATTAGGAACATGTGTAAAAAACTGTCCTTTTGAGGCTATAGAAATGGGTGAAAATAATTTACCAATTATAGACAAGGATTTATGTACTGGATGTGGAAAATGTGAAAGTATATGTCCAAAACATGTTATAAAAATGGTTGCGCAAGACACTATAGTTGTAGTTAGTTGCAATAGTTTAGACAAAGGATCTATAGCCAAAAAAGCTTGCAAAGCATCTTGTTTAGGTTGTGGGATATGTGCTAAAAACTGTGAGCATAATGCTATAAAAATAGAGAATAATTTAGCTATAGTAGATGAGAAAATTTGTATAGATAAATGCAAGAATCCAAAATGTTTGATTAAATGTCCAACGGGTGCATTAAATTATTATGATGAAGAAATGAAATAAACAGAAAAAGAGCTATATAAATATATTTAATAGCTCTTTTTTATTTAAGATAACTACATATATGTTAAAAATATGTAAAGTAAATTTATTTTTAGAAATTTAGTATGAATTTTTACAATTAGAAAATTAAAAAAGTTTGTAAAATAAAAAGTAAATAGATAAATTTATTTTAAAATATATAGTAAATATACTATATGAAGCTATTTAATTTAAATATATTAAAAATGAATAAATTTAAAAATCGAATTACATATAATTACAAATAGTACAAAAGTATTGCATATAAGTTGTATAATAGTATATGATGTAATAATGGTTAATAAATATTAGGAGAAAAAATATGACAAAATTAACTAAAAAGAAAAAAGCTTTAATTCAATATGGTTTTTTATTGTTTCTAATATGCCTTACAACTTATGTAGTATCAACAACATTAGACATAAAGTTAATTCCTCATATTATAGAAATTGTTAATAAAAAATTTCTGGCACTTGGAATTCTTTTAATGATAGGATATATACTATTTGAATCTTTAATACTTGAAATAATAATAAATGCCATACAAAAGACTAAAATAAAGCTCATAGGATTTAAAATTGGAACAATGGGATTATACTATAATCTAGTAACTCCATTTGCTTCAGGAAGCCAACCTATACAGGTATATAGTCTAACTCAGTATAATGTAAGCCTTAGCAAGTCAATAGCTATAATTACTAATAAGACAGTATTATTTCAAACTATAGTAACTATATATTGTGGTGTTTTTATAATGGGAAATATGAGTATTTTAAAAAGTGAAATGCCATCGGTTATGCTAATGATGACAATCGGGATGATTATGAATATAATTATGCTTATTACAGGAATGCTAATTGTATGTAGCCCTAAAAAAATCAAATTTTTAGTAAACATTATTATTGATATGTTGTCAAAATTAAAAATATTTAAAAATTTAAAATGTAAAAAATCTACGATAAATTTATATATAGACGAATATAGTTATTCAATAAAAATATTTATAAAGAATAAAAAAGCTCTTATAACAAGCATATTGTTAACGATAATACAACTGACAGTATTTTTTAGTATAACATATTGTATCTATAAAGCATTTAATTTAAATAGTCAAAATTATATTGATATTTTAACTTTACAAGTGTTTTTATATATGGCTGTTTCACCAGTTCCAACACCAGGGAATGTAGGGGCAAATGAAATTGCATTTTTAACTATATTTGCTAATGTATTTCCAAAAGAACTTTCTGGATTTGCAGTATTTTTATATGGTGCATTTATTTACTATTTTGTAGTAATAATTTGTGGAATATTTACTGTAAATACTCATTATCATATGGGAAAATATAAAAATAATAAAAGATTAAAGCTAGTTAAAGCAAAATAAAATAATGTATACTTTAGAGTATTTTTTATTTAATATAGTAGTTTACTAATAAGCAAGATGACTTCGTATTGTACAGAAGTCATCTTGTTTTAAGTTGTATATAATTATTTGTATTTAAGTACTTTTATTATTTACTTGTAATAACATATAATTAAAAATATAAGGAATAAATAATGTTAATAGTAAGTTTATATTTTTAATTATATATAGTAATAAGATTTATTTAATTAAATACTAATTCAAATTTAGAAAAGAAAATAAGAACAATAAATAAAAAATAATAAAAAATGTATTGTACCATACAAAAATGTCTGATATAATTACATTGAATTGAATAGGTAATAATTAACAAATAATAATTGTTATTTATTTATAAAAATTAAATAGGCAAAGTTAGGGAAATCTAATGACGCAAAGCTATAGGGGCTAAGGTATGCTTATGTATATTATGCCAGCCAGTTGCCAAAGAGTATGTATACTTTTTGTTTTTATATGACATTTTTATATGTCTTATTAACTATACCATCAAACTACTCTTTAAGAGTAGTTTTTTTTGTTAAACAAAAAACAGCTAATATGATGTTTAAAAATGTAATACTATAAGCGTCTAATTTTATATTAAGATTAACCTAGTATGGCCCAAGTGGAGGGAAAGAATGAAAAATTTAAAGAGACTAAGACAACGTAGAAGCCAAGTGGCTGCAGCTATAATGATTTCTATGCTTATGACACAAGGATTATATTCAAAGGAGAACATTACAGTAAGCGCTCAAGAAAAAGCTACGACTTATTCTAAAAGGACAGTTAATTATAATCAAAAAAGAAATGTTATGTATTATGGTGATTGGTCAATTTGGGGAGGTCAGGAAAATTTTTATCCAAAAGATATACCAGCTGATAAGTTAACTCATTTAAATTTTGCTTTTTTAGATTTTGATTCAAATGGAAATTTAAAATTTACAGATAAAGATGCTGCTATTGGAGCACCTGTAGGCCAAGATGGTGTTCAGTGGGGAGCTGCTAATGCTGGTATATTGAGTGCATTTCAGGAATTAAAAGTAAAAAATCTAAACTTAAAAATAGGAGTATCTATAGGAGGATGGTCCAAATCGGGTGATTTCTCAGAAGTAGCAGCAAATCCAGAGAAAAGAGCGAAGTTAGTAAAAAATGTATTAAAATTTATAGAGTACACAAATATGGATTTTGTAGATATTGACTGGGAATATCCATGTGATGTGAGGCAACCTGATTTAGTAGATAATAAAAATGATGAAGGAACACCTAATGCAACTAAGGAAGATAAAGAGAACTATATAAAACTTTTACAAGTATTTAGAACAGAGCTTGATAAACAAAGTAGCAAAATAAATAAAGATTATGAACTATCAGTAGCAATACCTGCACCTAAGAGTAAAGTTGATTTAGGTATAGATATAAAAAATCTTTTTAACATTGTAGATTTTGCAAATGTAATGAGTTATGATATGAGAGGTGCATGGGATGAATATAGTGGACACCAAACGGCACTTTATCCAAATCAAAATGATCCTATAAAAGGTAAGAATTTATCGATAGATGAAACAATAAATTACCTAGTAGATAAAGGTGCTAAAAAAAATAAAATTGTAATTGGAGCAGCTTACTACACTCGTGGATGGAATAAAGTAGAAAAAGGAAGTAATAACTCGTTACCAGGTATATTTAATAAAGCTTCAATAACTACAAAAGATGCAGATCAAACACCATCAAGAGGAGCTGAAAATGAAGCCCCATTAGCATCTGGAGATGGAGGACGAATGGGCGGTGTATGGTCATATAGAAGTTTAGATAAATTAAAATCAAAATATCCAGGTTTAAAAGAATATTGGGATGATACAGCAAAAGCACCATACCTTTATGATGAAAGTACAGAAAAGCTTTTTACGTATGATAATGTTAAATCAATAAAAGAAAAAACAAGATATGTAAATGAAAATGATCTAGGGGGTATGATAGGCTGGATGGCATCTCAAGATGCGAAAACTGATTCTAGTAAAAGAGATGAATTAACAAAAGCCTCAAAAGAAGGACTTTTCGGAAGTGAAAGATTGCCAGAAAATAAACTAACTTTTTCAAAATTAGATATAGAAACATCAATAAATCCATATCAAGAACAATGGGGAGAAGATAAAAATGGATATGAGATAAGTATTAAAAATAATGAAGTACTAGAAGAGTCACAAGATGTATTATCATCATTAGAAAAAGGTGCTGAAACAATAAAAGCACCTAAACTATACATAAAAAGTGATAAAGCTTTAAAATCAGGGGACCATATGGCTGGAAATGTTACCTATGTAAATGGATATACAGTAGTCGATCTACAAACTGTTTGGGAAGGCAAAAATATAGAGCCTGGGAAAACATATACCCTTAAACTAAAGGGAGATGCAAATATATCAGAAATAGATATTGTTCAACGAATGTCAGAAAATGGTATTGATATGTATAGACAATCAATATTTGAAGATTATGGTGAAGTACCACCACAAGGAAATCACGCTCCTGTATTACATGGAATAGATAATAAAACTATAAGTATAGGAGACTTATTTGACAAATTATCTGGGGTTACAGCTACCGATAATGAAGATGGAAATATAACAGATAAAATAAAAGTTGATGGCTATATTGATACACTTAAAGAAGGTAGATATAAGTTAATTTATTCAGTAGAAGATAGTAAGGGGTTAAAAATAGAAAAAGAAAGATTTATAACTGTAGTAAAAAAAGGAGAAGAACCTTCACAAGACACATATGACCCAAATAAAATATATTTAGCAGGAGATTCAGTTATATTTAAAGGAGAAAAATATATAGCCAAATGGTGGATAAAGGGAGAATTTCCAGATAAATCTCAAGCATGGGAAAAAGTTATAACTACAAATGAAGATGGAACTATTGACTATTACAAAGGTATGATTTGTAATGGCGGAGAGTATGTAAATTATAATCATCATGTATATAAAGCTAAGTGGTGGACAAATACAGTTCCAGGAAGTGATATTTCTTGGGAACTTATAAAATAAATACTAATTAAAGGGGAGAGTAACTATGAAACACCTAAAAAAATTAAATAAAAAAGTATTAGGAGCAATAACATTATCTATGATTATGACATCAGGTATTTTCATTTGTGATGGTATAAAAGTTGATGCACAAGAATATAAAGGAATAAGCAGTAACTATTCAAATAAGAGTATAGACTTTGGAGTAGGACAAGGTATTGAGTGGCCATCTCAAGTTAATGCACCTTATGTTGATATGGTTGCATGGATAACAAAACCAGGATATACAAACAATGGTACTGTAAATTTAAAAAGAATATCTGAAGATACGGGTGTAAAATTCTTTAATTTAGGTTTTATACAATCGACAGGAAAAATAGAAAATAATAAAGTTAAATGGGGATGGGGTGGATTCTCTGTTTTAAATGAAGATAATAATGATAATACTCAATACCAAGGTATGAAACAATCAATTAAAGAATTAAGAGATATTGGTGGAGATGTAACTTTAGCTTTTGGAGGATTAAATGGAGTTACATTTTGGGAGCAAACTCAAGATGTAAATGTCTTATATAATACATACAAAGAAATTGTAGACGGATATGGGCTAACAAGAATAGATTTAGACATTGAAGGAGGAGCAGCTCAAAGTAAAGCTTTAAATATAACAAATGCTAAAGCTATAAAGAAAGTTCAAGATGAAACAGGCGTAGATGTTGTACTAACATTGCCTGTTTTACCAAGTGGTTTAACATCAGTTCAACTGGATGTTTTAGAAGCATATTTATCTCAGGGGGTAGATGTAGAACTTGTAAACATAATGACTATGTGTTATGGAAGCGGAACTTTATTACCAGGTGAAAATTATGGGACAGCGTCTATAAGGGCAATTGATAATACTAAAAATCAAGTACAACATTACTTTAAAAAATATGCAAATACATCTTTGACAGATAGTGAATCATATAAAAAAGTGGGAACTACTTCGTCTATTGGATTTGAAGGAGAAGCTCACCCTATATTTGGAGCTGATTGGGCTAAATTAGTTGTAGATCACTCTATTGAAAAAGGTCTTGGAATGACATCTTTTTGGTCAATGAATAGAGATGCTATGTTAGAAAGTAATAAAGGAGTAACGAATCAATATCAATTTACAGATATATACAAAATTTTTGGAGAAGGATCAAATCCAGGAGATCCTCAGAAAAATCAAGCGCCTATATTACAAGGTGTAGATAATAAAACTATATATGTAGGAGATAAATTCAATTTATTAGAAGGAGTAAGTGCTACAGATAGAGAAGATGGAGATATAACAACTAAGATAAAAATAGAAGGAAAAGTTGATACATTTAATGCAGGAGATTACAAAATAAATTATTCTGTAACAGATAGTGAAGGTCTTACAACTACTAAACAAAGGACAATAATAGTTAAAGAAAAACCAGATTCATCAAAAGATACATACGATTCAAATAAGATATATTTAGAAGGAGACTCAGTTATATTTAAAGGAGAAAAATATGTAGCTAAATGGTGGGTAAAAGGTGAGGAACCTGACAAATCTCAGGCATGGAAAAAAATAGTAGTTCCAAATGAAGATGGAAGTATAGATTATTATGAAGGATTAGTCTGCCAAGGAGGAGAACTTGTAAGATACAATGGTAATACATATAAAGCTAAATGGTGGACAAATACAGTTCCAGGTAGTGATGAAACTTGGGAGTTAATTAAATAAAAATATGTAAAAATAGCTGAATAAATTTTCAGCTATTTTTATTGATAAAACATAAGTTTTCGGATTATTAATAAAGTACAAGTTTAGTAATATTTTCTAGTAAATATATATAATATTATAGGTATGACTTTTAGTTTTTTTTAATTTTATGTATAATATAACATGTAGTAGATAAATTAAAACTTGGAATGACAGTTTTTATAAAAATGTATTATACAATAGGAGGGGATTAGATGATTAAATTAATAGCAACTGATATGGATGGGACTTTACTAAATAGTAATCACGAAATTCCAAATAACTTTAAGGAAACTATAAGTTCTTTGAAAGAAAAAGATATAATGTTTGCTATATCCACAGGAAGAAATTATTTAGATATATCTTACAAATTCGATGATTATAAAGATGAGTTATTGTTTATTTGTGAAAATGGGACAGGAATATATTATAAAGATGAATGTGTATACTCAAAATTCTTGGAAAAGGATACTATAAAAAAGTTAGTAGAACTTGGGCGTAATGTAGAAAATGCATATCCTATGCTGTGTGGAACAAAGGGATTATACTTAGAAGATGAAAAAGTTCTTGAAAAGTTAAACGAACTTTTCCCTATGAATTTACCAGTTATAAATGTAGATTCATTATTAGATGTAGATGATGGAATATTTAAAGTTAATATGTTTGACTTAACAGATGCTGAGACTAATAGTTACCAGATATTTAAAAATGAGAATATAGAAGATGTAACATTAACACCATCAGGCAGATATTGGCTAGACATGTCAAGTTTTGGAACGAATAAGGGTATCGCAATTAAAAAAGTACAAGATATGTTTGATATAGATTATAAAGAAACTATGGTCTTTGGAGATCATTTAAATGATATAGAAATGATGAAAAGCGCTTATTATAGTTATGCAATGAAAAATGGACATGATGATGTAAAAGAAGTAGCAAATTTCGAAACTAAATACACTAATGAAGAGTGTGGAGTAATAAAAACTATACAAGAGAAAATCTTACAAAGTAAGGAACTAGCATAATATGTAAAAAAGCTATCTAAAAATATATTTTTAGATAGCTTTTTTACATATAGAAACTATATATAAATAAAAAATATATATAATAAAGCAATTATAATATTTTAAAAATAGAAATAAATTTATTCTTATTTATATAATGATTAAAAATATACAAATTATTAATAATAAATAATAGAACTAAAGTTAAAAATATCAAAAAAATAAAAAAAATTATAGTAGTAAAACTTAGATAACTGGACAATTTAAAAGTAAAGGCAAATAAAAAAGAAAGGAAAAAAATATGGAAAATAAAAGAGAAGAATTTGATAATAATAAAGAAATGAAAAAGTTATTAAAAGAAAATTCTACTAGAATGGAGATAGCTAAAGAAATACAATCAAACAAAAAAATATCAGAAATAGTAGGAGAAAGATTAGCGAGTAAGAAGCGTTTCCCACCATGTTAAAAATGTGTTAGAGGAGTGATTAGATGAGCGATAGCAGATTTTCAAATGGACATTATGATGACGCCCTACAGTTTACGAAAGACGTACTTTCAAATAGTTCCTCTATTGAAGAAATAATTTTTAATGCAAATATTGTTGAAGAAAGTGAAGATGAAGCAAAAGAAAGATTAAAAAAATAAAAGGGAAAAAGTAGCTTAAAATATAATTAAGCTACTTTTTTATTATATAAAAATTAAAAAATTTAGAAAATTTAGTAAAAAGTAAATTTAATAGTGATATAATTAAATTAATCTTAAATTTTCATCAAAGGGGTGAAATAGATGAAAAATTTTTTTAGTTCGTATAAAGGATTACCTAAGGAAATATATATATTATTTATAGGTAAAATTGTAAACTGTATAGGATCTTTTGTACACCCTCTTATGTCACTAATACTAACTCAAAGAATTGGAATGTCAGCTTTTGAGGCTGGTCAATTTGTAACCATTTTAGCAGTATGTCAAGTTCCATGTATGATAATAGGAGGAAAATTAAGTGATAGTTTTGGAAGAAGAAAGGTAATTATAGTATTTCAACTTTTAGGAGCTAGTATGCTTGTAGTATGTGGAATAATTCCAACTAGTATCTTAACCGCACAAATTATGATATTATCATCTTGTTTTTATGCGTTTTCAAGTCCAGCATATGATGCTTTAAATGCAGATTTAACTAATGAAGATAATAGAAAAGAATCGTATTCTCTATTATATATGGGAGTTAATATAGGTTTTTCTATAGGACCAATATTAGGCGGACTTTTATATAAAAACTATTTAAACATAATTTTTATAGGAGATGCATTAACAACTGTTATAGCATTAGGATTATTTATTTTATATGTAAAAGAGCCTAAGCACAAAATGGAAGAAAAAATAAGTTTAGAAAGTAAAGAGTACGATGAATTTTCTAAAGTATCTACATTTAAAGTATTGTATAAACTTCCCATCTTAGTTTTATTTCCAATAATGATGCTTTTATATCAATTTTCATATTCACAATGGGGATTTTCCCTACCTCTGCAAATGGGAACTTTATTTGGAGAGGATGGAGCTAGATTATACGGATTATTAGGAACAGCTAATGGAATAACTGTAATAGCATTAACTCCTATTTTAACTAATTTAACTAAAAAATTTAATTCCTTAAATATAATAAGTATAGGTGGAACTTTATACGGACTATGTTTTTTAGTTATAGCATTTGCTAATAATATGACTTTATTTTTTATAGCAGTAATACTATTAACTATAGGCGAAGTTTTAATAGCTATAAATAGCTCAGCTTTTATAGCTAACAATACGCCAGCTTCTCATAGGGGAAGAATTAGTTCATTTATTCCTATGATTTCTGGAGCAGGATATGCTTTAGGACCTATGATAATGGGGAAAATCATAGATTTAAATGGAATATTTATAGCATGGATTGTAGTTACATGTGTAGCATTTATAGGTTCAATAGGTACATTATTATTAAAAAAGATAAAATTAAAAGAATTTAGATACAATAGTTGTAATGCATTGGAACGAAAATAACAAAACAAAAAGCTATTTAAAAATTTAATATTTTTATAGCTTTTTTTATTTGAAAAAATGTTTTAGTTATAGAATTATGCAATAATAAAAAAATGTAAAAATTTTACAATAGTGCGAAAAGAGTGTATATTATAATTATATAAGCTAACATACATTTAAATCATCAAGGAGGAGTATATGTGTTCAAAGTAGTTATTTGTGAGGACTGCGAAAATTCGAGGGAGTTAATAAAAGAAACTTTAAAAAAGATTCAAAATGATAGTAAATATACGATTAGAATTATAGAATTTGAAAATGGGGAAGAATTGATTAATAATTATCCAGAAAACATAGATATATTTATGTTGGATATAGAAATGGGTAATCTATCAGGTATGGATGTTGCTAGAGAAATAAGAAAAAGAGACAATAATACGCAAATTATATTTACAACTGGTAATCCATCTTATTTGCAAGAAGGGTATGAAGTTCGTGCATATAGGTACTTAATAAAACCATTTAGTGTTTATGAATTAAAGCAACACGTATTAGCGTGTATAAATGATATAAAGATAAAAAAATCGAAAAATATAGTAGTTCAAGAAAAAAATAATATTTATAAAATTCCTATAGATGAGATACTTTATATTGAGGTTTATAAAAAAGATATAACTATACATACACAAAATAGTGAGTACCAAGTTAAAATGAGTATTACTAATATCGAAAAAGAGTTGATACAGTATAATTTCTTTAGATGTCATAGAAGTTACTTAGTTAATTTAAAAAAAGTAGATTCTTTAAAGGGAAATGTAATAGTTATCAAAAATATAGAAATACCTGTTAGTAGATATAGGATAAATGAATTTAAATGTAGGCTAGCAAAGTCTTTAGGAGAAATTCTATGTTAGAGAGCAAATTTTTTTGGATTATATTTTTTATAATAACAACAAGCCTTGATTGGTTTGTGTTAAAAATAATTTTAGATGAAATATTAGAAAAAAGAAAAAGTAACCTATTTATTAATATAGGAACCCTAATCATGATATTAATCACGATTATTTTTATATGTCTACATATGAAGCCTATAGAAAAGTTACTTATAGGAATGGTATTAGGTCTTATTTTATACAATTATAGTTATAATGACAATGTGATTAAAATTTCATTAATATGTTTTATGTTTTGGATGGCGATGGTAGGGTTAGAAGCTCTTAGCATCAGCATTGTAGTATTTTTTAACTCATTAAATGCAGCAGCTGATGTATTAGAAAATAATATTTTTAAATTAGAGGTAACTATATTATCCAAACTATTGCTCATAGGTATAATTCCTATAATTAAAGGATATAGGATTCATCTTGAAATAAAATCTAGAGAATTTATCTATATAATGATACCAATAGTAACAAACATTATTAGTATAGTATTGATTTTATCATTTAAAATGAGCTTAATAAATGACAGTTCAATACAAAACTTAATAATGCTTTTAGTATCTATTCTACTTTTGATGTCGAGTATAACTTTAATAATAATTGTTGGAAAAATAATAAAAAGTAATTCACTTAAATTAGAGAATGAAATAATGAAAGAAAAGATAGAATCCCAATATAGACATTACCTAGAGATACAAAAATCTCAAATGAAGGTTAGAAAATTATATCATGATTTAAACAACCATTTATTATGTATAGAAAATATGGAATATAACACTAGGAATTCAAATGAATATATAGAAAATTTAAAAGCAGAATTAAAAGGCAGCTATTGCATAAAAAGTAGCGGAAACATGATTCTAGATATAATAATAAAAGAAAAAATGAATATTTGTAATGATAATAATATTAATTTTTTCTATGATATAAATTTTTCAAAATGTAATTTTATAGAAATGATTGATGTATGTAGTATATTCTCTAATTTATTAGATAATGCTATAGAAGCGTCAAATAAAATAGATAATTTAGAGAAAAGAAATATAAGGATAATAGGCAATATAGTAAATTCATTTTTTGTTATAAAGTGTGAAAATTATAAATTAAATAAAATAACTAAGAAAAAAAATAAGATAGTATCAGATAAAAAAGATAAATTTTTACATGGTATTGGAATAGAAAGTATAAAAAACTCAGTTCAAAAATACAATGGAAATTTAGTAATTGATACATTAGATAATAATTTTGTTGTACACATTTATATACCATTAAGGTAATTTTGCTATTGGGGTCTAAAAAACAACCACTTAGGGCATAGATATTGAAATTAAAAATAGTAGGTGCTATATTTTATCTTAAGAAATAAAAGTAAGGTGGTTGGAGATGTTAAGAGGGTTTATATGTTTGTTGCTTATATGTAATATGTGTACAATGACAGGGTGTTCTAAAGATTATTCAAATAGATCTGATACAGTTAAACAAATACAAACTAAATTTTGTTTGAATTATGAGGAAAAAAGAGTATATGATCTTTTAAAAGAAGATTTAAATGATGATTACTTACAAAATTTAAATGCTTTAAGTATCGTAAGAATATATATTCAAACACAATTTGATAATAGATATGATATAGAAAAAATATTGTTTTTAGATGATAGTAATAGCTTTAGAGAAAATAAAACTGAATCACAGTCACAACAAATAGCAAAGGAAGTGTGGTTTGGTATTCAACAAGGTGAATTTTCACAAACAAAAGAAAAAATAAATTTTATATATGAAACTAAGGATGGAGAAAGAAATATAAGTATTGTAAAAGATAAAAATGGAATATGGAAGATAGATGAAATCTCATATATAGATATAGAAAAGAAAAGACTCGTGTGTAAAATCACGAGTCTTTTCTTTTCTATATAACTATAAAAATAAAATTATATATATAATATGAAATTACACGTACGAAAAAAAATAAAAAAATAAAAATGTTCACAAAAATATAGACAAAAATAAATGATGTGATATAATAAAAACATAAATACGAACTATAAAAACATAAAAACATAAAAAGTACATAAAAATGAATTTAAATTTGGGGGAGGAAACATTTATGACAAATCAAAGTTCGGTTATTTACCAATTAGATGGTAAACCGAGATTAAGAGAGGCAGTACCACTAGGATTACAGCATATATTAGCTATGTTTGTAGGTAATGTAACACCTTTAATAATAATATCAAATACATTAAATTTACCACTTAGCGATAAAACTATGTTAGTACAATGTGCGATGTTTGTTTCAGGACTTATAACTTTAATACAATGCTACAAAATAGGTCCATTTGGTGCTAAACTTCCTATAGTAATGGGAACTAGTTTTGGATTTGTTCCAGTTGCTACAGCAGTTGGTCTTAAATATGGATATGAAGGAATACTAGGGGCTTGTTTAATAGGAGCTATAGTAGAAATTTTATTTGGAAACACTATGAAGAAATTAAGAAAATTCTTCCCACCGGTAGTTACAGGAACTGTTGTACTAGCAATGGGAATTTCACTTTTACCAACAGGAATAAATTATTTTGCAGGTGGAGTAGGAGCAGCGGACTTTGCATCACCTTCAAATTTAATATTAGGTACAATTGTATTATTAACGGTACTGTTTTGTAATCAATATACAAAGGGAATAACGAGTATAGCGTCAATACTTATAGGATTAGTAGTTGGATATATAGTTGCTATTCCTATGGGAAAAGTTGATTTTTCACAAATATCTCAAATGTCAATTTTAGCGCTTCCAACACCTTTTAAATTTGGATTTGAATTTCATATAGATGCGATATTCGCATTTATGTGTATATATATGGTTTCAGCAATAGAGACAGTAGGAGATATAACTGCAATAACAAATTGTGGAATTGGTCGTGAAGCTACAGATAAAGAAATAACTGGTGGTATAATGGCTGATGGACTAGGAAGTATGATAGGTTCAATATTTGGAGTTTTACCAAATACATCATTTGGTCAAAATGTAGGAATAGTAGCAATGACAAAGGTTGTAAATAGACATGTAGTAGCAACTGGAGCTGCGTTTTTAATAATAGCAGGAATATTCCCTAAGTTTGGGGCACTTATATCATTAATGCCAGCAAGTGTACTAGGTGGAGCTAGCGTAATGATGTTTGCTATGATAGCTGTAAGTGGTATAAAACTTATAACAAGCGAAGAGCTTACTAATAGAAATAGTACAATAGTGGCACTCTCATTAGGAATAGGAGTAGGGTTATCATTAGTACCAGGAGTACTTGCTAATATGCCAGAATCAATACAATTAATATTTGGGGATTCAGGGCTAGTATTAGTTGCTCTTATAGCAGTAGTTCTAAATGTAATATTACCAAAAGAAGAAAGTATTATAGAAACTTCTTCAAAATTAAATAATCAAGTATCATAACATAAAAGCTATCTCATTTAACGAGATAGCTTTTTTAAGTATAATTAATTAACTCAATATGTTTGTAAACTATAATTACATATGATATTCTATTAACGTAAAATATCCATATTTTTACAAATGAGAGGGGACAAAATGAAAAGAAATAAAAAAATATTAATAGTAGAAGATGATGTAACACTAAATAAAGGGATAATGCTTACTCTGCGTCAAGAGGATATAGATATAAAGCAAGCATTTGATCTAGAAGAAGGTGCGTCTATACTAAAAAATGAAAGCATAGATTTAATAATACTAGATGTAAACCTTCCAGATGGTAATGGATTTGATTTTTGTAAAAAAACTAGAGAAACATCACAAGTACCTATAATTTTTTTAACTGCATGTGATATGGAAGTGGACATAGTAACAGGATTAGAATTAGGGGCAGACGATTACATAACAAAGCCTTTTAGTTTAATGATTTTAAGAGCTAGAGTGATGGCAGCACTAAGAAGGCAGGTTTTTAATAATGGAAATAACGTTTTTAATTTTGGTGAATTAGAGTTGGATTTTGAAAAAATGAACTTTTACAAAAAAGATATTCCTATAAATTTAAGTAAAACTGAACAAAAACTACTAAAAATATTAATAACAAATCCAGGCCAAGTTTTAACAAGAGAGCAATTAATAGATAATGTATGGAGTGATGAAGGGGAATATGTAGATGAAAATGCTTTAACTGTTACTATTAAAAGATTAAGACAAAAAATAGAAAATAAAAATGATAATAAAAAGTATATAAAAACCGTATATGGTATAGGGTATACTTTTTTAGTAGGATAAAAAATGAACAAATACAATAATCACTCATTTAAACTTATATACATAGTACATATTCTTTTACTTATATTTGTAAGTATTATTTTTTTGAGTTCAGTTTTTATTATAGAAGACTATGAAATAAATCTAGTAACGAAGGTAAGTATAATTTTTATAATAACAATAATATTTATAGGTATGGTTTTTATTTATTTTATTAGAAATAAAATAAATAAAATAATAATAGATTTATACTATATAGTAGATAATGCTATAAATAATGAAAATATTATTGCAGGGTACAAAGAAGATAAATTATCATCACTAGAGAGCAAGATGTTTAAGTATGTAAATATAACAAAATCAAATAAAGAAACAATTGAAGAAGAAAGAAATAAGGTAAAATCTCTTGTATCAGATATATCTCATCAAACTAAAACACCAATTTCTAACATATTGTTATATAGCGAGTTAATACTTGAAAATAATAAATTAGATAATTATAGTAAAGAAATATTACAAGACATAAATGGACAAGCAGAAAGACTTAATTTTTTAATTCAATCACTTATAAAGATGTCTAGATTAGAAAGTAATATAATACAAACAGCTATTAAAAGTAATAGCATAGAAGAATTAATATTAAAATCAGTACAAAAAGTGTACAAAAACTCGGAAGATAAGGAAGTATCAATAATATACAATTTTAATAAAGAATTAAGTGCTTGTTTTGATATAAAATGGACTACAGAAGCATTAGTAAATATAATAGAAAACTCAATAAAATACACCAATAGAGGAGGGAGTATAAGTATAGACATAATCTCTTATGAGATGTTTAAAAGAATTGATATAAAAGATAATGGAATTGGAATTGATGAAAATGAAATAAATAATATATTTAAAAGATTTTATAGGTGCAAAAATGCAAAAACTTATGACGGAGTAGGAATAGGACTTTATTTATCAAGAGAAATAATATCTATGCAAGGTGGTTATATAAAAGTATCATCACAAATAGATAAAGGAACGACTATGTCGATATACTTACCTTCTTAAAAATTATTTAAATATGTCAAAAGTGTTATATTTGAGACACTAGTTTGTTATATTTAGTTGATATATTTATAGCATAGACAAAAGATAATTTTTAGGAGGGGAATATGAGTATAGTAAAAGTTAATGATTTAAAAAAATACTATGGGAAAGATGAAAGTTTAGTTAAGGCTTTAGATGGAGTAACATTTGAAGTAAATAAAGGAGAATTTGTTTGTATTGTAGGAACATCAGGAAGTGGAAAAAGTACTTTACTTCATATGATAGGTGGTCTTGATAGACCAACAAAAGGAAATGTAGCTATAAATAATAGTGATATATTTAAATTAAATGATGAGGAACTTACAATATTTAGAAGAAGAGAAA
>NZ_FNGW01000005.1 GCF_900103615.1 Romboutsia lituseburensis DSM 797 | reverse complement strand
GTACCAGTTGTTCTGCCAAGGGCATGGCTGGGTAGCTATGTACGGAATGGATAAGCGCTGAAAGCATCTAAGCGCGAAGCCAACTTCAAGATAAGATTTCCCACCGTAAGGGTAAGACCCCAGGAAGACTACCTGGTTGATAGGTCGAAGGTGTAAGTGCAGTAATGTATTTAGCTTATCGATACTAATAGGTCGAGGACTTGACCAATAATAAAATGATGAACTTTGAGCAACGGATATAGCTGAAGCGAGAGCGAAGATATATCGTTGGCGAAATGAACGAAGTGAATTTTTCTAAATGATATACAGTTTTGAGGGTATTAAATCGAAAATATTGTAAGCATACTATTTTATATAGTATGCTTATTTTTATGTGTAAATTTATATAAAAAAGAGATATTTAAGACAATGGATAAAGCTATTGAGGGGCGTAAAAAATTGAAAATATTTCAAATAATTACATTTTAGTGCATTAATAGAGCTTTTTAGTCCACAAATATTGATTTTATGTGTAATATAAGGTAAAAATAAGTAGTACTACTAAAGTATAATATTATTAAATATTTAAATGGGGGAACACATATGAATAAAAAAGCCATACAAAAACTAGCGAGCATGGCAACTTGCGCAATTATTTTTATTTCTTTAGGAAACACATCTTATGCATGGGATGGAAAAGCTGATGGAACAGGTACTCATGCATTAATTGCTGAACAAGCACTGAAAATGATAAACAATGATTTAAACAAATCTGATCAAGAAAAAATTGGAACTAATTTAGATATTATGAACAACTTAGTAAAAGATTTAAAACGAGGATCAACTTATCCTGATTATAATCCTAATGCATATGATTTATATCAAGATCATTTCTGGGATCCTGATACAAATAATAACTTTACAATAGATAATTCTTGGTATGCTAGCTATGCTATATACGACACTGCTGAAACTCAAGTTAGAAAATTTGTAGCTTTAGCTAAGCATCAATGGGATAAAGGAAATCATCAACAAGCTATATTCTTATTAGGTCAAGGATTACATTATTTAGGGGATTTAAATAATCCATATCATGCATCTAATCAAACTGCTGTTGATACTCCTGGACATGTAAAATATGAAACTTATGTTGAAGAAAGAAAAGAAAACTATGCTGTAAATTCAATGAACTATACTACAGACCAAGGTATATATGAAGATGCACTAAAAAATACAGATATTAATGATTGGATGACAAAAAACTCTACAGCATATGCAAAGGTTGCAAAAGATTTATATTATAGCCATTCAACTATGAAGCATAGTTACGATGATTGGGAATATTCAGCAATAGAAGCAATGAAAAATTCTCAAGAATGCACAGCTAAACTTTTATATAGATTCTTAAATGAGGTATCAGGAACTGTTCAAAATACTTCAGATATGAATAGTTTAGATGAGTTTAATGTAGTTATAAAAACTGCTAATGAAAAATATGCAGGAACAGACGATTATATTTATTTTGGAATAGAAACAAAAGATGGTAAAACACATGAATGGGAATTAAATAACCCAGGAAACGACTTTGAACAAGGTCAAGAAGATAATTATATAATAAAAGTAAAAGATGGATCAAAAATTAGTTTAAATAATATAAATAGATGTTGGATAAGAAAAGCTAAACTTGGAGTTGGTGATGACTTTAAGCCAGAAAGTATAAATGTTATAGCTAAGAGTAATGTAATATTTGAAAAAGAAATTAATAAAAATCTAGTAGGAAATGAAACTTATTACTTAGATAAGTAATAAAAAATTAAGCTATTTTAAAGTACAACTATATTATTTAATAATCTTGTTAAAACAGAAATAATGCTGTATTTAACTGGTTATTAAATGATATGTATTTTAAAATAGCTTTTTAATTATAAAAAAATATATTATTTCAAATAAATGATAAACTAATTCATTATTATAATAATAAGCCTAAATATGAATTCAACAAAAGAATTGGAAATATATAAAAGATTAGCAAATAAGTTAATAAACTACTAAATTTATGCTACTATATATTAGTAAAGTAAAAATAATGGGGGAAAAAATATGAAGAATAAAAATACAAGTGCTTTTTTAGCAGGGGTTTTAATTGCATCTAGTACACTTCAGTCAACAAGTTTAATTTATGCAAATCCAGTAGAAAATACAAATAATGTTTATCAAGATTATATAAATAATGAAGTTAATCAACCTATAGATGGTGAAAAATATGAAACATACACTATGCCTATAACAAAAAATTTAGACAAACCTGACATGACTAGTCATGAATTATCAGATGCTCAGGGTCTATCATATATAAAGAGATTTAAATTAAAAACAAATGATAGCTATGAAATAGCTTTATCTAAAGGAAATGGAGAGTATACATATTTAGATAGCTCTAATATTTTAGACGAGGCTATGGAAATAGCTAATAATTCAAAATATGCATATAAAAATGCTATTCCTGTAGTAATAAGCAATAAAGGATTAGTAGTATATGCTACAGAGGGTATAGCAAAGATAGTTAAAACTAAAGATGGTCAAGTAGTAAGTCAAAATACAACTATAAATTTATACAAAGACCCAGAAGGCAAAAAGACTCATACATATATATCACCAGGAGCAGTAGATGATGCACCTGTAGTAGATGTAGTAGAAAATATGGCAAAAATAGAAGTTGCAGGGTTTAATGGTTGGATGCCTATATCAGACTCTAAAGGTGATAATTTAATAATGGTTCCACTTAATGATGCGAAAAATTTAAGTTATTATCAGGTTAATAGCAACAATGAACTGATACATAAAGTTAGTACTGCTGTAGAAATTGAAGGTAAAAATGAATCTATAATAATAGGGCATGCACCTAGCTTTATGCAAGCTTCAAAAAAATATTATAGCTATGATGGAATGTATTTTTATGAAGATATAAATAAGTTAATATCGGACTTAAAAAATTCAAATCATTATAATGCAGTTAATAGAAACGACCCATATTATAACTACTATAATACATTACCAGGTAGAACTAAAACAGTATATACAGCATCTGAATTAAACTCATATATAGACAAAAATGCTCCATCAGGCAGTGTACTAAGAGGTACAGGAGAATCATTTATAAAATATCAAAATGAGTATGGTGTTAATGCATTGATGGCATTGAGTATATCTATAAATGAAAGTGGATTTGGTACAAAACTAGTAAAGCCTAACAATATATTTGGAATAAAAGCCAATGATGGTGCCGAATCAGGAGCAACTGAATTTAAAAGTGTAGATGATTGTATAAGAACATTTATGGATGACTATATGTCAAGATACTACTACAGTGTAAAATGGAGCCTATATAATGGAAGTAACTTAGGTAATAAAAACATAGGAGTAAATGTAAACTATGCATCAGACCCATATTGGGGAGAAAAAGCAGCATCACATATGTATAGAATAGATAAAGCTTTAAGTGAAGGAAGTTTTAGAGAATATAACAATGAACAATTAGGTATTTATACTAGAGAAGATAAAGTAGAAACATCTGATGGTAAATTAGTTCATAATATTCTAAATGAAAGAAAATTTGATTCAAGTAAAGCAGAAAATACAGCTCAAGTAGGGGATGTTGTATTAATAAAAGGAGAATCTAATGGTAAGTATGAAGTAGGACCAGATAGAGCGAAAGTTTTAAGAGCTGCAACTCATGACTGGAACTTCAGAGGATATATAGATAAAGAGAGTGTAAGATTAGTAAACAACGTTAGCAATAGCATAAAAACTACTACATTAGCTGGAGATGATAGATATAAAACAGCAATTGCTGTAAGTCAAAGAGGATGGCAAAATGGCACTGACAATATAGTTCTTGTAAATTCAGGATCTATAGTTGATGCTCTGAGTGCAACACCTTTTGCAAATTCTAAAAATGCACCAGTATTACTAACTCAAAAACAAACTTTAAATAGTGATACAGAAAAAGAAATAAAAAGGTTAAATGCTAAAAATGTTTACATAATAGGTGGAACTAGTAATGTAAGCAATGATATAGTAAATAAATTAAAATCTATGGGATTAAATGTAGAAAGAATAAGTGGAAATGATAGATATGCTACATCTTTAGCAGTAGCTAAAAAACTAGGAAATGTATCAGAAATAGCAGTAGTAAATGGAGTAAAAGGACTACCAGATGCTATAAGTATAGCTCCAATAGCAGCTAAAAATAATATGCCAATAGTACTTTCTTCACCTACAAGCGGAATATCTACATTTGATGATTATATAAAAAATAATAATATTAAAAAATCTTATATAATAGGAAGTACAGATTCTGTATCTAATAGTGTAGCAAATAAATTGCCTAATCCAAATAGAATAGGTGGAGCTGATAGAAATCAAACTAATGCAATGATAATTGATAAATTCTATACAGTTACAAATTTAAATAATATATTTGTAACTAAAAATGGAATGAAAAATAATGATCAATTAATAGATGCATTAGCAGTTGGAGTTTTAGCTGCCAAAGAAAATTCTCCAGTAGTGATAGTTAGTAGCCAATTAGAAAAAACTCAAAGGGAAGTGTTATCATCTAAAAAAGCTAGTGAACTAACACAAGTTGGAGCAGGTGGAAATGAAAATGCATTTCAAGAGATAAAAAATCTTTATAAATAATAAATTTGATAATATGGGTGATATAAAATAGGGGAAATATCTAAATAATAGGTATTTTCCCTATTTTTACGTATAAGGAAATTATTATTACATTATAATTGTAGACCGGTGGCTTAAGCAAAGCGAAATTTTTATTAAAAGTTTTAGTCTTATAAACGTATAATTATATATATGAAAGTTTAAAAACTTACCAAGTTATGTTAAAATATAAGCTATTAAATTGAGATAATATTTAATATATATAAAATTAAAAATATAAGGGGGAGCGTATGAAGATTAATAAAAGAAGCATATCAGTTGCAATTGCATTATGTTTATCACTGACGAACATAAGTAGTTTATCTTATGCAAATAATGATACATACAATAGTGTATTAAAAGACTATATAAACAATCAAGAGCCTTTTGTAGTAAGCTCAGATGTATTAAATCAAACATCAAGTAATAAAAAATCATTTACTAAGGTAAGCCCTGAGCAAATAGTAATTCAGTACCTGACACAGCTTCAAAATTTATCAACATTTAAACTAATAACAAAAGAAGATGACACATTAGATAGCCAATATATTATAAGATTACAGCAGCATATAAATGATATGCCTATATATGGATCTGATGTAGTTGCATGTGTAACATATGATGGAATTATAAAATCTATATCTGGGTATATTGAAAACCAAGATAATCTTAAAACTATCGATTATAAAGTAAATTTAAATGAAGATAAGGTAAAAGATATCGCTATATCTAAATTAAAAACAAAGGATGATAGAAAAGAAGATCTAAAAGTAAAGCTATACTTATATAAAGATAAAGAAGATCAATATATACCAACTTATAAAGTAGAATTAAGTTCGGTAACTAATGATGTACATAATCAGATAATATTTATAGATGCTCAAAATGGAAACGTAATAGATAAATATGAAAAAACAAAGAATGTAATCAGACCAACCCAAGTAAAAGCAAAAGGTGTATTTGGTGATGAAAAGGAAATATCACTAGTAGAAGCAAAGGGGGAATCTGGAGTAAATGATGGATATTATTTCTTAGATTTAAGTAGAGGAAATTATCCAATACAAACTGTAGATGCTAGAAATGAATACTATTTCCAATGGAGTGTTGTAGATTTAATTCAAAACAATACAAAGTACTTTAAAACTTCATTAACTCAGCCTGATGGAAAATTCGTAGATGGACATTATTATGTAGGAAAGGCTTACGATTTTTATAAATCTCAATTTAATAGAGATGGGTTAGATTCAAAAGGTATAAAACCATCAGTAGTAGTAAATGTGTATGAGCCTGGGAATGCCTTTTATTTAAATGACAATGGAGTTGATTTATTAGCATTAGGAAATGGTGATGAAGAATACTATGATGCAGCAGGATCAATAGATATAATAGGTCATGAGTATACTCATGCAATAGTAGCATATACAGCAGGTCTAGAATATCTATCTCAAGCAGGAGCAATAGATGAAGCTTATGGAGATATATTTGGAACGCTTCTTGAATTTAAAAATAAATCAAATGCAAATTGGACTATAGGAGAGAACTTCTCTAAAAATGGAGCATTTAGAGATTTAAGTAACCCTGATACTGATAATATAGAAAAGATAAATGTATGTACAAAAGCACACACTCATTCACAATATTGTGATTATGATTATGTGCATGAAAATAGTAGTATAATAAATAAACTTGCATACCTAATATCAGAAGGTGGAACTCATTATGGTGTTAAAGTTACGGGTATGGGCAAAGATAAAATGGGTCAACTTTTCTATAATGCATTAACAGAAGGGTTATATTCACATTCTAACTTTAAGCATTTAGGAGAAGTTTTATTATCTAAAGCTAAAACAGAACAAGACAAGCAAACAGTATTAAATGCTTTAACAGCTGTTGGGATAAAGAAACAAACATTGCCTACAGAAAATATAAGTAAAGTAGCTGGACAAAATAGATATGAAACAGCTGTCAAGATAAGTCAAAAAGGATGGAGTCAATCAGACAACGTAGTACTTATAAACTCTAGTGCAATACCAGATGCATTATCAGCAACACCTTTTGCAGCAGCTAAAGATGCTCCAATACTTTTAACAGGTAGCAAAGAACTAAATCAAGACACTGAAAAAGAATTAATTAGATTAAAAGCAAAAAATATATATGTAATAGGTGGACTTAACTCTATATCTACAAATATTATGAGTCGCTTAAATCAATTAGGAATGAATGCTCAAAGAATTAGTGGAGATAATAGATATATAACATCTCTAGAAATAGCTAAAAAACTTGAGAATGTATCGGAAATATCAGTAGTAAATGGAGAAACAGGACTTGCAGATGCAGTGTCTATTGCAGCAATAGCAGGAGATAAAAATATGCCAGTATTACTTGTACCACCAAGCCAAGATATTAATGTTATAAATATATATACAAAGTTAAATAGCATTAAAAAGGCATATATAATAGGTGGAACAGGAAGTGTATCAAATACTGTAGAATCTAAATTACCAAATGCAACTAGAATTGGTGGAGATAATAGAAATCAAACTAATGCTAAAGTTGTGGAATATTTCTATACAGGCACTAACTTAAATAATGTATTTGTAGCTAAAGATGGTATGAGTCAAAAAGACCAATTAATAGATGCATTATCAGTAGGAGTATTAGCTACTAAAGAAAAGTCTCCAGTGCTTTTAGTTGGTAAAAAACTAGATGAAAAACAAAAAAGTGTTATGAAAACTAAAAAACCAAATGCATTAACACAAGTAGGAGCAGGAGCTAACGAAAATGCATTTAATGAATTAGTAAATATATATAACTATTAAATTCAAATAGATTAAAAAAATAAAATTAGACATTATATCAAAAAATTTACTTTTGACATAAATGAAAATTCATGATAATATTATAAAAGTCAATTGAATAATAAGTAAGCCAGACAATCGCGGGTAGCAATTTAGCTACGTGAGGAAAGTCGGAGCTCCATAGAGCAGGGTGCTAGGTAACGCCTAGTGGGAGTGATCCTAAGGAAAGTGCAACAGAAAATAACCGCCACTTTTGTGGTAAGGATGAAAAGGTGAGGTAAGAGCTCACCGTCGATTAGGTGACTAGTCGAGCCGTGTAAACCCCACCTGGAGCAAGACCAAGATAGGATAAAAAGGATGTTGCTCGCATCCTCCGGTTGGTAGGTCGCTTGAGCCTATTGGTGACAATAGGCCTAGAAAGATGATTGTCTAATACAAAACTCCGCTTATAGACTTACTTATTATTTAGACATGAACACTACCTTAAGGTTAGTGTTTTTTTTTGTCAAATTGGAAAATATTAATTATAATATAAAATTATAATATAAAAAGTTTTTTAAAATGTTTACAAAAATTGTATATAAAATTACAATTATATATATAAAATTGAAGAATATAAACAATTATGCTATATTTAAAAATGATAGCGATATAAATTTTTGGAGGAAAATATGAAGATGACGGTTAAAAAAGCAATAATACCAGCTGCAGGACTTGGAACTAGGTTTTTACCAGCAACTAAATCTCAGCCTAAAGAAATGCTTCCTATAGTAGATAAACCAACTTTACAATATATAATAGAAGAAGCTATAAATTCGGGGATAGAAGAAATATTAATAATAACAGGAAGAAATAAAAAATCTATAGAGGACCATTTTGACAAATCTGTAGAATTAGAATTAGAATTAGAGCAAAAAGGGAAACAAGAAATGTTAGAAATGGTAAGGGATATATCTAACATGGTTAATATACATTATATCAGACAAAAAGAACCAAAGGGATTAGGTCATGCTATTCATTGTGCTAAAAGCTTCATAGGAAATGAACCTTTCGCAGTTTTATTAGGTGATGATATAGTAGATTGCGAAACACCTTGCTTAAAACAATTAATAAGTGCATATGATGAATACAAAACTACTATACTAGGGGTACAAGAAGTAGCTAAAGAAGATACTAATAAGTACGGAATATTAGATGTTAAGCATATAGAAGATAGAGTATACAAAGTAAAGGATATGGTTGAAAAGCCAAGTGTTGAAGAAGCACCATCTAATGTTGCTATACTTGGTAGATATATAATAACACCAGCTATATTCGATATATTAAAAAATCAAGAACCAGGAAAAGGTGGAGAAATCCAATTAACAGATGCATTAAAAACATTAGGAAATCAAGAAGCTATATATGCATATAACTTTGAAGGAAGAAGATATGATGTTGGTGATAAATTTGGATTTTTAGAAGCAACTATAGATTTTGCATTAAAAAGAGATAATCTAAGAGACGATCTAATAAATTACATGAAAAAAGTAGTAAATGATGCAGAAAAAGATAATAATATAGATATAGTTAAAGAAGTTGCAATAGATAAAGAATAATTAACTTTATAAAGTTTGACATAGAAAAATAAATAAAACATCTAAAATAAGGTCTAGTTGCAAATTATATTGTTTATTCTTAGCTAGACCTTATTTTTAAGATATAAATAATTTTAAAAAATATATGACTGCATGGAAATAATATACAATTAGAGTAGCAAATATATTGAATAGGGACATATTATGATATGTAGATTTTTAATTATAGGAAGGTAGTGAATTATATGGCAGTTTTAGTTACTGGCGGGGCAGGATATATAGGAAGCCATACCTGTATAGAATTATTAGAATCTGGATATGACGTCATTATAGCAGATAACTTATGTAATAGCCATAAGGTAGTAGTAGATAGAATAAAAGAGCTTTCGGGACACAAACCAAAATTTTATGAAATAGATATCGTTGATAAAAATGCATTAGAATTAGTTTTTAAAGAAAATAAAATTGACTCTATAATACACTTTGCAGCGCTTAAAGCTGTGGGGCAATCAGTATCTATGCCAGTGGAATATTATACAAATAATCTAATAAATACATTAAATTTATTTGAAATGATGAAGAAATATAATGTGAATAAATTCGTATTCAGTTCATCTGCAACAGTCTATGGAGAACCTCATACATGTCCAATTTTAGAAGAATTCCCTTTATCAGTTACAAATCCTTACGGAAGAACTAAATTGATGATTGAAGATATGTTAAGAGATATATGTTATGCAAATAAAGATTTAGATGTAGCGATACTTAGATACTTTAATCCAATAGGAGCTCATAAAAGTGGGAGAATTGGTGAAGAACCAAATGGAATACCTAACAATATAATGCCTTATATAACTAAAGTAGCAATAGGACAATTACCATATGTGAATGTATTTGGAGATGATTATAATACTCATGATGGTACAGGTGTAAGAGATTACATCCATGTATTAGATTTAGCTCATGGGCATGTTAAAGCTCTAAAAAAATTAGAAGAAAATCCTGGCTTAGTTACATATAACTTAGGTACAGGTAAGGGATATAGCGTATTAGATCTAGTAAAAGCTTTCTCTAAAGCAAGTGGAAAAGAAATACCATATAAAATAACAGATAGAAGAGCTGGAGATATAGCTACTTGCTATGCAGATCCTACTAAAGCAGAAAAAGAATTAGGATGGAAAGCAAAGTATTCTATAGAAGAAATGTGCAAAGACTCTTGGAAATGGCAAAGTCAAAACCCGAATGGATATACTACTGAAGTTTTGACGAAATAGCTATAGATATGGAATAATTTTATAAATAATTTAATATTATTAATAAACTATTAAAATCCTCCTTGTAAAAGGAGGATTTTACAATTTGTTTAAAACCATATAAGTAAAATTTCGCAAATATTACAAAATTGTATATATTAAATTATCACATAAATGTGTAAAAATAAATAAAATGTGATAAAATGGAGAAGTTACTTACAATTGGTAAGAAAAAGAATGAAGGAAATATGTATCATTAGTCTAATTATTACTTATCATGAGGGGGAATGTACTATGAAAAGAAAGATAAGTAAATTAATAGCAGTAATGCTAACATTGTGTCTAGTGTTAATGAATGGTGTACAACCAGCAGAAGCTGCAAGCAATCATTTATTAATAGTAAACACTAAAAAAAATACTCTAGGATATTATGTTAATAGAGAATTAGTAAAAACATTCAAAATAGCATCAGGAAAATCTAGCACACCGACACCACAAGGTAAAACTACAATAGTAAATAAGATAAAAAATAGACCTTATTACTCAGGTGGTATAGCTGGTGGAGATCCAAAAAATCCATTAGGAGATAGATGGTTAGGTTTAAATATAGGCGGATCATATGGAAGCGTATATGGAATACATGGGAATAACAATGAAAGCTCTATAGGAAATCATGTATCTGGTGGATGCATAAGAATGCATAATAGTGAAGTAAGATGGTTATTTGATAGAGTATCAGTAGGTACAGATGTTATAATAAAGTATACTGATCAAACAGATGAACAAATAGCAGCAAGCTATAAAATAGACTTAAATGTTAAAAAGCCTGGCTGGAGCAAAGAAAACGGCAAGTGGTATTACATAACTAAGGATAAGAATTACTACAAAAATGGATGGCTAAAGATAGATGGAAAGAATTATTACTTCGATAAAGATGGAGTAATGCAAACAGGATGGAAAAAATTAGACAATAAGTGGTATTACTTAGAGTCAAATGGAGTAATGCAAACAGGATGGAAGAAATTAGATAACACTTGGTATTACTTAGAATCAAATGGGGTAATGCAAACAGGATGGAAGAAAATAGATAATAACTGGTATTACTTTGAAGATAATGGAACAATGAAAACTGGTTGGAAGACAATTGATGGTAAATGGTACTACTTCCAGGAAACAGGTATCATGAGAACAGGATGGTATGTAATAGATAACAACTGGTACTATTTCCAAGATAACGGAGATATGAGAACAGGGTGGTATGTAATAGATAACAACTGGTACTACTTCCAAGATAATGGAAACATGAGAACTGGTTGGTATACAATAGATGGTAATTGGTATTACTTCTATAATGACGGTAAAATGGCTACAAATACAAATATAGATGGCTGGGACATAGATTCTAATGGAATAGGAACTATGAATTAGTTAGAAATCAAAACTCTTGAATTTTATAATTTTTAAATTATGAAATTTAAGAGTTTTTTTATTTTTTATAAAAAATTATAATAAAAAAAATATGTAAAATAATTACAAAATAACTATTTTATTGATTGTTAAATATTTACATTAAATAAAATTAAAATAATTTTAAAATAAAGTAATTTCAATATATACAATTAAAAATACAATATTAACCAAGTTAAATATATGAATTAAAACTATATTTATACAATTATGGATAAATATACATGAATAAAATGTTAGGAAAAGGATTGAACTGAATTAAAAAATAATATAATATTACTCGATGTGAGAATGAGAAAAGAAATTGGAGATGTTAGCTTTAAATAAAAATTTAAAAAATCAAATTTGAGGGAAAACAACTGGAGGAAAATTTTTATGAAAAAGAAGAACATGGCAATATTAATGGCGGGGGTAACGGTAGCTACTACAGTAGCACCAGCATTTGCAAATGGAGAAAACGCTACAAATCAAAAAGAAACATCTATAATAAATGCAGCAAATGCAGAAAAGCTAGTTAAAGAAATAGAAAAAGCATTAAATGTGAAATATCAAGAAACTAAAGCAGGTGCAGAGCTAGGTACTTGTGCTTACGATATACAATTAGATGGAGCGGAATTAAAGTCACATATAACTTTAGAAAATGAAATAAAAGAATTAAAAAATGGTGAATCTGTAAAAGTAACTATACAAGATAAAGGTCACCAAGTAATAGCAAATAAAGTTGTAGACTATAAAATAGAAAAATACGAAACAGTTTCTGAAATATTAGATGCAGTAAAATTAAATGTAGAATTAACAGCAAAGCAATTACCAAATAATATAGTAGAAGTTAAAAAAGGTGAAGATATAATAGCTACAGTAACTGTAGGAGATGACAAGTTAGATTTTACTAAAATAGTAACTGATAACGAAGGTAAAGCAACTGGATTTGAAACTAATTATACTAAAATAGAAGCTGGAAAAATAAATGAAATAATAGTTAGAAATTCTACAGAATTAGAAGCTACAGATTTAGTAAATGGGTACTTCCTAACAGCTAAAGGAAATGAATTAGCAGAAAGATTATTAAAGGAAGAAACAGCTGGTAAAACTATAGAAATAATAGATAATAACGAAGACTTAGGATTTGCAGGATCATTTGATATAGCTATAAAGGAAGCAGATAAAGTTGTAGAAATAATAGGAATATCAAGTCATAATCCATCAGCAGTAAATGCTACTAAAGTATTATTACAAGATAAATTAAACAATACATCAAGAGTTGACTTAATGGCTGGAGAAGATAGATACAAGACAGCTGTAGAAATAAGTAAAGCTACTTTCAGTGGTTCAACAACTGCAAGTTCAATAGTATTTGTAGGTAAAGATGCAATAGTAGATGGATTAGCAGCAGCACCATTAGCAGCTCAAGAAAATGCACCAATATTATTAGCTAACGGAAAAGAATTAACAAAAGAAACTGAAGAAGAAATGTTAAGACTTTTAGGAGATGATTTAAAATCAAAAACTATATACTTAGTAGGAGGAACTACTAAAATAGCTCCAGAATTAGAAGAAAAATTAAATAAATTAGGAGTTAAAGCTGTAGAAAGAATAGCTGGAGAAGATAGATATGAAACTTCATTAGCTATAGCTAAGAAATTAGATACAACTCAAAACACTACAAATAAAGCATTCGTAGTTGGTGGAGCTGGAGAAGCTGATGCTATGAGTATATCTGCAAAAGCAGCTGAACTTAATGCACCAATAATAGTAACAAACAAAGAAAAATTAACAGATGAAGCAGCTAAATTCTTAACAGGAAAAGAATTAGAAATAATAGGTGGAGTTAACTCTGTTACAGAATCATTAGAAGCTAAATTACAAACTATAGATAATGATAAAACAGTAGTACGATTAGCTGGTGAAACAAGAAAAGATACTAACGCTAAAGTTATAAATGCATATTACCAAGATGCAACAGAAGTTTTCGTAGCTAAAGATGGAAATGCAGCACTAATAGATGCATTAGCAGCAGCACCATTAGCAGGGAAGCAAAATGCACCAATAGTATTATCTACAAATGGATTATCTACAATGCAAGAAACAGCAGTAGAAAACAAATTAACAAAAGTAGAGAAAATAACTCAAGTAGGAAATGGTATATCGTCTATAGTAATAGAAAAGATAGTTGAGTTAGTAGGATTATTTAAATAATTTGAAATAAGACAATATAATATTTAGAATTATAAAAATGAAAAGAGTTTATCAGTAAAATGATAAGCTCTTTTTTTAATCAAATAATAAAAAAAGATACTCCTATGATATAATAAATAGTCGATTGATTTTTAGAATAAGTGAATAGGGGATGATACAAATGAATATTCAAAACAAAAAAAGCAATAAAAATAAGCATCTTAAAATAACTAAATCCTCAATTAAAGAATTATTAAGTTGGTTAGTAGGAGGATTTATACTACTATTTGTAACTGAATATATACAAAGACAAGATATACAATCAATAATTACATTTGCAAAAGATAGAACAAATGCATTTGTAATAAATCTATTAATAATATTAATATTAACATCAATAATATTTTTATTAAAAAGAAAGAAAACAGCCTATTTTTTAATATCATTATTGATAATATCAATATCGTTAATAAGTGCCTTTATGACAAATTTAAGAGGAATGCCTCTAACATACTCAGATATATTCTCTATAAGAGATGGTATGAGTATAGCTAATAAATATATAAATATATACATGATAATAGGAGTAGTATTAGCATTAGTTATATGTATATTAATAACAATATATTTATTTAAGCAAGAAAAAAACTCAATTAGAATAACAAGTCCTACAAATATAATACTAGCTATAATAATAGCAATAGTATTTACAGTAAGTGCAACATCACTAAGAGAAAGAAAAATATTAGATGCACTAAGATGGGACTTAAAAGAATCATATTATTATAATGGATTTGTATACTCAGTATTAGATTCATGGTATAGCTATATAAGAAAGAAACCAGAAGGATACGATAAAGCTCAAATAGAAAATATAAAAAATAATATGAATGCAGTACCTGCAATGAGTTCAAATGGTACAAAAGTTAAGAAAGTATCTACAGATAAAAAGCCTAATATAATGTTTGTTCAGCTAGAGTCATTTATGGATCCTACATTAATAAAAGAAGCTAAATTTAGTGAAGATCCAATACCAAACTTTAGAAAATTATCAAAAGAAAATACAAGTGGAGTAATGAATGCACCTACTACAGGTGGAGGAACTGCTAGAACAGAATTTGAAGTATTAACAGGAAATAACTTTGACTATTTAATACCTGGAGAAATACCTTATGATACAATAGCAAAACAAAAAGCTATCAACTCAGTAGCATCGACATTAAAAAAGCAAGGTTATAAAGCTACTATAATTCATAACTTCCAAGGTAATTTTTATAGTAGAAACACAGCATTAAATAATCTAGGGTTTGATAGATTTGTATCTATGGAATACATGCAAGGAATAGAAAAAACACCATTAAATTGGAGCAAAGATAAAGTACTAAAAGAATATATGCAGCAATCGTTAGAATCAACAGTAGAAAAAGACTTAATATATGTAATAACAGCACAATGCCATAGTAAATATCCTGAAAATGATCTAGGAATAGATATGCCAGTTAAAGTAGAAGTACAAGCACCTTTAACAGAAACTGATAAAAATCAATTATACTATTATGCTAATCAGTTAAAAGAAACTGATGAATATATTGGAGAAACAATAAAAATGGTAAATGAAATGAAAGAAGATACTATAGTTGTATTTTTCTCAGATCATATGCCAGCATTAAATGTATTTAAAAATGACGATTTTTATTTAGATAAATATGAAGTACCAGTAGGTATATATGCAAACTATAATACAGGGCAAAAACAAAACCTAGATTTAGAAGCATATCAATTAAGTACAGAGCTATTTACACTAGCTGGAGCAGAATATGGACCTATGGAAAGAATACATGCATTATTAAGAAATGATGAAAATTATCAAAAAGACTTAGAATCAATGCAGTATGATATATTATTTGGAAAACAATACTCAATAAACTCAGATAAAGATAAACCTATACAAGGTGAAATGAGAATGGGATTATTTGATATAACTGTAGACAAAGTTGATAAAAAAGGTAATACAACAACAATTAAAGGTAAAAACTTTACACAGCAAAGTGTAGTATATGTAAATAATAAAAAATGCGAAACTAAATTTATAAATGATAAAACTTTAGAAATAAAAAGTGTAGATAAAATGGACACCGTATCTGTAAAGCAACTAGGTAGAAATGATGCACAACTAAGTAGTTCAAATGAAATAAAAATTAAATAATTATTAGAAAACTCCTTTTCTTATAAGAAAAGGAGTTTTTTGATTAGCAATCTAACAAACTAAAGATAACAAAAAAATTACAAATTTGTAAAATATGAATACAAGGCTAAGAATTATTGATATAGTAAAAAAAATAAGGTACAATAAGGTTATAATTGCTATATTTAACATAATTTGTAAATATAGTAAAAAATGTAGAGGTGAGAAATATGTTAAAAAGGAAAAAGAAAGTCATAGCGAAAGTTATGGCTACAACGATGTTAGCAACAACAATAGCAACAACATTTGGAATAGAGGCTAAAGCAGACTCTATATCTCCAAGAACTGCAGTATCATCAAGTAAAATAGCAGGAAATGATAGATACAAAACAGCAGTAGAAATAAGTAAAAATTACAGCTCAAGCTCTAAACATGCTGTAATAGTAAACGGACAAAAAGGTATAGTAGATGCCTTAACAGCAACTCCATATGCATCATTAAAAAATGCACCTATATTAATGACACAAAGTGATAAGTTAAATGCAGATACTAAAGCTGAATTAACTAGACGTCAAGTAAAAACAGTTGATATAGTTGGTGGATTAAACTCAGTAAATGATTCAGTAAAATCTGAAATACAAGCTATGGGTATAACTGTAAATAGAATAGCTGGTAACAGTAAATATGATACAGCTTTAGAAGTAGCTAAAAAAATAGATGATATATCTGATATATCAAAGATAGCAGTAGCAAATGGTGAAGTATTAGCGGATGCTGTAAGTGTAGCAGCTCCAGCAGCTCAAAATGAAATGCCAATAATATTAGCTCATCCTAAAAATGGATTAGATGATAAAACTAAGGCATACATAAATGGAGAAGGTGTAAATACTTCTTACGTAATAGGTGGTACTAATTCAGTATCAAGTACAACTCAAAATTCATTACCAGGAACTAAAAAGAGACTAGAAGGTAGTGGAAGACAAGATACAAATGCAGCAGTTGTAAAAGAATTCTATACAAGTAGTTCATATGACAATGTATATGTAACTAAATCAGGGCAAGTAAACAAGCAAGATGAAATAGCAGATGCTTTAGCAGTAGGAGTACTTGCAGCTAAGGAACAAGATCCAGTTGTAATAGTTGGTAAATCTTTAGCAACTTCTCAATCAAACTTATTAAAAGATAAGAAGTTTAATCAAGTAACTGAAATAGGTAATGGTATACCATCGGCAAGTATAAATGGAATTAAAGATACTCAAAAAGCGCCAGAAGATCCAGAAGCTATAGTTAGCAGTGTATCTTTAGTTAACTACAATACTATAAAGATAGTTGGTAAAGAATTAAAGAGAATAGATGGAAATAAAATAGAGATAAGTGGAAATAGTGTTTCTTCATATACAGTAAATGAAGCTGGAACAGAAGCAAAAGTTGTATTTAATAAAACATTTAATAGTGGAACAAACACAGTTAAGATAACAAGTAACTTAGGTAAAACAACTACTCATAATTTTACATATAGTACTGAAATAAGTAGTGTAGAAGCTGTTACTTCAGAAATAGGGCTAGATGGAATACAATACCTTGAATTTACAGTAAATAATGGTCAAAAAAGAAGTGTAGAAGAGTTAGAATCATTAGGATGGAAAGTTAAATTTACTGCAAATCAGCCTGTATTTTATGAATTAGATGGAGATAAAGTTGATAAATCTAAAGAATCAACTACAGGTTTATTAAAAACAACTGAAGATTTTACAACAAGTGATAGTTTCTGGTATAAGGTAACTTTAACAAAAGGTACAAAGGAATTTAAAACATCAGAAAAAGTTGTGACTTGTAAAGACAAAAATAAAGATGTGAAAGAAATAAGAGATACAACTTTTATGTTACAACAAAGTTCAACTAATGAAGTTGAAATGAATAGTAAAACATTGTTAATAGGAGAAAAGTTAAAAGTAAAGGGCATAGATATAACTAACCTTAATGGTTCAAAAGTAGATGGAGTAACAGATGGATACAGTATAGAATCTTCTAACTCAAATGTTTTACCAGTCCTTGTTGATAAAGCTTCTAATACTGTATACTTACAAGCCAAGGCTGATGGAAAAGCAACAATAACTGTGAAAATGGGAGATGTAAAAAAAATATATGATATAACTGTTAATGAAGCAACAGAAAGTAATAAACGTAAACCAAATTCATATAAATTTGAAAAAACATCAATCAAAATGTTAAATAAAGAAGATAATAGTGAAGATGTTAAAGTTACTATAACGGATAAATATGGAGACCCTATTCCGTCAGCAAGTTTAAATCAAGTAACTTGTACAAATAAAGTTACAAGTAATAGTAAAAGTGTAGCAATTGCCAAATTAGAAGAATTAGGGGATGGAAATAAGAAGGGCGAGTTTAATATAAATATTACACCGGCCTTAGACTCAACTTTTAAAACAGCAACTGGTACAGTTAAATTACAGTATGATGGAAAAGATATGAGTGGTACTAATTTAAGTGTAAGTGTATCTTCAGAGATATCAACAAGTTCAACATATAAGTTAAATACAACATCATCTACAATAGATGTTGATTTAGATAGATATAGAAAACAAGATGATAATACTTTAGAGTTACAACTAGAGGAATATACATCAGCTGGATACTTAAAGGGAAAAGTTGATGTAGCTTTAGGGAATAATATAGGACAATATGTAGTAGAAACATCAAATTCAGATATAATTTCTAAGGACAATATATCTAATGAAAATAAAAATTTAAAAATTAATTTAGATAAAGATGGAAAAGAAGGTTCTGCAACAATAACACTATATATATATGAGAAAAATAGTAAAGGTGAGAAAATAAAAACTAAGAGAGGGGACATAAAAATAAATGTAGAAGATACTACTCCAAGAATAAAAGAGATTACACTTAATAAAATAGACCCTATAACAGAGTTTAAAAAAGAAGATAATAAACATATTATAGACTTTAAAGTAGAAGACTTATTTAAAATAAATAAAATGGGTATTAATGGGGTTAGAAATATAATCGATCCGAGAACTCTTAAATTGACAGGCACTCAAAAAGATAATATAACAGATGTGTCAATAGATTTTAGAGAAACTGAAAATGAAAATCCAGTTATATTTATAGATGTTGATAAAGATGGCAAATACAATATAGATAAAAAAGATGAATTATTAGCAACTATAGTTATGGAGCATACGGATGGAATAAAGGCTGAAGTAGATAATAAGTATCAAATTAAATTTGATGATAATAAAGATCAAGATGGTAGCATAAATGTTAGAATATACAATGGCGAATATAATGAAACTAAAACTCAACTTACATATCAAACTCTAAATGTAAAAATAGATAAATAAAAATGAAGCTGTATAAAATTAAAATTTTATACAGCTTTTTTTATAGCCAAAAGTAATAGGAGAATTTTTAAATAAGTATATAAGTTGTATATTTAACTAATATAAAAAATATTAACAGGAAAAAATGTAAAATAAAATGATTTATTAAAAATAATTTTAAAAAAATAATTGTTTTATTTTAAAATCATAATAAATTAAAAAAAAATATATATATTAAATATATTCGTAATAAGTTTAGAAAAAATGACGAAAAAAATGTCGAAAAATGAAATAAAATGTAGGAAAAAAGTGGTAGTTAAATTGTTGTAAATATAGTTGATATATATTATTATTAATTTGTGAGAGATATGAGAAAAAACGGAAATTAATATAAAGAGATGTAGTTAATATAATATTTGGGAGGAAAGTAAACATGATGAAAAAGAAAAGCATGGCAGTAGCTATGGCTGCTGTAACTGTTGCAATGCCTGCTAGCCAAGTATTCGCTGCAGTAGTTGATAACACTCAAACAGAAGAAATAAAAGCAATGAAAGAGAAAGCTTTAAAATTAATGAATTTAAAGTACACTACAGATGCAAACTTATTAAACAACGCTAAAAATAGTGATACAAATGTATTTGAAATTCAATTAACAACACCAGGAAGTGCAAAGGTAGATTCTTGTGTTAGTTATTCAGATTTCGAAAGAAAATTCGATAAAGCATACGCTAAATTAGAAGATGGGCAATCTATAAAAATAGGATATGCATATCAAGGAAAAGATGAGCATGATGCTACAGTAGGATACAACACTTTAGAAGATGGTAAAGTAGTAGACTTTAAATTAGAAAAATACACAGAAAAAGAACTTGAAGAAATAGCTATTAACTTAGATGCAGATGGAAAAATAATAGCAAATAAAGAAGTTAAAGTTGGTCAAATTAGAGCAACTGAATTATCAGATGATGGAGCTAAAAAGTTTGAAATAAGATTATCAAATGATAAAAATGAATTAGAAAGATATAAAGAAATAAAAGTTGGAGATGTTGAAATAGCTTTAGAAAATGCTGATAAAACAGCTTCAAGACCAGTTGTAAGACAAGAAAATGATTACTATGTAGATGTAAATGGTAATGCTTTATATGAAGTTAAAGATGGAGATACTTCTAAACTAAACGGAACTTCTGTTGAAATATACAGAAAAGGTAGCAATGCAGCTGATGCTACATTTGATAATGCACAAATAGATGGATTCTATGCTAATACAGGTACTAAAGCAGAAGCTCCTCAAATAAAAATGGATGTTATAACTAAAAAAGGAACTCAAAACTTAACACTTAATGCAAGTGATTTATACAATGTATCAGAAGGAAGAGTTACAGTAGAAGGAAATGACTTAGCTAGACAAATAAAATTCTATTCAGAATTAAACGGTCAAAAATTCTATGGTGATACATATAGAGTAGATATGCCTGAAACAGCTAAAGATAAAGAGCTTACTATAAAAGTTTTCAAAACAGAAGAAAACTCTTCAAATGAAGCTAAGATAGCTGAAATAAAAATAGTTAGAGATAACAAAGATACTAAAGCTGAAGCATACAAAGCTATGAGAGAAATAGTAAAAGAAAATGTAGTAAACAACAAGACAGTTGTAGCTGCTGGTGCAGATAGATATGAAACAGCTGCAGAAGTAAGTAGAATGCAATTCAAGTCATTAACAAAAGAAACTAGAGAAGGTGATGACAAAGGTCACAAATCAGTTGTTTTAGTAACAGGAGAACAAGATAAGTTAGTAGATGGATTAACTGCAACTCCTTTAGCAGCTTCATTAAATAATGAAGATGGTGCACCAATATTATTAACTGGAAATAATAAAATAGCTAAGCCAGTATTAGATGAAATAGAAAGATTAGGCGCTACTAAAGTTTACATAGTAGGTGGAGCTATATCTAAAGATGTAGAAAAGCAATTAGAAGATGTATATGGAAAAGAAGTTGAAAGAGTAGATGGAGACGATAGATATGATACTTCTTTAGAAGTAGCAGAAAAACTTTTAGAGGTTAATGGTAAAAAAGATACTACTGAAGCGTTCTTAGTTGGTGGAAAAGGTGAAGCAGATGCATTATCTTCAGCTTCAGCTGCAGCTATGAAAAAAGCTCCTATACTATTAACTAATGCAGATAAATTAACTAAAGATGTTAAATACTTCTTAGAACAAAACTTAGCTAAAGATGGTGATGTTTATGTTGTAGGAGGAAATTCTTCAGTTTCTCAAAAAGCTTATGCAGATACTTTAGATGTTGTAGGTAAAGGGAATATAGAAAGATTATCTGGAGATAACAGACAAGATACAAATGCAGAAGTTGTAGAAAGATTCTTCAAAAACGCAGATAAAGTTGTAATAGCTAAGTCTGATAACAAAGGTATGGTAGATGCATTAGGTGCTGGACTATACGCTGGTAAAAATGATGCTCCAGTAGTATTAGCTACTAATAACTTAACTGAAGATCAAGAAGATTACTTAAGAGCTATTACTATAAAAGCTGATGATACAACTGATGAAAATAAAGCTAAAGCTAATAAGGTTATAGTTGGTAATGGAGTATCTTCAAGTATAGCTAAATTTATAAAAGATTTAAAAATAGCTGTAACTAAATAGATTATTTAATTATTAGCCGTATAAGAAACTCGAATTTTAAAATTCGGGTTTCTTTTTATATATATATATAAATGACGAATTTTGGTACAATAATACAAAGTTGATATAGATACAGGAGGTCATGTATGAGGGTTAATAACAAGATATTCATAGCGGTTCTTGTTGTGTGTGTAGGTTTATTTTCATATACAGCATATAAAGGAAGACAACAAGTAGATAAGAGACAAGCAGACTATGAAAAGTACTTAAGTGTACAAGAAAGAATAGAAAGTGAAACAGATTTAAATAATGCATTAAATGATTTGAATTACATAACGAATGATTATTATGAGACTGATGTATTAAGTTATGATAAAGCAGTGCTATATCAAAAATTAAAAAAATACGATAAGGCTCAAGAGAGTTTAGAAAAATCAATGAAACTTAATCCAAAGGTTGCTGAAAATGTTGGAATACTTGCTATGTATGGTGATATTTTATATGAAAATAAAGATACAGAAAAAGCGAAAGAAGTATTAGATAAAATAAAAACTTTAGATATACAAGAATCAGAAAAAGACAAAGTAAATGAATTAATTAAAAAGTTAGGGTAGGGTAAATAAATGTTAGATAAATATTATAAAGAAAGTAAAGCAGAATCAATTAATAAAGTTATTGCAATGATTTCTATATTTATGTTATTCATGATACCAATTATCATGTATAAATATGTAAGTGTAAGTTATAGTCCTATATTTAATGCGAGTGCTTACTCAAGTGGCGCAAAGGCTGATGTATTTAATTTTTTCAAGATGTTACTATTAAATTTAGGTACTATTTTAATATTGGGAATGTATATATATAGAGTAGTTGTATTGAAAGAAGAAATTAAAAGCAAGAAATTAAATGTAGTAATTATTATATTTGCTATATTTATAGCTATGTCAGCTTTATTATCGCAATATCCAGATATAGCTTTGTTTGGAAATTATGATAGACATGAGGGCGCTATAACATGGTTTTGTTATTTAGCAATATTTTTCGTATTATATAATACGAATATAGATGAAAAATATTATAAATATTTTTATTATGCACTAATACCATTTATAGCTATAAATTTAATACTAGGTATTATAAAGCTAACAGGATATGATATTTTATCAAATAGTTTAGTTAACAATATGTTAGGTGGTGGACTAGGTGGTCAATTATTTACTACTTTATACCACTACAACTTTGGTAGTGCATATGCATCGATAATCTTTAGTGTTAGTTTTATGTATATGTTATTAGAAAATGACACCAAAATAAAAGTATTATCACTAATAATGAGTGTATTATCATTTGCAATATTACTGACTATGATATCAGCAGGTGGATTTGTAACAGCTCTATTTATGTTACCAATTATAATAGTGATAGGAATAAGGTTTACAAATGTAAAAGAAGTAGCTATATGGAGTATAGCGGCAATAGTTTTGGATGCCATAGTATATGTGATATTAAATAATATTAATCCTGTTGTGTATGATGAATCTTTTTCTCTTATAGCCAAGATAAACGATATATCGGGTTTAATTATACCTGGTATAGTAATTGTTTTTGTAGCTTTAGTATTTATGATGAAGTTTGTAAATAGAAAAATAGTGTTTAATGTTATTTTAGGAGTTGTAACAATTTCTATATTTGCAGGTTCGATATTTATATCAAGTTCAATAGAAAAAGAAAAGAAGATATTAGCACAAGATCCTAACGCAGATATAGTCAGAATGAAAGATAGTGCAATGTATCAAAAATTAAATACTATGAGTACAGATCGTTTAAATATATGGGTTAAATCAATTGATTTAATTAATGACAATCCTATATTCGGAAATGGATTAGATACATATCCTTATGTTATGGTTCAAAAGGATGAAGATTCAGGAATAAGTACATTTGGGGAATATATAGACAAGCCACATAACTGGTATCTAAGTTTAGCATATGGAAGTGGTATAATAGCACTTTTAGGATTAGTTGCTATAATTATATATATAACTAAAGGTACATTTGATAAAGTTTCAGATAAAGTTGATAATAAATATATATATATATTTGGAATAGGAACGATAGCATATGCTGTACAAGGGTTCTATAATGATAGTATTATAGGAACCGCTATGATATTCTGGATATTTGCAGGTATAAGTGCAAATATGTTAAGTAAAGAAAATTAAAAAATAAATTTATTAGACGACATATTGATAATATACATTGATATGTCGTTTTTTGTCGTCGAAAATAGTTTGAAAAAGTAAAAATTATTGGCTAAAATCATTCAAATTAGTTGGAAAATACGATAAAATAATAAGTACAACTAAATATAAAATATAATGTATAAAGTACTTAAATTAATAAAATAGATTTAAGCTTTTAATAAGGAGATGATGTTGTGAAAATAAGTGTAATTATCCCAACAAGAAATGCACAAAGATATATAGAAAATCTTATAACAAGCTTAAAAAATCAAACAATAAAGCCATTTGAAATAATAGTAATAGATACTAACTCAAAAGATGAAACTAAAAAGATATGCAAGTCATACCCCGATATAAAATTTCTACATGTTAATGATGGTGAATTTGATCATGGAGGAACAAGGAATAGAGCAGCGAGGTATTCTAGTGGAGATATTTTAGTATTTATGACTCAAGATGCTATTCCTAAAAATAATACCTTTATTGAAGAACTTATAAAACCATTAGGTAAAAACAATGTAGTATGTACTTATGCAAGACAGTTAGCACGAGAAGATTCTAGTCCAATAGAAAAATTTTCAAGAAAATTCAATTATCCTAATAATGACATAGTTAAATCGAAAGAAAGTTTAGATAAATTAGGTGTAAAAACATTTTTTTTCAGTAATGTAAGTTCAGCTTTTTTAAGAGAAAAATTTATGGAAGTAGGATGTTTTCCTGAAAAAACTATAATGAATGAAGATATGATTATAGCATCTAAGGTTATATTTGGAGGGAATAGTACGTGCTATGCTTCTAAAGCAGAGGTTGTTCATTCCCATAGTTATAATTATATTGAACAGTTTAAGAGAAACTTTGATGTTGGAGTGGTGTTTACTGATAGTGGACACTATTTTTATGGGGTTAAATCAGAATCAGAAGGAATTAAATTTGTTAAACAAGCAATTAAGTACCTGATAGATAACAAGAAAATATATTTAATACCTCATTTAATAATTGAAAGTGGATTTAAATTTATTGGATATAAGCTTGGAAAAAGCTATAAGAAAATACCTATTAAATATGTGAAAAAGATGAGTATGCATTCTTTCTATTTTGATAGAGATAACGATATAGATAATAAAATTGAAAAAGCTGTAAATTAATTAAAGCATAAAAATACTTATATTTGATATGAAAATTTAATAAGTAAGTTGAACTTAAGGAGAAGGTTATGAAAGGAATTATATTAGCAGGAGGGTCTGGAACTAGATTATACCCAATAACAAAATGTGTTTCAAAACAGGTTTTGCCTATATATGATAAACCTATGATATATTATCCAATGTCTGTACTTATGCTTGCAGGTATAAAAGATATATTAATAATATCTACACCAAGAGATATAAGTTTATTTGAAGAATTATTTGGAGATGGTAGCGAATTAGGTCTTAATATACAATATGAGATTCAAGTACATCCAAATGGACTTGCTGAAGCATTTATTATAGGGGAAGAATTTATAGGTGATGATAAAGTCGCATTAGTATTAGGAGACAATATATTCTATGGATACGGATTTAGTGAAAGATTAGAAAATGCAGTTAAAAGAGATGAAGCAACTATATTTGGCTATCATGTAAGTGATCCTACTGCATTCGGAGTTGTAGAATTTGATAAAGAATTTAATGCTATATCAATAGAAGAAAAGCCAGAACAACCTAAATCGAATTATGCAGTACCAGGTTTATATTTCTATGATAACGATGTAGTAGAAATAGCAAAAAGTGTAAATCCATCTGAAAGAGGAGAACTAGAGATAACTGCTGTAAATAATGAATATTTAAAAAGAGGAAAGTTAAAGGTAGAGCTATTTGGTAGAGGAATGGCATGGCTAGATACAGGAACTCATAAAGGTTTACTTGAAGCATCAAACTTTGTAGAAGTTATACAAACTAGACAAGGACTATATGTTGCATGCGTAGAAGAGATTGCTTATAGAAAAGGTTATATAAGCAAGGAACAATTATTAGAGCTTGCTAAGCCACTTATGAAAACTGAGTACGGTAAATATTTAGTGAAAGTATCTAAAGAGGTGATATAATGAGTGAAATGTTATTAGAAAAAGTTCGAACAAAAGGAAACTTTACATTTATAAAAACTAAAATAAAAGATTTATATATAATAGAGCCTAAAGTATTTGGAGATGAAAGAGGATACTTTATAGAAAGTTACAATAAATCTCATTTCGAAGAAGCAGGGCTTGATATGATATTTGTTCAAGATAACGAATCTAAGTCTAAAAAAGGTGTACTTAGAGGTATGCATTTTCAAACAAAGCATACTCAAGGCAAGTTAGTTAGAGTTACACACGGAGAAGTATTTGATGTAGCAGTTGACTTGCGAAAAGATTCTCCTACATTTGGTCAATGGGAAGGTGTAATTTTATCGGAAGAAAACAAAAAACAAATTTATATCCCAGCAGGATTTGCTCATGGTTTTTTAGTTTTATCTGAAGAGGCGGTATTTAACTATAAATGCACGGACTACTATGCTCCAGAGTATGATAGTGGACTTTTATACAATGATGAAGAAATAGGTATCAATTGGCCGCTAGATGATATAGAAGAAATAATATTATCTGAAAAAGATAAAAAACAAAACACTTTAAAAGAATTAAAAGAATTAGATATATTATTTTAATTCACGATTTAGTGAGAAATATACAGAACACAATTCACAATAAAGTGAACTATGTTTAGATTAAATAAATCTAAATTTATGAATAGGAGAAAATAATATGAAAAAGATATTAGTAACAGGTGGAGCCGGGTTTATAGGTGGAAACTTTGTTCATTATATGCTTAATAAGTATCCTGAGTATATGATAGTTAATTTAGATGTATTAACATATGCAGGAAATTTAGAATCATTAAAGGATATTGAAAATAATCCGAATTATAAGTTTATAAGAGGAAATATATCTGATAGAAAATTTATATTCGAATTATTTGAACAGGAAAAATTTGATATAGTAGTAAATTTTGCAGCTGAATCTCATGTAGATAGATCAGTAACAGATCCAGAAATATTTGTTCAAACAAATGTTATAGGGACACAAGTACTATTAGATGCATCAAGAAAATTTAGGGTAAATAGATATCATCAAGTTTCAACGGATGAAGTATATGGTGATTTACCACTTGATAGGTTAGATTTATTCTTTACAGAGAATACACCACTTAACCCAAGTTCTCCATACTCAGCATCGAAAGCTAGTGCAGATTTTCTAGTGCAATCTTATCATAGAACATTTGGACTACCAACAACTATATCTAGATGCTCAAATAACTATGGACCATATCATTTTCCAGAAAAGCTTATACCACTTATGATAAGTAGAGCTTTAAATAATGAAAGTTTACCTGTGTATGGTAATGGTGAGAATGTGCGTGATTGGTTACATGTTGAAGATCATTGCTCAGCTATTGATTTAATTATACATAAGGGTAGAGTAGGTGAAGTATATAATGTTGGTGGTCACAATGAGAGAACTAACTTAGAAGTTGTTAATACTATACTTAAAACTTTAGGTAAATCAGAAGAACTTATAACTTATGTTACTGATAGACCAGGTCATGATTTAAGATATGCTATAGATCCTCATAAGTTAGAGAATGAGTTAGGATGGAAGCCTAAGTATAACTTTGATACTGGCATGGATACTACGGTTAAGTGGTACTTAGACCATAAAGAGTGGTGGAAAAATATAATTTCAGGAGAATATAAAAATTATGAAACAGTATATACAAACATATAAGGAATACAAACCATTATTATATGAGTTTGTAAAAAGAGATATAAAAGTTAAGTATAAAAACTCTTTTTTAGGAATTTTATGGAGTATGCTAAATCCACTACTAACAATGCTTGTACTTACGTTTATATTTTCTAATATATTTAAAAATTCTATACCGAACTTTCCTGTATATTGTTTAGCAGGAAGATTGATATATGATTTTTTCTCACAATCTACGAATCAATGCATGACATCGATAACTAGTAAAAGTTCACTTATAAAAAAGATATATATACCACAATACATATATCCACTGTCTAGGATTATATCTACATTTATAATTTTTATAATATCTTTAATACCTTTATTTATAGTTATGATTATAACTGGTGTTAAGTTAAAATTTATAAATTTATTTATGATATATCCTTTAGCCGCATTATTTTTTATATCATTAGGTATAGGCCTTATTTTAGCTACAATAAATGTTTTTTTTAGAGATATGCAACATATATATTCAGTTATATTAATGCTTATAATGTATATGTCAGCGATATTTTATTCATCCGATATAGTAACACCAACTTTTAAGTGGATTATGCAGTTAAATCCCATATATCCGGTTATAAGTATATTCAGAGATTGTATTCTATATAGTAAAATAACATTAAATACTAATGTTATTTTATGTGTGGTATATTCTATTCTATATATGATACTTGGATTTATAGTTTTTAATAAAAATAAAGATAAATTTATACTATATGTTTAGGGGTTGGTAGGTATGAAAGATATTATTATAGATATTGAAGATGTATCTATGCACTTTAGAAAAGGTAGTGAAAAGGTAGATTCATTTAAACAATATATGATAAAAAAATTAAAGAAAGAAATAAAGTATGATATTTATAAAGCACTTAATGGCATAAGTTTACAAATATACAAAGGAGAGGTAGTAGGATTTGTAGGTTTAAATGGTGCAGGGAAAAGTACATTACTTAAGGTTGTAGCCGGTGTTCAAAACCCTACAAGTGGAAGTATTACAGTTAAAGGAAAAGTATCCCCACTTTTAGAATTAGGTGCTGGTTTTGACAATGAGTTAACAGGTAGAGAAAATATATATTTGAATGGTCTTATACTTGGTTATAGCAAAGAATTTATAAATGATAATATGGATAATATCATTGAATTTGCTGAGGTACGAGACTTTATTGATACACCTATCAAAAATTATTCGTCGGGAATGAGAGCTAGACTTGGGTTTTCGATTGCTACTATTAAAGAACCTGATATATTGATTGTTGATGAAGTACTTTCTGTTGGAGATGGTAAATTTAGAGCTAAAAGTGAGAAGAGGATGCTAGACCTTATAGACTCAAATGCTACAGTTTTATTTGTGTCTCACTCAATAGATCAGATAAGGAGACTATGTAGCAAGGTTGTTTGGATTGAGAAGGGAAGGGTCAAGATGATAGGAGATACTAATGAAATTTGTGATTCATATGAACAACATTTAACAGATTAAGACTAAATTTAAGGAGTATTATTAATGGTTAAGGTAAGTATAATTATACCTGTGTATAATGTAGAAAAATATATAAAAGACACTTTAGAATCTGTTGTTAATCAAAGCTTAAAAGATATAGAAATAATAGTTATTAATGATGGTTCCACTGATAATAGTCAATTAATAATAGATGATTATTGTAAAAAATATAAAAATATAATAAGTATAATAAAAAAAAATAGTGGAGTTAGTTCAGCTAGAAATACAGGAATAAAGATTGCAAAGGGCAAATACATAGCATTCTTAGATTCTGATGATATATTGCCTAAAGATTCTATAGAGTTAAGGTATAAAGCGGCTATCGAAAATAATGCAGATATAGTTACAGGAGGTGCATTTAAATTTAATTCTAATAGAGAATGGCCGATAAAAAATTATTTTTTAGGTAATGGATATAGGGATGTTGTTTTTGATGAAAAATTATTTTATACAATGGTAAATTGGAATAAACTATTTAAAAAAGAGTTGATAAAATATATAGAATTTGATGAGAGATTAACATATGGTGAAGATCAAGTATTTGTAACTAAAAGTTATTTTAAAGCTCAAAAAGTATATTGTATAGATAGTAATCTATATTACTATAGAGAAAGAGAATCAGAAGGATCATTAACTCAACTTATATTCAATAACCCATATAAAGTATTAAAGCAAAGTAAACTAATATGGGAAATAATAAAAGATGAAATAGAATCAAATTTTAATAATATAACAATACAAAATGATTTAAAAATAAGGTATCTAGATAGGTTATTAAGTTGTGATATATGGCCTCCAATAAAGCAAAGTCTATTGTCAAAAGATGAGACATTACAAGTTAAATCTTTACAGCTATTATATGAATTTATAGATAAGTTAGAAGATAAAAGTGTTTATAAATCTGGTAAACTAAAGTGGATAGTTACAGTTGGAATACTTGAACATTATAGATTTTTAACTAATGAATCAAAAAAAACATATGTTAATTTACTGAGAAAAACTATAAATAAATTAGATGGAGAAAGTTTATATTACTTAGCTGAAAATAATGGATATTTAATGAAATATATACAAAAATGTGTAACTAAAAATAATAGCATATATATCCTATTATTTTTAGTGAGAAGAAAAATATCAAATTTGTTTAAGTATATAGATAATAAATTTGATATTTTATTGTTAAAGTTAGCTTTTGTATATGGAAAGTTCAGGCCTATATCTAATAATAAAGTAACATTAGCGACCAATCGAAGTAATAAATTAATAGAAAATTTAAAATACTTAAATGATAAATTGGCTGAATTTGATGACATAGATGTAAAAATATATTTAAAGGATACAAAATTAACTAAACGAACTTTAATGAGAATGTATTATGATTTTGCTACATCAAAATTTATAATACTAGATGATTATTATAGGCCATTATATGGGTATAAATTTAAAAAAAATGTAGAAGTAATACAATTATGGCATGCGTGTGGAGCATTTAAAAAGTTTGCTTTTAGCGCAATAGATTACCAGGAAAGTCATACTGAAGAATATGAAAAAGAAGCACATTCTCACTACACTAAAGTAATAACTAGTGATAAAGAGGTTAATAAACATTATAGCGATGCATTTAGAATTGATGAAAGTAATGTACTTGATTTTGGTATTCCAAGAACAGATATGTTTTATGATAAAGACTATAAGGACTATATAAAATCTATGATAGAGAATAAGTATCCTAATATAATTGGTAAAAAAGTAATACTATATGCACCTACATTTAGAGGAGGCGGAAAGGATAGACAAGAGTTTGATATAAATATAGATTATAGAAAAATTATAAATGAATTAGGAAAAGAATATATACTTATATTAAAACTCCATCCAGCTGTTACTAAAAATGGAATAGATATAGATGATAAGTATAAAGATAATGTTATAAATTTAAGCTTATATAGAGATATAAATGAATTATTTTTAGTTACAGACATATTAATAACAGATTATTCATCCGTTATATTTGAATACTCGTTACTAGAAAAGCCGATGATATTTTTCTCATATGATTTAGATTCATATTTAGATGAAAGAAACTTTTTTTATGATTATGAAGCGTTTGTTCCAGGACCTATAGTTTATGATAATGATGGCATTGTTGATATTATAAAAAATGGAAAACTAGATACTAAAAAAATTGCGGAGTTTAGAATGAAATTTATGTCAAGTTGCGACGGAAATTCAACAGAACGATTAGTTAATTTTATTCTTGATAATAAGGAGAAATAAAAATGATATATGCAGAAATTCTAGCTGGTGGTAGGGGAAGTAGAATGGGCAATACTGATATGCCAAAACAATTTTTATTAATAGGAAGCAGACCTATAATAATACATACGTTAGAAAGATTTTTACTAAATGATCGAATTAATAAAATTATAGTAGTAACACCTAGAGAATGGATACAACATACTATAGATTTAATAAAAAAATATATTCCTTTAGATAAACAAGAATACATAGAAGTATGTAAAGGAGGAAGTGATAGAAATGAATCTATAATGAGTGGAATCAGGCATATACAAAATAATTTTGGAATAAATGATGATGATATAATCATTACTCATGATGCTGTAAGACCGTTTATAACACATAGGATAATAAATGATAATATTGATATGGCTATAGATTATGGAGCTACAGATACAGTAATACCTGCGTTTGATACTATAGTTGAATCTATAGATAATAATTTTATAAATAGCATACCTATAAGAAATCATATGTATCAAGGTCAAACTCCTCAAACATTTAAAATAAAAAAAATAGTTGAGCTATATAATTCACTTAATGGAGAAGAAAAAGTACTATTAACAGATGCAGCAAAGATATTTGCAATTAAAGGAGAAATGGTAAAGTTAGTAGATGGGGAAAGGTTTAATATCAAAATAACTACTCCTTATGATCTAAAACTAGCAAATGCATTATTACAAGGTGATAAAAATGATAAATAAAATATATAGATTAGTTTCGCCAAAACAAATAGTAGTATGTTTTGAAGAGAGAAGTTTAGACGGTGAAGGCATAATAGTTAGACCAACTAGGCTATCTATATGTGCAGCGGATCAAAGATATTATACAGGGGCTAGAGGTAAAAAAATACTTGATAAAAAACTTCCTATGGCATTAATACATGAAGCTGTCGGAGAAGTTGTATTTGATCCTAAGGGTGAATATAATAAAGGCGATACTGTGATAATGATACCAAATACCCCTATAGAAAAAAATAAAATTATAAGTGAAAATTATTTAGAAAATAGCAAATTTAGAGCAAGTGGATATGATGGCTTTATGCAAGATTATGTTTTCATGGCTAGAGATAGAATTGTAAAATATATTAATTTAGATCATAACATAGCAGCTTTTACAGAGTTAGTAAGTGTGGCAATGCATGCAATAAGTAGATTTGCAAAAAAATCGCATTTGCACTTTGATACAATAGGAGTATGGGGAGATGGAAATTTAGGTTTTATAATATCACTTATATTAAAAACGAAATATCCAAAAAGTAAAATTATTGTTTTTGGAAAAAATGAAGAAAAATTAAACTTTTTTTCTTTTGTAGATGAAGCATATCAAATTGAATCTATACCAAGCAATATAAAAGTAGATCATGCATTTGAAGCTGTTGGAGGCAAATCGAGCCAATATGCTATAGATCAGATTCTTGAGTATATTAGGCCCGAAGGGACAGTTGCCTTGTTAGGGGTAGCTGAAAATCCTGTAGAAATTAATACTAGGATTATATTAGAAAAAGGAATAACCCTTCTAGGTAATAGTAGAAGTGGAAGAACAGATTTTGAGGAAGCGGTACATTTTTTAGAAAAAAATGTGGAATGTCAAAGCCAACTAAGTAAGATAATATCTAAGAATATTAATATAAATAATATAGATGATATAATTATAGCTTTTGAATATGATTTAACAACACCATTTAAAACTATCATGGATTGGAATATATAAAGGATAGTATTAGTATAATAGGAGGAGATTAAATGAAAATAGCAAAAAAAATATTGATAATAATTATAAATTTAATAACTATTATACTATCTTTATTTATAAAAAAAACAGATAAAATATGTGTGTTTGGAAGTTGGTTTGGGAAAAATTTTTCAGATAATAGTAAATATTTATATTTATACTTGAACAAAAACAAAGAAAAATATGGAATAGAAAAATTGGTATGGATAACTGATAGTGATAAAGTATATAATTTGTTAAACTCCAATGGATTTGATGTCGAAAAAAGATGGCATATAAAGTCGATTATATATCATCTGAAAGCAAAGAATCATTTTATATGTCAGGCTCCAAATGATATAAATTCATATTTTTCTGCTAAGTCAAATAGAATTCAGTTGTGGCATGGCGTAGGGCCTAAAAAAGTTAGCGACTTAAATGAAGTTCCTAATATTAATTCATTTAAATATAAATTAATATATATTATAAGACATATATCATCACCAGGATTATGGTACAAGTATAAATTTTTATCAACTTCAAAATTTGTCACAAATGAAGTTCATAAATTTCCATTCAGATTATGGGAAAATGAAGTTATAGAAGCAAATTATCCACGAAATATATATTTGAGTCTAGATGAAACAGATAAAAAGTATATAAATTGCTTAAGCAAAAATGAATTAGAAATTAAACAATTAATAAATAATGTTAAAAATGATAAAAATATTATACTATATGTACCAACATATAGAAATGATGCAATTATTGAAAATAATAAAGAAACTTCATATCCTCTAAATATACAGAATGAAGATGAATTTAAAATGTTTATAGATTTTATAAATGATAATAATATACTATTTTTTAGTAAATTTCATTTTGCAGGAGATTTATCTATTGTTAATAATAATGAGAATTTTTATAATTTAGATGAAAATTTTGATATATATACCATATTAAATGATATTGACTTGTTATTAACAGATTACTCATCTATATACTCGGATTACTTATTTATTGATAAGCCAATAATATTCTACGTTTATGATATAGAAATATATAAAAACAATGATAAAGGTTTTATATGTGATTTCAACTCGATAACACCAGGAGATAAGGCATATGAAATAGAAGGTTTAAAAGAGAAAATAATATATAATTTGAACAATGATGATTATTTTGATGATAGAGAGAAGATTAAGAAGTTATATTTTGATTTAAATATAAATGATACATTTGAATCATTATTAAAAAAGATAAATAAAAAATAGTATAGGAGAAATATATATGAATGAAATCAAAGTTTCTATAATCGTTCCTATATACAACTCAGAAAAGTATTTAGAGAAGTGTTTAGAATCATTAGTGAATCAAACTTTGAGTAACATTGAAATAATATTAGTTGATGATTGTTCAACAGATAACTCTAAACAAATATATAATAGATATTTAGAGAGATATGAAAATATAGTATTAATAAAAAATAGTGTTAATAAGGGACCTTCAGAATCACGTAATTTAGCTATAAATATATCAAGGGGAAAATACATTGGATTTGTAGATAGTGATGATTGGGTTGATATTGATATGTATAAAACTTTATATAATTATGCTATTAGTAAAAGTTGCGATATGGTAATATGTAAAATGATTGAAGTTTATCCTAATAATATAGAAAAAAAAATAGATACAAAAGGAATAGAGATACTAGAAGATAAAAAAGATATTATAAGTAAATTTATGAAGTTTGAGATTTTAGCATATTCTTGTAATAAGTTATTTAAGTCAGAATTATTTAGACAAAATAATATAGTATTTCCTAACTTAAGATTTGGAGAAGATCAATATACAACATTTATAACATTGTATAAAAGTAATAAAGTTGGTTTTCTAGATGAATATTTATATTTTTATAATAAAAGAGAAAACTCATCAACAACGGATAAATTTTCTTTAGTAAAGTTAGATATATTAAAATCTATAAATATGATAAGGGAATTTATGGTGGAAGAAGAAATATATTTATCGTTTAAATATTTATATCAATTTAGATATATGTTTGTATTGTTTGGAAATATAATAGACGCATGCATAAAAGAACTTACTTTTAAAGAAGCCCAAAATGTATATATAAAAATAATAGATGACTTTAGTTATAATATGAATGATTATAACTTAAATTATCAGATTAGTAATAAAAATAAAATAAGAATATTAATATTTAAAAAGAGTTTTTATGTATATTATTTAATATACAGAACGATTTTTAAAAATAAGATATGATAAATAGAGTGCTAACGTTGGGTGTAGCATTATAGAATAGATAAAAATCTAGGTGTTTTATATTATCTTACTTTTATTTAATCATATTTAATTTAGTTAAGTAAAAAGAAGGCTGATTATAAGGCTATAAATATATAATAGAAGGAGAACTTGATGATAGATTGCATACTATTAATTTTAATCGTTATATATTTTTATGTAATAAAAAAAGATAAAAAAAGATATAGAGTCAATAAACATCTAAGTAATAATATGAAAAGTAATGTAGAGTTTGAATCTGAAATAGAAAATTGTAAAGATATAGATCAATGTATAGAAAATTTGAACTTTCATGATTATGATTGTACTGAATTTTGTAATGTAGATAATTGTGATGGAGATTAAGTTTATGATAGATATAGTAATACCAAATTATAATGGAAATAAGTATTTAAAACAATGTATAGATTCACTGTATATTCAAACATACTCTAATTTTAGAGTTATAATAATAGACAATGCATCAACGGATAGTGACTATAAATGGTTAGACAAATATGAAAATATAGTATTTAAAAGATTAGACCAAAACTATGGATTTGATAAAGCAGTTAATGAAGGTATCAAATTATCAAATACAGAATATGTAGTTTTACTAAATAATGATACAGTAGCTAAAAAAGATTGGTTAGAGAATCTAATTAACTGTATAAAAAATGATGAAAAAATATTTTCAGTATGCTCTAAAATGATAAGGTATGATTATAAACATATAATAGATGATGCAGGTGATGAGTATAATGTATTAGGATGGGGATATAAAATAGGTGATGGACAACCTATAACTTCATATACTAATACTAAAGAAATATTTAGTTCATGCGCAGGGGCAGCTATATATAGACGAAGTATACTTAATGAAATTGGGGACTTTGATGAACAATTTTTTGCATATATGGAAGATGTAGATATATCATATAGAGCTAAAATACATGGATATAAAAATATATATTGTGCAGATGCTCATATATATCATATAGGCAGTGCAACGTCGGGTAGTAAATATAACTCATTTAAAGTAAAATTAGCTGCTAGAAATAATGTATATGTACCATATAAAAACATGCCTATTATTCAATTAATTATAAATTTACCATTTTTAATAGTTGGATTTTTAGTGAAATACTTATTCTTTATTAAAAAGGGTTTTGGAAAAGAATATAGACAAGGATTTATAGAAGGTATACAAACTTTAGATAAAGTTAATAAAGTTAAGTTTAAATTTAAAAATATAATAAATTATATTAAAATTGAATTTGACCTTATAATAAATGCAATCAAATATGTAATTAGTAAGTTAATACATAAAAAATACAAATAGTTAGTTATAGGATTATGTATTAAATATATGAAAAATTCTGCATAATATGATAAAATACTTTAGTATCTAATAATTACTAAAGTAGGTGTTGACATGATTAGGGAGAATCAAAAGTTTTTAAATAAATTACAAGTAATTATGGATATGACAATTATTGTTATATCCTTTTTATTTGCATACTATATGAGGTTTTATGTATTAGAAGGTAGCATATCTATGATGTTTAAGCAGTCATTTATGCCAATTCTGATATCGTTACCTATGTACTTTATACTTTATAATGTGTTTGACTTATATAGCCCCAAACGTACTAAAAGTATATACAAAGAAATTGAATCTATAATAAAAGCAAATTTTATAGGACTTCTTATACTAATACTAGGGCTTTATGTTTTTAAGTTAATTAACTTTTCAAGAATAGTATTAGCTTTATTTATTATATTAAATACATTTATAACTAGTACAAGCCGTATTATTTTAAGGGGAACATTACGAAAGCATAGAATAAATGGTTTAAATCAAAAGCATTGTTTAATTATAGGAGCTACTGATATATCAAAGCAATTAATAGCTAAAATTAATAAAAACAAGCACTGGGGATATAACATTACTGGTATTATAGATAATCATAAAAATACAGGTGATTTATTTTGCTATTATGACGTAATTGGCAAGTTTTCAGATTTAAAGTCTATTTTAGATAAAACACATATAGATATAGTATTCATAGCAATTGATGCAAAGGACTTTGTTGATATAGGATATCTTATCAAAATCTGTGAGAGAGCTGGGGTTAAAACTAATATAATACCATATTATCAAAAATATGTATCGGCGAAACCTCATATGGATGATTTAGATGGTTTAAGTATTGTTGATACTAGATATGTACCTTTGGATAATTATTTTTTAGCTTTGTCTAAGAGAATATTTGATATAGTATTTTCATTAACAGCGATTATTATGGTATCACCTATAATGATATTATCTGTAATAATGATTAAATTAACTTCACCAGGTCCAATTATATATAAGCAAGAAAGAGTTGGACTTAATAGAAAGAACTTTTATATGTATAAATTTAGATCTATGAAGGTTCAAAGTGAAGATGAAGAAAAAACAAAGTGGAGCACTAAAAATGATCCTAGAAAAACTAAATGGGGGTCATTTATGAGAAAAACTAGTATAGACGAACTTCCTCAATTTTTTAATGTATTAAAAGGAGATATGAGTATTATAGGTCCTAGACCAGAAAGACCATATTTTGTTGAAAAGTTTAGGGATGAAATACCGAGATATATGATAAAACATCAAGTAAGACCAGGAATCACTGGTTGGGCTCAAGTTTGCGGATATAGGGGAGATACATCTATAGAAGGCCGTATTGCACATGATTTATATTATATTGAGAACTGGACATTTTTATTTGATATGAAGATTGTATTTTTAACTGTATTTAGAGGGTTTGTAAATAAAAATGCATACTAATGATAAAGTTTAAGGAGTTATATTTATGAAAAGAATTTTAGTAACTGGAATAAATGGTCAATTAGGATATGATGTAGTTAAGGAATTAAATAAAAGGGGATATGAAGCGATTGGTGTAGATAGAGAAAATATGGATCTTACTAATTTAGATGAGATAAAAAAAGTAATAAATAATGAAAATCCTGACGGAATTATTCACTGCGCTGCATACACAGCGGTAGATAATGCTGAAGAAGAGGTTAATTTATGTGAAAAGGTAAATTCAGCATCTGTAAAAGAGATTGCATTATGTGCTAAAGATTTAGATATTCCTATGATATATATAAGTACGGATTATGTTTTCGATGGAACTAAAGAAGGATTATATATAGAAGAAGATGATACATGCCCTATAAATGTTTATGGTCAAACTAAATTAAAGGGTGAGGAATATGTTAAATCAATATTAGATAAATATTACATAGTTAGAATCTCATGGGTATTTGGTGAAAATGGAAATAATTTCATAGATACTATGCTGAGGTTATCTAAAGATAGAAATGAGCTAAATGTTATAGATGATCAAGTTGGCTCTCCTACATATACTAAAGATTTAGCACCTGTATTAGTTGATATGATTGAAAGTAATAAGTATGGAACATATCATGTTACTAATGATGGTTTTTGCTCTTGGTATGAATTTGCTAAGGAGATTTTTAATATAGCTAATGTTGATATAAAGGTTAACCCTATAACAACAGACATGTATCCTACAAAAGCAAAAAGACCTCAAAATAGTAAAATGAGTAAAGAAAAATTAATTGAAAATGATTTTAAAATTCCTAGACATTGGAAAGATGCATTAAAAGATTATATAAATAATATTTAACTTAAGGCTATATTAAAATAATATATTTTAATATAGCTTTTTTAGTTAATATGGTAAATTTGAAAAATATTTACTTAAAGTATATAATAAAAAGATGTAACAAGCAGCAAAAGGAGAAATATATTTATGAAAAAAATACACAAAATAGGGATAGTAAGTACACTCTTAATAGCAATGCAGCCATGTATAATAAACGCAAAAGAAGTTGTACAAAAGACACAAATTACTGGGGAAAATTCTTACCAAATATCAAAAACAATCAGCCAAAAGGGATGGCAAAAATGTGAAAGCATAATAATTTTAAATGAAAAGTCTATAATAGATGGGATAATTGCAACTCCATTAGCCAGCTTATACGATAGTCCTATATTATTATCGTCTGAAAATACATTACCTAATGAAACTAAAACAGAAATAGAAAGATTAAAGCCTAAAAAAATAATCTTAATCGGTGGAGAAAATACTATATCAAGTGAAGTGATATCTGATATCAAAAGTATATCTGAAGATATAAGTATAGAACGAATTGGTGGAAATAACAGATATGAAACATCTCTTGAAATAGCAAAACATATAGATGAAAAAAAAGATGTAAATAAAATATATGTAGGAAACTCCTATGGAGAGCCAGATTTAATATCTATAGCTACTAAAGCAGGACAAGATAAACAGCCAATAATATTAGCTGAAAAAGATAAAATAAAAGATGATATGTATGATTGGTTAAAATCAGAAGAATTAGATAATGCGTATATAATTGGGGGAGAAAATAGTATACAGCAAGATATAATCGAATCTTTAAATAAAATAACTTTATATGATATAAGTAAAAATAGAATAGGTGGAGTAGATAGATACGATACAAATGTTCAAATTATAGATAAGTTTTATAATGATAAAAATATGGATAATTTAATAATAACAGATTCAAAGGATAGTATAAATGCTTTAATGGCAGCACCCCTAAGTAGTAAAATAAAATCACCGATAATGATATTACCAAGTGAAAAGTTAACAAAGTCACAAGTTGATTTATTGAATAATAGGTATGCAAATAAAATTAATGTATTAGGAAATAACGTAAATAATAATGCATTAAATGAATTAGTAGAGTTGTTAACTTTAGATAATATAGACTACTCAAATAAAGATGTTATATTTTTTATACCGCATCAAGATGATGAGGTTTTAAGTTTTTCTAATACTATTAAAAAATACATAGATAACGGAAGTAATGTAAAAGTGGTTTTACATGCGAATGGTTCTTTATCAGTTGCTAGACATGTTTTAAATGGTGAAGATGGTAGAGTTTGTAGAATACATAATTATGTTCATAGCCCAAGATATGAAGAATATGCTTTAGGAACAGATAATGTTGATTTTATACATAATAATGAATTAAGTAAATATAGAGATGATGAATTTAAAAGATCATTATCTAAGTTAGGTGTAAAAGAAGAGAATATATATTTCTCGCAGTATATGGTAAATGATAGAAGATTGAATAAAAGTACAGCGATAAAAGGGATAAATGAGTTTATGGAAAAATACCCAAATGCTATTGTTCATACTTTTTATGATGGAAAATATTCAAATGGAAATCATATCGATCATATGGGATTAGGTGAAGGGGCTAGAGAACTTTACAACAGAGGTATTATAAAGCAATTGTATATGCATGTTGAACCATACTTATATGATGATTTATTGAAACGAGGATTAGATAAAAATGTATATGAATATCTACCTATAAATGATATCCAAGATAAAAGTGTAAAAGAGGCTTTAAAGGAATATTGTAAATGGGATCCTAAAACAGGTAAATTAGCAATTGGATATCATTCTGTATCTAGTTATTTTGATGAAGCTATAAAAAATCCCGTTAATTATATAATGGAAGTAAAATAATGTAAAAAATATTACATATCTTTTAGTTATACTAATTTTTATATTTTAAAAAATATGATATCATAGATTATGAGAAATACGGATGTAGAGATATATTCGGAGGTGCTTATGCAAAGACATAAAGGTGCTATAGTCTTAACATCGATTTTAGTATCAGTATCTATGCCTGTAAGTGCTATGTCACCACGCAGTGTAATAGATTCAAATGAACAAGAAAAAATAACTAAATTAAAAGAAACAATATATGAAAAGTTTAATGGTAGATATGCAAAAAATATTGCTATGCTAAATGATCCTAAAAATAGTGGGAAGGTAGCATACAATATAAAGATAGCATCATCTCTTCAAGAGTTAGAATCTGCAAGTAATCTTTTAAGCTATGCTCAATTTGAAAAAGAATTTGATAAATTATATGAGTCTCTAGATTATGGAGAAAAAATAGTACTAAGATATACTTCTTATGGAAGACATATCGATGAAGAAACTTTAGTTGACTACAATGTAAATAAATATAATGGTAGTGAACAAGAGGTTAGTTGGTCTATATTAGAAGATGGAAAGAAAATCGGAAGAATACCTTTATCTCCAGATACAGAGACAGGAGATGTAAGATACATAACTGTTAAAATAGGAGATACTAAGCTTGATTTATCTAGACCTATTTTTAGACAAAAAAATGGTTACTATATAGATAAAAATGGAGATGGAATAAAACGAGTAAATGATCTACAAATAGAAACTAAAGAAAGTTTACCAAATGGGATTGTAGATGGATATTATGAAGATTCGTCTAATCCTATTAAAGACTGTGATAAAATTGAAGATACAGAGGCAATAATAAAAAGTGCAGATGAGTCAACTAGCACTAATTATACGGTAAGCGATATCTATGATACTAAGGCATATAGATTAAACATGAAAGGTAATGAATTGTTTAATTATATTGATAGTGTAGATGGCAAAGAAAACTATACTGTATCAATTAATGGTATTAGTAGTACAACTGCATATTCACATCCTATGTATATTGATTATACAAATGAGGATGATTTGGTGATTAAGTATATTGACAATGATAAAGTTGTTGAAGCTAAGGACTTATCAGCAATAAGCTTTATAATAGGATATAGGAATAATGATAAAAAGTATATAAAGGATGAGTATATTATAAAGCCATCTAGAAATGCAGGTCTTGAAAATATTTTAAATATCCTAACACAAAAGAATAAGACAAGAACATTTGCAGGTATGGATAGATATCTAACAAGTACACAAGTAAGTAAAAATGGATGGAAAAATGGAAGTGAAGATCTTGTTATTGTATCAGGAGATAACAATGCTTTAGTTGATGGATTAACAGCAACTCCTTTGGCAGCAAGTATGAATGCACCTATTTTACTTACTAAAAAAGATGAAATACCTCAATGTGTTATAGATGAAATTGATAGACTAGGTGTAAAAAATGTTTATATAGTTGGAGGATATAACTCTGTTTCTAAAGAGGTAAGTGATAAGCTATATAGATATTATGGAAAAAATGTAAATAGAATAGAAGGAAATGATAGATACGAAACATCTATAGCTGTTGGAGAATCTGTTGCTAAAAAATCTAAAAGTAAAGTAGATACTTTTGTAGTTGGTGGAAATGGTATGGCAGATGCATTATCCATTTCATCAGTCGCAGGAAGTAAAACAAGTCCGATTATATTAACTAAAAGTAATGGACTTTCTAGTGATGCTAAGCATTTTTTAAGCAGTTACTCAAATGATGCTTACACTGTAGGTGGTAAAAACAACATTTCCAATCAAGTAATTATAGACATTTTAAAACTTAACATTGATCATAAAAATTTATCGGGAGAGAATAGACAAGATACTAATGCATCTGTTATCAGAGAGTTTTACAGTGAAAATAAAGAACTCTTTGAAAATGGAAGTGTGGTATTTTCAAAATCTGAAGATGCAAGTTTAGTTGATGCTCTTGGTGCCGGTGCTTTAGCTAGTAATATAGATGCACCTATAGTATTAGCGAGTAATGAATTAAGTGAAGAACAAGAAAATGTTTTAACTATGATAAAAAATAAAGATAAAGCAATTGAAGTAGGATATGGTATATCATCTAATGTTTTAGAAAGATTTTTTCACATAAATAGATAGTTTACAAAGAAGCTAGGGCTTAAAAGTTCTAGCTTCTTCATTTGAAAAATAATATTTATACAAAAAAGTAAGATATTATGCTATACTAGTAAAGCTAAAAAATAGTAGGAGGAAAAAACTTGAAAGATGTAGTAAAAAGACACAAAGATAGTATAATATTATTCTCTTTAGTAGTAATATTATACTCAGCAATTGCTAGTATATTTTTAAAAAACACAACAATATTCTATGATACATATGGTACGTATAATGTATTATTAGATACTGACACAGGAGTACTATTTAATTGGAACACATTCGCTATATCACAAGACAATAGTAAACACATATTGTTCTCATCAATAGTATCTTTATTAGCATATCCAATATATTCAATAAGTGATGGACTAAGTAAAGCAGGTCATATAGATTATAAATATGCATATGGAATTGGATTGACAATACTTCAAATAGTAGTTAGTGCTACTTCTATAACATTAATACATAGTTGTATAAAGACACTAAATATAAAAAAGACAACATCATTAATCATTATAACAATAATGATTGTATCGTTCCCTCAAGTATTTATGTCATTAAATATAGAGCGATTTATATATGCTCAGTTATCACTAGTATTCTTTTTATTTTTATTATTTAAACTTAAAAATAAAGAATCTTATTTAATTGATATAGCAGCGATACCACTTTTAGGGGTAACATTAACTAATGTCTATTTATATTTTATAAATTTGATTTTAGAATTTAAACTAAATTTAAAGAAAATTCTAAGTCATACAGGTATATTTGTACTAGCATCATATATAGCAATCATAGCAACTAAATCATACAATAGTATATTTGAAGTTAGTGGTGTGGTACAATCAGATACTCAATTTATATTAGTTGCACCGATAATTGAGAAATTTAAGATGGTTATATTAAGACTAATTTATCCTGTATTTTATTTTCCTGGATATGAGATTTCATACAACAAAATGAATCAAAATGGAGATGTAAATAAAATATTTTTAGTATTAATTATCTTAGCTTTAGTATTAGCGATAATAGGAGGAGTAAAAAACTTTAAAGAAAAAACAGCTAAGATATGTTTAGGTATATTATTATCAAACTTTATGTTACATGGAATAATAGGATACAATCTAATGAGTGCTAACATAATGGCAATACACTTCACATTTTCAATCATAGTATTGCTTGCATATTTTGCAAAGGGATTAAATGAAAAGCAAAATAAGATATTTAATATATTTTTAGGAATAGTGATACTAACAATATTAATAAGTAACATGCAAGGGTTTGGTGAAATACTAAAACTTGGAATGTCTGTATACCCGAAATAACAATAGAAAAAGAAAATTATAAGGTGAAATAAATATGATCGATACAATAATAACAATACAAAAACCTTCACTGAAGGATTATATAAAGTTAATGAGGCCGAAACAATATATTAAAAATTTGTTTGTAGTGGCTGCACTAATATTTTCAAATAAAATATTAGATTTAAATTCAGTATTTAATACCGTTATAGCGTTTATATCATTTTGTTTAATATCATCTGCAGTATATGTTTTAAATGATATCGTAGATATAGAAAAAGATAAGTTACACCCTAAAAAGTGTAAAAGACCGTTAGCTAGTGGTGTAATAAATAAATCAAATGCAATAATATTATTAACAATCTTAGTAGTTGCATCAATATCAATATCATTAACAGTAAAAACAAGTTTAGCATTTATACTAATTATATATTTATTTAATAACTTACTGTACTCATTCAAAATAAAAAACATAGTACTACTAGATGTATTTTCTATAGCATTTGGATTTATACTTCGCGTTTGTGCAGGTAGCATAGCTATAGGGGTAACATTATCTAATTGGATAATATTATGCACATTCTTTTTATCTCTATATTTAGGATTAGGAAAAAGAAAAAAAGAAATATCTACATTAAAGGATAATGCAGGTGAACATAGAAAGATTTTGAAAGAATACAATGATGAAATAATAAACCAGATGATGACAGTTGTGCTAAGCTCAACTATAGTTTGTTATGCATTATATTCAACAAGTAATAAAAGTAACCCTAATATGATATTTACAACAATATTTGTTGTATACGGTATACTTAGATATAACTATGTAATAACTACAAGCGATGAAGGAAATCCAACTGATGTAGTATTAAAAGATACAAGCTTGCAAATCAGTGTGCTTGTTTGGGCATTAAGTTGCTTATTAATAATTATATTCTAAAAAAATGAAGGGGTAACTAATATGGAAAAGAAGGTATTATTACTTGATATAGACTATACTGTTATAAACACAGACAGTATGATAGATTTTTTTGTTTATTCATTAAAAACTAAACCAATAAAAACAATTTTAAAATTACCATATGTATTAATAATATTAGTATTGCATGCGCTAAAAATGGTTTCATTAAATAAAGCGAAAGAAGCTGTTTTTTCTCCAATAGTAAATTATACAGAGGGTGAACTAGAGCAGTTTTTTACTAATGTATTAGAACAAAAAATTAACTCTAACATGGAGCAAATTATAGAAAAAGCAAGAGAAGATAATATGTTTATAATAATGATTACTGCCTCTCCGTTTGCCTATATGAAGTATTTTAAAAAATATGGTTATGCAGATGAAGTAATAGGAACAGAGTTAGAATATACAAATTCAAAATATAAAAATAAAATAGTTGGAAATAACTGCAAGGGTAAAGATAAAGTAGCAAAGATACAAGAGCTGTTGGTTAAAAAAGATTTAGTAATAGATTTTGAAAATTCATATGCTTACTCAGATTCAAAAAGTGATCTTCCTATGCTATCTCTTGTAAAAAATGCATACTTAGTAAATAAAAAAGATGGAAACGTAAAATCGAAAATAGATTATATTAAAATTGAAGATTTATCAAATAAAAAAATAATAGAAAAATTAAATGATTATAAAGAAAGTATTATGTATTTAATATTTGGAGCTTTAACAGTATTAGTAAATTTAGTTACATATACGGCTTTAACTAGAGGATTAGATATAAACTATATGATATCAAATACAATAGCATGGATAGTTGCTGTTTTGTTTGCATATGTCACAAATAAATTCCTTGTGTTTGAAAGTAAAGAAATGAAACTAGGTTTTTTAATCAAAGAATTTACAGCATTTGTTAGTTGTAGATTAGTATCAGGTATAATGGAAATGGTACTTATGTATTTAATGATAGATTTAATTGGATTAAATGACTTCATAGTAAAAGTATTTACAAATATATTAGTAATAATATTAAATTATATACTAAGCAAGGTAATAATATTTAGTAAAAAAAATACAAATGAAAAAGCGACGAGCATAGGTCTGTAGGTTGTTGTATGAAATACATTGTATAATCATAAAGGAGGCAACATGGAACTAAGTTTATTAATAGAAGAGTTTATAAAAAATTATGGCTTAATAAGTATATTTATAATAGTAGCATTAGAATATGCAAATGCACCCCTACCTAGTGAAGTAGTATTACCGTTAGTCGGAATACTTGCATTAAAATTTAATATGAATTTACCTATAGTGATAATTGTATCAACTTTAGGAGGTTTAATAGGATCTGTAATAAATTATTATTTAGGATTTAAGTTGGGGGAGCCATTGTTAGGATTTATAAAGACAAAGTATCCTAAAACTAAAAAATCAATAAAAGCATCGTATAGATGGATAAGTAAGTATAACAAAGCATCAGTAATGTTATCTAGATTAGTTCCTCTTGCAAGGACATTCATATCTATAGTTGCAGGAGTTACAAAGATGAGTATCTTAAATTTTGTGATTTACTCTGGTCTAGGAATATTTGTATGGAATACAGCTTTAATAGTTGGTGGATATATCATTGGTGATAATATGACTTTAATTACATCAATACTTAAAAATTATTCTAAAGTAATGATTGTATTAGGACTAGTAGTTGGTGTTGTTTATTTAAAGATGGCAAAAAATAAGAAAAAACACAGTATGTAAACAAAAATAAAATTATATAATTAAACCATAAAAGGAACACCATATAAAGGGTGTTCTTTTTTACGCATGTTTATTATAGATAGCAGCATCTAGGATTATTTAGCAATGTGACTTATTTTTACAACATATGACATAAAGCCTATGCTACGGTTATTATAGATGGTAAAAAATTGTTTAAGGGGGGATTTTTATGTTTGATATATTCAAACAGATAACCGATTGGTTATGGCTTTATCCGATTCTAATTATACTAGTCGGTGGGGGAATAATAATGTCGGTGACATTGAGATTTTTCCAAATAACTAAGTTCCCATTTATAATAAGAGAAACTTTTGGAAAAATTTTTAAAAAGAGTAGTGGGAGTGGAACAATAACTCCTTTCCAAGCAGCAACATCTGCATTGGCTTCTACAATAGGGGCGGCGAATATAGTTGGGGTACCCCTAGCTATAGCTACTGGAGGACCTGGAGCAATATTTTGGATGTGGCTTATAGCTATATTTGGATGTGCGCTTAAGTATTCTGAAATTATACTAGGTATAAAATATAGGGTAAAAAATGAAGAGGGAGAGTATGTAGGAGGACCTATGTATTATCTTAAAAATGGTGCAAAGATGCCTTTACTTGGAACATTATTTGCATTTTTCTTAATGATTGAGATTGCACCATCAATAGCTACTCAATCAGCTTCGATTGTACAAACTGCGGCAACTATAAACATAAATCCTATTGTAACAGGAATTGTAGTTATAGCAATAGTTGGTTTAGTTGTATACGGGGGAATAAAGAGAATATCAAAAGTTACAGAAAAATTAGTACCTGTTATGGCGATTGCATATTTTTTAATAGCAGTTATAGCTATATTGGCTAATTATAAAAATATACCGGTTGCATTTGAGTTAATATTTAAAGGTGCATTTACTCCTACTGCTGCAGTTGGTGGATTTGCAGGTTCTGTAATAGCAGCAACAATAAAAGCTGGTGCTGCTAGAGGAGCATATTCAAATGAAGCAGGGATGGGTACATCAACAATAGCCCATTCAGCAGCAGTTACTGATTTTCCTGCAAGACAAGGGCTATGGGGAATATTTGAAATTATAGTAGATACTCTTGGGATATGTACTATAACAGCATTTTTAGTTTTAACTACAGGAATATGGTCTACTGTTGGATCTGATAAAGCAGCAGCTATGCCATCTATGGCGATTCAAAGTGTATTGGGAGCTAAGTTTGGAGGAGGATTTTTAACTATATGTATGCTGATGTTTGTTTTATCAACTCTTATAGTTGTAATCTTCTATGGTGAAAAACAAGCAGAGTATTTATTTGGATTAAAAGCATCGAAAGCAGCAAGAGTGATATACTTAGCATTTATAATGGTAGGCGCTTTATGTAAACTAGATAATATAGTTGTATTATTAGATTTTACATTAGCAGGAGTTATAGGAACTAATATGATAGGTGTTATAAAACTTAGAAAAGAAGTTAGAGAAGAGTCTGATGCATTTTTTGCAAGTCAAAAAAATGAAAAAACACAACATATAAGTTAAAAATGAAATTACACAATTAAAGATACAAAAAGGAACACCATATAAAAGGTGTTCCTTTTTGTATGTTCATTATAGATATCAGCATTTAAGATTATATAAAAGTAAACTCTATAAAAAAGAAATTTATTGTACGTATAATAATATTATTGATATAAACTATTTAGCAGCTGGAGGAGTAAGATGAATAAAAAAATTATAGGGTTAGTGTTAGTTGGTTTGATATGTATAGGGGGAACTGAGGCAACAAGTTATGCACTGGAAAATCAAAACACGATAAAAAAGCAGGTTAAGATATCTAATGGATGGTCAAAAGGATATGATGGGAAATGGTACTATTACAGAGATGGAGCTAAAGTAAAAGATAAGTGGTTGTTAGATAATGGTACATGGTACTATTTAACACAAGATGGGAGTATGAAAATAGGATGGCTCAAGGATAATGGAAAGTGGTACTATCTAAATCAAAATGGAAGTATGAAAATAGGATGGCTAAGTGATAATGGAATATGGTACTATTTTTATTCAAATGGACAAATGGCGCATGATACAGTAATTGATGGATATAAACTAGATAGTAGTGGTGTTTGGGTAGATAGCAAAAAAAGTTTTGAAGTTCAGGTTTTAGATCTTGTAAATAAAGAAAGAGCTAAAGTGGGACTAAAAGCTCTTAAATTAAATTCATCTTTAACAAATGTAGCAAAGATAAAATCAAAAGATATGCATGATTTGAATTATTTTTCTCATAACTCACCTACATATGGATCTCCATTTGATATGATGCAACAATTTAACATAACATATAGGGCAGCAGGAGAAAATATTGCTGCTGGGTATACAACACCAGAATCAGTTATGACTGGATGGATGAATTCTCCAGGTCATAAAGCAAATATACTAAATAAGAGCTTTACCGAAATGGGGATAGGTATATATAAAGGAGATAGAGGTTATAAAAACTATTGGACTCAGATGTTTATAGGAAATTAAATTACATAATAATATAAATTTATAAGCTAGAGGTAATACTCTAGCTTTTTATCGTTTTTTGTAAAAAAATGAATAATTAATTAATTTCAAGAAATTATTTTTGAATATATAAATAAAAAATAAAATTAAACTATTTTTATATTTATATGATTTTATAGAAAACTAACTTAAATAAGTTAGTTTTTTAATTAAAAATACAAAGAAAATAAAGAATTAAAGTGAAAATGTCATAAAAATCGAAAAAAGTCGAAAAATGTAAAATAAAAAGGATTTTTGAAGAAGTAGGAAAGTGGTATAATTAAAGAGTAATATTAAAATAATTAAAATCAAAAATGAAAATGTAGATATTGAGGATATTATTTATAGATTAATTAATTAGATTTAACAAAATAAAAATGGGGAGGTAGTTAATATGAAATTGAAAAAATTAGAGGGGGACAGTAATGGTAGAAATAATAGATACAACTAATACCATAATACAGTCAATACTAGTAAGCTACTTTCCTTATTACTGTTTAAAAAAAGAAAATTCTATTAGTGGAAAAGATAGCATAATAAAGTTTATAAGTAGTTCTGTTCTTATATTTATACTTATCAAGCTTCTAACCAATAGCATTGGTGGAACCTCACTTTCTATAATAATAATGAATTTATCCAATATGATGGTAATAGGATTAATATATTTTAAAAACTATAGAAAAGCATTAACGTCATATTTTATAGTTTACTTTTTAATGCAAGTATCCATTATATTGTTTAGTAATCTAAATTGGTCATACATTGAAGTGATCGTTGGAAATAAAGAATTTGCAAAAATAATGAGTGTCTATTTACCAGCATTAGTTGTTGAATTTATTATAATATTTTTATCAAAACAACTTTACTCTTTATATAAGTTATTTTCGAAATATAAATATTATTTTGAGGTTGCATTTTTTGTAGCTTTTGCATTTGATTATGTGCTTTGTTTATCTCTAACTATTCATGGAAATCATGATGTAGTGTTTAAAAATATAACAATAATTAGTAGTATGATATTTATATTATTACTAGCTTTGTATTTTGCAAATATAAACAAAAAAATAGTAGAGATAGAAAGATTAAATGTAGCATTAAATGATAAAAATAATGAATTAAAGAAAATAAAACATGATTATGGTTCTCAAATTTCATATATTAATGGACTATATATAATGGAACAGTACGAAAGATTAGGAGATTTATTAAAAAGTATAATAGATGGAAATAATCAAATATCAGATAATATAAAAATAATATCTAGTGAAGAATCTATTATAGCAGATGTAGTTAATTCATTAAATATAACAGATGTAAATATAATTGTAGAAGAAGAAGCTGAATTAAATGATTTAAAAATTTCAGAATATGAGTTGCACAAAATATTATCAAATATAGTAAATAATGCAATAACTGCTATGAATAAAAAGGGTCTAATTATTATAAAAACATATAGGATATTTGGAAACTTATATATCAGTATAAAAAATAATGGTCCTAAAATTGATGAAAACGTAATAAATAGGATATTTGATTCAGGATTTACTACAAAGAAAGACAACGGTAAAAAAGAAAATGGATTTGGGTTGGCTATAGTAAAGGAAATAGTTGAAAACAATAATGGTAAGATTAATGTTGAAAGTAATAATGATTATACAGAATTTAAAATGATTTTTAGAGTATAAAAAAAGTCTAATGGTAAAATTAAAAATTAATTTAGCCATTAGACTTTTTTATATTTTATGTAATTACAATACATAAATACAAAATATAAAAAATTTAGAAAATTTGGTAAAAAATATATTAAATTATTTTGAAATATGATAAAATGTTTTTGGATTAAAATTATTTACAATTAAATAGGCAAAATTAAGGAAACTTAATGACGCAAAGCTATAGGGGCTAAGGTTAAAACTACGCCAGCCAGTTGCATAAGAGTTAAAAGTAATTCTGACTATAGCTATAGCTACTCTTAATGAGTAGTTTTTTTATGCAAAAACTTAGCACAATTTATTTAAATAACAAAAGGAGATTTGAAATGAAAAAAATATTATCATCAACAATTGCTACAGTCGTAATAGTTGGATCTGTTCCAATTGAATTATTTGCAAACTCAGTAGTACAAGATAACATAAATTCAATAAATAAAAAAATTCAAATAGAGAAAACGTTAGAAGCTAAAAGTGGAGATTTAGAAGTATACATAAATTTTGATTTGCCAATAAAAAATGTTGATGTAAATCAGAATAATATGAAATTAGATTTAAAGAAAGATAATACGGTGATAGCTGAGATTCCTCTAGGAAGTGAAAGCCTAACATCAAGTTTTGAATATCAAAACAAAAGTTATAAATACGATATAGAGAGATTAAATTTTGCAAGAAATCAAGAAGTTGAAAAAAACCAAAAACTATATTATTACAAAGTAACTATTAAAGACTTACCGTGTAATTTAGATGATTCATATAACTTAGTATTAAGCGGAAATGGATTTAAAAATGCTGTAGTAGAAAATATAGTATTAAATGATTATTCAAAAAGGATATTTTTAGGTAATACGATATCAGAAAAAGAAAAAGAAAAAAATGGAGCTATTTTATTTGGAGATATAAATAAAGATGGTAAAGTAAATCAAGTTGATTACGACATTGTATTAGAAAACGTTAGCTCAAATAAATTAGAATACGATTTAAATAGAGATGGTAAAGTTACTATAACAGATTTATCTTACATTAAAAAAAATATGAATAAAATTCAAGGAAAGGCAATTGTAGAAGATACTGCGCCGATAATAGATTTAAATACTGCTAAGGTAGAGACTACTACACAAATGGTAGGAGGTAAAGTACCAGTAGAAGGACAATCTATAGTAGGTTCTCCTAAAGAACTTCTTACAGATGAGGGGGTAGTCCAAGTCAGTATGCCTGTAGGGAAGGAAATATCAGAGGAAACACCTGCTATGATAAGTCTAGACTTAGGTAGTGGAAGTAGAAATAACGCTGTAACTATGGAACAAATAGTTATAAAAGGTGGAGATAATGGACCTAAAAAAGGTATCGTAAGTGTAGATGGTGTGGAGTATCCATATAACTTACAAGATAAAATAGGTGCTAAAAATGCTAGATACAAAGAAAATTCACAGGATATAGTTATAGATTTAGGAAGACAAATAGCAGTTAGCCAAATAACTATAAGTATAACGGAGACTACTCAAAATGATAGAAATTTAGCTGAAATTGCTAAGGTAGAATTTTTAAATAATGTTTATAAAGAGCTTCCAAAGCCAGAAATGAATATACCACAGATAAAAGAAATAAAAACATATACTCCGGTTGGAAATGAAAAAATGGAAGTATTCTGGAACCATGAAAATAATGTAACTGGATATGAAATCAAGCTTGAGGAGATAGATGAAAAAGGAAATATAAATGGCAATCCTAGAATATTTAAAACTACTACTAATAACTTAACTATAAGAGATATAAAAGCATATGCAAGATATAGAGTAAGCATACAATCTTTAAATGGGGAATGGATAGGTGGATATAAAGTAGCTACAGATGAGGATATTGATGGGATACCTGAAAATATAGACCCTGACACAATAGCAAGTGGACAGTATGTTCCAACTCAATTTAGCCCAGATGGTATAGTTGAAATAATGGTAGTACCTGAAACTAAGCCTGAACCACCAGAAGGAATAAGTATAAAAGGTAGATATAAATCTCTTGAAGTAAATTGGAAAAAACACAATTCAGCACAAAGTTTTGATGTTTATTACAGACAACAAGGAATGAGAAGTGAATATATTAAAGCTAACAAAGACCCTATAAAAAATGCTACTAATTATACTATTGGTGAATTAGAAGATGGAAAAACTTATGAAGTAAAGATGACAGCTACGAACCATTTAGGTACAAGTGGATTGTCTAAGGGATATATAGGTGCAACTTCATCTATACAAGTGCCTAATTCTCCAAATTATAATCTTATAAATCTACCAAATGGAGTTAACGAATTAACTAAACATATAGAAAAAGTTGAATTCCCTAAATCTGCTGATAATGGCCATATAGATATATTTGATGAAGATAGTGTAGTAGACAATGACTATAGCACTGCATGGACAATAGATGATTGGGATGCAGGGCAGTATAGTAAGCGTGGACCAATAATTACATTCGATAAAGAATATACGATAGATACGGTAGCATTAATAAGTAGATTAGATAACTTAGGCGCGTCACCTTATATGGCTAATATAGGTATATATAATGAAGAAACTGAAAAGTGGGAATATAAACAAGCTACAGTTCAAAATTTAAACAATAATGGTAGATATACATTATTAAAATTGGATGAACCTATAACAGGTAAAAAAATACAAATAAATCCTTCAGTATATGGTGGAAATAAGCTAAGTATATCTGAGTTAAAGTTCTACAATTACGATGGTATAGAAAAAGATATAAAAAATTTATTTAAGGATGATTTACAAATAGAATTGAGAACTTCAACACCTGTTACTCAACAAGAAATAGATGAATTAAAAAATAGATTAAACATAAAAGACCTTAATACTGATGAGTATCATCCTAAGAAAGATACATTATTAAAAGAATTAAAAATAGCGGAGGATATATTACAAGATAAAAACATATCTGAAAAAGTAATAGAAATAGATCCTAATATAAATAATGCAGGAACTAATATAGGATATTCAAATGATTGGCAATCGCTAGGCTATAGTGTAAAAGCGGGCGATACAATAAATATATATCTAGCTACAAATGAGCCAAATAGAGAAATTCATTTAGCTTATGAACAACATTATGGAGAAAGTGGAGCATTTTTAAGTAAAGAAAAGATAGTACTTAGACCTGGTAAAAATACAATACAAATAGATAAATTACAGGATTTAAATGTAGAAAAGGGTGGAAACTTATATGTTAAATTCCCGTATAGTGGAGATTTTAACACTAAGATAAAAATCCGTGTAAGTGGAGCTGAAGAAATTCCACATTTAAATTTAAATAACTTGTTAGAAGATGTAAATTACCTAGCTAATAATTCTGGAAATAACTCAGATGAAAAGGTTAAAGTTGTAAAAGATAAAATACGAGATTACATACTTTATCTAAAAAATCATGTAGATAAACTACCAACTATGTATCCAAGTACTGTATCAGAAGATGATATGAATAATAATATCTATACATATGATGAAAAAACATCTGTGTTAAACTCTACAAATATAGAGGGGGATAGATTTACTTTAACATTACCAGCTATACAAGTTTACAAAGGTATAAGTAAAGGAGTCGAAGGCGATATAGAAGCTCAAGTAGATAGAATGTACAATAATGTATTGGCTTGGGAGCAAATGATTCAAATAACAAATGCAAAAAAAGGTGTCTATGAAAATGAATATGTTGCAGGGGATTTAAATAATGATGGAGTCATAGATAATAAAGACGAAGATTATTATAACAAAAATAGAGCACCTAAAAATCGTGTAAACATTAAATATCAAAGAATGTTCATAGGTGCATTTATGTATGCTTCGGGTCACCATGTTGGGATAGAATATGGGTCATCAGGAGAAATGCTAGGTGGAGTCCCTTATAAGTTTGATGAAAATGGGAAAATAACAAATGCAGATGAAGCTCAGTTATTTGGATGGGGAATAGGCCATGAAATAGGACATAAAGCAGATATAGCCAAAAGAACATACAGTGAAACAACTAATAATATATTAGCTCTTATAGCTCAAACATTTGATGATAAAGATTCATCAAGATTAGAAGAAAATGGATATGAAAATATTTATGATAAGGTTACTTCGGGAAGTGTTGGAGTATCTCAAGATGTGTTTGTTAGACTAGGAATGTTTTGGCAATTACATTTAGCATATGAAAATAACTATACATATGAAATGTTAAAAAACAATAATGACGCTGATTCAAGCAATGACTCTTACTTTGCAAAAATGAATAGAGCATACAGAGATACTAATGCTGAAACAAATGATAAAGATCAGTTATTAATAAGAAGAGCATCAGATGCAGCAGGCAAAGATTTAAGAGGATTCTTTGCATCATGGGGATTATTAGCAGATGAAAGTACACGTATATACTTACAACAAAAGTTCCCAAATCCAGAAGACAAAGAAACTAAAAAAATACAATACTTAAATGATAATGCTAGAAGAAAAAGATTAGAAGCTAATGAAACCAATAACCAAAGTTTAATAACAATGGAAGAAGGAACAGAAGTTGTAGCAAACTTTGATGATGGTATACAACCGAATAGCGTGGTAAATGGAAATAGCATAAAGATAAATTTAAATGTAAATAAAGGTCATGAAAAAATCCTAGGATATGAAATAGTAAGAAGTGATGGGAATTATCATGATTCATCGGATAACTTGACTAAGGTTAAGTATAGACCAGTAAGATTTGTAGAAGCAGGAAGTGATGGAAGTGCTGTATTTGAAGATAGTATAGCACCTATTAATAATAGAGTTTTAGATTATAAAATTATAGCTTATGATTACAATTTAAATCCTACTAATGAATTTGAGTTAGGGGCGATTAAATTATCTCACGATGGAACTTTAAACACTGACAAGTATTCATTTAAAACAAATACAATATCAGATGAGGACAAACATGATGAAAATAATTCACATGGTCCTATTCAACATCAAGCTATAAATAATATAAAAGATAATGATGATTCTACTATATATAAAGGAAAAAAAATGACTAAAGTTGAGTATGATAAAGATAATCATAAGGATCCGGATATAAATATATCAGAAGATCCATATGTAGTAGTTGATATGAATGAATCTAAAAATATAGTTGGATTAAAATACACTAAGCCTCAAGATGTTGTTAAAAAATTCTCTTTAAATGGATTGTTTAGTAAAAATAAATCATCAGAAACAGTATATAATTCAATTGATAGATATGAAATATATGTAAGTAATGATAATAAAAACTGGACAAAAGCAGCTCAAGGAAACTTTAAATTTGGACAAGAAACACTTGGAGGAAATAAAGATGCAGAGAATGTAGCAAGAGTTATGTTCAATGATAAAGTAGATGGAAGTGGGGATAAGCTTTGGGCATATGATGCTAAATATGTGAAGTTGGTTGCAAAAGGAGCTACAAATATATCAATAGCAGACCTTAACTTAATCGGTCCAACTGGTGATAATATCGAAATTGGTGCAGTTGATAAAAACAATCAACAACGTACAAATGGAATTGGTAAGTTGGCTCATGACTATGTTGTACAAGCAGATGGAGAAAAAGTAATACCAGAAGGGTCTATAATTATAATTGGAGAATACAAAGGAGACCCGGCATTTAATGTACCTTTATTAGTAGATGAAAATAATAAAACTATAAGTGGAAATGTCGTATTACTTGCAGATATACCTGATAATGGAAAATTAGGAGAAGTTTCAGATGGTAAGTGGATATATTGGTTGCCAGAGGGGGAATTTGATAAGCTTACATCAAAAGTTAAAAGTGAACTTTATAGATATAATGAAGCTAAGCCGTCTAAAGATGAAAATGGAAATGACATATTAGTTCCGGTAGGACAAAGACTAGTAAGTGACACTCTTTATGTAGATATACCAAAAGGTGAAAATGGAGAACTAGCTTATGAAAATCTACCTAACATAACGTTAAGTAGCGAAACAAGGATAAAAAAACAAAAAGTACATGCAGTGCATATAAATAACCAAAAAACAGCAGCCGTATTAAAAAATAGATAATTGAAATAATAAAAATTTGAGTAAGAGGTAAAGAAAATGTATAGGACAAAGAATTTAATAAAAACAGTAGCGATTACATCAGTAGTGGCAGCAATACCAAGTGTTATTTCATATGCAAGTGAAAAGCAAGATATGCAACTAAACTGTGTAGCTGGAACAAATGGAAAAAGTGTAAAAATATCAATAGAGTCGGTAAATTCAATAGTGAATTCGTTTCAGTTAAGTTTGAAAATAGAGGGCAATGTTAAGTTTAGTAAAATAGATTTTTCAAGTGATATAAAAAACAGTGCAACTACAAATGTTAAATATAATAAAATTAACAACACAATAGATATATTTGTTACTTCAGATTCTAATTTAGTTAAGAATTCAATTATAAATATAGGTGAGATATTTGTAGAAGGTAGCGTTGGAAATAAATACACAATTGTAGATAATGTAGTCGGTGGGAAAAACTCTATTACATTAGTTACAGATATTTTTGAAGAAATAAGTGATGATAATTTAGATGAAGTAGGTATTAAGGAAATAACAATAGGTGAAGGTGAAATTAAGCCAGAAAATCCAAATCCACCGACAGGAGGAGGATCTACAGGTGGTGGATCAACAAATCCAACACCTGAAAAACCACAAGTTCAATTGACAACTTTAAGAGGAGAAAATAGATATGAAACAGCAGTAAAAATATCTAGAGATGGATGGCAAAAATCAGACACAGTAATAATAGTAAATGGAGATAACAAAAAATTAGTAGATGGGTTAGCGGCAACACCTTTAGCTAGTATAAAAAATGCTCCAATACTACTATCAAATAATAATGAATTACCAAAGCAAACAGTAGATGAAATAAAAAGATTAAATCCTTCTAAAGTAATAGCTATAGGTGGAGAAAGTGCAATGCCAAATAAAGTTATAAACAATATAAAAAGCATAAATTCCAATATAGTAGTACAAAGAATTGGAGGTCAAACTAGATATGAAACATCTTTAAATATAGCAAAAGAAATAGATAAGACAAATAATATAACTAAAATATATGTTGGAGCAGGATATGGAGAAGCTGATTCATTATCAATATCGCCAGTAGCAGGTAAAGAAAAAGCTCCGATAATACTTACGGAACAAGATGGTTTAGATCAAAAAACTTATGAATATATAAAATCTCAAAATGTAGCAGATGGATATATAATAGGTGGAAAGCAAAAAGTATCAGATAAAGCTATAAATCAAATAGATGCTATTACATCTAAAGATATATCAAACAATAGAATATCAGGAGATAGTAGACAAGATACAAATGCAAAAGTATTAGAAAAATTCTATGGAAATACTCAATTAGAAGGTGTTGTATTAGCAAAAGATTATGATTTAGTAGATGCATTATCAGTTGGTCCATTAGCAGCTAAAAAGGATATGCCAGTAGTACTTGCTACTAAAGATATAAGTAAGTCTCAAGAAGAGATACTAGTTAAGAAAAAATCAACAAAGATATATGAAATTGGAGGAGGGATAGAGTCCTCAGCAATAAATAAATTAAAAAATCTACTGAATAAATAGTAAAAAAGAGATGGATATAAAGGATTATATCTATCTCTTTTTTTATTTTTCACTTTAAATAAATAAAAAAATTACTAAAAATTATAAAACACCTTTAAAACAGTACGTATAATATATAGAGAAATAGAAAATTCAGTAGGAAGTGATATATTTGGCAGAATTAATAATCGGAGGAATAAGAACTAAATTCGAAAAAAAGAAACAATTCAAAGATTTTGAGCCACCTTTTACAGAAAGTGAAATCTTGGAGTTAGAAGAAACAGTGGAGTCATGCCTTAATGAAATCAAGCACAAAGAAGAGACTATAGAAGAACGTGATACTAATAATTTGTCTGATGATGGACTTTATCAATTAGAGCAAGAATATGTAAGTTTAAAAAATCAATTAGAAGAAAAAGAAAAATTTAATTCATTAGTATTAAATAAAGTGATAAGTATATTAGATCAAGTAGACGAAATACATAGATATGCACTAGAAGTTGAAGATAATACATTAAAACAATATTTAGTAGGGATAAAAGATCAAATTGATAAAGAAATAAAAGAAATCGATATAGAAGAGATTAAATGCAATAATGAAATTGTTAATGAAGAAATTCATAACTGTGTTCAAGCGGTAGAGTCTGAAGGCAAAAGACAGAATGAGATAGTGCATGTAACTCAAAAGGGATATTTATTAAAGGGGGAAGTGTTTAGAAAGGCATCTGTAATGGCTGTAAAATAGACATATAAGAGAAGTATAAATTTTGATTACATAACTATATAGGAGTAAGTATATGGATACAATTATTAATAAAGCTTATAGATACTATAATAGAGCATTAAATTTAATAGACAATAGTAAAGTATCTTTAGCTAAAGATGAGCTTAAAAAAGCAGTTAACGCATATCCAAAAGATATAGATATTTTAAATCTAATGGGGGTATGTGAATATTATCTTTGTAATTTTGAAGAAGCATATAGATATTGGACTAAGAGCTTAAAAGTTACAGAACAAGATAATCATGCAAAAGAATATATAGACTTTTTGGCAAGTGAAGAATTTGATAAGTTAGCAATTAATTATAATAAAGTAGTAGAATATGTATCACAAGAGAAATATAAAAGTGCGGTTCATATTTTAAAAAAAATTATAAGAGATTATAACGAGCTTATTGAACCCTATGAAATTTTAACTATGTGCTATTTAAAGTTAAATAAAGTAGAAGAAGCTGAAAAATGTTTAGATGAATTATTGAGAAAAGACTATGAAAACTTATATTACATGAAGAGTAAATATAAATTAAAATCTATAGTAGGTCCTAAGCGTGAAGATAGTAAGCTATATAAAAGAATAAAAGGATTCAGAAATGTAGGAATAGTATTACTTATAATAATACTAATCTTAATATTGGTGACTATAATAAGGTATTTAAATTAATTATTTTTAATAAAATGGTGCTTGGAATGAATGTAAAATATAAAAATGATAAACGAAAAAAGGCTATCTAATGATTTTTTGTAGATAGTCTTTTTTGTACAAAAAATATTACAGTATATAAAACAATGTATATATTCCATAAAATGGTAAATAATTAAGTTGTTATGTTAGAATAGTAATGTTCAAAAAAATGGGGAGGGATACAAAATGAAAAAAATCAACAAAAGCATACTATCAATATTAATTATGGTAATTTGCTTTTCAATTACCGGCTTTAATAATAAAGTTGAAGCAGATGGTCAAAAACCACAAGTATATGCACATGCATATGTAGTCATGGATGCAAAAACAGGGGAAGTTTTACATTCACAGGATATGAACAAAAAAATATATCCGGCAAGTACGACAAAAATGTTAACGGCATTAGTAGCGTTAGATAATTGTAGTTTGTCTAAAAAAATAACTATAAAGCAAAGTGTATTAGATAATACACCTAGTATAGCAACTCAGGCAGGTCTTAAAGCGGGGTATACATATACAGTAGAAGAATTATTAAATATGTTATTAGTATATTCAGCAGCAGATGCAGCAAATTCTATAGCAAATGAAGTGGGTGGTTCAATACCTGGTTTTGTAAATATGATGAATCAAAAAGCAAAATCATTGGGGATGACGAGCTCACATTTTGACAATCCTATAGGTCTAGACGGTAGAAATTTTCCAAATACATATTCAACAGGATCAGATATAGCAAAATTAACTCAGCAAGCAATGAAAAACAAAACTATTAAGAATATCGTTAAAAAGCCATATTATACAATAAAAAACTATTATAACGGATCGTCTAAAACTCTTAATTGTTCAAATAAATTTTTAAGAGGTCAGTATTATCCAAAAGATTTATATACAGTTATAGGTACAAAAACAGGAACAACTGATGCTGCCGGAAATGTATTATCGACTACAGCAATAGATAAAAATGGAAGAGAAATAATCTGTTCATTTTTTGGAAATAATACACGCGCAAAGATGTATGAAGATATCGAGGCTTTATTAACATACACATACAAAGATTTAAATTCTGGATGGAAGCAAGAAAATGGAAAATGGTGCTATTTAGACAATAATGGTAAAAAGAAAGTCGGATGGTTAAAAGATAAAGATTCTTGGTATTATTTAAAAGCAAATGGAGAAATGACAACTAGTTGGTTAAAATATAACAACAACTGGTATTATTTAGAAAAAAATGGTGCTATGAAAACTGGTTGGCTAAAATATTCTGATAGCTGGTATTATTTAAGAGAAGATGGATCAATGAAAATAGGCTGGTTAAAATATAATAATAATTGGTACTATTTAGAAAATGATGGATCTATGAGAACTGGCTGGTTAAAGTATTCTGATAAATGGTACTATTTAAGAGAAGATGGATCAATGAAAATAGGCTGGTTGAAGTACAATAATAATTGGTACTATATGAGCCAAGATGGATCGATGCTTATTAATACGAGTATAGATGGATGGAATATAGACGATAATGGTATAGCTACTATGGCTAAATCTATGTAATTTAAAATGTAATAAAAATAATATAAAAGATACAAAAAGTCATAGAAAAAGAAACTATGGCTTTTTTTTATTTATTATATACAAAAATAGATAATAGTTTTTAAGACTAGCTATCACTATTTTATAAACTTCTACAATATAGGTATGCTACTATTTGTTAGATAGATATGAAAAAAGGAGGATTTTTTATGAAATTAAAATTTTTATGTGTGGCAGCTTTGTCAGCTATATTAGTATTTTCTAATGCTCAAGAATCAAAAGCTATGAAGTTATACAATCAATCATATATAAAATATAGCGCTAGTAAAGAGTATAAAGTAAAAGCTGGATGGAAAAAGGTGGGGAATAGTTGGTACTATATAGATAAAAATGGTAAATATAAAACTGGATGGTTAAAGGATAATAATAAATGGTATTATCTGAGCAAACAAGACTATAAAATGCTAAGCAATAGAGTAGAAATAATTGATGGTGGTAACTATTACTTTAATTCTGATGGAAGTATGTCAACTCATAAAGGATGGAAAAAAGTTGTTTATAATTATGGGTTTGGAACATATACAACATGGATATATCTAAATGGAAATGGAACTTGCAAAATAGGCTGGTTTTTAGAAGATGGAAAGTGGTATTATTTTGATGAAATGATAGACTCTGGACGCAAAGATATATTTATGCAAACAGGTATGATAGAAATAGATAAAAAGTTGTACTATTTTAATTCTGATGGAAGCATGTCAACTAAAAAAGGTTGGGTAAAGTATGTTGACAAATATGAGTCTGAATATAATACTTGGTATTATTTAAATGGAGATGGAACATGTAAAACAGGATGGGTATTAGATCAGGGTAAATGGTATTATTGGAATTCATATGGTGATTTTTATATGGACTACACTTATAAAATAGATGGGAAGTATTATACATTTGATAACAATGGAGTATGTATAAATCCTTATTAATTAAACAGCTGTATTGAAGTTATTTTCAATACAGCTATTTTGCGCTTTGATTATTTGAAATATTTTTGAAATACAATTAATTTACCAAAAAATTCCACAAAAAGACATAGATGTGTTATATAATATATAGTTGCTGGTTTAGTTAAAATAGGAGGGGGAAATGAAAAAAATTAATCAACAAATGTTAATACTACAAAGTATAGGTATAATACTTGTAGTAGTAGGGCATAAAGGGGGAATATCTTTACTTACAGAATGGTTTCCAGTTAACTCTTTTCATATGCCTATGTTTATGTTTATATCAGGTTACTTTTATCAGGTTAAAAGTGAAATTGAATTTAAAGGTTTTGTTATAAAAAAAGTAAAACACTTACTAGTTCCGTATTTTATATGGAATTTTATTTATGGAATTATAATCACTTTACTTAGATATATAGGGGTAGTAGAATTTGGTTTAGCATTGACACTTAGATCTTTATTTATAGAGCCTTGGATAGGTGGTCATCAGTTTGGGTTAAATGTAGCTGCATGGTTTGTTTTAGCACTATTTATAGTTCAGATTGTTTATGTACTCATTAGAAAAATTGTTGTAAAAGTTAATTTTAATAATGAGTATTTAATGGCAATTATATTATTAATTGTAGGATGCATTGGAATTACTCTAGCTAACAAAGGTTATAATACAAGATGGGACTTAACTTTAGTTAGAACAATGTTCTTTATACCTTTTTATCATTTTGGATATTTGTATAAAACTAAGTTTGAGGAAAAGGATACTTTAAATTCTGGAGTATATTTTTTAGCCATATTTATAATTCAGTTTATTCTTATAAGTAAATATCTTGATATATCATTTACGGCAGTATGGTGCAATGGTTTTAATAAAGATAATATATTATTACCATACATTACTTCAGTTACAGGAATAATGTTTTGGCTAAGAGTTTCAAAGATACTTGTGAAATCGATTGGAGAAAGTAATATTGTAAAAATGATAGGTACGAATACATGGTCAATAATGATGCATCATCAATTCGTATTTTATGTAATTAATTTAATATTTGCAGTCATATATGTAAAGTTCGGATTAGAATGGTTTGAATTTGACCAATTTAAATCTAATATGTGGTATGCGTATGCATATAAAGATGAGCGATTTAAGTTGTTTTATGTAATACTTGGAGTATGGATGCCTATTTTAATTAAACAATATATCAATATAGTAAGGGTTAAAATAAGAAATAAAAAGGTTGAAAAAAATGAGAACGCATTAAACTAGCAAATTGAATACTTTTAAAAATGTGAGAAGGGGCTGATATAATCAGCCCCTTTTAATGTGAGAAATACTTGAAAAAAGAGATGTTTTAAATTTTTCAAGTATTTATATTATATAACACCATATATAATATGTCTAGGAAAAATTATAAATATATGATATGGATTATTTAGATGGAATTATTTTTCAATATATTTTAATAACAAGTAATTTGAGAAACAATAAATATATGTGATATAATGGAGTATATAATTTTAGACAGAATATTTTAAACAAAGGGGGCAGGAAATGTCAGTTTTAGATAGAATAATGAGTAAAGCAGATGAAAATGAAATAAAGATACTTAATAAAATAGTAGATGCTATAGATGCTCTTGAAGAAGATATACAAAAATTAAGTGATGAAGAATTAAAAAACATGACTAATACATTTAAGGAAAGACTAAATAATGGTGAAACATTAGATGATATTTTAGTCGAAGCTTTTGCTGTGTGTAGAGAAGCATCAAGAAGAGTATTAGGTATGAGACAATATAGAGTTCAGTTAATTGGTGGAATTGTACTACACCAAGGAAAAATAGCGGAGATGAGAACTGGGGAAGGTAAAACGTTAGTTGCTGTTGCGCCAGTTTATTTAAATGCATTAGCTGGTAAGGGAGTACATGTAATAACGGTAAATGATTACTTAGCAAATCGTGATAAAGAAATAATGAGACCTGTATATGAATTTTTAGGAATGAGTGTAGGGGTTATACTTGCAAATCAAGATCCAGCTGATAGGAAAGCACAATACAATTGCGATATAACTTATGGAACAAACAATGAGTACGGATTTGATTACTTAAGAGATAACATGGTTACAAGTAATTTGGAAAAAGTTCAAAGAGAATTAAATTTTGCTATAGTTGATGAGGTTGACTCAATACTTATAGATGAAGCTAGAACACCTCTTATAATATCAGGTAATGGAGATGAAAGTACTAAGCTTTATGATATAGCAGATGTATTTGTTAAAACATTAGTAGAAGAAGACTATGAAATAGAAGAAAAAGATAATGTTATTGCTTTAACTGAACAAGGAATGACAAAGTCAGAATCATTCTTTGGAATAGATAATTTAACAGATATAAAAAATATAGAAATATATCATCACATTAACCAAGCATTAAGAGCGCATAAATTAATGGATAAAGATGTTGATTATGTTGTAAAAGGTGATGAAATAATGATAGTTGATGAATTTACTGGAAGAATAATGGATGGTAGAAGATATTCTGATGGACTTCATCAAGCAATAGAAGCTAAAGAAAAAGTTGATATAAAAAGGGAATCTAAAACTTTAGCTACAGTAACGTTCCAAAATTTCTTTAGAATGTATAATAAGCTTTCAGGAATGACAGGTACTGCTAAGACAGAAGAAGGAGAATTTCAATCTACTTATAGTATGAATGTTGTAACAATACCTACTAACAAACCTATACTTAGAGCTGATTTAAATGATTTAGTATTTAAAACAGAAGAAGCTAAATACAATGCTGTTGTCGAAGAAATACAAAAGATACATAAAACAGGACAACCTGTATTAGTAGGGACCGTTTCAATAGATAAATCTGAGTATTTATCAGGATTATTAAAGAAAAAAGGTATTAAGCATGAAGTGTTAAATGCAAAGAATCATGAAAAAGAAGCTGATATAGTTAAAAATGCTGGTAAGTTAGGATCTGTTACAATAGCTACAAATATGGCAGGTCGTGGTACAGATATATCACTTGGAGCAGGAGATAAAGAAGAAGAGGCTAAGGTTAAAGATCTTGGTGGTCTGTATGTAATAGGTACAGAAAGACATGAAACAAGAAGAATAGACAATCAATTAAGAGGACGTTCAGGACGTCAAGGTGATCCAGGAACATCTAGATTCTTTGTTAGTCTAGAAGATGAAGTTATAAAACTTTATGGTGGAAAGAGTATAGAAAAACTAATGAAGAAAATGAGTTCGGGAGATGGAGAAGCTTTAGAAAGCAAAGCTTTAGCAAAGGCTATAGAGAGAGCTCAAAGAGGAATTGAAGGTAAAAACTTTGAAATAAGAAAAAATGTAATAAAATACGATGATGTAATAAATGAGCAAAGAAAAGTTATTTATGCTGAAAGAAATAAAGTATTAGATAATGCCGATTTAGAAGAAGAGATTCAAAAAATGGTAAAAGATATAATAACAGAAACAGCTGAAAAATATCTAAGAAAAAATAAAGATTATTATGGATTCTTAAATAGTATACATCATAGTTTTATGCCTAAAGAGTCACTTATGATACCAGATATGGATAAAATGACTGTAGAAGAAACTGTAGACTATACTTATGATTTATCCAAAAGAGTATATGATTTTAAAAAAATTATGCTAGGGCCTGATAAGGTTAAAGAGTTAGAGAGAAAAGTATTATTAGAAGTTGTAGATGCTTATTGGATAGATCATATAGATGCAATGGACCAATTAAGACAATGTATTGGATTAGCTGCAATAGGTCAAAAAGATCCTGTAAAAGAATATACTGTTCAAGGATATGACATGTTTGAAGATTTAAATAGAATAATAAGACTAGAAACAGTTAAGTATTTATATAAATTTAATTAATAACAAAAAGAGTGCTGAAAAAATGTATTTTCAGCACTCTTTTTTATTAATTGTTTATATAAATATACATATAATAAATATTTTCATATAGAAAATTGCAAATAAGTTATTTACAAAAGAAAAAGACCGTAGAATATATCTACGGTCTTTAAATGTGAGAAATACGGAAAAAAGAGATGTTAGAAATTTCTTTCTTCCTAATATGATTATACTATAAGTAATTTAAAAAGTCGAGCAAATAAATTTGGCAAATTTGAAAAAATTTACAAAGTTGTAACTAAAAAAAACTTGAATATATGATAAAATTTATATTTAAACCTTACATAGTTACTCAAAATTATGTCCAATAATATCCTATTATGTTATAATATATAAGTATTATATATAAATAGGAGGGATTTGATGAAAAAAAGAAGAAAATTATTTACAACAGGATTAGTTGCAGCTTCAATAATAGCTCCAACTTCGATATACGCAAATAATGAAACTACTGAAAATATTAAAATAGAATTAGAAAAGAGAAGTGTAGTACTAGGAAATGAATCTAAAATAAGAGTATCATTTAAAGAGAAATTTGATGCTGAAACTATAACAGTAAATTATTTGTGTTATGATCAAGAGTTAAGTACGAATTTAAAATATAACTCTCAAACTCAATCATATGAAGGTACAATAAAGTTTAATATAGATCCAGAATATTTAAATGTTTGGAAAATAAATAATATAGTAATAAATGACAACCAAAATAAACAAGTATTAAATACAGATGAATTGGAAAAACTAGGATTAAAATTAGATGACTATAATATAACTCAGGAATATATAGTTAGTAATATGGCACAAATGAGAACTTATATGCAAAAAACTTCTGCGCCAGTAGTAGAATTATCAGGAGATAGTGCATATGATAATGCAGTAAAGATAAGCAAAGAAGGATGGAAAACTACTACTGATAAAGTAGTAATAATAAATGGAGATATAGTAGCGGATGGTATAACTGCAACACCGTTAGCATCTACCTATGATGCACCAATATTAATAGTTAAAAAAGATAGTGTACCAGCTACTATAAAGGAAGAAATAAAAAGACTTTCACCTAAAGAAATTGTTATAGTAGGTGGAGAAAATAGTGTGAACTCTCAAGTAGCTAATGAATTAAAGAGCATCAATAGTGCGAGTGTAAATCGTATTTGGGGTCAAAGTAGATATGAAACATCTTTAGAAATAGCAAAAGTAATTGATTCAAATCATGATGTAAATAAAGTATATATGGCAAATGGATTCCAAGGCGATATAGATGCACTATCAATTGCAGCTAAGGCAGGAGAAGATAAACAACCAGTTATATTAACTGAAAAATATAAAGTACCAACAAATTCTTATAATTGGCTAAAGTCAGAAGCTCTAAAAGACGTATACTTTATAGGGGGACCAAATACGTTAGCTACTGATGTTATAGATCAGATGGCTGATATAGTATCTAAACCACCTAGTGGAAGCGTATACTACAATAGAGTATACGGAGCAGATAGACATGAAACAAATGCAAAAGTTATGGCTAAATTCTATCCACAAAGTGAATTAGAATCAGTAATAGTAGCAAGATCAGATGAATTAACAGACGCTTTAGTAGCAGGACCTTTAGCTGCTAAGTTTAATTCACCAATACTTATAACATCACCAAACTATTTATCTGATTATCATACAGATAACTTAGAAAAAAAATCAGCTAATAAAGTATACCAAATAGGTAAAGCTTTTAAGGATGGAATAATAAGTGATATTGCATACAAACTATCTATTCACAATGTTGGAGGAAAAACTGTAGTAATAGATCCTGGTCATGGTGGTACAGACCCTGGAACATCAAGTAAAGAAAAAATTTATACATTAGATACTTCGTTAGCAGCGACTGAATATCTAAGAGCAAATGGTGTGAATGTAGTATTAACTAGAGAAACGGATAAAACATTATCTTTATCTGAAAGAACTTCTATGGCAAATGCTATAAATCCAGATTTACTTGTGAGTGTTCACTTTAACTCTTATAATGGAGTGGCTAAAGGTACAGAAATATATTATAAGTACGCAGATAGAAATGGTGGAACAAGTAAAACTTTAGCAACAAATATACTGAATAGTATATTAAGTGAATTCAGCTTTACTAATAGAGGTATAAAAACAAGAACAACAGATAGCGGAAAAGACTATTATCATATGATAAGGGAAACGAAGGCACCTGCAGTTATAGTAGAATCTGCATTTATAGATAATCCTCAAGATGATGCTTTAGTAAACACTGTAGAAAAAAGAAACCATCTTGGAACTCAAATAGGTAAAGGAATAGAAAAAACTTTAAAATAATGAAAGAGGTTATATATGAGTAAAAGAGCAAAAATGGCTTTTACACTAATTATAATTCTTGCAGTATGTGGATTTGGAATCAAATTTTATTTAGATGAAAATTATCTAAGTCAATATAATAGAAAACAAATTATTGGCTTAGATAGATTTGAAACTATGACAAAAATAAGTGAAATAGGATGGAAAAAATCAGATGAAGCAGTTCTTGTAAGTATACATTCTGTTATTGATGGAGTAAGTGCTTCATCTTTTGCTTATCAAAAAAATATTCCAATATTTTTCACAGACTCAGAGGAAATAAACAGCACTGTAAAGGATGAAATTAAACGATTAGGTGTTAAGAAGGTATATTTAATTGGTGGAGATAAAGTCATAACAAACGATATTAAAAAAGAACTTAAAAAAATGAATATAAACTCAGAAAGAATTGGTGGCGAAAGTGGATTTGAAACATCAATACTTTTAGCTGAAAAAGTTAATAAGTTAAATCCAATATCTGAAGTAGTTCTAGTTAATATGAGAAGTGGAAAACCTAATGGTGTAGCAATAGCTCCAGCAGCCGCAAATAGAAATATACCTGTATTAATGGTAAACAAAAGTGATAGAAAAGAGACGCTTAAGTTTTTAAAAGAGCATAATATAAAGAAGGTATATTTAACAGGTAGTGAAACTGCTTTTCCAGATGTATTTGAAGCTATGTTAAAAGATGAAAAGTACGGCATAAAAGCAGATGTTGTTAGGCTAAATGGAGAAGATAGATATGAAACAAATAAGGAAATAATAAAAGAATTTTATGATTTAGATAAAATAAATCACATATATATATTAAGAAATGGAATTTATAATTATGGAGACTTATTAAATGCATTAGCATTGAGTCCGATTGCAGCAAAGGAAAATACTCCTATTTTATACAGTGCAGATAGTTTACAAAAAACAGAAGAAGAATTTTTACAAGAAAGCAATGTAAAAAATATAACAGAAGTTGGATTTGAACTTGTAAGACCTAGAATAATTACTGATAAAATTATTAGATTTATAAGTTCTATTACTATTGTTGTGGTATGGATATTAGCACTAAAAAGAATCATTTATAATAGATAAAATCTTACAAACATTGATATATCCTTCACTAATAATTACATTTATTAAAAAAATGCTTAAAATTGTATTAAGTGTAAATTTGGGCTAAATAGAATTTATGTTGATAATATTAAAATTATTGAGTATAATATAAAAATAAGTCGAATTATATTTCATAAAATATATTATTAAGTGGAGGTAATTATGACTGAATTAATTAGTGAGGGATGTAAAAAGATGGATGTTAGTAACTTTGATTATAAAGATACAGAATTAATAGAAGAAATTGATTATAATATAGTTAAAGGTTCTATATTATTTGATATGTATCAAAGGATTTTAGATATAATTTTATCGTCAATAGGCCTTTTAATAGGAATTCCTTTAATATTTATATTTGGCATGTTAATAAAAATAGAGGATAAAGGACCTATAACGTATAAACAAGAAAGAATGGGAAAAGGTGGAAAAACTTTTTATATATACAAATTAAGATCAATGAGAATTGATGCTGAGAAATTTGGTGCTCAATGGGCAACTAAAGATGACCCAAGAATAACTAAAGTGGGTAACTTTATCAGAAAAACAAGAATAGATGAAATACCTCAATTATTCAATATACTAAAGGGAGACATGAGTATAATAGGACCAAGACCTGAGAGGCCTTCTTTTACTATAGAGTTTAATCATGATATACCTGGATTTATAAATAGATTAGCAGTTAAGCCAGGTTTAACAGGGTGGGCTCAAGTAAATGGAGGATATGATATTACTCCAGAAGAAAAGCTTAAAGCAGATATGTATTATATCAAACACAGAGGTTTCTTAATAGATATGAATATATTGCTAAAAACGGTGAAAGTAATATTCACTGGAGAAGGTGCAAGGTAGTTATTAAAAAACAATGTATTCAAATTGTATTTGAGTATATTGTTTTTTTTCTGAAAAATTATATCTTCTTAGGGAGGAAGTAGGATATGAAGTATAGTTTAAATCAAATACAAGATTTGGTTTCTGTTATAACGCCTGTACACAATGCTGAGAAGTATTTAAAATGCACAGTGGATAGTGTATTAGGTCAAACATATAAAAATTTAGAGATAATATTAGTAGATGATGCGTCAAAAGATTCCTCAAGAGAGATAATAAAACAATACCAACAAAAAGATGAGAGAATAAAAGCTATATTACTAGATAAAAATGTTGGTGTTGCAGACGCTAGAAATAAAGGAATTGAAAAAGCTAAAGGAAAGTATATTGCTTTTGTAGATAGTGACGACATATGGTTAGAAACAAAAATAGAGGAACAAATTAATTTTATGAAAAAAAATAATATAGCTTTCTCTCATACGGGGTATGAGTTTATAAATGAAAATGGCGATAGACTAGGTAAATCAGTAGCCGTACATTATAAACTTAGTTATACTGATATGTTAAAATCGAATGGAGTAGGATGTCTAACTGTTGTAATAGATAAAGAAAAAGTTGATAATATAGTAATGCCTAAGATAAGACATGAAGATTATGCTACTTGGTTATCTATATTAAAACAAGGTCATGAAGCATATGGAATTAATAAAGTATTAGCACTTTATAGAAAGACATCTACATCCTTATCTGGAAATAAAGTAAAGTCAGCTATGTGGACATGGAATATATTAAGAAATGTAGAGAAAGTACCTCTACCTAAAGCTGTATTATATTTTAGTAATTATGCAGTTAAAAATATAAATAAACATTTTTTAAAGAGATAATTAGGAAGGAATGTTTTATGATTAGTGTTTTAGTACCTACAATGGGAACTCGTGAAATGGAACTTAAAAGATTGATTCAAAGCTTAGAGAATCAGACATATAAAGATTTTGAAATGATAATAGTATCACAAGGAAATCATGATATGGTAAAACAGTGTTTAGAAAATGTAACCTTTAAGTATAAACATATAAAATCGAATACAAAAGGAATTTCAATTGCAAGAAATATAGGGTTAAAGGAAATTAAGGGTGATATATTTACATTATCAGATGATGACTGTTGGTATGTAGAAGATGCATTAGAATTTGCATATAATTACTTTGATAAGAATGATGGAGATGTTTTATGCTGTCAATATTATGATCCTGAAAAAGAAAAATATCCAAAAATTTATCCTAATGAAGCTATAAAAGATTTTTCTAAGAGGCAAGTATTAAAAAAGGCTGCTATAGAAATATTTATAAATACCAAAAGTGTAAAAGATTATACTATCGGATTTGATGAAAAGTTTGGTGTAGGAAGTGGATATAATTCTGGTGAAGAAAATATATATTTAATGGATTTAAAAAAGCTAGGATATAAATTCGATTATTATCCTAAATTAATAGCATATCATAATGTTCGTGAAAATGATTATTTAGATGAAAAATCATTTGTTGCTAAAGGTCCTTTATTTAAAAGACTTTTTGGAAATTATATGGGACTAGTAATGTATACGGCTTTTACCGCTAAAAAGTTTAAACAAGTAGATAATTGCTCTAAATTATATTTTGAAGGTTTAAAAGAATACTTTAATTATAAAATGTAAATTAGGAGTAGAAAAATGTTTAATAAAATAGTTAATATACTAAAGAAAATAGGTAGATTATCTTTTCAAACAATAGATATGATTATTTTTAAATTCATATCTATTGTTTATAAAAATAATCCTAAATATAAAGACCTATGGTTAATATGCGAAAGAGGAACAGAAGCAAAAGACAACGGGTATTGGATGTTTAGATATATAAGAGAAAATCATCCAGAAATAAATGTCTACTATTTAATAGATAAAAGTTTTAAAAAAGATTATGATAAAGTCAAAATATATCAAAATATAATACCATATGATAGTTTTGAGCATAAGATAGCTTTTATATTGTCTAAAAAGGTTATATCTCCATATACAGGATTTATAGAACCATGGAGCTATAAATTATATAAAATGATTTTAGATAGAGAGAATAAAAAAAGATACATTTTCTTGCAACATGGAATAATATACAATGATGTAAGTGAATTTTTAAATAAAAAATCTATTAGAATTGATAAATTTATAACATCAACTCAAGAAGAATATAATGCTATAGCGAATAATCAAGAATATGGATATTATAATAATGAAGTTGTACAAACTGGTTTGCCTAGATTTGATAACTTACATAATAATAAGCCTAAAAAGCAAATACTTTTAATGCCTACTTGGAGAAAAGAATTAACGGTTCCTTCATATATGAAAAATAGTGATTCTAAAGATGATTTATTTTTAAAATCAGATTATTATAAAAAATTTAATTCATTAATAAATAATAAAGGATTAGAAAAAATATTATCTAATAGTGGTTATAAGTTAATATTCTATCCTCATTATGAATTACAAAAATATTTGAAATATTTTAAGGTTAATAGCAAAAATGTTGTAATAGCTGATAAGGAAAAATATGATGTACAAGAACTTCTTATGGATGCTAAGTTATTAATAACTGATTATTCAAGCATATTTTTTGATTTTGCTTATATGAAAAAACCATTAATTCATTATTGTTTTGATGAACTAAAGCATTATAAAGCTGGATATTTTGATTTTAGAAAAAGTGGGTTTGGCCAAGTTGTATCAGGTGAGTCTGAAGTTATAGAATTAATAACAAAGTATATTGAAAGTGACTTCAAGTTAGATGAAATTTATGAATCTAGAATAAATAGAACATTTAATATAAGAGATAATAAAAACTGTGAAAGAGTTTTTGAAGAAATAAAATCATTATAATAAATATTTAAGGAAGGTGGTATAGTGAAGTCATATGATGACAGTGAATTTTTAAGCATAAGTAGTGCAAATATGATTGGAGCTATATTACTGTTTTTTTTAGTTGTAAAATATTATAGAAATATTTTATTTCATAGTGTTGGATTTCCGTTAACTACGATATCTACACAAATAACAATAATATTATCAATAATACTAATAATAAATGATTTGAAAAAATATAATATTTTTCATTTTATATTGTTAGTATTATTTTTTATTCAATTTAAAATAACTAATAATAATACAATTATATATATATATACTCTAGCATTAGGGTTGTACAATAGGGATTTAAAGAAAATACTTAAGCTTTATATTGTTACTAATATAATATTTTTTTTATCATGCTTAATACTGAATTTATTAGGTATAAAGCCAAGTGGATATATACATGGAAGAAATAATTTAGGATTTAGCAATCCTAATGCAGCATATATGGCATTTTTCATTATATGGGCTTCATATCTTTATGTTAAATTTGATAAAATGGATAAAAAAGGGTTTATAATAATTTTAATATCTCCATTGATCATATATGCGGAGACTAGAACCCAAACAGGTTTAATAACCGTGTTTATTTGTATTGCTTTTGTTTTAAAATTCAGAAGAATAAATATTAATAAAAAAATATATAAATATTTATTTTCTATATATCCGATACTTTTAACTATGGCTAGTTTGATATTAACTTTTGCATTTAATAATCATTATTGGATTAATGAGTATTTATCACATAGGCCATATTATTGGAACAAATACTTAACTCATCCAATTTATGGGCTGAATCTTATGGGATATGAGCAAAATATAAGAAAATTAGCATTTTATCCTAAGATACCTTTAGATAGTGGTTATATATGGACTTTATATAGTGGAGGTATATTAGTATTTTTAATTATAATTTTGTTGTATATGTATGCTATATATAGGTTATGTTGTAAAAATAAAAAAGCAGAAGTACTATTGATTTTATCTATTCTTACATATTCATTTGCAGAAAGTATATTATTAAATATCACAATTAATTTAAGTTTTATATGTATACCTTATGCAATAGGAGAAATAAGTAATAGAATTAAAATATTTAAATATAAATAAGTGCTTAATTAAGTATTTAAGGAAGGTAGATTTTATGAAAACTATTTGCTATTTAGCTGATGGGTCAAGTCCGCATACTATTAAATGGTGTGATTATTTTAAAAAAAGGGGTTATAATATACATGTTTTATCATTAAATGGTGGTAAAATAGATGGTGTAACAGTTCATAATTTTGATGCTAATGTTGTAGAGCAGAGAAATAAAGGACTGTTACAAAAGATGGGAAGAATAAAATTTATTGATGAAATGAAAAGAACATTAAAAGAAATAAATCCAGATTTATTGCATGCACAGTATGCAAGTAGTTATGGATTTTTAGGAACATTATTAAAAAAACATCCGTATGCAATTTCTGTATGGGGAACAGATATATATGAGTTTCCTAATAATGGGTTTATACAAAAACAAATTATAAAACATAATTTTAGAAAAGCTGATTATATATTTACTAACAGTAGAGCTATGGCAAGAGAAGTTAATAAATATACAAATAAAAATGTAGATGTTACTTTTTTTGGAGTAGACATGGAACGATTTAAACCAGTAGAAGTTAAAAAAGATGATGCATTTGTAGTAGGTATAGTTAAAAGTTTAGAAAAAAGGTATGGTATAGAATACCTTATAAAAGCATTTAAACTTTTGAAAGATGAATATCCAAATAAGAAGTTATTATTAAAAATAGGTGGATCAGGACAGAATTTAGATAACTTAATAAACTTAGTAGATGAGCTAGATCTTAAAAATGAAGTAGAGTTTTTAGGAAGGATAGCTCCTAATAGTATTGCTAAAACATTTTGTAGTTTTGACGTTACTGTATTTCCATCTTTAAGGGAAGGATTTGGTGTTGCTGCAATTGAATCTCAGGCATGTGAAGTTCCTGTTATAGTTACAAATGTAGGTGGTCATCCTGAATCTTTAGATAACAATAAAACTGGATTTATAGTTGAGTCAAAAAATCCAGAACAAATAAAAGAAAAAATAGTTACTCTTATGAATGATGAAAACTTAAGAAAAAACATGGGAAAACAAGGTCGAAAGTTTGTAAAAGCAAACTACGAAGTTAATCAAAACTTCCATGATATTGAAGAATTGTATAATAAAATATTAAATAAATAAAAGAAAATCATATATTTATGTCACTTTAGTGGTATAATATAGAATAACAAATGGCTTAGTCTAGGAGTAACTTTTAAAGTTGTACAGGCTAAGCCTTTTTAGGCGATAAAATGTAAAAATCAATTTTGGAGGGATTTATTATGAATAGCAAAGATATTGATAACAAATGCAGAGTAATTATTCCTACAAACTTTAATAAAGATGAATATATATCAAGAGTTTTGATAATTGGGGCAGGGTGTGCTGGTGAAATGGTTATACATGAATTAGAAAAAAATCCTCAATTAAAGAAAAAAGCTGTAGCCATAATAGATGATAATATTAAAAAAATAGGTGATAAAGTTCATGATGTAGAGGTTGTAGGTACTAGAGAAAATATTAAAGAGGTAGTAAAAAAATATAAAATTGATGAAATAATATTTTCAATAGCTAATTTACCTAGGATAAATAAAAAGTCAATATTAGACATATGTAAAAGTACTAATTGTAAAGTTAAAACAATACCTGGAATATATGAAATTATAGATGGAAAAGTTGATATAAAGCAAGTAAGAGATGTAGATATAGAAGACTTATTAGGTAGAAATCCTATTGAAGTTGATTTTGATTTGATGGGAAGCTATATACAGGATAGTACGATATTAGTTACTGGAGGTGGGGGATCTATAGGATCAGAGCTTTGTAGACAAATCGCTCACCTTAAACCAAAGCATCTTATAATGTTAGATATATATGAGAATAATCTATATTCTATTCAACAAGAGCTAATACGAAAGTATGGACAAAGCTTGAAGTTAACAACATTAGTTGCATCGGTAAGAGAAGAAAAACGAATAGAGAACATATTTAAAAAATATAAACCAGAAGTTGTATTTCATGCTGCTGCTCATAAACATGTACCATTAATGGAATCAAGTCCAGGTGAAGCTATAAAAAATAATATATTTGGAACTTTAAACGTTGCAACACTAGCAAGTAAATATAATGCAAAACGATTTTTATTAATATCAACAGATAAAGCAGTAAATCCTACAAATATAATGGGAGCAACTAAGAGAGCAGCAGAGATGATAATTCAATCTTTAAATGAAGTGAGCAATACTGAGTTTGTAGCGGTTAGATTTGGAAATGTTTTAGGAAGTAATGGAAGTGTAATTCCTTTATTTAAAAAACAGATAGAAGAAGGTGGACCAGTTACCGTTACACATCCAGATATAATAAGATACTTTATGACTATTGAAGAAGCAGTTGGATTAGTAATTCAGGCTGGAGGAATGGCTAAAGGTGGAGAAATATTTGTATTAGATATGGGAGAACAAGTTAAGATAGTTAACCTTGCAGAAAACTTAATTAGACTAAGTGGATTTGAACCATATGTAGATATAAAGATAACTTTTACTGGACTTAGACCTGGAGAAAAGTTATTTGAGGAATTGTTAATGGCAGAGGAAGGATTATGTAATACTAATCACAAAAAAATATTTGTAGGGAGACCTATGGATTTTAATAAAGATAATCTTCAACAAGGACTTAAAGAATTATGGAATATTGTAGAAGATGAAGAAGAGGATCTCATTGAAGGAGCTATGAAAAATTTAGTTCCAACATTTGTGAATCCTTCAGATGTTAATATAGTAAGTTAAAAAGGAGTTTAATTATGTCAAAAGTAGCTAAAGCTGCAGCTGGCCTTATGATAGTAACTATATTATCAAAGGTTTTAGGACTAGTTAGAGAACAAGTTTTAGCAGCAGCTTACGGAACACAAATGTACGCAGCTGCATATTCTACTGCAAATAGTATACCGGTAGTTTTATTTTCAGTGATAGGTTCGGCAATAGCAACGAGTTTGATACCTATGTACAATAAATTAAGAAAAGAATCTGGAGAAGATAGAGCCTTAGAATTTACCAATACATTAGTAAACCTAGTATCTATAATTTGTTTAGGAATAGCAATTTTGGGGGCGATCTTTACTGAACCTTTAGTTAAACTGTTTGCAGCAGGGTATACAGGAGAGATATTAGAAACTACAGTAAGTTTTACTAGGATATTGTTATTTAGTATTATATTTATAGGACTTGCTAATATTATGACTGGATTTTTACAAATTAAAAATAATTTTTTAATTCCCGGACTTATTGGCATACCTTATACGATAGTAATTATACTATCGGTATATTTAAGTTTAAATCATGGAATTTATGTATTAATATATGGAACGTTAATAGCGTTAGCATTTAAATTTCTGTTCCAAGTTCCATTTGCTTATAAAAAGGGTTATAGATATTCCTTGAAAATGAATTTAAAAGATGATGGTATAAAGGAAATGATGGTTCTTATTATGCCTGTTGTAATAGGAATTGGTGTTAGTCAGCTAAATACCATGATAGATAGGAGTTTAGCATCTATATTAGGAGCTAATATAGTAGCATCCTTTGGATATGCAAACAAACTTTATGAATTTGTACAAGCTTTATTTATAACATCAATCTTAGCGGTTGTATATCCGAAATTGGCTAGTTTATTAGTAAAGGATGATATGAGCTCATTCAAATTTTCATTAAGGAAAACTATGAATGTAATTATAATATTAATAGTTCCTATAGTAGTAGGTGCTGTAGTTTTAGCTGTACCAATAGTTAAAGTACTTCTTCAAAGAGGAAGATTTACATATGAGGATACTTTAATTACTGCAAATATATTGAAAATTTACACAGTTGGAATTTTAGCGGTTGCAATAAGAGATGTCATGTCTAGGGGATTCTATTCGTTACACGACAGCAAGACACCTATGAAAAATGGTATGGTTGCAATAGTTGTAAATATTGTTTTAAATCTTCTATTTATAAAATTCTTAGGATACAAAGGGTTGGCTCTTGCAAGTACAATTGCAGGATATGTAGGATTAATATTATTTTACTTTAGTTTAAAAAAGAAAATAGGTGATTTTCAACAAAATGAAATATTTATTGTATTTTTTAAATCTTTAATAGCAGCTACTATAATGGGAATTTGCTCTAAATTGACATTTGAATATGTAGATTCTATACTTTCTGCAGGATTTTTATCAGACCTTGTTAGCCTAGGATCTGCAGTTGGTATAGGTGTGCTAATTTATTTTATTTTGATATACCTATTAAAAGTTGAAGAATTAACTAGTATTATAGATATAGTAAAAAGTAAATTTAAAAAATAAAAATAATCTGAACATAGAATTCTATGTTCAGATTATTTTTATTTAGTAGAATACTATACTTATAATGAATCGAGATTATTTAAATTTATACCATCTTAAATTTGAATTTTTAATTAGTTAAAGATAAAAACAAAAAACTACAAAATATAACATTGCATTGTATTATACTTAATAGTAAGGAATTAAATTAATATCAGGGGGGACAGTAGTGAAAAAAAAGATTATAGGAATTTTGATAGGCGTAAGTATATCTTTAGGGGGATGCATAACAGGTAATGCTCAAGAAAGTAAATTTATAGAAAAAAAAGAGATACATACTGTAAAAAAACAAGAAATAAACTTAACTAAAAAATCTGCAAAACTTAGAGATGGCTGGTGGGATTTAAATTATGGAGAATGGGCATATGTTAAAAATGGAAATTTTGTTTTTGATGATTGGGTTAAAATAGACTCAAATTGGTATTATTTCAATGAATATGGTTGGATGGTAAAAAATACATCGTGTTATATTGATGGAAGAGAGTATTTTTTCAATAATAGTGGTGTATTAGTTAAGGACAGATGGACAAAAGTAATATACAATGGTAGCTATGAGTGGATTTACTCAGATTCATCAGGCGTTATTAAAAAATCATCTTGGGTTAAAAATGGTACTAATTGGTATTATGTTGATGATAGAGGCATAATGGTTCAAAATGAAACGTATATTATAGATGGCAATAAATATTTCTTTAAAAGTGATGGTGTAATGGCCCAAGGTGGATGGGCTAATGATGGGGAATATTGGTACTATGCTAGTTCTTCAGGAGCATTGAAAAGAAATAGTTGGATGAATGAAAATAATAATTGGTATTATTTACAATCAGATGGTATGATGGTCCAAAATAGTATATATGAAATAGGATCAACTAATTATTTTTTTAAAGACAATGGTATAATGGCTAAAAGTGGATGGGCTACAGATGGAGATGATTGGTATTATGCTAGTTCTTCAGGTTCCTTAAAAAATAATAGTTGGCTAAAGGAAGGTAATAAATGGTATTATTTCAATGCGTATGGATACATGATAAAAGATATTAGGTTTGAATATAATGGACAAACATATTACTCTGATGAAAATGGTATAATGAGAACTGGATGGATAAAAATATATGATGAGGAAGATGGAAAATATATATGGATGTATGCCAATTCATCAGGACATTTATATTCTAATGGATGGAAACAAATAAATAATGTTTGGTATTATTTTGATGAATGTAGAATGAGTACGGATACATGGATAGGAAAAGATTACTATGTTGACTCTAGCGGTGCAATGGTAAAAGGATGGAAGAATATAAGATGTGACTATGGATATGAAAGTCATTCATTTTATTTTGGAAATGATGGAAAGCTAGTTAGAAATAAGAAAATAGGTGATTATTGGGTTAATGAATATGGTTATTATGGAAGTGATGCTCATGCTCATGATTATAACTCTCTAGGGTAACATATTTATTTAAAAAGTATCTCTGAATAAGAGATACTTTTTTTGTGGAAAATTAAAAAAATATAGTTTTTAATAATTAGGTAAAGAAAACTTTGCTTTAAATTGCATTGTTTGACATAAAAAGTTTTAATATGATATACTTATTGAATGCTATAAAATGGGTAAATTATTAATAGAATTATAAAAAATTCATAGGAGAATTAGATATGAAAGTTGACAAAGAGCTACAAAGAAAAATCCAACTTAAAATACTAGAAATTCTGTTAGAAATAGACAGAATATGTATAAAGCATGATATAAAATATTATTTAGCTTACGGTACGACAATAGGTGCTATAAGGCATAAAGGTTTTATACCGTGGGATGATGATGCAGATATACATATGTTTAAAGATGATTATGAAAAGTTTAAAAAAATATGTGAAAAAGAGTTAGGAAAAGAGTATTTTTTACAAGATGAAGAAACTGATAAAGAATATAAAATGTTTCTACCAAAAGTAAGAATGAATAATACTGCATTTGTGCAAGATTGTACAGAAAAATGGAATATACATCATGGCATTTATGTAGATATATTTATATTAGATGATTGTCCTAATAATAAATCATTACAAAAGATGAATATAAAAATAAGAAAATATACAGAATGTACAAAAAGAGGAATTTATAATAAAGAAAATACAAAGAACTTTATTAAAAAAGCTATTATGCCATTAGCTCAAAATCAAGTTTTTTTAAAATTTTGGGAAAACTGTATATATAATAACTGTTCAAAAGATACCAATTTTTGTATAGATATAAATGATTTTGGAAACTTATTTCCAAGGGATGTATTTGGAACACCTAGAAGAGTGGAATTTGAAGGACATATGTTATATGTACCCGAAAAAGCAGAGGAATATTTAACTTATTATTATGGTGATTTTATGACACCACCACCGCCAGAAAAAAGAGTATCACATCATGATATAACTTTTATAGACTTAGAAAATGAATACAAAAAGGTAAATAGATAAGGAGTATATTATGTCAAAGGTAGCAAAAACTACGGTACTGATTATGGCTTTAACTATTTTTTCTAAATTTTTAGGACTAATAAGAGAGCAAGTTTTGGCTTATGCATATGGAGTTGGTATGTACACGGATATATACGTAACAGCAATGAAAATGCCAACTGTTTTATTTGCAGCAATAGGTGGGGCAATAGCAACTAGCCTTATACCTATTTACAGCAAAATAAATGAACAAAAGGGAACAGAAGAGGCTCATAAATTTTTAAATAATTTAATTAATATAGTGAGTATACTTTGTATTGTAATAGTAATTTTAGGTATGGTATTTACAGAACCTTTAGTAAAAATATTTGCAATAGGATTTACTGGTGAAAAGTTAGCTATAACTGTAAATTTTGTAAGAATAATATTATGGGCTGTTATATTAATTGGTTTAAATAATATAATAGGAAGCTACCTTCAGTTAAATAACAATTTTATGATTCCTGCATTAATAGGAATACCTTATAATATTGTAATTATAGCATCTATCATAATAAGTACAAAGACAAATGTATATGTTCTTATTATAGGGTCATTGCTAGCTTTAGCTTCACAAGTAATATTTCAATTGCCAGCAGTTAAAAAAACTGGTATGAGATATAAAGCATCTATTAATTTAAAAGATGAAAATGTAAGGCAAATGATAATATTAGTGCTACCAGTGCTAATAGGAGTAGGTGTAGAACAAGTAAATACATTAGTTGATGGGACTTTGGCTTCTACTTTTGGAGAAGGAGTTGTATCTGCATTTAATTATGCTAATAGATTATATGGATTTGTATCTGCTATATTTGTAACATCAATACTATCAGTTGTATATCCGATGATGGCTAAAAGTTTAGCATCAAATGATAAAGTTGCATTTAAAGAATCTATAAGAAAAACAATGAATGTTTTAATTATATTTATAATACCAATATGTGCAGGAACAATAGTATTATCAGGTCCGATAGTTAAAATACTTTTCCAAAGAGGAGAATTTAATGCCGGAGATACAATAATGACCGCTAATATATTGATGGTTTATATAGTAGGGATAATAGCATTTTCACTAAGAAATGTTATGTCAAGAGCTTTTTATTCATTACATGACACTAAAACACCAATGATAAATGGAGCAATAGCTATAGTAATTAATATAGCATTAAATCTTTTATTATCTAAATATATAGGATATATAGGACTAGCATTAGCTACGACTATAGCTGCATTTATAGGACTATTCTTGTTTATAGGAAGTATGCAAAAGAAAATTGGAAGCTTTGGAGCTAAAAATATATTAGTGACTTCAATAAAATCAATAGTTGCATCTGTGGTTATGGGAATTGTAACAAGTTTTGCATATAGTAATTTATATAATGTTTTAGGTACAGGATTTATAAATGAAGCTATAACTTTAGGGATAGCAATTTCTATAGGTGCGATTGTGTATATCATAGTAATTACTATATTAAAAATAGAAGAAACAAGTTATGTATTAGATTTAATAAAATCTAAATTAAATAGAAAATAACATGAAAAATGTAAAAAAATACTGGCAAATAAGACAGTATTTTTTATTTAATTTATATATAACATAATAGTTTGTTGAATGTTTGTTAAGATAATATTATAATAGAAGTATTGAAAAAAACAAGAGAATATATAGTTATTTAAAAGTTATAAAAACAATTAGGCATAAAAAATACTTTAAATCCTATAAAAGTTAATGAAGAGAAATTAATGCTAACAAATTAATAATAAAAATATAGCAAAAGTATAATTCTCTACTTAGTTAAAATAATAAAAATAAAGGTTTAAATTATAAATAAATTAAATCTAGTATACATGGTATATTAGAAATTTATTATAGCGGATTGTTTTATTTAGGGGAAATTCAATAGGAACAGATAAAAATTCCTGATTTTGATATTTTTTTATAATTGAAATTAACTAGCTATAATGTTAATTATTAAAATAAATTTAGAAAGAATAGATAAATATAAAGAAAGGACATATAAGTATTTTATAATACTAGATAACAAAACTGTGAAAGAATTTTTAATTAAATGAACAAGATATAACTTTTACACACAAAATACATAAGGAGAGTAGAGGTTATGAACGAATATTTAGTATCAATAATAACTCCTGTATATAATGCAGAACGATTTGTATCAGAGACAATAGAGTCAATACAAAATCAAACTTATGATAACTGGGAATTATTACTAGTAGATGACTGTTCAAAAGACGAATCGTATAAAATAATTAATAAATATATGAAAAATGATGACCGAATTAAATATATTAAACTAGATAAAAATTCGGGAGCTGCAGTTTCTAGAAATACAGGAATAAAAAATGCGAAAGGCAGATTTATTGCATTTGTCGATAGTGATGATTTATGGGAACCAGAAAAGTTAGAAAAGCAAATAAGCTACATGATAGATAATAAAATAGGGTTTACATTCACTTCATATAGATATATGAAAGAGGATGGAACAAAAACTAATAAAATTGCTAAAGCTCCAAATAAGATAAATTATAATGGTTTGTTAAAAAATACTATAATTGGGTGTTCTACAGTATTACTTGATAGAGATATTATAGGAGACTTTACCATGCCTTTAGTTAAAAAAGGTCAGGATACTGCAACTTGGCTAATGATTTTAAGAAATCAAGATTATGCGTATGGAATAGAAGAAGCTTTAGTTAATTATAGAATAGTTGGGAATTCATTATCAAGTAATAAAATTAAAGCATTAAAAAGAACTTGGAATACTTATAGAAATGTTGAAAATATAGGTTTTTTAAAAAGTTCATATGTTTTTTGTTTTTATGTATATAATGCAATAAAAAAGAGAATATAATATTATACTTTTGGAGGAGATAAGCATGAAAATTGCTATTGCTGGAACTGGATATGTAGGTTTAGTAACAGGTGTATGCCTAGCAGAAGTTGGTCATGACAATGTAGTTTGTGTAGATATAGATGAAAATAAAGTAGAACTTATGAAATCTGGTAAATCTCCAATATACGAAGCGGATTTAGAAGAGCTTATGAAAAAAAACTATAGTATAGGCAGAATAGATTATACAGTAGATTATCAAAGTGCATATAAAGATGCAGAGATAATAATGATAGCAGTTGGGACACCAGAAAGAAAAGATGGATCTGCAAATTTAGATTACATAAAAAAAGTAGCAAAACAAATTGCAAGTTCAATAACTAAGGATACTTTAGTTGTAATTAAATCAACGGTGCCCATAGGCACTAATCAAGATATAGAGAAGTATATAAGGAAAAATTTAAAAAATAATGTTAAGGTAGAGGTAGCATCAAATCCAGAATTTTTATCACAGGGAACTGCCGTAAAAGATACATTAAATGCATCTAGAATAGTAATAGGAGTAGAAAGTTTATGGGCACAGGAAATGTTGGAAAAAGTTTATAAACCTTTCAATCAACCTATAGTTGCTACAAATAGAAATAGTGCAGAAATGATTAAATATGCATCTAATGATTTCTTAGCTTTAAAAATATCATTTATGAATGATATAGCTAATTTATGTGAAATTGTAGGAGCTAATATAGAAGATGTTGCATTAGGTATGAGCTATGATGAAAGAATAGGAAGTAAGTTTTTAAAAGCCGGTATTGGCTATGGAGGATCATGTTTTCCAAAAGATACTAAAGCCTTACACTGGTTATCCACTCATAATGGATATGAATTAAAAACAATAAAAGCAGCAATAGAAGTAAATGAATGTCAAAAGCTTAGATTAGTTAGAAAGGCATCTCGTTTGGTTGAAAGCTTTGAGGGGATGAAAGTTGCTGTATTAGGACTAACATTTAAACCAGGTACCGATGATTTAAGAGAAGCACCATCTATTACTAATATAGAATACTTAGTAGATAGAGGAGCTAATGTTATAGCTTATGATCCCGTTGGAATTGAAAATACTAAGAAAATTTTCAAAGAAAATATAAAATATACTACAAGTATAGACGAGGCTATAAAAGATGCAGAAGCTTGCTTTATTATGACAGAATGGAAAGAAATAATTAATTATGATGTAATTAATTATAAAGAAAAAATGAAAAAAGCTTTAATTTTTGATGGAAGAAATTGTTATAAAATTGAAGACATGAAAAATCTAGGTATAGAATATTATTCTATAGGGAGATAATTTGGGGGCACTTTTTTATATTAGTGCCTTTTTATTATACTTAAAAATTTAAAGACAAATATTTTAATTTATTAAAGTAATTTAAATTAATTTTTTTATGCAATTTAATATAATATAGAATGAGGTTATAAAAATGAAAATAAAAGTTATGACTATTTTTGGAACAAGACCTGAAGCTATAAAAATGGCACCTTTAGTAAAAGAATTAGAATCAAGGATAGAAATTGAAAGTATTGTTTGTGTCACAGCTCAACATAGAGAAATGCTAGATCAAGTTCTTAGCACTTTTGATATATCACCTGATTATGACTTGAATATAATGAAAAATGGTCAGACATTAACAGAGATAACAGCTAAATCATTACAACAATTAGACGAGATTATAAAAAAAGTTAAACCAGATATAGTTTTAGTACATGGAGATACAACGACAACACTGTCTGGCACACTAGCATCATTTTATAATCAAGTATTAGTAGGCCATGTTGAGGCTGGGCTTAGAACATATGACAAATATTCACCGTATCCAGAAGAAATAAATAGGCAAATAACAGGAATTATTGCAGATATGCATTTTGCACCAACAGAAATTGCAAAACAAAATTTAATAAACGAAGGAAAAAAAGAAGATACAATATATGTAACTGGAAATACAGCTATTGATGCACTAAATACTACAGTTAGAAATGATTATAACCATAAGTATATAGATAATATAAAATCAAACAGATTAATATTAATTACTGCTCATAGAAGAGAAAATATTGGAAGTAATATGGAAAATATATTTAGAGCTATTAGACGAATTGTAGAAGAATTTACAGATGTAGAAGTTATATATCCAATACATTTAAATCCTTTAGTCAGAAAAATTGCTAATAATATATTTGAAGGACATGAAAGAGTAAAATTAATAGAACCTTTAGATGTTTTAGATTTTCATAATTTTTTAAATAAGGCATATATAATTATGACAGATAGTGGAGGAATACAAGAAGAAGCTCCATCACTTGGCAAACCAGTATTGGTTTTAAGAAATACAACTGAAAGGCCAGAGGGAATAGAAGCAGGAACTTTAAAATTAGCAGGGATAGAAGAAGAAACTATTTATCAAATGACAAAAGAACTTTTAACTAATATAGAAGTTTATAATTCTATGTCAAAAGCATCTAATCCATACGGAGATGGAAATGCTAGTAAGTATATAGTAGATGCAATAATAGAAAAATTTAAATAAAAAATGAACTCTTTACGGAGTTCATTTTTTATTTATCTTATTTGAGTAGCAGCGCCACTTCCGTCAATTCTCCAACCACCAATAGTTGTGTTTGTAGCCATTCTTCCTGAATCATACATATAGTACCATATATTATTTATTTTCTGCCATCCAGTCATCATTTGCCCTTTATTATTTAAGTAATACCAATAATTATTTACTTTTTGCCATCCAGTTGCCATTTGTCCATTATTATTTAAGTAGTACCATAAATTGCCTGATTGAACCCACCCAGTCATCATTTCACCACTTATAGTTAAATAATACCATTTATTTGAAAGTTCAATCCATCCAGTTAGCATTTCACCGTTATTGTTTAAATAATACCACTTATTATTAAGATTTAGCCATCCTTTTTGTTTTATACCATTTTTGTAATAAGACCATTTACTATTAGATTGAATCCATCCGTTTAAATCTTCTTTAATAGTAAAATTATATCTACCATTAGCATTTGAATCTGAAAGGTGGGAGCCTGATATATCTAAATAATATGTTCCTTCCTCTAAATCTAAAGATATATTTGTATCAATTGGTTTAGATTCATCGCCAAACGTATTTAGCCTAGACCAAACAAGTGCATTATTACTTTTACGAACCTTTATAGATGAATTAAAATATGAATTAAATTCAATTCTTACTTTCATTTTTTTAGAAATATCTATTTTATAAGTATCTGTTTCGGAATTCCATGTTAATAAACCATTTATTTGTTTATTAAAAGGTGTTAAATTAGGTGATAAAACTTCATTAGAATCTATAGATTGAAAATTAGATTTTACATGATAATCACCATATGTAGGGAAAGATGCAGTTATAGGTTTGGTTCTTCCGTAAACTTCTAAATAATAAGTTCCTGCATCTAAATAAACTGATTCACTTATTTTCATTTCTTTATCGCTATTATTATTAGATTGTTTATCCATAAAAACTTGTTTATTATCATCCGTAGTTAAGACAAAGTATGTATAGTCCTTAATACTTGAATAAATATCTAAAGAAAGTTTACCTGATTTATTTAGGACTATTTTATATGTATCTTGAGGGTTACTTTTAGATAACTGAGAATATGCTGTTTTTCCTATATATAAGTTAGATACTGCTTTACTTTCAGCTGATCTATTTTGTACACCTTTATTTAATGTATCTAAGTCCTGAGCATATGAGCAATCTTTATTAAATAAAAATATTCCAGTTACTAAAGATACGATAACTAAGTATTTACCTGAAAAAGTTATAAATTTTTTACTCATTTAAAAACCTCCGTTTATTAGTATTATTAATCAATGTATATGAATATCCGCATAGTGTCAAGCTTTTTTGGGCAAAATATTGTTTTAAATTAAAATAAATCAATTCAGAATTTAGTTAAAATTTTAAAAATTAGATTTCTAATTAAATTTATAGCATAAACATAAATAATAACTTTTAAATATGTTGACAATTATAAAAATAAGTAATATTCTATTATTAAGTTTATGTTCAAAAAATGAAAATAAGAGGTATGATATGGAAAAATTACATAAGATTTTATATATAATAAATGATAATCAATACGTAAACCAAAGAGAGCTTGCAGACAAATCCGGCTTATCTATAGGTGGTGTTAATGGAATAATAAAGGAGCTAGAAGAATTAGGTTATTTAATAATAGAAAAAGAAAAAAGAAAAAGCATATATAAGTTAACTGAGAGCGGTCTTAAAAATTTAGAACAATCTATACAAAAAGAAAAAAATAAAAAGATTAAAATGCATCAAGAGATAAATAAAAAGGTAACACAGGCAGTAATATTAGCTGCTGGAAAAAAAGAAGAATTTGGAATGCCTATAGCTTTTTTAGATTTGGATGAAAAAAAGATAATAGATAGATTCATGGATATATTAAACGAACATGGAATTGAAAGAGTTGTAATAGTAACAGGATATAAAAGTGAGTATTATGAAGAATATGCAAAGAAAAATAAAAATATAGTACTAGTTAAAAATGACAAGTACAAATGGAGTGGAACTATGATGTCTTTATCTATGGTAAAAGACATTATAGATGATGATTTTTTATTACTTGAAAATGATATGGTATTTGAAGAAAGAGCAATAAAAGAAATATTAAAAAGCAAAGATAGAGATTGCATGATTATTACAAGTGAAAGTGGATCAGGAGACGAAGCTTTAGTTGAAATTAGAGATGGATATGTATATAAAATGTCAAAGGATATTCATCAATTTAATAAAATAGATGGAGAAATGATAGGTATAAGTAAAATATCATATAAAGTATTTGAAAAAATGCTAGAACAATTCAAAGAGAATAAAAATCCATATCTAAACTACGAGTATATGCTTATGGATATCGGTAGAGAGTACAAAATAGGATATAAAAAGATCGATGATTTAGTATGGTCGGAAATTGATTCTATGAATCACTATAATAAATTTATAAAAAGAATTTATAGTAGACTATTAAGAAAAGAGCAAGAAATTAAAATAAATAATATAAAACAAAAACTAAAAGATATACTTAAAATTGAAGAAAATGAAATAGAAGAAATAGTTCCAGCTGGAGGAATGACCAATAAAAACTACTTAGTAAAAATTAGTGGGCAAGAATATATATTGAGGATGCCAGGTAATGGTACTGAAAGTATGATAAATAGAGTTAATGAAAAACACAATAGCACATTAGCTAATGAACTTTATATAGATACAGATATATTGTACTTTGATGAAATAACAGGTATCAAAATAAGCAAACTAATAGAAAATGCAGAAACTATAAATGCACAAACTGCCAAAAGAGAAGATATCATGGAATTAACAACATCTATACTTAGAAAACTTCATACTTCAAAATTGGAGTTTAAAAATGAATTTGATGTATTTAGTGAAATAATAAAATATGAGGATTTATTAAAAAAAGCTAACGGAAAAAACTATGAAGAGTATAAAGATATAAGAAATAAAGTTATGAAATTAGAATCACAATTACAAAACTTAGATAGAGAAATAAAGCCGTGTCATAATGATACAGTTCCAGAAAACTTTATAAAGGGTAATGAAAACAAATTATATTTAATAGATTGGGAGTATTCGGGTTCAAATGATCCTATGTGGGATTTAGCTGCTCATATTATAGAATGTGATTTCAGTGAAGATGAGGAAGAACTATTTTTACAAAAATATTTTCAAACTAGTAATATAGAAGAAAAATATAAAAAGAAAATTCTTATATTTAAAATATGTCAAGATTTTTTATGGAGCTTATGGACTAATATAAAAGAAGCTAAGGGTGATGACTTTGGTAGCTATGGTATAGATAGATACAATAGAGCTAAAGAAAATCTATTAAAATTATAAAAGTGGAGAATGAGATATGAACAATATAAAAAAGTTTGGAGTGAGTGCTGGGATTTTATCTGGTATGCTCTGGGGACTTGATACCGTTTTAACTGGATTTGTATTAGGTGCAACACCATTAGTATCAAGCCAAGAAGTTATTTTAATAGCACCTATTATAAGTGCATTTTTGCATGATACTTTTTCAACCTTATGGATGATGATATTTTCAATGTTTAAAGGTGAACTTTTAAAAACAATTAAACTATTAAAAACACGAAGCGGTAGATTTGTAGCTATAGCAGCTTTATTTGGGGGGCCAATTGGTATGGCAGCATACTTATTAGCTATAAATTATATTGGAGCAGGTTATACAGCTAGTATTTCAGCAATATACCCAGCAGCAGGAGCATTTTTTGCATATGTGTTTTTAAAAGAGAAGTTAAGCTTAAGAGGATGGATGGGTTTAATTTTAAGTATAATAGCTATTATTATATTAGGATATGCACCTGGAGGCAGCTTAACATCAAACTTTTTTATAGGGTTCATATGCGCACTTGTGTGTGTAATAGGTTGGTCTTTAGAAAGTGTGATTTGTGCATATGGTATGAAAGATGATGAAGTAAGTCCAACACAAGCTTTACAAATAAGACAGTTAGTGTCGGCAGTGGTTTATGGTCTATTAATAGTGCCTACTATTGGTGGTCTAAACTTAACATCTATAGTACTTACATCTAATATTTTGCCTCTTATTATAACAACCGCATTAATAGGAACTTTATCATATATATTTTATTATACGGCAATTGACAACATAGGTCCTGTAAAGGCAACAGGCCTAAATGTTACTTATTCTATTTGGGCAATTCTATTTGATGTATTATTTATAGGAAGCCCGATTACTTTAAAGTTAGTAATATGTGCTATACTGATAATTATAGGTTCAATAATGGTATCTAAAAATTGAAGCGTAAAGGAGAATAAAATATGAGAGCGATACTTTTAGCAGCTGGGATGGGAACTAGACTTAGACCGCTAACACTAGATACACCAAAATCCTTAGTAAAAGTTAATGGCAAACCAATGTTAGAAACTCAAATCCAATTTTTAAAAGAAAAAGGAATTGAAGATATAATTGTAGTTACAGGATATTTAAATGAAAAATTTGATTATATTAAAGAAAAATACGGAGTTGAATTAATTCATAACGATAAATATGATGTTTACAATAATATATATACTATGTATTTGGTCAAAGATTATTTAAGTGATAGTTATGTAATAGATGCAGATGTTTATTTACATAATAATTTTATAGATGAAAATATAAAAAAATCCTCGTATTTTAGTGGGTATAAAGAGGGATTTAAGAATGAATGGATTATAGAATTTGATGAAAATAATAGAGTGGAAAATATAGTTGTAGGTGATGATAAAGGATATATACTTTGCGGTGTATCATATTGGTCACAAGAAGATTCAACTATTATAGTGGATAAATTAGAAGAAGCTATAAATTCAGGCAAGTTTGAAAATTTATATTGGGATGATATCGTTAAAGATAATATTGAAAAGTTAAATGTTCAAATAAGAAAGATAAATTCTGATGATTGTTTTGAAATAGACTCTTTAGATGATTTAGAATTTGTAAATAATTATATAAAAACAAATTTTGACAAAAAAGAAGCGTAAGCTTCTTTTTTGCATTTGACAAGATACAACAATATTTACTATACTTATATATAAACGCCAAAATATATTAATAAAAGAAAAATATGGGTATTAAATATAATAGCACTAATTTAATTTATTTAAATTATGTTTCAAATAAATAAAAAATATAAATAAGGAGAAGAGTATGAAAAAGATTTTAAAAAAACTTTCAATAATGTATATGTTTATATTATTATTTTTTGCATCTACTACAGTGAATGCACTGGCATATCATAATGAAGATGAAGAACAATTACAGACAGATGCACTTGTTGAAAAACTAGAGCAACAAATTAAAAATCAAAAGACTAAAGCACAAGCATATTCTAAAAGTGGTTTTACAGTCGTCATAGATGCTGGCCATGGAGGGAAAGATTCTGGTGCAGCTAATGATGAACTTGGTTTTGAAGAAAAATGGCTTAACTTAGATATAGCTAGAGCGATTGAGAAAAGGTTAAAGGACAAAGGTGTTAATGTTGTAATGACTAGAAACTCGGATGTTTTTGTTGAATTAGCACAAAGAGCAGCTATAGCTAATGGTTTAGGAGCTGATTTATTTGTAAGTGTTCATAACGATACGCAAACAGGTAATGGAGATGGATCTCACATAATCCATTCAGTAACAGATAACAATGGTGGGATGAGCAAGACATTAGCAACTAATATAGGTAACAGCATAAAAAATAATACATCTCAAAATCTTAGAAAGTATAATCCGGTATGGTCGAGATATTCTTCAAATGGAACATCAGACTATTATGCAGTTATAAGACAAACAAAAATGCCTGCTGTAATAGTAGAACATGCTTATATGAACGCTAACGATATAAAAGCTGTTGATACACCAGAAAAAAGAAGAATAATGGGAACTGCTGTTGCAGATGGAATCTACAACACTATACAAAATAATTTTGGTGGATGGATGAAATATAAAGGAACATGGAGATACTATAATCCTCAGGACAAAACTAAGGCAGTAGGCTGGGAGTTAATAAACGGATTATGGTATTATTTTGATGAAAATGGAACTATGCAAACTGGCTGGAAAAGGATAAATAATATATGGTATTATTTAGACAACTCTGGAGCTATGCAAAGAGGTTGGAAAAAAATAAGTAATATATGGTACTATTTTGATGGTAGCGGGTCAATGAAAACAGGATGGCAGTATATAAATAGTAAATGGTATTACTTAGATAGTACTGGTGCCATGAAAACAGGATGGCAATACATAAAAAATACATGGTATTATTTAGATTCTGATGGAGCTATGCATATAGGATGGAAGCTAATAAATAATACTTGGTATTATATGGATAACACTGGAGCTATGAAAACCGGATGGTTAACTTTAGCTAATAAGAAATATTACTTAAGAGAAGATGGTTCTATGGTTATAGGTAGTGCAACTATTGATAACAAGACTTATATATTTAATCAAAATGGTGAATTAATATAGCATTAAGTTATATTAATAATCAATTATCGATTAAAATTAACAAAAATATGGTGTCAACAATACAAAAAACATACTATTAATTGAATATATTAGAACAATATGGTAAAATTAAATAAAAATGTTTTTAAATATTGGGGAGAATGAAGATGTATAAAAATTTTAAAGATATAGATAACAAACTACTGAAAACTGCTTCAATTGTAGGAATAGCAGGGTCGATATCATTAATTGGTAACGTTGCATCAGCAGATTCAGTAACCAATGTAGAAAATAATAGTGTACAGCATGCCAATGGATGGAGTCAAGAAAATGGCAAATGGTACTATTATGAAAATAATGCAAAGAAAACAGGATGGTTACAAGAAAATAATAAATGGTACTATTTAAAATCTGATGGAATGATGGCATCTAATGAGTGGCTAAGTGTAAATGGAACTTGGTATAGATTTTACACAAGTGGTGCAATGTACTCAAGTGAATGGTTCCTTGACAAGGATGGAACATGGTATTGGATGAAATCAAGTGGTGCTATGGCATCTAATGAGTGGTATCAAGATTCGAAAGGTGCTTGGTACTGGTTAAAGCCAGGCGGTAAAATGGCATCTAATGAAATATTAAAGATTAACAACGTATGGTATGATTTTAATAAGAGTGGTACATATATAACTAAAGATGCTTCAAGTATTGCAATAGTAAATGAATGTGATTTCTTGAATATAAGAAGTGGTCCGAGTAGTGATTATGACGTAGTTGGATCAGTTAATACTGGTAATTATCTAGAGATAATAGAAAGAGGTAGTAATAACTGGTATAAAGTTGAATATTCAAACTCTTTAACAGGATGGGTTAATAGCAAGTATATAACTCCTCAAGGAGAATATTATGAGGATAATACTGATGAAAGTACAGATGCGAGAGTACAAAATGTAATAAATATAGCTCGTAAACAAATAGGAAAACCGTATGTATGGGGAGCAGAAGGCCCTAGTTCATTTGACTGTTCAGGATTTACATCATATGCATACAAGCAAGGTGCAAATATAACATTACCAAGAGTATCTAGAGATCAGGGTAATTTTGGAACGGCCATAAGTAGGTCAAACTTAAAACCTGGAGATTTAGTATTCTTCGCTTCAAATGGAACAACTATAAATCATGTAGGTTTATATTTAGGAAATTCAGAATTTATACACTCTCCAAGACCGGGTGAAACAGTTAGAATAGACAAATTAACATCGAATTACTATAATAACAATTACTTTAGTGCAAGACGTGTTATAAATTAAATAATAAAAAATAAGTAAGGTTTTAACCTTACTTATTTTTTTGCTCTTAAATATAAAATTATAAAGATGATAAAATTTAAGTTAGCTTGAGAAATCTTTTTAATTAATTGTAAGTTTTTAGATAAATATTTATTATCACTTAATTTTATAGAGGATTTAAAATCGTCGGATTTTAGAATATCCATTGATATTTTATAGCTATCTTTTATATTATTTGAATTTTTTATTTTATAATCTGCTATTTGTATTAAGTTTGCAAAATTTCTTCCATTTTCAAATCTTAAATATTCTTCAGAATAAAAACCAAAAGTACTTAAATTTTTAAGTATAGCTTTTCGGCCATCTATAAAATTGTAAAATTTCTTATCGCTTATTTTAGACATTATACTATCTGGATTAATATTCATATAATGATAAAGTTTTTCTTTAGTTCCTACTACAGTTCTGGCCTTATCAAAGCAACGTATATTTAAGCAAAAATCTTCTCCAACTGTAATACTTTCATCAATTAATATATCATTTTCGATTAATATATTTTTTTTAAATATTTTATTCCAAATAGGAGCACCGCCTAGAGGCTCTCTTTTCGTATTCAAACAAGTTTTAAAAGAATTACGAATATCGCTATCTTTTAGAACTGTATCTGAATATTGATATTCGTATTCTCTTAATATATTACCGCTTAAATCTTTTTCAATAAAACCACAAATAGCAATATCTGCATTATTAGATATAGCTTTTTCATATAATTTTTTATACATATCTGGATCTATTAAATCGTCGGCATCTACAAATCCGATATACTCTCCATTTGCAGATAATATTCCATTATTTCTAGTAGCAGATACACCTTTATTTTCTTGATGAATAACTCTTATCTTATCTGATTTTTTGATATAAGAATCTAATATACTTTTACTGTTATCAGTAGAACCATCATTTATAGCTATTATCTCTATATTTTCAAGTGTTTGATTTAATATGCTATCTAGAGTATTTGATATATATTTTTCCCCATTATAAATAGGAACTATTATACTAATTTTTATGTTTGACATAGATTCCTCCTATTTAAATTTATTTTCTTTGAAAGATACTTTTTTTAGGACCTAAAAAATTCCTAAAAGAAACACTGCTTATAGCTAGTATTAATGTAAAGTTTAAACCAATATTAAATAAAATATTTTCTCCAAATGAATATATTAAAAATATTGAACATATAGCTATTATTTTAGCATTATTTTCTAATAAATTTTTACGCATATAGTAAGTATATAGTGCTAGTAAAAGTATAGTAAATATAACTCCATACAATACAAAAGAGAAAATATAAGAGTTATCTAAAGGATATGTTTCTCTAAGTGTATAGTAATGTGGGTTTCTAAATAATTTAATATTTTTAATATATATATCCCAAGATTCTGGTCTATGAGATAGTATTTCATTGAAGAAATTGTTATTTAAAAATTTAGCAGTAAAGAATGATAAAGCAGTTATTATTAACGGTAACAGTGTTAAAATAGAGGTTGCAAACTTGTTTTTCCTAATGTCAACTCTTTTAACTATCTCTATAAATAATAATATAGCAAGTATAGTTATAAGACCAGTTCTACTATATGTTTGAAAATAAATAACAAAAGAGGCTATTAAAAGCAAAATTCTATCATAAATATCATACTTGTCAAATCTTAAGTAAATATAACCAGCATATAATGGTAATGCCGCTAAAAATGGAGAATTTGGGTTACCGAATCCAAAGTCATTTCTTATAGAATCTCCTCTATAGTGAACATCAACTCCATTAGGTAAAATATTGAATGCATTTAATAAAATCATACCTAAGAAAAATATTGCTGTGATAAATAAATAATTTTTAACTAAATATTCATTAGATATTTTATTATTTCTACAATATACCCCCATTACAAAGAATGCAAGAAATAAAGAATTTCTTGTTAAAAGAGTTATGACTAGTCCGATTATTAAAAGTAATATTTCAGAAAAGTCCCATTTAATAAATAGTATTAAACTTATTAAAAATAATCTAAATCCCCATACACATACAAAGTTTATATTGTTTGGGATTTCTCCATTGAAATTAACTACGTATACAAAGAATAAATAAGACTTAGCAATTAAAATAAAGATAAGTGCGCTAAGTAATAAATATACAATTTTAGGATATTTAGTTTTTATATTATCAATAATCATAATGAATTGATTTGCTTTTATGACTAAATCAAGCTAATAATCATATTTTAGACAAAAAAGCTCTCTCCTTTCTTTTCCATAATAGTCATATAATATATTACTATAAATCCTTATAACAGTCTATATTTTAAAAAAGTATAATAAATTTATGTGATAATTTTATTCTTGCTTTAAATACATTAAATTCCTTTATTAGCATTCATTGACTAGCATATTTTCTTTATGTATACTCTATATTGTAAGTCTTTGTAGAAAACTGAAGAAAAAAATAAAATAGGGGGAATGAAATGAAGAAGGTACAAGCGATAATTTTATCATTATTAATGATATTTACAACTTTTAGTGTAGAAGCTTCTGCAAGTAGCTCTGAAGAAATGAGAGCAGCATGGATATCTACAGTTTATAATATGGATTGGCCATCAACAAAAAATAATCAAGCTCAACAAAAGAAAGAGTATATCGATTTATTAGATAAATTAAAAGGATCAGGTATAAATACAGTTGTAGTTCAAGTAAGGCCAAAAGGTGATGCGATTTATAAATCAAGCATAAATCCATGGTCAGAGTATTTAACAGGAACTCAGGGAAAGGATCCAGGATATGATCCACTTCCATTTTTAATACAAGAAGCTCATAATAGAGGTATGGAATTTCATGCATGGTTTAATCCTTATAGAGTGACAACAGATACAACAGACTTAAATAGACTATCATCTAATCATCCAGCTAGAAAACATCCAGACTGGGTTTTAGAGCATAACAATGGAAAGTATAAGGCTTTAGCATATAATCCAGGTTTACCAGAGGTAAGACAACATATAGTGGACTCAGTGTCAGAGGTAGTTAAAAATTATGATGTGGATGGCGTTCATTTTGATGATTATTTCTATAGAGATGGAATGAATGATAATGCAACATATAATAAGTATGGAAATGGAATGAGCAAGAGCGACTGGAGAAGAGAAAATGTAAACTCTTTATTAAGAGAAGTAAAGGCATCTATAAAAAATATTAATCCAAATGTTGAATTTGGTGTTAGTCCAGCTGGAATATGGAGAAATAAATCTAGTGATGCTACTGGATCAGATACAAGAGGTCAAGAAAGTTATTCAGATCATTTTGCAGATACAAGAGCATGGATAAGACAAGGTCTTGTAGATTATGTAGTACCACAAATATATTGGCCCATAGGAAATTCAGCTGCTGATTATTCTAAATTAGTTAGTTGGTGGGCTAATGAAGTAAAAGGAAGTAATGTAGATTTATACATAGGACAAGGTGTATATAAAAGAGGACAAGCTGATTATAGTTACCAAGATGTAGCGGGAGAAATAAAACAACAAGTATCTTTAAATAGAAAATATAGTACAATAAAAGGTAGTATGTATTTCTCAGCTAGAGATATAGTCAATAACAGTCAATTACAAAATGACATGAAAGAACTTTACAGTTCACCATCAAATCAGCCTAAATGGATAAAAGAGAATAATAACTGGTATCTGATAAAATCAAATGGAAGTAGAGCATCAAACGAATGGGTATTGGTAAATGGAAAATGGTATAGATTCGAATCAAGTGGAAGAATGTTAGAAAATCAATGGTTCAAAGATTATAATGGAACATGGTATTGGTTGAAATCAGGAGGAGCAATGGCTTCAAATGAATGGGTATCATTAAGTGGAACGTGGTATAGATTTGAATCAAGTGGAAGAATGCTAGAACACCAATGGTTCAAAGATTATAATGGAACATGGTATTGGTTGAAATCAGGAGGAGCGATGGCTTCAAATGAATGGGTATTAGTAGGTGGAAAATGGTATAGATTTGAGCCTAGTGGAAGAATGCTAGAAAATCAATGGTTTAAAGATTATAATGGATGGTATTGGTTAAAATCAGGAGGAGCGATGGCTTCAAATGAGACTTTAATAATAAATGGAATAACATACAAATTCCTACAAGATGGAAGACTAGTATAGAAAAAAGCTACTGTTTAAGTAGCTTTTTTTATTTAGATTATAAAAAACTTCTTAAATTATTATTAATAACTTAAGAAGTTTTTATTTTTATTTTAATTTAGGATTATCTTCAGGCATTATATTTAAGAATATAAAATCATGTAATATATCTAATGAATCAGGAACAAATTCAAGTACCCATCCAGTTTGATGGTTTATTATATGACCAGTACTGTGAACGTCATCATCTATAGGGAATTCCATTTGTTTTAATTCATTATTACCTATACTTAATACTTTACCACCTAAAGCTATTATTTCAGTTGGCTTCATGTTAGTTTTAAGGTAAGGTAGTATAGTATCAATTAAACTTGGGTATTTAGTTACAGGTAAATCTTTAACACCGTTGATTAAACCTTGTATTACATTTCTTTGTCTTCTATCTCTTTCAAAGGCAGAATCATTCTTTCTTATACGAGAATACGATAATAATTGATATCCATTAAGTGTTTGAACACCTGGATTTTCTATAAGTTTCATAGGTCCTTTATTAGGATTAGTATTCCATTTATAAGTATCCCATTTTATAAACTTATTCATTTCTGCAATTTCATTTTGTTGAACGTCAACACTTACTCCACCTAAAGTATCTACTATATCCATAAATGAGTAGAAATCAACTGTAGCATAATTTTGAATATCTAATTCAAAGTTTTTCTCAATAGTTTCAATTAATAAACTTTCTTGACCATATACATAAGCGTGAGTAAGCTTTTGTTTACCATGTCCTGGTATATCAACATAAGTATCACGAGCTAATGAAGTAAGTTTAAGACTTTTATTCTTACCATCTATAGTAAGTATCATCATTGCATCGGATCTAGAAGAAGTTTCTCCAGGTCTTCCATCAGTTCCTATTAGAAGAACGTTAGTTATTCCGTTTTCTGCCCTATAATTATTTTTACCTAATATATTTTTATCTACACTGGAATCATGTATACTATTTAATTTCATATATACATAACCAAAAGCCGCCGCTGGGAAGGCTACAACAAGCACAGCTAGAACTATTACTAGCTTTTTCAACTTCGACAAAATAATCCCTTCTTTCTTTTATTTTTAGAATAATATACTTATTATATTAGAGTATTACAATATATTCAATACTAAACTTTTACAAAAATAGTATAACTTACATTTGCTTAATATTTATAACAAATTACATCTAAGATACATATTAATAATAAAGACTAATATGATAAGGGGGATCTATATGTTATCCATTGACAAAATTGTTATAGATGAAAGTACAAGTTTAGTAAAATGTAATTTATCCTATCCAATTATAAATGAAGAAAGTGTATATAGCAATATAATAAATCTAATAAATAATGTTGTATACGAAGACATAATAACATTTAAAGATGTAGCTAGTGATGAAGCAAATATAAATATATTTACTTTAACTGAAAATATATTACATGTAATAACCGAGTATAGAGTCACTTTAAATAAAAATAATATTATTAGTATACCTATAGAATTCTCACAACTGCTAGGATTATACGATATTACTTATATTAATTGCTATAATTATGATCTAGACAAATCTAAGAAAATAAAATTATCTGATTTATTTAATGGTGATAAAGATTATATAAAAATAATAAATGATAAATTATATCGAAAATTTCAATATTTAATAAAAAGATATAGTCCTGAAGATATACAAAAAAACTTTCAAGGAATATGTAGTGAACAAAATTTCTATATAGAAAAAGATGGAATTGTACTTTGTTTTTCTAGTTATGAGATAAGTAAAAGTATTTCTCATGTAGTAGAATTTAAATTATTATTTTCAGAATATGAGGAAATTCTAAGTGAATATACCATTAATAATATATGGAGTTAGGGCATATAAGGTTACTATACAGGGAGGGGATAAGATGAAAAACTTAAATGAATATGACAGAGAAAAAGCTGTTAGCTATGCACGTAAATGGGCATTATCTTATAATCCAATGTATAAAAATTATGAAAATTATGGCGGAGATTGTACTAATTATATATCGCAGTGTATAAAAGCGGGCAATATACCATTTGATAATTTTGGAACCAATGTAATACAAAAATGGTATTGGTATAGTGATGAAGTAAGAACACCTACATGGACAGCTGCAGAACCTTTCTACAAATATATAATAGGAAATAATACAGAAAATAGTTATAATTTTGGAATTTATGCAAGGATAGCTAATTATAATGAACTTGAATTAGGTGATATAGTCCAGTTAGTGTTTGAAGGCAAAGCATACCATACAATGATAGTTACAGATATAATATTAGATGGAGAATACTTACTAGATTACCTTATATGTCAGCATACTTATAATTTAAAGGATTATCCCTTAAGCTTAAAACAGGGTGAAAAAAGATATATAAAAATACTTGGATATTATTATTAGTAAAAAAAAATACTTCTATAACTTGAGTTATAGAAGCATTTTTTATTTTAATAAATTATAAAGTTCACTAGAATTAAATGTTTGAATATTACTAATAAATAAAACTTCCTTAATATTAGGATTTTGAGAAAGATATTTTTTTACATCTATATGATAATATCTAGGATCTACAACATGAATTTTTTTATAGTTAGAAGTTAAAAAAGGAATAAAGCTATGAGCAAATGAATCTTTGAAAACTAAAATTTCATTATTTTTATTAGTATTTCCTTCTATTACAGCAAAAGCAGGATCACCATGTAGGAAAAATTGATACTTATTTTTCCCTTTTAATCTATCATTATCATAAAGAGTGTTAAAATTTTTAGTAAAATCAATTGATACCTTAAAATTATTGAATTGATTATATGCGTATAAGTCATCACCTTTTATATTGGGAATCATAGCCTTGGAGTAATAAGTTCCATAGAAATTACTAGAAACTTTATTATATCCATCATAAATTGAATTTATAGAGATATTTTTATTGTATAAATCCTCATAAGCTATTCTAGCTCCAAGCTGAGTCCAATGGTGATCTGTATTAAAATATATAGGTAAATCAGTATATTTTTTTAATATATTATAAGGTGAATAAAATTTAATAAAATTGTTATAGTCATTCTTTGAATTTATATTAGATAATTCTTCTACCTTTAAATTTATGTAATCAAGAGTATGTTTTTGATCATCGCTTATAGTCCAAGAAGGAAGAGCATCTTTATAAAAAGCAATAGATGTAGGTATAACCATAAGTGTCGACTTTATTTTATAATTATCATGGAAATATTTAGATAAAATTGTTGCCTGGCAAATATTTTTGTCTATTATATTATTATTATATATAAATTTATCCATATATTTCTCATCATTACTTATATATACATCTCTAAACTCCCTTACTCCTATAATATAAGAATAAGCATTTTTATATTTTATAAATTGATTTCTATAAGGAAATTGATCAGAGCTATATTTATCAAAATTATTCATAAAGCTTTTGTCTTGTATATTTTTAAAGCTCAATTTGGGTAATTGTGTAAGTATTTTATTTTCAATTTCACTAATTTTTTTATCTGGTGTAAACAAAGTAATTATAGGTACAGTGAAGATAAATGTGAAAAACAATATAATAGTAAAATATTTTAAAAAATTATTAAACATTTTTTCTCCTCCTGTTAAAATCTAAAATATAAAAATGGATTAAAAGATGAATCTATCAAAAATGCAGTTGATAATATTAACCCAGAGATTAATGTTATAAACCTTAATAATTTAAATTTATTTAACTGATTTTTTATAAAAGGTGTAGATGCCATGATAGCAAAAACTAATAGAAAGATATTTGGTACTAAGTAATAGTAGAAAGTTTTATCAATTAAAATATTATTAAAGCTAAACATGGATTTAAAGTAATTAAACATATCCATTATGTTAGTAATATCAAAAATAACAAAACTTATTATAACTAAAAACATAACATAAATATGATTAACAAACTTTGGGATTTTATTTAGTAAATTTAATAGGAATAGTTTCTCTAAAATTAAAATTAATCCAAAATAAAGTCCCCATATAATGAAGTTGAAACTAGCGCCATGCCATAATCCTGTTAAGAACCATACCACAAATATATTGAAAAACCATCTTGACTTTGAACATCTATTACCCCCTAAAGGAATATAAACATAGTCTCTAAACCATATGCCTAAAGATATATGCCATCTTCTCCAAAATTCAGTAATAGACTTTGATATATAGGGATAGTTAAAATTTTCTAAAAAATTAAAACCAAAAACTTTACCTAATCCAATAGCCATATCAGAGTAACCGGAAAAATCGAAGTAAATTTGAAGTGTAAAACAAATGATACCAAGCCAAGCTGTAAATGTTGATATAGAATTTGATGGCAAGAACTTTATATTAGTCCAAATAATGCCTAGATTATTAGCTAAAATAACTTTTTTAGAAAGTCCTAAAATAAATCTATAGATTCCATCGTAGACTTTATCTATACTGTGAACTCTTTGATTTAGTTGTGAAGCTATATCAGAATATCTTACAATTGGTCCAGCTACTAACTGAGGGAATAGGGTAACAAAAGCACCTAAAGAAATAATGTTTTTTTGAATAGGAGCTTCATTTCTATAAACATCAATAGTATAGGACATAGTTTGAAATGTATAAAAGCTAATACCAATAGGCAATGCTATATTTAATAAATCGAAGTTAGTATAAAATACATCATTAAATATAGATATAGCAAAGTCGGTATATTTAAAAAATGCCAATACACTTAAATTTATTGAGATAGAGCAAATTAGTGCTAATTTTGATTTTAAAGTACCTCTATATTTATCTATTAATATTGCATTTATATAGTCAACTATACAAGAAAATAGCATTACTAAAATATAAATAGGTTCACCCCATGCATAAAAAATCAAACTAAAGCCTAATAAAATAAAATTTTTAAATTTATTTGGAGATAAGAAGTAGCAAAATAAAGCCAAAGGTAGAAAATAAAATAAAAATGTAATACTGCTAAAAACCAAAATATCACCAACCCCTCAAAAATAAATTTATATAAGCTATACTGTATTGTAAATTTAAGCGTATTTCACAATACTATGTACATATTTAAATTATATATAATTTAATCAAATGAAAAGATGTTTTAAAATAGTCAAATGAATGTATTTTAAAACATCTTTAAAAATTTATTCTATAATTTCTAAAATTTTAGATTCAATATCTTTAGCATTTTTAGTAGCTATAAAGTAAACATAATTACCCTTACTTTCTAAAATAGAATTATTTACAGCATCTACGTTTTCTTCTCCACCGTACCCATCACCAAATAGCTTTAAAGAGTTAGATTTATAATCTTCTATTGCTTTTTTTACAGAATCTACATCATCTGTCTTAACTACAAATACATCTTGTAATTTTACATTTATAAGGGCTTGAATTACAAAGCCTTCTTTAATTTTATCCTTTACCTTTTCGAATGCATGGAATTCTTTAGCATCAATATCTGCGATAGGTTGTATAGGTAAAAGTGACTCAGTATTTATTGCAGATTTGATGTCACTAACAGGAATATCCTTTACTTCACTTTTTTTAGAACATCCTATTAAACCTAGCGTTAATATTAAAGCAAACAATAATATTACTGACTTTTTCATAAGAACCTCCTAGTAATTACTTATAATATATAAAACCATAAATTTATAATTACAGATATATAACTTGCATCCGTGATGTAAAAAATGTAAAATTTATAAAATTATGGCAACTATTAATTATTAGTCTACTATATTTTTTTTATTAAAGCAATCAATACAATAAACTATATTATTAATTATTATTTGATAAACATGGAGTAATATTCTTAAAAAATGTAAATAATCACCAATATAGAGAGGTGAAAATATATGAGAATACCAAAACATGTAGGTATAATACCAGATGGAAATAGAAGATGGGCTCAAAATCAAGGAATGACAAAAGAAAAAGGATATGAAAGTGGATTGGATCCAGGTCTTTATGCATATAGACAGTGTAGAGATTTAGGTGTAGATGAAGTTACTTTTTATGGATTTACTACAGATAACACAAAAAGACCATCATATCAGACTGAAGCATTTACAAAAGCATGTGTAGATGCAGCAAACTTACTTATAAATGAGGGTGCAGCTCTTTTAGTAATAGGAAATACCAAATCGCCAATGTTTCCAAAGGAGTTATTACCATACACTAAAAGATGTGAGCCAAAAGAAGGGCAAATAAAAGCAAATTTATTAGTTAATTATGGATGGCACTGGGATTTAAATACTTTGGCTGAAGCTCAACAGGTAAATAAGAATAATATACAAGAAAACATACAGTCATTTGATATTTCGAGATTAGATTTAATTATAAGATGGGGAGGACGAAGACGTTTAAGTGGATTTTTACCAGTTCAATCTATTTATGCGGATTTCTATGTTGTTGATGACTACTGGCCTGCATTTAATGAAAATCATATACCAGATGCTTTTAGCTGGTACAACAAACAAGATATAACATTAGGAGGATAAATTTAAATTTTTAATAACAAGATATATATAATAATAGATGACATATGTTGAAATATCCCACTTTAGGTGATAAAATACACTTATTGTAAATAATTTAGGGGAAGGTACAATAATGTCAACCAAAAAAAGAGTTAATAACAAAACAAAAGTCAAAAACACATCACAGAGGAAAATTACTAAGAAGAGAAAAAAAAGAATTAATAAAAAAAAGTTGATACTATTATTTAGTATGATAGGTATATTTATGTTTGGGATGGTTAAAGCGACTACAGGTATATCTACTGTAGCAAAAAATATAGAAGCAAAAAAGCAAGCTGAGATAGAAAAACAGAAATCATTAGAAGCCCAAAAACAATTTAACATAGAAGAAGAGCAAACCGATGGACTTCAAAAAAAATATACTGTAGTTGTTGATCCTGGTCATGGAGGTAAAGATCCTGGAAATAAAGGATATAGCACTAGAAATAATAAGTCAGAGAAAAAAGTATATGAAAAAGATTTGGCTCTTGAAATCAGTAAAAAAGTTGCAGGCATATTATCAAGGCAAAATGATGTACAAGTTGTACTTACTAGGACAGAAGATAAATTTGTAGAAGCATCAGAAAGAGTAAAAACGGCAGAAACTCAAAATGCAGATGTATTAGTTTCTATACATATGAATGCAGAAGCTGGAGGAGATAGTGCGTATGGAATTGAAACTTACTATAGAGCTAATGCTCCTTCTAATGATAAGTCTTCGCATTTAGCTGAAACTATACAACATACGATTGGATCATATATAAAAATGAGAGATAGAGGCACTAAAGAAGATATATTCCAAGTTTTAAGGGATACAACTATGCCAGCAGCATTAGTTGAATGTGGATTTATAAGTAATTATAAAGAAGAGCAAAAACTTTTAGATGAAAAATACCAAAATCAATTATCTGAAGGCATAGCCCAAGGAGTATTAACTTTTTTAGATGAACATAGTAAATAAAAATAATGCATAGCATAAAAACATGCTATGCATTATTTTTATATTTTATAATATATAAATAATAAAAAAATATAAAAATAATTATAATGAGGAACCGGTTGCAAATTTTATCAAAATCATTGATTTAGCTTATTTAGTAAATTATAATACATTATATATCTAAAATATCCAGTAAATAACAAATAAACAAAAAATTTATAGGGGAATTATTATGGAAAAATTTAATAATATGTTGAAAAAAAACACCGTATATATTGTAACCTTTTTAGTTATAGTATTATTAGTAAATGTATTTTTTTTAATACATACTAGGGCGATTATGAAAAATACAGAATATCAAAACTCTATTGATATAGAATCGATAAATATCCAGTTAAATAAAAATGTAGGGAATTCATCAAAAGAAAATAAAAGATATATTGGAGTAATTAAGGGACAAAATGAAACTAAAGGTGCAAACAACCTAAGATTTATATTTTTAGAGGAAAAAGATATAAAAAGAATAGTAAGTTGTATCATAGTAATTCTTATATCATGTATAGTATTAATATATTTAATTATAAAAGAAACAAAAAAATATAATTCTAAGCAAATTAAATCAGCAATATCTAAAGATGCTTTAACTGAACTTATAAATTATGATAAATTTGTTTTGGAAGCAAAATGTTATTTACAAAATCGAAAATCAAGTAATTGTATAATGGTAAGTTTTGATATAGATAAATTTAAATTAATAAATGATGTGTATGGATATAAAACAGGAGATGAAATTCTAAAGTGTATTTCTAAAAATTTAAAATTATACTTTGGAGATAGGATAGTTTATGGTAGGTTAACAGGTGATGTTTTTGGAATTATAATGGAACTATATAATAAAGAAAAAAAAATTCCCTATATAGCCCAAACTATAACTAATAAAATAGGAAACATATCAAGTTCAGATATAGATATAAATATAGATTTATCTATAGGAATTTATGATATACAGGAAGAATCTAATATAAAAAAAATAATAGATAACGCAGATATGGCTAGATTAAAGTCAAAGGAATATAGGTACCAAAATTATGCTATATTTGACGAAAAGTTAAGTCAAGAAAAGAAAAGACTTATGCAGTTAGAGCAAGATCTGTTTTCTTCTATAAAAAACAATGAGTTAATATTACACTATCAACCTAAATTTAATATTAATAATGAAAAAATAGTGGGATCAGAAGCTTTAATAAGATGGCAACATCCAACTATAGGAATGATAAGTCCTATGGCATTTATACCTATAGCTGAAAAAACAAGGTTTATAAATAATATAGGAAAGTGGGTCTTTGAAGAAGTTTGTTCTAAAATAAAAGAATGGACAGAAGAAGGTATAAACGTAGTTCCTGTTGCAATCAATTTATCAAGAGTTGAATTATACCAGCCAGATTTAATAGAAAATCTAAAAGTTATACTTACTAAGTATAGAGTAGACCCAAAGTTAATAGAAGTAGAAATAACTGAAACAACCGCATTAAATGATATTGATTTTATAAACAAAAAATTAACTGATATAAAATCATTAGGCATAAAGGTAGCCATGGATGATTTTGGAACTGGAAATTCAAATTTGAGCAATTTAAAGGATATACCTATAGATGTATTAAAATTAGATAGATCTTTATTATTAGATATAGAAAATAATGAGAGAACAGAGGTTATGGTAAAGTCAATTTTAAGCTTATCAAAAAATTTAAGTTTAAGTACAGTATGTGAAGGTGTAGAAAATAGAAATCAAGTAGAGGTATTAAAGTCTACTGGATGTGAAGTTGTTCAAGGATATGCATTTTCAAAGCCAATAGAAATATATGAATATAAAAAACTTTTAAAATAACTAAAGATATCAAATATATAATAGGATGGAAACATCCTATTTTTTTATGCATAGATATACACTAAAGTGTATTTTTATTATGGGGGTAAGATAATGGAAAACTCTAATTTTAATATAGTTTCTTTTGATGGAGGAGGCCTAAGAGGAGCTTTAAGCATCTGCATATTTGAGAACATACAAAAAAAAATGCCAGATATAATAAGAAATACTAATATGATAGGAGGAACATCAACGGGGAGTTTAATAGCATTAGGTCTAGCGTATGGATTAAGTTGTAGTGAAGTAAGTCAGTTGTATTCTCAAGAAAATGTAGATTATATATTTGATAAATCATATTCTGAAATGTTAAGACCTAAGTATAACAATGCAAATTTAAAAGAGCTTTTACTAAGTGTTTTTCCTGAAAAATTAAAGTTAAAAGATTTAGGGAAATTAGTAGTTATACCAAGTTTTTACATTGGAAGTGAAACTAGTGAATGGAAACCTATCTTTTATAATAATATACCTAACTCTCCCACAGAGAATGCAAGAGTTATAGATGTAGCAATGTCAAGTAGCGCTGCACCTGTATTTTTTCCAACATATCAAAATCATATAGATGGAGGAATAATAGCTACAGATCCAGGATTGGCATGTGTGATTCATTCAATGTCTAAAGAGATAGGAAAATATAAGGAGGATATAAGATTACTATCCTTAGGAACAGGATATAATTTTAATAGTATAAAACAGGACACAACATCTTGGGGAGCGTTAGACTGGATTATAAGTAAAAACCCAGATTTTCCAATTATATCGATGACATTAGATGGAAATGCCCAAATGAGCCAAATATTTTCTAAGATGTTGTTAGAGGACAATTATGAGAGAATCAACCCTAGAATAGATAAAGATATCGGAATGGATGATTGTGAGTCTTTACAATATTTAACAGATTTAGGTAATAATTATGATATAACAAAGCACTTCAAATGGATACAAGAAAATTGGAACAAATAATTGTGCTATAATTTATATAATAGATTTACAATAGAGAAGATTTAAATAAAGTTATAAATAAACAAATGATAAGTTGCTTTATTTGGAGGGGAATATGGGGCTAGAGATAGAGATTGTAAGAAAGGATAATTTTAAATTATCGAAAAATTACGAAAATAATTTGAGTATTGAAGTTAGACAGGGAAATGGAATATATTATACACCTAAGTTTATTGTAAAATATATTATAGAAAATACGTTGAAACATCATGATATACTAAAAAATCCATCTCCTAAAGTACTTGATATATCGTGTGGATGTGGAAATTTTCTGTTGGAAGTGTATGACACTTTATATGAGCTTATTGAAACAAATTTATTTGAGTTGAGTAAGTTATATGGATATGATTATTGGAATATTGATAATATTCATAGCCATATAATAACAAATTGTATTTATGGAGCTGATATAGATTCAAATGCTATTGAAATATTAAAATTAAGTTTAAAAGATAAGCAGTGTAATTCTAATATAGAAAAATTTAATTTATATTGTTGTGATAGCTTATGTTATGAATGGAATGAAAAATTTGATTATATAATAGGAAATCCACCATATGTAGGTCATAAAAAACTTAATAATGATTATAAGAAAGAAATAATGAAAATTTATAAAGAAGTTTATAAAGATAAATCAGATCTTTATTACTGCTTTTATAAAAAAATAATAGACTTATTAGATAAAAATGGAGTTGGAAGTATAATAACACCTAGATATTTCTTAGAAAGTCCTTCGGGTAAATATTTAAGATATTATATAAGTAAAAATATAAATATAAAGGAAATAGTAGATTTTTTAGGATGCTCTATATTTAGAAATATAGGAATTTGTAGTTGCATATTAACATTTAAAAAAGAAACTATAGATGAAAACATAGACTTTTTTAAAATTAAAGATGAAACTTTCCAACTAAACAACAATATAGACTTAAATGAATTAGTTAGAGGGGAATTGTTTGAAAAAATTAATATAAAACAAGGATATTTAAATGAAGAATGGTTAATAGTTAATGAAGATGATAAGCTATTCTTAGAGAATATACATAAAAAGTGTAATTATACATTAGATGAAATAGCTATTAGTTTTCAAGGTATTATATCAGGGTGTGACAAAGCCTTTATAATTGATAGTCAAAGTGAATTAGTAGATAAGGTAGATAAAAGCATCTTAAAATCCTGGATAAAAAATAAGGATATATCAAAATACATAGTCAAACATAGTAAAAAGAAATTAATATATTCTAATGATATAAAATATGAAGAAGAATATCCTTTTGAAATTGAGGAGATAATTGGTAAATATAAAGAAAAATTATTAAATAGGAGAGAGTGTAAAAAAAATATTAGGAAATGGTATGAACTTCAATGGGGAAGGGAAAAATTTTTATTTGAACAAGTAAAAATAATGTATCCTTATAAATGCAAAGAAAACAGATTTGCAATAGACTATAATTTTAATTATTGTAGTGCAGATGTATATTCTTTTTATATTAAGGATGAGTATAAAAATGAGTTTTCTTATGAGTATTTAGTAGGAATACTTAATTCTTCTATATATGAAAAATATTTTAAAATAACTGGAAAAAAAATAAGTAAAAATATATATGATTATTATCCTAATAAAGTAATGAAAATAAAAATATTTAAAGATGAAAATTATGAAAAAATAGAAGATTTATCTATAAAAATTATAAAAGTCTTAAAACAAAGTGAAAATAATAGTGAATTAATAAATAAATTTCAAAGTGAAATTGATAAATTAGTAAAACTGTCATTGTCTATTTAATCACTAATACTGTTTAATACTCATATAATTAAATTAATTAAAGAAGTATTATAGGGGGGATTAAATATGATAAATATGAACGTTTCAAATACTGAAAAGGCTATTTATATTGATGTAAGTGGATATATAAGTAGTAAAGATGCTCAAAAATTTTTAAGTGAATATAAACAGAGCATAAAAGGTATGAGATTAAATCAATATAACTTGATAGTAAGACCTTCAATTTTCGAATGTGAAAATATGGAAGACTTAAGAAGTGTATGTATGACATTTTTTAAAAATGGATATAAAAGAATGTACTTAATTGATCCAGAAAATTATATAATGGGAAGCATGAATTTAGGAAAAATAGAGCAAAAATTATTTAATAAAGCAGTTAAAGTAGTGCCATCAATAAACCAAATTAAATAATTAATTTGCAAAACTAATATAAAAAAAATGAAAGGTATATACTTTTTTAGTTACTTTATGATAAAATATACTTAAATTTAATTATACAATTTTGGTGGAAAATATCAAAATATTAAATTAAATTTGAATAAAACTTATATTTCGACTTGAAAAATCATAAAAGTTGTAATATATTTTAATTAAAGGAATTTCTATCCTAAAAAGTATTATAAAATATTATGCATTATTCTTAAGGTGTTTTAAAATGATTTATAAATTTTATCCTTTAGGAAATCGAATGTCTAGTATTGAAAACGTATATATCTTTCTAAATAAAAACAGGTGATATGTATGAAAGGTTTAGTATTAGAAGGTGGAGGAACAAAAGGTGCTTATCAAATAGGTGCTTATAAAGCCTTAAGAGACCTAGGTATAGAGTTTCAAGGAGTAGCTGGAACTTCAATAGGAGCATTAAATGGTGCTTATATATTACAAAATGATATAGAAGTTATGGAAGATATTTGGTTAACTTATGATTATACTCATTTTATGAATATTGATGAAGAAAGTTACGAAAAATACAAAAACATAGACTTCACAGCTAAAAATTTCAATGCAGTAATTGGGTTGATAAATAAAGCTAGAAAAAATGAAGGAATAGATATAACTCCTTTAAGACAATTATTAGAAAAGACTTTAAATGAAGAATCCATAAGAAGCTCTAATAAAGATTTTGGGTTGGTAACTGTTCATTGGGATAAAAAAATTAATCCTCATCCTTTATATTTAGAGGATATACCAAAAGGAAGATTAACTGATTATCTTATAGCAAGTTCAAGTTTGCCTATATTTAAGTTAGATAGAATGGATGATAAACTTTATTTAGATGGTATGTTTTTTGATAATATGCCAATAAGTCTACTTGAAAATAAAGGTTATAACGATATTGTAGTTATAAGGCTTATAGATGACTTTTTGGGAAAAATAAGTTTAAATAAACATCAAGATATTAATGTAAAAACTATAATTCCATCGGAATATTTAGGAGGATCTTTAAATAAAGATAAAGATAGCGTAGAAAAAAATATAAAATTAGGTTATTTCGATGCTATGAAAGCATATAATAGATATGAAGGAACTAAATATTACTTTAATGTGGATTATAAGTTTGATGATGAATACTGCTTTGAAAAATTCAGGAGATTAGATAAACAAACCATCGAGGACGTTTCTAATTTATTAGGTATAAAAAAAGATGCATCCTTAAGAACTTTAATGGAAGTAGTAATTCCTAAAGTGGGAGAGGTTTTAAATCTAGATAAGGATTTTTCATATAAGGATTTATTTTACTGCATATATGAGAAAAAACTTGAAGAAAATAATATAAATAGAATACAATTATATGATTTTAATAAAGTCATAGACGCAGTAAATAAAAATATCAATACGAGTAAAATTTTAACGTTGAACAATGAAATTAGACCAATTATATCGTTGCAAAAGAACAAAATGTCAAAACTTTTGACAAATTACTTCTTGAAAGATTTCAAAAATCAAGGTTAGCTTAATTATTCCTAGAGTGGGACAAAAAATGCACCATTGGACAAAAATGGAACAACTAACCATACAAGGAATTTTAAGGATATAGATTAAAAGCTAATAAAGTAAATAAATACTTTAAGAATAAATTTATTGGAGGTTTCACAAATGGAAAAATTAGTAGTTATAAAGAATGCAAGTGGATTACATGCTAGACCAGCAGGAATGTTCGTAAAGAAAGCTGCTGAGTTCAAATCTGTAGTAGAAGTTAAGGCTAAAGGAAAAACTGTAAATGCTAAATCAATAATGGGAATAATGAGTTTAGGTTTAGCTCAAGGTGATGAATTAACAGTTGTTGCTAACGGAGAAGATCAAGAATCTGCAGTAGCTGCATTAGTTGAATTAGTTGAAGGTGGATTTGGAGAATAATCCATAATTATATAAATAAACCTCGGTTTATCCCGAGGTTTTGTTTGGTATAGACTTAATAATAAATTAACAAAAACAAATCGACAATTTAGTAAAGAAACATTGAATATATATTTGAATCTAAAAAAAGTTAAACATTAGGAGGGAGTACCTATGTACAAAGGAACAGGAGCATCTCCGGGAATAGCTCTAGGAAAAGCATTAGTAGTTGAGCATAACGAATTAATTATAGAAAGAAAAAATATCGAAAATGTTGAAGAAGAAGTAACTCTATTACAAAAGGCTGTTGAGGTTTCAAGAGAAGAATTAACTAGAGTTAAGGAAAAAGCTTGCCAAGAATTAGGGGAACATGAAGCTGAGATATTCGAAGCTCATTTATTAGTTTTAGCAGACCCAGAACTAATAGATTCTGCAATAGCTAAAATAAGAGATGAAAAAATAAATGCAGCTTTTGCATTAAATGAAATAAAAGAAATGTTTGTAACTATGTTTGAATCAATGGACAATGAGTACATGAGAGAAAGAGCTGCAGATATAAAAGACGTTACAAACAGAGTACTTAGACATATATTAGGTGTAAAAGTAGTTGATTTAGCAGGGCTTGATGAGGAAGTAGTGTTAATAGCACATGATTTAACTCCTTCTGATACTGCAACAATGAATAAGAAAATGGTATTAGGATTCTTAACTGATATAGGAGGAAGAACTTCTCATACAGCTATAATGGCTAGAACATTAGAAATAGCTGCAGTAGTTGGTCTTACTGATATAACTTCTAAGGTTAAAGATGGAGACTTCATAGTATTTAATGGTGATACTGGTGAAGTAATAGTAAATCCAGATGAAGAAACTAAAGTAAAATACCAAGAGCTTAAAACTAAGTTTGAAGAAGAAAGAAAAGCTTTAGAATTATTAAAAGGAAAAGCTTCTATAACTTTAGATGGTAGACATGTTGAGCTTGCAGGTAATATAGGAAGTCCTAATGATGTAGAAGGATTAATAAAGAATGACGCAGAAGGTGTTGGTCTTTATAGAACAGAATTCTTATATATGGATAAAGAAGATGACTTCCCAAGTGAAGAAGAACAATATGAAGCTTATAAAGCTGTACTTGAAGGAATGAATGGAAAACCTATAGTTATAAGAACATTAGATATAGGGGGAGATAAAGAACTTCCATATTTCCAAATGGATCATGAAATGAATCCATTCTTAGGATATAGAGCTATAAGACTTTGCTTAGATAGAACAGATATATTCAAAACTCAATTAAGAGCTTTATATAGAGCAAGTGTACATGGGAAATTAAGAATAATGTTCCCTATGATATCATCTTTAGAAGAATTATTAGCTGCTAAAGAAGTTATAAAAGAAGTTTTAGCTGAAATGGATGCTGAAGGTATACCATATGCTAATGATGTAGAAGTTGGTATGATGATAGAAATACCATCATCAGCTATAATAACTGATATATTAGCTAAGCATGTTGACTTCTTCTCAATAGGAACAAATGATTTAATTCAATATACTTGTGCAGTTGATAGAATGAACCAAAAAATAAGTCATCTTTATAACCAATTTAACCCAGCAGTACTTAGACTTATAAAAATGACTATAGATAATGCTCATAAAGAAGGTAAATGGGTAGGAATGTGTGGAGAATCAGCAGGAGATAAGAGAATGATACCTATACTATTAGGATTTGGTCTTGATGAATTCTCTATGAGTCCGATATCTATACTTCCAGCTAGAAAATTTATAACTTCTGTAAATCATGAGGATATGAAAAAGTTCGCAGATGAAGTATTAACTATGGGAACTGCTGAAGAAATAAAAAATCATGTAGACAAAACTTTCAATATGTAATATAGATAGACTACCTTACTCTAAGAGGTAGTCTTTTTTACGTATAATTAAACCATACCTAAATTATAATTGTAGATAAACAATTCAATTTATTCATATTAATAAACATAAATGTATATTTTCTAAAATTTTTTCTAAAAATATAAATAAAATTAAAAAAAATAACAAAATAAATTTATAAAAAAGTAAGAAAAGTATTGTATTATCATTTTGATAATGATAATATATTATTATCAAAATGATAATTAATAGGAGGGAATATCATGGATAGTACATTTTTATCACAATTTATAATGATAACGGATATAAAAACCGTAATATTTTTAGCTACATTAGTAGGAGTATTCTTTTTAATAAATAAATTAAAAGGAAAATTTAAATTTACCCAATTAATGATAGTTTCAATCTTTTTAGGTATAGGACTTGGTTTTTTAATTCAAGTAGTAGCCCAGTTTCCTACAGATCCATCTAAACTTACTTGGATTAATGAAGTAAGTAAATGGTATGGACTAATTGGTTATGGATTTATGGATCTATTAAAAATGTTAATAGTACCATTAGTACTAGTATCAATTATAAAAGTTATAATGAATATGAATCAAGGTGAAAATTTAGGTAAATTAACATCTAAAACAGTAGTAGCTTTATTAGGCACAACAGCAGTTGCAACAATAATAGGAATAATAATAGGAAATTTATTTAAATTAGGTGTTGGAGATAAGGTAGTTAAAACTACTGAACAAATGAGAGAGATAACTTCTGTAGTAGATACACTACGTGGTCTTTTGCCTTCAAATCCAGTTCAATCAATGGCAGATGCTAATGTAGTAGCTATAGTTATATTTGCAACTTTTATAGGATTAGCAATACAAAGGCTTAGAAAAAAACATCTAGAAACTATAATGCCTTTTATAAATTTAGTAGAAGCTTTTTATAAAATAATAGTTAGTGTTTCTATAACTATTATAAAACTTATGCCTTATGCAGTAGTACCTTTAATGGCAAATACAATAGCTGAAAATGGATTAAATGCAATTGTAGGTGTAGCTAAATTTATATTAGCGTTATACGTTAGTGTATTTATAATGTTTTTAATTCACTTATTAATAGTATCTTTAAATGGAATAAATCCAATAACGTATTTAAAGAAAGTATCTAAACCTTTAATGTTAGCTTTTACATCTCGTTCGAGCTTAGGAACTCTTCCGGTTACTATAGAGGCTTTAAATGATGAGCTTAAAATAGAATTAGGAACAGCTAGTTTCGTAGCAAGTTTAGGTGCTAATATGGGGATGAATGGATGTGCAGGAATATATCCAGCATTAATGGCAGTAACTATAGCTAATATGGCTGGAATTGATATGAATTTTAGCTTCTATGTTATGTTAGTTGTAGTTGTAACAATAGGATCTTTAGGAATAGCAGGTCTTCCAGGAACAGCTACAATGGCTGTGTCTGTAGTTATATCTGGTATGGGAATGGGTGCATATTTCCCATTAGCAGGTGGAATTTTAGCTATAGATCCAATATTAGATATGGGACGTACAATGTTAAATGTTAATGGAGCTATGACATCGGCTGTTGTAGTTTCAAATTCATTAGGAAAAATAGACAAAAAAGGTTTAAATGAAAAAAGTGCATAAATTTACAGTAGAAAAATTAAATAGATTTAGATAAAAGAGAATAAGTAATTAAATAGTGTAAAAACTAATATAAACATAAATAGACATTTTAGGAGGCTGAAATTTTATGGTACAAATATTAATGGGTACAGGATTACTTTTAGTTGTTCTGGCTCTGTTTACACTATTTAGTTACAAAGCTCCTCATGGTATGAAAGCTATGGGAGCATTAGCAAGTGCAGCATGCGCAAGTTTCTTAGTTGAAGCTTTTCACTTTTCTTTCTTTGGAGAAGTGCTAGGAATTAAATTTTTAGAAAGTGTAGGAGCTGCGAATGGTTCATTAGGAGGAGTAGCTGCAGGTATATTAGTACCACTAGCTTTAGGTGTATCACCTGTTTATGCAGTTCTAGTTGGACTTTCTGTATCAGGATTTGGAATACTTCCAGGATTTATAGCAGGTTATATAACTTCATTCTTAGTTAAATTATTTGAAGAGAAAGTTCCAGCAGGTCTTGATTTAATCGTAATAATAATAGTTGGAGCTCCTGTAGCTAGAGCAATAGCAATGGGAATGGATCCTATAGTAAATAATACTTTACTTCAAATAGGGCAAGTTTTAATACAGGCAGCGGATGCTAGTCCAATAGTTATGGGTATAATACTTGGAGGACTTATAACAGTTGTAGCTACAGCGCCACTTAGTTCAATGGCACTTACATCTATAATAGGATTAACAGGTTTACCAATGGCAATAGGTGCATTATCTGTGTTTGGTTCTTCATTTATGAACTATGTATTTTTCTCAAAAATGAAGTTTGGTTCAAAAAAAGATACTATATCTGTTGCAATAGAGCCGTTAACACAATCAGATATTATATCAGCAAACCCAATACCTGTGTATGTTACAAACTTTATAGGTGGGGCAATGTCAGGTATTATAGTATCTCTGATGAGATTAGTTAATAATACACCAGGTACTGCGACACCAATAGCAGGTCTTGCAATAATGTTTGCATATAACCCTGCAGGTAAGGTTGCAATAGCAGCTATTGGATGTATGGTAGTCAGTATAATAGCTGGATTTATAGGGTATGCAATATTTAAAAACTATAAAATTGTAACTGCTGATCAAATAAGAGGTAATTCTACAATAAACGATGATGATGAAAGCAATATTGTATAATTAAAAAAATATAAAAAATAAAATTAAGAATGTTACGAATTATAAAATATAACATATAAATAATTATTAAGATAATAAAAAACTTAATATTTGAAAAAAATTAAAAATTTTTAGAAAATATAGTTAAATAAGATTTTTATTTAAAAATAATAAAATAATAATGGTTTTAGTTAATTTAAATTAACTTAAATCATTAAAAGAATAACTAAAAAAAATATGTTTTTTTTGAAAATGTCAAAAATAATTTGACATATAAAATCAAGTAGATTATTATTATATAAAATCACAAAGAAGTTTTAAAGACTGTGAAAGGAAGAGTAAATATAGTAATGTAGTCCCAGCGAGTTGGTGGTAGTGAGAGTCCAATACGAAGTCTATATTGAAGAACATCCTGGAGTTACTAACCGAAATTTATTAAAGTAGGCTTAGTCGGAACCAAACCGTTATCAAATTGGAATGCACTGAGAGTAAATCTCGCTGCGTTATAAGTGGAGCTTATTTTTTAAGCTAACCAGGGTGGCACCGCGGAAGTTAAACCTTTCGTCCCTATATTTTTATATAGAGACGAAAGGTTTTTTTATATTTAAAAAAGACTAAGGCCAAGTCTAAATTTAGTAAATGTATGACGTCATACTCAAATTATAAAAAATAAGGAGAGTATAAAATATGTGCTTAATAATACCAGAACAATATAAAACAAGTTTAGGAGTTATACAAACTCAAGAAGCGATAAAGGATTTAAAAGATTTCTTTGAAAATAAATTAGGTGAATCATTAAGATTAACAAGAGTATCGTCACCATTATTTGTATTACCGGAAACAGGAACTAATGATGATTTAAATGGAATAGAAAAAGCTGTTAGCTTTGAGGTTCCTGATATGGGTAAGAAAGCTGAAATAGTACAATCTTTAGCTAAATGGAAAAGAATGGCTCTTAAAAAATATGGATTCCCAGTTGGCAAAGGGATATACACTGATATGAATGCTATAAGAAAAGATGAAGAGTTAGACAATATACATTCTATATATGTAGACCAATGGGATTGGGAGCTTATAATAAATAAAGAAGAAAGAAACATGCAAACATTAAAAGAAGTTGTAGAAAAAATTTATGATGTATTTAAAGCAACAGAAAATCATGTATGCAGTATATATCCAGAAATAAAGAAAGTATTACCTGAAAAAATAGCTTTTGTAACATCACAAGAATTACTAGATATGTATCCAGGATTAACTCCAAAAGAAAGAGAAAATAAGGTAGTAAAAGAAAAAGGTGCAGTATTTTTAATGCAAATAGGAAAGGTATTAACTACTGGAGAGAAACATGATGGAAGAAGTCCTGATTATGATGATTGGGAATTAAATGGAGATATACTTTTCTACAACCCTGTTTTAGATAATGCTCTAGAGTTATCTTCTATGGGAATAAGAGTAGATGAAAAAAGTTTAGATAAGCAATTAAAAATGTCGGGATGTAATGAAAGAAGAGAGTTGGATTATCACAAGGCCTTATTAGAAGGAAAGCTTCCTTATACTATAGGTGGAGGTATTGGGCAATCAAGAATATGCATGTACTTCTTAAATAAAGCTCATATTGGTGAAGTTCAAGTTGGAATCTGGCCTAATGAGATGGTTAAAGAATGTAAAGAAGCTGGAATTCATTTATTATAATATATTTATTGAAAGCTTCATATAGGTTATAATAAGTATTAAATTAAACTTTTATGAGGTGGTATATGAATAAAATTATAAAAGTAATAGATATATTATTAGACCAATTAAAAAAAGTTTTAGTGAGATTTAGAAAATCTAAATTTGGATTACTTTTTATCGTAAATGTATTTAAAATTCCTGACTTTATAACTGATAGAAGAGTTAGTATAATATCCAAATTTAAAGTTATATTTGCTTTTGGTGTAGCTCTTTTATATATGATATCAGGAATAGATTTGATACCTGAAATTATAACAGGAGTATTTGGATTAGTAGATGATATATTTGTATTTATATGGTGCTTAGGAATAATAAATGAAGAAGTTGAGAAATATAAAAAAATAATAAAAGAAGAAAATAACCCTAATATCATAAAGGGTGTTAAATTTAGTGTAAAAGATGAAAAAGAGCAGTAATAAAATAAAACTGCTCTTTTTTTATTAAAAAAACAAAAAATATAATAAAATTCGACAAAAAAATCATAAAAAAGAAAATTCTGAATATTAAAATTAGATTAAAAATGTGTTAAAAAAAAATAACTAAAATGACAAAAAATTAACCTTAAAGGAGGAAAATGGAAGGAAAACGTTGACGAATGGCGGAAAATGCTTTAATATAGACTATGAAAGACAAATAACAACATAAGGGGGAAGTTTCATGAAGAAAATAGGATTAGTTCCTAAGTTAATTATGGGTATCATAGTCGGTATTTTAATCGGTAGTTATGCACCAGAAGCTATAACAAAAATTCTGGTAACTGCAAGTACTTTATTCTCAGCCTTCTTAAAATTCGTTATACCATTTATAATAATAGGATTTGTTACAGCTGGTATAGCTGATTTAGCTACAGGGGCTGGTAAGTTATTAGGGATAACAACAGGAATTGCTTATGGTTCAACAATTATAGCAGGAACTATGGCATTTTTAGTAGCATCAATAATATTCCCATCTTTTATAGATGCAGGGGTTGCAGCACAAATAGGGGATCCTGAAGCAGGAATGTTATCACCATACTTTACAATACCACTAGAACCAATGGTAGATGTAACAGCAGCAATAGTGTTTGCATTTACAATGGGTCTAGGAATATCTGCTCTTAGAAATAATGGAAAAGGGCAAACTTTACATAATATATTCCAGGAATTCCAAGAAATAGTTACAAAAGTATTATCAACAGTAATTATACCTTTATTACCATTATATATAGCAGGTACATTTGCAAATATCACAGCAGCAGGACAAGTTTGGAATATATTAGGTGTATTCTGGAAAGTATTCTTCGTAGTAATACCATTACATTTAATCTATCTTGTAATACAATTTACAGCAGCAGGTGCTTATACAGGAAAGAATCCTTTCAAAATGTTAAAGAATCAAGTACCTGGTTATTTAACAGCTGTAGGTACTCAATCTTCAGCAGCTACTATACCAGTTAACGTTGAATGTGCTAAAAACAATGGTGTAAGTAAAGAAATAAGAGAATTCTGTGTACCTTTATGTGCAACAATTCACTTATCAGGAAGTATAATTTCAGTTACATCATTTGCTGTAGCAGTACTTATGATGAATAATATGGATCATAGTTTTGGAACAATGTTCCCATTCATATTAATGTTAGGAATAGCAATGGTTGCAGCACCAGGAGCTCCAGGAGGGGCAATAATGAGTGCACTACCATTCTTACCAATGATAGGTATACCTTCAGATGGTGGTTTAGCAAGTTTAATGATAGCATTATACTTAACTCAAGATAGTTTTGGGACTGCCGCTAACGTATCAGGAGATAATGCCATAGCAGCAGTTGTAGATCACATAAACAATAAGATGAATAAGAAATCTTCGAAAGCGGCTTAATCAGTCGAGTCATATTGAAATTCAAAAGACTAATCTCAATTTAGAGATTAGTCTTTTTTTTGTAGAAACTAAAGAAATATTGCTTTATTACGTATATATATAAGTGCATAGTATTCTTAAAATTTAATTTGAAAATATAATTTAAAATATGATCTAGCTATAATATAGAAGTTATTTATGCAAAGTTTATGTGTAACGATGCATTTATATTATAAATTAATAGGAGGAGATATATGAAAAACTTAAAAATTGGAAGGAAGCTAAGGTTATCTTTTATATTAGTATTATTAGTTTCAATATTTACTATTTCTTATACCGTATTAAAGCTGATACATTTAGGAACTCTAACTGATGAAATATTTAGTGGGCCTTATGAAGTAACAAGTGAAGCTATGGGAGTACGTAGAGAAGTAAACTCAATTGGTAGGTGTCTTGTAAGTGAGGTACTTTCAGAAGGTAGTATAGAATATAAAGATGAAGTTTTAAAAAATTTAGATAGTGCATACGAAAGACTTGATATAGTTCGTAAAAATTATGTAGGAGATAAAAGTCATGTAGATGCAATGGAAAATGCAGTAAATAAATTAAAGGAGCAGGCTAATATAACTTACTCATTTTTAGAGAGTGGAAACTTAGAAGGAGCTAAATCTAACCTAAACTCACCATCTTATAAGGCTATTTTTGATGAAAGTTCAAAAGCATCGATAGCTCTTTATGATAACTCTAGAATGGATGGAGAAAATTTTCATAAAGATATAAAGAATACTGTAAAAAATGTCGTTCTTATAGCAATAATTTTAGGAATAGCAACAATAGCAATTGGTTTATTTATAGCAGTATATATAACAAATCTTTTAAAAAATCCAATTGAGGAGATAGAAGTAGCTGCTAATAAGATGGCAGAGGGAGATTTTGATATAGAAGTCAATTATGAATCAGCAGATGAATTAGGTATTTTATCAGATAGTATTCGTCAAATGAGTGATAGAATTAATTTAGTTATAAAAGATTCAGTTCGTGTTTTAGATGAGGTTTCAGCGGGTAATTTTAATGTTGAAACAGAAGTAGAGTATGTCGGTGTTTTCGAAAATATTAGAAATTCTATAAACAAGATAACCTCTGATCTAAGTGAGACTATGTCTCAAATAAATTCAGCATCAGAAGAAGTTGAAGCTGCTTCTGAACAAGTAGCAAGTGGATCACAAATGTTATCGCAAGGGGCTACAGAGCAAGCTAGTTCTATAGAAGAGCTATCTGCAACAATAGCTGATATATCGGAAAAAATAAAAACTACAGCAAGCAATGCTAAAGAAGCTAATGAGTTAACTTTAAGTTCTGGTCAAGAAGTTGAAGATGGAAATAATCAAATGAAACAGATGATTAGCGCTATGAATGAAATTGCATTTACGTCTAACGAAATAGGTAGAATAATAAAAACTATAGATGATATCGCATTCCAAACAAATATATTAGCATTAAATGCTGCGGTAGAAGCAGCAAGAGCTGGGTCTGCTGGTAAGGGATTTGCAGTTGTTGCTGATGAAGTAAGAAATTTAGCTGCTAAGTCGGCTGAAGCTGCTAAAAATACAGCGCTACTTATTGAAAATTCAATAACAGCTGTAGATAATGGAACTGAAATTTTAGCAAATACAGCTAAGTCATTAGAAAGAATAATTGAAAAAACAAATCAAACTATAACTTTAGTTGATAAAATAGCTACAGCCTCTGAAGAGCAAGCTAATGCAATATCTCAAGTTACATTAGGAGTAGATCAAATATCAGCTGTAGTACAAACTAATTCAGCTACATCTGAAGAAAGTGCAGCTGCTAGTGAAGAATTAAGTGGGCAAGCACAAATGTTAAAGTCCCTTATAGATAGCTTTATATTAAAGTAAATTATTTTAAAATTTATATAAGTATTAAAAAATATAGCATACATGTCCTAGAAAAAATATGTATGCTATTTATTATAATCTTTATATTTAATTTAAAATTTCGTTTAATTTATCTAAAAGAAGTAAGTTATCTTCTGGTTTTAAAATACATACTCTAAAGAAGTACTCATCTAATCCATCAAAAGAAGAACAATCTCTAATTATTATTCTATTAGGTATTAATTTTTCTCTAAGTTCATTAGCCGTTATATTTTTAGTTTTTATTTGGCATAAAATAAAATTGCCCTGACTATCATAAACATTTAAATTCTTAAATTTACTAAGTTCATTTATTAATAAATTTCTTTGATTAGTCATAACATCAATTGTATTATTTATAAAATTTAAGTCCTTAAACATTACTTCTCCCATTAAAGAAGCAAAAATATTTACATTCCATAAGTCTAAATGAGAGTTAATATTATCTCTAATTTTAGAGTTAGATATAAGACCATATCCTAGTCTTATTCCTGGTGTAGAAAAGAACTTAGAAGTTCCTCTTATTACAAATAAATTACTGAAATTATCAACTAGGTTAGTAGAAGAAAATTCTGTAGTATTAGTAAATTCTATGTATGTTTCATCAATCATTACAAATGAAGAAATTGATTTTAATAATAGTGAGATTTCATTGCAATTAAAAGCAAATCCTGTTGGATTATTTGGATTACATATAATTACCAAATCGTATTTATTGCTATTTATAGTTTCAATTAATTTACTAACTTCTATTTTGAAATTGTTTTCAGACTTCGAATAATATTTTTCTATTACACAACCAGCTTTCTTTAATTCTTTTTCATATTCAGAATAAGCAGGTGAAAGAAGTAACGCTTTCTTTGGATTTATAGTTTCTATAAATGAAGAAATTAGCTCAGTAGCACCACTCCCTAGAACTATGTTTTCTGTAGAACAATTACAGTATCCAGAAATAGAAGCCTTTAAATTTACGTAGCTAGGATCTGGATATATAGATACTTGGTTTATATTATTTATTATATTTTCTTTTGCAAGCTGAGACGCTCCAAAAGGATTTATATTAGAACTAAAATCTAAAAAATCATCTTTTGAAAAACCATATTTTTTAGATAAGTCATATAAATTAGCTCCATGATTTACACTCATAAAGTACCTCCTAATTAGTTTATACATCTTCATTATAATATAAATACAATATAATAGGGAGTTAATGATTAAACTTAGCATAATAAACTTATAAATTATCATCTAAATACAGAATCTACAAATTATAGATTTGATGATATTGCCAAACAACAAACGAAGTTGCTAGCGTAATGAAGTGTATCATTCACCTGACGGTTTAAGCAGTGAATTTTTTATAAAAATTAGGATAAAATATAGATGTATATATACGATTAAAATACATATTACGAATTATTATTAAAAATTAAATAAAAATATTCTAATATTAATAGATATATGTTATACTATGGGTATAATAATATACGTAAATTTAGGAGGAATAATATGTTCAAAGTTACAGAAGTAATGATATCTGAAGAACAATTAGCCGAGAAAGTAAGTGAATTAGCTAAGCAAATAGAGAATGACTTCAAAGGAGAAGAACTTTTAGTAGTAGGAATATTAAAAGGAGCGAGTGTGTTTGTTTCTGATTTAATAAGAAAAATAAACTTAGATGTTAATATAGATTTTATGAGTGTTTCTAGTTATGGAAGTTCAACTGAGAGTTCTGGAGTTGTAAAAATATTAAAAGACTTAGATGTTAATATAGAAGGTAAAAATGTATTAATAGTAGAAGATATAATAGATTCAGGTTTAACATTAAGTAATTTAGTTGCAGCATTAGAAACAAGAAATCCAAAATCATTAAAATTATGTACTTTATTAGATAAGCCACAAAGAAGAAAAGCTGATATACCAGTTGATTATGTAGGGTTTGTTATAGAAGATAAATTTATAGTAGGATATGGAATTGATTATGCTGAAAAATATAGAAATCTACCTTATATAGGAGTGGTTTCAGAAGTATAAATAAAAAGTCTCTAATTCATTATTTATGATTTAGAGACTTTTTATTTATACTTATTTGTAATATATTTTATTGATAGGATAATTATAGAAAAACAGTAAAATATAATAATGATTGGAAAATTATATAGTCAAGTGTATATAAATATGAAATAATTATGTATAATGACTAAAGGGATAACTAATCAGGAGGGTATTAAAATGGATATTCAATTAAGTATATTACAATTTTTTCAAGAGATAAGATCTCCTTTACTAAATTCAATATTTTTAATTTTTACAATAAGCACTGAAGTACCAGTGATTATAGGTTTTACAGCTTATATGTATTGGTGTTTAAATAAAAAATACGGACAAAAAATGTTATTTACATTAGTAGGTAATATTACCTTAAATACAGGTGTTAAAGAATTTTTTAGAGCCCCAAGGCCAATAGGGATAAAAGGTATAGATTCTATGAGAGTATCTACAGCTACAGGGTATTCCTTTCCTAGCGGTCATACTCAAACAGCCACAACATTTTGGACTAGTTTGGCTATAATATTTAAAAAATCATGGTTGACTATATTATCTATAATAGTTATTTTAGGTGTTGGTATATCTAGAATTTACCTAGCTGTTCATTGGCCTATAGATGTTCTTTTTGGATGGATACTAGGGGTAATATTTACAATATTATTATGTAAAATATTTGACTATGTTGACAGCACTAAGAAATATTGGATATTAATAATATTATTGGTTGTATTTATATTAAGTATATTTATAGTAAATAGTAATGAATACATAAAAATATTTGGGCTTTTAACAGGATATGTTTTAGGATATATAGTAGAAGATAAATTTATACAATTTAAAACAGATTATATACCTAAAGGAAAGATACAGTTTAGTAAAAATATAAAATTAAATACACATAAATCAGATAAAATAAAAAGAGATATAACAAGATTTTTAATAGGATTAATAACATTAGGATTAGTCTATTTTGGATTAAAGTACATTTTACCTAATGATGTAATATTTAATTATATAAGATATACGGTAGTAGTTTTTTATGCAATGGCAGGAGTTCCATTTATGTTCCAGCTATTAAATTTAGATTAATAAACAGAAAATAAAGAGGTGTAAGTTTGAAAAAAGTAGTTATAATAGGAGCTGGTGCAGCTGGCATGATGGCTGCATCTGTAGCAGCAGATAGAGGACTAGATGTAGTATTGGTTGAAAAGAATCATAGAGTAGGGCGAAAAATATTGATTACTGGAAAAGGTAGATGCAATATAACTAATGATTGTGAAATAGAAGAATTAATAGAAAATGTACCTAAAAATGGTAAATTTTTATATAGTGCTTTTTACACTTTTACTAATACTAATGTTATAGAAATGTTTAATAGTTTGGGTGTTAAAACGAAGACAGAAAGAGGAAAAAGAGTGTTTCCAGAAAGTGATAAAGCTCATGACATAGCAAATGCTCTAGAAAAGCAAATTAATAATAAAAAAGTTAAATTACTTTTAAATACAAAAGTAGATAAAATAGTATCTAAGGACAATAAGGTTGAAAAAGTCATACTTAATAATAAAAAGGAAATAAAGTGTGATTCTGTAATAGTAGCTACAGGAGGATTAAGCTATCCTCTTACGGGTTCAACTGGTGATGGATATAAGTTTGCTAAAACTTTAGGGCATACTGTTACAGATATAAAACCTTCTTTAATAGGAATGGAAGTACAAGAAAATTATGTATCAGATTTAGAAAAATTAGCTCTTAGAAACATATCAATTTCAGTATATAATAGCAAAAACAAAAAAGTTTATGATGATTTTGGTGAGTTAGAATTTACAAAGTATGGATTAGATGGGCCAGTTATTAAGTCAGCTAGTTGTAGAATGAAAGATACTACTAAGGAAAACTATAAAATAGTTATAGATTTAAAACCTGCATTAGATGAGGAAAAATTAGATAAAAGAATTCAAAAGGATTTCCAAAAGTATACTAATAAAAAATTTGAAAAAGCATTAGATGATTTATTACCAAAAAAAATAATACCTATAATAATAAAACTAAGTGATATAGATCCAGATACCGTAGTACATCAAATATCTAGAGAGCAAAGAAAGAATCTAGTTAAATTACTTAAAAGCTTAACTTTTACATTAAAAAGATATAGACCTATAGAAGAGGCTATTATAACTTCTGGAGGGATAAAAGTAAGTGAAATAAATGCAAGTACAATGGAATCTAAGTTAGTTGAAGGTTTATTTTTTGCAGGAGAAGTTATAGATGTGGATGCATATACAGGCGGATTTAATCTTCAGATTGCGTTTTCAACAGGATATTTAGCAGGATATTATTGTTAGTTGGTATTTAGTAAGTAAGGAAAAAGTTACCTCGGATTAAAAAATGATAAATTCATATAATACTATCAAGAAACAAAATACATTAGAAAAGAGGTAATCAACAATGTCAAACAACAATAATAATCAAAAAGCAGTACCACAAGCTAAACAAGCATTAAATCAAATGAAATTAGAAATAGCTAATGAATTAGGTATGTCTAACTACCAACAAATGGACAAAGGAAACTTAACAGCTAGAGAAAATGGATATGTTGGTGGATACATGACTAAAAAATTAGTTGAAATGGCTGAACAACAAATGGCTGGGAAACAACAATAATAAATAGATTAATTATATGTTTAAACATAACAAAAGGAGCTAACTAATAGTTAGCTCCTTTTATTGTGTTTAAGTAGATGCTAAATATTAAAATTATTAAAATTAAAATATAATTAATTGAATTAAAATATTTATCGTTGGATAAAATCTGTTTATATGGATAAAATAAATGAGAAATATATTACATAAGGAGTGGTACATATGTCTACTGTAAACTTTGAAGAAATAAAAACAAAATTTATAAATGCGGATTTAGATGAAAAAATTCACATTTATACAACTACAGAAGGATTAAGTGTAAGCGAGTTTAAAGAGCTACTAAGATATTATCCAATACAACATCTATCAAAATTAGAAAAAGCACTAGGATAATAAATATATATAAAAAGAGTATTTCTAAATATAATTTTAAGAAATACTCTTTTTTATGTTTATTAAATTTTAATTTAATTAAAATAGAGTTAAATAAGTATAACTCTTAAGTAGAATATATTTAAATAGTTTTGAAACACTTATTGCATATCAACTAATCGTAGACTTACTTACATAATTGAAAATTCTTTCATTACCTAAATCTATAAAGCCTGTTCCTACGTATTTAATAATATTATCAACATCATCAGCAGTTAGATATTCAAATGGTATTGACAAAGAATATCCAGTAGATTCTAATAGTTTTTTTAGTTGAATTTTTTGGGTAATAGTTGGCTTATCAGGTACAGTTTTGTTTTTTCTTTTTTTACTGTTTGATAAATTTTCGTTTTGTATGTGTATTAAGGTTTGTATATAGTCTATGTAAGATGTTTTAAAATCTTCTTCACATAAAGTTTGCTCATCTAAAATATCATTTATTGATCCATTTGATAATATATTATCTGCAAATTTATCAGCTGTAAGTTTTCCTGTTATAATTCCTTTTTGATATTTTCTAAGAACTTTCTTTGTATAACTATAAATTTTACTACGTGTTTCAAGATCAAGTTGTTCAATCTGCATGTAAAACACTCCTTTTGTTTATGAACTTAAAATACTTAATATTTTTATTATTGACAAGTATAAAAAATATTATAATTGTAAAAATTACAAATATATGTAAAAGGAGTGATTTTTAATGATAAATGGTATAATTAAGTTATTTTATTCAGAAATAGTAAAAACGAAGATGAAAGGAATGCCATCTAGTGATTATAGATTAAGAGATGAATGTAAGGAAATTAGAAACATAACATTAAAAATAGATAGCTTATTTTTTAAATGCATAAAATTAATGTTTTCAATTATATTGCTTATTTTAGCTTTTAATATTAACTTAGTCTTTGGCATAGGAATGTTTTTTATAGAAATAGCTTATCTGATATATAAAATAAAACTTGAAAAACAGATAAAAGAAAGTATAGAAAATGTCAAAAATAATATTGAATTACCTAAAATAAATATAGACAGCCAAAAAAGTAGAGCTGGTATAAATGTATTGATAACACTACTTTTAATAGGGCTAATAACTGGTTTTAATATAGCTATAATACTTAGTTTTATAGTAGTTTTTGTATTTACTATAAAAGATATATATAGTAATATAAAATAGACTAATAAAACTAGGGGGTGTGCTGATATGGGTAACTCTAATAATGATGTTAGCAAGATGAAAAATTTAGTAGATATATCTGCTATGGTAACTCAATCAACAGATTTTTTTAGCATAAAAGATAGAATCGTAGAGAAGATGCTTGAAGTGGTACATCCAGCCAAGGCATGTGTTAACTTATTTTATAAAAATAACTACCAACATGCCTATTTAGTGTGTTCGGAAACTTTAGAATATATACCACAAGTATTTCCAATGAATAGCCCAAGAGGGGTTAAAATAGACTTTAGTGAATATCCAAGATATGTTCATGAAGCAGTTAAAACAAAGAAGATAATTTATATAAAAAACATATTTGAGGATGAAAGAGCAAAAGAAGAAAGAGAGTTAGCTAAAGCAGAAGGATATATAGGCCGTATTGTATTTCCTTTTATAATAAATGATGCAGTAGTAGGATTTATGACATGCTTTTTAACGGCTAATGATTTTATTACAGATCAAGATATAGACTTTATATCATCAGTAGCATCTTTGATAAGTTTATCTATAGAAATAACTACAAAAAACAATAATACTCAATTGCTTGTACATAAACTTAGAGGTGCAATATCTTCTATAAATGAAGCGACTAGAAAGCTATACTTAAATAAAAATATAAATGGATTCTTAGAACATTTAAGTAAACAGGCCTGTAATATAACAAACAGTAAAGAAGCTATAATAATAATAAATGAGCAAGAATATCGAAACAAGGTATTTAATTACTATAACACAGAAGATAAGAATAAAATAAATGTATACCCTATAGTTGAAAGTATTTTATCTCAAGAAGCAATGGGAGCTTATAGTAATAATGTTGGAGTAAACTGTAAAGATGGTAGTAAAATAGAAAGTTATATTTATTACAAATTAAAAGATAAAAATGAAATAATCGGATGTATAGTATGTGCTAATAGCCGAAATTATACTAATGATGATTTAAATATATTAAGTATCTTAGCTAAGCAGGTTGCTGTTGGAATGAAACTTTATCAATACAATGCAGAAGAAGTAAAGCATAGAGTATTAGCTAATGAGCTTAATATACTAAGTCAACAGCAAAAACTTATAATGGATAAAAGTCAGTTAGACTGTAATGAACAAAAAGAATTAACTTATTATCATAGACCTGCAAGAGTAGTTGGTGGGGACTTCTACTATGCTATGAGAGTTGATGAAGAAAACATATTTTATATAGTAGCAGATGTTATGGGACATGGTATGGTATCAAATTATGTAGTAGCAATGATAAAAGGGGCTTTTAAAGTACTTTGCAATCAATACGAAACTCCAGGAGAAATAATGACTAACTTAAATAGTATGCTTTATGATGAATTTGATAAAATGGGTGTATTTACAACTTGTTTAATAAGTAAGGTTAATACTGTAAAAAATGTTATGAGTGTTTCTAATGCTGGTCATTACAGTCCTATAATAATAGAGGAAAATGGAGTGGTATGTAGAGATATTGAATGTAAAAAAGGAATTCCAATAGGGATAATGGATGATGCTGAGTATGACAACAATACTTTTGAAATAAATAAATATCCTATGATATGTATGTATACAGATGGGGTATTAGAAATAAAGAATACAACGAAAGAAGAGTATGGGACATCTAGACTAGAAGGTTTCTTAAAAGAAAACTTTAACCTTAAACCAGAACATGTAATAGATAATTTAAAGGTAGAGTTAAAAGAATTTGCAGGTAAGGATAGTTATGATGATGATATACTAGTAGTTATGCTAAAAGATAAATAAGGGGGATAATGTATGCATCCAGAGATTTTAATAATAAATGGAAGTCCTAGAAAAAATAAAAATTGTTTTAAAATTGCTAATGAAGTAAATAATGTATTAATAGAAAATAATTTAACAAGTCAAATATTTAATATATATGATATGAACATAGATTATTGTACTGCTTGTGGATTTTGTGATAAAACAGGATACTGTAGAATAAAAGATGATATGACACCTATGTATGAAATGTTTGATAAAGCAAAAGGTGTTATAATTGTCAGTCCAGTACATTTTGATTGTATTTCTGCAAAGTTAAAGACAGTAGTTGATAGAACACAAGCTATATATGCAAGTAAATATGTATTAAATAAACCATCCATAGATAGAAATAAAAGGCGTATAGGAATGTATATAGCTGTAGGAGGATCTCAAAATTATGAGACTCAATTTATGGGTGGCCAAACAGTGATGGATTTCTTTTTTAAAAGTGTAAATAATAAGTTACTTTATAATCTGCATTTAAATAATACTGACAAAGTAGAATATGAAGAAAATATAGAATTTAGAAAAAAACTAAGACAAAACTTAAAACATTATATAAAAGATATAAATGATACTGTTTCAGAATAGTTTTATATTTAATCAATTTTATTTAAGCTGAATATAATTTCTTCCTATTGTAATCCTAAACTGCTATACATTTAATTATGGATAGCTAAGAATTTAGAATTAGTAGTATGAGGAAAGTTATAATTCAGCTTTTTTAAGCTTAAGTACACTATAATACATCAGAAACTATTAATAATCTATGAATTATAGTTATGCCAATACCGTTGTAAAAATAAAAAATATATTTTTAATTAACGGACAAAGTCGTTGAAGACGTGATCTAAGCGACTTTTTACATAATAAAACAAAAAAATGGGAGGTAATATGTTAAGATATCTGACTAGTGGAGAATCACATGGACAAAGTTTAATATCAATATTAGACGGAGTTCCAGCTAATATTGAACTTGATATAGATGAAATAAACAATGAACTTAAAAAAAGACAAGGTGGATATGGCCGAGGGGCTAGGATGAAAATAGAACAAGATAAAATAAATATATTAGGAGGCGTAAGAGGGAAGAAAACACTAGGTGGACCAATATCTATAGAAGTAAAAAATAAAGATTATGAAAATTGGTCTAAATATATGAATCCAATGGAAGATATAGATTTAGAAAGTAAAAAAGTAAGTAATGTAAGACCAGGTCATGCAGACTTAGTTGGTTGCTTGAAGTACGATTTCGAAGATGCTAGAAATGTTTTAGAGAGATCTAGTGCAAGAGAAACAGCAAGTAGAGTAGCAGTTGGGGCTATTTGTAAACAAATTCTTAAAAACTTTGGTATAGAATTTATATCTCATGTTGTACAAATAGGAAGTATAAGTGATGACAATATATATGATTTTGAGTATATAAAAAAACATGTAGACAATAGTGAAGTTAGATGCGTAAATAAAAGTTTAGAAGAAAAAATTATAAAAGAAATTGATAATGTAAAAAAAGATGGAGATACTTTAGGTGGAATTATAGAAATAAGGGTAAAAAATGTTATTCCAGGTTTAGGCTCATATACCCAGTTTGATAAGAAAATTGATGGAGAGCTAGCGATGCATCTTATGGGTACTCAGGCTATTAAGGGTGTAGAAATAGGTATTGGATTTGATGTATCTAAAAGTGTAGGATCAAAAGTTATGGATGAAATTTATTACAATGAAAATACGGGTATAAAAAGAGCTACAAACAGACTTGGTGGAATAGAAGGTGGAATGACAACTGGGGATGAAATAATAATTAGATGTGCTATGAAACCAATACCTACACTATATAAACCATTAAATTCAATAGATGTAAATACATTAAAAAGCTATACTGCAAGTATAGAAAGATCTGATAATTGTGCAGTTCCAGCATGTAGTATTGTTTGTGAAAATGTAGTCGCATTTGTTATTTGTAAGTACTTTTTAGATAAAGTTGGGGGCGATAATTTACGAGATATAAATTCTAATTATAACTCATATATAAAAAGGCTAGGTGAAAGAGGATGGAAAAAATAATAAATTCAGTTTGTAATATCGTAATAGATAATGACTTTACATCTTTTAAAGACGCAGTTTGTTATTTCAATAAAGATGTAAAATTAAATGACTTAGATATATGTAAAGTATATGATAAAGTTTTAATAATAACTGATTCAAATTTATATATTAAGCAAGCTGATAAACTTGTTAAATCTATAAATACAAAATACATTCATGAATATGTTGTAAAACCAGGTGAAGAATCTAAATCCTTAAAAGTATATGAAGATATAATGAATCATTGCTTAAAAATAGGATTAACTAGAAAATCATTAATTATAGCTCTTGGTGGTGGAGTTGTGGGAGATTTAGCTGGATTTATCGCATCAACTTACATGAGAGGTATAGATGTTGTACAGGCTCCTACAAGTTTATTAGCGCAAGTTGATTCATCTATAGGTGGTAAAACAGGAATCAATTTAGGAAATGCAAAAAATATAATAGGATCATTTTATCAACCTAAGTTTACATATATAAATATATCTTCACTAAAAACTTTACCACAGCAGGAATTTATAAGTGGAATGGCTGAAGTAATAAAGTACGCTTTAATTTATGATTATGATTTTTTAGATTATTTAATTGATAATCATAAATTTATAATAAGTAGAGATGAAAAATATTTATACAATATAGTAAAAAAATGTGCAAGTATAAAAGCTGAAGTAGTAGAAAAAGATGAAAAAGAATGTGGGCTTAGAAGAATACTAAACTTCGGTCACACTTTTGGTCATGGAGTAGAAAAGCTTTGTAAAATAAGTCATGGAGAAGCAGTTAATATTGGAATGAATATGGCATTTAAATTATCTATTAATGATGGATTAATAGATGAAAACTATTACAAAAAATTCATAGAAGTATCAAATGTCTATAACCTTCCACTAGGGTTTATAATCCCTGAAGATGAAAGCTTTTTAGCAAAAGATATACTAGAACTAATGAAGAGTGACAAAAAAAATAGTTTTGGAAAAATTAATTTAATACTTCCTACAGATTTAGGTAAAGTGGAAGTAGTTAATGATATAGAAGAATGTAAAATACTAAACGTAATAAGGGAGTGTCATAATGCTTAGAGGGAGTTTTGAACTTATAGGAGATAAATCTATATCTCATAGAGCTATAATGTTCTCATCAATATCAAAAGGAAAAAACAAAATTAGTAATTTTTTAATGGGTCAAGATTGTTTAAGTACTATAGATTGTTTTAGAAAAATGGGCGTAGAAATAGAAATAAATGACAAAGATGTATTTGTAAAAGGAAATGGTCTGTATGGATTAAAGAAGCCAAGTGATATATTAGATGTAGGAAATTCAGGAACTACTATAAGGTTAATAAGCGGAATATTAGCAGGTAATAACTTTGAAGCTACTTTAGTAGGAGATGAATCTATAGCTAAAAGACCTATGAAAAGAGTAACCGATCCACTTAGGCTTATGGGGTGTAATATTGAAGGAAATGATGATGCCAACTATACGCCTATAACGATATATGGTGGTAACTTAAAAGCCATAGATTATAAAATGCAAGTAGCTTCAGCTCAAGTTAAATCAGCATTAATACTTGCAAGTCTTTATGCTGATGGCAAAAGTATTATTCATGAAAAAGTAAAAAGCAGAAATCATACAGAAATAATGCTTAAGTCTTTTGGCGCTGATATATCAGTAGAAGATTTAAGTATAACTATAAATCCAGTTAATGAATTGTTTAGCCAAGATATAAATGTAGCAGGTGATATATCTTCAGCCGCATTTATAATAGTAGGAGCTTTAATAAGTGAAGGTTCAGAGGTTATTATAAAAAATGTAGGATTAAATAAAACAAGAACTGGGATACTAGACGTAGTAAAAAATATGAATGGAAATATAGAAATATTAAATGAACGATTTGTTAGTGGAGAGCTAGTAGGAGATTTATTAGTCAGATATAGTCCAAATTTAACATCAACTATAATTGATAAAGATATAATTCCAAGACTTATTGATGAAATACCGGTAATATCCATTTTAGCGACACAAGCTGAAGGAACTACAATTATTAAAGATGCCAAAGAATTAAAAGTCAAAGAAAGTAACAGAATAAAAGTAATGGTAGATAATTTGAAGCTAATGGGTGCTGATATAGAAGAGCTTGAAGATGGAATGGTTATAAAAGGAAAGACTAAGTTAAAAGGAGCTAATATAGAAACTTTTAAAGATCATAGGATTGCTATGGCATTTTCTATTGCTGAATTAATTAGTGATGGATATGTGAAATTAGATGATGAAGATTGTGTAAATGTATCATTCCCTGGATATTTTGATTTATTAAAACAACTGTCAAAATAACGGTGAAAATTAGTCATATTTTAATGTTTAATTAAAGTATGGCTAATTTTTGTGCAAAACTACCTAATATATAGCTGATATGAAATGCTAATAAAAATATATTTTTTATTGAAAAACAATAAAAAAATATTGCTAAACAAAAAAATAAGTGATAAAATACACTTATAAAATTAATATTGTATTTATGTTAAAAACTATACAAATTAATATTAATTATTAAAAAATTAAAAATTTTATATTTAAAATTAGAAAAAGAGGTAGTTAAAATGAATAAAAAGTATGCTGAAAATATTTTAGACAAAATTGTTTTAATCGGGATTGCACTAACTATTATACTGCTTTTATTTACTCCATTAGGAATAACAGCCATATTGAAAAGTGCATATGGAGTAGTTGGTAGTAAAATGCCAATTAATATATCTATAGGTATATATATATGTGCAATACCATATTTAATAGCTTTAATTTATTTAAAGAAACTATGTGGTTTAATAGCTAAAAAAGATCCATTTTCAACTAATATACCTTTATATTTGAAAAAAATATCAATGTGTGCCTTTAGTGAAGTTTTAATTTTTAATGTAGTTCAATTTGGATTATATTACTTATTTGATATGTATTTTTACGCATTAACTCTGGTACCATCTGTTATAATATCTTTTGTAGCATTAGCCATAGGATTTTTAAGTGTAGTTCTGAGCAAGTTATTTGAAATGGCAATAGAAATAAAAGATGAAAATGATAAAACAATATAAGGAGAAAAAAATGGCTATTATAGTAAATTTAGATGTCATGATGGCAAAAAGGAAGATGAGCTCAACGGAATTATCTCAAAAATTAGGGATTACGATGGCCAATCTTTCTATATTAAAAAATAATAAAGCTAAAGCTATTAGATTTTCTACTTTAAATCAAATATGTAATATATTACAATGCCAACCTGGGGATATATTAGAATATGTAGATGATGAAAATGAGGATAATTAATATACCTAAAAATACCTTTTATATAAAGAATAAATTTAAATGATAATTAACAAAATAGTATAAAAGGATTTTCAAATATTAAGTAGAAATATGATACAGGTAAGAAAAAGAACGTTAAATTAAATTTTTATCAAAATAATTTGATTTAATTAGGAATATTATGTATAATTGTATGTTGTATACAAAAAAAGAATTTAGGAGGGATTTTTTCCATGAAATTACCAATAGCATTATCAAATAAACACGTTCATTTAAGTCAAGCTGATATAGAAACATTATTCGGAGCTGGACATGAGTTAACTCATTTCAAGCCATTATCTCAACCAGGTCAATATGCTTGTGAAGAAAAAGTTGATTTAGTAGGACCAAAAGGAACTATAAAAGGTGTTAGAGTTTTAGGACCAGCTAGACCAAATACACAAGTAGAAATATCTTTAGCAGATGGATTTACTTTAGGGGTTAAAGCTCCAATAAAAGAATCTGGAGATATAGCAGGTACTCCTGGTGTTAAATTAGTAGGACCAGCTGGAGAAGTTGAATTATCAGAAGGTGTAATAGTTGCATCTAGACATATACATATGAGCCTTGATGATGCAGCTAAGTTCGGTGTAGCTGATAAGCAAATAGTAAAAGTTAGAACTTTCGGACCAAGAGCTGTAGTATTTGAAAATGTATTAGTTAGAGCTAATGCAAACTTCGCTTTAGAAATGCACGTTGACGTTGAAGAAGGAAACGCTGCAGGTGTTAGAAATGGTGAAGAAGTAGAATTAATAGCTGAATAATTATATATAATAGAAAGCTATCTCATTAGGAGATAGCTTTTTTTACGTTTAAGGAAATTATTATACCTAAAAATCTATACATAATAATTAGAACTTAGTGATAATAAAGATTATGAATAACATAAAAAATATATTTTAAGCAACGGGTGAAGCCGTTAACGACACACAGTTACTGAAGCAAAGAAAATTTTTATTTGCATTTTTAGTAAAAAATTAATAAAAACTATTTAGAATGTTTAATAGATTCTCCGTATTCTATTCCATAATTATACATTTGTTCTAGCAAGGGAATCATTTTTTCGCCCATTTCAGTTAAGCTGTATTCCACTTTTGGAGGTATTACAGGAAAAACTTCTCTATGAACTAACCCATCTTCCTCAAGACTTCTGAGTTGATTAGTCAACATTTTCTGAGTCACATCAGGTAACTTTCTTTTAATTTCGCTAAACCTAAGACATCCACTACTTAAATACCAAAGGATTAGAATTTTCCATTTACCTGAAACTAATTTATGAAATAAAATCATTGGACATGTGTTGTATTTGGCACAACGATTATTCATATGGCATTTATGATGATAAGTTAAAGCTTTTTCCATAATGAGCACCTCTCTTAATAGATAATTATATTTACAATGAATATTAAAATTTATCAAAATATAAATTATAAAGTAAAATTTAACCAATAAATTCTAAAATATGTAAATTTAATTTTACTAATTATAACACAAAACTAATCATATATAAAATCCATTTTGAATCCTAATAGACTATATTAATTATATAAATATAGCCTAGATAATTGAAATTACTGAACTACAATAAAATTCAAATTAAAAGTATACAAAAATATATATAGTATCAAAAAGTATACTATATATAAAAAAATATCCTACATATAAATAAAGTGCCTACTTGTTACAATGATATGCAAGGTCTATCATATAAATATAAATATTACCCAAATAAAAAATCTAATGAAAAATCATGAATGCTAAATATTCTCTAGGAAAAAATAAGTTTATATAGTTTTCGTAATATGATAACATATTATGGAATAATATAAACTTTAGTGTAAAAAAAGGAGAATACATAAATGAATAATAAAATAGCAAAAATGATAGATCATACAATATTAAAAGCAACGGCTACTAAGGAAGAAGTTGTGAAAATATGTAGCGAAGCAAAAGAATATGGATTTTTCTCAGTATGTGTAAATCCTACTCAAATAGAACTTGTAAAAAAAGAATTACAAGGCAGTGATGTTAAGGTTTGTACAGTAATAGGTTTCCCTTTAGGAGCAAATACTCCAGAAGTTAAAGCATTCGAAACAAAAGATGCTATAGCTAAAGGTGCAGACGAAGTAGATATGGTTATAAATATAGGAGCTTTAAAAGATAAAAACTACGAATTAGTAGAAAGAGATATAAAAGCAGTAGTAGATGCTGCAAATAAAGCTGCATTAGTAAAAGTTATAATCGAGACTTGTTATTTAACAGATGAAGAAAAGAAAATAGCATGTGAGTTAGCTGTTAAGGCAGGAACTGATTATGTTAAGACTTCAACTGGATTTGGGACAGGTGGATCTACTCCTGAAGATATAAAGTTAATGAGAGAAACAGTAGGAGAAAATATAGGAGTTAAAGCTTCTGGTGGAGTTAGATGTGAAAAGGATGCAATAGCTGTTATAGAAGCAGGAGCTAGTAGAATAGGAGCTAGTGCATCAATAGCAATAGTAAGTGGTCAAATAAGTAAAAGTGATTATTAAAAACAAATAATGACATATTTTTTAGCTTAGGTGATTAAACTTATTATTTGTTGGGTATATAACTAATGCAATAATAAAAAATTTATTTATAAAAAAAAATTAAAAATTAAATATATTATTTTATAAACAAAAAAGAAGGATTATTTTAGTAATATATAGAATATTTTGTTTATTATGTAATATTTTATAATTATGTAATACTTGTGTATTGGGGGAATACAATGTATTTGTATGTACATTGAATTAACGATACACATTGCTTATGTTAAAACATTTGAGTACATAAGAGTAATAAATAAGGAGGATACACATTATGGCTAAATTTATGAAAACACTTGACGGAAATACAGCTGCAGCACATGTTGCTTATGCATTTACAGATGTAGCTGCTATATACCCAATAACACCATCTTCAAACATGGCTGAAGTGGTTGACGAATGGGCTGCTCAAGGGAGAAAAAATATATTCGGACAAAAGGTTAGCGTTGTAGAGATGCAATCAGAAGCAGGGGCTGCTGGAGCATTCCACGGTTCACTACAAGCTGGTGCTTTAACTACAACATTCACTGCATCACAAGGATTATTATTAATGATACCTAACATGTATAAAGTTGCAGGAGAGTTACTTCCAGGAGTATTCCACGTAAGTGCTCGTGCTCTTGCATCTCAAGCATTATCTATATTTGGTGACCATCAAGACGTTATGAGTGCTCGTCAAACTGGATGCGTATTATTAGCTTCTGGATCAGTTCAAGAAGTTGCTGATATAGCACCTGTTGCACACTTAGCTGCTATAGAAGGTAAATTACCATTTATACATTTCTTCGATGGATTTAGAACATCACATGAAATTCAAAAGGTTGAATTATTAGAGACAGAAGATTATGCAAAACTATTAAACATGGAAGCAGTTGAAGCATTTAGAAATAAAGCTTTATCTCCAAACCATCCTGTTACTCGTGGTACTGCTCAAAATCCAGATATATACTTCCAAACTAGAGAAGCTTCAAACAAGTACTACAATGATATAGTAGGAATAGTTGAAAAGTATATGAATCAAATGAGCGAATTAACTGGAAGAAAACATGGATTATTCGATTACTATGGACCAGAAAATGCAGAAAACATAGTTATAGCTATGGGATCTGTTACAGAAGCAATAGAAGAAACTATAGATTATGTAAATGCTAAAGGCGGAAACTTCGGTTTAGTTAAAGTTCATTTATTTAGACCATTCTCAACTAAGCATTTATTAGAAGCTATACCTGCTTCTGCAAAGAGAATATGTGTACTTGATAGAACTAAGGAACCTGGTTCAATAGGAGAGCCATTATACTTAGATGTTCGTGCTGCATATTATGAAATTGAAAATGCTCCTATGATAATAGGTGGAAGATACGGATTAGGATCAAAAGATGTTACTCCATCTGAAATAAAAACAGTATTTGACAACTTAGTTGCAGATAAGCCTAGAAATAACTTTACATTAGGTATAGTTGATGATGTAACAAATACTTCATTAACTCCATCTGAAACAATAAAAGTTGTTACTCCAGGAACAATAAGATGTAAATTCTGGGGATTAGGTTCTGATGGTACTGTTGGAGCTAATAAGCAAGCTATAAAAATAATAGGAGACCACACTGACAAATATGCTCAAGCTTACTTTGCATATGACTCTAAGAAATCTGGTGGTATAACTATGTCTCACTTAAGATTTGGAGATGAACCAATAAGATCAACATATTTAATAGATGAGGCTGATTATATAGCTTGTCATAATCAATCATATGTTAATCAATATGATTTACTAAAAGGACTTAAAAAAGGTGGTACATTCGTACTTAACACTATATGGAGTCCTGAAGAGTTAGAAGCTAACTTACCAGCAAAAATGAAAAAATTCATAGCTGAAAAAGAAATAAACTTCTACACTGTAAATGCTACTAAGATAGCTCAAGAAATAGGTCTTGGAACAAGAATAAATATGATAATGCAATCTGCATTCTTCAAATTAGCTGAAATAATACCTACAGAGCAAGCTGTAGAACACTTAAAAGATTCTATAAACAAAGCTTACGGTAAAAAAGGCGAAAAAATTGTTAAGATGAACTTTGATGCTGTTGAAGCAGGTATGAATGCATTAGTTAAAATAGATGCTCCATCTAACTGGGCAAATGCAGAAGAGTTAGAAATGGCAGTAGATTCTGATGAGCCAGAATTCATCAAAAATATATTAAGACCAATGAACGCACAAGAAGGAGATTCTTTACCAGTAAGTGCATTCAATGGAATAGAAGATGGTACATTCCCATGTGGTACAGCTGCATACGAAAAGAGAGGTATAGCAGTAAATGTTCCTGAATGGATAGTAGACAACTGTATACAATGTAACCAATGTGCTTATGTATGTCCACATGCATGTATAAGACCAGTATTAGTAAATGAAGAAGAAGCAAATAATGCTCCTGAAAACTTCAATACTAAGAAAGCAATAGGTAAAGGATTAGAAGGACTACAATATAGAATGCAAGTAAGTCCAATGGATTGTACAGGATGCGGAAACTGTGCAGACATCTGTCCAGCTAAGCAAAAAGCTTTAGTTATGAAACCTCTTGATACTCAAGAAGTTGAAGTAGAAAACTGGGCATTTGCAGTTGATACTGAAAAAGTATCTCCAAAGGTAGATGTAATGGCTCCAAATACAGTTAAAGGAAGTCAATTTAGACAGCCATTAATGGAATTCTCAGGAGCTTGTGCTGGATGTGGAGAAACTCCATACATTAAGTTAGTGACTCAATTATTTGGGGATAGAATGATGATAGCAAATGCTACTGGATGTTCTTCAATCTGGGGAGGATCTGCACCATCAACTCCATACACTGTTAACCATGAAGGTAAAGGTCCATCTTGGGCAAACTCATTATTTGAGGACAATGCTGAATATGGATACGGAATGATGTTAGCTGTTAAACAAATGAGAAACAAAATAGCTGATAATATGGAAACTTTATTAACTATGGAGATATGTGATTGTGCAAAAGAAGCATTCACTGCATGGTTAGAAGGTAAAGATGATGCTGAAGCTTCTAAAGTGGCATCTGATAAAGTATTAAAAGTTTTAACTGATGATTGTGGTTGCGCAAGCGAAGAAATAAAACCATTATTAAAAGAAATAGATGAGAGAAAAGATTACCTAGTTAAGAGATCTCAATGGATACTTGGAGGAGATGGATGGGCTTATGACATCGGATACGGTGGATTAGATCATGTTCTTGCTTCAGGAGAAAATGTAAACGTACTTGTATTTGATACAGAAATATATTCAAATACAGGAGGTCAAGCTTCTAAGTCAACTCCAGTTGCTGCAATGGCTAAGTTCGCTGCTGCTGGTAAGAGATCTAAGAAGAAAGACTTAGGTATGATGGCAATGAGTTACGGAAATGTATATGTTGCACAAGTAGGTATGGGTGCAGATAAGAACCAATTAATGAAGGCAGTATTAGAAGCTGAGGCTTATGATGGACCATCATTAATAATAGCTTATTCTCCATGTATATCTCATGGTATAAAAGAAGGTATGGGTAGAGCTCAAGCTAATATAGAAAAAGCTGTTAAGGCTGGATACTGGCACTTATACAGATACAACCCAACTCTAAAAGTTCAAGGTAAGAATCCATTTACATTAGATTCTAAAGAACCAACAGAAAGTTTCAGAGACTTCTTACTAGGTCAAGTAAGATATGCTGCAATAGCTAAGCAATTCCCAGAAATAGCTGACGAGTTATTTACATCAGCTGAGGAAAATGCTAATGAAAGATACAATAACTATAAGAGATTAGCTGAAAACTGCTAATAAAAATTATAGTAAATATATTAAAGGATGAACTTTTAGTTCATCCTTTTTTTGTTAAAAAATTTAGATTAAATTAATTAATTGATTTAAATGATTATACATTTATATTAAAGAATGGTAGAATATTGTCGTATTTATAAAATAAAGGAATTTTGGTTTTTATGACTAATATACAATAGTATAAGCTATAGACTTGTTTTAAAATAAAATGAAATTTATAAAAATACATTCTGATTAAAGAAGTAATTACATTAAAAATCTAAAAGAAAGGTAATTCAATATGAAAAATAAAAAAATAATATCTTTAGTAGTTATAGCAACTTTTTTATTAGGTTTTACTGCAATAGTAAATAGTAAACAGAAAGAAGAATCTAAAGTAGAGAGCAATATTTATAGTGAATCAAATTATAAAGATAAAGTGAATCCTCTTTCTAAGGAATATGCAATTAAAATTCTAGAAGCTGAATATGGTGATTATATATCTGTATCAAAAGAAGATATAAAGAAAGTTGGAGAAGAATATATAGTAGATGTAGTATTGAAAGATGAATCCGAAGATGTTGGAGAGCATGACCATAGTATAGGTGTTCATAAAATAAATATTTATACAGGTGAGCTAATGCTTCCTAACTAAGTAATATAAAAAGTGTACACTAAAAGATGATTAGTGTACACTTTTTATTAATGTGATATAATATAGTTGTAAGTTGGATAAGTTGGAGGTAAAAGCATGAAAACTGTTGAGAGTGAGTTAAAGTACTTGAAGTTGTTAGCTAAACAGTATCCTAGCATATCAAAAGCAAGTACAGAAATAATAAATTTAGAGGCAATACTTAATTTACCAAAGGGTACAGAGCATTTTATAACAGACATACATGGAGAGTATGAACCTTTTGTGCATGTACTAAAAAATGGGTCGGGTGTTATAAAAAGAAAAATAGAAGAATTATTTTCTAGCACTATGAGAGAAAGTGAAAAAAAGGCTTTAGCAACTCTAGTATATTATCCAGAGCAAAAACTAGATTTAATAATTAAGGAAGAAGAAAATATAGATGATTTTTATAGAATAAATATATATAGATTAATTGAACTATGCAAATATGCTTCAAGTAAGTATACTAGATCAAAGGTAAGAAAATTATTACCAGAAGATTTTAGATATATAATAGAAGAATTATTGCATGAAAATATAGATAGTCACCATAAACAAAATTATTATAAAAGCATAGTAGAAAGTATAATAGAAACGGATAGATCAAAAGAGTTTATAATAGCAATATCTAAAGTAATACAAAAATTGGTAGTGGATAGACTTCATATATTAGGTGATATATATGATAGAGGCCCAAGACCTGATATAGTTATGGATACATTAATGGATTACCATTCAGTAGATATACAATGGGGCAATCATGATATATTATGGATGGGTGCAGCATCGGGAGAAAAAACTTGTATAGCTAATGCCTTAAGAATTTCGGCTAGATATGCAAATCTAGATATAATTGAGGATATATATGGAATAAATTTACTTCCATTAGCTACATTCGCAATGGAGATTTATAAGGATGATTCTTGTGATTCATTTATACCTAAGATAAGTGATCAAGATGTATCAACTAAAGAAAAATCTTTGATTGCAAAAATGCATAAAGCTATAAGTATAATTCAGTTTAAACTTGAGGGTGAAATTATAAGTAGACGACCTGAGTTTGAAATGAAACATAGATTATTATTAAATAATATAAATTATGACGAGGGAACTATAAATATAAAAGGAAAGAACTATAAGCTAAAAGATTCCTATTTCCCAACTATAGATAAATCTAATCCATATAAATTTACTAAAGAAGAAGAATCTGTAATAGAAAAATTAGTATCTTCTTTTAAAAATAGTGAAAAACTGCAAAAACACGTTTCATTCTTATTTTCAAAGGGGAGCATTTACTTAACTGCAAATTCTAATTTATTAATTCATGGATGTGTCCCTTTGAATCAAGACTCAAGCTTTATGAAGATGAAAATACAAGGTATAGAATATAAAGGTAAAGAGTTAATGGATAAAATGGAGTCAGTAGCTAGGGAAGGGTATTTCTTTAAGGAAAACACTACACAAAAACAATTTGGAATGGATATGATGTGGTATTTATGGACAGGTAAATGTTCATCGTTATTTGGAAAAGATGATATGACTACATTTGAAAGATATTTTATTGTAGATAAAGAAGCTCATAAAGAAAACAAAAACCCATATTTCAAACTAAGAGAAGATGAAAAAATGTGTGAAAAGATATTTGAAGAATTTAATTTAGATACTAAAGATGCACATATAATAAATGGTCATGTTCCGGTTGAAAGTAAAAATGGAGAGAGTCCGATAAAAGCAAATGGTAAAATTTTAGTTATTGATGGAGGATTTTCTAAAGCTTATCAAAAGAAAACTGGTATTGCAGGATATACATTAATATATAATTCATATAGCTTGCAGTTAGTTTCACATAATCCATTTACAAGTGCAGAAGAAGCTATAGTAAATGAAAGTGATATACTATCTACAACGGAAATCGTGGAACATAAAGATAAAAGAAAAACAGTAAGAGATACTGATGCTGGTAAAAAATTGCAGGAAGAAGTTAATGATTTGAAAATGTTATTGTTAGCTTATAAGAAAGGTCTAATAAAAGAAATATAAAAAGAAAAAAGAGTAATGCATTAAGTTAAAAACTTAGGTAATCCTAATATTATATTTAATTATATTAGGAGGTAAAAATGAACTTATTAAAAGATAGTAAAACTAAAGTAAATTTGATGAGAGCTTTTGCAGGAGAAAGTCAAGCAAGAAATAGATATACTTTTGGTGCTGAGCAAGCTAAAACACAAAAACTATACGTAATTGAGAAGGCTTTTATATATACAGCAAACCAAGAGCTTGCTCATGCTAAAATATTTTATGATCATTTAAAAGAATTATCAGGTGAAACTATTCAAATTGATGGAGGATATCCTGTAGATGTATATGATAGCTTAGCTCAAACATTAAAGGCATCTCAACATGGAGAATATGAAGAATACCAGGATGTATATAAAAATTTTGCTAATATAGCTAGAGAAGAAGGCTTTATGCCTGTGGCTAAGAGTTTTGAACAAATTTCAGAAATTGAAAAATCACATGGTGATAGATTTGGATATTTTGGAGATAAATTAGAAAGTGGAATGTTGTTTAAAAGTGACAAAGAAGAAGAATGGTTATGTCTAAACTGTGGTCATATACATAAAGGTACTGAAGCTCCGAAAAAATGTCCAGTATGTCAACATGAACAAGGGTACTTTATATTATATTCTAAATCTCCATTTGTAAACTAAAAAACTTTTAAATTCAGAAAATACACAAACTAAAAAATGTTAAAAATATACAGGGAAATAGTTTTCAAAAAGCTTGACAGAATTATGCAATTATTATAAAATTATTTTAGAAAGAAGGTAATACAAATATCTACTTTAAAATAAATTGATAAAATTGGATTGTTACTGATTGAGCAGGCAATACCTAAGTTAAGGCAAGTGTTATTTTGTATGCCTTAGTTTAGGTATTTTATAGTTTAATAGATAAATAATTAAACTATTAAATCCTAGTAATAAATAATTTTAACTAAAGGGGTGAGTAAGTAGACGAATGATTATAGAAAAAATTTATAACAACAATGTAGTATTGGTTATAGATAAAGAAAGCAATAAGGAACTAGTACTCACTGGATGCGGAATTGGATTCCAAAAAAAGGTAGGTCAGCCAGTAGATCAATCTAAAATAGAAAAAAAGTTTATTACTGAAGATGAAAGCCTAACTCAAAAGATAACTAAAGTAGTAACAGAGGTCCATGAAGAAGTATTTGAAGCTAGTTCTAAAATAATAGAATATGCAAAAAAATATTTAAACTCAGAATTAGATGACTATATATATGCATCTTTAACAGACCACTTATCTTTTGCCTTTAAAAGGTATGAAGAAAAAATTCAAATCAAGAATGATTTATTATATGAAATCAAAAGAATTCACAAAAAAGAATTTGAAGTTGGAAAATGGGCAATTGAATATATAAATGATAGATTCAATGTTGAATTTCCAATTGATGAAGCAGGATTTATAGCGATGCATATAGTAAATGCAAACTATAAGGAAAGTACTAATGAATCATTTTTAATGACTAAAATAGTTAAGGAAATTTTAAATATAATAAGGTATTACTATTCTGTAGAATTTGAACAATATGATTTTAATTATGATAGACTAGTTACTCATTTAAAATTCTTTGCAAAACGATTAATAAAAAAAGAGCAAGTTGAAGATAAAGATAATGAACTTATAAATATAATAAAGATACAATATGAAAAAGCATATAACTGTGCATGTAAAGTAAAGCAATATATAGAAGATAATCATGAATATTTAGTAACAGAAGATGAACTTTTATATTTAACTTTGCACATAAATAGAGTTATAGCAGCTATAAAAAATTAATAGATATTATAAACTGTAAAAGGTTGTTACTGATAGAGCAGGCAAGACTTGAGTTTATAAAAATAGAACTAGATTTTATTAGTGTAAAATTTATATAGTGCTTAATTTAAGTACTATTAATGTAAATATTATTTACTAATAAGACAGAAACTATTTTTATAGGGTTAAGTCTTTTTTTATACAAATTTTAAAAATAAGCACATATATAATAAATTTTATGATGAAAATAGTTATGTTGACAAGGAAAATGAATTCCTAAAATAAATTTAAAATACAATAAGGAGAGAGAATAATGAAAAAACTATTTGGTGTTTTACAAAAAGTAGGAAAAGCATTAATGCTACCAGTTGCATTACTTCCAGCAGCAGGTATACTTCTAGGTGTTAGTAATGCACTTGCTAACCCACAATTACTAGAAATAATGCCTTTCTTAGACAACAATACTTTCCAACTTATAATAAAGATAATGGAAAAGTCAGGTGGAGTAGTATTTGATAACTTACCTTTACTATTTGCAGTAGGTACTGCAGTTGGTTTAACTGAGGGTGAAGGTGTTGCAGGATTAGCTGCAATAGTTGGTTTATTAATAATGAATACATCTATGGGTATTATGGCTGGGGTAACTCCAGAATTGGCTGGAGCAGTTCCAGGTTTAAAAGGAAACCCAATGTATACTATGGCTCTTGGAGTACCAACTCTTCAGACTGGAGTATTTGGTGGTATCATTATAGGTATAATTGCAGCAGGGCTTTATAAGAAGTTCTATAAAATTGATTTACCTCAATATTTAGGATTCTTTGCAGGTAAGAGATTCGTTCCAATAGTAACAGCGGCTAGTGCTATATTAGTAGGTATAGGTTTATCATTTATATGGCCTCCAATACAAAATGGATTACTTTCATTCTCGACAACAGTAATAGATGCTAATAGAACTTTAGCAGCATTATTATTTGGTATAGTTGAAAGAGCGTTAATACCATTTGGATTACACCATGTTTTCTATAACCCATTCTGGTATCAATTTGGTGAATACACAAATAAAGCTGGTCAATTAGTAATGGGTGATCAAAGTATATTTATGGCACAACTTAAAGATGGAGTAGCATTTACAGCAGGTACTTTCATGACTGGTAAATTCCCGTTCATGATGTTTGGTCTTCCAGCAGCGGCACTTGCAATGGTACACACTGCTAAACCAGAAAAGAGAAAGTTTGTTGCAGGTATAATGGCATCGGCAGCGCTTACTTCATTCTTAACAGGTATAACTGAACCAATAGAATTCGCATTCTTATTCGTTGCTCCAGTATTATTTGCAGTACACTGTGTATTCGCAGGTATATCATTTATGTTAATGCAAATACTAGGTGTTAAAATCGGTATGACATTCTCAGGAGGTCTTATAGATTTCATGTTATTTGGAGTTTTACCAAATAGAACTCCTTGGTATTTAGTATTAGTTGTAGGTGCAGTATTTGCAGTAGTTTACTACTTCGGATTTAGATTCTTAATAACTAAATTCAACTTAAAAACTCCAGGTAGAGAAGATGATGTTGAATCAGATTCAAATACTACATTAAGTAATAGCGAATTAGCATTTGGAATATTAGAAGCTTTAGGAAATAAGGAAAATATAAAATCTTTAGATGCATGTATAACAAGACTTAGAGTTGCAGTTGAAGATATAAATAAAGTAGATCAAGATAAACTTAAATCTCTTGGAGCGGCAGGAGTTATGGTAGTTGGTAATAACTTACAAGCTATATATGGACCTAAATCAGATACATTAAAATCTGAAATAAATGAAATAATAGCAGGTAAAGTAAAGGTAGCTAAGCCTAAAGAAGCACCTAAGAAGCAAGAAGTAAAGGAAGAAATAGCAGCAACAAAATCAGCATCAAACGAAGAAATAATATCATTAGTAAACGGAGAACTAATGGATATATCAGAAGTTCCAGATGAAGTATTCTCAACAAAATTAATGGGAGATGGATTTGCAATAAAATCAAATGATGGAGATATATATTCTCCTGTAAGTGGTACAGTAGGCGTTATATTCCCTACAAAGCATGCCATAATAATAGAAACAGAAACTGGTAGAGAAGTTCTTATACATTTAGGTATAGAAACAGTTAAGTTAGAAGGTAAAGGCTTTGATGTATTTGTAGAAGTTGGACAAAAAGTTAAAGCTGGAGATAAGTTAGTTAAGATGGATTTAGATTATATTGAAAAAAATGCTACATCAACGATAAGTCCAGTTGTATTTACTAACTTAGAAGGTAGTGAAAAAATCAGCATAAAAGCTGGACCTATCAAGGCAAAAGAAGCAAACAGAGTTAGTATAGTAAAATAATTAAATTAAAAACTAGTTACATGTATTTATACATGTAGCTAGTTTTTTTACGCTTAAGCAAATTGTATATTTACTTATAAAAATTTAATCAAAAAAATAAATGCATAGCAGTTTAATAATTACAAAAACTTTTATGGTAAAAATGTTAGGCAAATTAAAATAAAAGGTCATATATTACAAAATGATATCGAAATAAAAATTAGTATTAATCTATTTAAAATTTAATTTATTTATTGTATAAGATTATAAAATTATTGAAAATTAGGCTATTTACTAACTTTAATTAAGTTAAAAAGTGAATATTTTAAAAAAACTAAAATCTTAACAAAAAACACTAAATATAATCATAATCGAATAAGTTAGAATTTTGACATAATAGGTTAAATACAGTATAATTAGTAGGTGAATTTAATCATAGATGATGATTTAAAAGAGGTGGAAAGCGTGGATAATATAGTAATACAACCTGTACTGGTTGGTGGAGATATAAACTGCTACTCAGTAGCAAGAGCATACCACGAAGCTTATGGAGTTAAGTCAATAGCTTTCGGTAGATATGCATTAGGAGCGACTAAAGATAGTAACATAATAGATTTTAGAATAGACCCAAGAATAACAGAGGAAAAAGAATTTATAGAAGTTCTATTAAAAACTGCAGATGAACTAGCAGCACCTAACAAGAAATTAATAATAATGGGATGTACTGATGAATATGCAGAATTAATAATAGATCACAAAGATGTATTAAAGGAAAAATATATAGTTCCATATATAGACAGTGAATTAAAGGATAAGTTAATAGAAAAAGAATTATTCTATGAAATGTGTGAAGAAAAAGGGTTAGATTACCCTAAAACTTTTATATATTCAAAAGGTGATAAAATAGAAGATTTTGGATTTAACTACCCTGTTATAATCAAACCTTCAGATAGTGTGTTATATTGGCAATTCCCATTTGAAGGAATGAAAAAAGCATATGTAGCACAAGATGAAAATGAATTTATAGAAATAACTACAGCAATATACAATGGAAAATATAACAAAAATTTAATAATACAAGATTTTATACCAGGCGATGACTCACATATGAGAGTTTTAACTTGTTATTCAGATCAACATGGAAAAGTTAAAATGATGTGCCTAGGACATGTATTATTAGAAGAACATACTCCAAAAGGTATAGGTAATCATGCTGCTATAATAACAGAGTATGATGAAGAACTTATGAAAAAGTTCAAAGCCTTTTTAGAAGATATAAATTACACAGGATTCTCAAACTTTGATATAAAATACGATAGTAGAGATAATACGTATAAAGTATTTGAAATTAACTTAAGACAAGGTAGAAGTAACTACTATGTAACAAGTTCTGGAAATAATATAGCTAAATATGTTGTTGAAGATAGAGTATACAATAAAGAATTAGACTTAAAGGTACAAAAGGATCCTTTCTTCTGGCATGTTATACCAAATAATGTTGTTTATAAATATGTTAAAGATCAAGCTTTAGTAAATAAAGCTAAATCATTAGTTAGTCAAGGTAAGAGTGCAACATCATTTGGATATGATAAAGATTTACAAGGAAACTTCAAGAGAAGATGGTATATATTCTTATACAATATAAACCAAATGAGAAAGTTTAAAAAATACTGCAAATAGATGGGTGGTATGCTTATGAAAAATAATAAGACAGTTGGAGTGATGGGTGGATTAGGTCCTATGGCTACAGTTTATTTCTTTGATATGGTTGTTAGATTGACTGATGCAACAATAGATCAAGATCATATCGATATGATAATAGCTAATAGAGCAACGACACCAGACAGAACTGATTATATAATAGGTAATTCCTCAGAAAATCCGGTGGATATACTTATTAAAGACGCTAAAAAGTTAGAACAATATGGTACAGATTTTTTAGTTATAACGTGTAATACGGCACATTATTTCTATGAAAAAATATCAAATAGTGTAAATATACCGGTTATAAATATAGTAGAAGAAACTGTTAAATATGCAAAAGAAAAAGGGCATAAAAAACTAGGTATATTAGCGACAACTGGAAATGTACAAACAAAGTTATACCAAAACATGTGTGAAAAATATGATATAGACTATGAAGTTTTAGATGAATTAAAACAAAAAATAGTAATGGATATTATATATAAAGATATAAAAAGCGGTAAAAGTGCAGACATGAATAAGTTTAATGTTGTTATAGACTATTTAAAAGAAAGTAACTGTGATGGTGCGATACTTGGATGCACAGAACTTTCTATATTAAAAAATGATAATAACTTAGATGACGAATTTTATATAGATTCATTAGAAGTATTAGCTAGAAAAACTATTAGCGCATGTGAAAAGAAAAGTAAGAAAAAAGAAGCTATTTAATTATATAATAAATACACAAAGACATAATCAATAAAGACTAAGAACAGATTAATAGAGTAGTTGAAACTACTCTATTTTTCTAGAATTTATTAAATTAGTGTAGAATTAGCAATAACATACATTTAAATTTTATGTTTTATTGTGGTATACTACATACGATATAACTTATTAGGAGGGCTAAAAAATGAGATTATTAGATATAATGAATGAAGTTGAATTCAATTCAAATAAGCCTTGGGATGAAATACAAAATACAGAAATAAAAGATATCGCTTATAATTCTTCAAAATGCGAGGATGGATATATATTTGTTGCAATAAAAGGGGAGACTGTTGATGGCCATAAATATGCTCAAAATGCATATGAAAGAGGTGCAAGAGTATTTATACTACAAAATGATTTAGAGCTTGATGAAGATGCTATAAAATTATTTGTAAATGACAGTAGAATAGCATTATCTAAAATGTCTGCTAATTATTTTGGTAATCCATCGAAGGAATTAAAGGTAATAGGAGTAACGGGTACTAAGGGAAAAACTACTATAACTAATTATATAAGCTCAGTTTTAAATAAAGCAGGTTTAAATACAGGTGTTATAGGAACAAATGGAACTTTTTATAATGGAAAAAAAGAAAAGACATTAAACACAACACCTGAAAGTTATGAACTTCATAGGATATTTAGAAATATGATAGATGGTGGAGTTAAGTGTGTATCTATGGAAGTATCTTCTGGTGGAATAATGATGGAAAGAGTTAAAGATGTAGACTTTGATACAGCTATATTCTCTAATTTATCTCCGGATCATATAGGCCCAAAAGAACATCCAACATTTGAGCACTATTTAGGATGTAAGGCTAAACTATTTACATTAGCTAAGCATGGAATAATTAACATAGATGATAAATATGCTGATCAAATAATAGAAAGAGCTACTTGTGATATAGAAACTTTTGGAATAGATAATAAGGCTGATTTAAATGCTCAAAACATAGAATATTCAAGAGCAATAGATTCATTAGGTGTAAGTTTTGATGTTAAAACAATAGATGAGACATTTAATGCATATATATGTGCACCGGGTACATTTAGTATATACAATGCATTAGCTGTTATGTCTGTTTGTAAGTATTTAAAAATAGAGAAAAACATAATGATAGAGGCATTAAAAAGTGCTAAAGTAAAAGGAAGAGTAGAAGTATTACCAGTTTTAGATTATGCAACTATAATAATTGATTATGCTCATAATGGGGTTAGTTTAGAAAGTATATTACAAACACTAAAGCAGTATGATCATAATAGATTGATATGTTTATTTGGCTCAGTTGGAGGAAGAACAGAGCTAAGAAGAAAAGAACTTGGTGATGTAGCATCAAGAGAGTGTGATTTATGCATACTAACAAGTGATAATCCTGATTTTGAGGATCCAATGAATGTAATAAAGGATATAGCAGATTCATTTAAAGGGTCAGATTGTGAATATATAGTAGAACCAGATAGAAAAGTAGCTATAGAAAAAGCTATAGAATTAGCTCAAGAAGGTGATATGATAGTATTTGCAGGTAAAGGACATGAAGAATCACAGCTTATAAAGGGTGAATGGATACCTTTCAGTGAAACTGAAATAGCAAAAGAAGCTGCTAGAAATATAATAGAAAAAAAGATGGAAAAACAATTATCATAAAATAGGCTAATATAAATCACTAAAAAAGAGAAGTTTATAACTTCTCTTTTTTAGGTATTAACAAATTTTTATTGTTTTTTTATTTTAAGGTGATTTAAAACTTATTTTAATTATGGTAAGAGAGGTGACATAGTGAATAAGGGAGATATATTTTTAAATTTATTAGAAAAATCTAGTTTAATAATAGTACTATTTATAATCATAAGTAAAATCAAAGGGTTTAAATACATATTTCAAAAAGAAAAATATAGAAAGAGAGATTTAGTAATTATATCAATAATATTTAGTTTGCTAGCAATATTAGGAACTTATAATGGAATAAAAGTGAATGGATCATTAGCAAATACAAGAATAATTTCTGTAGTTTCTGGAGGTATATTATTTGGACCTGTAGTTGGTATAACATCAGGAATTGTATCTGGAACTCATAGGCTTTTAATAGATTTAAATGGAATAACTTCTATCCCATGTTTTATATCTAGCATATTTGCAGGTATATTATCAGGGTATGCATCAAAAAGAGGAAAAGAAGAATACAAATGGTTAGTTGGTATTATATGTGGAATGATATCTGAAAGTATAACTATGATTTTAATATTTTTTATATCTAAACCTCATGATGTAGCTGTTTCGATAATAACAAAAATATATATACCCATGATAGTAGGACAAATAGGTATAGGATTTTTAGTTACAATAGTACAAGCTATTAAAAAGGAAAAAGAGGAAATAGCGGCTCTTCAATCAAAGCTAGCACTAGATATTGCAAATAAGACTCTTCCATATTTTAGATCCATAAATGAAGAGTCATTAAAAATTATATGCAATATAATTAAAGACGAAATAAACTCAGATGCAGTTGCTATAACAGATTTAGATAAAGTATTAGCATATGTAGGAGTAGGTGAAGATATATACTCAGAGTGTACAAAGGAATTAAGTTATACTACTAAAAAAGCTATGTATCAAAATAAAATCTTAAATATAAAAGTAAACAAAGATGAACATTCTTTAAGTAAAATAGTTAATTTAAAAACAGCTATGATCATTCCTTTAACAGATTCTAGTGGCGTAATAGGAACTTTAAAAATATATTATACAGAAAAATATGAAATGAGTCACTCTAAGCAATCGTTAGCTATAGGTTTATCACAAATAATTTCAACATTAATGGAAGTTTCAAAAATAGAAAAAATAAAAGAAGCTAAAAATAAAGCGGAAATAAAAGCTTTGCAAACCCAAATAAATCCTCACTTTTTATTTAATGCATTAAATACAATTACATCATTTATTAGAATAAATCCAGATAAGGCAAGGCAACTTATAATAAATCTATCTACTTATATGAGATATAATTTAGAGGTAAGTGATAACTTAATAGATATAAGTAAAGAACTAGAACAAGTAAAGGCTTATATAGAAATTGAAAAGGCAAGGTTTGGGGATAAATTAAATGTAATTTATAAAATTGATGAAGATATAAAAATTCAAATGCCTAGTCTCATAATACAGCCATTGGTAGAAAATGCAATTATACATGGAATAAGAAAAAATGGTGGCCATGGAACTGTAATAATCGGAATAAAAAGTAATGGAATGAATGTAAAAATATGGGTAGAAAATGATGGCGTAACTATAGATGAAGAAATAATCCAAAAGGTTTATAAGGATGATATGCCTGAAAATAAGATAGGACTTTACAATGTTCATTTAAGGTTAAAATTACTTTATGGTAAAGGCCTAAATATTTATAGATTAAATCCAGGAACAAAAATAGAATTTGAAATTTAAATTGGAGGACATTATGAAGTGTATAATCGTTGAAGATGAATTCCCAGCAAGAGAAGAACTTAAATATTTTATAAATAACTTTAGTAATATAAAAATAATAAACGAATTTGATAATGGAGTAGATGTATTAAAATTTATACAAGAAAATACGATAGATGTAATATTTCTAGATATAAATATACCTATGTTAGACGGAATGTTATTGGCTAAGACAATAAAACAATTTAAAATTAGCCCTAAAATAGTTTTTATAACTGCTTATAAAGAACATGCAGTAGATGCATTTGAGCTTGAGGCATTTGACTATGTGTTAAAGCCATATTCAGAGGAAAGAATAGTTTCTATGTTAAAAAAGCTTGAGAGTAGTGAGAAATCAAAAACTATAGAGAATAAAAGACGTGATAAAAATCTATTAGATGAAAGCAGCTTAGATAAGGTTAGCCTTTGGAAAAATGATAAATTGATAGTAGTAAAAATAAATGATATATATTATTGTGAAGCAAATGAAAGAGAAACCATAGTATTTACAAAAGAGGATAAGTATATTGTTAAAAGCTCTATAACTGAATTTGAAAAAAATCTACCTAGTTCTAAATTTTTTAAAACTCATAGATCTTATATAGTAAATACTTCTAAAATAAAAGAAATTATACCTTGGTTTAACAATACCTATAAGTTAAAATTGAAAGATATAAATTTAGAAGTACCGGTAAGTCGAAGTAAAATAAAAGAGTTTAGAAAAGTTATGCATATATAGACGTATTTAATGTATGAAATTATGCATTTCATGTAAATTTAAATCTCCTAAATTAAAAGAAACGTTATTCTAATATTGTAATAATAAATTTAACAAGAAATTAACATTTTTAACAAAGGAGAAAACGGTATGATAACATTTTTAGTATGCTTAACAATTCTTATCGGTGGATATTTTACTTATGGTAAGATAGTAGAAAAATCAGTAAAATTAAGTGATTCAACTCAAACACCAGCTGTAAGACTAGAGGATGGAATAGACTATATGCCAATGCCTTGGCACAAAGTTTTCTTAATACAATTTTTAAATATAGCAGGAACAGGTCCTATATTTGGTGCAATAATGGGGGCTTTATTTGGGCCAGTTGCATTTTTATGGATAACATTTGGTACAATATTTGCAGGAGGAGTACATGATTTCTTCTCAGGAGTTATATCTATGAAACATGAAGGGACTTCAGTTTCTGAAATAGTAGGTATTTATTTAGGTGATGGTATGAAATCTGTTATGAGAGTGTTCTCTGTAATACTTCTTATATTAGTTGGAACAGTATTCGTAACATCTCCAGCAGGATTATTAACATCAATGACTGGAATAAATAAAACTGTATGGGTTGTATTAATAATAATTTATTATATGGCTGCAACAGTTTTACCAGTTGATAAGGTAATAGGTAAAATATATCCTGTATTTGGAGCAGCACTATTATTTATGGCTATAGGATTATGTGGAGCTATGATAGTAGGACATGTTAATGGATCTATGGTAATGCCTGAGATGTCATTACAAAACCTACATCCAGACGGATTAAATTTATTCCCATTCTTATTTACAACAATAGCATGTGGTGCTATATCAGGGTTCCATGCTACTCAGTCACCTATGATGGCTAGATGTATACACCATGAATCTGAAAGTAAAAAAGTATTTTATGGGGCAATGGTTGTAGAAGGAATAGTTGCTTTAATATGGTGTGCTGTTACGATAGCATTCTTTGGAGATAGCTTATCTATACAAAATGCTTTAAATCAATTTGGAGGCCAATCAGGAGTTGTAAGTTTATTGTCTAAAGAATTATTAGGACCAATGGGTGCAATACTTGCAGTACTTGGAGTTGTGGCTTGTCCTATAACTAGTGGAGATACAGCATTTAGAAGTGCTAGACTTACTATAGCTGATGCATTTAATATAAAACAAGAAGGATTTAAAAATAGATTTATATTAGCAATACCATTATTCTTAGTATGTATATTCTTAACTACAATAGACTTTAACATAATATGGAGATATTTTGCTTGGTCTAATCAAACATTAGCAATGATAGTTCTTTGGGCTTCAACAGTATACTTATTAAAGAATAAATCTAGCTATTTTATGACTTTAATACCAGCAACATTTATGTCTGCTGTATGTGTAGCTTATATACTACAAGCTCCAGAAGGATTTAAATTAAATGCTACATTCTCTAATGCAGTAGGTGTAGGAGCTGCTGTAATATTATTTGTAGCATTTATGATAAGCAAAGATAAATTAGTAAAAAATGTAGAAGATAAAAATATAGCTTAATATAAAAATGGCCTATCTCAAATCGAGATTGGGCCATTTTAATTTATAACAAAAAAGCTTACAGATAAACTGTAAGCTTTTTTATTAAACGTTAAATCTAAATAGTATAACGTCTCCATCTTTAACGATATATTCTTTTCCTTCAAGTCTAACAAGACCTTTTTCTTTAGCAGCACTCATAGTACCAACTTGAGCTAAATCCTCAAATGATATAGTTTCTGCTCTTATGAATCCTCTTTCTATATCAGAGTGTATCTTTCCTCCAGCAGCAGGAGCTTTAGTACCAACCTTTATAGTCCAAGCTCTAACCTCTTGAGGTCCAGCTGTTAAGTAAGAAACAAGTCCAAGTAAAGCATAAGAAGATTTGATTAATTTATCTAATCCCGATTGCTCTAAGCCTAATGTTTCTAAGAATTCTTTCTTTTCTTCTTCTGTATCAAGTTCAGATATTTCTGCTTCTATTTGAGCACAAACAACAACAACTTCTGCAGCTTCTGTAGCAGCGAATTCTCTAACAGTATTAACGTATTGATTGTTTTCAGCTTCATCAGCTAAATCATCTTCACTTACATTAGTAGCATATATTACTGGCTTAGAAGTAAGTAAGTTTAATGAATCAACAAATACTTTTTGGTCATCATTAAAGTCCATAGTTCTAACACATTTACCATCTTCTAAAGTAACCATTATTTCTTTTAAGAATTCAAGTTCAGCAGCTATTGATTTGTCAGCTTTAGCAGCTTTAGTGTTTTTTTGTATTCTTCTTTGTAATATTTCGATATCAGAGAATATTAATTCTAAGTTTATAGTTTCTATATCTCTTAATGGATCAACCGAACCATCAACATGAACAACGTTAGGGTCTTCGAAACATCTAACAACATGTACTATAGCGTCAACTTCTCTTATATGAGATAAGAATTTATTTCCTAAACCTTCACCTTTAGAAGCTCCTCTAACAAGACCTGCTATATCACAGAATTCTATAGCAGTAGGAACAATTTTTTTAGAATCATATAATTCTTTTAATTTATCTAATCTTTCATCTGGAACAGAAACAACTCCAACGTTTGGTTCTATTGTACAGAAAGGGTAGTTTGCAGATTCAGCACCTGCTTGAGTTATTGCATTGAATAGGGTACTTTTACCTACGTTTGGTAAACCAACTATACCTAATTTCATAGTCATCGTCCTCTCTTTAGTCATATTTATATATAAATTTAAACAACCTATTATAGGCTTTAAATTAGCTCAATAGGTTAATTTGAACAAATTCAAAAAATCCCATTATAGACATACATACTGATTATACATCATATATATAATAGATGTAAACTATGCATTTACATCAAAAAAATTATTGGGGTTGATTTTATGCTTATTTGGATAATTTTTTTTATATCTTTAGCTTTAAGTTTAATTTTCAATGGGTATATGGAAAATATATTTATAGTTTTAGCAACAGTAATGATTTATAAGCAAATAACGTCTAAGAAAGATTATAAATATATGGTTTATGCTCTAATTATTTCATTTATTGGGGTAAATTGCATGATACTATTTGGGTTTAGAAATTACATAAGTTTTAAAGACGTTCAGCCGGGGATAGAAAAAGAAGATACATTAGTTTTATTAGTATCAGAAGGAGAATCAAAAAAATACAATCTAAAAGAGCGTTCAACTCAAATTTATTATGAAAAGGGCTATAAATCTTTATTTACAGGAATTAAAGATTTATATACTTATAAAAATTATTATAATCAGCTAGGAGAAAGTGATTTTAAAGAAAAGACTGAAGAAGTAACTAAAAAATTAAGTTATCAATTAGGCGACGGATATAAAGTGGTAAATTCTTACATGTACACTAAGCCTTATTTTGAAGATAGCTTGGAAGATATAGTATCTAAAGGATATAAAAAAATAATTATATGCCCTTTATTTATGACAGATGGAAAAGACTATGAAATTTTCAAACAAAGATATGAAAAATTAAACCTAGTTTCTTATAATTTAGCTGGAATAGAAATATTAGATCCTTTTTATAAATCTAATAATTTAGCTATGGTATATAAAAATGAAATTTTAAAAAATATTAGAGCTTTAGATAAAGATTCAGGGTTACTTTTAATTGGATTACATAATAAGAATAATTTAGAAGAGGACATATTATTTAGAGAAAAAATAAAAGAATATATAAATCATGAAGAAAAAAACTTAGACGTTCAAATAAAATTACCTCTTTTAGAAAATAATAAAAAAGATATAATAAAATCAGGCGAGGAATTGTTAGAATATGGAATTGATACTTTGTATGTTGTATTACCTACATGTACAATAGATACTATGTATACAAAACATTTAGTAGAAAGTATACTTGAAGATCTAGATATGGGAAATACTAAGTTTTACTACATAGATCCAGAAAAGAAGATGGATGCAATAGTAGATGAACTTTTTACAAGAATATCATTAATGAATCAAATAGGAGGATAAAATGAAAAAGGACATAAAAAAAATAAACTTAGGCAAAGATATTAATTTAACATTAATACCAGCTGAAAAGTTCAAGTCTAATCTTGTTAGTATATATATACAAAGAAACTTAGACAGAGAAGAAGCTACTAAGAATGCATTATTGCCTACAATAATTACTAGTGGATGCACAAAGTACCCAAGTTTAAGAGAAATATCAAATAAATTAGACGATTTATATGGATCTTCAATGTATGGCGATGTATCAAAAAGAGGAGAAAAACAAGTAATTACATTTAAAATAATAAGTACAAATGAAAGATATTTAGATGAAAAAATATTTACAAATGTAATTGAATTTTTCAATGATGTATTAAATGATACTCTAGTAGTAGATGGCGGATTTAATAAAGAATATTTAGATATAGAAAAGACAAACTTAAAAGATAGAATACAAGCCAAAATAAATGATAAAAGTAGATATGCACTTGAAAGATCTTTTGAAGAGATGTGTAAAGGTGAGAGATTTAGTATAAGTGAAATAGGATATGAAGAAGATTTAGAAAAAATAGATGCTAAAGATTTATATGAACATTATAAAAATATAATAAAAACATCTCCTATAGATATAGTAATAGAAGGTGATTTTAATGAAGAAGAAGTTGTAAATGTAATAAGTAAAAACTTCTCATTTGAAAGAGATGAAATTATAGATATACCAAGAGAACAATTCACAAAAGACATAACAGAAGTTAATATAGTTGAAGAAAATATGGATATAACTCAAGGAAAACTAGTTATGGGCTATAGAACTAATATTGATTATAAAGATGAATCACTATACTATCCATTAGTTGTAGGTAGTAGTGTTTTAGGTGGAGGACCTCATTCTAAAATGTTCATAAACATAAGAGAAAAAGAAAGTTTATGCTACTATATATATTCTTCAGTAGAAAAATATAAATCAATATTATATATATCATCAGGAATAGAAGCTCAAAATTATGAAAAAACAGTTGATTTAATTAAGAAGCAAATAGAGGCAATAAAACAAGGTGAAATATCATCAGATGAGATAGAAAATAGCAAAAGTGGTTTAATAAATTCTATGAAATCGTTGGCTGATAGCATAGGAGGAATGTCTGATTTCTACTTTGCTCAGACTATGGGTGGTACAAATACTACAATAGACAAGATGATAGAAAATATAAATAAAGTAGAAGTTAAAGATATAGTTAAATCTTTTGAAAAAATAGAATTAGATACTATTTATTTCTTAAGAAACTAAGTGAGGTGACGTAGAGATGAAAAAAATAGCTAATGAAATATTAAAAGAAGAAATTTTTTATGAAAAATTAGAAAATGGATTAGATTTGTATTTTATGCCAAAGCCTGGTTTTACTAAAAAATATGCAATACTAGCTACTAACTATGGGTCAAATGAATTAGAATTTATCCCAATAGGTGAAGATAAAAAAATAAGAGTTAATGAAGGTATAGCTCATTTCTTAGAACATAAAATGTTTGAACAACCTGATGGAGGAAATGCATTTGATAAGTTCTCTAAATGGGGAGCAAGTGCTAATGCATTTACAAACTTTACAATGACAGCTTATTTATTTTCAGCTACAGAAAATTTTTATGAAAGCCTAGAACATTTAATAGATTATGTACAAACTCCTTATTTTACAGATGAAAATGTTGAAAAAGAAAAAGGTATAATAGAGCAAGAAATTAAAATGTACAATGATGATCCAGATTGGAATGTATACTTTAATTGCCTAAAAGCATTGTATGTTAATTATCCAGTAAGAGTCGATATAGCAGGAACAGTGGAAAGTATCTACAAAATAACAAAAGAAGAACTATATAAATGTTATAATACATTTTATAACCCGGGAAATATGGCACTATTTGTAGTAGGTGATTTAGAGGCTGATAAAGTTTTAGATTCTGTTAAAAAAGTAAATAACGATGATGTAGAGAAGCTATCTCATGAAATACAAAGATTCTATCCTAACGAGCCTAAAGAAGTAAATAAAAAAGAAATAGTAGCTCAATTTCCAATATCAATGCCTGTATTTAACATAGCATTTAAAGATGATAATGTAGGCATAAAAGGTAAAGAACTTTTAAGAAAAGAAATAGTAACTGAAATATTAGTGGATATGATTTTTAAAAGAGGTAGCAAATTATTTGAGGACTTATATATGCAAGGTCTTATAAATGACAACTTTGGAGGAGGATTCTCATCTCAGGTAGATTATGCATTTACTATAATAGGAGGAGAGTCTAGAAGCCCACGAGAAGTTAAAAAGATTATATTAGATTATATAGAAACTTATAAAGAAGAAGGGCTAAATAAGGATGAGTTTGAACGAGTTAAAAAGAAAAAAATTGGAAACTTCTTAAAGTATTTTGATTCTGTGAATTTTATAGCTAATAATTTCTTATCATATAATTTTAAAGATATAAATTTATTAGATTATTTAGATGAACTTAAATCAATAAAGTTTGAAGAAGTTGATGCAAGATTAAAATCTCATCTAAAAGAAGAATACTGTGTTATATCTATAGTAGAGCCAACAACAAAATAAATTAAAAACACCTTTTTAAATTTTTAAAAAGGTGTTTTTTGTTTACTAATTTAAATATTTTAAAAATAAAATTTAATAAATTAAGTCTTTGTAATAGCAGTACTTTAAGCAATCTCAACTTATGAAACAATTAGAGTGATTATTTGACATAGGTAACAACTTATATATATAATTAAGTTGTAACAAGTAAAAACTTAAATATTGAATTAAGTTGTTAGTTTGGAATTGAAAGGAGAGTTAACATATGAATAAGACACATAAAATTAATTTCGTGTTTATTATATCAATAATATTAACAAGTTTAGTGGTGGTAACAGGTGTTGCTTTTCCAAATATATTTGATAGTGTATCTCATAAGATGTTTAATATAATCATTAGTAATTTTAGTTGGGTATATATAGTGGGAATGCTTATACTTGTTGTATTTGCTTTATTTTTAGTTTTTAGCAAATATGGAAATATAAGATTAGGTAAAGATACTGATAGACCTGAATTTAGTAATCTTTCATGGTTTTCTATGTTATTTGGAGCAGGTATGGGAATAGGATTAGTTTTCTTTGGATCTGTAGAGCCAATGAAACATTTTATAAATCCAATCGGAGTTCAACCTGGATCTAGTGAAGCAGCAACTTTCGCAATGCAACAATCATTCATACATTGGGGAATACATCCTTGGGCTGCATACTCTGTTATGGGATTGGCACTTGCATATTTTCAATTTAGAAAAGACGCACCAGGCCTTATAAGTAGTGTTTTTTTACCGATACTAGGAGAAGATGGCGTTAAAGGGCCTATTGGAAAGTCTATAGATATATTAGCTGTATTTACAACAGTAACAGGTGTTGCAACATCATTAGGTATGGGGACAATGCAAATTGCTGGAGGCTTAGAGTATGTATTTAATATAAAAAATACTTTTACAGTTCAACTTATAATAATAGCTATTACATCTGTATTATATATGTATAGTGCAACAAGTGGATTAGACAAAGGAATAAAAAATCTTTCTAATGCAAATTTAATTTTAGCTACAGCGTTATTATTAGGAGCAATATTAATAGGTCCTAAAGTAAGTATGATGAAAAACTTTTTTGCAGGAGGATCTGCTTACTTAAATGAATTTATATCGCAAAGTTTATACATGGATCCTACTAAAGAGTGGATTAGTCAATGGAGAGTATTTTATTGGGCTTTATGGATAGCATGGATACCATTTGTAGGAATATTCATAGCAAGAATATCTAAAGGAAGAACAATAAGAGAATTTATAATAGGAGTAACCATAGTTCCAGCCATAGTGTGTATAATATGGTTTGTTGTATTTGGAACGTTAGGCATGGATTTAGGGGTTGAATTTGCGACAACAGCTACATCAGTTACAGAAACCGCATTATTTAAAGTATTTTCAAATTATCAATTTGGAAAAATACTATCAGTTATAGCGATGATATTACTGTGTACATTCTTTATTTCATCAGCAGATTCAGCAACATATGTATTAGGAATGTTTACATCTAATGGAGATTTAAATCCAAGCAACCCTAAAAAGATACTTTGGGGAGTTATTCAAGCTTGCTTAGCGATTGCACTTTTAATGTCAGGAGGCCTTGGTACTTTACAAACTGTATCAATAGTGTCGGCATTTCCATTTACTATAATAGTAATTGTAAGTATAATATCAATTATTAAAGCTCTTAGAGAAGAAGTAAAAACATCACAAGAGCAATGTGAAAAATTTTATACTAAAAAAGATAGTAAAGTTATAAATAAAGCAAATATAAATCTAGATTAAATAATTGTATAAATAAAAAAGAATGACTATATAGTCATTCTTTTTTATTTATACTTTAAAGTTACTGTATTAATCTTGATCTATATCTAAATTTCCATATAAAAATGCAGGAACAGAATGGTGAATACTACTTTCTCCAACGACTAAAAGAATATCATTTTCTTTGAACTCTATGTAAGGTCCTGGGGATACTATTAAATTACCATCACGTTTAACACCAACAATAGTAGCAGAAGTATGCTGCCAAAACTTTATCTCACCAGCTGTTTTACCTATAAATTTACATTCATTTGTTATTTTAAACTCAAATGGAACGAGAGGATTTATATTAGATAATCTACTTGAATAATCTATTATTTTATTTATATTATCAACAATTTCATTCTCTAACTTAGCTTTTGAGGCTAGTAATTGTTGTAAGTTTAATCTATATGAAGATACATTAGTCATATTCTGATTTTTGTTTAAAAATGATAATGCTTTTTCAGATGATAAAACTAAGATACCTTTTCCTTTAACGCTACAAACAACTTCTAAGTCTTCTAATACCTTCATAGCTCTACGTATTGTTTCTGGCGAAACATTGTATGTTCCAGCTAAAGAAGACCTTCCACGAAGTAAGCTGCCCTCCTGAATATCGCCTATATGTATTTTATTAGCAATATCTAAAGCAATCTTATGATATATAGGCAATGAGCTATTTCTTTCCATATTTCCTCCTAAAGTATATATTTTAATCATATATTATTCTATACCTCATACATCAGTATGTCTATAAAATAAAATATAAGTAGAATATATTAAATATTAGTAAAATTTTAAATATCTAATTATTTATAATATATGTTATTATTAACTTTAAACTGTTATAATATTACAATAAACTCTATGACTATATATGATGCGTATAAGTATTACATATAGGTATAAAATAAATTTGATTCTAAAATATGAAATAAGAGGTGAGATTATGGATAGAGTGGCATTTAGTGTATTTGGAATAGACGTAATGTGGTATGGTGTTTTAATGGCTACAGGTATGATAGTTGGTACTTTATTAGCTTTAAAAGAAGCTAAAAGAGTGGGTATAAAGGAAGATGATGTACTGGATTTAGCAATAATTGCCATACCTATAGGATTATTAAGTGCTAGATTGTATTATGTAATATTTAATTGGGAATATTATTCTCAAAACATATCTCAAATTTTAAACTTTAGGGGCGGAGGAATGGCTATACATGGAGCTCTTATTGGTGGAATATTAACAGGATATATTTTTACTAAAGTAAAAAAGATAGATTTTTTAAAAATGGCAGATGCAGTTATGATAGGTATGCCTTTAGCTCAAGCTATAGGTAGATGGGGTAATTTTATAAATGGAGAGGCTCACGGTGGTCCAACTAATTTACCATGGGGTATAATGGTAGATGGATTAAAGGTTCATCCAACATTCTTATATGAATCTGTATGGGATTTTGGAATATTTATATTTTTATGGTTATTTAGAAAGAAAAAACAATATGAGGGACAGTTGATAGTATTTTATATTACACTATACTCATTAGGTAGATTCTTTATAGAAGGATTAAGAACTGATAGCCTTATGATAGGTCCTCTTAGAATGGCCCAAGTGATAAGTTTGGTAGGAGTAGTAGGCGGTATTATAGCCCATATATATTTGTCAAAAAAAAATAAACAAAGTACAATAGAATAAAAATAGTAAGTAATTAAGGAGAATAGTCAAAATGGAATTTCATCACGTATCAGTACTCTTAAATGAGTGTATAGATAATTTAAATATAAAGCCAGATGGTGTGTATGTAGACTGTACAATGGGTGGAGCTGGTCACTCAAAAGAAATAGTAAAAAGATTATCAGATAAAGGATTATTTATCGGATTTGATCAAGATAAAAATGCAATCGCAACAGCTAAAGAACGATTAAGTGAATATAGCGATCGAGTAAAGTTTGTTCATAGTAATTTTGAAAATATAAAAGAAGAATTAGCTAAAATAGGTGTACATAAAATAGATGGTGTACTTGCTGATTTAGGTGTATCATCTCATCAATTGGATGAGGCTGATAGAGGTTTTTCTTATATGCAAGATGCTCCTCTTGATATGAGAATGGATGTTAGATGTGATTTCTCAGCATACGATGTAGTAAATACATACAGCGAAGAGGAACTTGCAAAAATAATAAAAGATTATGGAGAAGACAACTGGGCAAAGCGAATAGCTAAATTTATAGTAGAAGAGAGAAAAGAAAAGCCTATAGAGACAACTGGAGAGCTTGTAGACGTGATAAAAAAAGCTATACCTAAGAAAGCTAGGATAGATGGACCACATCCGGCTAAAAGAACGTTCCAAGCAATCAGAATAGAAGTTAATAATGAATTAGGTGTAATAACTAATATGATAGATGATGCTGTATCTATAATGAATGAAGGTGGAAGAGTTTGTATAATAACATTCCATTCTTTAGAAGATAGAATAGTAAAAAATGAATTTAGAGATTTAGCGCTTGATTGTGTATGTCCTTCACATTTACCTATATGTCAATGTGATAAAGAATCTCTTGTAAAAGTAATAACAAGAAAGCCAATACTTCCTACTGATGAAGAAGTTCAAGTAAATCCAAGAAGTAGAAGTGCTAAATTAAGAGTTGCAGAAAGAAAATAGATTAAATTAAAGCTATAATTTAAGTAATTTACTTAGGTTGTAGCTTTTTTTATGTAAAAATTTAAATTTTACATGTTATATTTGAAATTTTAGTAAAAAAGTTTTAAATAAAGTTAATTTAATATTTTATAAGTAAATATACTTAAATTTGTGTTTTTATGTATTAATTTTACGAGAAAAGTTTAAAGGAAGCTTGTTTCCAAGTAACAAATATAATATAGATAGTTAAATTAAGTACGAGTTTATATTAAATAATACAAAATTTCAATTTGGACTATAAGGGTGGTAATTATGAAAAAAAATAATAAAATTAAGGACATGAATGAATATAAAAAAGAAAAAAAGAATAAACATAACAATAAAAGAAAGAAAAAATTAAAAAAAAGAGTGTCTATAATTTTTATATCGGTAATTACTTTAGGCGTCGTAATAGGTAATATTTGTGGATACACAGTTGTTTCAGATTTAAAATATGATATTCATTATCTAAAAAAAGATTTAAGACAAGAAGAAATAAGATTAGAAGAACTAAAAGCTAAGGTTGATACAAGCACATCTATACAAGAAATTGAAACTAAAGCTAAAGAAGAATTAAATATGGACTATCCTAATAAAAATCAAATAAGATACATTGAGGTTAAAAAGTAAGGGGGAAGGCACTTGAGTAAAAAGATAAAAAGAGTAAGTAAAAAAAGATTAGTACTTGTTCTTATATTAGCATGTGCTCTATTTTTAGGTTTAACTATGAGGACTGGATATCTACAATTAATAAAGGGTGAATGGCTAAGTACAAAAGCAACAGATCAACAAACAAGAGAAATTCCAATAGAACCTAAAAGAGGTACAATATATGATAAAAATATGAAAGAATTAGCTGTAAGTGTAACTAAATATACAGTATGGTGTAAACCTGTAGAAGTTAAGGATAAAAAAGAAGCAGCTAAAAAAGTATCTACAATTATAGGCAAGGAATATGAAGATGTTTTTAAACTTGTAAGCAAAAAAAACATGGCTTTAGTTAAAATTGAAAGATGGATAGATGATGATAAAGCAACAAAGATAAGAGAGGCAAAAATACCGGGTATATGGGTAGCAGAAGACAATCAAAGATATTATCCATATGGAAACTTTGCTCCTTATGTATTGGGGCATACATCGACAGATTCACAAGGAATAGCTGGTGTAGAAATGAAGTATGATAAACATTTGAAAGGAAAATCAGGAAAATTAATTGTTAGTACAGATGCTTCTGGTAGAGAAATCCCAAGAGGAATGGAAAAATACTATGAGCCTACTCAAGGTGATGGATTAGTTCTTACTATAGATGAGGTAATTCAACATTACTCAGAAAAAGCAGCTCAAAAAGCTTATGAATTAAATAATGCAAAAAGAGTTACTGTTGTAGCTATGGATCCAAGAACTGGTGATATACTATCACTTGCATCAAAGCCAGATTATAATCCAAATGATCCAAGAACGCCTATATATCCTTATTATGAGGAAGAACTAGATAAATATGATGATAAAAACAAAATTAAAGGATATTATCAAATGTGGAGAAATCCAGCTGTAAGTGATACATATGAACCAGGTTCTACATTTAAAATAATTACATCTTCTGCAGGTTTAGAAGAAAATGTAATAAAAGATGGCGAAAAATTCACTTGTACAGGTGGTGTAACAATTGCAGGTCAAAGACTTAAATGTTGGAGACATTATAGACCTCATGGTGCACAAACATTTGAACAAGGTGTTCAAAATTCATGCAACCCTGTATTTATGGAAGTAGGAAAAAGACTTGGTGTTAAAAAAATGTATGACTATATAGAAGCTTTTGGTTTTATGGATAAAACAGGAATAGATCTTCCAGGAGAAGGTAAAGGTATATTACATAATGAAAAAAATGTAGGACCAGTAGAATTAGCTACTATATCTTTTGGTCAAGCAAATTCATTAACACCGATACAGCTAATAACAGCAATATCATCTGTTGCTAATGATGGAAATTTAATGAAGCCAAGAGTTGTAAAAGGATATACTGATAATAAAGGAAATATAATAGAAGAGATACCTCCGAAGGTTGTTAGACAGGTTATATCTAAAAAAACATCAGAAAAGATGATGTCAATATTAGAGTCAGTTGTAAGTGTAGGTTCTGGTAATAAAGCTTATATACCAGGATATAGAATAGGTGGGAAAACTGGTACAGCTCAGAAGGTTATAGATGGAAGATATGCTTCTGGAAAATATATATGTTCATTTATAGGAATAGCTCCTACTGATGATCCTCAGATTGTAGTTTTAGCAATTGTTGATGAGCCAACAGGGGTAATGGCTTTTGGTAGTAGCACAGCAGGTCCAATAGTAAAAGAAGTTATGAATGATTCTTTAAAATATTTAGGAGTAGAGCCAAAGTACAGTGAAGAAGAAAAGAAAGAGTTTGAAAAAACACAAGTTGAAGTGCCTGATGTAAGAAATATATCTATAGAGGATGCAGTGAAAGTATTAGAAGAAGCGAAATTAAATCCTAATTTAGATACAGATATAAATATAGAAAAAGGCACAAAAGTTGTTGATATGTTCCCAAAACCAGGTGTAAAAGTAGCTGAAGGTTCTGGCATAATGTTATACTTTAAATAATTAAAAGTAACAGATTCTTAACATATAGTTAGAAATACCTTCAAAAAAATAAAAATATAGTATATAATTATTAAGTTAAGATTAGTTTGGGGCAATGTATATTTGGGTATACATTGCCCTTTATTAGGAAATTTAGCTAACAATAGCCTAAAAGACTTAAAGGAGGATTAAAAATGGAAAGTCTAACAATAAAAGAGTTAGTACTTGCAACGAAAGGTAACTTAGTAATTGGTAATGAAAATGACCTTGTACATGACGTTGTTATAGATAGTAGACTTGCAAATAAAGATAATGTATTTGTAGCTATAGTAGGAGAAAACTTAGATGGACATAAATTTATAAAGTCTGCTTATGAAAATGGATGCAAAACTTTTATAAAAAATGAAAGTAGTAGCATAAATTTAGATAGTTCGGACATAAATTTAATAGAAGTCAAAGATAGTGAGATTGCTGTTGGAGATATAGGAAAATATTATAAGTCTAAATTTGAAATACCATATATAGGAATAACAGGAAGTGTAGGGAAAACTACTACAAGAGATATGGTTTTTGCGACTGTAAGTGCAAAATTTAATACTTTAAAAAATGAAGGAAATTTAAATAATCAATTAGGTGTACCTTTAACATTATTTAAATTAAATGAGTGTCATGAATGCGCAGTAATAGAAATGGGAATGTCAGGATTTAATGAAATTGAATATTTAGCTAATATAGTAAATCCTAAAATTGGTGTAATATCAAATATAGGTTTATCTCACATTGAAAATTTAGGTTCTCAAGAAGGAATTTTAAAGGCTAAAATGGAGATAACAACTAATTTTGATTCTTCAAGTACTCTAGTTGTAAATGGAGACGATAAATTTTTATCTACATTAAAAAATCAAAATCACGTATTTAAATTACAGACATTTGGATTTGACAAAGATAATGATATATACTGTAAGCAATATGAAATGACAGAAGATAGTATTATATTTACATGCATAATAGATGGTATAGAAGATGAAATATTTATACCTACAGTAGGAGAACATAATATATATAATGCTATGGCAGCTATATTAGTTGGAAAAAGCCTTGGACTTTCTATGGATGAAATAAAATCAGGTTTAAAAAACTTTAAAGCGACAAAAATGAGATTAGATATAGTTAAAACTGATAAGTTTACAATAATAAATGATGCATACAATGCTAGTCCTGATTCAATGAAAGCAGCATTAAAAATTCTTGGAAGATATAAAAATAGAAGAGTTGCTATACTTGGAGATATGTTTGAAATGGGAACTCATGCAGAATATGGGCATAGATTAGTAGGAGAATCAGTTATAAATAATACGGATGTATTGTTAACTATAGGAAAAGATTCTAATTTTATAGGAAAAGAAGCTGAAAAATTAGGATTTAATAAAGAAAACATACATCATTTTGATACAAAAGAAGATGCTATTAATGAAATTGATAATTTACTAAAAGATGAAGATGTAATACTAGTAAAAGCATCGAGAGGTATGAAATTAGAAAAAATAGTAGAATATCTAAATAAATAATAAAACGAAAGAAATAGCCAACAAGGGAGAGGAGATATATTATGTTAGGAATAACAGAACTTACTTATACAGCAATGATTTCATTTCTAATAGTAGTTATATTAGGCCCAATATTTATACCTATGTTAACTAAGTTTAAATTCGGTCAAACCGTTAGAGACGATGGACCACAGACGCATTTAGCTAAAAATGGAACGCCTACTATGGGTGGAATATTAATGATAGTAGCGATATTAGTTACAGGACTTACTAGAAGTAAAGTTGGTCCAGATATGATGGTAGGATTAATATCAATCGTAGGATTTGGTTTAGTAGGGTTTATAGATGACTTTATAATAATAAAGAAAAGAAGATCATTGGGATTAAAGGCATGGCAAAAGATAGTACTTCAATTTGCTTTAGCTTTATATATAGCATATTACCAATATACATCATCGCCAAGTGCATCACAACTTGTGATACCATTTACTGATGCTGTTATAAACTTAGGAACATTATATGTTCCAATAATGACATTTATAATCGTTGGTATAGTTAATGCAGTAAATTTAACAGATGGATTAGATGGTTTAGCATCAGGAGTAACTTTAATAGTATCAACATTCTTTATGCTACTTGCATCATCTGTAACGGTAAATCCGGATATTGCAGTATTAGCAGCAGCCACTGTAGGAGCCTGTCTAGGGTTCTTAGGCTTTAACTCTTACCCTGCAAAGATATTTATGGGTGATACGGGTTCTATGGCATTAGGAGGTGCTGTTGTTGCATTCTCTGTATTAACAAACTCAATATTATTAATACCTTTAGTTGGAGGTATATATTTTGCAGAAGCTATCTCAGTAATACTTCAAGTAGGTTCTTTCAAATTAAGAAAGAAAAGAATATTTAAAATGGCACCAATACATCATCACTTTGAACAATGTGGATGGCCAGAAACAAGAGTTGTGTTCATATTCTGGATAACTACTGTAATATTAGCATGGATAGGTATAATAGCAATATTCTAAAGTTGGGGGTATAAAAATGAACCTAAAAAATAAGAAAGTCTTATTAGTAGGGCTTGCAAAAACAGGTATATCTACAATCAAGCATTTAGATAAATTAGGTGCAAATATAATTGTTAATGATATAAAAGATAAGGAAAAATTAAGTGAAATACTTAAAGAACTGCAAGATTTAAGTAGTGTAGAATATATACTAGGATATCATCCAGAAAATGTAGATGATATAGATTTAGCAGTAGTATCACCAGGAGTTCCACTAGATTTGCCTTTTATATTAAAACTAAAAGATAATAATATAAAAATAATTGGTGAAGTAGAATTAGCATATACACTTTCTAAAAATCCTACATTTATAGGTATAACAGGAACAAATGGAAAAACAACAACAACAAGCTTAGTAGGTGAAATATTTAAAAAATCTCAAGCTGATACATATATTGTTGGGAATATTGGAAATCCAGTTATAGATACAGTTGGCGTTGCCAATGAAAAATCTGTTTTAGTTACAGAATTAAGTAGTTTTCAATTGGAGAGTATAGATACATTTAAACCAAAAGTTAGTGCAATATTAAACTTTACAGAAGACCATTTAAATAGACATCACACTATGGAAAATTATATAGAGGCAAAATCTAGAATCTTTATGAATCAAAATAGTGATGACTTTTGTATATTAAATTATGATGATGAAAAAGTTAGAGCATTATCTGAAAAAGTTAAGGCTAAAAAAATATTCTTCTCAAGAAAAAAAGAGTTAGAAGAAGGAATATATTTAGATAAAGACAATAATATAGTTATAGACATAAATGAAAAAATAGTTCTTTTAAACAAAGAAGATTTAAGCTTACCAGGTAATCATAATCTAGAAAATTGTATGGCTGCTGTTGGTATAGCTTATGTATGTAATGTTAATATAGAAGTTATAAAAGAGGTATTAAAGACATTTGCTGCAGTAGAGCATAGACAAGAGTTTGTAAAAAATTTAAATGGAGTCATGTTTGTTAATGATTCAAAAGGAACAAATCCTGATTCAACTATTAAAGCTATACAATCTTATAAAAATAAGATAGTACTAATAGCTGGAGGAATGGATAAACAAAGTAGTTTTGATGAATTACTAGAACTTGCTAAAAATAATGTAAGAGCACTTGTTTTATTAGGAGAAACTGCACCTAAGATAGAAAAGTGTGCAAAAGAAAAAGGATTTGAAGAAATCTATATAGTGAAAAATATGAAAGAAGCAGTAAATACTTCTTATAAAATTGCAAATAAAAATGAAGTAGTACTTCTTTCTCCGGCTTGTGCAAGCTGGGATATGTATAAAAGTTTTGAAGTAAGGGGTAATGACTTCAAAGAGAATGTACACAATTTAAAATAACCTCTTACCTCGGGAATGGAGGTAAGTTTGTCAAAATGCCTAAGGAAGCTCTGAAAAAACGAATTGACAAGGGAATTAAGACTGAATTTGACAGTGTAATATTTTATACAACAATGCTTTTAGTATTTATAGGAATCATCATGGTGTTTAGCGCAAGTTTTGTTCAATCTTCGTTTAAGCACCATGATGCTTATTTTTTTCTAAAAAGAAATACTATCTATGCAATACTAGGTTTTATTAGTATGATAATAATGTCTAATATTGATTATAGATTTTGGGAGAAAAATGCCAAAACTATAGGTATTGTAGCTATAGTATTATTGTTATTAGTATTAACTCCGTTAGGGATAAAGGCTAACGGTGCAAGAAGATGGTTAGGAGTAGGTGCATTTACAATTCAGCCTGCAGAGATCGCCAAATTTGCTACAATAATAATAACTGCAAAATTAATAGAAAAAAGATATGATAAAATTAAATCATTGACAAAAGGTGTTTTACCACTAATATTAATACCATGCTTATTTTTTGGATTAATAATGCTTCAACCTAATATGTCAACTGCAGGGACAATAATACTAGTAACATTTGTCATGATATTTGTTGCTGGAATGGATATGAAATTTGTAGGAGCCATGTTTGGGTGTGGGGTTGCATTATTCTTAGCACTTGGATTGACATCAGAGTATAGACTAAAACGTATATTATCATTCTTAGATCCATTTCAAGATCCATTAGGTAATGGATATCAAGTTATACAAGGTCTTTATGCTCTTGGATCAGGTGGACTATTTGGAATGGGCCTAGGAAAAAGTCAACAGAAATGGTTCTATATACCAGAACCACAAAATGACTTTATTTTTGCTATAATAGGTGAGGAGTTAGGACTTATAGGATGTGCAATAGTTATAATGCTATTTGTAATATTAGTATATAGATGTGTAAGAATTGCTTTAAAATGCTCTAATGTATTTGCATGTATGGTTGTTATGGGTATAGGTGCTCAAATAGGAATACAAGCAGCGCTAAATATAGCTGTAGCAACTTCATCAATGCCTGTTACAGGAGTTGCCCTACCGTTTGTAAGTTATGGAGGTACATCCCTTGTAATATTTATGAGCGCTATAGGTATAGTGTTAAACATCTCAAAAAATGTCAAAATTAACTAACAGGAGATGATTAAATGAAAGTTTTATTATCAGGTGGAGGTACTGGAGGTCATGTTTATCCAGCTATAGCCATCGCAAATAGAATAAAAGAAGAGCATCCTGAAGCTGAAATAGTGTTTGTAGGAACTGCTAAAGGAATTGAATCAGAAATAGTTCCTAAATATGGATATGAACTAAAGACTGTTACAGTTCAAGGATTTAAAAGAAAAATAGACTTTGATAATGTAAAAAGAGTTTTTAAATTATTTAAAGGGTTAGAACAATCAAGAAGAGTTGTTAAAAAATTTAAGCCGGATTTAGTTATAGGTACAGGTGGATACGTAAGTGGTCCTGTATTATTTAATGCATCTATGAATAAAGTTCCAACTGTTATACATGAACAAAACTCTTTTCCTGGAGTGACAAACAAAATACTTGCTAAAATGGTAACTAAAGTTTTAACAAGTTTTGAAGATTCACATCAAAGATTCCCTGAAGGAACAAGGGACAAATTAGTTCTTACAGGAAATCCAGTAAGAAAAGAGATATTAATGGCAAGAAAGAATTCTGCAAGAAGAAATTTAGGAATAACAGAAGATAAAAAGATGGTACTTTGCTATGGCGGTAGTGGAGGATCAGAGGATATAAACAATGCAATGAAATTAGTTATTGAAAATATGGTTAAAGATGATATTGCGTTTATATTTGCAACAGGAAAATATTATTATGAAGAATTTTCAAATAGTATTTCAGATATACAGTTGAAGCCATACCAAAGAGTAGTACCATATTTAGAGGATATGGCTAATGCATTAGCTGCAAGTGATTTAGTTATAGGTAGTGCAGGAGCTATATCTTTAGCAGAAATAACAGCTCTTGGAAAGCCATCAATAATAATACCGAAGGCTTATACAGCAGAGAATCACCAAGAGTATAATGCTAAAAGTATAGAAAAACAAGGTGCTGGTATAGCTATATTAGAAAAAGATTTAACACCTCAAAATTTAAATGAAACGGTATTTAAACTTTTAGGTGATAAAGAAAAGTTAATTGACATGGCTAACGCAAGTATGGAAATAGGAAAGCCTGAAGCTATAGACCTTATATATAATGAAATAATGAATATATATAAAGCTAATAATAAGCAAAAAGTTTCAAATAAAAAAGAAAATAAAAAAGAAGTAGTTGAAACCTCTCAAGGTTCTGAAAATAATGAAAGTGAACCTAAAATAATAGGAATAAAGAAAAAGTAACATATAACCCCTCTAGTTCATAATATTTAAATTATAGGCATTATGATTTAATATACAACGCTAGGGGGGTTAACTTTGTCTAAGTATACAATTAGGGGTGGAAACAAAATAGAAGGAAGGTTGGCAATAAGAGGCGCTAAAAACTCTATATTACCAATTATAGCAGCAACTATACTTAATGAAAGTGTAAGCACAATTCATAATGTGCCTGATATATCTGATGTATATGTTATGATAAAAATTTTAGAAAGTATTGGTTGTAAAGTTAAATATGAAGATGGAACATTAGTCGTAGATAGCTCTAATATAAGTTCTATGGAAATAGATGAACATTATGTTAGAAAAATGAGATCATCTATAATCGTGATGGGAGCTATGATAGGAAGATTAGACTATACTAAAATAAGCCATCCGGGGGGCTGTGCCATTGGCTCTAGACCTATTGACTTGCACCTAAAGGCATTAAAGGAATTAGGTGTTAGAATAGAGGAAGATGATGGATTTATAAAATGTTATAAGGATAAATTAGTTGGAAGTACAATAAATTTTGAATTTCCAAGTGTAGGAGCAACAGAAAACACAATGTTAGCAGCTGTAAAGGCAAAAGGTACTACTAAAATATATAATGCAGCTAGGGAACCTGAAATCGAAGATCTACAAGATTTTTTAAATTCTATGGGAGCAAAAGTAAGAGGAGCAGGAACTAATTATATAGAAATAGAAGGTGTTGAAACTCTGCATGAAGTGGAACATACTGTTATACCAGATAGAATAGCTATAGGAACCTATATGGTAGCCTCAGCAATGACAGGAGGGTATTTAGAAGTTGATAGGGTTATAATACCTCATATGGAACCGATAAGTGATAAATTAAGAGCAGCAGGTTGCAGCATAGAATATAAAGAAAATGGATTGGTGATGACACCCCCTAAAATTATACAAGCGATAGACCTAGTAAGGACTTCTCCACATCCTGGATTTCCTACAGATATGCAAGCTCAATTAATGTCATTAATGGCACTATCTAACGGCACTAGTGTATTCCATGAAACAATTTTTGAAAATAGATTTATGCATTGCGCAGAACTAACTAGATTAGGGGCTAATATAAAATATATAACAGAAAATATTTGTATGATAAAAGGAGTAGCAAATCTTCACAATGCAAAAGTTAAATCTCCAGATCTTAGAGGTGGAGCTGCGTTGATATTAGCAGCACTTACTATAAATGGAGAAACTGAGGTTTCTAATATTTATCATGTTGAAAGAGGTTATGAAAATATAGAACAAACTTTAAGAAGCTTGGGAGCTGACATTTTAAAAGTAGAAAATCTAGAAAAAATAAAAGGCTGTTAAGCCTTTTATTTTTTTGAAGGAAAAGAATAGAATTAGTTGTATTTATTATTTATACCTAAAAGGAGGCGTATTATGAAAAGGAAAAGATTAAATACATCTAAACTGATAACTTTATTAAGCCTTGTATTAATGATAATAATATTTGCTTATATACTGCTAAATAGTAGTATATTTAGTAGTAGCAATGTAAAAATAGAGGGTAATAATAGAGTATCTAAAGAAGCAATAATTAAAAATTTAGACATAAGAGATGATAAAAACATATTTAAATACAATAAGAAACAGATGGAAGAGAAGTTAGAAGAAAATAATTATATAGAAAGTGGACAAGTTAAAATAGGTATGCCTAATAAATTACATATAATAATTATAGAAAAGGAAATTGTCGCAATATTAGATAATGATTTTCGTTATACTTATATAGATAAAGATGGTAAATTCATACAAAGCGTTGATAAATCTGATAAGGTAGAAAAAGGAGTTATAGTAAAAATTAATTATGAATTACAAGAGGATAAAAGTATTAAATTTGAGAATCAAGAACATAAAAAAATATTATTAAACTTATTAGAATGCTTAAAAAAAGAAAATCTTAATAAAAAAATAAAAACAATAATTTTTAAGAATGAAACAATAGAAATGACAACAAAAGAAAATATAAAAATAATTTTACCTAATGATAGCAAATTAAATTATAACATATCTATGTTAGGGGCAATTTTGTCAGATCTTCAAGGTAAATATGTACGAAGTGGAAGTGTAGATTTTACTTTAGGAAATAATCCGATATATAAGCCTTAGTTAATTAAAAAATAAGGAGTGATATTATTGCATAATGCTATGAAGTATAAAAGTATAATAGTTTGTAGTGTAATACTTGGACTTTTAGTAAGTCTACAATTAAAAACAATAAATTTAGAGAACAATGGATTATCAACTAGCAAAAGAGGAGAACAGTTAGCTATTGAGCTAAAAGGTCTTAAAGCAGAAGAAAAAAACTTGAACATAGAAATTGAAAATATAAAATCTAAAATAGATGAATATAGAAAAAATCAAGGGGATACAGACTTAAAATCTGAAATAGAAAAATATGAAATTCTTTCAGGGTATACTGACGTAGAAGGAGATGGAATACAAATTAAAATAGATGAAGCAAAATCTGACTCAAGTGAGAACATAATTTATAACTATGATTTATTATTATCAATGATAAATAAATTAAATTCAGCACAAGCAAATGCAATATCTGTAAATGATGAAAGAGTTGTTTTTAACACACATTTTAATTTAAAAGGAAATGAATTATATATGAATGAAAAAAAAATAAATCAACCTATAATAATTAAAGCTATTGGAAATCCGCATACAATGGCATCTGCTTTACAAATAAAATATGGTGTAGTTTGGGAAATGGAAGAATATTATAATGCTAATGTAGAAATTCAGAAAAATGATACCTTAAAAATTAAAGGAAGTGATAAAGCTTTAAATATAGAAGATTATTACATAAGTAAGAGGTAATACATGTATAAAAATATAAAACAAAAGATGGTTATATTAGGAGCATTTATATTAGGAATTTTGATATCAATTTATGTAAAATCATTAGATAATACAAATACATATATGACACTTGATGAAAAAAAGGAAATGGAGAATAAAATACAAAAAACAAAAGATGAAATAGTAAGGTTAAAAACAGTTAACTTAGAATATAAAAATAAACTTGATTATTATAATAAAGCAGTAGGTGACAGTACTAAATCTATAGTAGATTTAGTAACTATAGACTTAAATAATTTAAAGAGAGAATGTGGATTTTCATTAGAAAAGGGTGAGGGTGTAAAAATAATTATAAAGGATAGTGAGAAAGATTTAAAATCAAATCAAAATCCGAATGATTTGATTGTTCATGATATAGATATATTAAGAATAATAAATGATTTAAAAAAATCTGGAGCTATGTCCATAGCAATAAATGGAGAAAGATTATTACCTTTAAGTAAAATAAAATGTTCTGGGGCTACTATAACTGTAAATGATACAACTTACGGACAGCCATTTATAATAGAGGCTATAGGGGATAAAGAAACTCTTGCTGCATCAGTGATTTCACCCGAGTCCTATGCTAATTTATTAAAGGAGGGATACGGTATTTATATAAAAGTTGAAGCAAAAGATTATATAACAATAAATTCCTATAAAAAATCTTAATAAAAAACATTAAAAAACTTGAAAAAGGTATAGGTTTCAAAGTAAAATAAAGAAGGTGAGCATTTATGATATGGATATTAGCGGGATTAGCACTTGGGGTGGTTGTTGGATACTACCTTCCATTTACATATTCTATAGATTACTCATTATATATGTCTGTGGCAATACTTGCAACAATGGACTCTATATTTGGAGCAATTAAGTCAGGATTTGAAAGTAAATACGATAATATAATATTTTTGACTGGTTTTATAGGTAATGCTTTGTTGGCTATAATATTGACATATATAGGAGATAGGTTAGGTCTACCGCTTTATTATGTCGCTATATTAGTCTTTGGGTCGAGATTATTTGACAATTTATCGATAATTAGGAGACATATTGTTACAAATATGAGGAATAAAAAAAGAGGAAAATAAATATTTTTGTGGAATAACTTAGTTAAATATTAACAAAATTTAAAGATTAAATGATATAATTAATACATACATTTACTTACAATCATAAAATAAGGAGGTTTATAGATGCTAAACTTTGACGTAGAAACAGATGGTCTTGCGCAAATCAAGGTAATCGGCGCAGGTGGCGGAGGAAACAATGCTGTAAATAGAATGGTTGAAGCACAACTTCAAGGTGTTGAGTTTATAGCCGTTAACACAGATAAGCAAGCTTTACTTACATCAAAAGCTGAATATAAGATTCAAATAGGAGAAAAATTAACAAGAGGACTTGGAGCAGGGGCTAATCCAGAAGTTGGAAAAAGGGCTGCTGAAGAAAGTAAGGACGAAATAATAAAAGTACTTCAAGGTGCTGATATGGTATTTGTTACTGCAGGTATGGGAGGAGGAACTGGTACTGGTGCAGCTCCAGTTATAGCTCAACTTGCAAAAGAAATGGGTATGCTTACTGTAGGGGTAGTTACTAAGCCTTTCTTATTCGAAGGTAAAGTAAGAATGAAAAATGCAGAAAGCGGTATATCTGAGTTAAAATCAAAGGTTGATACTTTAATAACAATACCTAATGATAGACTTTTACAATTAGTTCAAAAGAACACATCTATGTTAGATGCATTCTCTATGGCTGATGATGTACTAAAACAAGGTATACAGTCTATATCAGACTTAATAGCAGTTCCAGGTCTTATAAACTTAGACTTTGCTGACGTTACTTCAGTTATGAAGGAACAGGGACTAGCTCATATGGGTATAGGTAGTGCTAGTGGAGAAAATAGAGCGCTTGAGGCAGCTAGACAAGCTATCCAATCTCCATTATTAGAAACTTCAATAAGAGGAGCTAGAGGAGTATTACTTAATATAACAGGTGGAAATGATTTAGGGTTATTAGAAATAAATGAAGCATCAACATTAGTTAATGAATCATGTGATCCTGAAGCAAATATAATATTCGGAGCTTCTATAAGAGAAGATTTAGGAGAAGAAATAAAAATAACTGTAATAGCTACAGGGTTTGATGATAATAAAGATATAGGTTTTGATATAATTGAAAAGCCAAAAGCTACTCCAAGACCTACTTTAAATCCACAACCAGTACAAAAACCAGTTGCTCCAATTGAGCAAAAAGAGGAAATAGTAGTTCCTAAAGAAGAGCCTAAAAAAGTGAATGTAATGGAAGATGACGATATGGAAATTCCTACATTCTTAAGAAGAAGAAGATAAGTTAAAGAAGTCTATACGGCTTCTTTTTTATTTGTAAAATTATTATGAATGTAGAATGTATATTAAAATATAAAATAATTATTAGAAAATACATAAAAAATAATAAGTATGAATATAAATAACTTAAAAATATTTCTAAATTGTTACTTCTAAATAAATTATTCTACAAATTAGTTCAAATAAAAATAAATAAAAAACAAGCATAAAATCTTAGTAAATAGAATAAATATTAATAAGAAACAAAGTAACTCTAAGGGGTTTAATAAAAAATAAATAAAATAAGTTATAAATTAATTAATAAAAAGAAAGCAGAATGCTTTCTTTTTTTGTGATTTTTTATAGTAAAATAAATGCATTTCGACCATTAAAAATGACATAAAATTGAGATGCAGCTAACTTATAATATATTACAAAGGCAAAGGGGGACTATTTAATGTATATTGAGTACTACATTATAGAAAACCTATTAATAAATTATATTATTATAAGTTGTACTTCTATTCTAACAAAAACAATTAATAGCAAAAAAAATAAATGGATAGGAGCATTTCTTGGAGCTATGTATTCATTAGCATATGTATATCCTCAATTTGATATATTGTTTACATTACCATTTAAAATAGTAATTATGACTTTTATAACCCTTATCTCTTTTACATATAAAAATAAAAAAGAATATTTTCGCATAATGATTGCTTTTTATGCAGTAAATATTTTTATATCAGGGGTTACTTTTTTTATAATTTATTTTACAGGTATAAGTCATATGAAGATATCTTTTTTAATAGTATGCGCTTATATAAGCGGTGAGTTGCTTAAGTACATATACAATGATATAAAGACATTAAAACAGTTAACTGATTTAACTAAGACTATAAATATTAGCTTATTAAACAATAATTGTACATGTAAGGCTTTGTTAGATAGTGGAAATTTGTTAAAAGATCCTATAAGCAAAAATGACGTTGTTATAGTTAAATCAAATGCATTAAAAGAAATATTACCTGACTCATTTTTTAAGTATAAATATGACAATATAGATGTGATTAAAGCAGAAGAAATAATAAATTTTCTAGATGATGATATTTCATCTAGAGTAAGATTAATACCGTATAAACATGCAGGTAGTAGTTCAGGAAACATAATATTAGGGCTGAAAGCAGACTATATAGAAATAGATGATAATAAAATAGGAAATATAATAATAGGCATATCAGATTTTGATGATTCAGATTATAATGCAATATTAAATCCTAGTATATTGCCGTATGTTTAAATATAAAAAATAAAGGGGGAGATAAAATGAAAGCTTTAATATCAAAGTTATTTAACAAATTTTTAGGTGTATTAATTAAATTAGGAATTATAAAACCAAAAGGTATTTATTATATGGGGGGAGTTAATATATTACCACCTCCACTTAATGCAGAAGAAGAAAATGAACTATTACAAAACTTAGAAAATGATGAAAGTGTTAAAACTGTTTTAATAGAAAGAAATTTAAGACTAGTAGTTTACATATCAAGAAAATTTGAAAATACAGGGATAGATGTGGAAGACTTAATATCTATAGGGACAATAGGTTTAATTAAAGCTGTTAATACATTTAAACTTAACAAAAATATAAAATTGGCAACATATGCATCAAGATGTATAGAAAATGAAATACTGATGTATTTAAGAAAAAATAATAAAAAGAAAATAGAAGTATCATTTGACGAACCTTTAAATGTAGATTTAGACGGTAATGAATTATTATTATCAGATGTATTAGGAACAGAAAATGATGAAATTTATAAAATTATTGAAGAAGAAATTGATAAAGACTTATTAGTTATGGCATTAGACAGATTATCAGATAGGGAAAAGCAAATTATGGAATTAAGATTTGGATTAACTAATAGAGGTAGAGAGAGAACTCAAAAAGAAGTAGCTAATATCCTTGGAATATCTCAATCATACATTTCTAGGTTAGAAAAAAAGATAATTTCAAGATTAAAAAAAGAAATGAAAAAATTTGTATAAATAAATAATTCCCTCTTAAAAGTATAAAAATATATGATGTGTAAATAATTTCATATAGATAAAACTTTTAAGAGAGGACTGAAATGTATGCAAATTAACAAAGTTGAAATCTGTGGTGTAAATACATCTGAGCTTCCAGTTCTTAAAAACAACCAAATGATGGAGCTTCTTCTGAAGATAAAAGGTGGCGATGAAGAGGCAAGACAACAATTCGTAAGAGGGAACTTAAGGCTAGTATTAAGTGTAATACAAAAATTTAATAACAGAGGGGAAAACATCGACGATTTATTTCAAATCGGATGTATAGGACTAATAAAAGCTATCGACAATTTTGACCTAAGTCAAAATGTAAGATTCTCAACTTATGCAGTCCCTATGATTATAGGTGAGATAAGACGTTATCTGAGAGACAATAATCCTATAAGAGTCAGTAGATCGTTAAAGGACATAGCATATAAGGCATTACAAGTTAGAGAACGATTAGTAAGATCAAATGCAAAGGAACCGACAGTATCAGAAATTGCAAAAGAATTAGAATTGCCAGTAGAAGACGTTGTTATGGCATTAGATGCAATTCAAGACCCTATATCTTTGTTTGATCCGGTGTATCAAGATAATGGAGATGCTATATTTGTAATGGATCAAGTCCAAGATAAAAAAGACACCGATGAAAATTGGCTACAAGAAATAGCATTAAAAGAAGCTATAAAAAAATTAAATAATAGGGAAAAGTTAGTATTGGATTTAAGATTTTACAAAGGAAGAACTCAAATAGAAGTGGCAGATGAGATAGGTATATCTCAAGCTCAAGTATCAAGAATTGAAAAAAATGCTTTGAAAAACATGAAAAAATATATATAACAGATAAAACAATAAAAAACATCGATTACAATAATCGATGTTTTTTATTGTTTTATTATTATTTAATTTGAAAATGGTGGAATAAAATGTTATAATTACTTTGCAACAGAGATGTATAAGAGGTGAAATATGTTAAGATTACCATTGAGTTATATTCTAATAAGAACATTTCCAGAGAGTCTAGTTATAATTCTGGTAGGAATGATTTTATTAGGAATTAAAATAGATATAAAAAATTTGATTAAAAAAGGTATATTTTTAGGAGTAGTGATAACTGCTATAAGAATGTTACCGATTAATTTTGGGGTTCACACAATATTAGCTATGATAGTCTTAGCATTTATTTTATATAAAAGTTCCAGTAAGCAACTAGTAAAGTCCATAATAGCTACATGTTGTATATGGATATCATTAGCTTTGAGTGAAGGAATATATATTCTTATAGCAACTAAAATTTTAGGTGTGCCTTTTAAGCATTTAACTAATACTCAAGCATATGGGGCAATAATTACATTACCATCATTGTTAATTTTAATAGGTATAGCTATTTTAATTAAGTTAGTAATGGATAAGTTAAATATTTTATTGGCGAGGGATTAAATATATGGGAATAGAAACAGTTTCAAAAAGTATTTCTAACAAGATGGGGCAAAGATTAAATAAGAGTGAAGAAGAAGTAGCAGTTTTAAATTATGGATTGTTTATACTTATTCATACTAGTATTGCTATAATTTCAACATTTGTTGTAGGTATATTAACAAATACATTAATCGAAATTATGATTATATCTATAATAGCAGCCTTATTGAAAAGGTATTCAGGAGGCGTTCATTCAAGCTCACCTTCTAGGTGTTTGATTACAGGTATAATATTTTCTTTATTTTTAGCTATGGTATGTAAGTTTGGATTTTATAAAGTAAGTAATATGAATTTAGGGATAATTTTAATATTAGGGATTATGCTTTCTTATTTTATTTTATATAGAAAATGTCCAGTACCATGCGCAAATAAACCATTGAAAAAAGAAAGTACGAGGAAAAAATTAAGAAAAAATGCATTTAAATTAATAAATATATATACAGGAATTATAATTATTTTTTATTTATTAAATATATATACTGGGGTAGTTGTATTTAAAACAATTACAGTTTCAATTTTATTAGGTGTCCTATTACAAGTATTTTCATTAACAAAAGCAGCAGAATTAACAATAGGCGGATTTGAATTAATTTATAATATTTTTAAAATTTAGCGATAAAATAATAGATTATTAATTAATAATGTATTATTTTAAATAAATTAATGTTTTTACAAGGGGGTAAAAAAATGGATTTTTTATTTAACTCATTTTCAGAATTATTAACAAAGGTAAGCGATGGAGCATCTACTTTCTGCGCGTTTGTATTTTATGAGCCAGAAGTACCAAAATCTTTAAGAGAAGAGTAGATATAACTCAAAAAACCAAAAGAGAACTATCTCTTTTGGTTTTTAATTATTATTAAAAATCAATTTAGGTGGAATAAATGAGTAATTTTGATCAGGTGAGAAATAAAAAAGTATTTGAAATAATAGTTGTATTAAAGGTTATTTATATTGTTTTAAGTTTAATAGCGATACTTAGTTATTTAAGCCCAAAAATGAATGAAAAAAATATAATCATGATATCTTTAGTTGGAAGTTCAATTTTAATTTTTATGATGATATATTTTGTGATTATGACAAAACGATATGATAATAAGAAATCCATTAATTCTGGAATTATCGAGCATGATGGTGTTAAACCTGGAATTATAGATTATATAGAAACTCTTGTGATGCTATTAATATTTTATGGGGTTTTAGTTATTACAGGTGTTGAGAAAAGTGACTATAAATTAATAGGAATATTTATAGTATTAATAAGTGCGATACAGTTTGGTAAAAATTATAGTATTGCTGTATCTGTGTTATGTTTTATTTTTATAATGCTTATAGACTTCTCTAATACAGCATTAACACAAAAACAAATAAGCATATACTTTGAAAAAGATTTAATATTAATAACAGCAATATTTATAGTTGCATTTATAACTGGTATGTATGTAGATATAGAAAGAGAGCATTGTGAAGAACTTAAAAATTTAGCAAATAAAGACGAACTTACAGGACTTTATAATCATAGATTTTTTCAAGAGTATCTTCAAAATTCAATTACTAATGCTGAAAATAATGGAAAAGAAGTCTCTTTATTATTTATGGATATAGATTATTTTAAAAATTATAATGATATAAATGGACATCAAGCAGGAGACTTATTATTAAAACAAATAGGTAGAATATTGAAAAAAAGTGTAAGAAAAAATGATATAGTAGCTAGATATGGTGGAGAAGAATTTGCAGCTGTACTTCCTAACACAAACGAACAAGATGCAATAAAAATAGGTGAAAGAATAAGAACAGCTATACAAAATACTACATTTAGGGGTCAGGAAAATCAGCCAGATAAAAATATAACTATATCTATAGGCGTATCTTCTTATCCAACAAGAGCAATTAGTAAGTCTCAACTTATAAATACTGCGGATGATGCTTTATATAGAGCTAAGTCATTTAATAAAAATAGAGTAGAATCATATCATAGTGTATTAGATGATTTATGTAAGCAAATGAATATACAAGAAGATACCATAAAATCATTAAAAACTTTTATAAGTATGATAAATTTAAAAGACAGATATACTTATGGTCATACAGAAAGAGTTGTAATTTATGTAAAATGGTTTGCTCAAATGTTAAATTTAAAAGAAGAAGAACAGATACAAATACAAGTAGCTGCATATTTACATGATATAGGTAAATTAGAAATACCAGAAAATGTGTTAAATAAAAGAGGGAAATTAACAGATGAAGAGTTTCAAATGTTTAGAAGTCATCCTCAAGTAGGTGTAGATTTAATAAGCCATATAAAACCATTTAAGGCATTTGTGCCAATAATAAAATATCATCACGAAAGATATGATGGGTATGGATATCCTGATAAGCTAAAAGGCGATGAAATACCTTATTTAGCTAGAATGATTACTATAGCTGATAGTTTTGATGCTATGACATCAAATAGACCTTATAATATAAGAAAGACACATGAAGAAGGTATAGAAGAATTAAGAAAAAATGCAGGTGCACAATTTGATCCAGAACTAGTAGAAAAATTTATAGAAATGCTAGAAAAGTATAAAGATAACTTTTAAGATATAAAATGACCTAGAAAGGTCATTTTTTTTTGTCCAAGCACATATTAATTTTTAAAGGGAGGGGATTATAATGATAAGAGTATCTGATATAATGGAAAAGGAAATAATAAATGTAAAAAATGGAAAGAGAATGGGATTCATAACTGATATAGATATGGACACGAATGAAGGTAAGATAATGTCTTTTACTATAACAGGAGATTTAGGAAGAGGTATATTTTCTAGAAATGGTGAAGGACAAGTTATATTCTGGAATGATATAATAAAAATAGGATGTGATACTATAATAGTAAATATAGGTTCAGAACTTAATATAGACGAATTTAATATATAGCAAACTAAGGAGGAATAAAAAGTGCAATGCCCTTATTGTAATTACAAAGAATCAAAAGTAATAGATTCAAGACATACAGATAGTAAATCTATTAGAAGAAGAAGAGAATGTGAATCTTGTAAAAAAAGATTTACTACCTATGAAAAAATAGAAACAACTCCGGTAATGGTTATAAAAAAAGATAATAGTAGAGAATATTTTGATGGAGAAAAAATAAAAAATGGGATATTAAAATCTTGTGAAAAAAGGCCTGTTTCTCTAGAACAGATAGAGGAGATTGTTTCATACATTGAGAATGAAATAAATAAATGTTACATATCTGAAATTGAAGCGCAAAAAATAGGTGAAATGGTTATGGACAGATTAAAAGATGTAGATGAAGTTGCATATGTAAGGTTTGCATCGGTATATAGACAATTTAAGGACATAAATACATTTGTAACAGAATTAAAAAACATACTAATGGAAAAAGGAGACTAACAATGGATAAATTTATAAATGTTAAAGATATAAAAGACAATATAGATTTTGTTAACCTAGCTATAACACTTAAGTGCATTAATGCTAAATCAAAAGAAGATATGTTAAAAGTATGTAATGAAGGAAATTTTACTTTTGAAAATTTAACAAGTAATATACAAATTCATTCAGATATAGTTAATTCTATAGATATAAAAAATATAGGGCAAAAGCTAGAAGGAGATGCTTTAATAACTAATGTTAAAAATGTACCGTTATTGATATTTACAGCAGATTGTGTACCTATAGCATTTATAGATAAAAAAAATAAAGCTATTGGTTTAGCCCATGCTGGTTGGAGAGGAACATATGATCAAATAGGAAAAAAAACAATAAATAATATGGTATCTAAATATAACTCAAACTTAGAAGATATTACATGTGTCATAGGTCCATCAATAGGACCTTGTTGCTATGAAGTTTCAAAAGAATTAATTGAAAAATTTAACACAATTCTTACAAACAAAGGTGAAAATTTCTATATAATAAAAGAAAGTAAATATTACCTAGATTTATGGAAAATTAATGAAATTATCTTAAGAGACGCTGGAATTAAAAGTGAAAATATAATTAATTTAAATATATGCACTAGTTGCAAATGTGACAGCTTCCATTCTTATAGAAAACATGATAAAACAGATGGAAGAATAGGAATGATACTAGAGATAAAATAGAGAGGAGATTAACTAAATATGAAAGTTAAGGTACTTGTAATAGATGATGAAATACATATAGTAGAACTTTTAAAATTTAATTTAGAAATGTCTAACTATGAAGTAGAATATGCGTATGATGGAGTAGATGGATATATAAAGGCTAAAGAAATAAAACCAGATTTAATCCTTTTAGATTGGATGCTACCAAATATAAGCGGTATTGATGTATTAAAAAAAATTAGAGCAGATAAAGATTTAAATCAAACTCCAGTAATAATGTTAACAGCTAAAAATATGGAGAATGACAAAGTAGAAGGTCTAGAAATTGGAGCAGATGACTATATAACTAAACCATTTAGTATAAAAGAGTTATTAGCAAGAATAAATACAATATTAAGAAGATGTAATACTAAAACTCAGCCTGGAGATATTATACTTACAACAGGTAATTTAAAAGTTGATTTATATAAGCATGAAGTGTATAAAGGAAATCAAAAAATAGATTTAACACTTAAAGAATTTGAGTTATTAAAGTTACTTTTAGAAAACAAAGGAAAAGTTCTTTCTAGAAATCATTTATTAGATAAAATTTGGGGATATGAATATTATGGAGAAACTAGAACTGTAGATGTACATATTAGATATTTAAGAAAAAAAATAGAAGATGAAAGTACATCTGAAAAATATATTCAAACAATACGTGGAGTTGGATATAAAATTGATTAGAATAAATATATTTAGGAGAACTATTTTATGGAAGAATTAATGACTATAATCTTCTTTATTATATTAGTTTCGGTGATAGTTGCAATATTATCTATTAGGTATACATTGAGATTGAGAAGGTATCTAGAAGAGTTTATTTATGTTTCTAAAAAAATTAGTAATAAAGAATTTCACTCAAGATTAAATATTTCTGCAAAAGGAGAATTAGGCGAATTAGCTAAAAACTTTAATGAAATGATAGAAATAATGGATAGTACAATTAGTGAGGTTGAATATAGCCATCTTCAAATGACATCTATATTAAAAAGTATATCTCATGGAATATTAGCTATAGATATTGATGGCAACATAATGCTAATAAATGAAGAGGCTAAAAGAATGTTAAAGTGTAACTCTGAAAAGCAGATAGAAGGTCTTAATGTAAATGTACTAATAAATGAAGAAAAGTTACTTAAAGAAATAGTTTCTTTTAAAGGTTCTAAGCAAAATAAAAGCAAAGAGCTAAAGATAAATGATGACTTAGTATATAAAATCAGTTTAGACCCAATATATCTTCAAGATGTTAAAAATATAATTATAGGTTCTATTGTTAATATAGAAGATATAACAGAAAAAGTAAGATTAGAAAATATGAGAAGTGATTTTGTAGCTAATGTAAGTCATGAACTTAAGACTCCATTGACATCAATTAGTGGATTTGTAGAAACATTAAAGTTAAATGAAGATATTGATCCTCAAACTAGAAATAGATTTTTAGGTATTATAGAGAGTGAGTCTAATAGGCTAAAAAGACTTATAGAAGATATATTATTATTATCTTTTATAGAAAATAAGGAAAATTCATTGGTAGACAGTGTTAATATTTATGAAGTTTTTATAGAAATTTATGATATGACTAGTTATATAGCTAAATCAAAAAATATAAAGTTAACATATGAATTTAGTGATAAATCTATTAAAGTTTGTTCTAATAGAGATTATATAAAACAAGTATTTTTAAATTTAATAGACAATGCAATAAAATATACTCCTGAAAATAAAGAAGTTCACGTACATGTTAGTTCATTAGATGGTAATATATGTATTAGTGTAAAAGATACAGGTGTAGGGATACCAGAAGAAGATATAGAAAGAATATTTGAAAGATTTTATAGAGTTGATAAAGCTAGAAGTAGAGATGTAGGTGGAACGGGTCTAGGATTAGCTATAACAAAACATATAGTTAAATCTTTAGGTGGAAATATACGTGTAAAAAGTGAATTAGGCAAAGGTAGTGAATTTATTGTTATAATACCTCAAAAAAATTTCCTTTAATAAAGGAAATTTTTTTTTGTTTTTGCACAAACTAATCTAAGCTAAAGATAAAAGTGTTGATAGATATAAGTTTGTAAAAAGGAGTGATAAGATGAAAGAGAGTTTTCTAAATGAAGAATTGTTTAGGAGATCATTTATAGTAGCTATAGTGATAGGGATATTATGCAGGGGATTAGTTTTGAGGGTTACTGATAAACAATACCCATCAAGACCTCAAGATTATTTAGAACAAATAATAATCTCAGCGCTATCAGCATCGTTAGGAGCTATTGCACTACCAGCTCTTATGGATAAAGAGTTTTCTGCATTAACATTCTTTGCAGTAGCCATACAACAATTCCAAGGGTTAGCACAACAGGAAAGAATAACATTAGAAAATATAGACAAATCAGAAATGGTTCCTAAAGGATCATCATATGTAGAGGAAATAGCATCTACATATGAAGCGAGAAGCTATATAAGTTTATTTTCATCATTAGCAGCATCGCTAATATTTATATTTATGTCTAAAAAATACAACTTTAGATTTTTTGCATGTACAATAGGAGCTATTATAGGAGGGGCAATAGTAGGATTAATATTTAAAAGATATTTAAGACGTGATAGCATAGGAGATATAGCTAAAATAATACCGGCCAAAATAAATTTTGATGGACCACTATTAAAAGTTAATAATGTAGTAATAACTAATATTGGATTAGAAGACACTAGAAAAAAATATATTGAAGAAGGTTTAGCTGTGGAAATAATACCAAATAATCTTGGTGATTTTGGAATTGTAAATGATGAAGGCCAAAGGGAAGCTATATTACATAATATATTTTTACATCTAGGTATAAATAAAGATGTTGATGAAAAAGATATATTAGCTATCTCAAGAACAGATTTAGATAAAAATACAGTCGTATTACCTTTTATACCTATATTAAAAGATATGAATTCTATGATAGAAGTAATTAAAAGCACTCCTATTATAGAAACAGCAAAAGGTCATCAGAGTGATTATAAGATAAAAATAAATAAACAATAAAGAGGTGATTAAATGGATACAGTGTTTTTTGTAGGATTAGTTATTGGTATTTCATCTAGAGTGATAATGTTAAACTTAGATAAAAGACAATATCCTACTCAACCTAATATATTAATGACACAAATTGTTTTAGCAGCAGTTGCATCAGCATTAGGGGCACTATTAGTACCAGCATTAAAAGACCGTTCTTATACATCAATAACATTTTTATCATTAGCAGCAGAGCAATTTAGACAAGTTAGAGAAAATAGAAGAAATACATTACAAAATTTAGAAGATGTTCAATTGGTTCAAAGAGGAGAAGCGTTTATAGAGGAAATAGCTAGAACATACGAAGTTAGAAATTATATGTGTATAATAACATCTTTTTCAACTGTAGGATTACACTATCTTATAATATCTGAATTAAAGTTAAGTTATAATGTAGCGTTAACGATAAGTGCGGTAGCAGGTATTATGCTAGCTTTAATTCTTAAAAAAATGCTTCAAAGAGAAAGCATAGGAGATGTAGCAGATGTTGTTCCTGTAGAAATAACTTTTGTAGATGAATTTATAATGAAAGTTGGAGATGTAAAAGGAATAACTAATGTAGGTTTAAAATCAGATAGAGAAAGATATCTTTCAAAAGGATTGGGTATAGAAATAATACCTAAAGATAAAAGCTATAGCAATGCAGGTATATTAATGGACCCAGGACAAAGACAAGCTATACTGTATAATATTTATTCTAGAATGGGAATACTTAGAGAACATAATGAACCAGCTTTTTATCCATTACCAAGAAGAAATGCTCAAAAGGAAAGTTTAGTTTTGGCGTATATGCCTGTGGAAAAGGACATGGATAAACTTATAGAGGCAGTTAAATCATGCCCAATACTTTCAAGTGCAAAGGGTAAAAACTTATCATTAAAAAATACTCCAATAGGTAAGAAAGGAAGTGCATAAAAATGGCAATGAATGTAGGATTAAATGAATATGCATTAGCTATAATTACAATGGATAAAAACCTTAAAAGTGGTGGAGGTTGTCCAATATTTTATGCAGAGGATAATAATGACCTACAACATAAAGCAATGTTAATGGCGAAAAGTGTAGGTGGAATGGTTCATGATATGACAAATGGAACTCTAATTATAGTCAAACATTAAAAGGTACCTTTAGGTACCTTTTGAATTATCGGGAATATTGACTATATTTATCAAAACATGGTATTATAATATGATGTATTTACTAAAGAAAAGTGGTGATAATATATGGAAGTAAACGTTAAAAAAGTAAATAATGTAATTAGCAAAGTATATAAAAATAGTATTGCAGAAGAATTAGGCATTGAAGTCGGAGATTTACTTATGTCTATAAATGGGCAAACTATACATGATATAATAGAGTATAGATTTTTATTGAGTGATGAGTATTTAGAAGTTGAAATAAAAAAAATCAACGGAGAAATATATATATATGAAATAGAAAAGGACTATGATGATGATTTAGGAATTGAATTTACAAATCCTATAATAGATCAAGCAAAAAGTTGTAGAAATAAATGTGTATTTTGTTTTATAGATCAACTTCCTAAAGGAATGAGAGAGACTCTTTATTTTAAAGATGATGATTCAAGATTATCATTTTTACAAGGAAACTTTGTAACACTTACAAATATGAGTGAAGAAGACATAGATAATATAATTAAGTATAGAATAAGTCCTATAAATATATCTGTACATACAACTAATCCTGAGTTGAGACAAAAAATGATAAATAATAGATTTGCAGGAAAATTATATAGCATAATGCAAAGACTTGCAGATGCACAGATTCAAATGAATTGTCAAATAGTATTGTGTCCAGGTTATAATGATAAAGAGGAACTAACAAGAACTATAAGTGATTTAGAGCAATTATATCCATATGTAAATAGTGCTGCGATTGTTCCAGTTGGAATTACTAAGCATAGAAGTCATTTGCCTAATTTAGATATATTTGATCAAAAAACAGCAAATGAAACTATAGATCAGATACAAAATCTTCAAAAGATGTATTTAGATAAAATAGGTACAAGATTTGCATTTTTATCAGATGAGTTTTATATTATAGCGAACAGAAAGCTATTAGAATATGATGAATATGAAGGATTTATACAATTTGAGAATGGTGTAGGTATGATAAGCAAACTAGAAAGAGAAATACAAGAATACTTAATGAAAATTTCTCAACCTCAAAAAACAAGAAAAAAGAAGATATCTATAGCAACAGGACATTCAGCATTTGAATTTATAAAGAAAATGGCTGATGAAATTATGAATGAATGCAAGGATGTAGAAATTAATGTATTCAAAATCGTAAATAATTTCTTTGGAGAAACAATAACAGTTTCAGGTCTAATAACAGCTACAGATATTATAGAACAATTAAAGGATGAAGACTTAGGCGAGACTTTATATATACCAAGAAGTATGCTTAAAGCAGATGAGGAAATATTCTTAGATAATATAACTTTAGATGAATTACAAAAAACTATGAACATAGAAGTTGTACCGTGCTTAAATGAAGGGTGTGACTTTGTAGATAAAATATTAAAATAATTTTTTTTAGGTGAAAGGAGAATATTATGAGCGATAACAGACCGATTGTTGCAGTAGTAGGAAGACCTAATGTTGGAAAATCAACATTATTTAATAAATTAGCAGGAAAAAGAATATCTATAGTAGAAGATACTCCTGGTGTTACTAGAGATAGAATATTTACAGAGGTAGAATGGTTAAACAGATACTTCACATTAATAGATACTGGAGGTATTGAACCAGAGAATGGAGATATAATATTATCTCATATGAGAAATCAAGCTATGCTTGCTATGGACATGGCTCATATCGTACTTTTTGTAGTTGATGGAAAGTCAGGATTAACACCAGCAGATAGAGAAGTAGCACAAATACTTAGAAAGACTAACAAACCTGTAATATTAGTAGTTAATAAAATAGATAGTCAAAGTCAATTCGATAATGTTTATGATTTCTATGAGTTAGGACTTGGGGTGCCATATGCAATATCAAGTGCAAATAGTATGGGACTTGGAGATTTACTAGATGAAGTTATTCAGAATTTCCCAGAAGGATTAAACACTGAGTATGACGAAGATATAATAAGAGTTGCTATAACTGGAAAGCCTAATGCAGGAAAAAGTTCAATACTTAACAATATATTAGGAGAAGAAAGAGTTATAGTAAGTCCTATAGCAGGGACAACAAGAGATGCAGTAGATACTTATGTAGAAAAGAATGGACAAAAATTCCTTCTTATAGATACTGCTGGATTAAGAAGAAAAAGCAAAATATACGAATCTGTAGAGAAATACAGTGTAATAAGATCTATGGCAGCTGTTGACAGAGCAGACGTTGTTTTAATAGTAATAGATGCTGCAGAAGGAATTACAGAACAAGATACAAAAGTTGCAGGTATAGCACATGATGAAGGAAAGGCTTGTGTCTTCGTAGTAAACAAATGGGATTTAATAGAAAAAGATAATAAAACTTTAGGTAATTATACTAAGGATATAAAAGAAAAGTTCCCATTCATGATGTATGCACCAGTAGTATTTGTATCAGCTAAAACTAATCAAAGAATGAGTAAAGTATTAGAAGTAGCAGAATATGTAGCAAGTGAACATGCAAAGAGAGTATCTACTTCAGCATTAAATGATGTAATTGGTGAAGCGGTAATGTTAAATCAACCACCATCAGATAAAGGAAAGAGATTAAAGATTTACTATGGATCTCAAACTGGAGTTAAGCCACCTAAATTTACATTATTTATAAACGATAAAAAGTTAACTCACTTCTCATATCAAAGATATCTTGAAAACAAGATAAGAGAAAACTTTGGATTTGAAGGTACACCAGTACAATTTGAGTACAGAGAAAAAAATAGAGGTTAATAAAACTACCTAAGGGGGATTAATATGCTTAGCTATATATTAATTATTATAATTGCCTATCTTTTAGGAAATATATCAACGTCTTATTTAGTAGCTAAAAAAATGATTGGTGTTGATATAAGAACTCAAGGTTCTGGTAATGCAGGATCAACAAATGTGCTGAGAACTCTTGGTAAAAAGGCAGGAGCAATTACATTTTTAGGAGATTTATTGAAGGGTATGATTGCTGTATTTATAGCACAAATTGTAGCAAGATTAACAGGACTTGATGTAGTTACATCTGGATATATAGCTGTTATAGGTGTTGTATGTGGTCATAACTGGCCTGCATTCTTAGGATTTAGAGGTGGTAAAGGTGTAGCTACATCTCTAGGTGCTATGATTGCTGTAAATCCTATAATAGCATTAACTTGCTTTGGTATATTCTTAATAATAGTAGCCGTAACCAAATATGTATCATTAGGTTCAGTATTAGGTATATCAATGTCTCCTATATTTATGATGTTTTTAAATAATAAAAAAGGTCTATTAGTTACATTATTTTTAACTATATCAGTTATATATACTCATAGAGAAAATATAAAAAGATTGTTAAAAGGAACTGAGAGAAAGATAGGTCAAAAAAAAGAATAATTTAGCATGGTTAGGTGGTGTTTTAAATGGAAAAATTATGTATACTAGGAGCTGGAAGCTGGGGAAGTGCATTAGGACTTGTACTAGCTAAAAAAGGCTATCAAGTAAATATGTGGACTTTAAGTGAAGAACAAGCTGAAAAGATAAATAGAACAAGAGAAAATATAGACTATTTGCCTGGAGTATTGTTTCCAAATAACATAACATTAACTACAGACATAGAAAATGCAATAAAAGATAGCAAGATAATAGTATTAGCAGTACCATCACAAGCAATAAGAAGTGTTTGCAAACAAATAAAAACATTTGTTAATGATGATCAGATAATTGTTGATGTGGCAAAAGGACTTGAAAAAGGAACTGGACTTAGATTATCACAAGTGTGTGAGCAAGAGCTACCAAATAATCCATATGTAACACTATCAGGCCCATCACATGCAGAAGAGGTAGCAAAAGATATACCTACAACTGTTGTAGTAGCATCTAAGGATTTAGAAATAGCTCAAAGCGTTCAAGATATATTTATGAGCCCTAAGTTTAGAGTATATACAAATCCTGATATAGTAGGTGTTGAATTAGGTGGAGCTTTAAAGAATATAATAGCTTTTGGAGCTGGTATATGTGATGGATTAGGATATGGTGATAATGCTAAAGCTGCTTTAATGACTAGAGGAATTAGAGAAATTGGAAGATTAGGCCAAGCAATGGGCGCTAATTCATCTACATTTGCAGGTCTTTCAGGTATAGGTGACTTAATAGTTACGTGTACAAGTATGCACAGTAGAAATAGAAGAGCTGGTATATTAATAGGTGAAGGTAAGAATCTAGAAGAAACACTAAAAGAAGTTAAAATGGTAGTTGAAGGAATTACAGCAACAGAGGTAGCGTATGAAGTTGCTAAAGATTTAAAAATAGATATGCCTATAACTAATGCGATATATTCAGTATTACATAATGGATCTAATCCAAATGAAGTAGTAATTGAATTAATGATGAGAAATAAAACTCATGAAATGGAAGAAGTAGTTGAAGATAAGCTAGGATTTTAATCCTAGCTTTTTTTGTGCTTAATGGAATCATAATATATTAAAAACTATGTATAAGCAAATTTTCATAAATAAAATAATTAAGTTTTTTATATAATACTATCTACAAAATCTTATATAATTAAATTTTCTTTATAAAATTAAGATAAAATTTATTTTAATATTTAAAATAAATTTAAATTATTAGTAATAATAGTCCTAAATCCTCAATATAATTTATTAAGAAACTATATGCAGGAGGGGAATTTAATGAACAACATATATGAAGACATAGCAAAAAGAACACAGGGAGATATATATATTGGTGTAGTAGGGCCTGTAAGAACAGGGAAGTCTACATTTATAAGAAAGTTTATGGAAAAATTAGTATTACCAAACATAGAGAATGATTTCAAAAGAGAAAGAACTCAAGATGAAATACCACAAAGTGGGTCAGGTAAAACTATTATGACAGTTGAACCAAAATTTGTTCCAGCAGATGGAGTAGAAATAAAAATAAGAGATACAGTATCTTTAAAAGTTAGAATGGTTGATTGTGTAGGGTACATAGTAGATGGGGCTTTAGGTCATGAAGAAGATGGAAAACAAAGATTAGTTTCCACACCATGGTCACAAGAAGCTATGACATTTGAACAAGCAGCAGAAATAGGAACTAAAAAAGTTATAAGAGACCATTCTACTTTAGGAATAGTAGTACTTACAGATGGATCAGTAACTGGAATAGACAGAGGTAATTATCTTTCAGCTGAGGAGAGGGTTATATCTGAATTAAAATCACTTAATAAGCCATTTGCAATTGTATTAAATACATTAGATCCTGATAGTGAAGAAACAGAGCAATTGAGAGCAGAGTTAGAAGAAAAATATGATGCGCCTATAGTTCCATTAAACGTTTTAGCTATGGATGAAGAAGATATAGAAAATGTTATGGAAACAGTACTTTATGATTTTCCACTAAACGAGATAAGAATAAATTTACCAGAATGGATAGAAGGCTTAGAAACAAATCATTGGGTTAAAAATAATATAATATTTGCATTGAAAGAAAGTATAGCGGAAATAGGTAAAATAAGAGATATAAATGCAATTGTAGAAGGTTTTTCTGAATTAGAGTTCTTAGATGATACCTCAGTAGATAATGTTGAGCTTGGAGAAGGTGTAATAACTATAGATTTAGCAGCGAAACAGGGGTTATTCTACAATGTTTTAGAAGAAAAAAGTGGATTTAAAATAGAAGGAGATCATCAATTATTAAGCCTTATAACTAAGTTATCAAGAGTTAAAAATGAGTATGATAAAGTAGAGTCTGCTTTAATAGATGCTAAAACTAAAGGATATGGTGTTGTAGCACCTTCATTAGAAGAACTTAGCTTAGAGGAACCAGAAATAATAAAACAAGGAAAGCAATATGGAGTTAAATTAAGAGCAAATGCTCCTTCTCTTCATATTATAAAAGCTGATATATCAACTGAAATATCTCCTATAGTTGGAAGCCAAAATCAAGGAGAAGAAATGGTTAAATATTTACAAGATGAATTTGAGCAAAATCCAAATGAAATATGGTCATCAAATATGTTTGGAAAATCATTACATGATTTAGTTAAAGAACAATTACAAAGCAAGTTATATACTATGCCAGAGGAAATAAGAGTAAAAATACAAAAAACATTACAAAAAATTATTAATGAAGGTAGTATGAATATAATAACTATTTTGCTATAGTCATGAGAAAAAGGTTAATTTTTTATAGTATAAAATTAACCTTTTTTTATTAACCAATTATAATATTAATTTAAGATACAATTATTATATAGGTAAATAAATTCTTTATTATAATGGAACTTAAATTTATATAATATTATAGTATATTAATATATATTTTATTTATATATTATGATATAATTTAAATATTCAGAATATTTTTTTAATTTTAAAATTCAGAAAATTGAAAAAATATAAAGGTGTAATGAAATTTTTATTGAATTATTATTTTGAAGAGATTAAATTTTAAAATGGACTTATTAAAGAAATCTATATTTAATCTCAATTTTATTATTTTTATCTAGGAGGGTATATTATGGAAGGGATTGTTAATGCCGTTAATAATGTCATTTGGAGTAATTGGCTAGTATATTTATGTTTAGGTGCAGGAATTTATTTTTCTTTTAGAACCAGATTTTCACAAGTTAGAAATATAAAGGAAATGGTGACGTTGTTATTTAAAGGAGAAAAATCAGCAGAGGGAATATCCTCATTCCAAGCACTATGTACTGCTTTAGCAGGACGTATAGGAACAGGTAATATAGCTGGAGTTGCAACAGCTATAGCAATGGGAGGACCAGGTGCACTATTTTGGATGTGGGCAATAGCATTTTTAGGAGCAGGATCAGCATTTGCAGAATCTGCATTAGCTCAAATATATAAGGAAGAACATGATGGTCAATATAGAGGAGGACCAGCATATTATATTGAAAAGGGATTTGGAAATACAACTTTTTCTAAATGGTACGGTATATTATTTGCAGTAGCAACAGTGTTAGCAACAGGATTATTTTTACCTGGTGTTCAATCTAATTCAATAGCTGTGGCAGTAAAAAATGCATTTAATATAAGTCCTCAGATAATAGCTATAGTTTTAGTAATTTTATTAGCACTTATAATATTTGGAGGAATAAAAAGAATTGGATCAGCAGCAGAATTAATAGTACCATTCATGGGTGGATTATATATATTAATGTCTTTAGTTATAATTGCTGTTAATATAGGACAATTACCAGATATAATAGCATTAATATTTAAATCTGCATTTGGAGCAGAGCAAGCATTTGCAGGAATAATAGGATCGACAATAGCTTGGGGAGTAAAACGTGGAGTTTATTCTAATGAAGCTGGCCAAGGAACAGGGCCTCAAGCAGCAGCAGCAGCGGAAGTAACCCATCCAGCTAAACAAGGTTTAGTTCAAGCATTTTCAGTATATGTAGATACATTATTTGTATGTTCAGCAACAGGATTTATGATATTAATGACAGGAAGCTACAATGTAATGGGTGAAGGTGGAGCTATGATAGTAGAAAATCTTCCGGGAGCAGAGATAGGTCCTATATATACTCAAACTGCTGTAAGTAGTTTAATTCCAGGATTTGGGGAAGCCTTTGTAGCAATAGCATTATTCTTCTTTGCATTTACAACATTAATGGCATATTATTATATAGCTGAAGTTAATGTAACATATATATGTAAGAAAATAACAGGTGGAAGTAGTAGTAAATTAGGAATAAATTTATTAAGAATTGTGTTACTAGGAGCAGTAGCATTTGGTTGTGTAAAAACAGCAGCACTAGCATGGACATTAGGTGATATAGGAGTTGGAAGTATGGCATGGCTTAATATAGTGGCTATACTTGGATTATCAAATATTGCTATGAAGTGTTTTAAAGATTATGAGAGTCAATTAAAATCTGGAGTTCCTAGAGAAGAAATATATTTTGATCCTGAAAAATTAGGGATAAAAAATGCTGATTTTTGGATAGAAAGAAACAAACGAATAGTAAAAAATATTAAATAACTTAAAATGGCTTTTTAGTATATTTGTGTGCTAAAGAGCCTTTTTATATTATATATAGTGTATTTTTTATAAACTTTACAGGTAATTAATATAGTTAACAAAAAAATAAATATAACAATAGCTATTATCTAAATATAAAATTTTAATTAATGAAATATTAACAAATTTAACTATTGCTTAACACACTAAAAATATAGGAGATGAGTATAATTTATTAAGGAAATTAAATCCAGGAATTATAGAAATCATTTTTAGTTGGGGATGAGTTCCTAAAAATTATATAGGGGGATAGTTTATGGAATCTGTGATTAATGCGATTAATAGTGTGATTTGGAGTAACTGGTTAATTGGACTTTGTTTAGGAGCAGGAATTTATTTTTCTTGTAGAACTAGATTTTTACAAGTTAGGCACATTAAAGAAATGGTTGTACTACTTGTAAAAGGAGAAAAATCAGAAGAAGGAATATCTTCATTTCAAGCGTTATGTACAGCCTTAGCAGGACGAATAGGAACTGGAAATATAGCTGGAGTTGCAACAGCTATAGCAATGGGAGGACCCGGTGCACTATTTTGGATGTGGGCAATAGCATTTTTAGGAGCAGGTTCAGCATTTGTTGAATCTACCTTGGCACAAATTTATAAAGAAGTAGACGATGGACAATATAGAGGCGGACCAGCTTATTATATAGAAAAGTGTATGGGATTAAAATGGTATTCAATACTATTTGCAGTAGCAACAGTATTAGCAACAGGATTTTTCTTACCAGGTGTTCAAGCAAACTCAATAGTAATAGGTGTTCAAAATGCTTTTGGAATGCAAACTTGGATGGCTGGAATATTTGTGGTAGCATTATTGGCACTTATAATATTTGGAGGAATAAAAAGAATTAGTTCAGCAGCAGAATTAATAGTACCATTTATGGGAGCTGCATATATACTAATGGCTTTAGTGATAATATTTGTAAATATAGAAAAATTACCAGACGTGTTAGCATTAATATTTAAATCTGCATTTGGATCAGAACAAGCATTTGCAGGAATCATAGGATCAACAATAGCATGGGGAGTAAAACGTGGAGTTTACTCAAATGAGGCAGGTCAAGGAACAGGACCTCAAGCAGCCGCAGCTGCAGAAGTTAGTCACCCAGCTAAGCAAGGTTTTGTTCAAGCTTTTTCGGTATATGTAGATACATTGTTTGTATGTTCAGCAACAGGATTTATGATATTAATGACAGGAAGTTATAACGTGTTAAATGGTAAAGGTCAAATGATAGTAGAAAATTTACCAGGAGTAGATTTTGGCCCTGCATTTACACAGATAGCTGTAGATACATTAATACCAGGTTTTGGATCAGCATTCGTAGCAATAGCATTATTTTTCTTTGCATTTACAACATTAATGGCATATTACTATATAGCAGAAGTTAACTTAGCGTATTTATATAAAAAAATATTTAAAGGTAATGATAGTTCTAAAAAATATGTGATGATAGGATTGAAAATAGTACTATTAGGCGCAACTTATTATGGATGCATAAAAACTGCAACATTAGCTTGGGCAATGGGGGATATAGGTGTAGGCATGATGGCATGGTTAAACATAATAGCAATATTAATAATAGCAAAACCTGCATTAGTCGCTCTTAAAGATTATGAAGCTCAAAAGAAAGCTAATATACCTAGAGAGGATATAAAATTTGATCCTATTAAACTAGGAATTAAAAATGCAGATTTTTGGGTAGAAAAATTAAAAAATAAATAATTAAAAATATAAAATAGGCTAATTTATTTATTAAATTAGCCTATTTTATATTGAAAGTATTTATTTAGATAATTAAAATTATCTACTTATGTTATACATTAGCATTAAATATTGATTTTAGTAGAAATGATAAAAAGTATGTAGTCCTTTTGTGAATTACAATAAGAGGATATATAGTGGTTATTGGAGAAATAATTAAGTAAATTATTTGCAGTGAAAGGAGAATACTATTGAAAAAGATAAGACGCTCTAAAGTTTTAATACTAGGAGTATTTATATATTTAATATTTCAGATATCACTAGTATTTTTAAGTAAAAATACAAAGACATTAGCATTAGAAGTTGAGGAATTTAAGGCAACAATGAAAACTAAGGGTATAATAGTTAGAGAAGAGTATGTAATAAATTCACAGGAAAATGGAATTGTAGACTTAAAGTTTAAAGAGGGAGACAAAGTAAGAAAAAATGAAACTATAGCATGTATAAAAAAAGATAAAAAAGTTGACAAAATAGATAAAAAAATAAATGAAGCTAATGAAGAAATTAAAGATATTACAAAATCAATAAGTGAGTCAAATAACGAGATAGCCAAAGAGATAGAAGAAAATAAATTGAAAAATAAAAAAGAGGAGAAAAAAATTCTGGAAAGTGAAAAGGAGAAAGGCACATCTTACATTCATACAGAGATGTCAGGCGTTGTATCATATAAGTTTGATAATAAAGAAGATAAATATACACTAGATGAGTTGAAAAAAATAACTAAAAATGATATAGAAAAAGAAGAAAATAATTATAATCAGGTAAAAAGCAATTCAACTATAACAAAAGGAGAGCCTGTAGCTAGGATTATAAATAATTATGAATCTTACTTAGTAAGTTGTATATCAAAAGACGAATCTAAAAATTTTGTTAAAGGCCAAAATGTAAAAATAGTATTAAATAAAGAAGAAATAGATGCTAAAGTTGAACAAATAGAAAAAAATGGATCAGATGTTGTTATTATATTTAAAATAACTAATCAAAATGTAGGAATTTACGATACAAGAGTAGAAGAATTTGATATAATATATAAACAAATAGAAGGTTTAAAAATACCTAAAAGCTCTGTAAAGGTTGTCAATGAAAAAAAAGGTGTATATGTAATAAATGAACAAACTCAGGATACCGAATTCATAGAATTAAAAGGAATTGAACATGAAGATGATGAGTTTATATATTTAGATTATTATAAAAACAACATAGATAGAGCTAAAACAGTTAATTTATATGATGAAATTATTTTAAAGCCAAATGCTATAAATAAAAATATAAAAATGAAGTAGGTGAAAAAGTGAGTAATATAAAGGAAAACTTAAATTACATAAGAAATAATATAAAAAAATCAACAGAAAAATCAAGTAGAAAAGAAAACGATGTTATGTTATTAGCTGTAACTAAAACAGTAGATGTAGATGCTATACAAGAAGTTATAGACAATGGAATAACAAATGTAGGAGAAAATAAGCCACAAGAACTTGCTAGAAAGTATGATGTATTAGGTGATAAGGTTAATTGGCATTTAATAGGAAGTTTACAAACTAATAAAGTAAAGTATATAATAGACAAGGTCTACATGATACATTCATTAGATAGAGAAGTTTTATGTGAAGAAATTCAAAAAAGAGCCGAAAAAATAAATAGGACTATAAATTGTTTAGTTCAAGTAAATATATCAAAAGAAGAAAGTAAACATGGATTAGATAAAGAGGATGTTTTATCATTTATTGAGAATGTATCTAAAAAATACAAAAATATAAGAATAAGAGGTCTTATGACTATGGCACCTTTTACTGAAGATGAAAAAACTGTAAGATCAGTATTTAAGGGGCTTAAAGATTTATCTATAAATATTGAACAAAAAAATATCCCTAATGTATCTATGGAATACTTATCTATGGGGATGAGTAATGATTATGAAATAGCTATAGAAGAAGGATCAACGATTGTAAGAGTAGGGACGTCAATATTTGGAGAAAGAAACTATAACAAATAGTAAACTAATGAATAAATATTAAGGAGGAAGTTAACAATGGGAGATGGATTATTTTCGAAATTCAAAAACTGGGTGGTTGATGAAGATGATGATTATGAGTACATGGAAGAAGAAGAAGAGATAGTTGCAGAAGAAGATGAAATAGGTGAAGGCATTGGAAATGCAATAAAAAGTACAAATATAGTTAAATTACATACAACTACACAAATGAAAGTAGTAATAGTAGAACCTAAAAAGTATGATGAAGTAACTACTATAGCAGATCATTTAAAAAGCAAGAGAGCTGTTATAGTTAACTTAGAAAATTTAAATGATGCTACAGCTAGAAAATCTATATTTGATTTCATGAATGGAGCAGTCTATGTATTAGATGGAACAATACAAAAGGTATCTAAAGCAATATTTATATTAGCTCCTAATAATGTAGATATAGACGCTAGCATAAAAAAAGAGCTTGAAAACAGTAAAACATTATTCCCTTGGCAAAATACAAAATAATAAAAAATAAATAAAAAGTAGAGGGGTTTTTAGATGAGTACAGGTTTAATAGGGTATGCACTATATAAACTATTTGATATATTAATATGGGTCATAGTTATTAGAAGTTTTATGACTTGGATACCTAATGTAATGAATAGTGATATAGGAAGTAGTATATATAATTTTTTAAACAGTGTTACATATCCAATAGAAGCACCTATAAGAAATGTAATGTATAAATACAGTAGTGGGCCAATGGATTTTTCTCCTATGATAGCTATATTGGTTTTAATGCTATTACAGAGGGTTGCACTATTAATATTCTAGTAAGGCGATATAATGGAAAAATTAAAATTAACTAATCATATTAAAGATATAGATTTAAAAAATAAAATGTTTAAAGTTATAGATAAAGCTAACAGCTGTATGAAAAATTATGATGTAAAACAAACAGATTTTTTTAATCCTTATGAAATAAAAAATGCGATTTCAATACTTAATTCTAATAGTGACTTAAAATATGCTGTTGATGGTGGATATCACAATGCAGAAAGATGCTCTATATTTATATATCCGTTTTATATGGACTATGAAGATATTAATCAAGGTCTTAAATTTATACAAATAGAGGGCAATTTTAAATTTAAAAGTGTATCTCATAAAGACTATTTAGGAGCTATATTAAGTTTAGGTATAAAAAGAGAAAAGGTTGGAGATATTATTATACATGATAATTTTTGCCAGTTAATAGTTAGTGAAGATATTTGTGATTTTATATTAATTAATTTGAATAAAGTAGCTAGAAATAATGTAAGAGTTTTTGAAATAAATAAAAGTGACATAATAGAAAGTACACCAAGCTATAAAGACTTATCTTTTACTGTATCTTCTCATCGAATAGATTGTATAATTAGCGGTTTATACAATATATCTAGGCAAGAAAGTATTAAATATATAAACAGTGAAAGAGTTCAAGTTGATTATGAAAAAATAACAACACCGTCTAAAGAAATAAAAGATGAATCACTAATTTCTGTTAGAGGTAAAGGAAGATCTAAAATAGTAAAAATTGGCGAACTCACTAAAAAAGGAAGAATAAAAATTGAAGCTAAGTTAATAATATAGGAGGAAATATATGCTAACTCCAATAGAGATAGAAAATAAAGATTTTAAAAAGGCAATAAGAGGATACAAAGAAGAAGAAGTAGATGAATTTTTAGATATAGTTAAGGAAGATTTTGAAGTTTTATATAGAGAAAATGTAGAGCTTAAAGAAAAAGTAAGACTATATCAAGATCAAATAAATAAATATGAAAATATAGAGGAAACTTTAAAGGCAACTCTTATAAGAGCAGAAAGTGTTGCAGAAGATACTTGTAGTGCAGCTAATAAAAAAGCTAAGATAATGATTGAAGAAGCTGACTTAAAATCTAGACAAATAATAGAGCAAGCAAATAATAGAGTCGTAGATATAAGAAAAGAATATGATGAAATGGTAAAAGAGTTTAAGATATTTAGAAATAAATTCAAATCATTATTAGAAGATGAGATTAGAAGTATAGACGAAATATTTTACAATGTAGATGATAATAATGGAAGTGGTTTTGAAACAACAACATTATTTGATTTAGAAAAAGGAACAGAAGTTGCTGTAACAATGGAACAACCTTAATTAAAAAAATATTGACTATTACAAAAACTTGTTATAAAATTTCATATTATATAACAAAATATAATTATATAAAAGCTATGAAGGAGACAGTAAGCTTTAAATAATTTCACAGAGAGTTGGATAAGCTGAGAACCAATAAATTTATAAAGTCGAAGATCACTCCTAAGCTGCAGGCTGAACGATTATAATCAATTAAGCTGAGCCGGTTAGTGCCGTTAAACTATACTATAGAGTGCTATAAAATATTTTATTAATAATATTTTATAGAATTAGGGTGGTAACGCGATTAATACTCGTCCCTTTTATTAGGGGGCGGGTTTTTTTATGTAAAAATAAATTCCACTATATTAACACCTGGGTATATACAAGGTTATAAATAAAATAAATTTAAAGAAAGGGTGATATTATGGCAAACTTTAAGCCATTAGTAGACAGTTCTGTAAAACAAGCAGAAGCAGAGGTTTCAAAATATTGGAATGATATCAATATGCTTGAAAAAACTTTAGAAAAAGGTAAAAATGATCCAAGTTTTGTATTCTATGAAGGTCCACCAACAGCAAATGGAAATCCTGGAATACATCACGTTATAGCTAGAACATTAAAAGATTCAGTTTGTAGATACAAGACTATGAACGGATATCAAGTAAAGAGAAAAGCTGGATGGGATACTCATGGATTACCTGTAGAAATACAAGTAGAAAAAGAATTAGGATTATCTGATAAGCAACAAATAGAAGCTTATGGACTAGATAAATTTAATGCTAAATGTAGAGACTCTGTATTTTCTTTTGAAAAGCAATGGAGAGAAATGACAGAAAGAATGGCATATGAAATAGACCTAGATAATCCATATATAACATTAGATAATAACTATATAGAATCTGTATGGTGGATATTAGATAAATTTAATAAAGAAGGATATGTGTATGAAGGTCATAAGATACTTCCATATTGCCCAAGATGTGGAACTGGACTTGCATCACATGAAGTTGCTCAAGGTTACAAAGAAGTTAAAAATAATACAGTAATAGCTAAGTTTAAAAGAGCTGATGCTAATGAATATTTCTTAGCTTGGACAACTACTCCATGGACATTACCTTCAAATGTTGCTTTAACAGTAGGACCAGAGGTTGACTATATAAAAGTTAAACAAAATGATGAAGTATATTATGTTGCAAAAGCTTTAGCTAATAAAGTATTAGGTGAAGATTATGAAGTACTAGAAGAAATGAAAGGTAAAGATTTAGAACATATACAATATGAACAATTAATGCCTTTTGTTGAAACTGATGAAAAAGCATTCTTCGTAACTTGTGGTGATTATGTAACAACTGAAGATGGTACAGGTATAGTACATACTGCTCCAGCGTTTGGTGAAGATGACTACAATTTAGGTAGAAAATATGGTTTACCAGTATTACAACCAGTAGATGAAAGCGGTAAGTTTACAACTACTCCATGGGAAGGTAAATTTGTCATGGAAGAAGGAGTAGACGTTGAAATAATAAAATGGTTACATGGAGAAAATAAATTATTCAGCAAAGAAAAGGTAGCTCATAACTATCCTCACTGTTGGAGATGTCAAACTCCACTTGTATACTATGCTAAGCCAAGCTGGTATATAGAAATGACAAAATTAAAAGATAAATTAATCGAAAACAATAATACAGTTGAATGGTATCCATCTTTCGTAGGAGAAGGAAGATTCGGTAACTGGTTAGAAAACTTAAATGACTGGGCAATATCTAGAAGTAGATATTGGGGAACTCCTTTAAATATATGGAAGTGTGAATGTGGACATAAAGACTCAGTTGGTTCAAGAGAAGAATTAGCTAAAAAGGCTATAGAGGATGTAAATCCAGAAACAGTAGAGTTACACAGACCATATGTTGATGATATACACTTAAAATGTGAGTGTTGCGGAAAGCCAATGACAAGAGTAACAGAGGTTATAGACTGTTGGTTTGACAGTGGATCAATGCCATTTGCACAACATCATTATCCATTTGAAAACAAGGAAAACTTTGAAGAATTATTCCCTGCTGACTTTATATGTGAAGGTATAGACCAAACAAGAGGATGGTTCTATTCATTACTTGCAATATCTACATTTGTTATGGGGAAAGCTCCATACAAGAGAGTTTTAGTTAATGACCTTGTACTTGACAAAGAAGGCAAAAAAATGAGTAAGTCTAGAGGAAATACTGTAAATCCATTTGAATTATTTGATCAACACGGAGCAGATGCTTTAAGATGGTACTTATTATATGTATCTCCACCATGGACTCCAACAAGATTTGATGTTGATGGTTTAAAAGAAGTTCAAAGTAAGTTCTTAGGAACTATGAAAAATGTATATAACTTCTTCACATTATATGCAAATATGGATGAAGTAAATCCAACTGAATTCTTTGTAGAATACAAAGATAGACCAGAATTAGATAGATGGATATTATCTAAGTTTAACAACTTAAAGAAAGAAGTAGAAGAAAACTTAGCTATATTTGAATTAAATAAAACAGTAAGAATGATACAAGATTTCATAAATGAAGATTTATCTAACTGGTATATAAGACGTTCAAGAAGAAGATTCTGGGCAACTGAACTAACAGAAGATAAAAAATCAGTGTATAACACAACTTATGAGATATTAACAGAGCTTTGTGGTTTAATAGCTCCATTTGCTCCATATATATCTGAAGAAATATATAGAAACTTAACTAATGAAGTTTCAGTTCACTTAAGTTCATATCCAAAAGCTAATTTAGAGTTAATAAACAATGAATTAGAAATTAAAATGGACTTAGTTAAGAACTTAGTTACTTTAGGTAGAGCATCAAGAGAAGCTACAAGAATAAAAGTACGTCAACCAATACAAAAAGTATTAGTAGATGGAAAATATGAAGAAACTATAAGTGATGTAGTAGAATTAATAAAAGAAGAGCTTAATGTAAAAGAAGTTGTATTTGCTAAAGACTTAGGTGAATATATGAACTTTACATTAAAGCCAAACTTTAAAGTATTAGGACCTGTATTAGGAGCAAAAATGAAATTCTTTGCTGGAGCTTTAAATAAGTTAAATCCTAGCGAAGTAGTACCTAAATTAGAAAATGGAGAAAGTTTAACTGTAGATATAGATGGAGAAGACTTTGAATTTAATAAAGAGCATGTATTAGTTAATATATCTGCTAAAGAAGGATTTAATGTATCTATGGAAAATAACTTATTCGTTATATTAGATACTACATTAACTACAGAGTTAATAGAAGAAGGATATGCAAGAGAATTTATATCTAAAATACAACAATTAAGAAAAGCAAGTAATTTTGATGTATTAGACAATATAGATATAGAATTTTGCTCAGATGATGAGATAGCAAATGCAGTTGAAAATTACAAGGATTATATAAAATCAGAAACTTTAGCTTTAGAAATAACTAGATCAAATGATGAAAGCTTAGAAAAACATAACTTAAATGACCACATGACAGGTATAAAAGTTACAAGAAAATAATATGATAAACTCCTCATAGGATTGCTACTATGAGGAGTTTTTTTATTTATGTAAAAAATGGAATTTATAATAAATGAAAAAATAACCTTATAAAATTTAGTTAAAATTAAAGTGTGAAATATTAAATGAATAAAATATTAAATAAAAATTTAACCTATTGTTAAAAAAATATCTAATAAATCTTAGTTAAAACTTAAAAAGTAAATCTAAATATAAAAAAATGGAAATAAAATAAAGTTTAAAAGTTTAAATGTTTTGAAAATTTAAAAATTTAAAAATGGAAAATAATTTAAAAAAACTTTAAAAAAGCATATAAAAAAACAATGAAAATTATAAAAAAGCTTTTTAAAAATGTTTTCATAAGGTTTTTGACTTTAAAAAATAAAGTTAAAATTAGAAAAATACACTTAAAATAAAAAGAAAGTGATGAATTTTATAAAAAAATTAGAAATTGCATGAAAACAATGAAAACGGTGTCGAAATGTGATAGAATTAACTTAGGTATTATGTAAAAAGCTAGAAAATTGAGGGAGGAAAAAAATTTAATGGATGTAAGTGCAAAAACACAAGAAAAGAAAAAGATGGGGTTTATGGACAAGATAGAAAAGCTTGGAAATAAATTACCTCATCCAGTTCTGATGTTTATATACATCGGAATATTTGTATTAGTTCTTTCAGCAGTACTAGGAAGTATGGGAGTAGTAGCTCACACAGAGCTAGGAGATTTCCCAATAAATAACTTATTAGGTCAAAAGCCTATAGAAGTATTAAAAGTAGGTCCTACAGGGACACAAGTTGCAGAAGTATACTCTAATGGTTTATCATATGTAGTTGGAACTGCAATAGCTAACTTTATGAATATGTATGCAATAGGTACTATATTAATAATAATGTTAGCAATAGGTCTTATGGAACAAAGTGGATATTTATCAATGGCAATGAAGAGTATAGTTCAAGCTACTCCAATGAAGCTTGTTACTCCAGTTGTTATATTCTTAGGAGTTATGTCTAATATGGCTTCAGATGCAGGGTATGTTGTATTAATACCTTTAGCAGCATTAATGTATTATACATTAGGAAGACATCCTTTAGCAGGTCTTGCGGCAGGTTTCGCTGGTGTTTCGGGAGGATTCAGTGCAAACTTATTCGTAAGTTCTACAGACGCATTATTATTACCATTTACTCAAGCAGCAGCTGAGACAGGTGATGCAATGGCTAAAACTCAATTAGCAGGAACTTTATCAGTTACAAGTAACTGGTTCTTTATGATAGCATCAACATTTGTAATAATAATACTTGGTACTATAGTTGTAGACAAGTTTGTTGAGCCAAGATTAGGTTCATACAATAAAAAAGATGCAGAGATAGAAGCAGATCATGAAATAACTCAACAAGAGAAAAATGCATATAAGTTTACAAATAAAATAATGTTAATAGTAGTAGCTTTAATAGTGTTAGCTGCTTTACCAATAGATAAAAATAATGTTATACCAGTAGTGGGGGATTTATCAACAACTGTAGCATTAGTTAGCTTAGTTGATGGAGCAATGGCTTCAAGTGCAGCAGATGGTTTCTTAAATTCTATATTCTTTAAGGGCGATATGGTTATAATGTTAATGTTTGTTATATTTGCAGCATCAGGATTACTTTATGGCTTTAAATCAGGTAAATTCAAAAAGGCAGCAGATATAGTTCCTGCAATGTGCAAAGCAATGGCAGATATGGCTCCGATAATAGTTATACTATTCTTCGTTGCACAATTTATAAACTACTTCAATGATTCACATTTAGGAGTATTAGTTGCATCATTAGGTGCTAGTTTAGTTGAATTAATACCAGAAGGAAGCATGTTTATGTCTATGATATTAATGGTTGCATTCATATTCTTAACAGCATTTGTTAACTTATTTATGGGTGGAGCGTCATCTAAGTGGGGATTACTTGCACCTATATTTGTACCTATGCTAATGGTTGCAGGATTCTCTCCAGCAGGTGTACAATTAATGTATCGTATAGGAGATTCAGCTACTAACGTAATATCACCATTAATGAATTACCTTGGTGTTATAGTAGTGTTTGGACAAAAATATAAAAAAGATTTTGGTGTTGGAAACTTAATGAGTATGATGATGCCGATATCTATAGCGTTCTTAATAGGATGGACAATAGTTGCGGTATTATGGGCTTTAGCTGGAATACCAATAGGACCATCGACATCATTCTTTATATAAATATTAAATATAAAAGTATATGTTAACTTTATAAGTTAGCATATACTTTTTTTTATAAATTGATTTTAAAGTGATAAAAATGTAGAAAAATAAATAAGACTAAATTTTCTGTAAAATCAAGAAAACATTTACATAGATTTTGTAAAGGTATATAATGAAAGAGTAAAAAGGGGATAAGATTTATATATAAAAGAGATTTTTAGATATTAGGTTATAGTCCACATAAATATATATAGTGGATTCGGGGGAATATTTGATACGGAAATTTTAAATTTGTATACTAATAATAAGTAGTATATTTTATAAGATAAAAAGGCTATTATAATAAAGTCTTTTTATTTTTTTGCGCAACGGACGAAGTCGTTGGTGGCATAAGCGAAGTGAATTTTTTATGTGAAAATATTATAAATTTATTTTTACTTAAATTAAAGTATTTTCAATTTTAAAAAGTTTATAATAATTATAAAAAAGTAAGGTTGACAAATTTTAATGTAAAGCATATTATATTTTTATAAAATAATATAAAAATCCCGTGAAAAGGATTAGTAGCTAAGATAACTTTAGTACAGAGAGTTAAAGTAGGTGAGAGTTTAACGTAGAGATTTTAGTGAATGGACCTTTGAGGAATTAGGTGAAATGCAATTATAGCAAAATAGCCTTAATCGTGTAAGCACGTTACAGCAGTAGAAAGAGGTATGTATTAATTTACATACAATTTAGGTGGTACCGCGGAAAAATTTATCCGTCCTATGTTTTAATAGGACGGATTTTTTAATATCAAAATATACAGGAGGTAATTATGAACAGAATAGGTATAATAGGAGCAATGGATGAAGAAGTAGATATATTAGTAGAATTAATGAATATCGAAGAAACTATAGAAAAGGCAAGTTTAAAATTTTATAAAGGAACATTAGAAGGTAAAGAAATAGTATTAGTAAGATGTGGTATAGGTAAAGTTAACTCGGCTTTATGTGCACAAATATTAATAAGTGAATTTGACGTAGATGCAGTAGTAAATACTGGTGTTGCAGGGGCGCTACATTCAGACTTAGGTGTATATGATATAGTAATATCTACAGATGCTATACAACATGATTTTGATGCTACAGTATTTGGGTACAAAAAAGGTATAGTTCCTAGAATGGAAAATTCAATATTTATAGCTGATGAAAGATTAGTAGAGGCTGCATATAAATCATCAGTAGAAGAAACAAAAACTCATAAAGTTGTTAAAGGAAGAGTTGTTTCAGGTGATATATTCATAAGTTCTAAAGAGTTAAAAGATGAATTAGTAAAAGAATTTAATGCTTATTGTGGAGAAATGGAAGGAGCTGCTATTGCGCATGTTTGTTCATTAAACAATACTCCTTTTGTAATAATAAGAGCAATGTCAGATAAGGCTGATGGAACAGCTGATGTAGTATACGAAGAGTTTGTACAAGATGCAGCTCATAATTCTAAAGACATAGTAGTTAATATGTTAAAATCATTATAGGAGCGTGAAAATAATGAGTGAAAAGAAAATTATATTTAGTGGAGCACAACCTTCAGGAAAGATGACATTAGGTAATTATTTAGGAGCTATACAAAATTGGACTAAGCTTCAAGATGAGTACGATTGTTTTTATAGCGTAGTTGACTTACATGCTATAACAGTACCTCAAGAAGCTAAGGATTTAAGAGCTAATACAATGCAATTACTTGCTCAATATTTAGCTTGTGGATTAGATCCAGAAAAAAATACTATATTTATACAGTCTCATGTAAGTGCTCATACTGAACTTATGTGGATATTAAATACTATGACTTATATGGGTGAGTTAAGTAGAATGACTCAGTTTAAAGATAAATCACAAAAAAGTGAAGCTAATTTAAATGCAGGTTTATTTACTTATCCAGTACTTATGGCTGCTGATATACTTTTATATCAAACAGATTTAGTACCAGTAGGAGAAGATCAAAAGCAACATTTAGAATTAGCTCGTGATTTGGCAAGTAGATTTAATAATAGATACTCACCTACATTTAAAGTTCCAGAACCATTCATACCAAAAGAAGTTGGTAGAGTAATGAGTTTACAAGAACCTACTAAAAAGATGAGTAAATCAGATGAAAATGAAAATGCATTTATTTTATTAGCAGATGATGCGGATACTATAAGAAGAAAAATAAAAAGAAGTGTAACAGATTCATTAGGTATTATAAATTATACTGATGAGCAACCTGGTATAAAGAATTTATTAGAAATATATTCTCAACTTGGAAACAAAAGTATAGAAGAATTACTTTCTATGTATGAAGGTAAAGGATATGGTGTATTTAAAGAAGATGTTGCAGAAGTTATAGTAGAGTCACTAAGACCAATAAGAGAAAAATATAATGATTTATTAAATAACAAGGATTATTTAGAACAAGTATATGCAATTGGTGCAGATAAAGCTGAAAGACAAGCAAGAAAGACTTTAAGAAAAGTATATAAAAAAGTTGGATTAATAGAAAGAAAATACTTACCTAGATAGTTAACATATATATTAAATTTAAATAAAAAAGTTAATATTTAGAATTGAAAGGATTATACCAAAATTAAGGTTTTTAATTTAGGTATAATCCTTTTGTATTTTTATAAGTAAAACTTCACATAATATTTATATGAAAAGTGCCTTATAAAAGGATGTGATACATATTAAGCATAGAGAGGACAATAATTTAGATCAACAAAATCCAATAAGCATGAAAGATCTTGATAAAGCTATGAATGAATTTAATCTATGTGATAGAACTGCAGAAGATTTGGGGTTGATAAGGCGTTATTTAGAAAGATTAATGCTTACTATAGAAAGAAGCCGTATTAGAGAATATATGATGTTAACTGATAGCAAGAGAAGGCTCTTTTTAATAAATTTTGTAGCTGGACTGGGAAAAGGATTTGGGCAAGCTATAGGTTTTTCTTTTTTAGCAGGTGTAGTGTTTTACTTATTAGGTAGTTGGATTGATTTACCTGTAATAGGAGAATATATAGCAAAATTACTAAATATTGTAGATCAATATAGAAAATAATGAGGAGGAAAATAGATATGAATATAAACAAATATAAAAATGAATTATTAAATGAGAAGAAAAAGTTAACAAACTTAATAGAAGAAATGCAAGATAATACTTTATTTGGAGATACAAAAGAGCATACTAGTGAAAAATATACTACTTCTGAACTATCAAGTTATGATAATCATTTAGCTGATATGGGAACTGAAACTTTTATGCAAGATATGCAAAATAGTTTGACGATACATGAGCAAGGAAAATTAAATGATATAGAAAATGCTTTATACAAAATAGAAAATGGAACTTATGGAATATGTGAAGAGTGTCATAAACATATAGATGAAGATAGACTAGATATACTTCCAGAAACTAATTTATGCAGTTGCTGTGCGAAAAACCAACCAGATAAACACCTTACAAGTAGATATGAAAATCAAAATCTTATAAATAGAGGTTCTAGTTTCTATGATGATGTTTTATTACAGTTAAATGAAATGAATAAAATGCCTAACGATGAATCTGATAGAGACTGATAATAAGAGAAGAGGTTGTTCTAAATGAAAAAAATATTATATGTAGTATCAGCATTGTTACTTATGGTAATAGGTCTATACTCGTATAGCAAAGAAGATAGCCAAACTAAAGAAACTTTAAATTTAAAAGAAGATATAGTAAATGATTATGAGGATATTATTATAAAAAAAGGCAATGATGATGAAAAAATGATAGCTTTAACTTTTGATGATGGACCAGATGAGGATTTTACCCCTCAAATATTAGATATATTAAAGAAATATGATGTAAAAGCTACTTTTTTTGTTGTAGGAGAAAAAGTGGGTTGGAACCCTGAACTCTTAAAACGAGAATATGAAGAAGGTCATGAAATTGGAAATCATACTTTTACGCATATTAATGTTTCAAAAAGAGGTTATGCAGAAATTGATAAAGAAATAAATGATACACAAAAAGCTATTAAAAATGTTATAGGAAAAGAGCCAAAGCTATTTAGACCACCATACAGAGCTATTAGCAAAGATATGTGTAGTATCGTAAAATCAAAAGATATGAATATTATTCTATGGTCTAATTTAGATCCAAGAGATTGGTCAAATCCAGGTGTTTATTATATTGTTAACACAATAACTTCTAAAGTTGAAAATGGTAATATAGTTTTATTACATGATTATAATAATTTAAGAAATTCTAAATCACAAACTATACAAGCTTTAGATGTTGTCATACCTAGATTAAAAGAAATGGGATACAAATTTGTAACTGTATCACAGTTAATTGATCATATAGATAAAGATCATCCTACACAAAATAAGAAATAACAGCTTCCAATTAGGAAGCTTTTTTTTGTATAATAGTAATATATAAATAGTTGGGAGGAAAATATATTGTTATATGAGTTAATAATAATTTTACTAATAGGAATAGATCAGTTGTCTAAAGTATGGGCATTAAAAGCTCTAAAAGAAATTGGAAGCATACCTATAATACAAAATGTATTTCATCTTACATATGTAGAAAATAGAGGAGCAGCATTTGGGATGTTGCAAAATAATCAAACTATATTTATAATAGTTGCGTTAGCTGCATCAGTTTTTGGATTGTATTACTTACATACTAAGAAGGTTAATATATTAGGAAGAGCGGGTATTATACTTATAATATCGGGTGCTATAGGCAACTTAATAGACAGAGTCAGATTAGGCTTTGTAGTAGATTATTTTGATTTTAGATTTATATGGGAGTATGTATTTAATGTAGCTGATGTTTTTGTAGTGTTAGGAACAATAATGCTATGTGCATATATAATATTTTTTGATGAAGAAAAGCAGGTGAAGTAATGGACGAAATAAGAGAATTTTTAGTTCTTGAGGACGAAGAGGGAGATAGATTAGATGTTTATCTATCATCACAACTTGGAGATATGTCAAGAAGCTATATTCAAAAAATTATTAAAGACAAAAAAGTAAAAGTTAATGGAAAAGAAGAAAAAGCAAAATATTTGGTAAAAGAAGATGATAAGGTGATAATAGAAATTCCAGCACCGAAGTTATTAGAAGTTTTACCACAAGATATCCCTATAGATATAGTTTATGAAGATACGGATATATTAATTATAAATAAACCACAGGATATGGTAGTACATCCTGCACCAGGAAATTATGAAAATACGTTAGTTAATGCAATTATATATCATTGCAAAGATAAATTATCTTCTATAAATGGTGTTATTAGACCAGGCATAGTTCATAGAATTGATAAAGATACATCAGGTTTACTTATGATAGCAAAAAATAATAATTCTCATAATAGCTTAGCAGAACAATTAAAAGACCATTCAATAACAAGAGAATATGAATTTATATGTCATGGTGTAGTTAAAGAGGATAAGATAACAGTAAATAAACCTATAGGAAGAAATCCTAAAGATAGATTAAAAATGGCAGTAGTACCTGGAGGTAAAAATGCAGTAACTCATTTTGAAGTAGTTCAAAGATTTGAGAATTTTACTCACATGAGAGCTAGACTAGAAACAGGTAGAACACATCAAATAAGAGTTCATGCACTATCTATAAACCATCCTTTACTAGGAGATCCAGTGTATGGACCTAAAAATAATAAATTTAAAACAAATGGGCAAACATTACATGCTAAGAAATTAGGATTTATACATCCATCTAAAAATGAATATATAGAATTTGACTCAGAACTGCCTAATTATTTTAAGGATATTATCAATAAGTTAAAATAAGTATTGCAAAAAATAAAATATAAATATATAATATAAACAATATAAAATAATAGTACCTTTAATTGATACAGAGATATCATAAGGCAAAAGCATTAGGAAAGCTAAAACATAAACTAGTTTGTTTTGTTTAAGGCTAACCTAAATAAAGTAAGTATATTATAGCTTCTTGTCTTATGATAAGAAGCTTTTCATATTACCATGTAAAAATTAAAATAATTTTAAATACACTAGGAGGTCAAGCATGAGAGAAAAGGCCCAATTAATGGATGAAAAAGCAATAGCGAGAGCTATAACAAGGGTAAGTCATGAAATAATAGAAAAAAACAAAGGTATAGACGATATAGTACTAGTAGGAATAAAGACTAGAGGAGTTCCTATAGCCAATAGAATATCTAATAAAATAGAGCAAATAGAAGGTAGTAATGTAAATACAGGAGAAGTTGATATAACTTTATATAGAGATGATTTAAAACAAATAAATATAGATCCAGTATTAAATGGATCAAATATTGATTTTGATATAAATGATAAAATAGTAATACTAGTAGATGATGTTTTATATACAGGAAGAACTGTAAGAGGAGCACTAGATGCTATAATGGATATAGGAAGACCAAAGGCAATACAACTTGCGGTATTAGTTGATAGAGGCCATAGAGAATTACCTATAAGAGCAGATTATGTAGGTAAAAATGTTCCAACATCTAAACATGAGATAATATCAGTTAAGTTATCAGAAACTGATGAAGAAGATTCAGTAACAATAAACGAATAAACACATACACTATAAAGAATTTATAGTACCTTTTAATTCAGTACAGAGAGACTGAAAAAGGGAGAATTATTTCTCCCTAAATAAAAATTTGGGAGGTTTTTTATGAAGAAAACAGTAATGTCTTTACAACACTTATTAGCTATGTTTGGAGCTACGGTTTTAGTTCCAATACTAACAGGATTTAACCCTTCAGTAGCAATATTTTGCGCTGGGCTAGGAACACTAATATTCCACTTCTGTACAGAAGGAAAAGTCCCAGTATTCTTAGGATCAAGTTTCGCATTTATTCCAGTAATATTAGCAGCTAAAGAAGCTTTTAATGGAGATTTAGCATATGCACAAGGTGGTATAGTGGTAGCAGGTATTTTATATGTACTAATGTCATTTGTTGTGAAAATAGTAGGTGTAGATAAAATTAAAAAGTATTTCCCTGCTCAAGTAACAGGAGCAATGATAGGTGTTATAGGATTAAACCTATTACCAACTGCATTTGATATGGCATCAGGAAATATAGTAGTTGCACTAATAACATTATCAATAGCACTTTGTATAAATAAATTTGGTAGAGGATTTATAAAGCAAATAGGAATTTTAGTAGCAGTAATAGTAGGGTATTTAGTATCATTATCGTTAGGGTTAGTTGATATAAATACGATAGCTCAAGCAAGCTTATTTGAAATTCCGAAATTTACATTACCAAAGTTTAATTTACAAGCAATAGTAATAGTAGCGCCGGTAGTTATAGCTGTATTTATGGAGCATATAGGTGATATGACTACAAATGGAGCTGTTGTAGGTAAAAATTTCATAGAAAATCCAGGATTAAATAGAACATTGTTAGGGGATGGATTAGCAACAATAGTAGCTGGTTTTTTAGGTGGTCCAGCAAATACTACGTATGGAGAAAATACAGCAGTACTTGCTATAACTAAAAATTATGATCCATCACTACTTAGACGCACAGCCGTGCTTGCAATATGTCTTGCGTGTATAGGTAAATTTGGAGGTTTCTTACAAAGTATACCAGGTGCAGTTATGGGAGGAATAAGCATATTATTATTCTCTATGATAACTTTTGTAGGATTTAAAACAGTTAAAGATAGTAACTGTATTGAACATAAAAATAATATAATTATAATAGCTACAATAATGGTAATCGGGTTAGGAACAACATATCTAAGTAATAAAGGAATTGTTATAGGAATACCTATAACAAAAACAGTTACTATAACAGGATTAAGCCTAGCTGCTATAGTTGGGATTGTATTAAATAGAGTACTTAATAATCAAGATTTCAAAGCAGAAGAAAAAACTAATCAATCTATAAAAGCTCAGACAAGAACAGTATAAAAAAGACTTATATTTATAAGTCTTTTTTTTATTCAATAAATTAATTTATTCCTGCTCCAGTTTATTTTAAAATTAATTTATATAAAGTATAAATCAATAAATATTAATAAATTTAACTGAATAAAGTATAGTAAAATTTTTCCAAAGTGTTTTCGAATAAATATTGAATATAAGGGGAAAATTTAATAAGACTAATTTTTAAATAAAAAACCCTAGACAGATTTAAAAATTTCTTGTAAAATAAGAATTTGTCACGAACGAAAAAAAATAAACTGGAATTAAAGTTCATAAATGACATAATAGGAGGAAAATTATGAAGTTTAAAAAATTAATGGCAGTAACTGCATCAGTAGTATTATCGGCATCATTATTAACAGGATGCTCATCAAAAAAGGAAGAAAGTGCAGATAAGCTTTCTGTAGGTATTGTACTAGGTGAGGGTAGTATAAATGACCAATCTTTCAATCAATCTACATGGGAAGGATTAAAAAAAGCTGAGAAAGATTTTGGAATACATGTAAAGTATTTAGAATCTAAACAAGAATCAGATTACATACAAAATATAGAAACATTAGTAGATGAAGATATGGATTTAATAATAGGCGTTGGATATCAGTTAAAAGACTCTATAAAGGATGCTGCTGGAAGTTATCCAGACCAAAAGTTTGCCTTAATGGATGAAACATACGATAAAATACCAGAAAATGTAGTACCAGTAACTTTCAAAGAACAAGAAGCTGCATATTTAGCAGGTGTAATAGCAGCGAATATGACTAAAACCAAAAATGTTGGATTCATAGGCGGATTACCAGCTCCAGGAGTTGTTAAGTATCAATATGGGTTTAAATATGGAGTAGAATCTGCAAATAAAGATGTAAAAATAAGTGAGCAATATGCTAATTCATTTAGTGATCAAGCTAAAGGGAAATCAATTGCTAAGCAAATGTATGCAGGAAATGTAGACTTAATATTATCTGCTGCTGGAGATGCAGGAACGGGAGCTATAGAAGCAGCAAAAGAGAATAATAAATTAGCTATAGGTGCTGATAGAGATCAAAGTGATTTAGCACCAGAGAATGTAATAACATCTGCTATAAAAAAATTAAATGTAGCATCTTACGATTTAGCTAAAGAATTAGTTGAAGGTAAATATAAAGGTGGAGTTGAAAAAGTATATGGATTAAAAGAAGGTGCAGTTGGAATGGCTGATAATTCAGGTAAACATATACCAGAAAATGTAATGAAAATAGTAGAAAAAGAATCTGAAAAAGTAAAAAATGGGGAAATAAAAGTTCCAAAGAATGAAGCTGAGTATAAACAATTAACTAAATAGATAATAAAAAACTCTTAATTAAATTTAATTAAGAGTTTTTTTGAGTTTAATTTACCTTTACTTTTAATTTAGCAACTAACTCTTCTGTAGGAGTTACATAAATAGTATTATTAGTTTCATATATTACCATACCTGGTTTTGCACCATTAGGCTTTTTAATATTTTTTTTCTTTGTATAATCAACAGGTACTTGAGCTGACATTTTTGACTTACTGAAATAAGCAGCAAGCATAGCTCCTTCAAATAAAGTTTCATCAGATACTTCTTTTCCTTCACACTTTATTATAACGTGAGATCCAGGTATATTTTTCGTATGAAGCCATATATCGTTATTGTCAGCAACTTTTAATGTTAAGTGATCGTTTTGTTTGTTATTTTTACCAACTAATATTTTAAATCCATCAGAACTTAAAAATTCATGAGGTTTAGTGGTAAGTTTAGTTTCTTTTTTTGATTTATTTTGAGATTTTAAATATCCAACTTTCCCTAATTCTTCTCTAATATCTAATAATTCAGCTAAATTTTCACAGTTTTCGATACTTAAAAGAATATTTTCTAAGTAATGAATTTCTTCTTCGCTAATTTTTATTTGATTATTTATTTCTACTTTTGCAGTTTTCATTTTAGTATACTTTTTAAAATACTTTTGTGCATTTTCAGAAGGTGTTAGGTTTTTATTTAATTTAATTTTTACACTCTTGTATTCAGGGTCATAAAAATTATCAACTTCTACACTTTCCATCCCTTTTTCTATCATGTATATATAAGATGTAATAAGCTCACCAGAAACTTTATATGAGTCAGCGTTTTCAGATTCAAGTAATTCTTCATTTTGTTTTTTTAACTTATTATAAAGTCTATCTAGCTTAATAGAAATACTTTTTCTTAAATCAGAAGAACGTTGGTGAATTCTATCCTTAATATCTTTTGTTTTGTAGTAATCCTCTAATATTTTAGACATGCTATCATCTTTTACAGATGATAATGTGCTAAAAAGATTTATATTAACACAACTAAAGTCAATTACTCTATCTATACTTTCATCAATAAACATACAAGGTGTATAATTATTTGATTTAATATTTTTAAATAGATTTAAAAACTCTATATATATTAAATTAAATATTTCATCAGAACAATCTATAGTATCAGTTTTTTCATCGACTTTAGCTCTAAAACAAATTTCCTTGGCAATAATTGGACTAATTCCTAAAAATTTAGAATAAATCGACTTAAAAATATTTCCTTGAAAATCTTTTAATGTATTTGTAAAGTCTTGTAAAGAAATATCATTAAGAGGGTTTAATTTGTTTTGCTCTGGTGGCAAATCATAGGTTAAACCTGGCAATAATTGACGAACTCTACTTATGCTAGGTGGAATTCTTTTAGCCGAATCTATGATTTTATTGTCTAAAGAATGAGTAAGTATGATATTACTATGTCGTCCCATAATTTCTACTATTATATCCTTTGTAGTTTTTTCCTTTAGTTCGTCAAAAGACTCTACACTTATCTTTATAATTCTTTCAAAACCTACTTGAGATATGTTTACTATATTTCCACCTTGAATATGTTTTCTAAACAACATGCAAAACATAGGTGCGTTAATAGGATTCTCCTTTTTATAATCATTAGCTAAATAAACTCTAGGATTAGAGGCACTAGCACTTAGTACTAGTTTAAAATTTTGTTTATTATTTCTTATATGTAAAACTACTTCATCGTTTTCAGGTTGATAAACTTTATCTATTTTACCACCTAATAATTTTGAGTGCAGTTCATCTACAATTGAATGTATAACTAAACCATCTAAAGCCATAATAATCGCTCCTTTCTTAGACGAAATCATTTTAAGTTAATTATTACACATAATATCTATATTGTGAATAGGGTTAAGTATTAATACATATACAAAAAAAAATTAAATTATATATTATATAATTTCCTTTTCTAAGCAATATATTGTATAATATTAAGTTAGAGATTTAAAATTTAAAAGGGGCGATATTATGAAGTTTTGGAAGTTACATGGAATAGGTAATGATTTTATTGCAATTGACCAAAGATTTAATAATAATGACTTAAAATATTATTCTGACTTAGCTAAAAAGGTATGTCATAGGAGATTTTCAGTCGGAGCGGATGGCCTTTTAATAGTAAAAAAATCAGACAAAGCAGATATAAAAATGTTATATTATAATTCTGATGGATCTATAGCATCAATGTGTGGAAATGGTTTGAGATGTTTTGTTAAATTTGTTTATGACAATAATATAGTTGATAAAAATAATTTTTATGTAGAAACATTAGATGGAATTAAAAACATTAAAATCAACTTAAAAAATAATAAAATTGAAACAATAAAAGTAAACATGGGAAATGGAAAATTTTCATGTGAAGACATTCCTGTAATTTCAAAGAAACCAATATTTATAAAAGAGATACTAAATTTTGATGAGAAAAAATTTGAAATAAGTTCAATATTAATGGGAGTACCACATACAGTAATTTTCATAGATGAGATGAGTTTATGCGAAATAAAAAAATATGGAAGCTTAATAGAAAAGCATAATATTTTTCCTGAAGGAACAAATGTTAATTTTGTAAAAATACAAGATAAAAACAATATATTTGTTGATACTTGGGAAAGAGGTTGTGGGTATACTTTAGGATGTGGTACAGGTATGACAGCTTCAGCTATAATATCTAACTATCTAGGAAAAACTGATAAAAATGTAAATGTAACATCACAAGGTGGAAGTGTAAAAATAGATATAGAAGAGGATTTTGTTTATATGACAGGACCGTCTATAAAAATATGCGAAGGACTTTTGGAGGTATAATAAATATGGCTATAAGTATGACTGGCTTTGGTAGAGGCGAATATAAAAATGATAATTATAATTTTTTAGTTGAATGTAAAACTATAAATCATAAATACGCAGACATAAATATTCGTTTACCTAGAAAGATATCTTTTTTAGAAGATAAATCAAGAAACTTAATAAAAGACTATGTAAAAAGAGGAAGAGTAGACTTATATATAAAGTTAGAAGTATTAGGGAATGAAGATGTAAATCTAAAGTTTGATGAAGTATTAGCTAGTCAATATGTAGGAATACTAAAACAAATAAAAGATAAATTTGATCTAGTAGATGATATAAGTGTAATGAATGTTGCAAAATTCCCTGATGTAGTAAGAAGTGAAGAAAAAGAAGAAGATGAAGATCTTTTATGGTCTATGTTAAAGAGTGCTTTAGAAGAAGCTTTAATAAAATTAAAAGAAATGAGAAGTGAAGAAGGTAAAAAATTGGCAGAAGATGTTATAATGAGATGTGACCTTCTTAAAAATTATATTGAAGAAATTGAAAAATACTCATATAATGTTGTTATTGACTATAAAGAAAAATTAAACGTAAGAATAAGTGAAATACTAGAAAATCCAAGTTTAGTAGATGAAAATAGATTAGCACAGGAAGTTGCTATATATGCAGACAAGAGCAGTATAACAGAGGAAATAGTAAGATTTAAAAGTCATATAGAACAACTTAAAAACACTGTGGTTAAAAATGAATCAATAGGTAGAAAAATAGACTTTTTAATTCAAGAAATGAATAGAGAAACAAATACAATCGGTTCAAAATCGTCAGATTTAAATATAACAAACTTAGTAGTTGAAGTTAAGTCTGAATTAGAAAAAATAAGAGAACAAATCCAAAACATAGAATAATATTGAATATCAAAAACTATATAAATAGATTTCATTGATAAACACTTGTATATTGAGAAAGGAAGATAATAATGCTTAAGAGAAAAGGGCTATTATTAGTTGTATCAGGTCCATCAGGAGCTGGAAAGGGTACAATATGTAAAGAACTATTAAAACAAAATGATCAAATAAAATTATCTGTATCGGCAACTACTAGAAAACCAAGAAATGGTGAAGTTGATGGAGTTAATTATTTCTTCTTAGAAAAAGAAAAATTCCAAAGTATGATAAAAAATGGAGAATTCCTAGAGTATGCACAAATATATGATAACTTTTATGGAACTCCAAAAGCTGCTATAATAGAATGTCTAGAAAATGGGCAAGATGTAATATTAGAGATAGAAATGCAAGGAGCTAGACAAATAAAAGAAGTCTATCCAGAAGGTGTATTTATATTTGTATTACCGCCATCTTTAAATGAATTAAAAAATAGAATAGTTGGAAGAGGAACAGAAACAGAAGAAGAAATAGCTAAAAGATTTAGTTGTGCATTTGAAGAAATAAATCAAATTGTTAACTATGATTATTTTGTAGTAAATGAAGATGTATCAAAATCATCTAAAGAAGTTGAAAGTATAATATTATCTGAAAAAAATAAAGTTAGCAGATATAAAAATAATATAATAGCAAAATTCAAGGAGGAATTATAATATGTTAAAACCATCAATCAATGAAGTATTAGACAGAATAGACAACAGATACTATTTAGTTGGGACTGTTGCAAAGAGAGCAAGAGAAATAATAGACGGTTCAGAACTTTATATTTACAATAAAAAGCAAGAAACTAAGCCAGTTAGTTTAGCTACTCAAGAAGTTGCTGATGGAAAAATAACTTATAGATTATTAACTCAAGAAGAAATAGATGTAGAGGAAGCTAGACATCACGAAGAACAACAAAAAACTATAGAACAGGAGTAATTCTCATGCTTAAGGATAAGACTGTTGTAATAGGTGTAAGTGGTGGAATAGCTGTATACAAATGTTTAGATGTAATAAGTAGATTAAGAAAACTAGGTGTAAATGTTAATGTTATAATGACAAAGTCTGCAACAGAATTTGTAGCACCTTTATCGTTTCAATCATTAAGTCAAAACTATGTAGTTTGTGACATGTTTGAAGACCCTAAAACTTGGGATGTAGAACATATATCTTTAGCAAAGAAAGCAGATGTATTTTTAATAGCACCAGCAACTGCAAATGTAATAGGAAAAATAGCTAATGGTATAGCTGACGATATGCTTACAACAACAGTTATGGCTACTAAAGGAAAAGTATTAATAGCACCTGCTATGAATACTAACATGTATGAAAATCCTATTGTTCAAAGAAACATAAGTATATTAAAAGAATTAGGATATAATTTTGTTGAGCCTGAAAGTGGAAGATTAGCTTGCGGAGATACTGGAAAGGGTAAATTAGCAACTCCAGAAACTATAGTTAATGAAGTTGTAAATTTACTAACTCAAAATCAAGATTTAAAAGGTAACAATATAATAGTAACAGCAGGACCAACTATGGAGAGCATAGATCCAATGAGATTTATAAGTAATAGATCAACTGGGAAAATGGGATATTCCATAGCAGCTCAAGCTATAAAAAGAGGAGCTGAAGTTACTTTAATATCAGGGCCTACAAACTTAACACCACCACAAAATCTAAAAAAACTTATCAGAATTGAAAGTGCTGAAGATATGTACAATGCGGTACTTAATAATATGGATGAAAATCAAGTTATAATAAAAAGTGCAGCAGTAGCGGATTATAAGCCTAAAAACTATTCTGATAAAAAAATAAAAAAGACGGATGATGATTTATCTATTGAATTAGACAGAAATAAAGATATTGCATATGAAATAGGTAAAATAAAAAAAGATAAGATATTAGTTGGATTTGCAGCTGAAACTAATGACCTTACAGAAAATGCTAAAGGTAAAGTTCAAAAGAAAAATTTAGATTTTATAGTAGCAAATGATTTAACTAAAGAAGGTGCAGGCTTTGGCGTGGACACTAATATAGTTAAAATTATAGACAAAGAAGGTCATATAACAGAATATCCAAAAATGACTAAAGATGAAGTAGCAAATGTAATTTTAGATAAAGTCAATGAACTAATTAAAAAGTAAGCATCTATTAAAATAGATGCTTACTTTTTATTAAATCAAATAGTTAAAATCTTAATGAAGTTTATTTTAGAGTAATTCATAGTCAAATAGGAAATACTTCAAAATAAAGAATAAATCAGCTTTAAAAATCGAGGTTACGATAATGGATAGATATGCAAAAGTAGTAGTTAGAAGCAATACAGTGCATACAGATAACTTATTTACATATAAAGTTCCTGAATTTTTAATTGAAGAATTAAAAGAAGGGCATAGAGTTTTAGTTCCATTTGGAAGAGGAAATAAGCCAGTTGAAGCATTTGTATTTGAAATAATAAATTATTTAGAAGAGGATATAAAAACAAAAGAGATTGTTGATGTACTAGATGAGGAACCTATTTTTAGAAGTGAAGAACTAGATTTAGTAAAGTGGATGAAAAATAGATATTTATGTACATACATAGATTGTATAAATTTAATATATCCCAAAGGATATAAATTAAATAATTATAAAGTAGCAACAATAAGCGATGATTTAAAAAAATTAAATGATACTCAATTAAAAGAATTTATTATTAATTTAGATGAAAAGTATCAACAAGTTATTGAACTTATTGAAAAAAATAAAGGTAAAGTAAAAGTTGAAAAACTTAAATTTATTCCTAATATAAACAACATACTAGATAGAATGAATAAAAATAATATAATAAGTTTACATTGGGAGTATAAAGATCACAAAAATGAAAAAAAAGTTTGTTACTTGGCTTTAACTATGGAAGATGAAGAGATTGATGAATACGTAAAAGCAAATAAAATAAATCTAGGTAGCAAACAAAAAGAAATTATTAATTTTTTGAAATATAATAAAGATGTAGAAATAAATGATGCAATGGAAATTTTAAATGTATCTAAGAAAAGTATAACATCACTTCATGATAAAAAACTCATCACATTAAGGCTAGAAGATTATTATAGGAATCCTGAAAGTATATATACATCAAGCTACAAAGAAATAAATTTAAATGAAGAACAACGATATGCTATAAATAAAATAACTTCTGAAATGTTTGATGAAAACAAAAAACCGTATATGATACATGGTGTAACAGGTAGTGGAAAAACAGAAGTTTATATGGAAGTTATAGATTATGCATTAAATCAAGGCTTAGATAGTATTGTTCTAGTTCCTGAGATAGCACTTACACCTCAAACTATAGATAGGTTTAAAAATAGGTTTGGTGATATTGTTGGAGTATTTCATAGTCAGCTTTCAGAAGGACAAAAGCATGATGTTTACAAAGCTATAAAGGCCGGAAAAGTAAGGATTTTAATAGGTGCTAGATCAGCCTTATTTGCACCATTTAATAGTTTAGGTGTAATTATAATAGATGAGTTTCATGAAACATCATATAAGTCAGAAAAAAATCCTAAATTTAGTGCTATAGAAGTTGCAAAATATATGGCTTTAAAAAAGGATGTTTCATTAGTTTTAGGTTCGGCAACACCATCTATAGATGAATATTATAAAGCAAAACAAGATGAATATAAATTAATTGAAATTAAATCAAGAGCAAATAAAAAACCACTTCCAAAAATTGAAGTCGTAGATATGAAAAACGAACTAAATGTTGGAAATAAAAGTATATTTAGTTTTAGATTGCAACAGGAAATAAAAGAAGCGATTAAAAATAAAAATCAGGTAATACTATTTTTAAATAGAAGAGGATATGCAAGTTTTGTCTCTTGTAGAAAGTGTGGATATGTATTCCAGTGTGATAATTGTGATATTTCATTAACTTATCATAAACGAAATAATGTAGGTAGATGCCACTATTGTGGATATGAAAAAGAAATACCTAAGGAATGCCCTGATTGTGGTAGCACATATGTTAAGCCTTTTGGTGTAGGTACTCAAAAAATAGAAGAAGAGCTAAAAGATATTTTCGAAGATATAAAAGTACTTAGGATGGACAAGGATACAACATCTAAAAAAGGTAGCCTAGAAGAAATTTTAAATAAGTTTAAAAACCAAGAAGCTCAAGTATTGATAGGAACACAGATGCTAAGTAAGGGATTGGATTTTGAAAATGTAACTTTAGTAGGCATATTATCTGCAGATATGATATTAAATTTTCCAGATTTTAAAAGTTTTGAAACTACATTTCAATTAGTAACTCAAGTATCAGGAAGAGCCGGAAGGTCTGACAAAGAAGGAATTGTAATATTACAGACATATGACACTGATCATTATGCTATAAGAAGAGCTATTAATTATGACTATGAAGGATTTTTTGATGATGAGATAAAGATAAGAAAGGTATTTGGATATGCTCCTTTTAATAATATGATAAGTGTAGTTATAAGTGGAGCAAATGAAAATTTAGTAAAACAAAATGCTCAAAATATGTATGATTCAATTATTTATCTTTTACAAAATAGGGGTATAAATAACTTTGAATTTATATTAGGGCCAAATCCTTGCTCTATATCAAAAATTAATCAAAATTACAGATGGCAGATATTATTTAAAGATGATAATATTGAAATAAATTTATTAAAAGGTATAATAAAGTATATATGTATAACAAAAAGAGATGTTGTATTTAATAAGGATGTTAATGTATCAATAGATATTAACCCGAATAATGTATTATAAAATGTAGGAGGAGAACACAATGGCATTAAGAGAAATAGTTCAAATAGGAGAACCAGTATTAAGAAAGAAATCTAAAGTAGTAGAAAAAATAGATGATAAGTTAATACAATTATTAGATGATATGGCAGAAACAATGTATCAAGCAGATGGTGTAGGTCTTGCTGCACCACAAGTTGGAGTTTTAAAAAGGGTTGTAGTTATAGATATAGGAGATGGAATAATAGAACTTATAAACCCTGAAATAATAGAAACATCAGGAGAACAAATAGGAGATGAAGGATGTCTAAGTGTTTTAGGAGAATCTGGAGAAGTAAGAAGACCATATGTAGTTAAGGTTAGAGCGTTTAACAGAAAAGGACAATTATTTGAGATAGAAGGAGAAGAATTATTAGCTAGAGCTTTCTGTCATGAAATAGATCACTTAGAGGGTGTATTATTCGTAGATAAAATAGAAAAGTAATAGGAGCTGATTAAATGAAAATAGTATTTATGGGAACACCTGAAATAGCAACAGGGTGTTTACAAAAAATAATAGATGAAAAACATGAAATTTTAGGTGTAGTAACTCAGCCTGATAAACCACAAAACAGAGGTAAAAAATTAGGAATGCCTCCTGTAAAAGAGTTAGCATTAAAATATGATATACCAGTGTATCAACCTGTTAAGGCTAGAGACGAAAGTTTTGTGAATATATTAAAAGAGATAAATCCAGATGTTATAGTAGTTGTAGCTTTTGGACAAATACTTCCTAAAGAAATACTAGAGATACCTAAACTTGGATGTATAAATGTTCATGTTTCATTATTACCTAAATACAGAGGTGCAGCTCCTATAAATTGGGTAATAATAAATGGAGAATCAAAAACAGGTGTAACAACTATGTATATGGATGAAGGTTTAGATACTGGAGATATGATATTAAAAACAGAATTTGAACTTGATGATGAAATTACAGCTGGAGAATTACATGACAAAATGATGGTAATAGGAGCTCAAACTCTAAAAGAAACATTAGATTTAATAGAAAAAGGATGTGCTCCTAGAGAAAAGCAAAATCATGATGAGTTTTCTTATGCACCTATGATGAGTAAGTCATTGGGGAATATTGAGTGGAGCAAAAGTGCTAAGGAAATACATAATTTAGTAAGAGGTGTAAATCCATGGCCAAGTGCTTATACAATATATGACGACAAGACTATGAAGGTATGGAAGACTAAGGTATTAGAAGAAAAAACTGATAAATTACCAGGAACTATACTTAATGTAGATAAAGATGGTATAAGAGTAAGTACAAGCGATGGTATAATATTAATAGAAGAAATACAAATGCCGGGTAAAAAAAGAGTAGCGGTATCAGAATATATAAAAGGAAATAATATAGAAGCTAATATAGTTTTAGGTTAGGTGAAAATATGATAGATTCAAAAAAGTATATGGCAGCTATAAGTATACTTTTAGGGATACTTATAATTGGTGGTGCAGCTATTAATCTTTTCATATCTAATTTAACGCATTTATTTGCAGTGATTATTGACATCATAATAATTTTTATAGCTTTAGCTATAATATTTTCAATAATAGTTACAAATAAAGTAATTAAGGATAAAAAAGTAAGTTCATGGGCAATGAAAATTAATTTTAACATAGTAAGTGTTTTATTCCCGGTGATAACTTTAGTAGCTAACTTAATAGGAATATCTAAGAATGAAATTAGAAAGGTATATGTTAAGTTAAATAACCAATATATTTATAGTAATAAATATAATATAAAACCTGAAGATATACTTATACTTATTCCTCATTGCGTACAAAAAAACAGCTGTAAATTAAAGGTTACAAATGATATTAATAATTGTGCCAAATGTGGATTGTGTAATGTTGGAGAATTAGTTCAACTACAACATAAAACAAATGTAAAAGTTTTTGTTGCAACAGGTGGAACTTTAGCTAGAAAGATAATAATAGATAATAGACCTAAAGCTGTTATAGCAGTAGCCTGTGAAAGAGATTTAACTGCAGGTGTACAGGATGTAAAAAAAATACCTGTTTTAGGTGTATTTAATAAAAGACCAAATGGACCTTGTGTAGATACAAGTATAGATATAAAAGAAGTAGAAGAAGCAATAAATTTTTTCGTAGGAAATAAGAATAATTAATATTGCTTTATATTATATATAACTATATTAATAATACAAAAATTATATTATAATAAACTTTATATTATAAAGTTTATTTGGATAGGAGGGTGTTTATGTATTCACCATACTATGGATTTGGATTTGATCCAACACTTATAATATTATTACCTGCTATATTATTTACAATGTATGCTCAATTTAAGGTTACATCTACTACTAGTAGGTACTTTAGAGTGAATTCAAGTAGAGGATATACAGGTGAGCAAGTAGCTAGAAAAATACTAGATTCAAATGGATTATATAAAGTTTCAATAGAGATGGTAAGAGGTAGATTAAGTGACCATTATGATCCTAGAAGTAATGTAGTAAGATTATCTCAGGATGTGTATTACGGAACTTCAATAACTTCTATAGCTGTTGCAGCTCATGAATGTGGTCATGCTATTCAACATGCAAAAGGATATGCACCTCTTAATTTTAGAAGTGCACTAGTACCTGTTGTAAATTTTGCATCTAACATGTCTTGGTTTTTGATTTTTTTAGGATTTATGTTTAGAGGACCACTTTTACAGATAGGTATATTATTATTTGCTGTATCAGTATTATTCCAAATAGTAACATTACCAGTTGAATTTAATGCTTCAAATAGAGCAATAGTTCAAATGACTAATTTAGGTATTGTAGATGGGAAAGAAGCTGGTCAAAGCAGACAAGTACTTACAGCAGCAGCATTAACATATGTGGCAGCGGCACTTACTTCAGTACTTCAATTACTAAGATTATTAGCTATAGCTAATAGAGATAATGATTAGAAGAGATTGTCCTAGGGGTTTCTAGGACTTTTTCTGTGTAAAAAGATAAGGAGAAAAATAATGAAAGCAAGAGAAATAGCATTTAAGGTATTATGTGATATAGAAGATAATAACAACTATTCTAACATAGCAATCAATAAACATTTTAAAAATTTAGACATAGCTAATCAAGATAGAGGTCTTGCTACAGAATTAATATATGGAGTAATAGAAAATCAATATTATTTAGATTATATTATAAATAAACTTTCAAAGATAAAGACGCAAAAATTATCAACTTATGTTAAAATATTGCTGAGGATGGGAATTTATCAAATTGCATTTTTAGATAGTATATCAGAATATGCTGCAGTTAATGAAACTGTAAATTTAGTAAAAAAATATGATAAAAGATCATCAGGATTTGTTAATGCAATTTTAAGAAATGTGATTAGAAATAAAGATGAAGTATTAGATATAAATACAGGAAATGAAATAATGGATATAGCTACTAAGTACTCTTATAGCCCTTGGATAATAAAAGACTGGACTAAAAACTTTGGCAAAGAATTTACACAAGATTTACTTGAAGCAAATAGTGAAAAACCAAATCTTTATTTAAGAGTAAATACAATCAAAATAAGTAGAGATGAACTTATAAATAGACTTCAAGAGCAAGGCATAAAGGCATCTAAAGTAAATACAATAGAGGAAGCTATAAAAGTTGAAAATCTTAAAAATATAGAAAATAATGAGTTATTTAAGCAAGGTTTATTTACTATTCAAGATATAAGTTCAATGGTAGTTGGAAAAGTAATGAATCCAAAAGAAAATTCTATGGTTTTAGATGTTTGTAGTGCCCCAGGTGGAAAAACTACCCATATGGCAACCTTAATGAATAATACTGGAAAAGTTGTAGCTAGAGATGTATTTGAACATAAGTTAAAACTTATAAATGATACAGTAAATAGATTAGGTTTAGCTAATGTTGATGTTGAAAATTTTGATGCATCTCAGATAGACACAGAGAGTTTAGATAAATTTGACTATGTACTTACAGATGTTCCATGTTCTGGATTAGGGATTATAAGAAGAAAGCCTGAGATAAAGTACAAAGAAAAAGCAGATTTAAAAGATTTACCTAAAATACAATATACTATATTAGAAAATGCTTCAAAATATGTTAAAATAGGTGGAACACTAATTTATAGTACATGCACAATTCAAGATAAAGAAAATATAGAAGTAATAGAAAAGTTTATAAATGAATATGATAATTTTGAATTAGTACCAATAAATGAAATAAATATTGATTTAGATAACCAAGATAAAGGTTATTTAAAGATTTATCCTAATATCCATGGTATGGATGGATTCTTTATATCAAAATTAAGAAGAGTAAGGTAGTGATAATATGAATCAAAATAAGGTAGCATTAAAAAACTTTACAGAAGCAGAACTTAAAGAATTTATGAAGACTATTGGTGAAAAACCATTTAGAGGTAGTCAAATTTATTCATGGATTTATAGAGGTGCTAAAACTTTTGACGATATGAATAATATACCAAAAAATTTAAGAGAAAAGTTGGATGAAGTATCTTATATTGGGAACATAGAAATAGAATTAAAATTAGAATCAAAAGTAGATAAAACTAAAAAGTATTTATTTTTATTAAATGATGGTAATATAATAGAGACTGTAATGATGGATTATGAAGATAGAGTTACAGTTTGTATATCTAATCAAGTTGGATGTAGAATGGGATGCAAGTTTTGTGCATCAACCTTAGATGGATTAATAAGAAACTTAGAACCATGGGAAATTTTAGATCAAGTATTAAAAATACAAGAAGATACAGGCAAAAGAGTATCTAATCTTGTTTTGATGGGAAGTGGAGAACCTCTAGATAATTTTGAAAATACTAAGCAGTTTTTAAGAGTTGTTAATGATAAAAATGGACTAAATATTGGATATAGACATATAACTTTATCAACATGTGGAATAGCAAATAAAATGAGGGAATTAGCTGATTTAGAGATACCTATAAACTTAGCACTATCTCTACATTCACCTTACGATGATAAAAGAAAAGAAATTATGCCTATAGCTAATGCATATCCGATAGAAGATATACTAGATGCATGTAAGTATTATATTAGAAAAACCAATAGAAGAGTAACATTTGAATACTCTTTAATAAGAGGTGTCAATGACTCGGAAAAAGAAGCTATGAAACTTGTAAGCTTATTAAAAGGAATTTTATGTCATGTAAATTTAATTCCTATAAATAATGTAGAGGAAAGAGATTTTGAAAGACCAGATAAATCTCATATATACAAGTTTAGAGATATACTAGAAAAAAATAATATACCAGCTACAGTTAGAATATCCATGGGATCTGATATAGGTGGAGCTTGTGGACAACTAAGAAGAAAACATAAGTAGCTTAAGGGGGAAGTCGTATGATTTATAGTTGTGCCTCCGATATAGGAAAAGTTAGAAAAAATAACGAAGACTACTGTAAGGGGGAAATTGTACAAACAGATTTTGGTTCTATCGGAATATTTGCTTTAGCTGATGGAATGGGTGGTCATAAAAAAGGTGAAGTAGCAAGTAAGTTAGCGGTAGAAAATATAATATGTTTTTTAAAAGAGAATTTATTGCAACATAACAACATAAAAATAGATTATGTAGACGATATAATAAAACAAGCTTACAACAATGTTAATTCTATTATTTATGAGAAATCTAAAAGTAGTGAAGAATTTGAAGGCATGGGAACTACATTGACAACTGCTATATTATATAAAAATAATTTATATGTAGCGAATGTGGGAGATAGTAGATGTTATTTATTAAGCAGATATGAGTTTTCTAAAGTAACGATAGACCATTCTGTAGTAGAAGAACTTGTACGAGCTCATATTATAACAGAAGAAGAAGCAAAGAACCATCCAAGGAGAAATCATATAACTAGAGCTATGGGAACAGATGAGATGGTAATTGTTGATATATTTAAGTATAAAATAGATAAAGGTGATAAAGTTCTTTTAGCAAGCGATGGATTAACAGGATTTGTAGATGATAAAACTATAAAAGAAATAGTAGAGAAAAGAGAATCTGTAGAATTATTAGCTCAAGAATTAATAGATGAAGCTAATGATATAGCTGGAAAAGATAATATTTCGGTTATTTTAGTAGAAGATAAGTAGGATGGTGATAAAGTGGGAGAGACTGTTTTAGGAAATAGATATGAAATCATCAGAAAAATTGGTGATGGAGGTATGGCTTTTGTATATGAAGCTAAGGATAGGTTATTAAACAGAACTGTAGCAGTTAAAGTTTTAAGACCTGAATTTGTAGATGATGAAGAATTCTTAAGCAAATTTAAAAGGGAAGCAGAAGCTGTTGCCAGCCTCTCGCACCCTAACATTGTTAATGTATATGATGTAGGTGAAGATGGAAGAGTACATTATATAGTTATGGAATTTATAGATGGCCAAAATCTAAAAGAAATAATACAAAATGAAGGAACTTTAGATGAGTATACTGCTTTAGACATAGCTAAACAAATAGCTATGGCTCTTAGTGCAGCTCATAAAAAAGGCATTGTTCATAGAGATATAAAGCCTCATAATATTCTTATATCAAATGAAGGAAGAATAGTTAAGGTTGCAGACTTTGGTATAGCAAAAGCTGTCTCGAATTCTACTATGACTAATATAGGAAGTATAATAGGTTCAGTACATTATTTTTCTCCTGAACAAGCAAAAGGGAAGTATGTAACTAGCAATGCAGACCTTTATTCTTTAGGTATAGTGTTATATGAAATGTTAATTGGAAAAGTACCGTTTAGAGGTGATAGTCCTATATCAATAGCACTTCAGCATATAAATGATGAAATTGAATTTACTCAGGATGAAAAAATAAATATACCACAAAGTGTAAGAACTATAATTAAAAAGCTAACTGAAAAGTCTACAGTTAATAGATATCAAAGTGCAGAAGAATTAATAGAGGATATTGAGTATATTGAAAAAAATATAGATTTAGATTTTATAAAAGAATATGATAATTATGCTACTCAAAAGATAGATGAAAAAGATTTAAATAAATCTATGAAAATGAGTCCTCCATTACAAGACTTTGATGAAGACGAGTATGAAGATGAATATGAAGATGATGAATACTCTGAAGAATTAGAAGAAAAACCTAGATTCAAAAAGGATAAAAAGAAAAATAAGAAAAATAAGCAGCGTAAAGAAGATAGCCCTTTAGCTAAAAAACTTCTAGTAGTAGCTGCAGTTGTTTTAGTGTTGATATTAGGAACACAAGTTTATTTAGCAACTAAATTTGCAGGTCAATATTTATTTGGAAAAAGTTCTGAACAACAGCAGACTGTTACTGTTCCAGATGTTTCAAACGAATATTTAGATGACGCTCAAAAGAAATTATCAGATTTAAATTTAAAGGTTGAGATAAGAGAAGAATATAATGCAGATGTAAAAGAAAATTGCGTAATATATCAAACTCCTAAAGCTGGTACAGAGTTACAAGAAGGAGACACAGTAACTATATACCTAAGTAAAGGTGCAAAAGAAGGTGTAATACCAAATATAGTGGGCATGATTCTTGGAGAAGCTGAGAATATCCTTAAAGAAAATAAATTAAAACTTGGTAATATAAAACAAGAGTATAGCGATACTTTTAAGCAGGGTGTAGTTATAAGTCAAAGTCCAAAATCAGGATCAGGAAGTGTTGAAGAAGGCGATAAGATTGATGTAGTTATAAGTAAAGGTCCGAAGCCAGTTGAAACTCCAAAGCCAGAAGAGGACAAGAAAGAAGAAGTAACTCCTACTCCAGAGACTCCAACATTACCTACAAATCCTGGTGGAAATGATAATGGATCAAATAATAATGGATCAGGAAATAATAATGGTTCACACAATAATGGTGGATCAGGAAATAATACTGGAGGATCAGGTAGTAATAACGGTTCAGGAAGCAATAATGGATCAAATAATGGCGGATCTACAGGTGGAAGTACAGAAGAAGGTGGCAATGAAAATACAGGTGGAGGAAGTACAGTAACTCCTCATCCCCCTGCAACTGATGGTTCAGAAACAGAGTAAATGAAATTAAACAGTAAAGAAGTCTAACTAAATAGTTAGGCTTTTTTTACGATTAATCATAAATTTATTATAATTATGATTAATTATAAACTTATTATGATATTATAGTAAAATAGGATACAATAGATATATGAGTAAAAATTAGAGGAGGCAATAAATGTTAAATGGACAAATAATAAAAGGAATAGGGGGATTTTATTACGTAGATACACAAGTTGGTCTTTATGAATGCAGAGCGAGAGGTATATTTAGAAAACAAAAAGTAACACCTTTAGTTGGAGATAGAGTAGCTATAAGTGTAGTTGACGAAGAAAATAAAAAAGGGGTTATTGAAGAGATAAATAAAAGGGACACAGAGCTTGTGAGACCACCTATAGCAAATGTTAATAAAGCTTTAATAGTATTTGCTATAAAGAATCCTAAGCCGAATTTATCCCTATTAGATAGATTTATAGTATTAGCAGAAAAAGAAGGGTTAGAAATTGTTATAATACTTACTAAGGCTGACTTAGATGATGAGAATATTTTAGATGAAGTAAAATCAACATATGAACTTAGCGGATATAAAGTTATACCTGTAAGTAATAAAACTAAATTAAATATAGACAAGGTTAAAGATGAATTAGCTGGGAATGTAGTTGTATTTGCCGGTCCATCAGGAGTAGGTAAATCAAGTTTATTAAATGAAATAGATAAAAACTTTAAGCTACAAACTGGTGAAGTTAGTGATAAAATAAAAAGAGGGAAACATACAACTAGGCATGCAGAGCTTCTAAAATTAGAATGCGGGGGTATGGTAGCAGATACACCAGGATTTAGCTCATTGACACTTGATGACATTTCTGAAACTGAACTTAAAGAATTCTTTATAGAATTTGATGAATTTGATGATTGTAGATTTGGATCAAGATGTATACATGAAAAAGAACCTAGTTGTGCTGTTAAGGAAGCTGTAGAAAGAGGAAAAATATCTAAGAAAAGATATGATAGCTACATACAGCTACTAAATGAAATTAGACAAGGGAAAAGGAGATATTAAAAATGATTAAATTAGCACCATCGATATTATCAGCTGATTTTGCAAGATTATTAGAAGATGTAAAGAAAGTAGAAGAGGCAGGTTGTGAATATTTACATATAGATGTGATGGATGGACACTTTGTACCAAATATAACATTAGGTCCTTCGTTAGTTAAATCTTTAAGAAAAGATGTTAATATGGTATTTGATGCACATCTTATGATAGAAAATCCGGATCAATATATAAAAGATTTTGTAGATGCAGGATGTGACTTAATAGTGGTTCATCAGGAAGCATGTATACATTTACATAGAACGATACAAAATATAAAATCACATGGAATAAAGGCAGGAGTTGCATTAAATCCAGCTACACCTATTGAAACTATAAAACATGTATTAAGTGATGTAGATATGGTACTTATAATGACTGTGAATCCAGGGTTTGGTGGCCAATCATTTATAGAAGGTATGATACCTAAAATAAAAGAATTAAAGGGTATAATAGATGATCAAAATCTGAATGTAGATATACAAGTTGATGGTGGTATAAAACCAGAAAATGTAAATAAGGTAGTTGAAGCTGGTGCAAATGTTATAGTTGCAGGATCAGCTATATTTAACAGTAATAACATAAGTGAAACTGTACAGCTATTTAGAAAAAATGCAAATATATAGGTATAATTATGAAAGTATGTATTGTATTAAATGGAGAAATAAGTAATTACAATAAATTAAAAAATCATATCTTAAAAGAAAATTATGATTATATAATATGTGCTGATGGTGGGGCAAATCATACTTATAATATGAAAATAAAACCTAATTTTATAATAGGAGATTTAGATTCTGTTAAAGAAGAGGTTAGGATTTATTACAAAAATTCAGATGTTAAGTTTGAAAAATTTCCTGCTAAAAAAAATGAAACAGATACAGAATTATGTATATATTTAGCCCAAAAGTTGAATGCAACTAACATAGATTTTTTAGGGGCATTAGGTGGAAGAATTGATCATATGATTGCTAATATAAATTTATTATATTATGTAAAAATGCAAGGTATAATACCTAGGATCATTTCTGATAATGAAGAAATTTATATAGTTGATAATGAAGAAATTGAAATTTATGGGAAAAAAGGCGATGTTATTTCAGTGATACCTATTAATGGAGATGCAAAATATGTTACTCTTAGTAATTTAGAATATCCACTTGAAAACTATAACATGAAATTTTATTTACCTCTTGGTATTTCAAATGTGATGATAGAAAATAAATGTAAAATAAAAGTAGATGAAGGTAGTTTACTTGTAATAAAGAATAAATAAAAGGTAGCGGAAGCTATCTTTTATTTATTTTAAAATAGCATAAATAATAGAGGAGAAGCAAGTGTAGAAAAAGTATATGTATTATTGTAGCTATATAATAAAAAATAAAGGGGGATACTATGAAAAATAAAATTGCAGTAATTTATAAGTCTAAATATGGAAGTTCAAAACGATATGCAGGATGGATAGCATTAAGGTTAGATGCAGATTTATATGAAATAAATGATATTAGGGGAAAAGATTTAGAAACATATAATACTATAATATATGGTGGAGGAATATATGTTGGTAAAATAAATGGAATAAAATTTATAAATAAAAATTATGAACGTATAAAGGATAAAAAACTTATAGTATTTACAGTAGGGTTAGATTCAAAAGAAGATAATTTTAACAAATTAATAGAGAATAACTTTAATAAAGAGCAATTAGAAAATATTAAAGTTTTTAATTTTAAAGGAGCTTTTGATTATTCAAAATTAAATTTAATCGATAAATTTCTTATGAAAGGCTTAAAATCTAGTATTGATAGAAAAAGTATCAGAGATTTAACTGATGATGATAAAATAGTATTAGAAGGATTTGAAAAAGAAATAGATTTGTGCGATAAAAAATCAATTATATCGTTAGTGGAAAATATATAAAAGGTGCAGTCAATGCATCTTTTTTTATTAAAAAAAAGTAGGACAGGTCTAAATATATATTATTTTGCATAAATTTAAAATATAGAATTTAAACAATAGATTAATAAAAGCACACTAGGAGGTGTTTTTAATGAGGAATAATTCAAAAGGCCTATTAGGGGTTTTATGTTTAGCAACTGGTAGTGCAGTTATTTTATCTATGATATTACCTAATTGGATATGGACAGCACTTACAGCTTTTGTTCTTATTGGATGTGGGGTATTATTTTTCTTATATTAAGTCATAATTATAAATTTATAAGATAGGAATAATTTTTTTATATCTAGAAAAATATACTTTATAAGTAGAGTTAAAATAAAAATAATCATGGGGGGATAATTTATGAAAATGGTAACAATAAAATTACCTAAGTGGATGTCAAATATAGTATTACGTTTTATGAGACCTAATAAAAAATAAATAAATAATATAACAAAAATAAAAGCCTACTTTCCAAGTAGGCTTTAAAAAAGCAATTAAGCTCTTTCTATTTTACCAGAACGTAAACATCTAGTACAAACTTTAACTCTCTTAGGAGCACCATCTATTATTGCTCTAACACTTCTTAAGTTTGCTGACCACGTTCTTCTGCTATGTCTATTTGAGTGTGATACTTGGTTTCCAGAAACCTTACCTTTACCACATACGCTACATACCTTTGCCATTTAGTACACCTCCTTAAAATGATAACTATTTAAAGACTAAAAACATATTTATATTAACATAAATATTGAAAACGTGCAATAGAAATATATATTTGCTTTACACATATTGAGAAATATCTTGTTATCATATAGAATTATATATATAATTTTGTATAAAGTAAATATTAAAAAAAGAAATACTAATAATTTCTTTTTCTAATAACCCAAAATACAATAATATTTGTTAAAACAATTTTGGGTAGGTTTAAATTATATCATATTTATAGTATTATAGTATATATAAATTTATATAATATAAAAAAAGTAATATGAAAATTTTTATTTTCATATTATAGAAATTTTTAGATAATATATTTGAAATTATATACAATTATACTAAAAATACCTATATAATATCTTATATATCATAAAAAATAGAAAGTTTTAAGCTTTTTCTGAGCAAAATAAAAATAATAAAAAAAGAACTTAAGGGGGTCAACCATGAGTGCAAAAATAAACAATCAATATGGAAGCATAGAAATAGATAAACAAGTGATATCTCAAATAGCATATAGATCGGCTATGGAAAGTTATGGATTAGTAGGCTTAGCATACAAATCTAAGGGTATAGTAGAATTATTAAAAGGCGAGAATGGCTTTAAAGGAGTTTTAGTAGAAGAACTAGAAGATAACACTATAGCAATAGAATTATATGTAATATTACAGTACGGAACAAATATATCAACAGTTGCAAATAATATCATTGATAGAGTAAAATATACAGTTGAGAACATGACGGCTATAAAGGTTAGTAAAATAGATATTAATGTACAAGGAATTAGAGTTAAGTAATTAGGAGGAAAAAAATGATTCAGTATATAGACGGAAAACAGTTAAGGGATATGTTTGTATCAGGTGCAAACAACCTTCAAAATAATAAGGATTTAGTAGACAAGTTAAATGTGTTCCCAGTGCCAGATGGAGATACAGGAACAAACATGTCTCTTACTATATCTTATGCTATGAAAGAATTATCTAAAGTAGAGGGAGACGATATAACAAATATAGGTAAGGCACTTTCTAAAGGATCTTTAATGGGTGCAAGAGGAAACTCTGGGGTTATATTATCACAAATAATTAGAGGATTTGCAAAAGCAATAGAAGGTAAAGAAAATTTATCAACAGAAGAATTAGCTAAGGCATTTAAAAATGGTTCAGATACTGCGTATAAAGCTGTTATAAAACCAATAGAAGGAACAATATTAACTGTTGTAAGAGAAAGTGGAGAATATGCAGTACAAGCTTGCAAAAAAGAAAAAGATTTAATAAAGTTCTTAGAACTTGTTATAAAAGAAGCAAATGAATCTTTAAATAGAACGCCAAATCTTCTAAAAGCATTAAAAGAAGCTGGCGTTGTAGATTCAGGAGGAAAAGGGCTAGTTTTAATATATGAAGGAATGTTAAGCTCATTAAGAGGGAATTCTATACAAGTACAAGATTCATCAGCATCAAATGTATCTACAATAGAAATATCAAATAATCAAATAAATCCAGATGATATTAAGTTCGGATATTGTACAGAATTTATATTAGAAAGTAACTCTATAAGTGATACTGAGATAAGAGATATAATGATGAAATATGGAGATAGTTTAGCTGTAGTTGGAGATGAAGGTGTAATAAAAGTCCATGTACATACTAATGATCCAGGATTAGTGTTACAAGATGCACTAAAACATGGTCAATTAGTAACTATAAAGATAGAAAATATGAGAGTTCAGCATGAAAACTTAGTTCTTGAAGCTCAAGATGAAACAGCATCTTCAGTAGAGGAAAAAGAATTTGGATTTATAGCTACATCTATGGGTGAAGGTCTTGCTAAAATATTTAAAGATTTTGGAGTTGACCATATAATAGAAGGTGGACAAACAATGAATCCAAGCACAGAGGATTTTATGAATGCTATAGAGCATATTCATGCTAAAAATATATTTATATTCCCTAACAACAGCAATATAATAATGGCTGCTAATCAAGCTAAAGAATTAAGTGAAAAGAATATAATAGTTATACCTACAAAAAATACACCTCAAGGATTTACTGCTTTAGTAAACTTCAATGGTGATGCTACAGTACAAGAAAATGAAGAAGCAATGATGCAATCTTTAGGATTAGTAAAATCAGGTCAAGTAACATATGCTGTTAGAGATACAGTTATGAATGATATAGAAGTTAAAGAAGGCAATATAATAGGAATAGCAGAAGGTAATTTATTGGGAGCAGGAGACTCAGTGGATAAAGTGACTTCACAACTTGTTGAAAAATTAGTTGATGAAGATAGTGCTATAATAACTTTATTCTATGGAGAAGATGTAAGTGAAGAAGAAGCAAACAATCTTCGTGATGAGTTAGAAGAGAAATTTGAAGATATAGATGTAGAGTTATACTATGGAGGTCAACCTCTTTATTATTACTTAATATCAGTAGAATAATATCAATAAAATTTATACAACTGTTTGTTATATAATATAACTTAAAGGTCCTGTATAATCGCACTATTTTTAGGGGGTTATACAGGATTTTTACGTAATAGGTGATAAAAATGTTAGATTTAAATAAAGATATACAGTATGTAAAAGGAATAGGTCCTAAAAGAGCTGAGAAGCTTAATAAATTAAATATATTTACATTAAAAGATTTATTGTATTATTTTCCTAGACAGTTTGAAGATAGAAATAACTTGAAAAAAATAATACAATTAGAAAATGAAGAGAAAGCTACAATAAAAGTTGTTATAGTTGGAGTCAGTACATCAAGTCCAAGAAAAGGATTAAGTATAACTAAAGTTGATGTTAGAGATGAAACTGGGTATGCAAAATTAGTATTTTTTAATCAACAATATGTAAAAAATGCATTTAAACCAGGTGATACTATTTTAGTTTTTGGAAAAGTTAAAAAAGAATTTAAAAAGATAGAGATAAGTTCCTGTGAAGTAGAATATTTAACCAATAGTCCTAAAAATACTTGTAAAATAATGCCTATATATCCTTTGACATATGGTGTAAGTAATAAGGATATCATAGGTATAATAAAAAATGTTTTAAGTGATGAAAGTTTAGTAATTAAAGAATATATGCCTAAACATATAATTGATAAATATAAATTATGTAGTATAGATTATGCGATAAGAAATTTGCACAATCCAATTAGTAAGGAATCTCTAAAAATAGCTTTATATAGAATAGTATTTGAAGAGTTTTTAATACTTCAATTAGGCTTGTTTTTATTTAAAAATGGAGTTGAGGAGTCAGATGGTATAAAATTTGAAGAAAATAAAAAACTAGATGATGTATTAACTTCATTGCCATTTAAATTGACAAAAGCTCAAAATAGGGCATTAAATGAAATAATTGAAGATATGCAGTGTAATAAAGCTATGAATAGATTAGTACAGGGTGATGTTGGTTCAGGAAAGACTGTAGTGGCACTACTATCCTTAGCACACTGTGTATTTAATGGATTTCAAGGTGCTTTAATGGCACCAACTGAAATATTAGCAGAGCAACATTATATATCATTGACGGAAACATTAAAACCTTTTGGAATTAATATTGAGTTATTGGTAGGTAGTTTAACTAAAAAACAAAAAGAATCTGTACTAGAAAAAACTAAAAATAAAGAAGTTGATATTTTAATAGGAACACATGCTTTGATAGAAGATAAAGTTGAATTTAATAATTTAGGTTTAGTAATCACTGATGAGCAACATAGATTTGGAGTTAGGCAAAGAAGTAAATTATCTGAAAAGGGAGAAAATCCCGATATACTAGTAATGACAGCAACACCAATACCAAGAACGCTAGCTCTTATATTATATGGAGATTTAGATATATCTATAATTGATGAACTACCTCCAGGTAGACAACCTATAGAAACAATTGCTATAGATAAGTCAAAAAGAGATAGAGCATATAATTCTTTAGTAAGAAAAGAAGTAGAAAAAGGAAGACAAGTGTATATAGTATGCCCTTTAGTAGAAGAAAGTGAAGCAATAGAAGCTAAGGCTGCTGTAGATTTAGTAGAGGAATTAAAATTAGAATATTTTAGTGACCTAAAAGTGGGTCTTTTACATGGAAAAATGAAACCAAGTGAAAAAGATTTAATTATGAAGAGTTTTAAAAATAGAGAAATAGATATACTAGTATCTACAACAGTAATAGAAGTTGGAGTGAACGTCCCTAATGCTACTCTTATGATAATTGAAAATGCAGAAAGATTTGGATTGGCTCAATTACACCAATTAAGAGGGCGTGTAGGTAGAGGGAGTCATAAATCATATTGTATACTGATATATGCTTCAAAATCTGAAGTATGCAAGCAAAGAATGTCAATTATGGAAGAAACTAATGATGGTTTTAAAATATCTGAAAAAGATTTAGAGATAAGAGGTCCAGGTGAATTTTTTGGGACAAGACAGCATGGCTTACCAGAGCTTAAGGTAGCTAATATATTTAAACATATGAAAATATTAAAATTAGCTCAACAAGAAGCCAGATATATAGTAAGTGAAGATAGGAAATTACAAAATTATGAGAATCAATTAATTAAAAAAGAAATAATGAATAAATTTGAACATTCTATAAAAGAAATTTCGTTAAATTAATTTAAAATTATGTTAAAATATACAATGAGGTGAAATAACATTGAGAGTAATATCAGGAAAAGTTAGAGGATTAAAATTAAATACTCCTAAAAATGATGATGTAAGACCTACAACTGATAGAGTTAAGGAGTCTTTATTTAATGTAATAAATCAGTACATAATGGAAAGCACTGTGTTAGATCTTTTTGCAGGAACTGGATCTTTAGGGATAGAATGTTTATCAAGAGGAGCTAAAAAATGTGTTTTTGTAGATGTAAGCAAAGAAAGCATAGCATTAGTAAAATCAAATATAAAAAAGGCTAGAGTGGAAAATGAAAGTGTAGTTTTAAACTTAGACTTTAAAGATGCTATCAGTAGATTAGAAACTCAAAATAGTAAATTTGATGTTATATTTATGGACCCTCCATATTATAAAGATATGTTTATCAACGCATTAGAAAAAATAGACAATGCAGATTTATTAGATGAAGATGGGATAATAGTAATAGAGCATGATAGTAAAGATGATTTTCCAGAAAATATAGGAAGATTGGAAAAATCTAAGTCTAAAAAATATGGAAATACAACTCTTACATTTTATAAACTATAAATTGGAGGCTTAGCTGTAGTATGGAAAAAAAGATAAGAAAAGCTATATTTGCAGGTAGCTTTGACCCGATAACAAATGGTCACTTAGACATAATTTGCAGATCAGCACGTATATTTGATGAGTTGCAAATAGGAGTACTTTACAACCCGAATAAAAAAGGGATGTTTACATTTGAGGAAAGAGTAGATTTAATAAAAAAGTGTACAAGTAACTTAGATAATATTAAAGTAGTTAGCTTTAATGGACTTTTAGTAAATTACTGTCAAGAAAATGGAATAGATACACTAGTTAGAGGTATTAGAAGTGGAGCAGATATAGAGTATGAACTACAGATGGCTCATATGAATAAAGAGTTAAATCCTAATATAGAAACAATAATATTACCTACGGCAACAAAATATTCATTTATAAGTTCGTCATTAATTAAAGAAGTTTTAAATTTTGATGCAGATATAAAAAATTTAGTGCCAAAAGTGGTTTTAGATGAGTTAAAAAGAAAAGCAAATAGGGGGAAATAAGCAATGTATGCAAACTTAGAAATGATAGAGTTATTTGAAGAGTTAGAAAGTATTATAAATAATGCTTCTTCAATACCTTTTTCTCATAAGTCTGGGATTGATAAAAATGAAGTTTTAGGAATAATAAATGAAATAAAGGCTTTAATACCAGAAGAGGTAAAGCAAGCTACTTGGATAAATAAAGAAAGACATAAAATTATAAGTGATGCAAAACAAGAGGCAGCAGAAATAATAGCGCAAGCTAATAAAGAGTCAGAAAAAGTAAGAGAAGAATATAATAGTAATATAGAAGAGTTAAAAAAGAATTCTGAAGAAGTTGTAAAAGCTTATGTAGAAGCAAGTGAACCTGTAGCAAAAGCAGAAGAGCAAGCAAGTGCAATAATTTCAAGAGCAGAAAGAGTTGCAAATGAAATTAGATTAGGATCAATAGATTATGCTGATAATGTATTGGTTAACTTAGAATATAACTTAAAGAATATGTTAGAAGATATATCTAGGGATAGAAAAGAATTGCAACCAGATAGATAGTAACTTATAAAAAATAACCTCTAAATCAATTTAGAGGTTATTTTTATATCGTTTAAGAAGCATTTTTTATTTTATTACTTGTTCTTTCTAGTATAATTAATGAAGCTAATATGTAAATAATTATAAAAATTGGAAGTATTAATTTATAGTTACTTAGATAAAAATTCCAGACAGAATTATTATAAAATACATTATATACAGTATTGAAATTAGACACAATAGAAGTTGATTTAAATACTGGGTACAATAAAAATGTGAATAACCCAGCTAATGTACCATGCAATAGTTTACTAAAAATATATAATTTTATATCTATATCAGTTTTTGCTAAAAAGTTACAACATTGAGCAAGTATAGATAAACCACTAAAGCCTATTAAAAAGCTAGCTAAAATAGCTCTTAAAACTTCTGGTGTAGAAACTACAGCAGCTACTTTATTACATCCTATAGTCATTTCAAATAAACCACTTATAAAAGCAAAACAAAGCTCTTTTGTAACTCCAAAGAAAGATAAAGGTATATAAATTATATATGAAATTAGAGAAACTATATTAAATAAATATAAAATTTTAAATACCACAGAAAAAACAATAACAAATCCTCCAACCATCAGTAATGTATTAACTCCATTAAATACAGCATTTCCAAATAAAACAAAAAAACCTTGGCCATTTGAATATCTAGTATTTATTACATTTTGAATATTAGATCTTAATGAATGAGGTGACTTAGGTATTTTTTCATTTCCATAATTTCTAAAAAATAAACCAACTGAAATTGCTCCTAAATAATGACATGAAATCATTAAGTAACCTAAATCAGAATTTTGAAACATACCCGTAGCAACTGCACCTATTATAAACAAAGGTCCAGAAGTAGAACAAAATGATACTAATCTTTGAGCTTCTGATCTTGAAATCTGAGAGTTAGTCCTTAATTCGGACGCAAGTTTAGCTCCTACAGGGTACCCTGATACAGTAGAAATTACAAAGACTAAAGCACTTTTACCAGATACATTAAAAATTAGCCTAGTAATAGGATTTATTATAAAACCTATTATATCTACTATTTTTAAATCAACTATTAAATTAGCGCCTATAACAAATGGAAGTAAAGAAGGTATTAAAACGGTAGTCCAAATAGATAATCCTTCTTTAGCTGATTGTATAGATTCATTTGGAAAAATTATTATTCCGAATATTAAAACAAGAACAATTAATACTGGCATAAAAAACATAAATAGTGTACTTTTTTTCATATTTACCACCTAACAAAAAATATAGTATAGAATAATTATATTAAGTTTTTAAAATATATATGAATAAAAGCATTTAAGATATATAATATATATAGACAACAATGTGTGATTTAAGGGGGATGTATTTATGTTTAATAGTATTTCTAGCAAAAAAGTATATGAACAAGTTATAGAACAGATACAAGAAAGTATCTTAATTGGTGAACTTAAAAAAGGAGACAAGCTACCATCAGAAAGAGAATTATCTGATCGTATGAGGGTAAGTAGAACATCTATAAGAGAAGCATTAAGGGTATTAGAAACTATGGGAGTTGTAGAAAGTAGACAAGGTGAAGGTAATTTTATCTGTACAAATATAGAAAAATCTTTAATAGAGCCTCTTTCTATGATATTTAAGTTAAATGATGGCACATGGCAAAATGTATTAGAGCTTAGAGAAATGTTAGAGCTTCAAACAGTTAAAATTGCAGCTATAAAATCTACAGAGGAGGATTGCAGAGAACTTAAAGCTATTGTTGACGAAATGAAAAAAGAAACACAACAAAGTAGCAACAAAAAAGAAATTGTACGATTAGATCAAAAATTTCACAAAAAATTAGTATCAATGAGTAAAAATTATTTAATTGAAAGTTTATTTGTGACATCTTCAAAGCTGTTTGAAGGATTCATAAAAGATGCAAGAGAAAAAATAATAGCAACTTCCTGGACTAAAGAGGTACTAGTTGATAAGCATGATGCAATATATGAGGCAATAAGTTGCAAAAATCCAGATGAAGCGTATAATAAAATGAAAGAGCACATGGACATAATAAGAAAGAGTTATGAGGAAATGAACAATACAGAAAATTGTTAATTTTCAAACAATGGTTGAAATAGTATTATACTTTGACTACCATTAAGATATAAGTGGTAATACCACATACCATCATTCAAGTTACATAATAAAAATTAAAAAGGGGATGAAACTTGATGAATGAATATATCTTATTCTTTATAGCCATAGTACCTATAATATGGTTAATTGTATCTTTAGGAGCATTAAAGTTGCCAGCTCATAAGACTTGTTTTTTTACTGCTATTTTGACATTTGTTATAGCGGTTATATTTTGGAAGATGTCTTTTATGGATGCTATAACAGCATCTGTTGAAGGAATAGCAATTGCTATTTGGCCTATACTTTTAGTAATAGTAGCTGCATTATTTACTTATAATTTAGCTGTTGAAACAAAAAGTATGGATACTATGAAAAATATGCTTTCAAGTATAACTACAGATGAAAGAATACAAGTACTAATACTGGCATGGGGTTTTGGAGGTTTTTTAGAAGCAGTAGCAGGGTATGGAACTGCAGTAGCAATACCTGCTAGTATATTAGCATCAATAGGGTTTAATCCTGTATTTGCAGCTATAATTTGTCTTATAGCAAATACAGTTCCGACAGCATTTGGAGCAATTGGTATACCAGTAACCACATTAGCAACAGTGACAGGATTAGATGTTATGAATTTAAGTTATCTCATATCAATTCAATTAGCACCATTCATAATCATAATACCATTTGCATTAGTAATCTTAACTAAAAAAAGTTTTAAAGCTATAAAAGGAGTATTTTGGATAACATTAGTGTCAGGAGTTTCATTTGCAATACCTCAGATATTTATAGCTAAATATTTAGGAGCGGAGCTACCAGCGCTAGTAGGTAGTTTATGTAGCATGTTGACAACAATATTAATAGCTAAATTTATGAATAAGAAAAATAAAAATGAAATTATCCAACATGACTCAGATAGTGAAGTAATTGTTCAATCAAAAATTTCACTTAAACAAGGTGTACTAGCTTGGCTTCCGTACATATTACTATGTGTGTTAATTTTAATTGCAAGTCCTTTATTTCCGTTTGTTAATGAGTTTTTGGCTAAGTTTAGTAGCAATATTCAAATATACAGTGGAGAAGGCGCAAAACCAATACATTTTACTTGGATAAATACTCCAGGTATGATGATAATTATAGCCACATTTATAGCTGGATTAGTTCAAAAAATTAAAATATCAACTATGGTAGATGTATTCATAAAAACATTAAAGCAATTAACTAAATCATTTATAACTATAACATCAATAGTTGCAATATCAAAAATAATGTCATATAGCACTATGACAAGCTCAATATCTTTTGGGTTATGTGCCATAACAGGAACTTTATATCCTATAATAGCACCACTTTTAGGCGCTATAGGAACTTTTGTAACAGGAAGTGATACTTCAGCAAATATACTATTTGGAGGATTACAATCAGAAGCAGCAAAATCACTAGGAATAAATCCGTATTGGATAGCAGCGGCTAATACAGCTGGTGCAACTGCAGGAAAGATGATTTCTCCTCAAAGTATAGCAATAGCAACATCTGCTACAGGTTTAATAGGTAAGGAAGGTAAAATATTTAGCTCTACAATTAAGTTTTGTTTAGTGTATGTAATCATACTAGGGATAGTAGTCTATCTAGGTGGGAATTTTGTAGGAATATAAATAAAATAATGGGGGTGACAAAATGACTAAATTTCAAGTTCCTTATTCTAAAAATGGTATGAGTATTGATATACCGGATAAGAATTTTTTAGACATATTACAATCAAAAGCACATCAATATAAAGCAAATTTAGATCAAAATACAATAGTAGAAAAATCAATGGATAATCCTATAGGTTCAAAAAAACTAGAAGAACTAGCAAAAGATAAAAATAATGTTGTAATAATAACTAGTGACCATACAAGACCTGTACCTAGTAGAGTAACATTACCTATAATATTGAGAAGATTAAGAGAAGCAAATCCAAATATTAAAATAAAAATATTAATAGCAACAGGTTTTCATAGACCTAGTACAAGAGAAGAATTAATTTACAAAATGGGTGAAGAAATAGTAGAAAATGAAGAAATAATCATGCATATATCTACAGATGATAGTCAAATGATAAAAGCAGGCGTATTACCGTCTGGAGGTGATTTCTATTTAAATAAACTTGCTTATGAGGCGGACTTGTTAATTGCTGAAGGCTTTATAGAACCTCATTTCTTTGCTGGTTTTTCAGGAGGAAGAAAAAGTGTATTACCTGGAATAGCATCAGCTAAGACAATAATGTACAATCACTGCAGTGATTTTATAGATAGCAAAAATGCAAGAACTGGATTATTAAGCAAAAACCCTATTCATGAAGATATGGTTTACGCAGCTAAAACTGCTAAATTAGCGTTTATAGTGAACGTAGTAATAGATCAAGACAAAAATATTATAGAATGTTTTTCTGGAGATGTTGAAAAAGCTCATAGCGAAGGTTGTGAATTTGTAACAAATTTATCAAAGATAGATTCGAATAAAGCAGATATTGTTGTAAGTACAAATGGAGGTTATCCATTAGATCAAAATGTATATCAAGCAGTTAAGGGAATGACAGCAGCAGAAGCTACATGTAAAGATAATGGAGTAATAATAATGATTGCAGCATGTAATGATGGGCATGGAGGTCAATCATTTTACGACAACATAGCAAATTCTAAGTCTCCTAAAGAGGTATTAGATAAGGTAAGGAAAGTACCTAGAAGTGAAACAGTACCAGATCAATGGGAGTTTCAGATATTAGCTAGAATATTAGAAAAACACACAGTAATAATGGTTACAGATAAATGTGATCCTAATTTGATAAAAAAAATGCATATGAAGCATGCATATAACTTTAAAGAAGCTTTAGATATGGCATTTGAGATAAAAGGTGAAGATGCAAAAGTTGTAGTTATTCCAGATGGAGTATCTGTAATCGTAAAGTAGATAAGGGGGAAATGTAATGGAGATTTTAACATGTATAAAGCAAGTTCCAGGAACTAGCGAAGTAGAAGTAGATGAAGTAACAGGGGTTCTAAAAAGAGATGGTATAGATTCTAAAATGAATCCATATGATTTGTATGCACTAGAAACTGCTCTTAGAATAAAACAAGAAAAAGGTGCGACTTTAAAAGTTATAACTATGGGTCCTCCGCAAGCGAAACAAATTATAGAAGAAAGCTTTATGATGGGTGTTGATGAAGGTGCTATATTAAGTGATAGAAAATTTGCAGGAGCAGATGTTTTAGCTACATCATATACACTATCTCAAGGCATAAAAAAGACTGGGAATCCCGATTTAATAATTTGTGGAAAACAAACAACTGATGGAGATACTGCTCAAGTTGGTCCAGAGATAGCTGAATTTTTGAATATTCCACATGTTACAAATGTAACTAAGATAGTAGAGGTAAAAGAAAAAAGTATAGTAGTAGAAGTGGATATGCCAAATACACTAGAAGTATGTGAAATCGAGTTTCCATGTTTAATGACTGTAGAAAAAGGAATATTCCAACCTAGACTTCCTTCATTTAAATTAGGACTAAAAACTAAAGATAAAGAAATACCAATGTATAGTTTAAATGATTTTGAAGATAAAGATGAAAAAAATTATGGATTAAATGGTTCTCCAACTCAAGTTTTAAGAATCTTCCCTCCTACATCAAACAATGAAAAAGAGGTTTTAAAAGGTAGTGCAGAAGAGGTTACAGATATTTTAGTTGGAAAAATGAAAGAATTAAAGTTAATTTAAGGGGGGATAAATATGGCTAAAATAATTATAAATCATGAAAAAGTAAAAAATATTGAAGAAATAGTAAAAATATGTCCGTTCAATGCTTTAGAAATAGTTGATAATAAACTAGAAATAAATTCTGGATGTAAGATGTGTAAGTTGTGTGTAAAGAAAGGCCCAGAAGGAGTATTTGAATTTGAAGAAGATCAAAGGGTAGAAATAAACAAAGATGAATGGAGAGGCATAACTGTTTATGTAGACCATCATGAGGGAGATATACATCCTGTAACTTATGAACTAATAGGTAAAGCACGTGAAATGGCAGCCAAAATAAATCATCCTGTATACTGTGTATTTATAGGAAGTAATATAAAAGATAAATGTGATAAATTATTGTCTTATGGAGTTGATGAGGTATTTGTCTATGACAGTGAAGAATTTAAAAACTTTAGAATCGAGCCATATACTAAAGCTGTAGAAAACTTTATAAATAATATAAAACCAACGATAATGCTAGTTGGAGGAACAACTCTAGGAAGATCTTTAGCTCCTAGACTTGCTGCTAGATTTAAAACAGGACTTACAGCAGATTGTACTATATTAGATATACAAGAAAATACTGACCTAGATCAAATAAGACCGGCATTTGGCGGTAATATAATGGCTCACATACATACACCGAATAATAGACCTCAATTTGCAACAGTAAGATATAAAATATTCTCAGCACCTCAAGAAGTTGAAGATCCAAAAGGTAAAGTTACTTTATGTAATGTTGATAAAAAAGAGCTAATATCAAATATAAATGTTTTAAGTACTAAACCTAAGACACGAGAAGTAGGGCTTGAAGATGCAGAAGTTATAATAGTAGCTAGTAGGGCAATAAAGAAACAAGAAGATATGGATATGATATACAAACTAGCAGATGTTTTAGATGCTCAAGTGGCAGGAACAAGACCATTGATAGAATCTGGATGGATAGATGCAAAAAAACAAATAGGTCTTAGCGGAAGAACAGTTAAACCTAAATTAATTATAACTTGTGGTGTATCTGGTGCAGTTCAGTTTGTAGCTGGTATGCAAGGGTCTGATTATATAGTAGCAATAAACCAAGATGAAAAAGCTCCTATATTTGATGTTGCTCATGTATCTTTAGTAGGTGATGTTTATGAAATAGTTCCAAAAATTATTGAAAAAATAGAACAAAATCAATTAGAGATGGCATTTACAGTAGAAGAATAGGGGGAGAATATAGATGTATAAAAAAATTGATAAAAATGATATAGATTTTTTAATAAAAGTTTGTGGAAAAGAGGAAGTTATCGTTGGGGAAGATATAAGCGAAGATTTTTCTCATGATGAATTAGGAGGAGTAGAAAAATATCCTGAAGTTTTAGTTTATGCAAATAGTACAGAACAAGTATCTGAAATAATGAAGTATTCATATGAAAAAAATATACCAGTAACACCAAGAGGACAAGGAACTGGATTAGTCGGAGCTGCTGTAGCTATTAATGGCGGTATAATGCTCAATTTAAGTAAAATGAATAAAATATTAGAATTAGATGAAGAAAACTTAACTCTTACAGTTGAGCCAGGTGTATTGTTAATGACTATAGGCCAATATGTCCAAGAAAAAGATTTATTTTATCCACCAGATCCAGGTGAAAAAAGTGCTACAATAGCTGGAAATATAAATACAAATGCCGGTGGTATGAGAGCTGTAAAATATGGAGTTACAAGAGATTATGTAAGAGGTTTAGAGGTAGTACTTCCTACCGGTGAAATAATAAATGTAGGTGGGAAAGTAGTTAAAAATAGTTCTGGATATAGTATAAAGGACTTAATAGTAGGTTCAGAGGGAACATTAGGAATAGTAACAAAAGCAATACTTAAATTATTACCTTTACCTAAAAAAGATATTAGTTTATTAGTTCCATTCCCTAACTTAACACAAGCTATAGAAACTGTGCCTAAAATAATAAAATCAAAATCAATACCAACAGCTATAGAGTTTATGGAAAGAGATGTAATACTTGCAGCAGAAGAATTTTTAGGTAAAAAATTCCCTGATAATACATCAGATGCATATCTTTTATTAAAATTTGATGGAAACAGCAAAGAAGAAATAGAAAAAGAGTATGAAAATGTAGCCCATCTTTGTTTAGATAATGATGCATATGATGTATTTATATCAGATACACAAGAAAGAAATGAATCTATATGGTCAGCTAGGGGAGCATTCTTAGAGGCTATAAAAGCATCAACAACAGAAATAGATGAGTGTGATGTTGTAGTTCCTAGAGATAAAGTAGCAGAATTTATAAGATATACTCATGATCTTCAAAAAGAATTAAATGTTAGAATAAAAAGTTTTGGGCACGCAGGCGATGGGAATCTTCATGTTTATACATTAAGAGATGAAATGGATGCTGAAACTTGGGAATTGAAATTAAAACAGAGTTTTGATTGTATGTATAAAAAATCCAGAGAACTTAGAGGTCAAGTCTCAGGTGAACATGGAATTGGATATGCAAAGAAAGAATATTTACATGAATCTCAAAATGAACCTTATATGAATTTAATAAAAAATATAAAAGTGGCATTTGACCCTAAAAATATATTAAATCCAGGAAAAATATATTAATATAAATAAAAAAATAGAGTGCAATTAAATCATGCACTCTATTTTGTAGTTCTTATATAAGTTGGAGATTTATAGTAGTCCATAGGACCTTTTAATAACTCTTTGTTGTTTTTATAATATATTAAATTGTACATATTACTTGCTTTAATATCATAATTGATTAAGGTTTTAAATACTGTATCATCCATTGAAAATGATGTTTTAGAAAACTTATTAATAATATTTATATCAGAACTGTTTTTTATAGTTTTTATTATTTCTCTTCCGTTGTCATTAAAAGCTAGTATTCTTACATAAGGCATTTGAGATATGTTTTTTACTGAACTCATATCATTTTTTGTTATTCCTAGTAAGATATTGTTAAAAGTTCTTTTGATTTTAGTAAGAGTATATCTTTTTGATTTTACAGAAATGTGTAAATCATTAAGGCACGATGATGTGAAAACATTCTGATAAATTTTGTTTTCGATACCTTCGTTTACATCAAAGTAAGTATTCAAAATATTACTATCTCTAAGTATTATAGATCTTAAAATTTCAAAATATTTATCATCAAACATAGGTGAAAAATTATTATCTAATTTACTATTTAAAGTCTCGTAGGTATTATAAGGAACTACATTTTTTAGAAGTAATAAATTATTATTTTCTTTTAGTGATTTTCTAATAGCAGTAGCAGAGCATATATCATTTTTTATTTCCTCAGAATTATATGAAGCTGAAACTCTAGAAATAGTAAAAGGTTTTATATTACTTTTTAATTTAAGTAGACATTTTATATACTCTAGTCCTAAAATATTATTAGAGGAATTTAAAATTGACAAAAGTTTTTCTTTTGAAATATTTAATGAGTTATAGTTATTAATATAGTCAAATAATGCTAAACTACGAGCTGTAGGATAAAGCATACCTTCATCTAAGTAATTTTTAAAAATTTCTTTAAATTCATCTGGTTCATTTACTAGTATTTTAGAAATAGAATAAAGTATTTCGACATCGCCTTCTTCACTACCAAAGCATATAGAATTTATACAATTCAATGAGTTAAGAGTAGTTATAGCGCCTTGAGCAAAAAGTTCTGCACTTTGACATGCAAACATAGTTGGAAGCTCTACAACTAAGTCCACACCATTTTTTACAGCCATTTCAGCTCGTGTGTATTTGTCGAATAAAGCAGGTTCACCTCTTTGCAAAAAATTACCGCTCATTATAGCTATGGTATGAGTTGCACCTGTTATTTCTTTAGATTTAGTTAAATGATATAGATGACCATTATGAAAAGGATTATATTCAACTATTAAGCCAAGTATATTCATAAATTTTCTCCTTTAGTTTTATTTGAAATAGAGGATTTCTTAAAAATAAATAGAAATCTAATTGTAAGCAAAAATACGTTCTATATTATTTTAAGAAAATATAAATAATAAATTTAAATAATTATATTATAATATTATAACAAAAAGATAAAAATAATCTATGTTAAGCAAAATATATTGTATTTAAGTAAGTATTTTTCTCTAATTGAATATAATTGAACAATAAATTCAAATAAATGTATTAAATACTGTACTTTTGGAGAAAAAAGTGGTATATTATTTTATGTCGAAAGATGTTTACTGTATACAATATAAAAATAATATACATTGTAAAGATTAGCCATTTAGGCTTTTTACATATTATTCATAAAATTTTAAGGAGGTATACTAATGAAAATATTAGTATTAAACTGTGGTAGTTCTTCATTAAAATATCAATTAATAGATATGTCAAATGAAGAAGTTTTATGTATAGGATTAGTTGAAAGAATAGGTATAGAAGGTTCTATACTTAAGCAAGAAAAAGATGGTGTTGAAGGTAAATTAGTTATAGAACAACCAATGAACAACCATCAAGATGCTATAAAGTTAGTATTAGACGCTGTTGTTGATGCTAAGTTTGGTGGAGTTAAAGAAATAAGTGAAGTTGAAGCTGTAGGACACAGAGTAGTTCACGGTGGAGAAAAGTTCGCAGGTTCAGTTTTAATAACTGACGAAGTTAAAGCTGCATTACAAGAATGTGTTGAATTAGCACCACTTCATAACCCAGCTAACATAATGGGAATAGAAGCTTGTGAAGCTATACTTCCAGGTGTACCAATGGTAGGAGTATTCGATACTGCTTTCCATCAAACAATGCCTAAAAAATCATACTTATATGGTTTACCTCATGAATTATACACTAAATACGGTGTAAGAAGATACGGATTCCACGGAACTTCTCATAAGTATGTATCTCAAAGAGCTGCTGCTATGTTAGGAAAGAATGTAGAAGACGTTAAAGTTGTAACTTGTCACTTAGGAAACGGAGCTTCTATAGCTGCAGTTGATGGTGGTAAGTGTGTAGATACATCTATGGGATTCACTCCATTAGAAGGATTAATAATGGGTACTAGATGTGGAGATATAGATGCTGCTATATTACCATTCTTAATGGAAAAAGAAGGATTAGATGCTAAAGCATTATCTGACTTAATGAACAAGAAGTCTGGTGTATACGGAATGACTGGAATATCAAGTGACTTCAGAGATATAGAAGGAGCTGCTGAAAAAGGTGACGAGAAAGCTCAAGTTGCTTTAGATGCATACGTTCAAAAGGTTAAGAAATATATAGGATCTTATATAGCAGAAATGAATGGAGCAGATGCTATAGTATTTACTGCTGGTGTTGGTGAAAATGGTATAGAAATAAGAGAAGCTATATGTGAAAACATGGACTTCTTAGGAATGACTATGGACAAAGAAGCTAACAAAGTTAGAGGAAAAGAAAGAGTAATATCTACTGAAGATTCTAAAGTTAAGATATTATTAATACCAACTAATGAAGAATTAATGATAGCTAGAGATACTTTATCTTTAGTAAAATAATTATAAATGGTTATAATAGATTTAAGGTAGGGTAAAACCTACCTTAAACTTTGTTTAAATTTTATATAAATAATTGATTTTATGCCAAAAATATCTATCAAGTAAAAATACTTGACAAACAGTAGCCAAATTTGTATAATAAATTGGTAATGTATTGAGGTGAATTTAATGAAAATCAGTTTAGATAAGTTAATTAGAAGAGAAACTGACAAAATAGACTTGAATTTTTGTCAAAAAGTTGATACTATTAATTATTGTGATACAAGTTATGAATTAGCTTCTCCAATAAGTATAGACGGTAAAATCTCAACTACTAAAAGTGGTTTCTACTTAGACGCAGATGTAGAATTTACAGTTCTTGATAATTGTTCAAGATGCTTAGAAGAGGTAGAAGTACCAATAGAATACTCGATACAAGGTTTTTTAGTTAAAGAAGACTTTGACGAAGACAGTTTTGAAGATGATGATGCATTTATATATGATGGACAAGATATAGATCTTATTCAGATAATAGAGCAAACATTAGACTTCAAATTACCAGCAAGAGTACTTTGTGATGAGGATTGTAAAGGTCTTTGTCCAGGGTGTGGAGCAAACTTAAATAAGGAAGCTTGTTCTTGCAATGAAATCGCGAACGACGAGGAGATTATAGATCCCCGTTTTGCTAAATTAAAAGATATATTTAAAAACGACTAAGGAGGTGGCGTAAATGGCAGTACCAAAGCGTAAAACATCTAAATCAAAAACTAAAATGAGAAGAGCAGCTAACTCAAAGATGGTAGCAACTGGATTCGTAAGTTGCCCACAATGTCATGAGCCAAAATTACCACATAGAGTATGTCCAGATTGTGGATATTATAAAGGTAAAGAAGTTGCTTCTAACTAGTAACTTCTAAAAACATGTAGATTACTCTACATGTTTTTTTTGTTTAAAATAAAATATAATGGTTAATTAAAATAAATATAATAAATTATTAAAATATGCGTAAGTAAATGCTAAGTTACTATTATAGTTAGTATTATTTAAAAAGGTACTAAATACAGTGTTGAAAATATATAAGCGTAGATTATTTAGGGATTAATTAGGTAAAGCTAAGTTTAGTTAAATCTAAAGTATAGTTTTAGAAAACGTTGCAATACTAATATATTTAAAAAAATTAGTACCTGGTAATAAAAAATAATCATAAAAGTGTTGCTAAATTTATTAGGATATTATATACTACTATTAGTAGCTGGTACTAATTACAGCTATAAAAACTTGGAGGTAATATGAAAAAGAAAAGTAAAGCCCAAAGACAAAAAGAATTAGTAGAGATGCTACAGGCTGATCCTTTCTATACAGATGAAGAACTAGCTAGTTTATTTGAAGTAAGCATTCAAACAATTAGACTAGACAGAATGAGTTTAAATATACCCGAATTAAGAGAAAGAGTTAAGTCAATAGCAGAAACAGAAAGTTCTAAAGTTAAAACATTAGGAATTAAGGAAATTACAGGAGAAATAATTGACTTATCGGTGGGGCAGTTAGGAATATCTATGTTAGAAATTACAGAGGATATGCTTTACTCTAAGACTAATACTTTAAAGGATACTTATATATTTTCTCTAGCAGACTCATTAGCTATGGCGATAATAGATGCACCAAAGGTAATTATGAGATTTGCAAATGTAAAATGCTTGAAATTAATAGAACAAAGAGATAGGCTTATAGCAAAGGCTGAAATTTATAAAAAAGCTGATAAAAAGCACTATGTAAAAGTTGTAGTTAATAATAAAGCACAAGAACAAATTTTTAGAGGGAAATTTATCTTTGAGGAATTAGATTAGGAGGAAAAGTTATGAAGATAGTAATTGATGGTATGGGTGGAGATAATGCACCAAAGTCTAATGTAGAGGGCGCAGTAAAAGCAATAAAAGAATATAATGTTGATTTAATAATCACAGGAGATAAAGATATATTAGAAAAAGAATTTGCAAATTATGAGTTTGATAAAAGCAAATTAGAAATAGTTCATACTACCGAAATTATAGAAAATGAAGACAAACCAGTAAAAGCTATTAGATCTAAAAAAGATTCATCTATGGTAGTCGCATTAAGACTTGTTAAAGAAGGCAAGGCAGATGCTGTTATATCAGCAGGAAACACAGGCGCACTGTTAGCTGGAGGATTATTCGTAGTAGGAAGAATAAAGGGAATAGATAGACCTTGCTTATGTCCTGCAATACCAAATGCTAAAAAAGGAATGACGCTTATAGCTGACGGAGGAGCAAATGCAGATTGTAAACCTAAAAATCTAGTAGAATTTGCTGGTATGAGTAATATATATGCAAAAAAAGTTTTAGGACTAAATAGTCCAAAGATAGCTTTAGCTAATGTTGGAATAGAAGAAGGTAAAGGTAACGACTTAGTAAAAAAATCTTATGAGGAATTAAAAAATATCGATGTAAACTTTATAGGAAATGTAGAAGCGAGAGATGTTATCAATGCATATACAGATATTATTGTATGTGATGGCTTTACTGGAAATATATTATTAAAATCAACTGAAGGTGTAGCTATGTCAGTTATGGGTCTATTAAAAGAAACTTTCTTATCAAGCACTAAAGGCAAGATAGGTGCAATGCTTTTAAAAGACGATTTAAAAAAATTAAAAAGCTTTATGGATTATGCTGAATATGGAGGAGCACCACTTTTAGGAGTTAATGGTGGGGTTATAAAAGCTCATGGTAGTTCTGATTCAAGAGCTATAAAAAATGCTGTAAATCAAGGTATTAAATTTGCACAAGGAAATGTTGTAGAAGATATAAAAGAATTTATAAAAACTATGGAAAGTAGTGAAGAGAAAGAGTAGGAAAGACTCGTTTTGGAGGTTTAAAATACATGAACAATAAAGCTGGTATATTAGGGGTAGGAAGTTTTGTACCCGAACAAGTTATAGATAATTTTTACTTTGAAAAAATAATGGACACAAGCGACGAGTGGATAAAAACTAGAACTGGAATAAGTGAAAGAAGAATGGTCAATAAAGATGAAACAACATCTGATTTATCTACAAAAGCAGCATTGAATGCTATTAAGTGTGCAAATTTAAAACCTCAAGATATAGATTTAATAATTGTAGCAACAGCAACTCCAGATATGGTATTTCCATCAACAGCATGTTTAGTACAAGAAAATATAGGTGCAATAAATGCAGCAGCATTTGATATATCTGTAGCATGTTCAGGGTTTATATATGCTATGACTATAGCTAAACAATTTGTTGAGAATAAAACGTATAAAAAAGTATTAGTAATAGGCGCTGAAACTCTTTCTAAGGTTTTAGACTATGAAGATAGAACTACTGCTATATTATTTGGAGATGGAGCTGGAGCAGTTGTAATAGGTGAGGTTTTAGAAGGTGGAATTTTATCTACATACTTAGGTTCAGATGGTAAAGGTAAAGACTTTCTAAATATACCAGCCGGAGGTTCTAAACTTCCAGCTAGTAAAGAGACTGTTGAAAATAGATTACACACTATAAAAATGGCTGGAAATGATGTATATAAATTTGCAGTTAGAATAATGAGCGAAGCATCATTAAAGGCATTAGAAATGGCTGATTTAAACACAGACTCTATAGATTACCTAATCCCACATCAGGCGAACATCAGAATAATAGAAGCTTCAGCTAAAAGATTAAAATTAAACATGGATAAAGTCTATGTAAATCTTGATAAATATGGAAATATGTCAGCAGCATCTATCCCAGTAGCACTTGATGAAGCTTTTAGAAAAGGAAAGATACACAAAGGAGACAATGTAGTATTAGTAGGTTTTGGTGGTGGATTAACTTGGGGATCTTCAGTAATAAATTGGAGTATACAAGGAGGTAACAATGAATAAAGTTTGTGAAATATTGAATATAAAATATCCTATAATTCAAGGTGGAATGGCATGGGTAGCAGATGCCAATCTTGCGAGTGCAGTATCAAATGCAGGTGGATTAGGGTTAATTGCAGGTGGAAATGCACCGAAAGAAATTATAAAAGAAGAAATACGTAAATGTAGAACTCTTACAGATAAGCCATTTGGTGTAAATGTAATGTTATTATCTCCATTCGTAGACGATATAATAGATTTAATAATAGAAGAAAGAATACCTGTAATAACAACTGGAGCCGGAAATCCAGCTAAATATATGGATAGGCTAAAGGAAGTTAACACAAAAGTTATACCTGTAGTTCCAAGTATTGCTTTAGCACAGAGAATGGAAAAACTAGGAGCAGATGCAGTTATAGTTGAAGGTACAGAAGCAGGTGGTCATATAGGCGAATTAACTACTATGGTTCTTACTCCACAAGTTGCAGATAACGTAGATATACCTGTAATAGCTGCAGGAGGTATAGCTGATGGTAGAGGGATTGTAGCAGCTTTTGCATTAGGAGCAAATGGAGTTCAAATAGGTACCAGATTTATATGCAGCACTGAATGCAATGTACATGAAAATTATAAAAATATGGTATTAAAATCAAAAGATAGAGATGCTATTGTTACAGGAAGAACCACTGGTCACCCTGTTAGAGCTTTAAAAAATAAACTAGCTAAAGATATATTAAGCATGGAAAAAGAAGGTGCAGATCCAGTTGAAATAGATAAAAAAGGAATTGGATCTTTAAGGCTAGCAACAAAAGAAGGCGACCTTAAAAATGGATCTTTTATGGCAGGGCAAATAGCTTCAATAATAAAAGATGTAAAGCCATGTAAAGAAATTATAGAAGAGATGGTTAAACAAGCTAAAAATATAATGCCAAACATTGAGTTATAAAGTAGGAGGTAATAAATGGGAAAAATAGCATTAGTATTTCCGGGTCAAGGATCACAATATGTAGGTATGGCTAAAGATGTATATGAAAATAATCAAATAGCAAAAAAAATTATAGATAATGCATGTGATGCTTTAGATATGGATTTAAAAAACATAATGTTTGAAGGTAGTGATGAAGAACTATCAAAAACAGAAAATACTCAACCTGCCATAGTTACTCATAGTATAGCATTATTTGAAGCTTTAAATGATGCACTAGATTTAAAGTATGATGCTTGTTTAGGATTATCTTTAGGTGAATATAGTGCACTAGTAGCAGCAGATGCTATAGAATTTAATGATGCAGTATCACTTGTTAAAAAAAGAGGGAAATTTATGCAAGATACAGTACCTCAAGGAAAAGGAGCAATGGCTGCTATACTTGGATTAAATAGAGATAAGGTAGAAAATATTATAAAGAGTATTGATAGTGGGATTGTTGAAGTTGCAAATTATAATTCTCCAGGTCAAATAGTTATATCAGGAGAAAGTAAACATATAGATGAAGCTATGATAAAGCTAAAAGAAAATGGAGCAAAAAGAGCTGTTAAGTTAAATGTAAGTGGACCGTTTCATTCATCTATGCTAAAAGATGCTGGAATTAAATTATCAAAAGAACTAGACAAAGTTAACTTGAGAACCCCAAAGATATCAGTAGTATCAAATGTAAACGCTAGTTATTATGAAAATGAAGGTAAAGATTTACTTATACAACAGGTTAGCTCTTCTGTATTGTGGGAAGATTCAATAGAAAGATTATTAGATGAAGGTTATGATACCTTTATAGAAATAGGACCAGGAAAGACATTAAAAGGATTTATTAAAAAAATATCATCAAACAGAAAAATGGATGTAAATATTTATAATATAGAAGATACTGATTCATTAGAAGAATTTATTAAAATTTACAGAAATGGAGAGATAGTATGATGGATTTAAACTCAAGAGTAGCGATAGTTACAGGTGGGTCTAGAGGTATAGGGAAAGAAGTAGCTAAGAAGCTAGCATCGTTAGGTTCTAACTTAGTTATTAACTATACATCAAAAGAGGATGAAGCCTTAAAAACTAAAGAAGAGATTGAAGCATTAGGTGTAAAGTGCATAACGCTGAAATGTGATGTATCAAAATCAGAAGAAGTAAATGATATGGTTAATAAAACATTAGAGGAATTTGGAAAAGTTGATATACTTGTAAATAATGCTGGTATAACTAGAGATGGATTATTAATGAGAATGAAAGAAGAAGATTTTGATAAAGTTATAGAAATAAATCTAAAAGGTGTATTTAATTGTACAAAAGCTGTTACAAAGCCTATGATGAAAAATAAATATGGAAAAATAATAAATATGGCTTCTGTAGTTGGAGTTATAGGTAATGCTGGTCAAGCAAATTACTGTGCATCAAAAGCTGGTGTTATAGGATTTACTAAATCAACTGCAAGAGAACTAGCTTCAAGAAATATAAATATAAATGCAGTTGCTCCAGGATTTATAGATACAGATATGACAAGAGTTTTAAGTGAAGAAGTTAAACAAAATATGTTAAATAACATACCTAAAACTACATTTGGTAAACCTGAAGATGTAGCAAATGTAGTTGCATTTTTAGCAAGTGACATGTCAAGTTATGTTACAGGCCAAGTTATAAATGTAGATGGTGGTATGGTAATGCAATAAATTTAATCAAGTTAAAGTACTAATAAGTTGATTTATATTTCCTAGTAAGAAATATAAAATATTATGACTGAAAATTTAGAATAATAAAAATATAAAATAATTAGGAGGAAACAGAAATGTTTGAAAAAGTTGTAGAAATAGTAAGAGATCAATTAAGTGTAGAGGATAAAGAAATAACAATGGAGACTTCTTTAATGAAAGATTTAGAAGCAGATTCATTAGATGCAGTAGAAATAATAATGGCTTTAGAAGATGAATGCGGAGTTGAAATACCAGATACTGAAGCAGAAAACTTTAAATCTATAGGAGATATAGTAAGATTTATAGAAGCTAATAAATAGTGGAGGTATTCTCTATGAAAAAGAGAGTTGTAGTAACAGGGCTTGGATGTGTAACACCTGTTGGAAATGGAAAAGAAGAATTTTGGAAAAATATTAAAGCTGGTGTGTGTGGTATAGATAAAGTAACTAGATTTGATGCAAGTACTTTCCAAACACAAGTAGCTGGAGAACTAAAAGAATTTAATCCTGAAGAATATATAAATAAAAAAGAAATAAAAAGATTAGATAAATTTACTCAGTATGCAATAGTTTCATCTAAAATGGCAGTAAAAGATGCAAATATAGATATAGACTCTGTAAATAGAGATCGTATGGGTGTAATAATAGGATCTGGAATAGGCGGAGTTGAAACAATAGAAGAACAGCATAAAATTTTATTAGATAAAGGAAATAAAAGAGTAAGCCCATTTTTCGTGCCTATGATGATAGGAAATATGGCTGCTGGTCAAGTTTCTATAGCGTTAGGTGCTAAGGGTCCAAATACTAATGTTTGTACAGCTTGTGCATCGGGAACTCATTCTATAGGAGATGCCTTTAAGATAATACAAAGAGGAGATGCAGACATAATGGTGGCTGGAGGTAGTGAAGCCCCAGTAACAGCTCTTGCATTTGCTGGATTCTGTAATATGAAGGCGATGTCTACTAGAAATGATGACCCTAAGACTGCATCAAGACCATTTGATAAAGATAGAGATGGATTTGTAATGGGAGAAGGTGCAGGAATTCTTATACTAGAAGAATTAGAGCATGCTTTAAATCGTAATGCTAAAATATATGCAGAAGTTGTTGGTTATGGACTAACTGCGGATGCATATCATATGACTACTCCAGCAGAAGGTGGAGAAGGAGCTACTCGTTCTATGGAAATGGCACTTCAAGATGGGAATGTTCCTTTAGATGAAGTGGATTATATAAATGCTCATGGAACATCTACTTTATATAATGATAGATTGGAAACACAAGCTATTAAAAACGTATTTAAAGAAAAAGCATATGATTTATGTGTTTCATCTACAAAATCAATGACAGGACATTTGTTAGGAGCAGCAGGAGCAGTAGAAGCTGTTATATGTGCAATGAGTATAAATGATAGCTTTGTGCCTCCGACAATAAATGTAAATGAAGTTGATGAGGATTTAGATTTAGACTATGTACTAGATAATGGTAGAGATAAAGAAATAAGATATGCCATGTCTAACTCGTTAGGATTTGGTGGACATAATGCTACTTTAGTATTAAAAAAGTATGATAAATAAATGTAAAAATATCCCCTGGTTAATTTTAGTTTAACCAGGGGATATTTTTATATAAATTATAAGTTTAAATAAAAAAAGAAGTCAATTGACTTCTTTTTTTTGTAATATTTTTTAGTTTTTATTAATAGAATGTTTATATAAACAAAGGAGGAGGACAAGGTATGAATAAACTTAGTGATGAAATAATTAACTCATTATCAGTTAATTTAAGAGAAAAAATAAAAAATATCTCTAGAAATGATATTAATATTGAAGAAATTAGACTTCGTTCTCAAAAGCCGCTTATCTTAAATGCAAATAATAGAGATTATTTTTATAATCAGAATCTAAATAAGTTAGATACAAAAATGGACAACCCATATATTGTGACCAAGGAAGACATAGAGCAAACCTTTCAAATTATTTGCAAATACTCTATACATTCATTTATGGATGATATAAAAAAGGGATTTATAACGCTTAGGGGTGGACATAGAGTAGGTCTAGTTGGAAAAGCAATTGTTGAAGATGGTCAGGTGAAAAATATGAAGCATATATCATCTTTAAACATAAGGGTATCTAGAGAGATTATAGGGTGCTCTAACAATATATTGTCTCATATTATTAGAGGAGATAACCAGGTTAATAACACTTTGATAATATCACCCCCTCAATGTGGTAAAACAACTTTAATAAGAGATATAGTAAGGAACTTAAGTAATGGAAATAGAGACTATGGATTTAAAGGGATAAAAGTAGCATTGATAGATGAACGTAATGAAATATCAGGATCTTATTTGGGGGTGCCTCAGATGGATGTTGGTATAAGAACAGATATAATTGAAACATGTCCAAAAGATTTAGGGATAATGATGCTTTTAAGATCTATGTCACCAAATTTAATAGTAACAGATGAAATTGGAAATATAGATGAAATTAAAGCTTTATATACAGCTTTAAATGGAGGAGTAAACTTAATTACAACTGTTCATGGCGATTCAATAGAAGATATCAAAAGTAGAAAAGAATTAAGTAACTTATTAGATAAAGATTTATTTAAGAAAGTAATAATATTATCAGCTAAAAAGGGACCAGGAACCGTTGAAAAAATATATGATTTAGAAGAAAAGAGATGGTATTTTGCAAATTAAAATAATTATAATTGGAATTTTAGTTGCTTGTAGTTATTTAATAGGAGAGTACATTTATAAAGCTTATACAAATAGGCATAAACAAGTAAATGATCTCATAAGAATATTAGAGATAATAAGAATGGATTTATCCTTTGGAATGTATACACTAGAAGAAATTTTTAAGAGGGTAGGAGATAAGACTGAGTACTGTACATCTTTATTTTTTAAAACAATGGAGAGTGATTTAAAAAATAATCAAAGTAAAATGTTAGACGAAATTTTAAATGACAACATGCAAATTCTATTTAAAGAAACCTATTTGCAAGAAAAGGAGGTTGATGAATTAAAAAAGCTTTTATTGACATTAGGTAGAAGCGATATAGATTCACAAGCTAGAATGATAGATTTATCAATTGAAAATTTGAAAAAAATTACAACTGAAACAAAAGAAGACGTAGAAAAGAAAGGTATAGTTTACCGAAAATTATCTACAGTTATAGGAATAGCTATAGGAATTATTTTGATATAGGGGGATGAGTATGGATATATCTTTAATAATAAAAGTTGCTGGGATAGGGCTTTTGATATCAATTCTTAATATGCTTTTAGAAAAATCAGATAGAAAAGATTGGGCAAGCTTAACTACACTAGCTGGTGTGATAATTGTTTTAGGAATGGTGTTAACCGAAATAGGAGATTTATTTAATGCTGTAAGAACAATGTTTCAACTTTACTAAAGAGGAGGAGATAGTTTGGAAGTAATGCAATTAGTAGGGATTGCAATAATATCAACAACTCTCTGTTTAGTAATAAAAAAAGATAGACCTGAAATGGCGATGTTTATAGCAATACTTACAGGAATAACAATATTATTATCAGTAATATTTAAATTGAATTTTATAGTAGAAAGTATTGAAAATTTAGCTCAAAAAGCTAATATACCTTCTATGTATATAACTCTCATAATAAAATTAATTGGGATAGCGTACCTTATGGAATTTGCTATACAGCTTTGCAAAGATTGTGGGGAAGGAAATATAGCAGCTAAATTAGAATTTGGCGGAAAAATAATAGTTATGACAATGTCATTCCCGATACTCTTATCTATTGTAGAAATGATAATAAATATTATCCCATAGGAGAATGATTACTTATGAAAAAAAAAATTTTAGGAACTATACTCACTTTATTATTAGTGTTAAGCTCATTTTTTATAGGATTTGCAAATGATACTAAAGAAGGTGAAAGTTATGAGGATACTAAAAAAAGTATAGACAAATATATTGATGGACAGTTAGAAAAAATAGACATAGATGAAATTGAAAATTTTGTAAAAGAATCATCAGCACTTCAAGATGTAAATTTGAAGACATTTGTAAAAGACCTAATAAGCGGAGATAAAACATTATTGGATTTATTTAATAAAGAAGGTATAAAAGTTATATTATTTGAAGAATTAAAATCTAGCTTAAAAATAGCTGCAATAATATTAGTGCTTGCACTATTGTCATCAGTATTAAAAAGTCTAGATAATTCATTTTCATCAGGAGCTGTAAGCCAGATCACCACTTACATAATATTTATAACTATGGTTACTCTTGTTTTAGTTGGGTTTAAAGATGTATTAGACATATGTAATTCAACTATAGATTCCACCGTAGGGCTTATGCAAGTAATAATGCCAGTATTGATAACTTTATTAGTTCTTATTGGATTTCCGATTACATCAACAGTTTTAAATCCCTTATTTATAGGAGGCGTTACTTTTATAAATGTAATATTCAAGAAGTTTTTATTTGTATCTATAGCAGTAGCATTTGCGATTTTAGTTATAAACAACTTATCAAAAAATGTTAGGTTGAAAAAGTTGTCATCATTTATAAAACAAATTAATTTAGTATCTTTAGGAGCTATGTTCACAATATACTTAGGTCTTGTGTCTATGCAAGGTCTCTATGTAAAAAATATAGACAATTTCACAGTGAAAACAGCTAAATTTGCAATAGGAAATTTTATTCCTGTTGTAGGAGGCTTTGTATCTGATTCAGTAGATATACTTCTTTCGTCATCTCAATTAATAAAAGGTGTATTTGGAGGAATTGGATTAGTATTATTAGTTGCAATTTGTCTAGTGCCTGTTATAAAAATATTATCTATAATATTTGTTTATAAAATATCTGCTATAGTGGTAGAACCTATAGGAGAAGAAGGGATTTCAAGTTTTTTAAATGAAGTAGCTAATCTAATGGTAATTATGCTGGCTTGTATAATAGCAATTACAATAATGTTCTTTGTAACAGTTGCTATTATAACATCAATAAGTGTAGTAGCTCAGGGATAAGAGGTGTAGTATGTTAGATAATATAAAAATGTGGATTGTAACAATATTGATAGGAGCATTTATAGTTAATATTGTTGATATGATTTTGCCATCGTCCAAGCTAAAACCATACATAAATTTAGTTGTAAATTTTATTTTCGTATTTATAGTTTTAACTCCAATAATAGGGTTATTTTCAAAAAATATTAGTTTAGAAGATACAATTTTAAAGTCTATAGGAAAATACAACAAAGAGTACGTAGACAGTATAAATGAATTAGCAGATAAAACAGGACATAATAGTTTATCTAAAGGATATGAAGATGGATTAAAGGAAGTTTTAGAATTAAAGCTTGGGGAATATGGATATGAGCTCAAAGATATGGAGTTTAACGGATCAGATATAGAAAATATAAAAATTAAAGAAAAAAATAGTAATAAAAGTGAAAAAGAGGACATACAATCTAAGGAAAAGGAAAACTTAAAACAAGCATTTAAAGATAAAGATCAAAAAGAAGTAAAAGAAGAACATGAACTAAATTTAGATAGCGATAAACTGAAAAAAGATTTAGTAAAAATACTAGATGTATCAATTGATGATATAGAAATTGATTAATAGGAGTTGGGTGAATGTTTAAAAACTTAAATGAAAAAGATAAAAAAAAGATTTACACACTTTTATCCTTAGGAGTTGTTTGTGCAATAGCTCTTATAGTAATTCCTAGCTTTACAGATGATAAAAAAGAGCTGGATAAAAAGGTAGATGAAAAAAACAAAGCTCAAGTAAATCAAGAAAGTGAACAAGCATCTCAAGTATCATTAGAGCAAAAACTTAAAAAGATATTATCTCAAATTGATGGAGCTGGTGAATTAGATGTAATGATTACATTTGAATCAAGTGAAGCAATAGAACCTGCTTTTAACTCCAATTCAACAATGGAAAAAACAGAAGAGAAAGATACTAAAGGTGGAGAAAGAACAGTTACAACATCAAGCGAGAATAAAACTATGATAACTTCTAATTCAAATGAACCTATAGTAATAAAAACTAATGAACCTAAAATTAAAGGGGTTATAGTGGTGGCTAGCGGTGCTAGTGATCCAAAAGTAAAAGAAACATTATACAGTGCAGTACAAACTGCACTTCAAATATCAGGACATCAAGTAGAAATATATAGCAAATAATTTTAAAAATTGATTATATTAAACTTGGGGGGATAAAAATGAAATTTAATTATAAGGGAAGAGGACTTGTAGTATTAGCCTTATCATCATTATTAGTAGTAACAGGGATAGTGAACTATAAATTAAGTGAGAAATCAGCAATAGAAACAGGAAAAGAGTTAAAAGCGTATGAACAAGCTCAAATGGATAAAAACTCAGATAAGTCAGATAAAAAAGATGCAAAAAAAGAAGAAGATATAAAAATAGTTGATAGCAAAGCAGGAGAAGCTAATGTAGAAGAAAAAGTTACAGAAACTAGTAAGGAAATAAAAAATCAACTAACTTCAGAAAAAAATATGAAAAAAGCTACATACATATTAGATATGAAAATGACTAGAGAAAAACAAAGAAATGAATTAACACAAGATTTAAATGAAATGATAAATAATCCATCTACTTCTGAAGAATCAAGAAAAGAAGCATCATCAATGAAATTACAATTAGTAAAAGATCAAGAAACTGAACTTAAAATAGAGAATCTTTTAAGTACAAAGGGATTTGAAGATGCGTTAGTATACATAAGTAATGGAAGTGTAAATGTAGTTGTTAATGAAGAAAAATTTGAAAAAGAAGATGCAGCTAAAGTGTTTGACTTAGTGGCAGAACAAGCTAATGTTAAATATGAGGCTATAAAGTTAATGAATAATAAATAGATTGTTTAAAATTTAAAATAAGTAAGTTTAAATAAACCTCAGTAAGTACTGAGGTTATTTTCTTGCAAATTTGGCTGGTATTTGGTATTATTATATTTATAAAATAGTTCCTTAAACAAGGGGGTACAATTTATCATGGAAAATAATAATTTTGGACAAGTGAAAATATCTAATGATGTAATTGCTACTATAGCAGGACTTGCAGCATTAGAGGTTGAAGGTGTAGAAACTAATACAACGTTCACAGATAAAATACTTAAAAACAACGGCGTTAAAATACAAATAGAAGAAGAGGAAGTTAACTTAGACATAATGGTTATGATAGAGTACGGTGTATCTATACCAGATATAGCTTTTAAAATTCAAGAAAATGTAAAAAATACTGTTGAAACAATGACAGGTTTGAACGTTTCTCAAGTGAATATACATGTTCAAGGAATCAGCTTTAAAAAAGAAAAAGCTGAAAAAGAAGAAGCTAAGCAAGTAAAGAAAAGTTAATATATGCCCTCTGTAAAACCAGAGGGTTTTTTTCTTGTGTAATGTGTGCATAATAGGAATTGAAGGAGGATTACAGCCAATGAAGAACGATAAAGCAAAAAAAGTAACTAGTAGAGAGTACATGATGAAATTGATATACCAATCGGATGTAACTAAAGAAGAAATGGAAACTATGTTAGACGGATTTTTAAACAATAATTTAGAATATATAGTTAATAGATACGAAGAACTTAGATTACAATACTCTAATAATCCAGAATTAGAACTTGGAAATTTAGATATAGAAGATGTTGTTGACAAGACTTATATGATAAAAATATGTAACTTACTAAAGGAAAATAACGATAAGATAAATGAATTAATAAATAAATATGCTAAAAACTGGACAATAGAAAGAATGCCAAAAGTAGATTTAGCAATATTAAAATTATCAATATGTGAGATACTTTTCATGGAAGAAATACCTAATAAAGTTTCTATAAATGAAGCTGTAGAAATTGCAAAAGTTTACTGTGATGATAAAACTCCTAAATTTATTAACGGAATATTAGGAAGCGTAGTTAATGAGCTTTCAGGAAAATAATATAATAATCGGAATAGATACTAGCTGCTATACAACTTCTATAGCAGCTATATCTTTAGGCAAAAAAGTAATATTTAACAAAAAAATCATGTTGGAAGTAAAAAATAACAGCAAAGGATTAAGACAAAGTGAAGCTGTATTTCAACATGTTAAAAATTTAGGAGAGTTAGATAAAGAATTAAAAGATATTTTAAAAAATTATAATATAAAAGGAATATGTGTATCTTCAAAACCTAGACCAATAGAAGGATCATATATGCCTGTGTTTACTGTAGGTTTGAATTTTTCTAAGCTTTTATCATCAATGATAAGCTGTGAAATATATGAGACTACTCATCAAGAAAATCATATAGAAGCTAGTTTATTAACTAATAATATAAAAGATAAACAAAGATTTTTATCTGTTCATATGTCTGGAGGAACAACAGAAATACTCTTATGTAGATTTAATAAAGAAAAAAATGGATATGATATAGATATAGTTGGAGGGACAAAAGACATAAGTTTTGGACAACTTATTGATAGAATTGGTGTTGAAATGGGATATGACTTTCCTGCTGGAAAGTATATAGATGAGAATGCAATAAATTGTAATGAAAAGATAGAGCAAGGATTAAAAACATCAGTAAAAGATGGATATATGAATTTATCTGGTCTAGAAAATCAGGTAAAAAAAATAATAGTTCAAAAAGACAAAGAATATATAAGTAAATTATTGCTAGATGCTGTTGTTAGAAATATGTTAAAGTCAATAATTTACTTAACGAAAGCTTATAATGTAAATGAAGTTGTATTTGCAGGAGGCGTATCAGCTAGTAAATATGTATCAAAAGAATTAATACTAAAATTGAAAAAATATAAAACAAATGCTTATTTTACCAAACCAGAATACTCAACTGATAATGCAGTTGGATGTGCTGCAATAGGAGTGAAAAAATTTGAAAATAAGAGCGATGAGTATAAGTGAGGCTAATTCATACATTAAAAGAATCTTAAGTAATGATCCAATATTATATAACTTAAAAGTAAAGGGTGAAATATCTAACTTTAAAGTTCATAGTAGTGGCAATGTATACTTGTCATTAAAAGATGAAAATTCTAAACTTAACAGTGTAATATTTAAAAATAAATATGATAAAAAATTAAGTCTTGATAATGGATCTAAAATAATAGCAAATGGATATATTTCAGTTTATGAAAGAGATGGATCTTACCAATTATATATAGATTCGATAGAACTAGATGGAATAGGAAACTTATACATAGAATTTAATAAACTAAAAGAAAAATTAAATGAAGAAGGATTATTTGAATATAAGTATAAAAAGCAGATACCAAAAATACCAAAAACAATAGGTGTAATTACATCTCAAACTGGAGCGGTTATAAAAGACATAATAAATGTTATCAAAAGAAGATACCCAAAGGTTGAAATAAAGTTATACTCCGTAACCGTTCAAGGTCATAATTCAAAATTCGAAATATGTGAAGGAATAAAATTTTTTAATGAAAGATGTAACGTGGATACTATAATTTTAGGCAGAGGTGGAGGTTCATTAGAAGAACTTTGGTCATTCAATGAAGAAATAGTAGCAAGAGCTATATTTGAATCTAATATACCTATAATTTCTGCTGTAGGTCATGAAACAGATTTTACTATTTGTGATTTTGTTGCAGATATGAGAGCTCCCACACCATCTGCAGCAGCGGAATTAGCAACACCATCTTTACAAGAAATTAATTATAAGCTAGAAAACATTCTAAATAGGATGAATAAGTCACTGATTAATATATCTAAAGTAAATGAATATAAATTAAAACATACATTTGAAAACATACATAAACAGCTAGAAGCATACATAATAAGAGATAAAATTATACAATTAGATAAAATATATGATAAAATAAATTTTGAAGTAGAAAACAACATAAGCTTAAAAAAAGAAAAGCTTTCAAAACTTGGAGCAATACTACATAATCTAAGTCCATTAGCTACTATAGATAGAGGTTATAGTATAGTTCAAAAAAATAAAGAAGTAATAAATAGTATAAGTGATATTGAGTTTAAAGATTGTTTAGATATAACTTTAAAAGATGGCAATATAGAGTGTATTGTAGAAAAAATAAAAAATAAAGAGGTATAAATATGAATTTAACATATGAAGAAGCTTATAATAAACTAGAGATTATTTTAGAAAAACTAGAATCTAAAAATTCCAGTTTAGATGAATCATTGAGCTTATATGAAGAAGGAATAAGTCTTTATAAACATTGCAATAAGCTTTTAGAGAATGCCCAACTAAAAATAACTAAATTTAATCAATTAGGTATAGAAGAAGAAATGAATCTGAGGGAGGAATAAAATTGGAATTTAAAACAGTCCTTAAAGAAAGAGCGATTTATATAGAAGAACTACTAAATAAATATATGCCCAAAGAAGAAGGGTATCAAAAAACCATAATGGAGTCAATGAATTATAGCTTAAGTGCAGGAGGAAAAAGATTAAGACCAATATTAACACTAGAAGCTTGTAAAATCGTAGGTGGAAACGAGGAAGATGCAATTCCTTTTGCAGTAGCCATTGAGATGATACATACATATTCATTAATACATGATGATTTACCTGCTCTTGATAATGATGATTTAAGGAGAGGAAGAAAAACAAATCATATAGTTTATGGTGAAGATATGGCAATACTTGCAGGAGATGCACTTTTAAACTACGCGTTTGAAGTAATGTTATCATCTTCACTTGGTAAAAAAAATCCTGAAAAATATCTAAGAGCAATAAATGAAATCGCAAAGAGTTCAGGCATATATGGTATGATAGGTGGACAGGTGGTAGATGTTCAAAGTGAAAATGAACAAATACCAAAAGAAAAATTGGACTATATTCATAATAATAAAACAGCAGCAATTATTATAGGGTGTATGAGAGCGGGTGCTATAATAGGTGATGCTAATGAAGAACAAATAGATGAAATAACGAAGTATGCTAAAAATATAGGACTATCATTCCAAATAGTAGATGATATCTTAGATATAGTTGGAGATGAAGCAAAATTAGGGAAAAAAGTAGGAAGTGATATAGATAATAATAAATCAACTTATCCATCGCTATTAGGACTTGAAAAATCAAAAGAAATTGCAAATGAATTAATTAGTGAAGCTAAAAAAAGCATAGAAAAACTTTCAGAAAATGTTGAGTTCTTAAATGGATTGGCTGATTACATAATAGCTAGAGAATACTAAGGAGGAACAAAAAAACATGTTTGCAGAGGTTTTTAACAACAAGGTTTTAGGCATAAGTATATTTGCGTGTTTCTTAGCTCAATTTATAAAAATATTTACAGGTAAAGGAAAAAGAATAGAACTGGCTAGAATATTTACATCAGGAGGAATGCCAAGTTCTCATAGCTCATTTGTAACTAGTTTAGGCACAATGGTAGGAATAGAAAGAGGCTTTGCATCAACAGATTTTGCTATCGTATGTGTTTTTGCATTGATAATAATGTATGATGCTACAGGCGTTAGACGTTCAGTGGGAAAGCAAGCGGCTATTTTAAACCAAATTGTTGATGATATACATCATAAAAAACAAATAGAAAACAAAAAATTAAAAGAACTAGTAGGACATACACCTATAGAAGTTTTCTTTGGAGCTATTTTAGGAATAGTAACAGCACTAATCTTAGGGTAAATTGAAAAACATTGTAGCTTGTGATATAATTTTTATTTATCAAAGTATTGAAAAGTTAGAAATCATTAATAACTTCTAAATTTATAAACAGAATAAGCTAAAGATTTATTTTAACCAGCATAAGAGTTAAGATATAAGCAAATGTTTTAATGTAGTTATAAAATGAATATAACTTAGTCAATACTAAGGTATATTCATTTTTTAGATACAAGAAGTTGCAAGTATTGAAATTAAAATTTATATTTGAAAATAAAACATATAAAGATGGTTATAAATCAAGTAAAGAAATTTACTAAGCAAAAGGTGAGGAAAATATGTATAAATATTTAGATAAAGTAAATTCTCCAAGTGATGTTAAAAGTATGAATACTGAAGAAATGGATATGTTAGCAAAAGATATAAGAAAATTCTTAGTTAGGTCTGTTTCTCAAACAGGAGGTCACTTAGCATCTAATTTAGGTATAGTAGAACTTACGTTAGCTCTACATAAAGTTTTTGATAGCCCGAGGGACAAGATAGTTTGGGACGTAGGTCACCAATCTTATGTGCATAAGATAGTAACAGGAAGAAAAGATGATTTTGTATCTTTAAGGCAATTTAATGGACTAAGTGGATTCCCTAAGGAGAATGAAAGTCCTCATGATATATTTGATACGGGACATAGTAGTACATCTATATCGGTGGCTCAAGGTATTGCTTGTGCAAGAGATATAAAAAATGAAGATGGAAGTGTAATAGCTGTTATAGGTGATGGATCTATAACGGGAGGGATGGCTTTAGAAGCACTAAATCATCTAGGTTATACTAATACAGATATGATAGTTATATTAAATGATAATGAAATGTCTATAGATAAAAATGTTGGCGGAATGTCTAGACATCTATCGGGTATAATAAGAAATTCAACAGCAAATAAAGTAAAAGATGAAGTGGAAAAAATATTAAATGTAGCTCCTGGAGGCAAATTAATATCTAAGACAGCTAATAAAGTTAAAGATAGTATTATTAGTAAGTTTGTCCCACAAGATTGCGCATTTTTTGATTCTATAGGAATAAAATATTATGGCCCAATTGATGGTCATAATACTAAAGAATTAATAGATATACTAAATAAAGCTAAAAACAAAAAAGGTCCTATATTGCTTCATGTTATAACTAAAAAAGGTAAGGGTTATAGATATGCTGAAAATGAACCTCATAAATATCATGGAGTTTCTAAGTTTGATATAAAAGAAGGTGTTAAAAGCGGTTCAAGTAAATCTATATCAGCTTTAGTAGGAGAAAAATTGGTTTCTATGGCACAAGAGGATAACAGAGTAGTTGCTATAACTGCAGCCATGCCATCAGGGACTGGATTAAATATATTTGAAAATAAATATCCAAATAGGTATTATGATGTAGGTATAGCAGAGCAACATGCCACTACGTTTTCAGCAGGTTTGGCTAAAAGTGGATTAAAGCCTTACTTTGCGGTATATTCATCATTTTTACAAAGAGGATATGACCAAATAATACATGATGTTTGTATAACTAAAAAACCAGTTACATTTTTAATAGATAGAGCAGGGATTGTTGGAAATGATGGAGAGACTCATCATGGTATGTTTGACTTAAGCTACTTAAATTCAATACCAAACATGACAGTAATGGCTCCTAAAGATAGTAAAGAATTAGAATTAATGATGGACTTATCTTTAGATATGGATACACCAGTAGCGATAAGATACCCGAGAGGAAATAGTTATTATTTAAATATAGGAGAATACACTCCAATAAAAATTGGAAGTTATGAAGTCTTATCTCAAGGTAAGGACATAGTAATATTAGCAATCGGATCTATGGTAAATCATGCTATAAAAGCTAAAGAGATGTTATTAAATGACAACATAAATCCTACGATAGTTAATGCTAGATTTTTAAAGCCAGTAGATGAAAATATTTTAAAAGAAATGTTTTCAAAACATAAAACAGTTATAACTATAGAAGATAACGTAATAACTGGAGGGTTTGGAAGTAGAATAAATAAATTTATAATTGATAATAAATTAAATTTAAATATAGTAAATATGGGACTTCCAGAGCAATATGTTCCTCATGGAAGTGCAGATGAAATATATGATAGTATAGGTTTATCTCCAATTAAAATAGCACAAAAAATAAAAAACTTATAAATTAGAAAGGTAATTTTATGAAAAAAAGAATAGATGTATTATTAGTAGAGCAAGGTCATTTTGAAAGTAGGGAAAGAGCCAAAAAAGCAATAATGGCAGGTCTTGTTTTTGTTAATAATCAAAGATGTGATAAAGCAGGAGCAGATGTAGATGAAGAGGCAAAAATAGAAGTTAAGGGAAATCCGATACCATATGTAAGTAGAGGCGGACTTAAACTTGAAAAGGCTATGAATAATTTTGATTTAACACTACAAGATAAAGTATGTATGGATATAGGTTCTTCTACAGGTGGGTTTACGGACTGTATGTTACAAAATGGAGCTAAAAAGGTATTTTCTATAGATGTTGGATATGGTCAACTTGCTTGGAAATTAAGACAAGACGAAAGAGTTGTATGCATGGAAAGAACTAATATAAGACATGTAACTATAGAAAATACTAAAGAATTTGCAGACTTTGCATCAATAGATGTATCTTTCATATCTTTAAAATTAGTTCTTCCTAAATGTAAAGAATTAATCAGACCTGATGGTCAAATTGTAGCATTAATAAAACCTCAATTTGAAGCAGGAAAATCAAAAGTAGGAAAAAAAGGTGTAGTAAGAGAAAAATCAACACATATAGAAGTTATAGAAATGATATCTAATTTTGCAGTTGAAAATGGATTTGAAATCTTAGGCTTAGATTATTCTCCAATCAAAGGACCTGAAGGTAATATAGAGTACTTAATTCATTTAAGAAATGGAAATGATGGATATGTATTTAATAATGAAGAACATAGTAACAAAATAATTAATGTAGTTGAAGCTTCTCATAATATGAGTAAATAAAAAATTAATACATTAAAAAATATAAAAAAATAATTTTTATATAAAAGAGGGGGATTTAAAGTGATCCTTGAGTTGTATATGAAAAACTGTGCCTTAGTAGAAGAATTAAGGCTAAATATTGATGAAAATCTAAATATACTAACAGGGGAAACTGGTTCAGGTAAATCAATAATAATTGATGCTTTAGGTTTATGTCTAGGTGAAAAATATGATAGATCTTTTTTAAGAAAAGGAACTGATAAAGGATTGGTCGAAGTCGTATTTTATTCACGAAATTCAAACCTAGAAAAAGTATTACAAGAAAATGATTTAGAATTAGATGAAGATAATTTGTTAGTAATAACTAGAATTATATACGCTGACGGAAAAAGTGTTGCAAGAGTAAATGGAAGAACTGTTAAGATGGGTGTATTAAAACAAATAGCATCTACTTTAATAGATGTTCATGGTCAACATCAAACCCAAGCTTTGTTTAATAAGGAAACGCATATAGAGTTTTTGGATCTATTTGGAGAACTTGAATTAGAAGAGTTTAAATATGATTATAAGGATATATATGCAAAGTATAGTGAAGTAAAAAAAGCGTTAAATATATTAACTGAAAATAAAGATGATATGCAAATTCAAAGAGAAATTGATTTGTTAAAATTTCAAATTAACGAAATTGAATCTGCAAATTTAAGCAAAGATGAGTATGATGATTTATTAAAACAAAGAGATGTTTATAGAAATAGTGAAAAGATATACAGTAATTTAAATTTAAGCTACCAAAATTTATATGATGGTTCAGTAAATGCAGTAGATCTTATAGGAAATGCAGTGAAAGAATTATCTGCTATATCAGAGTATGATAAATCATTAAGTGACTACAATAATGAAATAGAAAGAATAATGTATGAACTTCAAGATATATCAAGGGATATAAGAAATTATAAGGAAAATATAAATTTTGAACCATATGAACTAGAACAAATTGAGATTCGGGTAGATGAAATAAATAACCTAAGAAGAAAATATGGAGATAGTATAGAGGAAATACTTGAATATTATAATAATACAAAATCAAGATTAGATGAAATATTAAATAGAGATGAAAAAGTTGAAGAACTAAAGTCTGAAATTCTAAAATTAGAAAAAACTTTAAGCGTTAAGGCTCAAGCATTAACTAATGCTAGAAAAAATGTAGCTATTAAGTTAGAAGAAGCTTTGCTTGTAGAATTAAAAAGTCTAAATATGAAAAATGTGATATTTAAAGTTAACTTTGATGAATCTATATTTACATCAAATGGTAAGGACGATATTGAATTCATGATATCTTTTAACTTAGGTGAGGATATAAAACCTATTTACAAAGTAGCATCTGGTGGAGAAATGTCTAGATTTATGCTAGCATTTAAAACTATATTATCGGATATAGATCAAATAGATACATTAGTATTTGATGAAATAGATACAGGAATAAGTGGAATTGCAGCTCAGATTGTAGGTGAAAAGCTTAGTAATATAGGAAAGAAAAAACAAGTTATTTGCATAACGCATCTACCACAAATAGCTGCAAATGCAGATACACACTACTGTATAGAGAAAAGTACTTCAAATGAAAGGACTTTTACAACAATAAAAAAATTAAATTATGAACAGCAAAAAGATGAAATAGCAAGACTTATTGCAGGTAGTAATATAACAGAAAAGACTATGGAACATGCTACGGAAATTATTGAATTAGCAAAAAGATAAAAGAAGCCTATGGCTTCTTTTTTTGTATAAGTAACCTGAGATTGCTTTATAATTATATCTAATTAGTTTTATCTTAGCTATTTTAATGTGATTATCTTGATTAAAGAATAGGGCCTAAACAATAGACTAATGAAAATGCATTTTTATTTAGATTAGAATTTTATTACATAGATGAATAAATAATTCCTTATAAGGAATTATAAGTATATATTTACATGAAATAGGGAGATGAAATTTTATGAAAAAATTTTTAAATGAAAAAAAAATAGCTATTTTGGTATCTATATTAGCATTATTTATTTTATGTTTTAAGACTTTTAAGGATGAAAATATAAATCAATCAGTACCTGTTATGAAAAACAATAAAGAAGAAGTTAAATATGTTTATCCATTTGGAAAAATAATTGGTGTTAAAGCTAATACGGATGGAATGTTAGTTATTGGATATGAAGAAGATGATGTTGAATATATTGGAGGCATAAAAAAGGGTGATAATATTATTGAAATCAATGATCAAAAAGTATCTAGTAGTAACGATGTATCTAGTATATTAAGAAATGTTAAAAGTGACAAAGTTAAAATAAAATTTGAAAGAGATAATAAATATAAGACTGACTATATAAAGATAAAGCATGAAAATGGAACTGTAAAATTAGGATTGTGGGTAAGGGAGAAAATATCAGGAATAGGAACTATAACTTATTGTGATCCTAATAATTTGAAATTTAAGGCAGTAGGGCATGCGATAACGGATGAAGACACAAATGAGTGTTTAAAGATAAGCCAAGGTGATATATATGAATTATCTAATATTCAGATTAATAAGGGTAGTAAAAATAATGTAGGTAAAATAAAAGGAGACATAATAACATCTATTCCGATTGGAAAATTTAGAAATAATTCCAACTATGGAATAAGTGGAAATATGACAGGAAAAATAAACACAGATGTACAATTAATTGAGGTAGGAAAAAGAGAAGACATAAAACTAGGGAATGCGCATATACTTTTTGAAGATAAGGATAGAAATATAACAAGCTATGATGTAAAAATTAAAAGTTTCGTTAATGATAAAAAAAATGATAGAAATATGATAATAGAGATTATAGATAAGGATCTTATAAATTATACAGGAGGTATAGTACAAGGAATGAGCGGTGCGCCAATTATACAAAATAATAAAATAATTGGGGCATTAACACATGTTTTTAAGGACAATCCTAAAAAAGGATATGGTATTTTTATAGAGGAGATGATAGAATTAGATAAGAGATATTAAAAATTTAATATTATTTCAAAATTTTTTTAATTTATTAAAATAAATTGAAGGAATATAATTTTGGTATGTCGAATATGCTTAATATGAAAAACTTTTGGTATTAATTATATAAAAAAGAAGATGTTTTATTAATGGGGGGAATTTTAGTGAACGAAAAAATTAAAATAGTTTTAGCAGATGATAATAAGGATTTTTGTCAAGTACTTAAAGAGTATTTATCTAATGAAAGTGACATAGAGATATTAGGAATAGCAAAGGATGGAATTGAAGCCTTAGATTTAGTTAAGAAAACACAACCAGACCTATTAGTGCTAGATGTTATCATGCCACATTTAGATGGATTAGGTGTTATAGAAAAATTAAATTCAATGGATATACCTAAAATGCCAAAAATAATAGTATTATCAGCTGTAGGGCAAGATAAAATAACACAAAGTGCTATAAATCTAGGAGCTGACTATTATATAGTAAAACCTTTTGATTTTGTTATATTTATAAATAGAATAAGAGAACTAGTTTCAAATAAATCTAGCCATCATGTAGAAATAAAACCAAGAACACATTCAGACATACAAATGACGAGAAGTGATTTTGTAAAGAATGTAGGTAATATAGAGACAGAAATAACAAATATAATACATGAAATAGGGGTACCTGCACATATAAAAGGATACTTGTATTTAAGAGAAGCTATAAAGATGGTTATAGACAATGTTGAATTATTGGGAGCTGTAACAAAAGAATTATATCCAAGTATAGCTAAAAAATTTAATACAACTCCAAGTAGAGTTGAAAGAGCTATAAGACATGCTATAGAAGTTGCATGGAGTAGAGGAAAGGTTGATACAATAAATCAACTATTTGGATATACAGTACACAATACTAAAGGAAAACCAACAAACTCTGAGTTTATAGCGATGATTGCAGATAAGTTAAGATTAGAACATAGTATGGTTAAATAATTATATAATTATCAAAATAAGTCTTCTCAGAATAAGAAGGCTTATTTTTTTGTATTATATAATTAAAGAAATGGTTAATTTAAATCTAAAAAACAACCATATATATTAGTAAAAAGGAGAACTAAAAATGAGAATAAATCTGCCAAAAACAGTTGAGTTTATAATAGATACAATATATGAAAATGGATATGAAGCATTTATAGTGGGTGGATGCGTAAGAGACTTTATTTTAGGAATATCTCCAAATGATTATGATATAGCTACAAGTGCAAATCCAGAAAAAATACTTAACATATTTAGTGATTTTAAAACCATAACAAATGGAATTAAACATGGAACAGTAGGGATTATCATAGATGATAATATTTATGAAATAACTACTTATAGGATTGAAAGTGAATATGAAGATAATAGAAGACCTAAAGAGGTAAAATTTACAAAAAATATAATTGAAGATTTAAAAAGAAGAGACTTTACAATAAATGCGATGGCATACAACTATAAAGTAGGATTAATAGACGAATTTGGAGGCATAGAAGATGTCAATCAAAACCTAATAAGAACAGTTGGTAATCCTGATGAAAGGTTTAATGAAGATGGATTAAGAATAATACGAGCTATAAGGTTTAGTAGTAAATTAGGATTTAAAATAGAGGAATATACATTAAATAGTATATATAATAATTCTAAATTAATAAAAAATATAAGCAAAGAAAGAATCACAGATGAGTTTAACAAAATTATGCTTAGTAAATATCCTGAAAAAATAAATTTATTATATAGAACAAAGATATTTAAATATTTGAGTATATATGATGATTTTAATCAAAATGAATATGATTATTTAAGTAAAAATTTACCTATACTAACAAAGTGTAATGATAAAATAGAAGACAGACTATTGTTGTTAGAATATTTAATCGCTAATAGAGGAATAAATAACATAAATAAACAATATGAACAGTTAAATGATTATAAAATAAATATACAGCCAAATAATATTGTAAATAAATTAAAATATTCAAATAAAATTACTGATTATTGCAATAATCTAATTGAATATATGTTTATACAAGAAGAAACTATGGACAAGGTAGAAATTAAAAAAATTTTAAATAAAATAGGTAGAAAAAAACTTATAAATATACTTATGTTAAAAAAAATATATTATAAAAATATGTTAGATATATCAGATAAAGCAATGTATTTTAATAAATGTGATTTAGTAGATGAATGTATAAATAAAATAAATAATGTAGAAAAAAATAAAGAATGTTATACTATAAGAGGTCTAGAAATAGATGGCAATGAAATAATTAAATTAGGATACTCAGGTTCAGAAATAGGAATAAAATTAAATTATTTACTAGAAAAAGTTATAGAAAATCCTGATTTAAATAATAAAAAAAACCTAATAAATATGGTTAAATAATTATAATTATTATAAAAATAAAATCAGACATGAGTGTTAAGTTTTATCTAAATAGTTAAAACAACTTTAAAACATTTCTTTTATTGTTAAATAATGCTATAATGTAATGTGATTTTAAAAATGATATCGGAGGTTTAAGATATGAGAGTCGAAGCACCTATTAAGGTAGACCGAAAAACAAAAAGGCTTGCGAAGAGACTTACAGGTGGAGAGATAGCAGTAATAAATCATATAGATATTGATGAAGTGGCTGCAAACTCTTTAGTAGAAGGTAAAGTTAAATTAGTGATAAATGCGGCGCCTTCTATAAGTGGAAGATATCCAAATAAAGGTCCGGGGATTTTAACTGAAAAAAATGTCCTTATAATTGATAATGTAGGAGAAGAACTATTTCATAAGTTGTCAGAAGGTCAAATTATAGAAGTTATAGATGGAAAAATATATAGAGACGGAGAACTTTTAGGAGAAGGTGAAGTCTTAGGAAGAGAAGAAGTAAGTGTTAAACTAAAAAAAGCATATGAAAATTTAGCTGTAGAATTAGATAGATTCATAGACAATACCATTGAATATGCTAAAAAAGAAAAGGGATTTATATTAGGTGAAATTGAAATACCTAAAGTAAGTACCAATTATGCTAATAGACATGTATTAATTGTTGTAAGAGGACAAGATTACAAACAGGACTTAAGTACTATATTATCTTATATAGAAGAAATGAAACCAATTTTAGTTGGAGTAGATGGAGGAGCTGATGCTTTACTTGAATTTGGTTATACTCCTGATGTAATTGTTGGAGATATGGATAGTGTAAGTGATGAAGCTTTGAAAAAAGCAGGAGAAATAATAGTACATGCTTATACCGATGGAAGAGCACCAGGACTTAAGAGAGTACAAGATTTAGGTTTAGATGCTATAGTTTTCCCTGCTCCAGGGACGAGTGAAGATATAGCTATGTTAATAGCTTATGAATATAAAGCTGAGTTAATAGTGGCTCTAGGAACTCACTCTAACATGATTGATTTCTTAGAAAAAGGAAGAAAAGGAATGGCTAGTACGTTCTTAGTTAGATTAAAAATAGGAGCTAAGCTAATTGATGCTAAAGGTGTAAATTTATTATACAGAAGTAAATTAAAAATGAAGTATATATGGGCTTTAATAGTTACAGCATTATTCCCAATACTAATTTTAGCATCGTTTTTACCAAGTGTTAGACAGTTCGTACATTTAATGGACTTAAAGATTAGATTATTACTACAGATGTAAATTTAGGAGGAAAAAAATGCATATAAATATGAAATATTATATAGTTAGCATTGGTGCTATATTTATAGCATTAGGAATTGGTATGCTAGTTGGATTTAATTTAAATTATGATCAAGAACTTAGCAAACAACAAGCTAACATTATAAGTGATTTAGATAATAAATTTGAGGATTTAAAAACAACAAATGATAATTTAGAAAAAAGTTTATCAACTTTAACTTCTAATTATGATCAGGCTATAGAATTAATAAATAAAAATACAGATAAGATAATAGCAGGGACTTTATCAGAAAAAAATATTGGAATAATATCAACTAATGAAAATAATGATTATTCAACTGAGATAAGTGACATTATAACTAAAGCAAATGGTTCGATAGCATTTAATATAATGTTAAAGAATAATGTTGAAAATAAAGATAAATTACAAGAAGTTTCAACTAAATTAAACGTGGAATTAAAAAGTACTAAAGACTTAGTTAAGTATATATCTGAATGTTTAGCATCTCAAGAAGGATCAAGTAAATTACAGGAACTTCAAAATTTAGATGTTATAAAAGTTAACTCTATTTCTGATGAATTTTTAAATTGTGAGTCAGTTATTTTAGCAGGTGGAAATGAATCTAAAGTAGATGATAAGAAATTTAAAGAAATTGACGAAATGTTAATATCAACTCTAAAAGGACAAGATAAAGCTGTAGTTGGTGTTCAAAAAACTGGTTCTAAATTCTCTTATGTAGATATGTATTCTAAAAATAAAGTAACTAATATAGATAATATAGATGAAGGAATAGGACAAGTATCATTAGTAATATTATTAAATGATAAGGGAATAACAGGAAACTTCGGTAGATTAGAAACTGCAGATGTATTATTCCCACAAAAGAAATAATAGAGAAGGAGAAATAACATGAATCCTTATATAAGTATAATAATACCTGCATATAACGAAGCTGGTAAAATAAAAGATACTCTAGAAAATGTTATTGATATAAAAGAAATAAATGAAGTAGTAGTAGTAGATGATGGATCAAGTGATGATACTGCTAAAATAGCTTCAAGTGTAAAAAGTGATAAAATAAAAGTATTTAAATTAGAAAAAAATAGCGGTAAAGGATATGCATTAAATTATGGTTTGAAAATAGCTATGAAAAATGCAGATATAATAGGCTTCTTAGATGGAGATTTAGGAAGTTCGTCTAATGAAGTTAAAAAGCTAATAAAACCAATTTTAGATAATGAAGCTGATGTTATAATAGCTAAGTTTCCTCCAGCTAAGAAAAAAGGTGGATTAGGGTTTGTAAAAGGACTAGCTAAACAATCAGTTTTAGATATGACAGGTGTAGAATTAGATGCAACTTTATCAGGACAAAGAATATTTAAAAAAGAAGTTTTAGAAAAATTTGATGAAATTCCTTTTGGGTATGGTGTAGAAGTTGGTATGACTATAGATATACTAAAAAAAGGATATACAATAAAAGAAGTACTAGTTAATATGACTCATAGTGAAACGGGTAGAGATTTAAAAGGATTTATCCATAGAGGTAAGCAATATTATCATATAAAGAAAGTACTAAAAGAGAAGCAGAAAGAATGGAGGTAGTATCTAAGTGCAAAGTTATATACTAGATATTATTTTATTATTAACTGGGCTTCTTGGAACATATGCTATAATACCTCTATTTAAAAATCTATTAATAGAGAGCAATGTTTTAAGGCCTAACTATAAAAAAGATATGATACCTGTTAGTATGGGAATAGTATTTTTACCTATGATAATTATAAATGGAATCATATTAGCATTTTTTACAAAAGAAGATAAAAATTTATTATACCTATTTATGTTTATTTTTGGTCTAATATCAATGTTTTTTGCTGGAGTATTGGACGATATAATAGGAAATAGGGATGTAAGTGGATTAAAAGGACACTTTAAAAGTTTATTAAAAGGAAGTCTTACTACAGGTGGATTCAAAGCTCTATTTGGAGGTTTTGTAGGTATAATTATTTCTATTGCAGTTTCTAAAAATATAGGAGATATAATTATAAATACATTAATAATAGCTTTATCAACTAATTTAATGAACTTATTAGATTTAAGACCGGGAAGAGCTATAAAGGTATACTTAACTATATCAACTGTTTTATTTTTAACTTTAACAGGATATGTTAAATCATTGATATTGCTTATAGTACCTAATGTTTTGGCTTACTTTAATTACGATCTAAAAGCTAGAGCTATGATGGGAGATACAGGTTCTAATGTACTAGGTATATCTATAGGTATGCTTGTTATAATGGGATATTCAATGAAAGTTAGAATAGGATGGCTAGTATTTTTAGTTCTTATTCATATATTAACAGAAAAGTATTCGTTGACAAAAATAATAGAAAAGAATAAATTCTTGAATTTTATAGATAAGTTAGGAAGGTAAGCCTATGATAAGTAAAAGAGTAGGGATTGTAGAATCAATAGTAGACCAAAGTAATGGTTTAGATGATATAAGAGTTAGTTTAAATGGAGAAATACAAAGAGCTTACAATTATACAAAAATGACTGGAAAAATAAATGTGGGAGATGAAGTAGTTTTAAATACAACTGCTGTTGAGTTAAGTCTAGGAACAGGAGGCTATCATTTTGTGATAGCTAACTTAAATAACCTTGAATCTAACTTAACTGAAGGCGGTCATATAATGAAGCTAAGATATACTCCTTTTCAGGTTAAGGTAGATTCAGTTGAAGAGCAAGAAAGTGTGTATCATGAAAAAATAGACAAATTTGAAAGTTTAGAAAATATGCCTGTAGTTGTTGGTACACTGCACAGTATGTTAACACCATTTGTAGCTTCTTATAAAAAAAATAATCCAAATAAAAAACTTGTATATATAATGACTGATGGAGCTGCTTTACCAATTTATTTAAGTAAAAATGTAGATACATTAAAATCAAAGGGACTAATAGATAGCACAATAACAATTGGAAATGCTTTTGGAGGAGATTATGAGTGTATAAATATATATACAGCATTAATAACTGCTAAAGAAATTTTAAATGCGGATTGTGTATTTGTTAGTATGGGACCTGGAATTGCAGGAACAGGTACAAAATATGGATTTACAGGTATAGAACAAGGGCCTATTTTAGATGCTATAAAAAAACTTAATGGAAATCCAATAGCTATACCTAGAATTAGTTTTGCTGATAAAAGAGATAGGCATGTAGGAATATCACATCATAGTATAACTGTATTTAAAGATATTGTTAATGTAGGTGTAAATATTCCAATAACTAATTATGAAGAAGAAAAATTAAAATTAATAAAAACTCAGATAGAAAATAATAACCTAGATGAGAATCATATTATAAGATTCATAAACAACAACAGTACTAAAGAAGACTTAGATTATTTTGGATTAAAAGTTAGAAGCATGGGTAGAAACTATGACCAAGATAAAGAGTTCTTTGATGCAGCAAGTAGTGCAGCATATTATGTAATGGAGGTTTGTGATGGTAGTAGAAGAAAAGACTATTAGTAGTGATCGAATTTACACAGGAAAGGTAATAAGTGTAAAAGTAGATACTGTTGAAGTCGAAAATAAAGGATATCAAAAAAGAGAAATAGTAGAACATTGTGGTGCAGTTGGAATAGTTGCTATAAATGAGAAAAATGAGGTTATATTAATCAAGCAGTTTAGAAAACCAATAGAAAAAGTAATTTGGGAAATTCCAGCAGGTAAACTTGAACCTGGCGAAAATCCTAAAGAATGTGCAATCAGAGAGCTAAAAGAAGAAACAGGATATGAAGCTCAAAATTTAAGATTAATACATAAATTTTATACTTCTGCAGGATTCTCAAATCAAAAGATATATATATACTTAGCAACAGGTCTTAAGCCTGGGGAAAATAAACTTGATGATGATGAAAGTTTAGAAATGTATAGTATAAGTTTAGAAGAAGCTCATAGTATGATTGCAAAAAATGAAATAGAAGATGCAAAAACTGCGATAGGAATTTTATTAGCAAAAGAATTAATATAAATGGAATAACCTCCTCTTTTCTTACATAATAATTTGTAAGGTACAAGAGGAGGTTATAAATTTGAGAAAAACATATAGAAAAAATAATTTTAAAGAACTAAACAAACAGATAATAATTATTGGAGTTATATTTATAGCATTTATAATACTTGGGACATATTTAAATAAAATGTGGCCAAGTTCTCAAACTAGTATAATAGAAAATGTTAATCCAGCTGTAGAATTTTTTAGGACTAAAGGTGGATTAAAAGGAGCTGTAATATCAAACTTAAAATCGGATACAATGTTTATGGCATCTATTGGTATATGCACACTATTAGTAATAACTTTTCCGATAGTATTAATAATATTTATGCTAAAAGGTCTATCAATAGGATATACTATAAATAGTACTATATTAGCATTAAAAGTTAAGTCTATAAAAATGATACTCATAATATTATTTAAAAATTTAATAATCATACCAGGTGCAATCATATTAACTTTAATTTCATTAAATTATATTAAAGAAATTATTTATGAGTTGAAAAAAGGAAAAAGAGAGAATATACTATTTTTATGTCAAAGATATGCATTAAATGCAGTAATTGTACTAGCTATAACTGTTGGCTTACAATCAATATTAAATATGCTAAGTATAGGTGTTATTAAGTTCCTAGTCAGATAAAGGAGTTTACTATGGAAGTTGTAAAGGAATATATAAGTTATTTGAAGGATAAAAAGAAGTTATCAGAAAATACTGTTTCATCATATTTTATAGATATAAAAAAATACACAGAGTATTTATTTATAAAAAATATAAATATAGGTGATGTAGTCGAAAATGATATTATTAGTTACTTGATAAAGCTTGAAAAAGATAACATATCAGTAGCTACAATATCTAGAATGATATCTTCTATTAAATCTTTTCACGATTACTTATTTTTAAACCATATGAGCAATAATAATCCAGCTAAAGAAATAAAAAAGCCAAAAATAGAAAAAAATAATTTAGATATCTTAACAGAGGAAGAAGTGGAGGCTTTATTAAAATTTCCTAAATTAAATACACCTAAGCAAATTAGAGATAAAGCTATATTTGAAATATTGTATGGTACAGGAATTAAAGTTTCAGAGCTTGTAGAAATGAATTTAGATAATGTAGACTTAGAGTTAGACTATATATATTGTAGTAGCAACAAAAATCAAAGAATTATTCCTCTTTCTGATATTACACGATTATACTTAGAAAAATATATAAAAGAGTCAAGACCTGAGTTAGCTGTTGAAGATGAAAAAGCACTTTTTGTAAGTTCTCTAGGGCAAAGGTTTACTAGACAAGGCCTATGGAAGCTAATAAAAAAACATGCTAGCTTAGCTAACATAGATAAAAACATAAACCCAAGTATGCTTAGACACTCATTTGCTATTCATTTATTAAATGAAGGTGCAAATGTAGCTGTAGTTAGTAAAATATTAGGTAATGCAAACTTAGCTAGTTTACAGTCATACTTAAATCATATAAATAAAAACATGAGAAGAGAAATAAAAGAAAAGCATCCTAGAAAGTAGACAAATAACAAGGAGGACAAACTATGAAAAGAGTCATATGGATTGTAATTGATAGTGTTGGGATCGGGGCTTTACCTGATTCAGAAAAATTTGGAGATACTAATGTAAATACTCTAGGAAATATAGTAAAAACTTATCCTGATATAAAAATACCTAATTTAATAAATCTAGGTATTGGAAACATAGAAGGAGCAGATTTTTTACAAGGAACTAAAACTCCAATAGGTGCATTTGGAAAATGTGGTGAATTATCACAAGGAAAAGATACAACTACTGGACATTGGGAGATGACAGGTGTATTAGTTGAAACACCGTTTAAAACATTTGAAAATGGATTCCCAAAAGAAATAATAGATGAATTTGAATCTAAGACAGGTAGAAAAGTTGTAGCAAATAAACCTGCATCAGGTACAGCTATACTAGATGAGTATGGAGAACATCAAATGAAAACTGGTGATGTTATAGTTTATACATCAGCAGATAGTGTATTCCAAATAGCTGCACATGAAGAAATAATACCTTTAGAAGAGCTATACAAAATGTGTGAAATAGCTAGGGAAATAATGATGGGAGATAATGCTGTTGCTAGAATAATAGCAAGACCTTATATAGGAGAAAAGAAAGGATGTTTTACTAGAACTTCTAATAGAAGAGACTATTCTTTAGATCCATTTGAGCCAACAGTACTTGATAATATAAAAGAATCAAATTTAGATGTTATAGGTGTAGGAAAAATAGAAGATATATTTAATGGACAAGGAATTACAGAAGCAATACATACTCATGATAATATGGATGGTGTAGACCAAACTATAAATTATATGAAAAAAGATAATAAAGGATTAATATTTACTAACTTAGTAGATTTTGACTCAAAATATGGTCACAGAAGGGACACACTAGGTTATAAAAAAGCTTTAGAAGAATTTGATTTAAGAATTCCTGAAATAATTGATAGTATGAAAGATGAAGATATCCTTATAATAAATGCAGACCATGGCAATGATCCAACATATAAGGGAACAGACCATACTAGAGAGTACATACCTGTTATTGTATATGGAAAAGATGTGAAAGAAGGCCTAAATTTAGGGATAAGAGATAGCTTTGCTGACATAGGAGCAACTGTTGCGGATATATTAAATGTTAAAATGCCTAAACATGGAAAAAGTTTTAAGACGGAAATAGTTAAATAGCATAGGAGGAAAAACTAATGAAAAATATGTTTGATAAAGTAAAAGAAAGTGCAGAGTTTATAAAAGGCAAAAGCAATGTAGAACCTAAAATAGGGTTAATATTAGGATCAGGATTAGGTGTATTAGGAGATGAAATACAAAATCCTGTTAAAATAAAATATAATGATATACCAAACTTCCCGGTATCAACAGTAGAAGGACATGCAGGACAACTAGTAATAGGAACTTTAGAAGGAAAAGAAGTTGTAGCTATGCAAGGAAGATTCCACTATTATGAAGGATATTCTCAACAAGAAATAACATTCCCAGTTAGAGTTATGAAAGCTTTAGGTGTTGATACAATAGTTGTAACAAATGCAGCAGGTGGTGCAAATAAAGAATTTAAACCAGGAGATTTAATGGTTATAAAAGATCATATAAATTTAAGTGGAAATAATCCATTAATGGGATCTAATGATGAAAGATTTGGACCAAGATTCCCAGATATGTCAACTGCATATAAGCAAAAATATGTTGATTTAGTAAAAGATTGTGCAAAAAAATTAAATATGACTATACAAGAAGGTGTATATGCATTCTTTAGTGGTCCTACATATGAGACTCCAGCAGAAGTTAGAATGGCTCAAATTTTAGGTGCTGATGCAGTTGGTATGTCAACAGCTCCAGAAGTTATAGTAGCTTCTCATTCAGGGATGGATGTTGTAGGTATATCTTGTATAACAAACATGGCAGCTGGTATATTAGATCAACCGCTTGATCATGAAGAAGTTATTGAAACTACTCAAAAAGTTAAAAGCGAATTTTTAAGTTTAGTAAAAAGTGTAGTTGAAAACATATAATTACATTAGAATATAGAGATAATAAATATAATTGATAGATATAACTTTAATAAGGCTTAATATTAATAAATAAATTAGTATTAAGCTTATTAAGGTTAATACTAATTTATTTATTAATATTATAAAAATACTAAGGAGTAAAGTCATGAGAATTTACGATATAATAAAGAAAAAAAGAGATAGTCAAGAATTAACAAAAGCTGAAATTGATTTTTTTGTTGAAAAATATTCAAAGGGAGAAATACCTGATTATCAAGCTTCTGCGTTGTTAATGGCTATATATTTAAATAAGATGAATAAACAAGAAACAGTATACCTTACAGAGGCTATGATGAAGTCTGGTGATGTAATAGACTTATCAGATATAGAAGGCATAAAAGTAGATAAGCATAGTACTGGAGGGGTTGGAGATAAAACAACTATTGCATTAGCTCCTCTTGTGGCTGCTTGTGGGGCTCCTGTAGCAAAAATGTCTGGTAGAGGATTAGGACATACTGGTGGAACATTAGATAAATTAGAAGCTATTCCAGGTTTTTCTATAGAAATGGAAGCGAAAAAGTTTATAGACTCTGTAAATGAACATAAAATTGCTGTATGTGGTCAAACAGCATCAATAGCTGTAGCTGATAAAAAAATGTATGCATTAAGAGATGTAACAGCAACTGTTGATAATATATCTCTTATAGCAGCAAGTATAATGTGTAAAAAATTAGCATCAGGGGCTAATGCTATATTACTAGATGTTAAAACTGGTGATGGTGCATTTATGAAAACTTTAGATGATTCATTTGAATTAGCTAAAGCAATGGTTGATATAGGTTGTGGAATGAACAGAGAAACTATAGGTATGATAACTGATATGGATGAACCGCTAGGGTTTGCAGTAGGAAATTCATTAGAAGTAATAGAAGCTATAGAGACATTAAAAGGAAATGGACCAAAAGATTTTGTTATGTTATGTGAAACATTAGGTGCATATATGTTAGTTCTAGCTAAAGTAGCAAAGAATTTTGATGAAGGTATAGAAAAAATTAGAGATGCTATAAGTTCAGGAAAAGCATTAGAAAAATTAAAAGTATTTATAGAAAATCAAGGTGGAGACAAGAATATAGTTGATGATTACTCTTTATTACCAACTGCATCTAAAATAGTAGAAATAAAATCACCAAAGAGTGGTTATATAAGTAAGATAGAGGCTGAAGAGGTAGGAGTATCAGCTATGATATTAGGAGCAGGTAGAGAAACTAAGGAAGACATATTAGATTTATCAGCTGGTATAATACTTACTAAAAAGGTTGGAGATTATGTAAATGAAGGTGACATATTAGCACATATGCATTTAAATAAAGAAGAAAAATTACAACAAGCTAAAGAAAGATTTATAGCGGCGTATAAAATTGTTGATGAAAAAGTAGAACCTAAAAAGTTAGTTTATGGTGTCGTAACTAAGGATGAAATAAAAAAATTCTAAAAAAATGATTATAAAAAGTCTAACGTGTAAAAAATAACGTTAGACTTTTTTATTTTAAAATATTTATAGTAGTTAAATTTATTTAAATAAGCTATTGCAAATAAAATAATAATAAAAGTTCAAAAATAAAATAATATTTATATCAAAATAAATAATTATAAATCTAAATAATTTATAATATAGAATAAATTTATTCGACAATTTTATTGAAAATTTTTATGCTTAGATTTATAATATAAAGGATATAAATATGTACAAGGAGTAGATAATCCTATGGATTTTAATCAAAATAAGTGGAAATTTACAATAATATCCTCTGCTATAATATTAATTTTAATAGGTGTGTTCATATTTATACAAATAGGTCCGTATGATAAAAATAATAAAAAAGATATAGTAATCGATATACCACAAGGGTCGAGCACAAGCACAATTGCACAAATATTATATGAAAATCACTTAATAAAGAATAAAACTTTATTTAAAACTGTAGCTAAAGTAAGCAATAGTTCACCAAAAATGAAAGCAGGTAAATATTTAATAAATCAATCTTATTCAAATAATGATATTATTAACCTACTCATATCTGGTAAAATATATCAAGATGGAATAAAAATAACTATTCCAGAAGGATCTACATCTAAAGAAATTATAACTATGTTGGTTAATAAAAAACTTGGAAATAAAACGAATTATGAGAGTTTAATAATAAAACCACAAGAATTTTATGATGACTTTAAATATTTAAAACAAGATGATATTGTTTCATTAGAAGGTTTTTTATATCCCGGAACTTATTATTTTACGGAAGAGCTTTCTGAAAAAGAAATACTAATAGAAATGTTATCTGCGTTTGATAATGTATATAATGATAAATTAAGGAAAAGACAAAAAGAGCTAAACATGACACTGCAAAAAGTAGTAAATTTGGCATCTATAGTTGAAAAGGAAGCTGTATTAGATGAAGATAGACCTATAATAGCTAGTGTATTTTACAATAGGCTTGAAATAGGCATGCCATTACAGTCTGATGCGACGATACAATACATATTCCCTCAACGAAAAAAAATAGTAACATACGATGATTTAAAAATAGATTCTCCATACAATAGCTATAAAAATAAAGGATTGCCACCTACACCTATTTCTAATCCAGGAATAAAGTCCATAGAGGCAACACTGTACCCAGAGGATACTAAATATTTATATTTCGTAGCTAAAATGAATGGTGGTAACAATTATAGTGTAGAGTATGAAGAACATCTTAAATTTGTAAAAGAATATAAAGATGAAAGAGACAAGCTAAACGAACAGAAAAGACAATAAAATAAATTAACAAGTAAAAAAAGATTAATTTTATAAATTAGCATTAATTTTTTTTGCCTCTTAAGGAGTGAATTAAATGAGTAATATAGTAAATGAGTTAGTAGAAGGATATATAAGAAATACTTTAACAGATAAAGAAGGGTTACTGAGAGATTTAGAAGTATATGCATTAGAAAATAATGTGCCTATAGTTCATAAAGAAGTTTCTGAATTATTAAAGGTATTATTAAAAGTACAAAAGCCTAAAAGAATATTAGAGGTAGGATGTGCTATAGGATATTCTTCAATATTATTTGCATCTACTTTAGGAGAGGATGTTGAAATAATTACAGTTGAAAGAAATGAAAAAATGATAGAAAAAGCTAAAGAAAATATAAAATTGGCTGGACTTGAAAACAATATAACTATTTTAGAAGGCGATGCTGAAGAAAAGCTTAAAGAAGTTGATGGAGAATTTGATATGATCTTTTTAGATGCAGCAAAAGGACAATATCAATTATTCTATGATATGGTTATAGATAAATTAAAAGTTGATGGGCTTTTAATATCGGATAATATACTGTACAAAGGTATGGTAGCACACGACGATTTTGTAATAAGAAGAAAAAAGACTATTGTTAAAAGAATGAGAAGTTACTTAGATTATATATGTACATGTAACTATTTAGACACATCACTTATACCTATAGGCGATGGAGTGGCACTTAGCTATAAGAAAGCTGAAAGAGGTGACATAAATGCATAATGTAGAATTATTAGCACCTGCTAGAGATTTAGCTGAGTTAAAAGCTAATATTGAAAATGGAGCGAATGCTGTATATATAGGTGGAGAAGTATTTGGGATGGTTTCTATAAATAATCTTTTTTCAAAAGAAGAATTAATAGAAGGAATTGAATTTGCACATAAAAACAAAAGTAAGGTTTATGTAGTAGTTAATATATTACCTCATGATGATGATTTTAATCAAATTGAAGAATATTTAAAAAGCTTAGAGTGTTTAGGTGTAGATGCTATAGTAATATCTGATCCTGGAATGCTTTCGATAGTTAAAAATACTATACCTAATATGGAAATACATTTAAGTGATCAAGCTAATACTACAAACTATATATCTGCTAAGTTTTGGTTTGAACAAGGCATAAAGAGAGTTGTTGTATCAAGAGAGTTATCTTGTGATGAGATTGCTCAAATTAGAGCTAAAACTCCACTTGAATTAGATATAGAAGTTTTTGTACATGGTGTTATGACTATATCTTATTCTGGAAGACCTCTATTAAGTAACTTTATAAAAGGTAAAAATCCGCAAAAAGAAATAAGCAAAAAATCCTATAGACTAATGGAAGAAAAAAGACCAGGAGAGTACTTCCCTGTTTATGAAGATGAAAAAGGAACATTCTTATTTAACTCAAGTGATTTATGTATGATAGAATATATACCAGAACTTATAAAATCAGGCATAACTAGCTTAAAAATTGAAGGAAGAATGAAAGATGCTGAATATATAAAGAGGGTAACTAAAGCTTATAGAGTAGCAATAGATAAATTTTATGAAAATCCTCAAGAGTGGAAATTTAATTCTGTGTGGTTAGATGAATTAAAGGAAATCAGTAATAGGCAATTTACATCAGGGTTTTATTTAGAAAATCCAAATGATGAAATATAAAGCAATAATCTAACTTAGTAAGGAGAGTACTACAAGATGAAAAATAAAAAAAGACCATTAATAATAGGAATCACTGGAGGAACTGGATCTGGTAAAAGTACAGTATGTAAAGCTATAATGGAAAACATTCCAGAAGAAAACATAGCAACAATAGAGCAAGATGCATACTATAAAGACCAAACACATTTAACTTTTGAAGAAAGACTAAAAACTAATTATGATCATCCACTTTCTTTTGATAATAAATTACTTATAAAACATATAGATGATTTATGTGAAGGTAAAAGTATAGAAAAACCAATATATGACTATGAACTTCATACGAGAAAGCAAGATGAAACAGTTAATATAGCTGCTAAGGATATAATAATAGTTGAAGGTATAATGATATTAGAAGATGAAGAGTTAAGAGATAAGTTAGATATAAAAATATATGTTGATACAGAAGATGATATAAGAATACTTAGAAGAATACAAAGAGATATAAAAGAGAGAGGAAGAACTGTTGATTCAGTTATAGAACAATATTTAGCTACAGTAAAGCCTGCTCATGATCAATTTATAGAACCGTATAAAAAATATGCTGATATAATTATGCCAGAAGGTGGACAAAATGAAGTTGCAATAGACATAGTTATCAGTAAAATAAGAACACAATTAAATTAATAATAAATTAAATATGAAGAATTTATGAATTTAGTATTAACCCCTTAGAAATTGTCAAAAATGACAAGTATCTAAGGGGTGATTTTATGTCAAGAAAAGAAAGTAATATACCTAAACAAATTGTAAGGCGTGCATGGGTAATGATGTCATGCGCTATAATAATATACTCATTTTTAATATATAGACTAACAACAATACAATATTTAGAAGCTGATAAGTATAAAGAAAAATCAGAACAACAAAGCATACAAAAAGTAGAATTAAATAGTGGAAGAGGTGTAATTTATGATAGAAATGAAAAACCTCTTACTGACACTGTAAAAAAAGATATTATGATAGTAGAACAAAATAAGTTTTTAAATGATGTTAATACAAGAAATATAGTAGAAAACAGCAGCAATATGCAAATATCAGAAATTTATAAGCATATAGAAAAGCAATTGAAATCACAAGTATTTCAAATTGAAGTAGATAATATCGATGATAAGACAAAACGTAAACTATTAGATGATAATATTATTGTTGAAGAAAAAACATTAAGATATGCATCAGATGGACTATTATCTCATACTTTAGGTCATATAAGCACTAAAGATAAAGTTGGTCAATCAGGAATTGAAAAATCTATGGATAAGGTGTTAAAAGAATCTAATGAAAAATATGTGTCTGCATTTAAAGCAGGTGCATCTGGAAATACAAAGGATTTAAGTATTTTAAAAGGTAGTATAAAAACTGTAAATGATAATGAAGATGCAAAGAATATAAAATTAACAATAGATAAAGATATCCAAAGAAAAGTAGAAAAAATAGCAGACAAAGAAGAAAATCCAACAGCAGTAGTTATATCAGATATAAATACAGGGGAGATTTTAGCATTAAGTTCTAGACCTAACTTCGACCAAAATAATATAGCTAAATACTTTGAAAGTGAAAAAGGAGAACTTGTAAATAGAACTATGCAAAGCATATACCCTCCTGGTTCAGTATTTAAATTAGTTGTGCTTTATGCAGCTCTAGATGCAGATGTAATAAATGAAAATTACACATATAATTGTACTGGAAAAGTAGAGGTAAGTAGTAAAACTAAACAGATTTTAAATTGTCATAAAAGAGATGGGCACGGCATACAAACATTACAGCAGGCATTTTCAAATTCATGTAATACAGCATTTTTTGATATAGCCAAAAAAGTTGGGGAAGATAAAATTATAGAATGTGCGAAAAGGTTACATCTAAATGAACCTGTAGGCATAGGATTAGAAGAAGAGAATAATAGAAAAATAGAGGATAGTATACCTATAAATAATCTTGCAATAGGCCAAGGTAATTTAGGCTTTACACCGTTACAAATAAATCAGATGACTCAAATAATAGCTAATAATGGTACATATAAACAATTATATATATATGATAGCATATTAGATAAAGATAAGAACATGGTTAAAAGTTTTAAAACTTCAAAGCCTGAAGAAATTATATCACCATATACTCTTACAATAGTTAAAGAGATGATGAAAGACGTATCAAAGGAAGGTACAGGTAAAGATTTAAAAGATTTAAATGGTGGGTGTGGAGTTAAGACTGGTACAGCTCAAAGTACATTAAATAAAAAGGCAGTTAATCATGGATGGATAACAGGATTTTATCCAGAGAAAGTACCCAAGTATGCAATCACTGTATTAGTAGAAGGAATAGAGGGAAAAAGTAAGTCAGCAGTACCAATGTTTAAAGAAATATGCACACAATTGAATAAATAAATAAAAATAAATATAAAAAAAACAAGCAATTTAAGCAGGCCACTTTCATATAATTTAAAATGAAACACCATAAGAAGGGGGTGGCCTGTTGACTATTCTTAAATCATTTGAAAAACCATTAACCCCTGAAGAAGAAGTAACATATCTAACAAAATTTAAAGAAGACAAAGATGAAAATGCAAAAGAAATTTTGATTGAAAGAAACATGAGACTAGTAGCGCATATTGCTAAGAAGTATAACAATTCTAGTGAGGATCAAGACGATCTTATATCCATTGGTACGATAGGATTAATAAAAGCTATAGAAACTTATAACGTAGATAAAGGTACAAGATTAGCAACCTATGCATCCAAATGTATAGAAAATGAGATATTAATGAATATAAGAACAAATAAAAAAAATAAAGTTCAAGTATCTCTTCAAGACCCTATTGGAATGGATAAAGAGGGTAATGAAATTAGTTTAATTGATGTATTAGGTACCGATATTGATTATATTTTAGATCAAGTTGAGCTAAAGGTTCAGATTGGTAAACTATATGAACAATTAGACAAAATATTAACTAAAAGAGAAAAAGAAATAGTACTTCTACGATATGGATTAACTACTTGTGGATATAAAACTCAGCGTGAAATAGCGCAAAAACTTGATATCTCTAGATCTTATGTATCTAGAATTGAAAAGAGGGCTCTTAAGAAATTAAGAAAAGAGCTTAAACCAGAAAAAAGCCTTACATAGGCTTTTTTTTGGTATATAAAAACAAAAGAATAGAAATAAACTTAGAAAGTTCAACAAAAACCATTATTTTATAGCAAATAATTTTAATAAAAAGTGCTCAAAAACTGACAAAAAAAAATAAAACAATGTGCTACTATTATTTATATATCAAAAAAGGAAATAAAATACAATTACATGTAAAAGTTAATAAGGAAAGTGTAAGCAAAAAGTAAATATATATCGCAAAATAATAAAAATGAGTGGATGGTGATGAGAATGAAAGAACTAACTATAAATATTGATACTTTGCAACTTTTTAATTTAACATTAATTATTTCTATTATATTTATATCGGTTATATTATTTAAAACTTATAATAAAAAGGCTTTTATATATTTAGCATTTGTTTTTTTCATTCATGCTATTATAGGAATATTAAATTTGAAAGCTTACTTATTATCAATCCCTATAACAATGACGGTTATAGTTATTAAAGTTTTTAAAAATCAGTACAAGTTAAAAAATACATATTTTATAGTTATAGTATCTCTAAGTGTTTTAAATGTTTTAAGTATAATAATGAAAATAAAATATGAATTAATTATATATGCTATATTAAATTTATCTATATCAAAATTTATAATTATAAATTATATAAAAAATAAAGAAAATGAAATTAAGAAAGAAAAGATGAAATTAATCTCCAATAAAAAACAAATTTTAGAAATTACTAATAAAACAATATTAGCGTGTAACTTACAAAACCAATATAAAAATGAAATATTAGAGTTAAATAACGATATAAAAAAATCAATTATGGATTCAAAAAATGCTATATTTATTTTAAATAAAGATAAAGAATGCATCTATATGAATAAAGCTTTTAAGTTAATGATGAATATAGATTTACATAAAAATGAAATTGATATATTCAAGCATATGAATTCGAAGTTTCTAAATTCAATAGATATATTAGAACAAATTCAAAATTTAAATATAGAAAAAAATCTAAAAAGTTATGATGGAAAGATATATAAGTTTGAATGCGTTAAAGAAGTATTAAATGAAAATAGAGTGATTATTTGTATCTTAAGTGATATAACTGAAAGTACATTAATAAAAAATAAGCTAAAGGAAAGTGAAGAGCGATATAAAAAATTAATGGATGTTTTAAATGATGGTGTAATAATTCATAATATGAATAGTATAAAATACATAAATAGCAAAGCTATTAGTTTGTTAAACTTAAATGAATCTCAAACTAAATTATCAATTGAGGATATGATTTTATCAACAGATGAAATATCTAAGGCTAAATTTATAAATAATATTAATTTAGTCTGTATGGGTAAAGCTGAAAAAATATCTACGAAGATAGAAACTAAAACTGGAAAAACAATTGAATTTATAACTACAACAATTTTATTAAACAATATAAAAATGTTACTTACGATAGCTATAGATATAAGTAATATGGAAAATGTTATCACTGATATAGAACAAAGTGAAAAAACATATAAGCTGTTACTTCAAACACTTCCAGAAGGTGTTGTTATAATAGACAAAAACACAAATAATCATATATATAGAAATAAAGCAATGATGAAAATATTAAAAAATATTGGAGTTGAAAGTTTAAATAACATAATAAAAAAATATTTGAATGAATGTGATTATGGCAAGTTTAGAAAGTTTTACACTAATACAAATAAAATTAAAGAAATAGAAATTGCTATAATTGATAGAAGTGAAGATAATGCTTTTTTAGTTGTGGTTAGAACTTTAGATGACAAATACAAAACTCAGCAAATGAAAGAGATGCTAGATGAAATAAGTGATAAATGCAGATTTAAAGCAGAATTCTTAGCGAATGTAGCAAATGATATAAAAAGGCCTATTAATACTATATTTGAAACTAATAAGATACTTTATTTAAACAAGGACAAGTATGATTCAGACTATATTGATAATTACACTAGATTAGTTAAACAGAATTGCTATAGATTAATGAGACTGTTAGATAATATTCAACAAATAGGACATTTAGAAAATGGGACATATAAGATGAATATAAAAAAATATGATTTAATAAATTTAACTAGCGACATTGTAGTAAAATCAAAAAGATATACTGATGAAAAAGGACTATCTATTTCTTTTAAATCAGATGTACATAAAAAAGTAATGGCAATAGATAAAGAAAAAATAGAAAAAATTTTATTAAATCTACTTTCAAACTCTATAAAATTTACCCCAAAGGGTGGAAATATAAATATAATAATAAACTGTAAAAAGGAAGAAGTTCATATTACTGTAGCTGATACAGGTGATGGTATTCCAGAGGATAAATTAGACATAATATTTGAAAGCTTTGAACAAGTAGATAGGACACTATCAAGAGGGGCTGAAGGAAGTGGAATTGGTTTATCTTTAGTAAAAAAACTGGCAGATATTCATAATGCTAAAATAGTAGTTAATAGTAAAATTAACAAGGGTAGTGAATTTACATTAATACTAAAGGAAAATATTGAAACGGATAAATTATTAGAGAAAATAGACAGTGGATGCGATTTTAGTGACAATGAAAAAATAGACATAGAATTCTCAGACATATATTTTAATTATAGTTATTAAATATAACTTTTTAAAAGGGAGTATTAGTATGTATATAAATATAATTAGTATATCTTTATTTATTATGAGCTTGTATGTTTTATATTCACGTTTTAGTGTAAATAAGACAGATAAAAATTTTATGCTACTACAAAACATTATTATGATTTTATTATTAAAAGTAGTGTATATAATGCATAATGAGACTTTGCTTGGTTTAAATTATGCATTTCAAAGTATTGTTATATTATCAATACTACAAATCAATATAAAAGAAAATAAAAGTAAAATAAATAAATTTGTTATTTATTTAAATTTAATTCTAGGATATACATTATTAATTTGTCACAACTTAATACAATTTAAATCATATATGATTTTTATATCTATACTAGTAGTGATAAATACAATATGTATAAGTATGATTAATTTTATAAGATATAAAATTAATTTATTAAATATTTTTGTAATAATTTTAATGACTTTTGAATTAGGTTTATATATGTTAAATCCAACAAATTCAATTATTAAAGCTATTAATTATTCACTTGAAATTATATGCTCAATATATATTTTTTATAAAATATTTAATGCTAATTTAAAAGAAAGATATAATATAAAAATAGAAATTAATGATAAGCTACAAAAAAGTAATCTTAAATTAAAAGAAGCAAGAGAAAACTTAAAACTAAATGGAAATATAACAAATACAATAAGTGAAAGTATAAAAAGAAAGCAAGATCTCCTTAAATTAATAATAGGTGAAAATAAAACTTGTACATTTATAATAGATAAAGATGGTTACATATTAAATGAGGATAAAAGTTTTACAAATATGTGGGAGTGTTATTCTGAATATAACTATAAAGTAGAGCTTAATATGTTTTTAAATGATAGTATTAAAGATAAAAATAAATTTTTAAAATGTATAGAAAAAACAATGCAAGGTAAAGACGTAGAGTGTGAAATAAGAAGTAAAGAAGGAAGAATATTTAAATGTATATATGCACCTTTTTTAGTAGGAAGTCAGAATATAGGTACTATTTGTGCAATGACAGATATAACTTATAAGAAAACTAGTGAAATAAAGATAAAAGAAAATAATATAAAATACAGTAAAATAGTAGATACAATTCCTTATACAATACTTATAACAGATGAAAATAGAATTTTATACAATAATAATAAAAATAAAAATGTAGATTTTTATAGAGATAATATGAAAAAAATATTATTAAATAATTCTATTATAGGAGAAGTATCTTATAAAAATGAATCAAATGAAGAATACTGCTTAAATATTGATAGAGCTAAATTTAATGATGGAGAAAGTGAAAAAAGTTTAATAGTTATAAGAGATATAACAGAATATAGAAAGCTTTTAGAGACTGTAGAGTATAGTAAGGAAAAATATGAATCATTGGTAAATGTAATACCAGAAGGAATATATATATCTGATATTGATAATAAAAATATTAACTATTCTAATAAGGTACTATCAGAATTACTACAATTCAATGACTTTAATGTTATAAATTTAGAAGATGAATTAAAGTTACAAGTGGCAAATAAAAATGCTGAAAATATAAACTTTAAACGAAAATCAATAAAAGATAAATATGGACAAGATACTTATATTGAATGTGGAGAAATGCTAATTGAAATCAATAAAAAAATGAATAAAATTGGTATCGTAAGGGATATAACAGAACAAGTTAAAGCTGAAACTATTGAAAGAGAAATAGAAATAAAGAAAAAGGAGCATAAAATAAAATCGGAATTCTTTGTTAATATATCTCATGAGCTCAAAACGCCTTTAAATGTTATAACATCATCTAATCAATTATTAGAGATTATGAATAAAGAATATATAACAAAAAATCCTAATAGTGAAATTTCTAAGTCTGTTGATATTGTAAAAAAACATACGTATATGTTGATGGGGTTAATTGATAATATCATGGATTTGGCAAAACTTGAATCTCAATTTCATGAGTGTAATAAAGATAATTATAATATAGTTAGTATAGTTGAAGATGTTTGTGATGAGTTTAGTAAATACGTGGGCGTCAATGGAATTGAAATTTTATTTGATACAGATGAAGAAGAAAGAATAGCAGATGTAGATCCGGATGATATAGAAAAGATAATACTAACTTTATTATCTATGGTTATTAGATATTCATATTCGAATAGTATAATTAATGTAGATTTAAGTAGCACAAGAGGTAAAACAAATATAGCTATTAAAAATAAAGGTGGATATGATTATGATAGATATATAAATGATCAGGAAAGAAGAAGCTTAGATATAGGCGTAACTGTAGCAAAATCTATAATAGAATTATACAATGGAAAAATAGATATAAAAGTAGGATCTAAAAAAGATATAGAAGTAGAGATAGATATAGAAGTAAATGAAAATATGCAAGAATATAAAAAAAGAGTAAAATTAGATGGAGATGATTTTATTTATACGGAGTATCTTAGAATGTGTAATTTCTAGATAAATGGTATATATTACTAAATAAATGATAATAAAAGAGGTAGGAGTAAATATGAACACAAATTCAATGACTAAAATAATAGGTCTTTTAGGACACCCTGTAAAACATAGTTTTTCACCACAAATTCATAACTATCTATGCGAAAAATATAAGCAAAATAATATATATTGTTGTTTTGATGTAGAAAATAAAAAATTAAAATCAGCAGTGGAAAGTATAAAAACGCTTGATATGATAGGATGTAATGTAACTATTCCACATAAAGTAGATATTATGAGATATATAGATAAAATAGATAAAAATGCTGGCATAATTGGTGCTGTAAATACAATAAAAAATATAGATGGCAAATTAATTGGTTTCAATACTGATGGAGTAGGGTTTGTAAAATCTATTTTGGAAAAAGGGTATACATTAAAAAATAAAAAAGTACTAATAATTGGAGCTGGAGGAGCATGTAGAAGTATATGTGTAGAATTAGCCTCAGAAGGAATTTCATATTTAGAGATAAGAAATAGAAGCATAGATAAAGCTGAGGAAATTGGAAAAATAGTTAAAACAAATTTCAACTTAGATGTAGTTTATGATACTAAGCCTATAGATGAAAATGATTTAAATAAAATAGATATATTGATAAATACAACTCCAATTGGTATGGAAAGCAATCTATGTCCTATAGATGAAAGATTAATTCCAAAAGGTAATTTGTTAGTGTGTGATATAGTTTATAAACCGCATAATACTGCTTTTTTAAATTGGGCTAAAAAAAATAATTTGGATGTAGTTCATGGCATAGATATGCTTATAAATCAAGGCTTACATGCATTTTATATATGGACTGGAATAAAAGCAACTAAAGAGGATGAAGAATATATAAAAGACTTATACAATAAAATATAAATCACTATGTTTAAACTCCACATATACTTGGTATATGTTATAAAAATAAGGAGAGTGTATTTAAGATAAAGAAAGATGGATTTGCAACCATTGAGTGTATATTTAGCGTTACGATAGTTTGTTTAGGAATTTATATTGTATCAAATGTTCTTTATAATAGTTATGAGTTTACTTTATTTAATAAGGACAGGTTTGAGATGCTAGATATAGCTAAAAGTAAAATTGAAGAAACTAAGTTTATTATAAAAAACAACTCAAAAGACCAAATTAATAATTTTAATAAAAAAGATAAAATAAATAAATTTGAAATTGAAACTATAATAGAAAAAAATAAAGAAAATTATCAATGCTATAAAGTTTATGTACTAGTACACAATGAAAAAAATAATTTTAAATTAGAAAGTTATGTATTTAAACAATAACGGATCGATACTTCTTACAACATTGATAATTTTTTCTATTATAGCTACTATAACAATGACTTGTATAGGTCTAAACTATTCTAACTCAAATATATTCGCATTAGAATTAAAAGAAGAACAAATAAAACAATTAGGGTATGGATATATAGAAATATTGAATAGTAAAATTTTTAAAGAAGTTGAAAATGCATTGAAAAACACATCTAATGAAGAAGAATTTTACCAGTATTTCTTAGGAAATACAATTAAAAATAATGTATGTAATTCTTATGAACAAGAATCTAAACGCATATCGGTAAGTATACCTAAGAATATAAATATAGATAAAAACAGTAAATGTGTAAAATTTGATATAAACATAAAAGTAGAAGAAAAAGTATATAATAAAACGTTTAAAGTAAGTGTTGAAATTATTAATCCATATAATCCTGATTTAGAAAATTTTACACAAATAGATATAAATAAAATTTTAAAGTTTTATAATTATGAGGAGATATACATATGAAAAGAGAAGGAATGTGACATTAATAGAAGTAGTTATATGCATGAGTATAATTATAATAATCTCAACATTATGTTTTTTTAATGGAGACAATAAAAATTATGTTTTAAACTCTTTTACAAAACAGTTATGCTCAGATATAAGATATGTAAGAAAATGCAATATGATGGGAGATCTTAAAACGTATATATATTATAAAGAAGAAAAAAATTATATAAGTTATATACTAAGGTCTAATTCAAAAGATATTAAAGAAGTCCAATTACCAAAAGGAGCTAGTCTAGCTGGATTAAGTAAAATATCTTTTAAGCAAGATGGAACTCCTATAAGCAAAGGCAGTACTATTAAAGTATATAATGGTATAATAAAAAAGGAAATAACTATAGTTCCAGTAAGTGGAAGAGTTTTATTGAAAGAAGGTAGATATGAAGCGTAAAAGAGATGGATATTTACTATTAGAACATGTTATTTCAATTGCTATAATATCAATAATATTGTTAATATTATATTATAGTTTATTTTTTACGTATAATTTGAAAAATAAGCTTGAATCTAAAATTGAGTTACAACAACAATCAAACGAAATAATGAAATACATAGAAAATGTAATAGAAAATTCAAAGGGTGTTATAAGTATAAACTCAAAAGATTTCACAGATAACGAGGTTATAAGTGCAAACTCTATAAAATGTAGGTATAATGATACTAATTTAAATAAAAAAGATAAAGAAATTAGCTTTAAAAAGAACTTAAATAAAATATTTATTAATTCGCTCAATAGTTCTGGTAATAGTGAGCCAGGAGGCTATGAAATAGGAGATTATGTTGAAAATATATATGCAAAGAGTAGTAAAGATAAGCATTTTATTAATATAAAATTAGTTTTATACAAAGATGGAGAAACACTAGAGAAAGAATCTAATATAAATATAAGAAATTTTGAGGGAGATTAGGCATGAAAATTATATTAATTGGTTTTATGGGGACTGGAAAGACAGTAATAGGAAAAAAGATCTCAAGTAAATCAAATATAAAATTTGTAGATATAGATAATGAAATTGAAAAGCGTGAAAATATGACCATAACTAAAATATTTGAAACAAAGGGAGAACAGTATTTTAGATTATTAGAAACTAAAGTTTTAAAAGAGTCATTAATAGAAAAAAATATAATAATTTCTACAGGTGGGGGGATTATAACGACTGAGGAAAATTTAAATATACTAAAAGATGAAAAAAATGTTGTATTTTTAGATGGAAGTGTAGAAACTATAAAAAGAAATGTATCAAGAGAATTAGATAAAAGACCATTATTAAAAAATAGTTCAAATATATCTAATACTATTGAAAAACTACTAAATCAAAGATATGACAAATATAATTGTGCTTGTGACATAAAAATCAATATAAATGATAAAAATATACAAGAAGTAGTTAGTGAAATACTTGTTTCTATTAGATAATTTGTGATATTATTAATAGTGGTAAAAGTTTGTAATCGGAGAGTCGGGGGTATTTATGAAAATCATAGTGATTAATGGTCCAAACCTAAATATGTTAGGAAAAAGAGAAAAAAGCATATATGGAAATAATACTTTAAAAGATTTAGAAGATTATATATCAAATAAATTTAAAAAAGTAAATGATGAAATTATAATAGAATTCTTCCAAAGTAATCATGAAGGATGTATAATAGACAAAATTCATGAATCTATGGATAGGTATGATGGAATAGTTTTAAACCCTGGTGCTTTTACTCATTATAGCTATGCTATTCATGACGCTATCAAATCGATAGATATTAATGTAGTAGAAGTTCATATATCCAATATACATAAAAGAGAAGAGTTCAGACAAAAAAGTGTAACAGCTAGTGCATGTATAGGACAGATATCTGGATTTGGATTTGATAGTTATGTACTTGGTATAACAGCATTAATAAATGCTAATAATGCTTTTAAATAAGTCATTTTACATAAAATTATATTAATATAACTTGACAAGATTACAATAGGATATATAATTGAAAAAGGTATGGTGATTATATACATAGATAAGTTAAATACATAATTATAGTACAAATATTTTTTTAGTCAAGATTAAAAATTTGATTATAATATGTAATATATATGATTTTAGTATCAGTATCACCAAAGAATAATAAAATTATTTTTATATGGAGGGACAAAAATGGTATCAGCAAGTGATTTTAGAAAAGGTGTAACATTTGAAAAAGATGGACAACCATGTTTAATAGTTGACTTCCAACACGTTAAACCAGGAAAAGGTGCAGCGTTTGTAAGAACAAAATACAGAAACTTAAGATCTGGAGCAATAAGAGAAGAAGCTTTCAACCCAAGTGATAAATTCCCAAAAGCTCATATAGATACAAGACAAATGCAATACTTATATAATGATGGAGAGTTATACTACTTCATGGATGAGGAAACATTTGATCAAGTACCTTTAAACTATGAACAAGTTGAAGACGCTATAAAGTTCTTAAAAGAAAATGAAGTTGCTACAATAAGATTCTACCAAGGACAAGCATTCCAAGTTGAAGCTCCTAACTTTGCAGAATTAGAAGTTGTAGAAACTGAGCCAGGAATAAAAGGAGATACTGCAAGTAACGTAACTAAAGCAGCTACAGTAGAAACTGGTGCAGTTGTTCAAGTTCCTTTATTTATAAATCAAGGCGATAAGATAAAAATAGACACTAGAACTGGTGACTATTTATCAAGAGTTTAATAAATTATGTATAAAAAGCTTGTATATCTTAATAATAAAGATGTACGGGCTTTTAATTTATATATATAATGAAAGAGAGGGGTATCTATGAAATACTTATATGAAGAAGTTGCATACCTAAAAGGGTTAGCTGAAGGACTAGAAATAGAACAGCAAAGCAAAGAAGGAAAAATAATACATAAAATAATAGACGTATTAGAAAGTTTTGCAGATGCAATAGTAGAGTTAGATGAAGAACAAGCTGATTTATCTGAATATGTTGAATCTATAGATGAAGATTTATCTGATGTAGAAGATGACATATACGAAGATGGCGAAGAAGATGAAGATGATGAGCTTAGCTTTATAGAAATGGAATGCCCAAACTGTGGAGACTTTGTAGAAGTAGATGAAGAACTTTTATATGATGATGAAGTAGATGTAGTTTGCCCTAACTGTCAAGCAATAATATTATCATCAGATGACGATGATTGTATGTGCATAGATTGTTGCGATGATTTAGATGATGAAAATTAAATGAATTATAGACGCCTATGGGAAGTATTTCTCATAGGTTTTTCTATATACTTAAAATTAAAAAATCGGTAAATAATAATTATATAAAAAAGTAAATATACATATTTAAATATACAAAATACAATAAATTTTACATAAAATATACAATATGAATTTTATTTTGCAATACTTACAGAAAAATAGTACACTATAATCTAGAGATAATAAACTCGGAGGTAGTATAATGAAAATAAACAAAAAAATATCGGATACTATAGAACAATTTGAAAATATAATAGAATACAGATTTGACAACAAGGATTACATATTAGAAGCCTTAACTCATAGTTCATATTCAAATGAAAATAAGGATTATGAGTTTAATGAAAGATTAGAGTTCTTAGGTGACTCGGTCTTAAGTATTATAGTAAGTGAATATTTATTTAAAGAAGAAACAAGTCTTCCAGAAGGAGAACTAACTAAATTAAGAGCTAACATAGTGTGTGAAGAATCTTTAAGTGATGCAGCATATGAAATTAAGCTTGGAGAACATATGCTTTTAGGTAAGGGAGAAGAAGCTACTGGAGGAAGAGAAAGAATATCAATATTAGCAGATGCATTTGAAGCCGTAATAGCAGCTATATATTTAGATGGTGGATTAGAAAGTGCTAGGACTTTTGTACTTAAATATATGGAAAATATAATTCTTGATTCAAGAAAAGGTAAAATATTTAGGGATTATAAAACACACCTTCAAGAAATTTTACAAGGCAAAGGCGAAAATAACATATGGTATAAACTTGTAGATGAAAAAGGTCCTGATCATAATAAGAGGTTTGTTATGGAAGTTGGAACAAATGAAACAGTTCTAGGTACAGGCGAAGGAAAAAGTAAAAAAGAGGCAGAACAATTAGCTGCAAGAGTTGCATTAAAAGAGCTTATATAAAATGGAAAAATCAAAAGGATGATGCTAAATGAAAAAGAGAATAATTCCTATATTTGTACCACATAGAGGTTGCCCTCATGATTGTATTTTTTGTAATCAAAAGAAGATAACGGGTGTAAGTACAGATATAACGAGTGAAGATGTTAGAAATATTGTAGAAGAATATCTTACCACTATAGATAATGATGCAAGTGTTGAAATTGCATTTTTTGGAGGAAGTTTCACAGCAATAGACATAGAAATACAAAGAAGTTTACTTTCTGTAGCTAAAGAATATATTGATAAAGGACTTGTGCATGATATTAGAATGTCAACAAGACCTGATTGCATAGATCAAAACATACTTTCAATGTTAAAAGAATATAAAGTAAGTATAATAGAACTTGGAGTACAATCTTTAGATGAAGATGTATTAAGAGATAGCATAAGAGGACATCATACCGAAGAGGTATTTAATAGTTCAAAATTAATAAAAGAAAATAATATACAATTGGGACTTCAAATGATGGTAGGATTACCATCAGATACTGAAGAAAAATGTATAAATACAGCTAAAAAGTTTATAGATTTAAATCCTGATTGTGTGAGAATATATCCAACATTAGTAGTTAAAGAAACTGGATTAGAAGATTTATTAAGTAGAAATAAATATAATCCATTTTCTTTAGAAGAAAGTATACAAATAGTGAAAAAGCTTTTAGCTTTATTTTATGTTAATAATATCAATGTAATAAGAGTTGGATTACAAGCAACTGATGATATTCAATTAGGAAAAGCTGTAGTAGATGGACCGTATCATCCAGCATTTAGAGAATTAGTTGAAGGTGAAATGATAAAAGATTATATAAACTATATTGTTAAAGAAAATAAAGTTACAAGCAGCGTAGTTATAAAAACAAATAAAAAAAATGTATCAAAGATAATAGGAAATAAGAAATGTAATAGTATTTATATGAAAAATAGCTATAATATTGATTTAAAAACACAAGAAGCAGATTTGAATATAAATAAATTAGAATTTATATTAGATGGGCAAAAATCCATTAATGTTGATTTTAAAGAAATATATATAAATTTACATGAAATTTACAACCTTTAGTTTTGGCATTGAAGGGAGAAGAACAAATTGTACTTAAAAAGATTAGAACTTAAAGGATTTAAATCCTTCCCAACAAAAACAGATATATTATTTAATGAAGGTATTACTGCAATAGTAGGGCCTAATGGAAGTGGAAAAAGTAATATATCAGATGCTGTTAGATGGGTCTTAGGAGAGCAAAGTATTAAAAGTCTTAGGGGAGAAAAATTAGAAGATGTAATATTTGCAGGAACAGATACTAAAAAGGCGATGAACTATTGTGAAGTTGCTCTTACTATTGATAATAGTGATAATAAATTAGATTTAGATTTTAATGAAATAACAATAAAAAGAAGAGCATATAGAAACGGAGAAAGTTCGTTTTTTTTAAATAATAAAAGCTGTAGACTTAAAGATATAAAAGAGATACTTTTAGATACTGGGATTGGAAAAGATGGTTATTCTATAATCGAACAGGGTAAAGTAGATGAAATTCTAAGTAATAATCCAGCAAATAGAAGAAAAGTGTTTGATGAAGCTTGTGGTATATCTAAATTTAGATATAAAAAGCAAGAGGCTGAAAAAAACTTAAGAAATACTAAAGAAAATTTAGAAAGAATAAATGACATTTATATAGAAATAGAAAATCAACTAAAACCTCTTTTTATACAACAAGAAAAGGCTAATAAATACTTAGAAATAAGTGAAAAACTAAAAATAATAGAAGTAAATAGTTATATAAGAGAAATAGAAGAACTTGAAAGAGAATTAAATGAAATAAATAAACATAGTCAGTTGTTAGAAAATCAATTGATAGAAACAGAAAAACAAAAAGAATTAGCTGAAAATGGATTTAATGATACAAACAAAGAAATAGACGATATAAATGAATCTATTAGTAAAGCTCAAGACTATATAAATAGTATAAATTCAGTTATATCTAAAAAAGATTCTCAGATAAATATTATAAATGAGAGAATAAAAAATCATAAAAATGAAATTGAAAGATGCATTAAAGAAGCAGAAGAAATTAAAGAAAAAATTAAATTTAATAACAATAGTTTAAAAGAATTACAAGATAGTAAGATAAATAATGAAGATAAAATTAATTCTTTAAACAAAGATATAGAATCATTAAATAAACTTAATTTAAATAAAAAAGAGGAAATTGACTCTATAAATACTGAACTTGAAAATTTAAAAGATGATATTATAAATATTTTAAATAAAAAACAAGAAGCTTCTAGTAAGTTATCAACTTTAACTGCTAATATGGATAATATAAATTCTAGAACAGAAACTATAGATCTAGATATAAATGAAATAAATAAAGAATTAAATCAAAAAAATGAGCATCTAAAAGAATGTAATCAAAATTTTGATTCTAAAAATATAAATTTAGAAAAAGTAAAAAATAGATATGAAGAAAATATAGTACAACTTAAAGAGTTGAATGAGCTAAGTGAAAATTTAGATAAAAATATTCAAGATAATAAGTATAAATTAAATAATTACAATTCTAAGCTTACTGTATATGTTGAAATGGAAAATCATAATGAAGGATTCAATAAAGGTGTAAAAGAAGTTTTAAAGAATAAATCATTAAGAGGAATACATGGTGCTTTAGGACAAGTTATAAGTGTAAGCCAAAAATATGAAAAAGCAATTGAATCTGTATTAGGTGCATATATGCAAAATATTATAACTGATGACGAAAACAGTGCTAAAATGGCTATAAATTATTTGAAACAAAATAATTTAGGAAGAGTGACTTTTTTACCTTTAAGTATAATAAAATCAAATAAGATTAATTTAAATAATATTAAAAGTAACACTAACTGTATAGGTGTTGCTAGTGATCTTTTATCTTATGATGAGAAGTATAAAAATATATTAGAAAATATTTTAGGTAGAACAATAGTGATTGATACCATAGATAATGGTATAAAGTTTGCTAAAGAAACAGGTCACAAGTATAAGGTTGTAACATTAGACGGTGAAATATTAAATCCAGGTGGATCGTTAACAGGTGGAAGTTTTAGAACTAACGCTAATATTTTATCTAGAAAAAGACTTATAAATGAGTATAGCGAAAAAATTAAAATTAAAGAAAATGAAATTAAAACTCTTTTAAGTAAAAAGGAAGAATATAATCAAAAAAATTCTTCATTAAAAAATAATATAATTGATTTAGAATTAGATATTAAAAATATAGATAAAGACATAATTATTCAAGGTTCTAAAATAAATAGGATAGAAGACGAAATAAAAGTACTTAAACAGAATTTAAATAAGTTACAAAATGAAAAAGATGGGCTAAAATTAAATCAAAATATTACTATTGAAAGAACTAATTCAGTAAAAAAAGAGATAGATTCACTTGAAAATAATCATAAAACTAATAAAGATAGAATTTTAAAATTGACAACACAAGTTAAAGAGTCAAGTGGTACCTATGAAAATGATAAAGTAAAACATGATAGCTTAAACTTAGAATTAGCAAAATATAACCAAGTTTATGAAAATATTTTATCAGAAATAAATAGGATTAATAATGAAAATATAGAATTAGAATTAAAGCTTAATAATACAGAGGAAGTATTAAAACAACAACAAATAGAAACATCTAAATTAGAAGAAAATATTATTATAGAACAAACAGAAAAATTAAGTTTAAATAAACAACTTGGAGATAATATTAGAAATTTAGAAAATAAAAAAGTTGTTAAAGAAAGTTTAAAACAAAAGTTAGAAGATACTAATAAAGATGTAAAAACAATAAATAGACAACATATGGATTTAAAGGAAAGTTTGTTTAAAGTGCAAGGCAAACTAGATAGGCTAAAAGCAACTATTGAGACATATACAAATAAGTTGTTTGAAAATTATGAAATGACAATAGAAGAAGCTTTAATTATAAAAGATGATTTAATTGAGATAGATAAAAAGCTTCTTGAAAGTTTAAAAAGAGAAATAAGAAGTCTTGGACATGTAAATATAGACTCTATAAAAGAGTATGAAGAAGTTAAAGAGAGATATGATTTTTATAGTGAACAAAAGCAAGATTTAGAACAGTCCATAGAGGCCATAGAAAAGCTTATATCAGATCTAGAAAAAAATATGAAATCTGAATTTAAAGTGAAATTTAAAGAAATAAATGAGAACTTTAAATATGTTTATAAAAGATTATTTGGTGGGGGATATGGAGAGCTTACTATATTAGATGAACAAAATATATTAGAAAGTGATATAGAAATAACAGCACAACCGCCAGGTAAAAAAATGAAAAATTTAAATTTATTGTCTGGAGGAGAAAAGGCACTTACAGCAATTAGTATACTGTTCTCTATATTAATAGCCAAACCAACACCGTTTTGTATTTTAGATGAAATAGAAGCTCCTTTAGATGATGCGAATATATTTAGATTTGGAGAATTTTTAAAAGAGTTATCTAAAGATACTCAATTTATATCAGTAACTCATAGAAGAGGAACTATGGAGGCATCTGACTACATTTATGGAGTAACAATGCAGGAAAAAGCAATTTCAAAAGTATTAAGCTTAAAATTAAATGAAGCAGAGGAAATAACTGACGTAATTTAACTTGATTAGTGATCAAATATTTATTAGAAAAGATAAAGGTTATTTGATCACTAATTTTGTAATAACTTAGACTATGATAAACTAAATAGAGTTTGAGTTTATAGTAACAATTAGGAGGTAATAAAGTGTTTAAAAAGTTGTTTAAATTTGGTAAGAAAAAAGAGGAAAATCAAGAGGTACAAGATCAATCTGTTGAAACAAATGAATCAATAGAAGATATAAAAGACCAAGATCAAGTAAGTAAGGAAGCTAAAGAAAATAAAATAATAGATGAAGTTGAAAATAAACAAGATGAAAGTTTTATTGAAGAGAATAAAGATGTAGAAAAAGTTATTAGCGATGAAGATATAAAAGATAAAATAGTAGAAGAAAATATTATTGAAGGAAATGAAGTAAATAAGATAGAAAATGATAATGAAAAAATAATAGATGATAGTGAAGTTATAGATGAATCTAAAATAGATGCTAATGACACTGAAATAGAAGTTAAAGAAGAAATTATAGAAGATATTAAGGAAGAACAAGAAGGTGCTATAGAAGATATTGAGGAAGAACAAGAAGAGCCTATTGAAGACGTTAAAGATAAAAAAGTTAATTTATTTGATAGATTAAAACAAGGCTTAACAAAAGCTAAACAAGGAATAACAGATAGAATAGATGATGTTTTAAAATCATATACAAAAGTAGATGAGGAACTATTAGAAGAATTAGAAGAAATACTAATAACTGCAGATGTTGGAGTAAATACTACTATGGATATAGTAGAGCAACTAAGAGATAAAATAAAAGAAAAGAAAATAACAGACCCTATGGATGTAAGGGTTGAATTAAAAACTATAGTAGAAAATATATTAACAAATGATAACTCTACATTAGATGTTGAACATTCTCCTACTATAATACTTATGGTTGGTGTGAATGGAGTTGGTAAAACAACTACAATCGGTAAATTAGCAAACAGATATAAACAAGAAGGTAAAAAAGTTTTATTAGCTGCTGGAGATACATTTAGAGCTGCAGCTATAGAACAATTAGAAGTATGGGCATCTAGAAGTAATGTTGATATAATAAAACATCAAGAAGGTGCAGATCCAGGTGCAGTAGTATTTGATGCTGTTAAGGCTGCTAAAGCTAGAAATGTTGATTTACTAATATGTGATACTGCAGGAAGGCTTCATAATAAAGCTAATCTTATGAATGAGCTTGGAAAAGTATTTAAAATAGTAGATAGAGAGTTTCCAGAGGCTAAAAAAGAAGTGTTATTAGTAGTAGATGCAACAACAGGACAAAATGCAGTAGTTCAAGCTAAAACATTCAAAGAAGTTGCAGATATAACGGGTATAGTTTTAACAAAGCTTGATGGAACTGCTAAAGGTGGAGTTGTACTTGCCGTTAAGAGTGAAGTTGATGTTCCGGTTAAGCTTATAGGTGTAGGTGAAAAAGTAGAAGACTTACAAGATTTTGATGCAAAATCATTCTCTGATGCTTTATTTGGGAATTAAATAGTAGTTACTCTAAAATGTTAACAATATTTATAAAATAGGTACACAACAGAATTAAAAAAAATATTGACAATATATCCTGTATGATATAAAATACAATGTGTAAAGTAAATAACCTTTACAGTAAAACACTGGGAAGTGCAAGAGATGAATATAGAAAAAATGGTTGAGATTGGATTGTTATTTGAACAATACAAAAACTTACTTACTGATAAACAAAGAGAAATAGTATCTTTATATTATGAAGAAGATTACTCTTTAGGTGAAATTAGTGAAAATTTAAATGTATCAAGACAGGGTGTATATGATACGTTAAAACGTTCAGAAAAAATACTAAAAGATTATGAAGAAAAGCTTAATCTAGTAGCTAAATTTCAAGAACAGGAAAAAAACGTCAGAAATATACAAGATAAAATTGTTGACATTAAGCAAAATTTATTGCAAAATAGAGTTTGTGCTAATTTAATCCCTAGGCTAGAAAATATAGAAGATATATGTAGGGAGATGTTAAAATGATATTTGAAGGATTATCTGATAAACTACAAGGAGCACTTGGTAAGTTAAAATCTAAAGGAAAGCTTACTGAAAAAGATGTAAAAGATGCTATGAGAGAAGTTAAGCTTGCTTTATTAGAAGCAGACGTTAACTTTAAGGTAGTTAAAGATTTTATAAAGAAAGTTCAAGAGAGATGTGTTGGACAAGAAGTTATGGAAAGTTTAACTCCTGCTCAACATGTTATAAAAATAGTAAATGAAGAACTTACAAGTTTAATGGGAGATGTATCTAGTAAAGTAATGATATCGCCAAAACCACCAACAGTAATAATGATGGTTGGTCTTCAAGGGGCTGGTAAAACTACTACATCTGGAAAACTTGGAGGATATTTTAAAAAACAAGGTAAAAGACCTTTACTTGTTGCCTGTGACGTTTATAGACCAGCGGCTATAAAGCAGTTACAAGTAGTTGGAGAAAAATTAGATATACCAGTATTCAACATGGGTGACAAAGAAAGTCCAGTTAATATAGCTAAAGCAGGTTTAAGCCATGCTTTAAAAAATAATAATGATTTAGTAATAATAGATACAGCTGGTAGACTTCATATAGATGAAACTTTAATGGATGAATTAAAAAATATTAAAAGTGAAGTTAAACCTCATGAGATACTTTTAGTTGTAGACTCTATGACTGGTCAAGATGCAGTTAATGTTGCAGAAAGCTTTAATGAAGCACTTGGAGTTGATGGAGTTGTTTTAACTAAACTAGATGGTGATACTAGAGGTGGGGCAGCACTTTCAATAAGAGCTGTAACTCAAAAACCTATAAAATTCATAGGTATGGGGGAAAAGTTAGATGACTTAGAACCTTTCCATCCAGATAGAATGGCATCTAGAATTTTAGGTATGGGTGATATACTAAGTTTAATAGAAAAAGCTCAGGAAACTTTAGATTTGGAAAAAGCTAAAGAATTAGAACAAAAAATCAAGAAACAAGAACTTGATTTTGAAGATTTCTTAGAGCAAATGGAACAAATACAAAACATGGGACCACTTGATAAAATAATAGGAATGATTCCAGGAATGGGTAATATTAAAGACCAACTTGGAGATGTTGATTTAAATGGTAAGGAAATGAAAAGAACAAAAGCCATAGTACAATCAATGACAGCAGAAGAAAGAAAAAATCCTAGTATTTTAAATGCTTCTAGAAAGAAAAGAATAGCAAAAGGAAGTGGAACAAGTGTCCAGGATGTAAACAGGCTGATAAAACAATTCAATGAGATGAAGAAAATGATGAAGATGTTTACAGGCTCGCAAAAAAGTATGAAGAAAAGGGGCGGTTTTGCCGGACTTCCTTTCTTTAAATAAATAATAGACAAAAATTTTCGGAGGTGACTGTAATGGCAGTTAAAATAAGATTAAAGAGAATGGGATCAAACAAAAAGCCTTTCTACAGAATAGTAGTAGCTGATTCAAGATCTCCAAGAGATGGAAAATTCATAGAAGAAATAGGATACTACAATCCAGTTTCTCAACCAAAGCAAGTTAAAATAAACGATGAAAAAGCTGTAAAGTGGTTATCAACTGGTGCTCAACCAACTGATACTGTAAAAACTTTATTAGTTAACAACGGAGTAATGGAAAAATTCGAAGCTTCTAAAAAATAATTTTTTTTAATTAGGAGATGAGTATATGAGAGAGCTAGTCTTAGACATAGCTAAAGCTCTAGTTGATGATCCTGAAAGTGTAGTAGTTGAGGAAAGTAAGGTAAATGATGAAATAATCTTAAAGCTTACAGTTTCTCAAGATGACATGGGAAAGGTTATCGGTAAGCAGGGCAGAATAGCTAAGGCTATAAGAACTGTCGTAAAATCTGCTGCAAATAGAGAAAATGTTAAAGTTTCTCTTGAGATAGTATAAAAGGATTAGGTATATACCTAATCCTTTTTGTATATAATCACAATTGATAATATACAAAATCGGTTTAATAAATATATTAACGGTATATATTAAGTTATGATAATTTATATAAACAATATAGGTTATAAAATTTAAAATATTATATAAAATAAGAGTAATTAAAGTTATAAGGAGAATGCTCATGGAGAAATTAACACACTTTAAAATAGGACAAATAGTTAATACTCAAGGATTAAAGGGTGAAGTAAGAGTATATAGCTATACTGATGATATAGATAGATTTGATGAACTAGAAACTTTTTACTTAGGTAAAGACCGTGAAAACCTATTAGAAGTAGAAAGAGTTAGATTAAAAGGAAACATGGTAATAATGAAAATTAAAGGTATAGATACTGTAGAAGCTGCTGAAAAGTTAAGAAATAAGTTTATGTATGTATCTAGAGAAGATAGTAGAGATCTAGATGAAGGAGAATATTTCATAGCTGATATGATAGGTATGGATGTAGAAACTGTAGCTGGAGAGCATGTAGGTGTCTTAACTGAAGTACTACAATATGCAGCTAATGATGTTTATGTTATAAAGGGAAAAGATAACAAAGAAATTATGATACCTGCAGTAATGAAATTTGTACCTACAATAGATATGAATGAAAGAAAAATGATAATAGATCCTATAAAAGGTATGTTAGACTAGGAGAAGATATGAGATTTCATATAATGACACTTTTCCCAGAAATATTTAACTCTTATATGAGTGAGAGTATAATGAAAAGAGCTGTGGAAAAAGAAATAATAGAGGTATATGTATATAATATTAGGGATTTTTCTACTAATAAACATAAGAAAGTGGATGATTATCCATTTGGAGGAGGAGCAGGTATGGTAATGACTCCTCAACCTATATATGATACATATAAGCACATAATAGACACTCATAATATAAAAGAACCTAGAGTGATATATTTAACGCCTAAGGGTAAAGTGCATAATCAAACTATAGCCCAAGAATTTTCTCAAATCGATGATGTAATACTACTTTGTGGACACTATGAAGGTGTGGACCAAAGAATTATAGACTTAATCGTAACAGATGAAATTTCGATAGGGGATTATGTATTAACAGGAGGAGAGCTCCCAGCTCTTATATTGATAGATTCAATATCTAGGCTTATACCAGGTGTACTTAATCAAAATGAGTCTTTTGAGGAAGAATCTTTTAAAGATAACTTACTAGAATATCCACATTATACAAGACCTAGAGAGTTTAACAATCTAGAAGTTCCAGATGTTTTGTTATCTGGTAACCATAAAAATATAGAAAAGTGGAGACATGACGAATCGGTTAGAATTACCAAAGAAAGAAGACCTGATTTGTACAAAAAAGCTTGTAAATAACAGTAATATATAGTATAATCTTATTTGTTGAAAAAATAAACGGGCATTCCTCTGTTACATTGGTCAGTAATTAAGAATGTCTATGATACTAGGAGGACGAAAATGAACGAATTATTAAGATCATTAGAACAAGAACAATTAAAGAACGAAGTTCCTAACTTTGGACCTGGGGACACAGTTAAAGTACACGTTAAAATAGTTGAAGGAAAAAGAGAAAGAATACAGTTATTTGAAGGTGTAGTATTAAAGAGACAAGGTGGAGGAATAAAAGAAACTTTCACTGTTAGAAAAATATCTTACAATGTTGGAGTAGAAAGAACTTTCCCAGTTCATTCTCCAAGAATAGAAAAGATAGAAGTAACTAGAAAAGGTAAAGTAAGAAGAGCTAAATTAACTTACTTAAGAGGTAGAGTTGGTAAAGCAGCTAAGATAAAAGAAGCTAGAAACGCTAGATAATTAAACTTTACTATAAATTAAAGGACTGATTACATAATCAGTCCTTTTTGCATTCATATATTATATGTGAGAAATAATCATTTCTAAATTACCATCCAAATTGAAATTATCAATTGTCGCAGGTATTATAAAATTACATCCTTTATTTAGTTGATACTCTTTAGCATTACATATTAAAGAACCTTTACCATCTAAAACGCTGCATAAAGAAAATGGTTTATCGTGTTCAAATGAACATTTTCCGAAAGTATTTAATTTATGTACACTAAAAAAATTATTATCAACAAAAGTAGTTAATTCAAAAGATTTATCTAAAATTTTACTGTAAACGTTATCAGGAACCTTATGAGGAGTTGTAGTTACATCTATTGATTTATTAACATGAAGTTCTCTCTTGTTTCCGTTATTATCTCTTCTATCATAGTCATATACCCTATAAGTTGTATCTGAATTTTGTTGAGTTTCTAAAACTAAAGTACCTTTACATAGTGCATGTATTGTTCCGCTAGGAACATAGAAAAAATCTCCCTTTTTTATTTTTACTTTTTTTAGCAAATCATCCCATTTATTATCATTTATCATTTGAACTAATTCTTGTTTTGATTTAGCATTATGACCAAATATCATCTCCGCATCATCGTCACAATCTATTATATACCAACACTCTGTTTTTCCAAGTTCTCCACTTTCATTTATATTTGCATATTCATCATCTGGATGAACTTGTACAGATAAATTATCATTTGCATCTAATATTTTAGTTAATAATGGAAATTTATCACCATTAACATTACCGAATAGATGCTTTTCATTGTTCCATAAATGAGATAATGTCATACCTGTGAACTCACCATTTGATATTGTACAGTCTCCATTTTCATGAGAGCTAATAGCCCAACATTCTCCTGTATTTTTAGATGGAATGTTATAATTGAATTTATCCTTTAAAGCAGTACCTCCCCAAATCCTATCCATAAATAATGGATTTAAAAATAATGGCTCCATAAGATTAGTCCCCCTAGTTTATATAAGATTTTGTATATAAGAAAAGTATATTTGATAAATGAATTTGCCATCAAGTTAACAAATCTTAGTTATGATATAAAAATATAAGAAATCTTTATAAATAAAAGAAAGTGTTTAAAATAATGGCATTATAGTAATAATATGAGTATGTTTATACTTGCTTTTATACAAGCAAAAAAAACAATCTTATGGTATAATAGAAAAGTTAAAAATAAAATGAACGAATTTGATTTACATAAAGGAGTGATAATTATGGCAAGAGGCGATAAGATGAGGGTTGACTACGATGATTATCTAAGAGATGATAATTTACATATAAACTGGTATCCAGGTCATATGAAGAAAACTAGAGATTTAGTTAGAGAAAACTTAAAGCTAGTTGATGTTGTAGTAGAATTGTTAGATGCAAGAATACCATTTAGTAGTAAAAACCCTGATATAGATAAATTAGCAGGAAACAAACCAAGAGTTGTTATATTAAATAAAAGTGATTTAGCAGATAGAGCTAAGTTAGATAAATGGATAAAATATTATAAAGATCAAGGAATAAAAGCTATACCGATAGACACAATGAAAGGTATGGGACTAAATAAATTAATAGATGAATGTAGAAATGTTACTAAAGATAAAATGGATGCATTAAAAGAAAAAGGAAGAAAAGAAAGACCAATAAGAATAATGATAGTTGGAGTTCCTAATGTTGGTAAGTCATCTATAATAAACAAATTAACAGGAAGAAAAAGTGCGGTAACAGGAGATAGACCAGGTGTAACTAAAGGTAAGCAGTGGGTAAGATTAAAAGGAAACTTAGAACTATTAGATACTCCGGGTATACTTTGGCCTAAGTTTGAAGACCAAGAAATTGCTCTTAATCTTGCATTCTGCAGAGCTATAAAGGATGAAATTTTAGATGTTGACACTTTAGCATTAAGACTTATAGCTAAGCTTATGGAAATTGAGCCGGAAAAATTAAAAACTAGATATAAGTTAGAAAACTTAGGTGAAAGTGATATAGAAACTATGGACATGATAGGTTATAAAAGAGGATTTGTTACAGGAAAGAAAGAACTTGATTATACTCGTATAGCTACTACTGTGTTAAATGAATTTAGAGATGGTAAGATAGGAAAAATAAGTTTAGAAGTTCCAGATGATATAAAAAACTAATATAAATATATTAAAGATACTCATTACTTTATATAAAGCTAGAGTATCTTTTTTTAGGATTAGCACTATAAACTAAAAAAAATCATATAATGTTATTAAAAGATATCCATGCCAAATAAGGTGTGGATTTTTTAATAGATTGGAGGTTTTTATGGATAGGATAGATAACATAAGTACAGGTATGAAAGGATTTGATAAAGCAATTGACATGCTAAAGCTAGGGGATAATGTTGTATGGCAAATTAATCATATACAAGAATATAAAAAGGTAGTTAAGTATTATATAGACCAATTAAAATTAAATAATAGAAAAATAGTATATATTAATTTTGGAAATGAAAATTTAGTAATTGATGAATTAAATAAAATAAAGGTTTATGATTTAAATCCTAGTATTGGATTTGAAAAATTTACAACGACTATTCACAATATAATATCAGAAGAAGGAATAGAAACCTTTTATGTATTTGGCAATTTAACAGAATTACAAAAATCTTGGTATTCAGAACTTATGACAATGAATTTTTTTAAAGTCATATTTCCGCACTTAAATAAGTTTAGATGTATTGCATACTTTGCAATAGAGAGAAATGAGCATACATATGATACTATATCAGAGCTAAGGAAGACCACTCAGTTATTGTTAGATATATATGAAGTAGAGAATACCTTATATATATATCCTAGAAAAGTATTAAATAGGTATAGCCAAACTATGTTTTTTCCACATAAAATAATACAAGACAATGCTACACCGATAACATCTAGTCTGGACACCACAGAACTAGTATCAAAGTTTAAGTGGAACAGTAGAAGGTTAGCTTATTGGAGAAGGACATTAAATAAAGCGAAGAATTCATTAAGTAAAGAAAGTTCTGAGCAAGAAGAAATGAAGAGACTATTAATTAATATATTAGTAGGAAAAGATTTAAAAATAAATGAAATGTGTATGAAATACTTTAATCTATCAGACTTGATTGAAATAGCATACAGAGAAATTGGAACTGGTTTTATAGGTGGGAAAAGTATAGGTATGTTGTTAGCTACATCCATACTTAGAAAAAGTGAAGAATATAAAGAAGAGTTTAATGAATTATTAGAGCCTCATGATTCATTTTTTATAGGTGCTGATATATTTTATTCATATATAGTTGAAAATGGTATGTGGGATTTAAGGATAAAGCAAAAAACTGAAGAGGGGTATTTTAAATATTCAAGTGAACTTAAATATAGATTAGAATCTGGACGATTTTCTGATATGATAAAAGAACAATTTATGCACATGTTAGAATATTATGGTCAGTCTCCTATAGTAGTAAGATCTAGTTCACTCCTGGAAGATAGTTTTGGAAATGCATTTGCTGGAAAATATGAAAGTGTGTTTTGTGTTAATCAAGGAACCCCTGAAGAAAGATTAGAAGCTTTTGAAAAGGCTGTTAGAACTGTATATGCAAGTACTATGAACCAAGATGCTTTAAATTATAGAAAAAATAGAGGTTTAGATAAAAAAGATGAACAGATGGGTATTTTAGTTCAAAGAGTTTCTGGTGATTATTATGGACAATACTTTTTCCCACACATAGCTGGAGTGGGTAATTCATCTAACTTATATGTATGGAATAAAAAAATAGATATGAATGCAGGAATGCTTAGGTTAGTTTTTGGCCTTGGTACCAGAGCCGTAGATAGAGTTCACAGTGACTACGCAAGAATAATTACGCTTGATGATCCAATGAGATTACCTTTAATAAATTTTGAAGATGAACAAAAGTTCTCACAGCATGACGTAGATGTTTTGGATTTTAAAAATAACAAATTAACAACTGTGCCTATAAATGAAGCAATAAAAAATGATATAAAAGCAGATATAAATATATTTGGAAGAAAAGATTATAAAACTCAACAAATATTAAGAGAGATGAGAAAAGATCCTTCAACAGCTCCATTTTTGCTTAATTTTCAACAACTGTTAAAATATAGTAAATTTCCTGAAGTTATGAAAAAAGTATTACAAGTTTTATCTAAAGAGTATAGATATCCCGTAGATATAGAATTTACAGCTAATTTTAATAAATTAAATCAATTTACATTGAATATAGTACAGTGTAGACCTCTTCAAACAAGAGGTTTAGGGAAAACTGTAAAAGTACCTAAGCTACTGGATAAAAATTCATGCATATTTTCATCAGTAGGAAATTTTATGGGAGGAAATATTAGATTACCTATAGAGTATATAGTTTTTGTGGACTCTAAAGAATATATAAATTTAAGTCATGAAGGTAAATATAATATAGCTAGACAAATAGGTATTATAAATCAAAAGTTCAAAGATAAAAATGTAATGCTTATGGGTCCTGGTAGATGGGGAACTAGTACACCAGCGCTTGGAGTTCCTGTTCATTTTACAGAACTATGCAATATGTCTGTAATGTGTGAAATTGCATATAGTAATGAGGGGTTAATGCCTGAACTTTCTTATGGAAGTCATTTTTTCCAAGATTTAGTTGAAACCGGTATATTTTATGTAGCTTTATTTGACAATAATAAAGATACAGTATTTAATGAAGAAAAATTAAAATCATATAAAAATATAGCTAAAGAAATTATAAGAGACACAAATATAAATACGGATGTCATAAAGATATATAAGACTAAAGACCTAGAAATATATTCAGATATTACAACACAAATTGTAACTTGTGCTTATGATACATCACTTTAGAACTTAAATATATACTAACTCATGTTATAATTATTATAAAATAGAAAAACTTTTATGGGGGTATACAATGGGGAAATGCAAAGATGAAATGAAAAAATTAATAAATGGTGAGATAGAAGAAGTTTATATATCATCTGAGTTTGAAAGTATGGAAACTCTATCTAAATCAGTTCAAGTATGGAGATATGATAAAGATGAAGACATAATATCATACAGTACATTAACAAAAACAAATATTAATAGACCATATTTCATAAAAATTAAAAATGGTAAAAATTTTGTGGCTAAGAAATATGTAGGCGAAAATTTAACTGATGATACAAAATTAAAACTAGTTAGTAAACAGGAAGCTATTATTATTTTGGGATTAAAAGAATGTAATAATATATAGCATTAATTAAATTATAATGTAAACTTATCCATTTTTTAACATATTATAAATTAAAAAGTTAAAGGGTGATAAGTATGAATAAAGTAACAAATATATTTGTAGTAGTTACTATTATATTAGTAGTACTTTTAACCATAATGGGGATTAAATATGTATCTGCAAATAATGAAATAGAAAGTTTAAACGGACAGTTAAGTAATAGTAATAATAGAGTAGATGAATTAAAGTACAAAAATGAGGATTTGGAAAATGAACTAAAGATAAAAGATACATTGCTAAAAGAAAAAAATGGTAAAATAAGACAGTTAGACACCCTTATACAATCAAAAGAAAATGATATAAACCAATTAGATACTATAATAAGTGAAAAAAGACAGAAAATAAATGAGTTAGATAAGAGTATAAAAAATCAGGAAGACAAAATTTTAAAATTAAATATAAAAGTAGATGAAAAAGATAAAAATATAATATATTTAAATAATTCAATAAAAAATAAAGATAATATAATAATAGACCTTAAAAATATAGTAAATATTAAACAACAAACAATTGAAAATTTGAATAAACTTTTATATGATAAGGATAATAAAATATTAGAACTTAATAAATTAATAAAAGAAAAATCTGATAAAATAGAACAATTAAAAAAAGATGATAATAATTTAAAAAATATAATACAAGATTTAAAAGATCAATTAAATTTTATTGATAAAAAAAATCAAGAACTTATAGATGAAAAACAGTTAGAAATTAATGTTTTAATTAACAAAAACAAAGAACTAGAAAACAAAATAGCTAACTTAGAAGAACAAATAAAAGACTTAATTGAAAAGTAATTATCGAATATTAAATAAAAGTTTATAAAAAAGATTAACTAAATTTTTAAAATGTTAATCTTTTTTTATTGGATATAAATAATAATGAATTTTGAATACAAAAAACTTTATTATTTAGTTAAATAAATTAATTTAACATAAAAATTATATTGTAAAAAAAAATTAACACATGTATAGTTAATCTCTAATAAAAAATTAAAAAATATAAAATAAATTATAAAATTTAACAAAAATATAAAATAAAAATAATAAAGTTGCAATAACAACTAAAATGAAGTATAATGAATAATTGTGTATACAAAAAGCTATGTTTAATATAGGCGGTGAAATAACAATGCAAGATAATTGCAAATACATTGGAAAGTACGTATCTCAAATATATAGAAAAGGTAGTTCTTTTATATCTAAAGGATTAAATGAATTAGGAATTGGTTCGGGTCAAGTTATGTTTTTATTAGAACTTTATAGACAGGATGGTAGAAGCCAAGAAGAACTTTGTGATGTTCTTAATATAGATAAGGGAACAACAGCTAGAGCGATAAAGAAGCTAGAAGAAGAAAAATTTTTAACTAGAGTCAAAGATGAAACAGATAAAAGAGCGTATAAAGTTTATTTGACTCAGAAAAGCAAAGATTTAAAATTTGATGTAATATCGGTTATGATGCAGTGGGAAGATAACATAACTTCAAAGTTAACAGAAGAAGAAGCAGAAAATATGGTTATGATGTTAAAAAAAATATGCACTTAAGAGAAGGAGGAATTTATGAAAAACGAACAAATACTAGGTACAGAACCAATAGGAAAATTACTGTTTAAGTATTCAGTACCAGCGATAATCGGAATGATGGTAAATGCACTTTACAATGTAGTAGATAGAATGTTTATAGGACAAATACCTGATGTAGGACCATTAGCTATAACAGGTGTAGGTGTTACAATGCCAATAATGACTATAATACTTGCATTCGCTATGCTAGTTGGTGTAGGAGCTACAACTAATATTTCAATAAAATTAGGTCAAGGAAATAAAGAAGATGCACAAAAACTTATAGGAAATGGGATAACTTTATCAATTGTTATCAGTTTAATTATAAGTGTTGTTGGTATTGTATTCGGAGAAAATATACTAAAATTATTTGGTGCAAGTGAGGCAACTCTTTATTATGCGGAATCATATATATATATAATTTTAGCCGGGACAGTATTTAATGTGTTAGCATTTACTCTAAATAACACAATCAGAGGAGATGGGAATCCTAAACTTGCAGCTATAATAATGGTTGTAGGTTGTTTAACTAATATAGTTTTAGATGCGGTTTTAATATTTGTATTTAATCTAGGTATAAAAGGAGCAGCTATAGCAACAGTAACATCTCAAATTGTTACTGCAGTATGGGCTTTAATGTACTACATTAAAGGGAAATCAAACTTGAAATTTAAAAAAGAAAGCTTAAAATTAGATAAATCATTAGTATCAGCAATTTTTGCTATAGGTTCAGCACCTTTTGCGATGCAGATGGCAACAAGTTTAGTTCAAGCTATATCAAATAATGCTTTAAAATTATATGGAGGAGATTTAGCTATAGGTGCTATGGCTACAATATCATCTATATCAATGATATTTTTAATGCCAATATTTGGATTAAATCAAGGATCTCAGCCGATAATTGGATTTAATTATGGAGCTAAACAATATGAAAGATCTAATAAAGCATTTAAGATATCTGCATTAGCATCAATAGTTATACTTACTACAGGATGGTTAATGGTACAAACTATGCCAGAGATTATAGTAGGAATGTTCAATAAAGATCCTAAGTTAATGGATATATCAGTTAATGGAGTTAGAATATATTTACTTATGTTACCAATAATAGGAATATCAATAACTGGTTCAAATTATATACAATCTGTAGGGAAAGCTAAAGTAGCTATGTTCTTAAGTTTATTAAGACAAGTTATACTTTTAATACCTATGATAGTAATGTTACCTAAATTCTTTGGATTAAATGGTGTTTGGGTATCTCAACCGGTGTCAGATTTTTTAGCAACAGTGATAACTGCTATTGTATTAGTAAAAGAGCTTAGAAGCTATAAAGTTAAAAATGAAGAAATCTTAGAAAAGAAAGTAGCGTAATTAACTTAAAAATTATAAAATTATAAAATAGAAATCAAATAGTATATAAAATTTTTTAAAAAAAATTATTATATACTATTTTTTTTGATACTTTTTTACAAATTGATGGTATAATTTAAAAATGAAAATTCAAAAAAATCCATTGAATTCAAAAAAATTAAAATTAAAAATAAATTTAAAATAAAAAAAATATAGAAAAAAGTTAATTTAAAATTTAAATTAAACAAACAAAAATATTTTAAAAAATAAACTTTTAGTTTGAAAATACCGAAAAAAAGATCGTAAAAAGTAGAAAAATGATAGGAAAACGTTAGAGTAAGAATATTCTTAATATTTAATAAATTTTAAATATTGTTGACGTTTAGAAAATATCGATTTATAATTAATTCAAAATATTAAATTAAAATTCAATTTGATATTTAAAAAATAATTTATTTAAATTCTAATGAATTTAAGGGGGCGTTAATATGAACAAAACAAATAAAGATATAGTTATAGTTGGATTTGCACTATTTGCTATGTTCTTTGGAGCTGGAAACTTAATATTTCCACCTTTCTTAGGAGTAATATCCGGTGAAAGTTGGCTGACGGGATTTGGAGGATTCCTTTTAGCTGACGTAGGTTTAGCATTACTTGCAGTAGCGGCTGCAGCAAAATGTAATGGAGAGGTAAGTAAAGTTCTTGGAAGAGCAGGTAAAAATTTAGCTATTGTATTAGGATCTGCAATAATGATATGTCTAGGTCCACTTTTAGCAATACCTAGAACAGCGGCAACAACTTTTGAAATGGGAATATCACCATTAGCTAGTGGATTTAACCCAATATTATTCTCGGTATTATTCTTTGCAATAACTTTTATATTAACAATAAAGCCATCTAAGGTTGTAGATATTATAGGACAATTCTTAACACCAGCACTACTAGTTGCTTTAGGTGTATTAATCATAAAAGGGATAGTAACTCCTTTAGGAGATATAAATCCAACACCTATGATAAATGATATATTTGCAGAAGGTGTAAAACAAGGGTATCAAACAATGGATGCATTAGGAGCTGTTGCTTTATCAACAGTAATAATTACATCACTTGCTAACAAAGGGTATAATGATGAAAGCCAAAAAGTAAAATTAACAATGAAAGCAGGAATAGTTGCAGCAATAGGTTTATGCTTAGTTTATGGAGGATTAACATATTTAGGTGCAACTGTATCTCAAGTATATGGTAAAGATGTTGTTCAAACAAAGTTAATTGTTGAAATTACAGCATCACTTCTTGGACATCCAGGAAAAATAATATTAGCATTAATCGTAGGACTAGCATGTTTAACAACTGCAATAGGTCTTACATCAGCAACAGCACAGTTTTTCTCTAAGATAACAAATGGAAAGTTAAAATATGAAATTATAGTTACAGCAGTTTGCATATTTAGTGCGATAGTATCAAACTTTGGAGTAAGTACAATAATAAAATTCTCAGCTCCAATATTAGATATGATATATCCAGCAACAGTTGTACTAGTTATAATGACTTTATTTGGAAGTAAAATTAAAAATGATAATGCATTTAAAGGTGCAGCATATATGGCTCTATTAGTAAGTGTATTAACAGTTGCTAATAATCTAGGAATATCTATACCAATGATAACAAAATTACCATTTGCACAATTAGGTTTCAACTGGATTGTTCCAGTATTAATAGGTGGGGTTGTAGGAAGCTTTATACCATCACATAGCAAGCAAGGCAAAATTGATATTAATAGAGTTGGATAATATATATTAAAAAATCGTTGATGTGGATATCAGCGATTTTTTTTGTCGCAATATTCTTGAAATATAAAAGTTATTTGGTTTTAAAATATAGTAATAATTTTAATATGTACTAATAATCTTAAAATTGAAGAAAAATATTTTATAATGTATACTAAAACATATTAAAAATAAAAAAGAGTATATATATACCATAAGTTTGAAAAAACTAATAAATAAAAAAGATGTTATTATAAGGAGATTAAAATGAAAGACAAAAGTGTAAAAGAGATAAAAGAAATTATAGATGGTTTAAGTGTAGATAAATATTTAGAGTACATAGATATATTAAGAAATGATGAAAGAAAATCAGTTCAAAGTATTGCGGTAAAGATGGCTAAAAAATTAGATTCAATTAGGAAAGAAAATGAAAGATTAGAAATTATAAATGCATTTGAAAATGAAGGTTATAATAAGGGGTATGTATATATAGGGGGAATAGATGAAGCTGGTAGAGGACCTTTGGCAGGTCCAGTAGTAGCATCGGTTGTTGTATTTAAGCCTAATACTAAAATAGAAGGAATAAATGATTCTAAAAAGCTTAGTGAGTCTAAAAGAGACGAGCTTTTTGATATAATAAAAGAACAAGCTTTAGATTATGGAATAGGGATAGTTAATAATGAAGAAATAGATGAATTTAATATATTAAATGCAACTTATATGGCTATGAAAAAGGCTATAAATTGTTTAGAAAAAACACCGGACTATTTATTAGTAGATGCTGCTACAATACCAGGCATTGATACAGATCAAAAAGCAATTATTAAAGGAGATTCCAAGTCTATATCAATAGCAGCAGCTAGTATATTAGCTAAAGTAACAAGAGATAGTATAATGTATCAATATGAAGAGATGTACCCAGGATATGGATTTAAATCTCATAAAGGCTATGGAACAAAAGAACATTATGAAGCTATTGAGAAGTTAGGAATAACTCCTATACATAGAAAAAGCTTCTTAAAAAATGTGTTATAATTAATATATATAAACTATAAAAATTTAAATATTAAAGGCTATATAATTTATAAAAATATATAGTCTTTAATATTTTGTATAGTAATAAATATAAAACTGAAAGCTTATACAACTTAAAATAATAGGGGGAATAAAAATGGATTTTAAAGAATTAGAAAAACAAGCTAGAAATAATCTAAATGGAAGTTGTAAGGTATGCAAAGTATGTAATGGAGTAGCATGTGCAGGTGAAGTTCCAGGTATGGGTGGTAAAGGTACAGGTTCTTCTTTTATTGAAAATAATAAAAGCCTAGAAAAAGTAAAGATAAATATGAGAGTAATACATAATGTATCTAACCCTGATACATCAATTGAGCTATTTGGTCAAAAAATGGATGCACCCATATTTGCAGCCCCTATAACAGGAACTACTTTAAATATGGGAGGTAAAATCTCAGAGAGGGACTATATAGAGCCTGTAGTAAAAGGATGTATAAAATCAGGAATATATGCAATGGTTGGAGATACTGCAGTAGATGAATTTTTAATTGAAAATTTAAAAGTATTAAAAGAAAATAATGGTAAGGGTATAGTGTTTATAAAACCATGGGAAAATGAAGATATAATAAAAAAGATAAGATTAGCAGAAGAAACTGGGGCAATTGCAGTTGGAGTAGATATAGATGCGTGTGGATTAGTTACACTATCTATGCATGGAAAGACTGTTGTTCCTAAAGGTATTAAATCGCTTAGAGCATTAAAAAAATCAACTAAATTGCCATTTATAGTAAAGGGTATAATGACGGTACAAGATGCACTTATGGCAGTAGATGCAGGTGCAGATGCTATAGTAATATCTAATCATGGTGGAAGGGTATTAGATTGCACTCCTGGAGTTGCTGAAGTTTTACCTAGTATATCTAAGGCTGTAAAAGGTAAAATAACTATACTTGCTGATGGGGGAGTTAGAACAGGAGTAGATGTTTTAAAGATGATAGGGTTAGGTGCAGATGCAGTTTTAATAGGTAGACCTTTTGTTACAGCATCGTTTGGTGGTGCTATTGACGGAGTAGAAACATATGTAAATAAAGTAAAGGATGAATTGAGCTCTGCTATGATATTAACGGGGTGCCAAACAGTAAAAGACATAAATAATAAAGTAATATATAAAAATATTGGAGATAGCAAAGGTATATATATAATATAAAAATAAAAGGGGTGATTTTAATCACTCCTTTTATTTTTATATTGTTTAATAGATAAATTAATTTATTACTTAAATGAAATATTTGGTGAATTTATGATGTTTGATTCTTTAATTTGAGACTTAGTGTTTGTATATGATTGTTCAATTAATTTCATTGGCAAGTTAGATATATGACTTAATTGATTTTTATTTTCTATAGGTATAATCTCATAGAAATTTTTACCCGAATTTTGATATTTATTAACCCATGTAGGTATGCAATTAGCTTTAGATACAAATGTTTTGTTTTCCTTCGTATCCTTTGTTATTTCAATATTCACAATAAGGCCATCCTCAGTATATGGAGATCCCATAAGTTCTTTTCTTTGATTTGAAATAAAATTACCCAGGGAATACATAACTAATGTACTATTATCATTATTATAAGAATTGATTAGCTCAATAGGTTGAACTACGTGAGGGTGAGACCCCACTATAATATCTACACCATAATTGCAAAGCATTTGAGCTAAAGTTGTTTGGAATTTACTTGGAATTCTCTGGTATTCGTTACCCCAATGCAAAACTACTATCTGTAAATCAGTATCCTTAATATTATCTAATTGTATTTTTATAGTATTAAATGCACTATTTACATCAACCATATCAAATACATTCATTTTATCTTTTGATTTATTTGACACTTCAATTCCATTAACAGACTTTGAATTATTGCTAACGCTGCCATAAGAAAAAGCTGTTATTCCGAGGTTTATTCCAGAAACATCTTTTTTTATATAATTTTTATCATATACACTTTCAACGGTCCCTATTGTTTCTAATCCTTTCTCTTTGCAAACTTTTAAAGTTCTCTCTAATCCTAAATCCCCCTTATCAAAAGTATGATTATTTATGGTTGAGACGATATCAATTCCTGAGTTTTTTATAGCATCAACTAAAGTATCCGGCGAATTAAATGTAGGATATGAAGTATAAGGCATGGATGGGCCTGCCAATGTAGTTTCTAAATTAGCAATAGCTAAGTCAGAATTATTTATGTAAGGTGTAACATATTTAAAGTTATTGTTAAAATCATATGTGTTTGTATCTTTGTTATACTGTGCTTTTAGTTGGGGATTATGAGCCATAATATCTCCCATTACACTTAAATTTATATTTATAGAATTTGGAGATATTGAATTACTGCTTATTACTTTATCATTTTTAGTACCTTCATTAAAATTAGAAATTTCACTATCTATTTTAGTTATATTTATTATTAAAAATATAAGAAATAAAAGTAATATAACTAGCAATGATATTAAAAGAATAAATAATACTTTAGCTATAGATTTAGATTTTTTTTTCTTACGTTTTGTAACTCTACTCATATATTTTCACCCCTTCCACTCTATATAAATATTAATATCAAAGTATAAAAATATCAATTATAAAAACAAATATTGTATATATCAATATACAGGGGGCAATACTTCAAAAAAAGTTCAAAATAGGTGATATATATGAATAATAAAGAAAAAGGTGATTTGGGAGAAGCAATTGCAAGTAAGTATTTAGAAGATAAAGGTATTAATATAATTGAATTAAATTATAGAATAAAGACCGGTGAAATAGATATTATAAGTAGTTTAGATGATGAAATTATATTTGTAGAAGTTAAGGCAAGGACGAATATTAGATATGGATATCCAGCTGAAGCTGTTAATTATAAAAAAATAAAAAAAATACTAAATACAGCAAATTATTATATTTTACAAAATAATCTACATAATAAAAAAATTAGATTTGACGTTATAGAAATTTACTTAAATGAAAAAAAAATAAATCACATAGAGAATGCTTTTTAGGGAGGAAGATATGTTAAGTGTTATTAATTCAAGTAATTTAATAGGTATAGAAAGTCATTTAATAAAAGTTGAAGTAGATATTGCAAATGGACTTCCTTGCTTTAATATAGTAGGTTTAGCTAGTACAGAGGTTAAAGAATCTAGAGATAGAGTTAAATCTGCAATAATAAATAGTGAATATAATTTTCCAAATTCTAGAATTGTAGTAAACCTATCTCCAGCGGATATGAAAAAAGAAGGTTCTTTTTTTGACTTGCCTATAGCGATAGGGATTTTAAGGAAATTAATAAAAAAGAATCAAACGTATTTAGATGAAAGCCTATTTATAGGAGAATTATCTTTAGATGGTAATGTTAGGAAGGTAAAGGGAATTTTACCTATAGTAATTTCAGCTAAAAAAGATGGTTTAAAACGAATTTTTTTACCTATAGATAATATATTAGAAAGCTCCTTTGTAGATGATATAGAGCTAATACCTATAAAATCACTAAAGGATTGTATAGATATATTAAATGAAAGGAAAATAGTTAAGTTAAATGAAATATTAAACAATAAGAAAGATTATGATCATAGCCTAGATTCAGAAAGTAAAATATACGATGAAGATTTTGAAGATGTAAAAGGTAACTATTTTGTTAAAAGAGGTGCAGAAATTGCTGCAGCAGGAAATCATAATTTACTTATGATTGGCCCTCCAGGATCAGGCAAAACTATGATAGCTAAAAGAATTAGAACAATACTTCCACAGTTAGATAAAGAAGAAATGATAGAAGTTAGTAAAATATATAGTGCATCAGGCCTTATATGTGAAAATGAAGGAATTATATATAAAAGACCATTCAGATCTCCACATCATACATCTACGAGACAATCGTTAATAGGAGGTGGGATAAATGCATCTCCAGGAGAAGTGGTTTTATCACATAATGGAGTTTTATTTTTAGATGAAATCGCAGAATTTGATAGACGTATTTTAGAAACTCTAAGGCAACCAATAGAAGATAAATATATAAATATATCTAGAGTAAGACAAAATATAAAATATCCATGCAATATACTATTAATAGGTGCTATGAATCCATGTCCATGTGGATATTATATGTCTGAAAATGAATGTAATTGCAGAAGTTATGATATAGATAGATATAGAAATAAAATTTCAGGTCCTCTTTTAGATAGATTTGACATATTTATAGAAGTAAATTCTGTTTCATATGATGAGTTAAATAATAGAAAGAAATCAGAGAGTTCAAACTCAATTAGAAAAAGAGTACAAAATGCTAGAGATATCCAAAATGATAGATTTAGAAATGAATCAATAAAAACTAATGATGAAATGAAATCATCTAAACTTTTAGACTATTGTAATTTAAATAAAGAAGCACTAAATACTATAAAAATAATTTTAAATAAATATAAACTTAGTAATAGAAGTTACACAAAACTATTAAAAGTGGCAAGAACTATAGCAGATTTAGAAAATGAAATGAGTATAAGTTCTAATCATATTATGGAAGCTTTTTCTTTTAGGAAAGCTTATTATACTTACTTTAAATAAGGAGTTGAAAAATGAATAAAAGAGATGCATACTTATGGTTGAACTCAATAGAAGGTATTACGAATAAAAATATACAAATAATAAAAGAAAATATAAATAATATAGAAGCTTTAATTCATTTAAGTGATAAAGAAATCTATGATTTGAAAAATATAAACTTGAAAATAAAACAAAATATAGTAAAATATAAAAGTCTAACTTTTTTAGATGAAATAAAAAATAATCTTAAAAAAGAAAATGTAGAATATATATGTATTGAAGAAAAAGGTTATCCTGAAAACTTAAAATATATACACAATGCTCCAAGTATATTATTTTATAAAGGAGATATAAGTTTAGTAAATAAAAATTTTAACTTAGCAATGGTAGGTTCAAGAAAAGCAACAACCTATGGAATAAATTGTGCAAAATCAATTGGAAAATCTCTTTCAAATTTAGGAATAAATATAATTAGTGGATTAGCTATTGGGATAGACTCTTATGCTCATATGAGTTGTATAGGAGGTAATGGTAAAACTATAGCAGTATTAGGTTCACCTGTTAATAATATATTACCTAAAAAAAATATTTATTTAGCTAATAAAATATTAGAGGATGGAGGACTTATATTATCTGATTACAATATAAATTCTAAAATATTTCCAAGTAATTATGCTAATAGAAATCGTATAATAAGTGGTATAAGTGACGGAGTAATTGTAGTGGAAGCGGCTAAAAAAAGTGGAGCTTTAATTACTGTTGATTTTGCCTTAGAACAAGGCAAAAACGTATTTGCTATACCAGGGAATATAAACTCTTTTATGAGTGAAGGATGTAACAAGATTATAAAAGAAGGTGCAATACTTATAAATAATATAGAGGATATTTTGAATGAATACGAAATACTTAATATAAAACAGGAAGAAAATTTAAAAAATTATGAAAATACTGGTTTAAATAAGGAAAGTATTCAAATAATAGATACTATAAAAAAACAAGGTGTCTTGCATATAGATGAAATTTGTGATAATACTAGAATGGAAATAAAATCTGTAAATGCAATATTAAGCGAATTGGTCTTAAAAGATGTATTAATAGAAATGAATAATAAAACGTACAGTTTAAATGTATAAATAACATAAGTAGTGGGGGTGTGTGGTTTATGGCCAAAACATTAGTCATCGTGGAATCGCCTGCGAAAGCTAAAACCATAGAAAAATTTTTAGGAAAAAGTCACTATACTGTAAAAGCTTCAGTAGGACATATTAGAGATTTACCTAAAAGTAAGTTAGGTGTAGATATAGAAAATAATTTCGAACCTCAATATATTAATATACGAGGAAAAGGCGATGTAATAAAAGAGTTAAAGAAAGAAGCTAAAAAATCAAAAAAAGTTTATCTGGCAACTGACCCCGATAGAGAAGGGGAGGCTATTTCATGGCATTTAGCTCACATATTAAGTTTAGATGAAAGTGAAGATTGTAGGATAGAATTTAATGAAATAACAAAAGATGCTATTAAAAAGGCGATAAAAAGCCCTAGAAATATAGATATAAGCTTAGTAGATGCACAGCAAGCTAGAAGAGTATTAGATAGATTATTAGGATATCAAATAAGTCCAATACTATGGCAAAAGGTAAGAAAAGGGCTTAGTGCAGGTAGAGTTCAGTCTGTAACTACAAAGCTAATATGTGATAGAGAGAAAGAGATAAAAGCATTTATTCCTAAGGAGTATTGGACAATAGAGCTAGAAGCTAAAACCAATTCTGATGAAGATATAAGTTTAAAGTTTTATGGTAAAGGTAGCGAAAAAGTAGAAATAGAAAATGAGGAAACTGTAAATAAAATCTTAAAAGATATAGAGAATAAGAGTTTAGATGTAGTATCCATAGAATCTAAATCAAGAAGAAAATCAGCTCCTAAACCATTTACAACAAGTATGCTACAACAAGAAGCTGCAAATAAGTTATCTTTTACAACTAAGAAAACTATGAGTGTAGCTCAAGAATTATATGAAGGTATTGATATAGATAAAGAAACTGTAGGTCTTATCTCTTATATAAGAACTGACTCAAAGAGAATATCTGAGGAAGCTAAGGAAAAGGCAAAAGGATATATTCTAGATGAAATAGGAGAAAACTACTATAAAAATGCAAATGAAAAAAAAGAAAAAAAAGAGACTAAAAAAGTTCAAGATGCACATGAGGCTATTAGACCGACATATGTAGATAAAACACCTGATAGTATAAAAAGCTATTTAACTAGAGATCAGTATAAACTGTATAATTTAATATGGAGAAGGTTTGTTGCAAGTCAAATGGAAGACTCTGTATTTGATATTTTAAATCTAGAATGTAAAATAGGAGAATATACATTTAAAGCTACTGGTTCAAAGATGAAATTTGATGGATATACGAAAATATATAACTTTACTGATAGAGAAGATAGAATACTTCCTGCTATAAATGAAGGGGATATTTTAGATGTAAAAGATATATTACCTAACCAACATTTTACTCAGCCACCTGCAAGATTCACAGAGGCAAGTTTAGTTAAAACATTAGAAGAATTAGGTATAGGTAGACCAAGTACTTACGCTCCAACAATTGCAACTATATTAAATAGAGAATATGTTGAAAAGCAAGGCACTAGTTTATGTCCTACAGAACTTGGTATAATAGTAACTGAAATATTAGAGAATAACTTCCAAAAATTTATAGATGTTGATTTTACGGCTCAAATGGAAAATAAATTAGATGAAATTGAAGAAGGAAGTATAGAGTGGAAGCAAGTTGTTTCAGAAGCATATGAACCATTAAAAGAAGCTATAGAGATAGCTAAGGAAAGTATAGAAAAAATAAATATGGATGAAGAAACTGATGAAATTTGTGAAAACTGTGGAGAAAACATGGTTATTAAGTATGGTAGATTTGGAAAATTTATGGCTTGCAAAAATTATCCAGAATGTAAAACTACTAAACCATTGGTTAACAAAATAGGTGTAAAATGTCCAAAGTGTCATGATGGAGATATAATACTTAGAAAGTCTAAAAGGGGCAAGGCCTTTTATGGATGTTCTAATTACCCAGAATGTGATTTTGTAGCATGGAATAAGCCTACAGGTGATACTTGTAAGCATTGTGGATCATATATGATAGAAAAGGTAACAAAGAGTGATACAAAGATAATTTGTTCAGATAAAGAATGCCACAAACAGCATGGAAAAGATGATGAATTAGAGGCTAAAGATGAATCAGTGAAAGAAAATATCGAAAATTAGAAAAATAACAGATATTGTATTGAAAAAGGGGTAAAATTGTGATAAGATTGCAATTGCACAATTAGTACAATGTAGGGAAAATATTTAAATAGATAGATGTGAATATATAAGCTTAGAAGGCTAATTTACATGAGGAGATGAATTATAAATGGCAAGTGAAGTATTACAAAAAACGAGAAAGATAAATAAAACACTACAAACAAGTGGTGGAAGTAATGTGTCTTTTGATTTATTAGCTGGATCATTAGGAGAAGTTTTAAATGCTAATACATATATTTTAAGTTCTAAAGGGAAAGTATTAGGATTATATCTTCATGATGAAATGGACAGCTCGGTTGTTGTTGAAGAAAATACAAAGCAAAAGAAGTTTCCAGAAGAATACACTAAAAATATGTTAAAAATATCTGAAACTAAAGAAAATTTAACTGGAGATGATTTATTAAATTTATTCCCAGATGAGAGAGATAGAACTCATAAAAACACTACTATAGTACCTATATTAGGTAGTGGTCAAAGATTAGGAACTTTAGTTTTATCAAGATATGATGAACTTTTCACAGATGATGATTTAGTTATAGCTGAGTATAGTGCAACCGTTGTCGGTCTTGAAATATTAAGAGCAATAGGTGAAGAATTAGAAGAAGAAATGAGAAGAAAAGCTGTAGTTCAAATGGCTATAGGAACTTTATCTTATTCTGAATTAGAAGCTGTAGAGCATATATTTGAAGAACTAGATGGAAGAGAAGGCTTACTTGTTGCTAGCAAGATAGCTGATAGAGTTGGTATAACTAGATCTGTTATAGTAAATGCATTAAGAAAATTTGAAAGTGCTGGAGTTATAGAATCGAGATCTTTAGGAATGAAGGGTACACATATAAAGATACTTAACGATAAACTTATAGACGAATTAAACAAAATAAAGAATAATCATTAATAAATGCAAATTTTTATAAAAAGGTATCTATATAAATATAGATACCTTTTATTTCATTGTTATGATTTTTCAGAAAAATTAAAGGAGTGATATTATGCCTTTAGCTGATAAAATAAGGCCAACAAATATAGATGAGGTAGTGGGACAAAGCCATATTATCGGGAATGATAAAATTTTAAATAGAATAATTAAATCATCTTTTTTGCCTAATATGATATTTTTTGGTCCTCCTGGGGTTGGTAAAACAACTATAGCAGAAATAATAGCTAAGGAGAGTAATAAAAATTTTTATAAGATAAATGCAACAAATTCATCTTTGGATGATGTTAAAAAAGTTATATCTCAACTCGACACTATAAACAGCCTAGGTGGCATTTTATTGTATATAGATGAAATACAAAGCTTTAATAAAAAACAACAACAATCTATATTAGAGTTTATGGAAAATGGTAAAATAACTTTAATAGCAAGTACCACAGAGAATCCTTACCATTATGTATATAAAGCTCTTTTAAGTAGATCTAGTATATTTGAATTTAAACCAATAAGTGATATAGAAATCGCAAGAGGATTAAAACGAGCAGTAGAAATTTTAAAAGAAGATAGTTATATAGATATAAATTATACGGAAGATGCATTAATGGATATAGCTAGAGTAAGTGATGGAGATATGAGAAAGGCTCTAAATACATTAGAAATGGTTGTTTATTCAACAAGACCTAACGTAAATAACATTGTAGATATTACACCTGAAAATGTAAAGAAAAATACATTTAATAAAATACTAAATTATGATAGAGATGGAGATAGTCATTACGATATATTGAGTGCATTTCAAAAATCTATAAGAGGTAGTGATCCACAAGCTGCAATACATTATTTAGCGAGGCTTATAAAAGGGGAAGACTTGATAAGTATCTGTAGAAGGCTTTTAGTTATAGCAAGTGAAGATGTAGGGCTAGCTTATCCAAATGCTATAGTTATTGTAAAAGCATGCGTAGATAGTGCAATGCAAATTGGATTTCCTGAAGCTAAGATACCTTTAGCACAAGCGACACTCCTTTTAGCTACATCACCAAAGTCTAACTCAGCGTATTTAGCCATATCAAATGCTTTAGATGAGTTAGAAAATGAATTTATCATGGATATACCAAATCACATAAAAGATGCACATTATAAAGGAGCTAAAGATTTAGGAAGAGGTTTAGAATATAAATATCCTCATGATTTTAAAAATAATTATATTAAACAACAATACTTACCAGATAACATAAAAAACAGTGAGTATTATAAACCACAAAATAATAAAACAGAACAAAATATAAAAAAATATTTGCAATATTTAAATGAAAGCAATTAAAATAATAAAAAAGATAATATAAAAATATTCATAAATGACTGTAGATTATTAATAAAATATTATAAAACTTAAAATACACAATTTAAATTATAAAAGTTGAGGTAGAGTTTAAATTTTGAATTTTATATCAGGGGGAAGTTTTATGATTGTAAAGCTAGATAATAGCCATCACAATGAGCTTATGGAGTATTTAAACAAAGAACCAGAATTTAATTTACTTATAATAGGTGACATAGAAAGGTATGGTTATGATAATTACTTTTTTAATATATGGGGGAATATAAAAAATAATGGTTGCATAGAAGGGGTGTTAGTGAAATACTTTGAGTTTTTAACATTTTATTCTTATGATATATTTGATGTTAGTGCATTTGCCAAAATTATAAATAGATTGAATTATAGTGAAATAAGTGGGAAAACATGGTGTATTGAGGCGCTAGAATCAAAACTTAATTTAAGCAAAAAAAGGATTGTTAATTTTTGTAAACTTGAAAATATGAATGATTTAAACGAAAATGAAATGAAAGTTAAAATAAAGAAAATAAGATTTGGAAATATAAATAAAGTAGTAAGGTTATATGAATCTATAGAAGAGTTTGAAATAACTAGTGCAGAAAATATCAAAAATGGTTTAAAATCAGGAAGAGGATATTGTGTAGAAATTAACAGACAAGTAGTTGCGATGGCTAAAAGTACGTCTGAAAATCATACTCATGCAATGATTGTTGGTGTAGGAACTCATCCGGATTATAGGAATAATGGATATGCTACTAGATGTATAATAAAAATATGCAAAGAACTTTTGGGTGAGAATAAAATACCTTGTTTATTTTATGATAACCAACAAGCGGGCAAGATATATAAAAAAATAGGATTTAAAGAGTTAGGAAAGTGGAGTATTTGCTATAGATAATTGTGAAATTTAAATAAAAATAAAGCACAAAACTTATGTTTTAGTGCTTTATTTTTTTGTTTAAAATTTAGTGAAAAAAATATCTATATAAGGTATAATTTTATATGTTGTAGAAAACATTTTTTTTAAACAACATATCGATAAATAATTAGGGAAATTTTAGGAGGAGATTATGTATAAAATAGGAATAGATGTAGGTGGAATGAGTATAAAAGCTGGAATCGTAAAAGATGGTCAGATAATTAGCAAAATGAGCAAAGAAACAAATTGTGAACGTGGGGTTGAAGGATTATCTCAAGATATAGCTGATTTAGTTGAAGATATTCTATCTCAAAATAATATAGATATTAAATCTGTAAGTAATATAGGTATAGGTATACCTGGCGTAGTTACAAATGAGGGGGCTGTAACTTGTGTGAATTTAGGATTAAAAAATTCTTTAATAGTTCCAATTTTAGAAGAAAAATTTAAAGGGACTAAGGTTTCGATAGGTAATGATGCTAATGTAGCAGCACTTGCTGAATTTTCGTATGGAAGTATGAGGGGTTATGAAAGTGGAGTTATGATAACGCTAGGAACTGGAATAGGCGGAGGTATTATTATAAATGGTAAGCTTATAACAGGTGCTAATGGTATAGGTGCTGAAATCGGTCATATGATGTTATCTACGAATTACTTTGATTGTAATTGTGGGAATAATGGATGTTTTGAAACGTTTTGCTCAGCAACTGCTATAATAAAGTATGCTCAAAAATTAGCTGAAGAAGGCAAAACAACAAAAATAATTGAATATGCAGAAGGTAATTTAAATAATATAACAGCTAAAATGGTATTTGATGCATATAGAGAAGATGATAGCGTTGCAATCGAAGTTGTAGATAGATTTAAAAAATACTTAGCTATGGGGCTTGCTAACATAGTTAATTTTATAGATCCTCAGGTTATATCTATAGGCGGAGGAGTTTCAAATGCTAGTGATATAATGCTTAATGGGCTAAATGATAAAGTTAAAAAACATCTTCCATTTAAAGAGGGAAATATAGGAGATATAGTAATTGCAGAATTTAAAAATGATGCAGGGATTTTAGGAGCATCTGCTCTTTAAAAAATAACTCTTTCTATTTATATAAATAGAAAGAGTTATTTTTTATGAAACTGATTTAGAAAGTGTAATTTTATGTTTAAGAACCTATTAAGTTGGTATAAATTAAATGAAACTAAGTATAATAAGTCAGTGAAAAAATAAGTAAAATATCTATGAATTTAAAACCTAGTAAAATAGTATGGATTTAATGTTGACAAAATTAGTAGGATATCATAAAATGATATTGAAGATAATTCCTACTAATTTAGTAAGGATTAGATTTCAAAGTGAAGGGTGATAAAATATGAAACTATCGACTAAAGGTAGGTATGGACTTAAGGCTATGTTTGAATTGTCATTAAATCAAGAAAGTGGTCCTGTACCCTTAAAATATATTGCTAAAAAGCAAAGTATCTCTGACCAATATTTAGAACAAATATTTTCGTCTTTGAAAAAATCTGGACTAGTTAAAAGTGTAAGAGGTGCTCAAGGAGGGTATCTATTAGCTAAAGAACCTAAAGATATTACTGTAGGTGATATACTAGTAGTTTTAGAAGGTCCAGTATCTTTATCAGATTGTGTATTAGATGAAGATATATGTGAAAATTCAGACGTATGTGTAACGAAAGTAGTTTGGGAAAGAATGAAAAAGGGAATAGAGGATGTAATACACTCTATTACTCTTCAAGACATGATAAATGACTACAATAAAAACAAACTAGAAAATGATATAACAAATTTAATTATAAAGTAGATAGGGAGACGATAGAAATGGAAAAAAGAAGATTATATATGGATTATTCTGCGACAACTCCTGTTAAAAAAGAAGTATTAGATGCAATGATGCCATATTTAACAGATTATTTTGGAAATGCATCTAGTTTTCATACATTCGGAAGAGAAGCAAAAAATGCTTTAGATAAAGCTAGAGAACAAGTAGCAAATCTTGTAAATGCTAAACCAAGTGAAATATATTTCACAGCAGGTGGAACAGAAAGTGATAACTGGGCGTTAGAAGGAGTTGCTTTTGCGCATAGAGAAAAAGGAAATCATATAATAACATCAAAAATAGAACATCATGGTATACTTCATACATGTGAATACTTAGAAAAGCACCACGGATTTGAAGTAACTTATTTAGATGTTGATAGTGAGGGTAAAGTTAGTTTAGAACAACTAGAAGCTGCTATAAAAGATAATACAATATTAATAAGTATAATGTTTGCAAATAATGAAATTGGTACTGTACAGCCTATAGCAGAAATAGCTAAAATCGCTAAAAAGCATAAGGTATTATTCCATACTGATGCAGTTCAAGCTGCTGGAAATATTCCTATAGATGTTAAAGAATTAGATGTAGATTTAATGAGTATGTCTTCTCATAAAATATATGGACCTAAAGGGATAGGGGCTTTATATATAAAAACAGGAACAAAATTACACACATTTGTACATGGTGGAGCTCAAGAAAGAAGAAGAAGAGCAGGAACTGAAAATATACCATCAATAGTAGGATATGGAAAAGCTGCTGAAATAGCAAAATCTAATATGGAAAATCATGTTAAGAACCTTACAGAGCTAAGAGCAAAATTAATAAATCAAATATTAGAAAAAATACCTTATACAAGAGTAAATGGTAGCTTAGATGATAGATTACCAGGTAATGTTAACTTCTCATTTGAATTTATAGAAGGAGAAGGTATATTATTACTTCTAGACATGTTAGGTATAGCTGCATCTAGTGGTTCTGCCTGTACATCAGGATCTTTAGATCCATCACACGTTTTAATGGCAATAGGATTACCACATGAGATAGCTCATGGATCACTTAGACTTACAATAGGTGATTTTACAACTGAGGATGATATAGATTATATAATAGAACATTTACCAGCAGTTATAGAAAGACTAAGAAGTATGTCTCCATTATATGATCAAGCTATGAAAAATAAATAAAAAAATTGATTAAGGTATATATAATTTAGGTATATATCAATCAAGAAGTAAATTGAAATTAATATACGATTTAGATAGATTAAATATCAAGAATATTTAAGGAGGATTAGGTTATGCAATACAGTGATAAAGTTATGGAACATTTCATGAATCCAAGAAATGTTGGGGAAATAGATAATGCTAGTGGAATTGGAGAAGTAGGAAATGCTAAATGTGGAGATATAATGAGAATATATCTTGATATAGAAAATGAAATAATAAAAGATGTTAAATTTAAAACATTTGGATGTGGATCAGCTATAGCAAGTTCTTCAATGGCTACAGAAATGGTTAAAGGAAAAACTATACATGAAGCACTAGAAGTAACTAATAAAGCCGTTGCAGAAGCTTTAGATGGTTTACCACCAGTTAAAATGCACTGTTCAGTTTTAGCTGAGCAAGCAATAAAAGCAGCATTAATAGATTATGCTAAAAAGAACAATATTCACATACCAGAATTAGATGGTGTAGTGATAGATGATGATCATGATCATCACCATGATATAGAGGAAGAAGAAGCCTAAAAATAATTAAGCGGTTAAAATATCCCTTTTGAGTATATACTCAAAAGGGATATTCTGTTATTATAAAGCTGAAAATAATATAAAAAATAATTATCAAACTTAAAATCATTTTAAGTTTATACTTTTAAAAATAATGTAAAATATATATAATATTAGAATATAAAGAACGAGGTGATGACATGAAAAAAAAAGTAATGATCGGTATGAGTGGTGGAGTAGATAGTTCTGTTGCAGCATATTTATTAAAAGAACAAGGATATGATGTAATAGGTGTTACTATGAAGCTTTGGCAAGATGATGATGATGAATTAATAGAAAATGAAGGTGGATGTTGTTCATTAGCAGCTGTAGAAGACGCAAGAAAAGTTGCTGATAGAATAGGTATACCTTTTTATGTATTAAATTTCAGTGAAGTATTTAAGGAGAAGGTAATAGAACCTTTTATAGATGAATATTTAAATGGAAGAACTCCTAATCCATGTATAGCTTGTAATAAGCATATAAAGTTTAATGATTTTTTCAATAAGGCACGTCAAATAGGATGTGATTATGTGGCAACAGGTCACTACGCTAAAATTGAAAAAGATGAAGAAACAGGAAGATATTTATTAAAAAAATCTGTTACAGACAAAAAAGATCAAACTTATGCGCTGTATAATTTAACTCAAGAACAGTTAGAGCATACGTTACTTCCAATAGGAGACTATGAAAAAGAAAGAGTAAGAGAGATTGCTAAAGAAATAGGAATAGATGTACACAATAAACCAGATAGTCAAGAGATATGTTTCGTAAAAGATAATGATTATGCTGGATATGTAAAAAAACACTCTAAAAAAAGAATTGAAGAAGGTTATTTTGTAGATACTAAAGGCAATGTATTAGGAAAGCATAAAGGAATAGTAAATTACACAATAGGTCAAAGAAAAGGACTAGGAATAGCATTTGGTAAACCTATGTTTGTAGTTGATATAAATGCTAAGAAAAATACTGTTGTTTTAGGTGATAATGAAAATTTATTTAATAAAGTGGTTATAGCTAAAGACGTTAACTTTATTCCATTTGATGAAATAAACGGACCAATAAAAGTACAAGCTAAAATAAGATATTCAGCTAAACCATCTCCAGCTACTGTATATAAAATTGATGAAAATAAAATAAAGATAGTATTTGAAGAACCTCAAAGAGCTATAACAAAAGGTCAGTCTGTTGTTATGTATGATGGAGACATCGTAATAGGTGGAGGAATAATCTGCTAATTAAATAAAAATCATAATTTTAAAATACAAATAAACTATATTTTACCTTTAAATTTAAAATAAAGTTTAAAATCTATATAATTATGGTATTGATTAATTATATAAAATTTAGTAATATAACATATATAACTTAACTGAAAATAAAATTAACTTTAAATACAATGATGAGAAGTAGTAAATTATTTGATGTCTTACAGAGAGAGGGAATTGGTGTAAGCCCTTAGAATAAAATAGTTGAAGCAGTCTTTGAGTATCAATCTTGAAATAATAGTATGGATTGACGGTAGTTACGTTATAGCTAAGGTTTTCCGAAGATATCGTGTTTTTCATGATAATTAGGGTGGTACCGCGAATATAATCCTCGCCCCTATAAGTTTTTTATAGGCGCGGGGTTTTTTAATATAATTTTATTAAAAAATAAAAGAATTGAACATTTAGGAGGAATTTAAAAATGCAACAAATGGGATTAAACGAAATAAGAAGTAAATTTCTAAAATTTTTCGAATCTAAAGAACATTACGTAAAAGAAAGTGCTTCTTTAGTACCACACAATGATAAAAGTTTATTACTTATAAACTCAGGAATGGCACCACTTAAAAATTATTTTGCAGGTGTTGAAGTACCACCAAGTAAAAGAATGACTACATGCCAAAAATGTATAAGGACTGGTGATATTGAAAACGTAGGAAAGACAGCTAGACATGGTACTTTCTTTGAAATGTTAGGGAACTTCTCATTTGGAGATTACTTTAAAAGAGAATCTATAAGATGGGGATGGGAATTTGTTACAGAACATTTAAACATACCAGAAGATAAAATATGGGTAACAGTGTATGAAGAAGATGATGACTCATATGATTTATGGGCAAAAGAAATGGGATTCCCAGAAGAAAGATTAGTTAGACTAGGTAAAGATGATAACTTCTGGGAAATAGGTATAGGACCTTGTGGACCATGTTCTGAAATACATTTTGATAGAGGACCTGAATATGGATGTGATAATCCAGACTGTAAACCAGGATGTGATTGTGATAGATACTTAGAATTCTGGAACCATGTATTTACTCAGTTTAACAGAGACGAAGAAGGAAATTATGGTCAGTTAGAACATAAGAATATAGATACTGGTATGGGACTTGAAAGAATAGCTTGTATAATGCAAGGTGTAGATACTATATTTGATGTAGATACTATAAGACACATATTAAGCACTGTTGAAAAAATGGCAGGTGTTGAATATGGCAAAGGTGGTAAAACGGATGTATCAATAAGAATAATAACAGACCATATAAGAGCTGTAAGTTTCTTAGTAGCAGATGGGGTACTTCCATCAAATGAAGGTAGAGGATACGTTCTTAGAAGATTATTAAGAAGAGCTGCAAGACATGGAAAATTATTAGGAATAAAAGAAAACTTCTTATATAAATTAGTTGATGAAGTTATAAAAGTAAGTGGAGAAGCTTACCCAGAATTAGTTGAAAAAGAAAGCTATATTAAAAAAGTTATAAGAATAGAAGAAGAAAAGTTTAATGAAACAATAGAGCAAGGTATGGATATACTTGCAGGATATATAAAAGAGTTAAAATCAAATGGAGAAACTACTTTAAGCGGAGAAAATGCATTTAAATTATACGATACTTATGGATTCCCTATAGATTTAACTAAGGAAATTTTAGAAGAAGAAAACTTATCTTTAAATGAAGAATCTTTTAATGAAGAAATGGATAAGCAAAGAGAAAGAGCAAGAAGTGCCAGAGGAAATATGGATGGTGAAAGTTGGAAAGAAGATCCATTATCAAAGTTAGACGAATCAGTAGCTAGTGAATTTGATGGATATAAAGAGTTAAATGCATCAGGGATAGTAAAAGCTATTGTTAAAGATAATGAAATAGTTGAATCTGCAGAGGCAGGAGAAAAAGTTGTTATAGTTTTAGATAAAACAACTTTCTATCCAGAAGGAGGAGGTCAAGCAGGAGATTGCGGACTTCTTACAAATGAAGCAGAAGATATAGAAATAGAAGTAATAGATACTAAAAAAGGTGCAAATAATACTATAAAGCACGTAGGTGTTATAAAGAGTGGAAAAGTTAACACTGGAGAAAAATTAAATACTTTAGTTAATAAAGAAATAAGAATGGCATCAGCTAGAAATCATAGTGCAACTCATATACTTCATAGAGTATTAAAAGATGTATTAGGAGATCATGTTAACCAAGCAGGTTCGCTTGTTACTCCAGAAAGATTAAGATTTGACGTTACACACTTTGAAGCTATAACAAAAGATGAATTAAAGCTTATAGAGGAAAAGGTAAATGACGCAATACTTGCATCTTTAGAAATAAACTCTGAAAATATGAATATAAATGATGCTAGAGAAAAAGGAGCTATGGCTCTATTTGGCGAAAAGTATGGTAATGAAGTAAGAGTTGTTTCTATGGGAGACTTCTCTATAGAACTTTGTGGTGGAACTCACTTAACTAATACTTCTCAAATAGGTATGTTTAAAATATTATCTGAAGGTGGAGTAGCAGCTGGAGTAAGAAGAATAGAAGCAATAACAGGAAAAGCTGTATATAACTACTTAAATGAAAGAGAAGCCCTAATATCTAATGTATCTTCAAGTTTAAAAACAAAAGAAGATAGTTTAGTTCAAAGAGTAGTATCTTTATTAGAAGAAAATAAAAACTTAGGCAAGGAACTACATGAATTAAAAACTCAAATGAGTTTACAATCAATAGAATCTGTTTTAGACTCTAAAGAAGATGTAAATGGAGTTAATGTTGTTTGTGCTAAATTTGAAGGCATGGATATGAACACATTAAAAGAAGTAGCAGATAAGTTAAGAGATAAATTAGCTTCAGGAGTAGTAGTTTTAGGTAATGCAGCTGATGATAAATTAAACTTTGTAGTTACAGCTTCACAAGATGTTTTAGCTAAAGGAATACACTCAGGTAACATAGTTAAGGAAGTTGCAATGATAGCTGGTGGAAAAGGCGGAGGAAGACCTAATATGGCTCAAGCTGGAGCACCAGAAGTAACAAAACTTGATGATGCATTAAATCATGCAAAAGAGGTTGTTAAATCACAAGTAAAATAATTAATTACTTAAGGGGGTTTTAACATGGATAAAGATTTAGACTATACAATGAAATTTGAAGGCGCATTAGCTGATAAAATGAGCGTTTCAGAAAGCATTGATTTTGTATATGAGGCATTACTTGAAAAAGGGTATAATCCAATAAATCAAATTATTGGATACCTTCTTTCAGGAGATTCTAGTTATATAACTGGATACAAAAACGCTAGAAATGTAATAAAGAAATTTGAAAGAGATGAAATACTAGAAGAAGTAATAACACATTATTTAAAAAGAAAGTAGGTCAATCTTATGAAAAAAAAGATTGTATCATTATTATTAGTACTAATGGTAGTCCTAGTTTCTGTTCCTAAATATAGCTTTGCCGATGAAAAAGGCAAAGTTATATTTATTAATATGAATAGAACTAATTTAGTAAGCATGTTGCATATACAATCCCTTGATAAAGAAGTTCAAGAACGTGGATATGTAGGTCTTATGAATATAAGAGGCGATAAAGGTACTGATGATAGAAGATCATATGCTAGTATGGGTGCAGGTGGAAGAGCAAATGTCTCAACTGAGCAAAATATAAACTTTAAGGCTACTGACAAAGATAGTGCCAAAATATTTGAATCTGCAACTGGCAAAAAAGCTAAAGCAATAAATGATCTAACAGTAAATAAATCAATAAATGAAAATATTGAAAATGGTCAATATGGTTCAATATTAGGATCTCTAGGACAAACTTTATCAGAAAATGGATTTAAGACTGCAGTTTTAGGAAACAGTGATATTGTAGAAAATGGAGAAATTGTAAAAAATAGAAATATAGGATTAGTTGCAATGGACCATAATGGTAGAATTGATGCTGGAAATGTTGATGATATAAACATAAAAGACTCAACTATGCCATATGGAATAAGAACTGATTATGATAAATTAATAAATGAAACTAAAAAATACTATACAGAAAATGATGTTTTATTTGTAGATTTAGGAGATACATATAGATTAGATAATTATAGATTAAATCTTAACGAAAAAACTTATTCTAATATGAAACATGCAATAGGTAAAAATATAGATAAGTACTTAAAAGAAGTATTTAATATGGTAGGCGAAAATGATACTGTTTATATAAGTAGTGCATTCCCTAGTGATTTAGACTATAAAAACAAAAGAAGACTTTCTCCAATAATTAAATTTAGTGGAGATAGCAAAGGTATATTAAGCTCAGCAACAACAAGAAGAGAAGGTATAGTTGCCAATTTAGATGTTGGAGTTGATATACTAAATGAATTTGGATTAAAAAATGAAACTATGGTAGGTAGAACATATAACCTTGTAGAAAAAGAAGATAATGTAAAGTACGTATTAGATGAATTTGAAAAAATAGTTTCAATATCAAACATAAGAGCTACAGTGGTAAATGGTTTTGTAGGCGTAATTTCAGCATCTTGGGTAATAGCTATGATTTTAATATTACTTAGAAACTATCTGCCTCACAAAGAAAAAGTATTTATAATTTTAAAAGAATTTATAAAGCTAGGTATAATAATGCCACTATCGTTTTTAATAGCTCCTATATTTAACTTTAAGGAACCTATTACTATAACTGCAGGTATTTTACTTACAACTTTAATTCTCTATATATTAGGTCGAGCATTATTTAAAAATGATGATATAAAACAAATGGGATTTTTTGCGTTTATAACTATAGTAGTTATAACTATAGACTCTGCATTTGGAACATTTTTAATGCAAAATAACATAATGAGTTATGATGCTATAATAGGTGCTAGATATTATGGTGTAGGAAATGAGTATGAAGGAGTCACTATAGCTTGTGCTGTATTTGCTCTGGCAGTTTTACTAAATTATAAGAAGATACCAAAATGGTTAGTAGCAGTTTTATCTATAGTAATATTAGTAACAAGCGCATACCCTTCTATGGGAGCAAATGTTGGAGGTGCTATATCTGAATGTGTAGCATATTTATTATTTATATTACTTATATATGATGTGAAGCTTGATTTTAAAAAGGTAATATTATTAGGTTTTGCAGCAGTAGCTGTTGTAGCTATATTTGCATTTTTAGATATAGTATCAGGTAGCGAATCTCATTTAGGAATGTTTGTTCAACAAATACTATTAAATGGACCTATGGCTATAATTCAAACATTTACTAGAAAGATACAGATGAATATAAAATTAGCGCAAACTAGTGTATGGGTTAATATATTACTTGCAGGGATAGCTATAATCGCTGTATTTATATTTAGACCATCTAAGCATTTTAGAGATATAGCAAAAAGATATCCAGCGCTATTTAAAGGATTTGTAGCATCTATGGTAGGATGTATAGTAACTTTATTAGTCAATGATTCTGGTATAGTAGCTGCATCAACTGCATCTATATATATACTTATTCCAGTAATAATAATAAGTATAAATATGATAATATTTGGAGACATAAATCAAGAAAAATTAAAATAAAAATGAAAAATTGGTCAGGAGAATATCCTGACCAATTTAGTTAATTATAATATAAGAGATGTATTAATACACTATTTAAAAAGAAAGTAGGCTAATGTTATGAAAAGAAAGATTGTATCATCATTATTAGCATTAATGATAGTTCTGATTTCGATTCCAAGGTATAGCTTTGCTGATCAAAATGGTAAGGTTATATTTATTAATATGAATAGAACTAATTTAGCAAGTATGTTGCATATAAAATCTCTAGATGAAGAAGTTCAAAATAGAGGTTATATAGGCCTTATGAATATAAGAGGCGATAAAGGTACAGATGATAGAAGATCTTATGCAAGCATGGGTGCAGGTAGAAGAGCTAATGTCTCAACAGAGCAAAATATAAACTTTCAATCTGTAGACGATCATAGCTCAAAGTTGTTTGAAACTTCAACAGGTCAAAAATCTAAGTCAATAAATGACTTAACAATAAACAAGTCGATAAATGAAAATATTGCAAACGGACAATATGGATCAACATTAGGTTCTTTAGGACAAACTTTATCTGAAAATGGACTTAAGACAGCTGTTTTAGGGAATAGTGATATTGTAGAAAATGGAGAACTTATAAAAAATAGAAATATCGGATTAGTCGCAATGGATCAATATGGTAGAATTGATTCTGGAAATATTGATAACATAAATATAAAAGATGATACTATGCCGTATGGTATAAGAACAGATTATAATAAGTTAATAAAAGAAACTAAGAAACATTATGAAAAAAATGATGTTTTATTTGTAGACTTAGGAGATACATATAGATTAGATAATTATAGATTAAATCTTAATGAAGAAACTTACTCTAATATGAAGTCTAAAATAGGTAAGAATATCGATAAATATTTAAAAGAAGTATTTGATATGATAGATGAAAAGGATACAGTTTATATAAGTAGTGCTTTTCCTAGTGACCTAGACTATAAAAATAAAAGAAGACTTTCTCCAATAATTAAGTTTAATGGAGAGGGCAAAGGTGTATTAAGCTCAGCAACAACAAGAAGAGAAGGTGTAGTTGCAAACTTAGATGTTGGTGCTGACATACTGAATACTTTTGGACTTAAAAATGAAGCTATGGTAGGGAAAGAATACAATTTAATAAGTAAAAATGATAATATTAAATTTGTATCAGATGAATATGAAAAAATAGTATCTGTATCTAAGATTAGACCAAATGTAGTAAATACTTTTGTAAGTGTTGTATCAGCGTCATGGGTAATAGCTATGGTTATACTTTTATTTAAAGACCGAGTACATCATAAAGAGAAAGTATTTAAAATACTAAAAGAGTTTATAAAGTTAGGTTTTATACTACCTATATCATTTTTCATAGCACCTATATTTAATTTTAAAACTCCAGAAACTATAGTTATAGGTATAGTATTAACTACATTAATATTGTATATTATCGGGCGAAAACTATTTAAAAATGACTTGAAGCATATGGGATACTTTGCTGTTATTAGTGTATTAGCTATCGTTATAGATTCTATTTTAGGATCATATTTAATGAAAAATAGTATAATGAGTTATGATGCTATAATAGGTGCAAGATATTATGGAATGGGAAATGAATATCAAGGTATTGTTATAGGCAGTTCTATATTTGGAATAGCGGTATTACTTCACTATAATAAGATTTCTAAGTGGTTAGCAGCTATTTCGTGCTTCGTTATATTAATAACTACGGCATCTCCTATAATGGGAGCTAATGTTGGAGCGGCAATATCAGAGTGCATGGCATTTTTATTATTAGTATTACTAGTTTTTGATGTTAAACTAGATTTCAAAAAAATAATACTTATAGGATTAGCAGGTGTGGCAATAGTATTTGCGTTTGCAGCAATAGATATAATATCAGGTAGTGAGTCTCATTTATCAGGCTTTGTAAACCAGATATTACTAGATGGACCAAATGCTATAATTCAAACATTTAGCAGAAAAATACAAATGAATATAAAATTAGCTCAAAGTAGCGCTTGGGTTAATATATTGCTTGCAGGAATAGCTATAATTGCAATATTCATATTTAAACCATCAAAGCATTTTAGAAACATAGCTAAAAAATATCCATTTATATTTAAAGGATTTATAGCTTGTATAGTAGGGTGTTTTATTACGTTACTAGTTAATGATTCTGGTATAGTTGCAGCAGCTACTACTTCAATATATATTCTTATACCACTTTTAATAATAAGTATAAATATGATAATATTTAACGAAAAACAGGAATAAAATGAAAAAGTTAATTAGAAGAATATACTAGATAATTTAGTTAATTATAATATATAAGATGTGACAACACATTATTAAGGAGAGAATTATGTTAGATGGAAGAATAATGGGACTTGATGTTGGAGATAAAACTATAGGAGTTGCAGTTAGTGACTTAATGGGTCTTACAGCTCAAGGAATAACAACTGTAAAAAGAGTAGGAAAGAAAAAAGATATAGAAGCACTAAAAGAAATAATAAAAGAAAGACAAGTAAACAAAATAGTTTCAGGATTGCCTAAAAATATGAATGGAACATTAGGACCTCAAGGAGAAAAGGTAATAAAGTTCTGTGAATTATTAGAGCAAGAAACTGGAATAAAAATAGAATATTGGGATGAGAGATTATCAACAGTTGCAGCAGAAAGAACTTTAATTCAAGGTAATGTAAGAAGAGAAAATAGAAAAAGTGTTATAGATATGGTTGCAGCAGTTATAATTTTACAAGGTTATTTAGATAGACAAAGAAATTTTTAAAAAAACTATAAAATTATTAATTTATGATATATAATATATATAAATAAAAAAATAGAGGTGACGCACATGCAAGAAAATATAATCAACTTAATAGACGAAAATGGTGTGGAAAGCGCATTTGAAATAATATTAACACTAGAAGCAGAAGGAAAAGAATATGCTATATTAGTTCCAGTAGAGGAAGAAGAAGCAGAAGAAGCTTTAATATTTAGAATAGACCAAGATGAAGAAGGAGAAATATTAGTTCCTTTAGAAGATGATGAAGAATATCAAATAGTTGTTGATGTATACAATACATTAATGGAAGAAGAAGGATTAAACTTCGACGAAGACGAACAATAAAAACAAAACTACCTATTTATAGGTAGTTTTTTTATATACTTAGTATAGGATATCAACTTTGTGGAGGCAAAAATGGAGCTTATAAACAAAATTTTAAATGAAGGAATGGCTTGGATATCTGTTATCCTAGGTATTGTGCTTTCTTCTAAATACATAGTTAGAAAAAGTATAAAAATATATCCAAAACACAAAGAATCACTTATATCACTTAACAAATATATGAAAAAGTCACATGTTTTAATTGGTATACTACTTATAATTATTGGAATGATTCATGGCATATTTTCCTCGGTAGATTTATTTAGTATAAACATAGGAACAATATGTTGGATAGTATCAATATTATTAGGTATGAATTGGATGTTAAGGAAATACCTTAATAAACCATCTATGTGGATTAAGTACCATAGAATATTAACTATATTATTTTTGTTGACTATGATTTTTCACATTATTGATGTTAAAAAAAATGAGATATTAGAATTTAAAAATGAGATAGTTTCAATTTTGTACAAAGATAATAAAAAAATAAAATCTGATGATGAGAGTATAACACAAATAAACAAAAATGAGTTAAAAGATAATATTGAAAATTATAATTTAGAGGATGGAATATATGAAGGAAGAGCAAATGGATTTGGTCCTAACTTAGTTTTAAATGTAACCGTTAAAGATAATAAAATTAAAGAAATAGAAATAATAAGCCATAATGAAAGAAATGAATCATATTATGGATTACCTATGAAAGAAATACCTAAATCTATAATAAAGCACCAAACATTGGATGTAGATGCTATATCTGGAGCAACATACACTTCAAATGGGATTATGGATGCTGTAAAAGATGCATTAAATAAAGCAAAAAAGTAAAATTGTAAATATATCTAATTTATCAAATATTAGGAATATCATATAATGTGTATTTATTAAGGATACAGGGGAAAATATGTACTAAATAAATACAAAGGTTGTGATAAAATGAAAAAGGTAACTAGTGTATTTTTATCTCTAGTAATATCATTAACAATGATAACTAATATATATGCTTTAGATGATGAGAAGTTTGTAGAAACATCAAGAGAAAAACTAGTGGATAATATACTTTTAATTGGTAAAGATGGAGGACAATCAAAAGGTGCATCTAGATCTGATACTATGGTAATACTGACAATAGATAATTTAAATAAATCTTTAAAGCTAACATCGTTAGCAAGAGATACATTAGTTAATATTCCAGATAAGGGATATGAAAAATTAAATCATGCTTATGCATATGGAAAAGAAGACTTACTTTTACAAACAATAAATAATAATTTTAATTTAAATATAAAAGATTATGCTGTAGTTGATTTTAATTCATTTATTGACGTAATTGATATACTTGGTGGAGTAGAAGTTGACGTCAAAGACAAAGAATTAGAATCATTAAATAAAACTATAAAGTGTTGCTATGGTTTGAAAGGTGAAAATAAGGGTAAAATAGAATATATAGACACTGAAGGAATTCAAAAACTAAATGGATATCAAGCTTTAGCTTATGCAAGAATTAGAAAATTAGATACAATATATAAGAGAGATGAAAGACAAAGAAAGATTTTAATAAGTTTAGCAAGAGAGTTATCTAATACTTCTATTACAAATTATCCAAAGATAATGAAAAATGTGTTAAGACACGTGCAAGTAAATATTTCTCTAGATAAACTTATGAACTTAGCTTTTTCTGCTCATGAATTAGCTAGTTATGATATAAAACAAATGCAATTTCCATTAGAACAATATCGAGAAGAAGGACAGATTAATGGAGATGGAATGTATGTTGTAAAATGGAAAGAAGAAGAAAATCTAAAAGTTTTACACCAATTTATATATGGAAAATAATAAATAAGGTTACTAAATGATTGACAAAAAGTTGATTATCAATTAGAATAATTAATAAAGATTATCAATTGAAAAAAATAAGGGTGATATGAGAATGAATACAATGGAAATATTAAAAGAGAAGTTGAAAGAAACAGGGTTTAAAATTACTCCTCAGAGAAGAGCAATAGTAGATATACTTTTAAAAAATAGTACAGAACATTTAAGTAGTGAAGAAATATATGATTTAGTTAGAGTTGAATGCCCAGAAATAGGACTTGCAACTGTTTATAGAACAATGCAATTGTTAGATGAAGTAGGGGTGATATCTAAACTTAATTTAGATGATGGGTGTATAAGATATGAAATATGCTTAGACAAAGACGATAGTCATAACCATCATCATCTTATTTGTAAAAACTGTTCGAAAATAATGGAAGTAAAAGAAGATTTACTAGATAGCATAGAAAAAGAAATCCAAGAATTATATAAATTTAAGATACTTGATCATGATGTTAAATTTTATGGATTATGTGAAGATTGTTCTAAATAAAAAAGGAGTTATCTCAAAATAATTTTGAGATGCTCCTTTTTTATTTTATCAAGTATATTATTATAGAAGATAATAAGATAATAATAAATAAAATCTCTAAAATATTACTCATAAAACTTCCTACTTTAAAGAATCCAAGTGAAAATTTTTTCTCACTTATAGGGTAAAGAAGAGGTATTCCTGATTTAGTAAATAAATCACCTAAAAATATATGACTTGCATAACTAATAGTTCCCAAAAAGGCTAAATTGTATATATTAGTTATTAGTTCTATTTGTTTTAATAAAAAATAAATTATTACCGTAGCGAAGATGCTGTGTGAAAAGCTTCTATGTTTGAGCCAAGGAAATGTAGACAGCATCAAACAAAAAATAGAAAAATAGATTTTTACTTTTACTAAATAGAGGCAAACAGCCAGAAGTATAAATATTAATGATAAAAATACTTTTCTTAAGAAAGTATGAGTAAGTTTAGATTCAATAATTATTATGGCAATAAAGGTAATTATTGAGCTTATATAAAAATTATTGTTTAATTTTAGCGAAACAAAGAATATTAATATATTAATTATATATATAATTGCTTTCAATAAAAATTTAGAAACATTCTTTTTTAATAACATATCAGAAATTATAGAATGTGATTCATCTAAATCTGGAAGTATTGCAAAGAAAGCAGACATTATAAGATTAAATATTGTAATAGGTATATTAAATATTAAAGAAGCTTGAATTACACTTAAAACACCTATGGTACAATGTGTTTTTCCACGCATAGAACCTCCTTATAAGCTTGTTATATTCAGAGAATAACAGAATTAGATTACTTTGTCAAAATAATACAATAAATGTATTATAAATATTACTTAAATTATAGTAGAAATTATGGTACAATGATAATAACTGGTAAAGAGTGCGTGATTTGATATTATTTAAACTATAGAACGTGTTTTAGATTTTAATATTTTTTAGGAAAAACTTAATAGACAGAAGGAGATGATGCAATTGTTCAAGAAAAACGCCAATAAAATAAAGATAATGGCACTGGGTGGACTGAATGAAGTCGGTAAAAATATGACAGTTGTTGAGTACAAGGATGAAATCATTGTAATAGACGCTGGGCTAAGTTTTCCAGATGATGATATGTTAGGGGTAGACATAGTTATACCGGATGTAACTTATTTAATAAAGAATAAGGATAAAATAAAAGGTATATTTATTACACACGGACATGAAGATCATATAGGAGCGCTTCCATATATACTTAAGAAGATAAATGTACCTGTATACGGAACAAAACTTAGCATAGGACTTATACAAGTCAAGTTAAAAGAACATAAGATGAATAATGTTAAACTAAACGTGGTTACCCCAAGACAAATCATAAAAATGGGGAACATGGATGTAGAGTTTATAAAAAATAATCATAGTATACCGGATGCTTGCTCTATAGCGGTACACACAGATCAAGGTATAATATTCCATACAGGAGACTTTAAAATAGATTTAACTCCGATAGACGGTGAAGTTATGGATATGCATAGAATATGTGAGCTAAGCAAAAAAGGTGTACTACTTATGTTAGCAGATAGTACTAATGCTGAAAGACCCGGTTCAACGTTATCAGAGAAGACGGTAGGAGCAGGATTAGACGATTTATTTAGAAAAGCTATGAATAATAGAATTATAGTTGCTACATTTGCATCTAACATACACAGACTACAACAAATAATAAATACAGCGGAAAAATTCAATAGAAAAGTAGCTGTGTCAGGAAGATCAATGATAAATGTAGTGAATGTAGCTAGTGAATTAGGATATTTAGATATACCAGAAAACATGTTGATAGATTTAAATGATTTAGGAAGATATGAAGACAACGAAGTAGTATTAATAACAACAGGATCACAAGGTGAACCTATGTCTGCACTTGCAAGAATGGCAAGTTCAGAGCATAAAAAAGTGGAAATAAAAAATGGAGATTTAATAATCATATCAGCTCATCCAATACCAGGGAATGAGAAATTAATATCAAAAGTTGTAAATTGTTTATTTGAAAAAGGTGCAGAAGTAGTTTATGATGATAGTGATATACACGTGTCAGGACATGCAAAGCAAGAAGAGTTAAAGTTACTTCATAGATTAGTTAGACCTAAGTTCTTTATGCCAGCTCATGGTGAATATAGAATGTTAAAGAAACATGCAGAGTTAGCTGAAGAATTAGGAATGCCTAGCCAAAATATATTTGTAAATAAAACAGGAGATGTTTTAGAAATAGATAGAAATTCAGCTAAGGTAGTAGGAACTGTACCTACAGGGAATGTATTAGTTGATGGATTAGGTGTTGGAGATGTAGGAAATATTGTATTAAGAGATAGAAAACATTTATCTGAAGATGGATTAATGATAGTTGTTGTAACTATATCTAAAGAAGATGGAAAAGTATTAGCAGGTCCAGATATAATATCTAGGGGATTCGTATATGTTAGAGAGTCAGAGGATTTAATGGATGGTGCTAAAAATGTAATTAAAGATGTTTTAAGAGAATGTGAAGATAGAAACATAAAAGAATGGGCATATTTAAAAAATAACATCAAAGAAAATTTAAAAGAATATTTATACCAAAGAACTAAGAGAAATCCTATGATACTTCCTATAATAATGGAGGTATAATTTAAAAAGATTGAATATAATTTATTATATTCAATCTTTTTTATTGCAAAAATATAAACTATTTCATATTGCAATATTATAAATAGGAGGTATTTATGGGAGTAAATGATACTGCTACAAAGTTAGCTAACGAAATAAAAAATAGTAAAGAATATAAGAGCTTTAAAAAAAATATGGCAGAAATAAAAAATGACAAAGAGTGCGAAAAATTACTAACAGATTATAGAAAAGCTCAGGTTCAAATACAAAATTTCGCAATGAGAAATCAACAACTAGATAAAAGAACTATGTCAAAAATAGATATAATTCAAAAAAAGGTATATAGCAACAAAAAATTATGTGATTATCTAAATAGTGAACAAAAATTTACAACAATGATGAATAACATAAATAAGATACTAGCCCAAGCAGTAGAGAAAGATTATAAATAAATATAAAAAAGATATAATAAGTATTGTGGAAAATACAATTTATATAAAGGAGATTTTATATTGAAAATATTCATACTAAAGATTAAACTTAGAGCGAATTGGGTTCATTCTCTTAAGGAAAAAAGAATGATAGTAAAAAGTATAGTAAAAAAGCTACAAAACACATTTAATATATCTGTATCAGAAGTAGAAAATCAAGATATCCACCAAACAATAACAATAGGAATCTGTGGAATAACCTTAAATTCACCTCAATGTGATAGTGTTAAAGAAAAAATAATAAATTTTATTGAATGTAATTCAGAAGCCATTATCATAGAAATTGAAGAAGAAGTAGTTAATTATTAAAATTAAATATTAGTTTATAAAAAAGATCTATAATCATAGATCTTTTTTTGTTGAAAAAAGTATTTTTATATACTTATATGTAACAAATTTAAGAATATAAAATATATATATATTAGATGATAATTAATCATCTAACTGTATATAGGAGGCAAAATATGAACAATGGCAGACCTGAAATAGAAGTTAGAAGAGTAAAGAAAGATATAAAGGATAATTTAGATGCTAAATTAGCATTAAAGAAAAAAGAAATTCAAGAAAGAAAAGCAAGGAGAGAGAAAGAGTTAGAAGAAAAGAGATTACAAAGAGAAAAAGAATTAGAACTAAAAAGATCATTAAGAAAAAAAGATAATGTAGATAAGGATAATGAATTAGCTGCTAGGGAAGAAGCAGGTATAGAACTAGATAGCAATCAATGCATTAAAAAGCCATGTACAGATATAGATGAAGAAATTATTAAAGACCCTAATGCTATTTTAGGATCAAATTCTAAATCTAACGCAGATGCAAATGCAGATGCAAATGCTGGCGCAGATGCAAGCGCAGACGCAGATGTAGA